>JAZSIE010000003.1:0-317974 GCA_045533655.1 Acutalibacteraceae bacterium
TGTAAAGATTTTGGTGCATTAAGGTGTTTCTTTGGCGCAGTCATACTGGCGTATAACAAGACAAAAAACGGCTTAATGTGCCGAAAGATTTAAATTTTAGGCGTACGGGGTTCGACTCCCGTCACCTTTGGAGGCGTTTCATAATGGCGAACAATAAAAAGAAAGGGTCTATGAAAAAACCAGCGTTGAATTTCAATGGTATAAAACGTAACCCAAATAAAAAGAAAAAGCAACGAAAACCAATGAATCCAATTTTGAAAAAAGTTCTTACAGTTTTTGCGATTCTTTGTTCAATTGGTGTGGTTTGCGCTACTGTTGCTTGCGTTTACGTTATTGATTATGCTCACGACTATGTTTATGGTCCTAAAGTAATTGACCTTGAAGAATACAAGGCAAATCAACAACAAACAAGTATTATTTATGGTTACGATGAAAATAATGAACCAGTTGAACTTCTCAAGCTTCACGGTGCTCAAAATCGTGTTTGGGTAAAATATGAAGATATTCCCGAAGATATGGTTAATGCTTTCCGTGACCTTGAAGATAAGCGTTTTAATGAACATAGCGGTGTTGACTGGGTAAGAACAATATTTGGTGTTGTTAAAAGTAAATTTGACCACGGTGGTTCAACAATTACTCAGCAGTTAATTAAGAATCTTACTGGTGAGAATAATCGTGATATTTCTCGTAAATTTTACGAAATTCTTAATGCTTTGAATTTAGAGCGTTTTTATAAAAAAGAAGTAATTATGGAAGCGTACCTTAACACAATTTATCTTGGTAATGGTTGTTATGGTATTAAAACTGCAGCTGAAGAGTATTTTGGTAAAGACGTTGAAGATTTGAACGTTGCGGAATGTGCAAGTATTGCGGCTATTACAAAAGCACCTGCAACTTATGACCCATTTACTAACTTGAAAAAGCATCTTGAAAGACAACAAGACTGTCTTTACCTTATGTATGAAAATGGTACTTTGACTGAAAAAGAATACAAAAAAGCAGAAAAGTATGAATTAATATTTACAAATAGCGAAAAATATAAGGGTAGTCAAGTTACAAAGAATGACGATGAAGATATTGAATACACAGAAGACGATATTAAATTTACTGATAAAACAGGTAATTCTGAGTGGGCTTCATATTACGTTGAATACGTAATTGATAAGGTTATTATGGACCTTCAGGAAGAGTATGATTTAACTTATAACGAAGCCTGGAGAAAGGTATTCTTTGGGGGTCTTCGTATTTACACTGCAATTGATTTAGATGCACAAGCTGCTGCCGAAGAAGTATATGAAACACGAGAGACGTTCCCGAAAGAAGAAGATACAAAAGACAATCCTGCAGTTCAATCTGCTATAACTATTATGGATTATAGTGGTAGAGTTGTTGCGATGGTTGGTGGTGCTGGTGAAAAGAAAGATTTCCGTGTGCTTAACAGAGCGTGGGATTCACCACGTCAACCAGGTTCTTCTATAAAACCGCTTTCGGTTTATACACCGGTTATTGAAAATAACGTTGCAACTTGGTCAACTATGGTTCAGAACTATGGTATCAAGTTAGGCTCAAGCAGATGGCCTGTTAACTATGGCGGTTCTTACGGTAAAGCCGATTCATTTGTTACAGTTCAATATGCTTTACAAGTTTCATATAACACTGTTCCGGCACAACTTGTTAAAAGACTTGGTATTTCACCTTGTTTTGATTTCCTTGTTGACGATTTGAAATTTACTACACTTGTTACCGATGAAGACGACCCTAACTACGATGGTAACTATTCATCAATTTGCGTTGGTGGTGTGAGTGAAGGTGTTACTACACTTGAAATGACTGCTGCTTATGCAATTTTTGGTAATAACGGTTATTATTTTGAACCATATTGTTATTATAAAGTTACTAACAATGATGGTACAGAAACCTTATTAACAGACGGCGATTCTAAAGGTGAACAAGTTATTTCTGAAAGTACAGCTGGTGTTATGAAGCAACTTCTTAAAACTGTTTCATCTTCGGGTACTGGTGCTGGTTATGGTGTAAATGGTTTTGAAAACTTCTCAAAAACAGGTACTACTTCTGACGATAAAGACCGTTGGTATGTAGGTGGTACACCATATTACGTTGCAGCGGTTTGGTATGGTTATGATAAACCAAAGGAAATTACTAATACTTCTGGTAACCCAGCAGGTAAAATTTATCGCGAAGTTATGAGAGCTATTCACGAAGATTTAGAACCAAAATCATTCCCGTCTTCAAGTGGTGTTGTAGCAAGAAAATATTGTAAACTTACCGGTGACTTGGCTGCTCCAACTTGTACACAGACTGCAACTGGTTATTACAGAACTTCAAAACTTCCTTCAACTTGTCAGAATTGTGCTATGATTCACGCTATTGGTTCTGAAATTCCAGATGAAGCAACAACAGAACAACTTTCAACAACTACTACTGAACCGACAACGTTGGTTACAACACTTCCACAGACAACTGTTCCACCAACGGTTCCTGTTACTCCTTCTGAAACAGTTGAGCCTTCTGAAACTCTTCCAGTTGAGACAACTCCACCACCAGTGATTGATTCAACTGAACCAGTAGAAGTTCCGGTACAATAAATATTTATAAAGCCGAAAAGTGACTTTCTCTTTTCGGCTTTTGGAGTTAAATTATGATAATTTTATCAGTTGATTATGGCGATAAACGAACAGGGATTGCTGTTTGTGATAAATTTGAAATGTTAGCTTCACCTGTATGCGTTATTACAGAGTGGAATATTGATACGTTAGCAAATAAAATTATTGACGTAGCAAGAGAAAAAAAGGCTGAAGAAATAGTTGTTGGACTTCCGAAAAATATGGATGGAAGTGAAGGCTTCAGAGCTGATGCTTGTAAAGAATTAGGCGAGAAACTTAAAAATCTCACAGAAATTCCAATTAAATTCTGGGATGAACGTTTAACAACAGTTTCTGCACACAAAATTCTTAGTGATAATAACGTGCGTGGTAAAAAAAGAAAAGCAGTTGTTGATGCGGTTGCTGCTGATATAATTTTACAAGATTACATAGATTCAAGAAAATTCAAAAAGGGGATTTAGTTATGAAAACTATTAAAAATGGTGTTTATCCAACAATGATTACACCTTTTACAGACGACGATAAAATTGATTATAATGGTGTACTTGAACTTTTGGATTGGTACAAATTCCGTGGTGTAGATGGTATTTTTGCAATTTGCCAGAGTAGTGAAATTTTCTATTTATCATTTGAAGAAAGATTAGAACTTTTAAAATTCATTATGGCAAATAAGCCGGAAGGAATGGATATTGTTGCTTCTGGTCACGTTGCAGACGATTTAGAAACACAAATAAAAGAAGCAAAGGCATTCATTGAAACTGGCATTGATGCTTACGTTTTCATTTCTAATCGTTTTGCAAAAGCAGATGAAAGTGATGACGTTTTATTCGAAAATATGAAATACGTTGCAGATGCTTTGCCTGAAATTCCTTTTGGCGTTTATGAATGCCCTTATCCATATAAAAGAGTCTTAACACCTGAACTTTTAAAGAAAATGGCAGATGACGGCAGATTTCATTTCTTGAAAGATACTTGTTGTGATACTGAAATGTTGAAAGCTAAACACGAAGCAGTAAAGGGCAGTAATCTTAAAATTTTTAACGCTAATGCCGCAACTTTCTTGCAAAGTCTCAGAATGGGTTGTAGTGGTTATTCTGGTGTTATGGCAAATTTCCACCCGGAGCTTTACAGTCAACTTATTGAAGCTTTTAATAATGGCAATATGGCTTTAGCAGAAAAATTGCAGAATATTGTAGGGTATATGTCTGTTACAGAGTGTCAGTGTTACCCCGTAAATGCGAAGTATTACTTAAGTCTTGAAGGTCTTGGAATTGGCATTCACACAAGAACAAGGAATCCTGCTGAATTAACTGAAACAAGAAAACTTGAAATTGTTCAGATGTTTGAGCTTACAAATGAAATAAAAAGCACAATTTTGAAATGAAAATTACCAATAATTTTTTATAAAAACTACAATAATTTTTTTATGAAAAATTATTGACACTCAAAATGATGGTGGTATAATAAATTGTCAAAGTTTTTTATAAACTATGCTAATTCTACCGAATGAAAGGTGAAGAAAAATGGAAAGAAAAGTTGGTACTGTTTCGAGAGGTATTCGTTGCCCTATTATCAGAGAAGGTGACAACCTTGCAAAAATCGTTGCTGACAGTGTAATTGAAGCAGCAGAGAGCGAAGGCTTCAGCCTTCGTGACAGAGACGTTATTTCTGTTACAGAGTCAATCGTTGCAAGAAGTCAGGGTAACTATGCTTCGGTTGAAGCAATTGCAAAAGACGTTAAAGCAAAATTAGGTGGCGAAACAATCGGTGTTATTTTCCCGATTCTTTCAAGAAACCGCTTTGCAATTTGTCTTAAAGGTATTGCTATGGGTGCTAAAAAAATCGTGCTTATGTTAAGCTACCCAAGTGACGAAGTTGGTAACTGTCTCGTTTCATTAGATAAAATTGACGAAGCTGGTATTAACCCATATAGCGACGTTTTAACACTCGAAAAATATCGTGAACTTTTCGGTGAAAATAAACACGAATTCACTGGTGTTGACTACGTTGATTACTATTCACAAATCATTCGTGATGCTGGTGCTGAAGTAGAGGTTATCTTTGCTAACCAGCCAACAACAATTCTTAAATATACAGACTGTGTTCTCAACTGCGATATTCATACCCGTGCAAGAACAAAGAGAATTCTTCTTAAAAATGGCGCAAAAGTTGTTTGCGGTCTTGATGATATTCTTAACAGCTCTGTTGATGGTAGCGGTTGTAACGAAAAATATGGTCTTTTAGGCTCAAATAAATCTACAGAAGATACTATTAAGCTCTTCCCAAGAGAATGTAAAGATTTCGTTTTAGAAATACAGAAACTCGTTTTAGATGCAACTGGTAAACACGTTGAAGTTATGGTTTACGGCGACGGTGCATTTAAAGACCCACAAGGTAAAATCTGGGAACTTGCAGACCCTTGTGTTTCACCGGCATTTACTGACGGCTTAGTTGGTACACCAAATGAATTAAAGCTCAAATATCTTGCAGATAACGATTTTAAAGATTTAAGCGGTGAAGAACTTAAAAAAGCTATTTCAGAAAGCATTAAAGCTAAGAGTGATAACCTTGTTGGTAATATGGCTTCTCAGGGTACTACCCCAAGACAGTTAACCGACCTTATCGGTTCACTCTGTGACTTAACAAGTGGTTCAGGCGACAAGGGTACTCCTGTTGTTCTTGTTCAAGGTTATTTTGATAACTATACAAACTGATAAATAAATTTCAGTTTTTCGTATAATATATTTACAACGGAGGCAAAATTATGGAAATGTTAAAAAGACCTGATGATATGCAAAGAATCACCACAAAAGAACTTGCGAATGCATTTATTGATGAACAAGTAAAAAAGGTGCAAGAACAAGTTGGTGACAAGAAAGTTTTACTCGCTCTTTCAGGTGGCGTTGACTCTTCTGTTGTTGCAGCACTTCTTATTAAAGCTATTGGCAAACAATTAGTTTGTGTTCACGTTAACCACGGTCTTATGAGAAAAGGCGAAAGTGAACAGGTTATTGAAGTTTTCGGCAAACAGCTTGATGCAAACTTAATTTATATTGATGCTACTGATAGATTTTTAGATAAATTAGCAGGTGTTTCTGAACCTGAAAAGAAAAGAAAAATTATCGGTGGTGAATTCATTGAAGTATTCAATGAAGAAGCAAAGAAATTAGAAGGCATTTCTTTCCTTGCTCAAGGTACAATTTACCCTGACATTCTCGAAAGTGATGGCGTTAAAGCTCACCACAATGTTGGTGGTCTTCCAGAAGATATGAAAATGGAACTCGTTGAGCCTGTTGCACTTCTCTTTAAAGATGAAGTTCGTGTTGTAGGTTCTGCACTCGGTCTTCCTGATGAAATGGTTTATCGTCAACCATTCCCAGGCCCAGGTCTCGGTGTTCGTTGCCTTGGAGCTATTACTCGTGACAGACTTCACGCTCTTCGTGAAGCAGATGCAATCCTTCGTGAAGAATTCGATAAAAATGGTCTTGCTGGTAAAGTATGGCAATACTTTATTGCTGTTCCTGATGTTAAGAGTGTTGGCGTTAAAGATTCAAAACGTTACGAAGGTTGGCCAGCAATCATCCGTGCAGTTAATACAACTGACGCTATGAGCGCTACAATTGAAGAAATTCCTTACGCAGTTCTTCATAAAATTACAGACAGAATTACACACGAGGTAGACGGTATCAACCGTGTTCTCTATGACCTTACTCCAAAGCCAATTGGTACAATTGAGTGGGAATGATTTTATGGAGTGAAATTTACACAAATATAATCAAAAAACTGATAATTCACACAATTGATGAGTTATCAGTTTTTTAATAGGAGATAAAATGCCAAAGTTAAACTTCAAACGCACAAAACTTGCGTGCTATACAGCATATTTTACAATGTCATCAATATTCAGTTTACCGCCGTTATTATTTATGACGTTTCAGGAATTGTATAATATTTCTTACACACTTTTAGGTACACTTGTTTTAACTAACTTCTGTACACAAATGTTGGTTGATTTGATTTTTACTCTTTTTTCAAAAAAGTTTAATATTAAAAAAGTTGTAAGGGTAATGCCGTGCATTACTTCGTTGGGTCTTTTTATTTACGCTTTAGTACCTAATTTCTTTCCGCAGTTTGCATATTTGGGTTTAGTAATAGGTACAATTATTTTCTCAGTTTCTGCAGGTCTTTCAGAAGTTCTTTTAAGCCCGGTAATTGCGGCTATTCCGTCAGATAATCCGCAGAAAGATATGAGTATGCTTCACTCACTTTACGCTTTCGGTTTCTTTACTGTAGTTGTAGTGAGCACACTTTTCTTGAAAATCTTTGGTAATGCAAATTGGATGTATTTAACTTTGTTCTGGGGTGTCTTGCCACTTTTTGCCGCACTTCTTTTCAAACTTTCCCCAATGCCGGAGATGAGCAGTGAAGAAACCACAACAGGAAAATCGCAGAAAAATAAAAAAAGAACAATAGGTTTAGCACTTTGTGTTGGTTGTATCTTTTTAGGCAGTTGTGCTGAAAACACAATGTCTAACTGGATTTCTACATATACTGAAAACGCACTTAATATTGATAAGGCGTTAGGCGATATTTTAGGAATGGCTGGGTTTGCTATTCTTTTAGGTGTTACAAGAATTCTTTATGCAAAATACGGCAAAAACATCAGCAAATTTTTACTTTTAAGCTTTATTTGTGCTGCGGTTTGTTATTTATTTATTAGTTTTTCTCCTAATAAAATTGTAGCATTTATTTGTTGTATTTTTGTTGGTATTTTTACATCAATGCTCTGGCCAGGCACACTTATTCTTATGGAAGAAAAAGTAAAAGGTGTTGGTGTTGCCGCTTATGCTTTAATGGCTTCTGCGGGTGATTTTGGTGCATCATTAGCGCCACAACTTATGGGTATTGTTGTTGATAACGTTTCTGTAAGTCAGTTTGCTATGAATTTAAGCACTTCTTTAAGCCTTACACCTGAACAAATCGGTTTAAAAGTTGCTATGTTATTTACTTCAATTTTTCCTGTTTTAGGTACAATCTTAATGTTGTTTATTATTAAGTTTTTTAAGAAAAATAGTTTACAGGAGAATTAAATGGAAAATTTAACGTTTGAAGAATTTAATAATCTTAAATTTAAGTTATATGATAAAAATCCAATAATCAAAAATCCTTTAAACAGTTTTGTTATTGCTGACCCGAGTGTTATAACTCCAGATGTTTCACACGATAATAAATTCCATTTGTTTTGTCATACTTTTTTTGGCGTTTATTTGTACTCGAGTGATGACGGCATAAGCTTTAAAAAGGTTAAAAAGATTACTAACAATGCAATGAGACCAAATATTAATTATATTGATGGTACATATTATTTGTTTTTTGAAAGAACAAGGTCACCAATTGCAAATCTTTTTTCACTTGTTGGTTTGAAATGGAAATCAGAGATTTACTGCACAGAGTCAAAAGATTTAAAGAACTGGTCTATGCCGTATCCTGTTATTACTAAATCAAGAGATTATCAGGAAGATGACAGAGGTTTGGCGATTTCAAATCCGTTCCTTTTTAAAGTTAATGAAAAATTCAGACTTTATTATTCTTGTGGTCAGACGTTTATAAAGGATTGTGGCTTTTGTGAACCAACTCACATAAGTTTTGCTGAAAGTGATAGTGTAAATAAAGATTATATTTCTTTAGAAAAACCGATTATAAGTCCCGATGAAAATTCAAAATATTTAAATCTTTGTTCTGGTTGCCTTAAGGTTTATAAATTAAAGGATTGTTATATAGGGCTTCAGAATGGCTTGTTTCAAGAAAATGGAAAAAGTCACTCTGCGATTATGCTATTAAAATCAGATGATGGCATCAATTTCCAGTTTGTTAAACCTTTCTTAGTTCCTCAGAAGTGTGGGGATAGTAACTGGATGGCTCAATATGTTTATGCTTGCTGTCTTACAAAATATGAAAATAAATTCAGGTTATATTTTAATGCACGTAACGTTTCAAATAATTTGTTGGGCAGAGAGTCTATCGGTGTTTTTGAAGCTGAAATTTAGTAGCAATTCTCTTGACAATTAAATATAGTGGTAGTATAATACAGAACATAATAGTAAACCGTTGAAGCGGAGATAACGGCAATTATGCCTTCACAGAGAGCCTGCGTTGCTGAAAATCAGGTAAGAAACAAGTTGTCAAATGGACCGCTGAGGGTGCAGTGAAATGTGTTTTTTCACAGAGTATTCTGCAACGATTGATGAGCGTTAATCATCTGGGGTATGATGGTACTCTAAAGTGCATAGTTTTTCTATGAATTCAAGGTGGCACCGCGGATTTTATAATTCGTCCTTGACAGTTAATTTGATTCTGTCAAGGACTTTTTTATTTCCTTGACAAAAAGGAGTGTCTTTAATGATATTAAACAATGTTGATTTTGAAACTTATTTTAAAAATTACCCGAATAATGAAGGTTATTTTGGAAAGTTTGGTGGAGCTTACGTTTCACCAGAGTTAAAAAAGGCTATGGAAGAAATTACAGAAGCTTATTTTACAATTTGTAAATCAAGCAAATTTATTAGTGAGCTTCGTAGAATTCGCCGTGATTTTCAAGGTAGACCAACCCCAATTTCTCATTTGGAGAGACTTTCTGAGAGTCTTGGTAACGTTCAGCTTTACGTTAAACGAGAAGATTTAAACCACACAGGTGCACACAAATTAAATCACTGTATGGGTGAAGCTCTTTTGGCAAAATATATGGGTAAAAAGAAAGTTATTGCAGAAACAGGTGCAGGTCAGCACGGTGTTGCTCTTGCTACTGCAGCAGCTTATTTTGGTCTTCAGTGTGACATTTATATGGGTGCAGTTGATATTAAAAAACAAGCACCAAACGTTGCAAGAATGAAGATTTTAGGTGCCAATGTTATTGAGGTAACAGAAGGCTTACAAACACTTAAAGAAGCTGTTGATGCGGCATTTAATGCTTATATGAATGAATATAACGATGCTATTTATTGTATTGGTTCTGTTTTGGGACCACACCCATTTCCATTAATGGTTCGTGATTTCCAGAGTGTTATTGGTGTTGAAGCAAGAGAGCAATTCGTAGGTATGACAGGCGAACTTCCAGATGCAGTTGTTGCTTGTGTTGGTGGTGGCTCTAATGCTATGGGTATTTTCTCTGGTTTCTTAAATGACCCGGTTGATATTTATGGTATTGAACCATTAGGTAGGGGAACTACTCTTGGTGACCACGCCGCAAGTCTTAAATATGGTACAGAAGGCATTATGCACGGTTTCAATAGTATTATGTTAAAAGATGAAAACGGCGAACCGGCACCGGTTTACTCAATTGCAAGTGGTCTCGATTATCCGTCATCTGGTCCTGAACACGCTTTCTTACAAGAAGTTGGAAGAATTAAATATGACGTGGTTGACGACGAAGAAACACTTGATGCTTTCTTTACACTTTCAAGACTTGAGGGTATTATTCCTGCGATTGAAAGTGCTCACGCTGTTGCTTATGGTATGAAGCTTGCAAAAGAAATGGGCAGAGGTTCAGTTCTTATTAATCTTTCAGGCAGAGGCGACAAAGATATGGACTATATCATTGAAAAATATGGTATCAGATAATGCTCCAGTACATTATTTATTTTATTATAACTCTTTTTGCTACAACTATCTGTTCTCTTACAGGTATGGGTGGGGGAGTTATTATAAAACCGATTATGGACGTTATTGGTAATTTTGATGTTCATTCTATAGGTGTAATTGCTTCAATTACAGTTTTTTCAATGGCGTTTGTTTCAATTTTTAAGCAGATTAAATCTAAAACTAAAATTCCTTTTTGTATAGCAATTCCTTTGTCATTAGGTTCTGTTATAGGTGGAATTTTAGGTGAAAGAGTTTTTAGTTTTATTGTTGATTTGTTTAAAGCCGATTCAATAGTTAAAATTGTTCAAAATATAGTGCTAACGGTTTTAATTGTTTGGGTATTTATTTATATGAACAATAAGAGTAAATTTAAATGTAAAGAGTTTAAAGGCGTTTTACCATCTCTTTTTGTTGGCTTACTTTTAGGTATGACCTCTGCTTTTTTAGGAATTGGTGGCGGACCGATTAATGTTTCAGTTATAATTTTTCTCTTTTCGTTACCAATTAAAACTGCAACAGTATGTTCATTGATGACAATTCTTTTTTCACAATTTTCAAAGCTTGCAACTGTTTTCTTTACAAATGGCTTTACTAATTTGGATTTTACAGTTGTAGCTGTTATGGTAATTGCCGCTATAATCGGTGGTTTTCTTGGTGCTCATTTTAACAAAAAACTTTCGGAAGCAACCGTTAATAAGGCATTTAATTTTGTATTAATTATTGTTCTTGGTTTAACAATTTTTAATATAGTTGTCAATTTAATATAACTAAACTGCCACCGGGTAGTGAATGTTTAAAATAGAGCATTCGTTTATACATCGTTAGGTCTTTGAAGATGTATATAACGAATGCTTTTTGATTGCTTATTAACCTTGAAAGGAATGGTATTTTGAAAATAAAAAATTTACTTAATTATTTTAATTTAACAGAAAAGCTTATCTGGTCTATTTCTGTTATAGTTATTATCGTTTCATTTTTTCTTTTTGAGAATGATGGCTATTTAACGCTTGTTGCATCTTTAATTGGCGTTACCTCGTTGATTTTCTGCGCGAAAGGTAATCCTTTTGGTCAGTTTTTAATGATAATATTTGCAATAATTTATTCAATTATTTCTTTTTCATTTCAATACTATGGCGAAATGTTGACTTATCTTGGAATGTCGCTTCCAATGGCTGCTTTTTCGCTCGTTTCGTGGCTTAAAAATCCATTTAATGGTAATAAATCTGAGGTTGCAGTTAATAAAATTACTTTTAATGAAATAATTTTTGTGAGCTTCTTAACGTTAGTCGTAACTGTTGTTTTCTATTTTATTTTAAAATATTTTAATACTGCTAATTTAATCCCGAGCACTTTTTCTGTTTCAACAAGCTTTTTAGCAGCTTATTTAACATTCAGAAGAAGCCCATATTTTGCTTTAGCGTACGCTTCAAACGACATTGTTTTAATTGTTTTATGGGTGTTAGCCTCATTTAAAGATATTTCATACATTTCAGTTGTTATTTGTTTTGTAGTATTTTTAGTTAACGATTTATATGGTTTTATAAGCTGGCTCAGAATGATGAAAAGACAAGAAAAGGCAATAAAAAGCTTACTTAAATATTGACATATTACCCCGATGGAAATATAATCAATTAGTGATTATTTTTATTCGGGGTGATTTTTTGCTTTATATTGGTATTGATTTAGGTACGTCTGCTACCAAGTTTTTATTAGTAGATGAAACGGGTGAAATTCTTAATTCTATTTCAAAAGAATATCCTGTTATTTATCCAAAATCAGGTTGGTCAGAGCAAGACCCAAATGAATGGTGGAATGCAGTTAAAACTGGTGTTCCAGAGCTTTTAAAAGGCTTTGATGGTACAAATGTCAACGGTATTGGCGTAGCAGGGCAGATGCACGGACTTGTTGTTTTAGATGATAATGACAACGTAATCCGTAACGTTATTCTATGGAATGATGGCAGAACCTGGAAAGAAACTGAATATTTAAATACAGTGTTTGGTAAAGATAAATTATCAGAAAATACTGCTAATATTGCTTTTGCAGGGTTTACTGCACCAAAAATACTCTGGATGAAAGAAAATGAACCCGAGAATTTTAAAAGAATAAGCAAGATTATGCTTCCGAAAGATTATATTAACTATAAATTAACAGGTGTTCATGCCTGTGATTATTCAGACGCTTCTGGTATGCTTTTACTTGACGTGAAAAATAAATGCTGGTCAGAAGAGATGCTTGAAGTATGTTCTGTAACCAAAGAACAGATGCCGGAACTTTTTGAAAGTTACGACGTAATTGGTAACGTTAAAAGTGAAATTGCAAGTGAATTAGGCATTAATACTGTAAATGTGGTTGCGGGTGCTGGTGATAACGCCGCTGCTGCTATTGGTACAGGTACTATTGGTAATGGAAAATGTAACATTTCACTTGGTACTTCTGGTACAGTATTTATTTCATCTGATAAATTTGGCGTAGATGAAAATAATGCTTTACATTCTTTCTGTCACGCCGATGGTGGATATCATTTAATGGGGTGCATTCTTTCTGCCGCATCTTGCCATAAATGGATATGTGATAAAATTTTTACTGAAACAGATTATAATAAATTAGAGCAAGAAATCGATACTTCACTTTTAGGCAAAAATGAATTATTCTTTTTACCATATTTAATGGGTGAGAGAAGCCCTATAAACGATACAGATGCTACGGGTATGTTTATCGGTTTAAGACCAGATACAACACGCTCGCAGATGCTTTTAGCTGTTTTAGAAGGTGTTTCATTTGCTATAAGAGATAATATTGAAGTAGCAAAGGCAATTGGTATTGACGTTAAAACGAGTTACATTTGTGGCGGTGGTGCTAAAAGTAAGTTATGGCGTAAACTTCTTTCAAATATTCTTGATATTGAATTACAAATTCCAAATGCAGAAGAAGGTCCAGGCTACGGCTCTGCAATGCTTTCTATGGTGGGTGCAGGTGAATATCGGAATATTAACGAATGCGCTGAAAAACTTCTTTCAGTAAAAGATAACGTTTTACCTGAAAAAGAACTTGTAAATTTATATGAAGAAAGATATAATAAATTTAAGCAGATTTACCCTGCAGTAAAAGAACTTTATAAATCTATTAAGGAGTAATAATGATGAGTGAAATTTTTAAAGATATTCCCGTAATCAAATATGAAGGTAAAGAGTCAAAAAATCCTTTTGCTTTCAAATTTTATAATCCCGACCAGGTAGTTCTCGGCAAAAAAATGAGTGAGCATTTACCATTTGCTATGGCTTGGTGGCACAATCTTTGTGCTGGTGGTACAGATATGTTTGGTAGAGATACTGCAGACAAATCTTTTGGAACAGAAAAAGCAACAATGGAACACGCTAAAGCGAAAGTTGATGCAGGTTTTGAATTTATGCAAAAACTCGGCATTAAATATTTCTGCTTCCACGATGTAGATATTGTTCCTGAAGCAGATGATATTAAAGAAACAAACCGCCGTCTTGATGAAATTACAGACTACATATTAGAAAAAATGAAAGGTACTGATATCAAATGCCTTTGGGGTACTGCTAATATGTTTTCAAATCCAAGATTTATGAATGGTGCTGGTAGCACGAACTCTGCAGAAGTTTATTGTTTTGCGGCTGCTCAGATTAAAAAAGCACTTGAATTAACCGTTAAACTTGGTGGTAAAGGTTACGTTTTCTGGGGTGGCAGAGAAGGTTATGAAACACTTCTTAACACAGACGTAAAATTCGAGCAAGAAAACATTGCAAGACTTATGAAAATGGCTGTCGAGTACGGCAGAAGTATCGGCTTTACTGGTGACTTCTATATTGAACCAAAACCAAAGGAGCCAATGAAACATCAGTATGATTTTGATGCCGCAACTGCAATTGGTTTCCTTCGTCAATATGGTTTAGATAAAGACTTCAAGATGAATATTGAAGCAAACCACGCTACTCTCGCTGGTCACACGTTCCAACACGAATTAAGAATTTCTGCAATTAACGGAATGTTAGGTAGCATTGATGCAAACCAGGGTGACTATTTACTTGGTTGGGATACTGATGAATTCCCATTTGACGTTTATGAAGCAACTCTTTGTATGTATGAAGTTCTTAAAGCTGGTGGTCTTACTGGTGGCTTTAACTTTGATGCTAAAAACCGCAGACCAAGTAATACATTCGAGGATATGTTCCACGCTTACATTTTAGGTATGGATACGTTTGCATTAGGTCTTTTAAAAGCCGCTCAGATTATTGAAGATGGCAGAATAGATGATTTTATTAAGAATAAGTATTCTTCATTTAACGATACTGAAATCGGTAAAAAGATTTTAAGTGGTAGCGCTACACTTAGTGAACTTGCTGATTACGCAATTAATTTAGGTGACACCAAAAACGTTCAGAGTGGCAGACAAGAATATTTAGAAAGTATTATGAATACAATTCTCTTCTCATAAAATAAAACGAGTTAACTGATTAATATCGGTTAACTCGTTTTAATATTTATTTACTTAAAATTTCACCATTATATATAACATCGATATTTGAAATATCGCCATCTAATTTGTATTTTGAAAGTTTACCATCTTTCCATTCAATATCAACAGTAACGTTGCCGATTGCTTTGAGTCCTTTAACTTTGCCATTTTTCCAACTTGATGGAAGGGCAGGGAGTAAGAAAATTTTACCTTCTCTTGATTGAAGAAGCATTTCACAAATACCACTTGTGCAACCGTAGTTACCATCAATCTGGAATGGTGGGTGAGCATCAAAAAGGTTAGGGTAAGTTCCGCCACCACGATATTTAATTTGTGCAGGTAAAACCGGTCTTAATTGCATATCTATAAGTTTTAAAGCGTGGTCGCCGTCCCAGAGTCTTGCCCACATATTAATTTTCCAACCTAAACTCCATCCAGTACCATTATCACCGCGTAATTCAAGTGATTTTTTACAAGCCGCAGCAAGTTCAGGGGTTTCGTCTGGTGTAATAAGAGTTGCAGGGTGAAGACCATAAAGGTGAGATTTATGTCTGTGATGTGGTTCAACAGCTTCTTGCTCTTCGTACCACTCTAAAAGTTCGCCTTGTGAACCAGTTTTGAATGGTAAGAGTCTGCCTAAAGCGTTTTCAACGTCTTTTGTGAAGTTGTCGTTAATTCCAAGAATTTTAGCACTTTTGAGAATGTTCTCGAAATTTTCTCTTATGATAGCCATTGTCATTGTTGAAGTAGCACTTACAGAAATATGTCTTTTTCCGAAATGGAAATCATTTTCTGGTGAAGTTGATGGTGCAAAAATCAAGTAACCA
Organism: Acutalibacteraceae bacterium; assembly: GCA_045533655.1. GTDB lineage: Bacteria > Bacillota > Clostridia > Oscillospirales > Acutalibacteraceae > DTU089. Next base: position 15,573 of record JAZSIE010000003.1, read on the forward strand.
TCTTTATCTTCTACTAACATATCAAGGAAGAATTCTGCTGACTTTTTCAAAAGTGGGTATGCTGTTTCTTTTAAGTAATTCTTATCATTCGTGTAAAGATAGTGGTTAAAAACGTGTTCACAAAGCCAACCACCAGCCATTGGCCAGAATGCCCATTGTGCCGCACCTGCAACACAGTCAGCGTGACGCCATAAGTCAACGTTGTGATGAACGCAGAATCCACGGGCGTGGTAACGTTTTTGTGCAATTTTTTCACCTGAAACAGATAAATCTTTAACCATCTCAATAAGTGGTAAGTTACATTCAGGGAGATTGCACATAAGAACTGGCCAGTAGTTCATTTCTGTATTGATGTTTACTGTGTAATTTGAGTGCCATGGTGCTCTGAATTTATCGTTCCAGATACCTTGTAAGTTGGTTGGTTGTGTGCCTTCTCTTGAACCTGAAACAATTAAATATCTGCCGAAGTTAAAAATAAGAGTATAAAGAGCAATATCTTTTGCACCTTTATCGTGCTTGATTAAACGTTTATTAGTTGGGATATGACCTTTATTGTCTGTACCAAGGTCCAAAGAAACCCTTGAGAAAAGAGCTGTAAAATCATCTGAATGAGATTTTTTAAGTGTTTTATAATCAATTACTGAAACTTTTTCGAGCATTTCAAGACAAGCGTTTTTATATTCTTTGCCTTCTAATGCAGGGTGTTTATCATAACCATTAAAAGAGTTTTCAGTTGTAAAGAAAATATAAGCTTTTGAAGCATTCTGGACAGTAATTGAATTTTTAGAATATGAAACTTTACCGTCAGAAACAACTTTAACACTTGCTCTGAAACTAATACCTTGCAAATCTTTTTCTTCCGGATAAAATTCGCATCTGTTCAGTAATTCCTGGTTATCAAATTCATCAGAAGGGCAAATACCATCTAAAATTAAAACGTCATTTTCAATAAAAGATGTACCTTTAAGTTGTGTAGAAAGTGAAAGTTTGAAATTTAACACTTTTTTACTTGCATAATATTTCTGAATAAATGCTTTATCTGGTGCAGAAACAAACGCTTCTCTCTTGAACTCAACATCATTCTTAATGTAACTTACAGTGTGAATACCTGTGCTTAAATCAAGCACTCTTTTGTATTCTTTTGCACGACAGCCTTTAGTATTGAATTTAATATCAATATCACAGAGTGGCAAATACGCCTGAGTCCAGTTACCTAAACATTCTTCTTCAATAACGTCTTGTGCTTCGTCATATTTACCTTTAAGTGACAATTCTCTTGCTTTTAAGAAGTTTTCGTATGTATTTTCTTTAATTCTTGTTTCTCTTGGAAAACCAGTCCATAAAGTATCACTGTTCATACAGATTTTTTCATTATTAGTTTTACCAAAAATCATTGCACCAATAGAGCCGTTGCCTAATGGTAATGCTTCAATCCACTCTTTTGCAGGGGAAGAATAGTACATATTTAATGAATCGTTCAACATAAAAACACCTACTACTGAAAATTTTAACATATTATACATTACTATTTTGTAAAAATCAATGATTTTAACAAGATAATGTTGTAAAATGAAGAATAATATGCTATATTTAGTAAGTATTCACTTATTTAGTATGGAGTGGTGTATTATGAAAACAATTCTTGAAAAAAGTAAATTAGAAACAATTGATTTTTCTCCCACTGTTGATTATATGGTAAAGAAGATTACCGATATAGTTGAAAAAATTGGTCCGAGAGCACCTGGCAGTAAAGAAGAATTAGCAGCACAGGAGTCTATGGGTGAAGATTTAAAGGAATGGTCTGACGAAATTACTATTGAAGAATTTACCGTTCACAGACAGGCATTTATGGGTTTTATTCCGTTTACAGTTGCTATGGCGTTAGCGGCAACAGTTCTTTATTGGGTCGATTATCCACTTGTTGCTTTTTTGTGCACAGTTCTTGGTATAATTCCTTTAGTGCTTGAGTTTTTAATGTACAAGCGTTTTCTTGACCCATTGTTTATTGGTCATCCGTCACACAACCTTATTGCAACAAAAAAACCAAAAGGTGAAATAAAAAAGAGAATAATTTTCATTGGTCACGCAGACTCTCAATATGAATGGACTTTAAACTACTTATTGGGTGGTACCGGAATGAAACTTTTCCTCATTCCTGCCGCTGTTGGTCTTTTTGTTGTTTGCTTTGCAAGTATTATCAAATATTTTACATATCTTAATTTAGAAGCACCATCAAAAGGTGTTGATACGTTTTTCTTTATAGTTGGAATTGTACTTTGTATATTTATTATTCCGTATTTTGGATTCTTATTCTTCCAGAGTTATACCAAAAGTGTTCCTGGTGCTAACGATAACCTTACAGGTTGTTTAACTGCTATGTCGGTTTTAAAACTTATGAAAGAACATGGTATTGAGTTAGAAAATACCGAAGTGAGAATTATGCTCACAGGTTCAGAAGAGGCGGGTCTTCGTGGCGCTAAAAATTACGCTGAAACTCACGAAAAAGAACTCAAAGAAATTGAAACTGTTGTTATTGCTTGTGATACAATGCGCGATTTAAAAGATATGGCAGTGTACGACAGAGATTTAAGTGGTACTTTGAAACACGACAAACAAGCAAAAGAACTTGTTAAAAGAGCAGCTAAAAATTGTGGTTATGATTTACCTTACGCTTCAATTTATTTAGGTGCTTGTGATGCTGCTGCTTTTACACAAAAGAAAATTAAAGCAACTGGTTTTGCGGCTATGGACCCAACTCCACCAAGATATTATCATACTCGTTTAGACACACCGGATTTATTAATTCCAGAAGCACTTGAAGTAGGTGCAAAAGTTTTACTTGAAACAGCGTGTCTTTATGATAGTGAAGGCTTAATTTAATCTATTACCGGGAGTAACTTCTTAATGCATTATATTATAATGGACCTTGAGTGGAATAACACTTACTGCAAGAAGAAAAAAGGTTTTTTAAATGAAATTATTGAAATTGGTGCAGTAAAACTTGATGAAAATCTCAATCAGGTTGATACATTTTCACTTTTTATCAAGGCACAGTTAGGCAAAAAACTTCATACAAGAGTTAAAGAGTTAACTAATATTTCAAACGATGATATCAGCACAGGTACACCGTTTAGTCAGGCTATGTCTGAATTCAGAAAATGGTCTGCTGGTGAAAACAACGTTATTCTTACTTGGGGCGATACCGACGTCAGAGTTTTAGTTGAAAATTTCAAGTATTTTAATGGTATAAATTTTGTGCCGTTTTTGAAAAATTACGTTAATCTTCAGAATTACGCTCAGGCATTTATGAATATTTCTAAAGCCGACCAGATTGGGCTTTCTGCTGCTGCAGAGAAATTAGGACTTGATATTGAGCATTACTCTTTGCATCGTGCGATTGATGATAGTCTTTTAACTGCCGATATTTTCAGAAAAATCTATAATCAACAAATGATTTCTTCATATACACACGTTTGTGATAACGCGTTTTATGTGAAATTATCGTTTAAACCAAAGGTTATTACAGATATCAACAGTCCGCTTATAGACAGAAGTAAAATGAAATGTCTTTGTGACGTATGCGGTGCAAGTTGTGAAAGAATTACTGACTGGCGTGTTATGAATCAGTCGTTCAGAGCAATTTTTCAATGTACTAATTGTAAACGTAAAATCAGATTTACAATTCGTTTCAAAGAATATTATGATAGAGTTGATATTAAATCTTCAACTGTACCTTTTATTGATAAAAAAGAAATAGAATTGAAAATTGCAGAAGAAAACAACGAAAATACTGCACAGAATGATAACAATACAACTACTGAGGTGTAAATAATGTATCCTATTAAATTAAATCCGATTTTTAAAGAAATTGTTTGGGGTGGCGAACGCTTAAAAAATGATTATGGTTATGAAAGTGACCTTAAAAACATTGCTGAAGCGTGGGTGCTAAGTGCTCGTAATGATGGCGATAACACAGTAAAAAACGGCGAGTATGCTAATAAGAGTTTTACAGAACTTATTAAAAATAACCCTGCATTTTTAGGTGAAAAAGGCAAGAAATATAACGAATTTCCGCTTTTGATTAAATTTATTGATGCTAAATCTGATTTGTCAATTCAGGTGCATCCTGATGATGATTATGCAAGAGTTCACGAAAATTCTTTAGGTAAAACTGAAGCGTGGTACGTTCTTGATTGTGCAGATGATGCTGAACTTATTTATGGTTTCAATAAAGAGATTACAAAAGAAGAATTTGAAAATTCAATTAAAGATAATTCATTTTTAAATCATGTTAATAAAGTTAAAGTAAAAAAAGGTGATATTTTCTTCATTGAAGCAGGTACTTTACACGCTATTGGTGGCGGAATTTTACTTGCAGAAGTTCAACAGAACTGCAATACAACTTACAGAGTGTATGATTATGGCAGATTAGTTGACGGCAAGCCTCGTGAATTACATATCGAAAAAGCTCTTGACGTTACTAATACTTTACCACCAGTACGTTCTGCAGAAGCAGAAGGAAAAGAAGAAAATATCGGCGATGCGAAAATACAAAAACTTTGCTCTTGCGAGTTTTTCACAATGACATCATTAAAATTAAATGGTAAATATGAATATAACTGCGATAACAGTTCATTTTTATCTGTTTTAATTCTTGATGGTAATGGTAGTATTACAGTTGACAATACGGCTGTAAGCGTAAAAAAAGGTGATAGCATATTTATTCCTGCAAATAGCGGAGCAGTTTTGTTATCAGGTGAATTTAATGCACTTTTGAGCACATTATAATTAAATTGTTCAGCAATATTAAGGTGAATTTTTATGTCATTATTAACGGCTTTAAATTTAAAATTCGGCTTTTCTGACGGCGTCTTGTTTAAAGACGCCGCTTTTCAGGTTGAAGAAAATGACCGTATAGGCTTAATAGGTTCTAATGGTAGTGGTAAAACCACGCTTTTTAAACTGATAACAGGGGAATACTCTGCTCAAGAAGGTGGTATTGTCCGTGGTAAAGACGTCAAAATTGGCTATATGGAACAATATCTTGAATGTGAAGATAATTTAACTGTTTATGAAGAAGCGTTAAAAGTCTTTTCAGATGTTGCCCAAATGGAGACAGAACTTGAAGAAATAACAAAAAAACTTGAAACTCAAAGTGATTTATCGTTAATAGAAAGACAATTATGTTTAACAGATGAAATAGAACGCCGTGATGGTCTTGTTTATAAAGCAAAAACCCGCTCTGCTCTTATCGGTTTAGGTTTTAAAGAAAGTGAACTTGATTCACCAGTTAAAAATTTAAGTGGTGGTCAGCGTTCTAAAGTTTCTCTTTGTAAACTTCTTCTTTCAAATGCTAATTTAATATTATTGGATGAACCTACAAATAACCTTGATATTGATGCAATTAACTGGCTTGAAGATTTTTTAGGTAAATATAAAGGTGCAGTTATTGTTGTTTCTCACGATAGATATTTTCTTGATAAAATAACGTTTTTAACAATGGAAATCGCACACAAAAAAATTACTATGACTAAAGGTAATTATTCTGTTTTTCAGAAGTTAAAAGCAGAAAGAGAATTGACTATTGAGCGTGAGTATGAAAAAAATATTGCAGAAATTAAGCGTATAGAAGGTATAATTGAGCAACAGAAACGTTTTAATCAGGAAAGAAACTATATAACAATCGCAAGTAAAGAGAAGCAGATTGAAAGAATTAAAGCTGATTTAGTTGTGCCAGATAAAGCATTAGCTTCAGTAAGGTTTTCTTTTAATTCTGATATTCGTTCGGGTGACAACGTTTTAACTGTTTTTGATTTAGAAAAATCGTTCCCGCAAAAGCCATTATTTAAAAACTTAAATCTTTCAATTAACAGAGAAGATAAAATGTTTTTATTAGGTCCAAACGGATGTGGTAAATCAACGTTTTTAAAGATTTTAAATAGAGAAATTTCACAAGATAGTGGTATTATTAAATTTGGCACAAACGTTAAAATCGGTTATTTTGACCAGAATATCGATAAATTAGATAGTGATAAAACTGTTTTAGATGAAGTCTGGGATATGTATAAATTTATGGACCAGACCGAGATTCGAAGTGCTTTAGCGTTATTTTTATTCCGTGGTGACGACGTGTTTAAAAAAGTGTCGGTTTTAAGCGGTGGCGAAAGAGCAAAAATTGCTTTACTTAAAATTATGCTCGCTAAACCGAATTTTTTGATTTTAGATGAGCCTACAAACCACCTTGATATTAACTCACGTGAAGTATTGGAAGAAGCACTTTTAAACTATGATGGCACTCTTTTGGTTGTTTCTCACGATAGATACTTTATTAATAAATTATCGAGTAAAATTGTTCATTTAACACACGATGGGGCAGTAAGTATAGACGGTAATTATGATGATTATTTGCTATTTAAAGAAAATAATCAAACTCCAAAAGAAGATGTTAAGAAAGATACAACTAAAGTTAATACTTACAAGTTACAAAAAGAGCAACAGGCACTTGAAAGAAAACGTAATTCAAGAATTTCAAAGATTGAAAAAGATATAGAAGCAAAAGAAACAGAGATTTCAGAAATTCAATCTTTACTTGAGTTACCAGAAACTTCTGCTGATTATGAAAAATTGCTCGAATTAACCGAAAAGTTTGATTTATTAAAAAATGAATTAGATAAGTTGTATTCTGAATGGGAAGAATTACAAGAATAATTTAAAAATCACTCGCATATATATTTGCGGGTGATTTTTTATGGATAAAAATAAAAAACAAGATTATTTAGTAAAAACTTTAATATTACAATTTATTGTTTGTGTTTTAATTTTCAGTTTTATGTTCGCAATTAATTATTTTGATACACCGGCATTTTCAGTTTTTAAAAATGAATTTATTTCAGAATTAAACAAAAATATTAAAAAAGAAAAATTTGAAGAAGCATTCAAAAAAATTGAGTCGTTTTCTGTTGATAATTTTATTCCAATCGATTATACTGATGAATTATTTAATGCTGAAGTTTTAGGTGAAGGTGGCGAAGATGAAAATATTAATAATGAGAATATTAATTATTCATTTGAAAAATATAAATTAAATTATAAAATTTATAATCCTGTAATTAATGGTGAGATTTCTTCCGAATTTGGCGAGCGAATTCACCCAATAAATGGTACGTTAGGCATTCATAAAGGTATTGATTTAGCTTTAAATAAAGGTGAACCTATTTACGCAATTTATGATGGTGAAGTAATACAAGCAGATTATGACCAATGGAATGGTAACTTCGTTAAAATCAAGCATGACAACGATATTATAAGTGTTTATTGTCATTGTGAAAAGTTATTTGTAAAAAATGGGGATGTCATTCGTGGCGGAGAAAAAATTGCTACTGTTGGTTCAACAGGGCAATCGACCGGTCCACATTTACATTTCGAATTGAGAATAAATAATATTTCATATAATCCAGCGTACGCTTTAAAGGATGCAATAAATGCAGTTTAAATTCAAAAATATTAAAATCACAATTAGTTTTACATTTTTTGCATTGATTATTTTATTAGTGATTTTTAATAAAAATGATTTTTTGTATTTAACTTGTATTTTTGCAATTTTTCACGAGTTTGGACATTTATTTGCTTTAAATAAATTTGGTGTTAAAATATCCGAATTTAAAATTTCAGTATTTGGTGCGAATATTAAAACCGAAAGTTTCAAAAAAGTTTCAATGAAAAACGAAATAATAATTTTATTTTCGGGACCACTTATTAATTTCGCTTTTTCAATTGTTTTTCATTTTATAAATTTGTTTATAAAAAACGAAATATTAAATGAATCAATATTAATTAATTTAGGTTTAGCAATATTTAATTTGTTACCATTTTATAATTTTGATGGTGGTAAAATCATCGAAACTTTATTAAAATATAGATTTAAAGAAAAAACATCTGATATTCTGTTAACTTGTATATCGATTATTGTGTTAATACCTATAACCTTGTTTTCAATTAACGCTTTTTTACAGAATTACAATGATTTCTACTATCTTGTTGTTTCGGCTTTGATGTTACTTACAATTATATTAAAAAAGTAATTGTTTTTACTTGATAATTCTTCAGTTTTATTGTAAAATTATAAGGAATAATTTTATTGTGAAACTGGAGAATTTTATTTATGCTTCATAAAAGAATTGAGAGTATTTTACCCCTTGTTCAAAAACCGGCACGTTACACTGGTGGCGAATTAAATTCTGTTGTAAAAGATAAAAATAACGTTGATATAAGGTTTGCTTTCTGCTTTCCGGATACTTACGAAATTGGTATGTCACATCTTGGTTTAAAAATTCTTTATGGTTTAATTAACTCTAAAGAGAATTATTGGTGTGAAAGGGTATTTGCACCAGATACCGATATGGAAGAAGTTATGCGAAAAAACAATATTCCGCTTTTCGGTCTTGAAAGCCACGATAGTTTGAAAGATTTTGATGCTGTTGGCTTTACTTTACAATATGAATTATCTTTTTCTAACGTACTCAATATGTTAGATTTAGCAGGAATTCCAGTAAAAAGTGAAGAGCGCGGAGAGTCTTTAAATGATAATCCTATTGTTGTTGCGGGTGGTCCTTGCGTTGTTAACCCTGAACCTTTAGCAGATTTTATTGACTGCTTCCAGATAGGCGAAGGCGAAGAAATGATGATAGATTTTCTTGATTTATTAAATGAATATAAAAAGAAAAACGCATCAAGAAAAGAGTTTTTAATTGCCGCTTCTCATATTGAAGGGATATATGTACCTTCACTTTATTCTGTTGATTATAATGAAGATGGTACTATAAAACAATACACTGCAAATTGTGGTGCGCCAAGTGTCGTTAATAAGCGTGTTGTTGCAGATTTAGATAATATTTATTACCCAGAAAACTTTGTTGTACCTTTCGTTGAAGTTGTTCACGATAGGGTAGTGCACGAAATTTTCCGTGGTTGTATTCGTGGTTGCAGATTTTGTCAGGCTGGTTTCTGGTATAGACCAATAAGAGAAAAATCTGTTGAAACAATCAGTAAACAAAGCCGGAAAATTGCGTGTGAAACGGGGTATGATGAATTATCACTTTGCTCACTTTCAAGTAGTGACTACACAAAAATTACAGAGTTACTCGAATCACTTTTGAGTTGGGCTACACCGCAAAAAATTAACGTTGCTTTACCATCTTTAAGAATTGATAATTTTTCAGATGAATTAAGAGAAAAATTAGCGTTAGTCAGACGTTCTGGTCTTACTTTTGCGGCAGAGGCAGGTACACAAAGACTCAGAAACGTTATTAATAAAAATATTACCGAAGAAGAAATTTTAGGTACTTGCAGAAAAGCATTCGAAGGTGGTTGGACTGCCGTTAAATTATATTTTATGATTGGTCTACCTACAGAAACTAAAGAAGACGTTATTGGCATTAATGAACTTTGCCAGAAAGTTGTTGAAGAGTTTTACAGTAACCCAAATAAACCAAAAGGAAAAACTGTAAGCGTTAGTGCTGGTGTTTCTTCATTTGTTCCAAAACCTTGCACACCGTTCCAATGGGAGCCACAAGATTCAAGAGAAGAAATTACTGCAAAACAACAACTTTTAAAAGAAACAGTTACTTCTAAAAAAATTACTTTCCGTTTCCATACAACCGACCAGATTTTCTTGGAAGCAATTTTTGCACGTGGCGACAGAAAACTCTGCAAAGTAATCGAAACCGCTTGGAAAAATGGTTGTACTTTTGACAGTTGGGATGATAAATTTAAATACGAGGTTTGGATGGATGCATTTAAAGAATGTGGAATTAATACAGAATTTTATGCTAATCGCCGTCGTTCTTATGATGAAGTTTTACCTTGGGACCACATTAATTCTGGTATTTCAAAAGAATTTTTAATAAAAGAAAATGAAAAAGCTAAAAAAGCAGAAACTTCGAAGCATTGTCGTGAGCAATGTAATGCTTGTGGTTCAAATAAATTAAACGGGGGTAAGTGTGATGCGCTCAGTAAGAATATGGTTCACTAAAAAAGATACTGCAAAATATATTTCACATCTCGACTTAACCCGTTGTTTAATAAGAGCATTCAGAAGAACTGATATTCCACTCTGGTACACTGAAGGATTTAACCCGCACCCACACCTTGTATTTGGTCTCTCATTACCATTGGGTGTAGAAGGTGAAAATGAAATATTAGATATTCGTCTTGATGATGAAAGTTACTCTGATGAGAGAGTTATTTCTGAATTAAACAGAGTAACTGTACCTGGAATTGAGTTTTTAAAAATTGATGCACCACAGCAAAAACCTTTGTTTATTACTTCGGGTCTTTATGAAATGTCAATATCTTCTATTAACGGTGTAAATATTAAAAATACGATATTAGAAAAGATAAATAGTGGAAATATTGTAATTCATAAAAAGACTAAAAAAGGTGAAATAAAAGAAATTAACGTTTCGGAACACCTTACTGAATTAAAAATTCTCAAAGAGTCAGATAATGAGTTGCATTTTAGTTTTATTTTACCTGCGGGTAACGATTTTACAATCAACCCAATTCAATTTAAAGATGCTTTAATAAGTGATTTTAGCCCTGAAAATATTTCTTGGTCAATTACAAGAAAAAAACTTTTAATTAAAGATGGTACAGAATTCAGATAATATTTAAATTATTTTCATATAATTTACAGGTGATTATTTTGAAAAAACTTGTAATTTTATGTGGTATGATTTTAATATCATTTACTGTTTCTGTTTTAATTGTAAAAACTGAATTGTTTACTAAAAGTATTGACAGTAAATTAGATAACAATACTTTACCTGTTGTTATTGTTGATGCAGGACATGGTGGTTTTGATGGTGGTGCTTCAACTGATGATGGAGTTGCTGAAAAAGGCATAAACTTAAATATTTCGATGTATTTAAAAGAATATCTTGAGTTTTTCGGGTTTCAGGTTGTTATGACACGTGAGAGCGATACATCTACTGAAGATGAAGGTTTATCTACTATAAGAAGCAGAAAATCATCAGATTTACATAACAGAATGGCACTTATGGAAAAAACACAGAACGCTGTGTTTGTAAGTATTCACCAAAATCATTTTTCACAGAGTAAATATAGTGGTGCTCAGGTTTTTTATTCTAAAAATTTTAGTGATGAGAGTTCTGGTCTTGCACAGTCTATTCAGGAAAATATTGTTTATTTTACTCAACCTGAAAATAAAAGAGAAATTAAACCGTGTGGCACGTCTGTTTATTTAATTTATAGTGCAGTGAAACCTGCAGTGCTTGTAGAATGTGGTTTTTTATCAAACAAAGAAGAAGCAGAAAAATTAAAAACAGAAGAATATCAAAAACAAATTGCATTTTCTATTGCAACAGGAATTTTAAATTATTATGAAGGTCAGTGAAAATTATGGCTTCAAAGCAAAAAACAGTATTTATTTGCAATAATTGTGGCTATGAGTCGGCAAAGTGGTATGGCAAATGCCCATCTTGTAACGAGTGGGGTACTATGAATGAAGAAATTGTCAGAACCGAATCAAAAACCGCAAAAAGTACAACATCTGTTATAAATAAAGGCTTAAACGTTTTAAAATTAGATTCAATTGATTCTTCAACTGAATTTAGATTTGATACAGGTATTTCAGAACTAAACCGTGTTTTAGGCGGTGGTCTTGTAAAAGGTTCTTTGGTTCTTTTATCTGGTGACCCAGGCATTGGTAAATCAACGTTACTTTTGCAGATTTGTAATTATCTTTCAAAAGATTTAACTGTTCTTTACGTTTCTGGTGAAGAATCTGCTTATCAGTTAAAAATGAGAGCAAAAAGACTCGGTGTTAAATCAGATAATCTTTCAGTAATGTGTGAAACAGATGCTGAAATAGTTTGTGAATATATAAGAACTTCAAAACCTAATATAGTTATGGTTGACTCAATTCAGACTATGAATATCAGAGATTTATCATCAAGCACTGGTAGCATAACTCAAGTCAGAGAATGCACAAATCTCTTTATGCAGACGTCTAAAAATAATGATATTTCTACAATTTTAGTAGGTCACGTTAATAAAGATGGTAATATTGCAGGTCCAAAGGTTTTAGAACATATTGTTGATACCGTTCTTTATTTTGAAGGTGAAAGAAACTATTCATATAGAATTTTAAGAGCCGCTAAAAACAGATTTGGTTCAACTAACGAAATTGGTGTTTTTGAAATGACAGAAATGGGGCTTTCACAGATTGAAAGTCCATCAATGGCACTTTTATCTGGCAGACCAACTAACGTTTCAGGCACTTGTGTTACTTGTCTTATAGAAGGTTCAAGACCGATTCTTGCCGAAATTCAAGGTCTCGCCACAACTTCTGGCTTTGGTAATCCACGAAGAATGGCTACTGGTTTTGATTACAACAGAATGGCAATGCTTATTGCAATTCTTGAAAAAAGAGCGGGTTATTTCTTCAGTAATATGGATTGTTATCTCAACATTGTCGGTGGTTTAAGAGCAGATGAACCGGCATCTGACTTGGCAGTTGCCGTTGCTCTTATTTCAAGTCTTAAAGATGCTATAATCGATAGTGAAACTATTGTTTTTGGCGAAATCGGACTTGCTGGTGAAATAAGAATGGTTAATAATTGCGAACAAAGAATCAAAGAATCTGAAAGACTTGGTTTCAAACGTTGCATTATTCCAAGACAAAATATGAAAAAACTTAATAAAGCTTCATTTTCTGATATTGAAGTCATTGGTGTAAGAAACGTTCGTGAAGCTTTTGAAGTAGCAATTGAAAATGTGTAATTATAAATTTATTGAAAAAGCCAATTTACCACAAAACGACGTAATGCATTGTGTTATTTCTTGCGATAATAGAAATACTGTGGAAACCCTTAATAAACTTGGTATAGAAACTATTGAAGTAGAAAAATCGTTTAAATTAGAGGGTGAGATTTCATCGCATACAGATTTATTGTTTTCATATTTAGGTAAAAAACAGGCTGTTATTGCCCCAAATCAGAATGGTTTAATAAAAAGAGTAGCAGAATTAGGGTGTAGGGTAGAAGTGGCTGAATTTGAACCATTTTCGCCGTATCCTTATGATGTTTTACTCAACTCTGCAATAATAAATAATGTAATGATATGTAAAGTTAACGCTACGTCAAAACTTTTATTGGATTTTGCAAAACAGAATAATATCGATATTTTAGATTCAAAACAAGGTTATTCAAAATGTTCAATTTGTATTGTTAATGAAAATGCAATTATTACAGAAGATAACGGTATTACAAGATTGTTAAAAAATTCACAAATTGATATTTTAAAAATCGAAGGTGATTTTATACGCCTTTCAGATGGTCATACCGGTTTTCTTGGTGGTGCATCTGGTAAGATAGGTAAAGATAAGTTGTTCTTTAACGGTAATCTTAAAGAGCATCCGAGTTATAATGCTATTATAAATTTTTTGGATTTACATAATGTCAAACCAATTTATAATGAGTCTTATAAATTGACTGATATCGGTTCAATTATACCTATAACTGAAAAAATCTGATTTAATTTTAATAAATCTACTTAAATTCAAAAAAATCAATCGAATAGAAATTTTGCTTATTAGGTCTTGTTCATTTCAGAAATTTCTATTCGATGAGAAAGGTTGATAAATTTGAAGAATTCAAAGAATCCTGAGAAAAACGCTGCAGCAAAACTTGGTTACACAGCTACAATGGTTGTAGTATCAGTTGCAATATTAATTTGTATGAAAAGATATAAAGAAAAAGATTAATTGTTTTAAAGGCGTTTTTTGTACAGTATATTTAAAGTATTATTTTAATTACTAAATACAGATAGATTGGTTTGACATAAGCAAATCTAATAAAAACGCCTGTATTTAATTCTAAACCCCTTACCCGACTTATACAAAATCTTTCTTTTGTATAAGTCGATATATAAAATTAAAACAAAGGATTTGGGTGCCCTTTTCTATGAAACGAGAAAATTTTGATAGTTTGCCACCAATTGTGGTTGAATTTTTAAATTATTATAGTGTTATAAAAAACTGTTCTGAGTTGACAGTTAATGAATACGCTAATGATTTGTCTACCTTTTTTAAATACATAAAGATTATTCGTGGACTTGTTGACAAAGAAATTCCATTTGATGAAATTGCAATTTCAGACGTTTCATTAGATTTAATTTCTTCAGTAACTCTTAATGATGCTTATATGTATTTAACATATTGTAAACTTAACAGAAATAATAATGAGCGTACACGTTCAAGAAAAGTTTCAACATTACGTGCGTTTTATAAATATTTATCGGTTCAAAAGAAACTCCTTAAGGATAATCCCCTTCAAGAATTAGAATCACCACGAATTAAGAAGGCATTGCCTAAATATTTAACTTTAGAAGAAAGTCTTTCGCTTTTAAATTCTGTTGATGGCAAGTTTAAAGAACGTGATTATTGTATAATTACCTTATTTTTAAACTGCGGTTTACGTCTATCTGAACTTGTTTCATTGAATTTGAGTGATATAAGAACAAATAATACCCTTACCGTTACCGGTAAAGGTAATAAAGAAAGAACTATTTACTTAAATGATGCGTGTGTTGACGCTATAAACGCTTATTTACCGCTTCGTCCGGTAGACGGTGTAAAAGATAAAGACGCTTTATTTATAAGCCGTCAAAAAGGAAGAATCAGTCCTAAAACAGTTCAATACGTTGTTAAATCTACGTTAGAAAAAGCAGGACTTTCTGACAGAGCGTTGTCAACCCATAAATTAAGGCATACTGCCGCTACTCTTATGTATCAACACGGTAACGTTGACGTACTTTCCATTAAAGAGATATTGGGGCACGAAAATCTTAACACAACACAGATTTACACTCATATTGTTGATGAGCAACTAAAAAATGCAGCAGAATCCAACCCTTTGAGTAACGTTAAAGCTCCCCGTTCAACAAAAATTGAAAGTATAAAAACAGATGACTCAGACGAATGAAAATAAGTTAACAAATATTTTTAAACTTAATACGTTCAATAATGCAGAAATTATTATCGGAACAAATAAAACTAAAAATCTGAGACAGTAATCTTTCATATTGTTTTGTTTTAAATTGTTCTGGTACCCACCGATGCACGTTATTATATCCATTGACATAATAATAGCTTCACTACAACATTTAATAAGCGTTGCTACTACTATTGATACTGCTGGTGCTATAATCAGTGCAGAGAAACAAAGTCCCTGCAACGAATAATTAAAAAACAAAAACCCTGTTGCCATTCCCGTTAACGCCCCCGTTATTGCAGGAGTGGCAATAATTACAGGTAAACCTACGGCAGATAACCCAAAAATAAACGTTAAAAATGGTGTGAATGAAAATATTAAGAATGATTCTAAAAAACAAACAAAAAAACTACTACTTTTATTCTCGGTTATGTAACTATTAAAAAATTCTATTAATAGACTGTTTAAAACTGATTCTTTTGATTTTATAGTCATCACACCAATTATTACACCAGAGAAAAACAATGAAAAAAATATCATATTCTTAAAATTTATATCAGGAATATTCATCTTTTTTCGTTTTATAACAACACTTTTTTTCAACATATTTTACTCCTTAATATCTTTTCTTTGAATTACTTGCTAAAATACCACCTATGGCACCACTAATAAGTGAAATTGGTAAAATTAATAAAATGAACCAATTGGTAGTTTTTAAACAAAATATTAAAACAATCATTAAATTAATAAATGCTAATGGTAAAGAGCCGATAAAACCCGAGACAATTCCCCTACCACCAAATTTTTTATATGTATTATTACCTGTAAAAAATGAACCAAGTGCAATTATTATTAAGCTAAAATAATACATATAATTGTTATCTCCAGATATTTTATAATATGCAAACGTCAGGACAAGTATTCCAAAAATAATTATTAATTCCCCTTTTAAAAAACACGGTAGATATTTTAAGAGTAAATCAATGTATTTGTTATTCTTTTTATTATAATTTATTTTTTTCTTTTTTAAATCAGACATAAAAATAACCTCCGCAAATCTTTACTAAAAAGATATGCGGAGGTTTTAATTTTTATGAAGATTATTCTTCGTCTGCCTTTTGAGCTTCTTCTTCGGCTTTAAGTTCTTCTACTGCACCTTTGTTTTCGACTGTTTTAGTCTTTTTCTTTTTACCGTTTACAGCCTGGTCAATAGCATTCTTTTCGCTCTGTGCTTTTTTAGCATCTTCAGCAGCTTTCTTTTCAGCAGCCATACGGTCGTTTGCGGTTTGATTTGTCTGGATAGCAGATTTTAAGAATTTGATTTTTGTGCGGTCTGTACCTGTTTCAATAACAATGCTGTCATCTTTAACTGTAACAACTCTACCCATAATACCACCGATTGTAACGATTTCGTCACCAATCTGAATAGAATCACGCATTTCTTGTTCTTCTTTTTGTCTTTTTTTCTGTGGACGGAGCACCATAAAGTACATAAGAGCAACCATACCAACAATCATAATTAAAGACATTGGGTTAGTGCCACCTGCTGCGCCACCTTCTGCAGCACCGCCAAATAAGCTAAGTGTTAATAATTCCATAATTTTTTTCCTCCATAAATTAACAATACCATAACATTATAACTGTTTATACAAAAATATACAAGTCTTTTTTGAAAATTTTATATTCGTGAATCAAGTAAATCAACGTATTTATCTTTAAATTCTGTAAAAGTACCGTTTTCAAGTTCTTCACGAATTCGTGTCATTAAATTGTTATAGAAATACAAGTTATGAATAACACAAAGTCTCATAGCAAGCATTTCTTTTGCTTTTATTAAATGGTGAATATATGCTCGGGAATGCTTCTGACAAGTCGGGCAATTGCAGTTAATATCAATTGGATTATCATCTTTAGCATATTTGGCATTATTTAAGTTCATTATACCATTCCACGTAAAAATATGACCGTGACGAGCGTTTCTGCTTGGCATTACGCAGTCAAATAAATCAACACCACGAGAAACACCTTCTAAAATATTACCCGGTGTACCAACACCCATTAAATAACGGATTTTATTCTTTGGTGCATAAGGCTCAACTGCAGAAATGACTCTGTACATATCTTCTTTTGGCTCACCAACTGCAAGACCACCAATAGCATAACCATCAAGGTCTAATTCAGCAATTTTTTGCATATGCTCTATACGTAAATCGTCAAACGTGCACCCTTGATTTATACCAAAAAGCATTTGTTTTTTATTTAAAGTATCGTGAAGAGAATTAAGTCTCTCCATCTCTTCTTTACAACGAATAAGCCAGCGTGTAGTTCTTTCGGCAGAAGCTTTTGCATATTCATAAGTTGCAGGATTTTCAACACATTCGTCAAAAGCCATAGCAATAGTAGAAGCTAAATTCGACTGAATTCTCATACTTTCTTCCGGCCCCATAAAAATTTTACGACCATCAACGTGAGAATTAAAAGTAACGCCTTCTTCTTTGATTTTGCGGAGTTTAGCAAGTGAAAACACCTGAAATCCACCACTATCAGTAAGAATAGGACCATCCCAACCGGTGAATTTATTAAGACCACCAAGTTCTTTAATAAGCTGGTCACCTGGCCTTACGTGCAAGTGGTAAGTGTTACAAAGCTGAACTTGGCAGTCGATATCTTTTAAATCGTAAGCAGAAAGACCACCTTTTATAGCACCACAGGTAGCAACGTTCTGGAATGCAGGAGTTTTTACAACACCTTTAACGGTTGTGAATTCACCTAAACGGGCTTTTCCTTCTGTTTTTAAAACTTTAAACATAATTTTAAATCCTTTATAAAATAATCATACAGTCACCAAATGAGAAAAATCTGTATTTTTCATCGACTGCAGTTTTATACGCTTTCAACGTTTTTTCGTAACCATAAAAAGCAGAAACCAACATAATTAAAGTGCTTTCCGGTAAATGGAAATTAGTAATAAGACCATCTATACACTTAAATTTGTAACCCGGATAAATAAAAATATCGGTGTTTCTGTCATCTTCTTTAATTTCGCCACAGAACGTTGCGGCAGATTCGAGTGTACGGCAACTTGTAGTGCCAACTGCAATTACCCTGCCCCCTGCTTTTTTAGTATTTATAATAAGTTCAGCAGTTTCTTTTGGTAAATGATAATGTTCTGTGTGCATTTTATGGTCTTCGATTTTTTCTGCTTTAACTGGTCTGAAAGTACCTAAACCAACGTGGAGTGTAACATAACCAATGCTTACACCTTTAGATTTCAACTTATCTAAAATTTCGTTAGTAAAATGAAGACCAGCAGTTGGTGCTGCGGCAGAACCTAATTCTTTTGAATACACAGTCTGATAACGCTCTTTATCTTGCAATTCTTCTGTAATATAGTGTGGTAACGGCATTTCACCAACTTTGTCAAGAACATTGAAAAAGTTATCGTTTTTATCGTAACCGAATTTAATAATTCTGTTTCCGTTTTCTAAAACTTCGGTTACTTCACATTTTAAAATGCCTTCACCAAATGAGAAAACAGTGCCGACTTTCGCACGTTTTCCAGGGCCGGCAAGTGCTTCCCACACGTCGTTTTCTAACTGATTAAGCAAAAGAAATTCTACAACTGCACCAGTTTCTTCTTTTACGCCGTAAATTCTTGCAGGTAAAACACGTGTGTTATTTAAAATAAGAGTGTCACCTTCGTTTAAATAATCACAAACGTCATAAAAATGTTTATGCAAAATATTGTCATTTTCTTTAGATAAAACCATCATTTTTGAAGAATCACGAGGCTCTAATGGTGTCTGAGCGATTAATTCTTCTGGTAAATCGTAGAAAAAGTCTGATTTATTCATAAAATACCCTTCTAAATAGTAAAAAAATATTGACTCACAATCGCATTTTATGTTATTATATGTCGGTATGTAAGCGAGGTATATTATAATCTATTTATTTCGTATTTACAAGTATTTTTTAGAAATCCGGAGGTGTACTTATGAAAAAGTACAAAGTTGGTATTATCGGAGCAACAGGTATGGTTGGTCAAAGATTTGCTCTTCTTCTCAGTGAGCATCCTTGGTTTGATGTTACAGTTCTTGCTGCAAGTTCACGTTCAGCAGGCGTTACTTATAAAGAAGCACTCGGCGACCGTTGGTGTATGACAGAACCAACACCAGAAAAATATTTAGATATGGTTGTTCTCGATGCAGAAAAAGATATTGAAAAAATCGCTTCTTCAGTTGATTTTGTATTCTGTGCAGTTAATATGAGCAAAGAAGAAACAAAAGCACTCGAAGAAAAATATGCTAAGGCAGAATGTCCTGTTGTTTCAAATAACAGTGCTTTCAGAATGGCAGAAGATGTTCCAATGGTTGTGCCTGAATTAAACGCAGACCACATTAAAATCATTGAATCTCAAAGAAAACGTCTTGGTACAAAACGTGGCTTTATTGCAGTTAAATCAAACTGTTCACTTCAGTCATACGTACCGGCACTCTTCCCACTTCACGAAGAATATGGTGTAAAAGACGTTCTTGTTTGTACATACCAGGCAATTTCAGGTGCTGGTAAAACATTTGAAAGATGGCCGGAAATGGTAGATAACGTTATTCCATTCATTGGTGGCGAAGAAGAAAAAAGTGAAAAAGAACCACTCAAGCTCTGGGGTAAAATTGAAGATGGTAAAATTGTTCCAGCAACTTCACCAAACTTCACTGCTCAATGTATAAGAGTTCCTGTTTCAGATGGTCACATGGGCGCAGTTTTTGTTCGCTTCGATAAAAAGCCTACAAAAGAAGCTATGATTAAAGCTTGGGCTGACTTTAAAGGCAGAGCACAAGAATTAGAACTTCCAAGTGCTCCAAAACAGTTCCTTCATTATTTTGAAGAAGATAACTGCCCACAGACAAAGCTTCACAGAAACCTTGAAAATGGTATGGCAGTTTCTATTGGTCGTCTCAGAGAAGACACACAATATGATTATAAGTTCGTTTGCCTTGCTCACAACACATTAAGAGGTGCTGCTGGCGGTGCAGTTCTTCTTGCAGAACTTCTCTGTGCAGAAGGTTATATGGACTAATAATAACAAAATTTATTTTTAGGAGGTTATACTGTGAAAAAACCTATTTTCGCAGGTGCTGGTGTTGCAATAGTAACACCTTTTAAGGACGATACTCTTAAAATCAACTTTCCGCTTTTCGAAGAATTGATTAATGAACAAATCGAAAACGGAACAGATGCAATTGTTGTATGTGGTACAACAGGTGAAAAATCAACTCTCGTTTATGATGAACATCTTGAGGCTATAAAAGTTGCGGTTAACGTTACAGGTGGCAGAGTTCCAGTTATTGCAGGTACTGGCAGTAATGACACAATGCACTCAGTTATTCTTTCAAATGATGCTGAAAAATGTGGGGTTGATGGTCTTTTAACAGTTACCCCCTATTATAATAAAGCTTCACAAGATGGTTTGATTGAATCATTCAGTTATATTGAAAAGCGTGTTTCAACACCAATGATTCTTTATAACGTGCCTTCGAGAACTGGCGTTAACATTTTACCTGAAACTTATTTAGAACTTTCGAAATTACCTCTTGTCAATGGTGTAAAAGAAGCGAGTGGCGATATTTCAGCTTTTGCTAAAACAGTTGCACTTTGCAAAGATAATTTGAACTATTATTCAGGTAACGATGACCAGATTACTGCATTTATGGCACTCGGCGCTATTGGTGTTATTTCAGTTCTTTCAAACGTTGCGCCAAAGGTTGCTCACGATATTGTAAAGTTTGCTCTTGATGGTGATATTAAGGCAAGTAAAGATTTACAATTAGAATATCTTGACCTTTGTAATGCATTATTTTGTGACGTTAACCCTATTCCAGTTAAAGAAGCGTTATGTTTAATGGGTAAAGACGTTGGCAGATGCAGAATGCCACTTTCCCCTATTAACGAGAAAAATAAAGCGATTTTAGTTAAGGCTTTAAAGAATCATAATTTGATTTAAAAATTTCGGAGGAAGTTTAAATGACAAAGATTATTTTAAGCGGTTGTTGTGGTAAAATGGGCAGAACCGTTACAAATATTATAAGCACACGTGATGATTGCCAGATTGTTGCAGGTGTTGATATTGTTGAAGATTCTACTTTGGGTTACCCTGTTTTTCAGACTTTTTCCGAAGTTCAGGTAAAAGCTGATGTTATTATAGATTTTTCAAATCCAGCGTTACTTATGTCTATGTTAGATTACGCTAAATCTACAAACACAGCAGTTGTTATTTCAACAACAGGTATTTCAGATGAGCAAATAAAAGTTGTTGAAGAAATTTCTAAAGAAATTCCAATTTTCTTTTCTTACAATATGTCAATGGGTGTTAGCCTTCTTTGTGAATTAGCAAAAACTGCTGCAAAGGTTTTAGGTAGCGACTTTGATATTGAAATTGTTGAAGCACACCACAACCAGAAGTTAGATGCACCAAGTGGCACTGCTTTAATGCTTGCAGATGCAATAAAAGAAGAGCTTCCAGACGTTTATTATGAATATGACAGACACTCAAAGAGACAAAAGAGAAACGAAAAAGAAATTGGTATTCATTCAATTCGTGGTGGCAATATTGTTGGTGAGCACGAAGTTATCTTTGCTGGTAACGACGAGATTGTTAAACTCTCACACTCTGCTCGTTCAAGAGCGATTTTTGCACAAGGTGCAGTTAACGCCGCAATCTTCTTAAATGGTAAAACACCAAGAATTTATAATATGAAAGACCTTGTTAATTCATAATTTAATAAAAATTTTGCACCCAACATCATTTTGCGATGTCGGGTGTTTTTTATTCTTCTAAAATTTTTATTGCCTTTTCGTACTTTTCTTTACGTTTTAATGCTTTTTCGTCAACTGTGTCAAGTCTTGATAAATCACTGTTATGTCTTAAATCAGCAAGTTTTACTGCAGTTGCAATTTTGTTAGTTTTTATTTTTGCAACGTAGTCCATATATGGCGTATCGTCATTATGAGTCAAAAGTTTTAATGCAGATATTATTTCTTCACCAAAACCTTGTTTTTCTAAATCTTCAAAAGTTAATTCAGTATCTTCAACAACGTCATGAAGAAGTGCTACAACTGTTGTTGCTTCGTCTGTCATCTGCTCCGCTAAATGAAACGGATGAAACACATAAGGCATACCACTTTTATCTACTTGCTCTTTGTGAGATTCAAAACAGAGTTTTAAGGCTTGTTTAGTTAAGTTTGTGTAAATCATTTAATTCACCTATTTTAAAGGACTGTTACAAAAGTGCAACAGTCCTGTTTTTTAATATGCTTTGCCCCAATAAACCATTTGTGTAGCAGGTTTGCCACAGCAAACGCATTTATCTGAAAGATTTTCTTGTTCAAATGGAATACAACGAGAACCAACGCCTGTAAGTTCTTTAACTTTGTCTTCACATTCTTCTTTACCGCACCACATTGCTTTAATAAAACCGTCACCGTTTTCAGTGAGTGCTTTATTGATTTCATCAATTGTAGTACAAGCGAATGTGTGTTTATTTAAGTTGTCGAGTGCTTTTTCATAAATTGCTTTAGCAAAAGCATCGAGTGCATTCTGAATTTCTGCTTCGAGATTATCAAGAGAAACAAAAAGTTTTTCTCTGTTATCACGGCGAACTAAAACACATTGATTATTTTCAATATCTTTAGGACCAATTTCAAGACGAAGCGGAACACCTTTCATTTCGTATTCAGCGAATTTCCAACCAGCAGAGTTTTCGCTATCGTCAACCTTAACTCTGAACACTTTAGAAAGTCTTTCTTTTAATTCGTAGGCTTTATCTAAAACGCCTTCTTTATGTTGAGCAATAGGAAGAATAACAACCTGAATTGGTGCAACGTCTGGTGGAAGAACGAGACCGTTATTGTCACCGTGTGACATAATAAGCGCACCAATAAGTCTTGTTGTAACACCCCAGGATGTCTGGTGAACGAATGAAAGTTTGTTTTCTTTGTCTTGGTAATTCATATTAAATGCTCTTGCAAAGCCATCACCAAAGTAGTGTGAAGTACCAGCCTGAAGTGCTTTACCATCGTGCATAAGTGCTTCAATAGCATAAGTAGAAACTGCACCAGCAAATTTATCGCTTTCAGTCTTTTTACCTTTAACAACTGGCATACAAAGAGATTTTTCACAGAAATCAGCATAAATGTTAAGCATACGCTCTGTTTCTTCAATTGCTTCTTCAGCAGTAGCGTGAACTGTGTGACCTTCTTGCCATAAAAATTCTCTTGTTCTTAAAAATGGTCTTGTAGTCTTTTCCCAACGTACAACACTGCACCATTGATTATAAAGTTTTGGTAAATCTCTGTGAGATTGAATGATTTTTGCATAGTGTTCACAGAAAAGTGTTTCTGAAGTTGGTCTTACACAAAGTCTTTCTTCAAGCTCTTCACTACCACCATATGTAACCCATGCAACTTCTGGTGCGAAGCCTTCAACGTGGTCTTTTTCTTTTTGTAAAAGACTTTCTGGAATAAACATAGGCATATAAACATTTTCGTGGCCTGTTCTTTTAAAATGACCGTCAAGAATGCTTTGAATATTCTCCCAGATAGCGTAGCCATAAGGACGAATAATCATACAACCCTTAACACTTGAATAGTCAACAAGGTCTGCCTTTTTAACAACGTCTGTGTACCATTGAGCAAAGTCAACATCCATAGATGTGATTGCTTCAACCATTTTTTTCTGATCTGCCATTATAATAATACTCTTTTCTAATTAATTTTCTTCAATATATTTAACTAAATCGCCAATAGTTTTCATACCTTCGAGAGCTTCGTCAGGAAGTTCAATTGAAAACTCATCTTCAACAGTCATAACAAGGTCAACAAGGTCAAGTGAGTCAATGTCAAGCTCGTCTGTGAGTGAAGTGTTCATTGTAATAAGTTCTTCTTCAATTTCAAATTCTTCAATAATGATTGTTTTAAGTTTTTCGAAAACCATAAAAACAACTCCTAAAATTTATTTTTACATATTATTGTAGTATAGATTTTATAGAGTTTACAAGGATTTGTCAATAGTTTTTACATAAAAAGAATTCAATAATATTTGTTTAAAAGAAAAAAGTGGGAAGTTCTACTCCCCACTCAAATTTTACTTATTAAATAACTTATTGAATTCTTTACTTAAAATTGGTGAAATAAGGCTATAAATTGTAAGGTTAGCAGTTGCTTTAATTAAGTTAAAACCTACACAAACTGCTAAAAAGCCGTTAATAAAACCTTGAATATCAATTCCCATAAACTTTGAAACCATCCACATATTCATAGGAATCATTATAAGTGTCATAACAATAACGCCTAAAACGTTAGAAATTAAAACGCCTTTTACACCTTCAATTTTCTTTCTAACAAACCAAACAACTAAAATTGTAAGACTCGAAGAAACAAAGTGCATGAAAAAGCCAATAATACCACTTGAAGCACTAACAGTAGTCGCCTGAATAAGACAAACAACAAAGAGTGTTACAATTGAATAAACAGGACCTAAAAGTGACGAACATAAAAGAATTGGCACATCTGAAAATTCCATCTCATAAAATGGTGCAGATGGAAAAATCGGAAAGCGGATTGTAACCATTAGCACTAATGAAAGTGCCGCAAGAACACCTGCTGTTGTGAGCCTTTGGAGATTTTGTTTGTTTGTGTATTTTGTTTTCATTAAATACAACACCTTTCAAAAAAATAATCGCCCCGAAAGACTCAGGGCGAATAAACAAAGGTTTCGTAAAATATGAAAATATCATAAATACAAGAAATCTTCTTTCATCCGGACTATACCGTCGGTTTGGGAGTTTCACCCAATCAACCAAAAAGGCTCGCAGACTTTACTGCCGGTGGGGAATTGCACCCCGCCCTGAAGTTTCGTACTAATACATAATAGCATAAATTTTCGATTTGTCAACACGGAAAATAAATACATTACATATTTTTTTACCATCCTTTTGAAACGTAATATTCATTTTGCTCTTTTTCAAAGCTTTCTTGATTGAATTCAGGGTGTGTATTTTTAAATTCATCAAGTGCCTTTTTAGATTCTAACCATGTTTTATTATATTCAAAAACACTGCTTTTAGTTAAGGTAGTATTGTAATAGTGATTTGTAGTAAAAGCATTATTATAAACCTTATTTGCAGAAAAATATAAAGCTTCTTTTGCCGTAAATGATATATCTTTATCCTCTTCATCAACAAGCTTAGTAAGTACAGGTATTCCGCTTACGCCTAAAGAATCAATCTGATATACATCGATGTCAATTTTACCAGCTTTGTAAACACTATAATTATACTCTGCAATAACAGTGTTAATATTTACCATTGAAATAGAAAGTAAAGTCAACGTGCAAACAACAATTATCGGTTTTACATATTTAAAGCGCTCAATCAAGAGCTTTAAAATTATTATTATAAAAATAACAGCAAGCATCAACATAAAAATTGTTGTTAAAACTCTTAATCTTGTAAGCCCATAAATTGAAATATATTTCATCATTTTAAATATTGCAGTTGAAATATAGAAAATTGTAAAACTCGAAATAAATAATAAAACTGACTTTGTTGATTTTGGAATTTTTAAATCATTTCGTTTTACGCTTATTGCAGTGCAACCTAAAATAACAAAATTTATAAAAACAATTACTGCCATCTGGAAGAAACCGCTTCTTGCAAATTCCGCCGCTGTGTAATCTTCTGGCAAAACAAATTTAAAAGCATCTACAATATATGCAAGCTGTGTAAATAAGTAAAATAAATAAACAAAAGAAATTGAAATTAAAAATGCATTAATACCGCTTACAGCAAGCTTACCATTACATTTTTTAATAGCCTCTTTTTCTAATGATGGTGATTTTTTCAAATAGAAGATTAAGCTATAAAAAACAGGGGCTAAAATAAATGTTATAAATACTGCAGAAAAGATTAACGCTGTATTTTCAAACATTTTTGTTATAACAGCATCAAAAGCTATATCAGATGATGAAAGTAATGGGATTATTACAAACAATACTGGAATAGCAACTGCAATTCCAATAAAAGCAGATGAAAAGCTTTTAAGCTTATTGTTTTTAATGCTCCCCTTTATGCTTTTAAAAGGCGAAAAAATATTTTCAAACATTTTTGTAAAAGGCTTAAAAAATACATCAAAAATCCAATAATAGTTAGAATCTTTTTCTGTTATATTATCTGAAATACCCGTAAAGCACACAACTAAAATAAAGAACAAATAAATAACAGAAATAAATTTAATCAACCCATCACTATTAAGTGAAAACGAAGTAATTAAAAGCAACGAAGAAACATATAAAAATGAATTAAATACTTTGCCTTCAGACTTTTTATTAAAAAGATAAAAAAATACAAATGTGACGAATAAGAACATTGTTATAGTAAAACCAAAATTAAAAAGATTGATTATACCGATATATGAAACTAAAAATAAAATTACAGTTGTAGCGATTAAACCGATTAAATCCTTTTTAGTAAACTCAACTTCAGTTAAAGGATTAACTTTTTTAATAGGCGGTGGTGCAAAATTATTAATTATTTGATTATTTGAATTTGCAGAAGTTGTAAAATTAATATTATTAATATCATTATTCACAATCTTCATCTCCCTCATCTATAAATTCAAGAATATCACCAGGTTGACAATTAAGCTCTTTACAAATAGCAGAAAGGGTTGAAAACCTTACTGCTTTCGCCTTACCTGTTTTTAAAATTGAAAGATTTGCCTGGGTCAGCCCTATTTTAGACGCTAATTCGCCAGATGACATCTTTCTTTTTGCTAACATTACGTCAAGATTTACTATTATTGCCATTTTATTCATTCACCCTATACTGTCAAATCATTTTCGTCTTTAAGTTCTGCACCATATTCAAAAGCATTTTTAATTACTGTTAAAAATAACCACATAAAAAATCCTGCTGCCGAAATTGGTAAAGATGCTAAAAACTCCGTGCATAGTGGTAACGAGAGTGGAACAATTGAAAGACAACACCAGGAAAGTATAGAAAGAATTTTTGTTGTTTCTTTTGAAAAAATCTCGTTACTCTTGATTTGAAATAAAAATTTAAATAAAAATATTAAAGTTGCTGCTGCCGAAGGTGAACACAAATAAAAAACTAAAACAAGAATTTTATAAGACTCTGTTCCCCTGCCTATGTAACTACAATACCACTGAAATAACATTGGTGCTAAAAATAATAGAACCCCAAAAACAACGCTAAGAAATATCAAAACTCCAAAAAGGATTTTTGTAGACCTTTTAAAACTTTTCATTAAATCAACTCCTTGTCACTCATAATAATCATTTTTTATCGTTTGTCAATAAATATTTATCGTTTGTTACGAATTTGTAATATTCTGTAAATACTTTTAGTTGACATTCCTTTTCATTTATAATATAATTTTTAATGTATGTAATAAATTAAATTTTTAGGTGGTATTCTAATGGGAATTTATGAGGAATTAGTTGCTCGTGGGCTTATTGCTCAGGTAACAAATGAAGAAGAAATAAGAGAAATGGTAAATGCTGGTAAAGCTAAGTTTTACATCGGTTTTGACTGCACTGCAGATAGTTTAACTGCTGGTCACTTTATGGCTCTTACTTTAATGAAAAGACTTCAGATGGCTGGTAACCAACCAATTGCACTTATTGGTGGTGGTACAACTATGATTGGTGACCCATCTGGTAGAACAGATATGAGAAAAATGCTCACTAAAGAAGATATTCAGCACAATGCAGATTGCTTTAAACGTCAGATGGAAAGATTTATTGAATTTGGCGAAGGTAAAGCACAAATGGTAAACAATGCTGAATGGCTCTTAAATCTTAACTACGTTGAACTTTTAAGAGAAGTTGGCGCTTGTTTCTCAGTTAACAATATGTTAAGAGCTGAATGCTATAAACAAAGAATGGAAAAAGGTCTTAGCTTCCTTGAATTTAACTATATGATTATGCAAAGCTACGACTTCTACTATCTCTACAAAAATTACGGTTGCAATATGCAATTCGGTGGCGATGACCAGTGGAGTAATATGCTCGGTGGTACTGAACTTATAAGAAAGAAATTAGGTAAAGATGCTCACGCTATGACTATTACCCTTCTTACTGACTCACAAGGTAATAAAATGGGTAAAACTGCTGGTAATGCAGTTTGGCTTGATGCTAACAAAACTTCACCTTATGATTTCTACCAATATTGGCGTAACGTTGCCGACAGTGACGTTTTAAAATGTATTAGAATGCTTACTTTCTTACCATTAGAAGAAATTGATAAAATGGATTCTTGGGAAGGTAGCGAACTTAACAAAGCAAAAGAAATTTTAGCTTATGAACTTACAGCACTCGTTCACGGTAAAGAAGAAGCAGAAAAAGCACAAAGTGCCGCAAAATCTGTTTTTGGTGCTGGTGGTAACTCTGAAAATATGCCTTCTACTACACTTTCAAGTGAAGATTTTATAGATGAAGGTATTAACATTATTGATGCACTTATTAAAGCAGAACTCGTTACTTCACGTGGCGAAGCAAGACGTCTTATCGAACAAGGCGGTGTCAGTGTAGATAGCGAAAAAGTTACTGCAGTGTCATATATTATACCAGTTTCTGACTTTGAAAAAGGTTACGTAATTATTAAAAAAGGTAAAAAAGTATTCCACAAGATTATTAAATAAGAAATATGGGTAAATTATTTAATGCTTACGTATCTTCTTATAGAATGGATACAAAAGAATGGAATGAATTTTTAGAAGTTGCCGGTGATATTTATAATTCGCCACAATTACAAAAACTTGACGGATTCGTTCAGCATTTTAATATAACTCGTTTGCAACATATAAGAAGCGTTGCTTTTTTAAGTTTTTTGGTTTCACGAAAATTAGGTCTTAATTACAAAGAAACTGCAAGAGCCGCTACAATGCACGATTTATTTTATTACGACTGGCACGAAAACGATTTAAGTCACAAATTACATGGACTCCGTCATCCAAAATTCGCTTTAAACAACGCTTTCTATTTGTGTGGTACTTTAACAAAAAAAGAACAGGATATTATTAAACGCCACATGTGGCCACTTACAATAATCCCTCCTAAATATCCTGAATCGTTTGTTGTTACTATGATGGATAAATACTGTGCGGCGATTGAATCGGCTTATTCGACTAATGAAAAATTCAGAAAAAAGTTAAACGAAATGTTAAGGTTGGGTGAATAAAATGGTAATTTACGATTATTTTATTTATTTTTACCTTTATAGCTTCGTTGGTTGGTTTTTTGAATCGTGCTATTGTTCATTAAGACCTAAAAAGTGGATTAATCGTGGTTTTTTACGTGGTCCGTTCTGCCCTATTTATGGCGTTGGTGCTTTAACCATTTTAATTTGCCTTTTGCCTTTCAGGTCGATGACAAGTAACGACTATGTAAACGAATTTTTAATTTTTACAGTCGGTATGATTGTTTGTGATATAGTTGAATATTTCACAAGTTTCGTTATGGAAAAAGCGTTTAACGCACGTTGGTGGGACTACTCAACTCAACCATTTAATTTACACGGCAGAATATGCCTTACTCACACTCTTTATTGGGGAACTTGTTCTTGTCTTTTCCTTTACGTTGTTCATCCGTTGGTTGACGTTTACCTTGTAAGTCAGGTAAATGAAGACTCAAGAAAATTACTTGTGTATATTATAACAACAGTTTTCTTAGGTGACGTAATCAACACTGTAATTGGTGCTTTGGGTATAAGAGAATACTTTATAAAATTCAAAGAACTTTCAGACGATATTATTGAATTTACTGGTATTGTTTTAGGTGCAACAAGCGACAGTATTGAAGAGTTTTCAGATGAAAGACGTGCAGAATTTGCAAAAAAACTTAATGAGTTAAAAACAAGAAAAGACGAACTGTTTGATATAAAGAAAAAGAAGCATATTAAAATGCTAAGAAGATTATCTCACGCATTTCCGTTTATATTTAAAAGAATTAAAAAGAGAATGGAAAATATTGATAACCTGTTAAACAACCTTATTAACCTCGTTGAAGGTAAAAAATAAAGTAAAAAGGATTGATTACAATGAATTTAACACATGCATTTTACAGAACGTACCAAAGCGTTTATAAAGTTGCTATGGGTGCTCTTGACTGGACACCACCTGAGCTTTTACAAGGTGCCGGTGCAATAAAAAAACTCCCTGCTTTAGTAAAAAAACAAGGAGTTAATAATGTACTTGTTGTAACTGATAAAGGTCTTATGGGTCTTCACCTTCTTGACTCATTATTTGAGGGTTTAAAAAGCGAAGGAATTAAATACACAGTATTTGATGGTGTTCAACCAAACCCAACTATTTATAATGTTGAAGATGCTTTAAAGCTTTACCACGATAACGGTTGTGAAGCGTTTATTGCTTTTGGTGGCGGTTCACCTATGGACTGCGCAAAGGTTACTGCGGCAAAAGTTGCAAGACCTAATAAATCTATTCCATCAATGCGTGGTCAATTAAAAGTTTTAAAGAAAACTCCTCTTATATTTGCAGTTCCTACAACTGCTGGTACTGGTTCAGAAACTACTCTTGCAGCAGTTATTTCTAACCCAGATACACACGAAAAGAATGCAATTAATGACCCTGTACTCCGTCCAAAATTTGCAGTTCTTGACCCTGAACTTACAGTTGGTCTTCCACCTCACATCACTTCAACAACTGGTATGGATGCTCTTACACACGCTGTTGAGGCATTTATTGGCAGAAGTAACGTTAAATCAACAGAAGATGCCGCTTTAAAAGCTACTAAACTCATTTTTGAGAACATTGAAAAGGTTTACGAAGACGGCAAAAACATTGAAGCAAGAGAAAATATGCTTGTTGCTTCATTCTACGCTGGTGTAGCATTCACAAGAGCTTACGTTGGTTACGTTCACGCAATTGCTCATAATTTAGGCGGTATGTACGGTATTCCTCACGGACTTGCAAATGCAGTAATTCTCCCTTACATACTCGAGTTCTTCGGCGACTCTGCTCACCACAGACTTGCAATTTTAGCAGACGTTGCGGGTATTACAGAAGGCTTAACTACTGAAAAAGAAAAAGCAGAAAAATTCATTGAAGCAATTAAAGAACTTAACAAGAAAATGAATATTCCTGACAAGTTTGAAGGCATTAAAGACGAAGATATTGAACTTATTGCAACCCGTGCTCTTAAAGAAGGTAACCCACTCTACCCTGTTCCAAAGATTATGAATCTTGAGGAATGTAAAGCGATAATAAAAAATTTACAGAAGTAAAATTTTAAGGAACCTGTTTTATGCAGGTTCCTTTTTGTTTTTCTTTCTATTTGTATTAAAGCTGTTAAGAAAATAGCGTATAATCGAAACAGCTATAATGCCACCACCAATAGCAATTGCAACCTTACCAGTTGTAAGAAGTTGAGCACCGAATTCATTATAGTCTTTAATAAGCAAACTTCTCATTGCCTGATAAAGTGTTCCACCGGGAACTAATGCAATACAACCGGGCAACAAGAATATTGTAGAAGGCGCTTTGCCTATTCTTGCACAGATTTCTGCAAAACCAGCAGTTGCAAATGATGCTAACATATTAGCAATAAATAAATCGTCGCTTATAAATTCAAGGCAAACAAAGTAAACTACACAAGCTACAAGACCATCAATAGCCGCAAGTGGAATGTGTTTAACCTTGAGTCTGAAAATTATTGCAAAGCCCACTGTACTTATAACGCCTGCAATAATTTTTATAATTACGTCTATACTCAACTGAACACACCCCCGAATATCATCATAGCAACAGTAAATCCGAAGGCTACCATTACGGCAGTTAAAACTGCCTGAACTAACTGAATAATACCTGAAACAGTGTCACCAAAAAGTAAATCTCTCACGGCATTACCAAATGCAAGACCAGGAATAAGAAGCATAATAACACCAATAAGAATCATATCGGTATTATTACCTATTCCAAACGAAATTAAAGCGAGTGAAACAACTGCACCGACAAATGAAGAAATAACCGAGTGAATCATTGAGTTGACAAATGCAGTTTTGTGTAAATTAAAGAAAGTAACTACAATACCGGCAATAGCTGCTACTAAAGCATCATAAAGATTGCCACCAAAGAACACTGCAAAGCCACCAGCACCTAAAATTCCACCTAAATAGCAAAGGATTTCTGGGAATGGTTTGCCATTTTTCGCTTTATTAATTTCGCTTTCAACGTCTTCTAAAGTGATTTTTTTAGAACAAACGTCACGAGAAATATTATTCATCTTTTCTAAAAGATACATATTGTTGCTATTCTGGTAAACTCTACGAACTTGTGAAGAATGAGTTCCATCTTCCATTCTGATATTAGCAATAATAAGAGATGGCAAAGCAAAAATATCGGCAAATTCGGCACCGTAAGCAACACAAATGCGAGTAACTGTATCTTCAATTCTAAAAGGTTCACCACCACAACGGAGAATACTCTCACCAATATCAAGTGCTTTAGCGAGAATATAATCTGCCGTGTAGGTTTTAGCTGAAATATCTGACATCAATATAACCCCAACATTTATTTAGTCATTTTCTCTTGTTTTACTTTATGGTCAATTACGTGACGAGAAGCAAGTTCTTCTGTTACTTCTTCAAGAGAAATTCCCATTTCTATCATAAGTACCATAACGTGATATGTCAAGTCTGCAATTTCATAAATTGTTTCTTTTTTGTCGTTTGCTTTACCGGCAATAATAACTTCTGTTGACTCTTCGCCAACTTTTTTGAGAATTTTATCAATACCCTTTTCAAAAAGATAAGTTGTGTAAGAGCCTTCTTTTTTCTCAATTTTTCTGCCAACGAGCATTTTCATAAGATTTTCCATAGAAAATTCGTTGTTTAACTCTTCGTTTTCATAAACTAAGTCATTAAAGCAAGAATCTGTACCTGTGTGACACGCTGGACCATCTTTTTTAACAACAACTGTTAAAGCGTCTTTGTCGCAATCTGCAGTAATGCTTACAATGTGCTGATAATTACCGCTTGTTTCACCCTTTAACCAGAGTTCTTGTCTTGAACGGCTATAAAAACAAGTTAAGCCCTTTTCTAAAGAAATTTTAAGACTTTCTTTATTCATATAAGCTAAGGTTAAAACTTTTTTTGTAGCGTAATCTACAACAATTGCAGGGATAAGCCCTTTTTCATCAAATTTAAGTTCTTCAATATTTAACATAATATGCTCCTTAAGATTTAATTGTTAACGTTTGTTTATTATCTTCACTACCCCAGATAATTTCTAATTCTAAAGGAATGTTTGAATTAAAAATAATTTCCGGTTTTTCATCTTGTGATTTTCTTTCTTTACACAATAAAGTTAATTCACCATCTGTTTTAAATGGATATTGCTCAATTCCGTGTTCTTCAAGAAGTGTAATATCCCAAACAATTCTGTTGTTTTCAGCATCTGGTTTAATACCAAAAACAAATTCAAAAAGAATAGAAATTGGTGAAATACCAGTCCAACCAACAAAGTCTTTCATTGCTGGTTTACCTTGCGAAGGTCTGCCATTATTCACATATTCAGGTGCATAGTTTTCAAAAACAGTATTTGTATCTTTAAAAACTTCAACAACTGCATAAAGATGCTCCATTGCAATCTGGTGTGAAAGGTCATATTTATTATATTTATCAAGACCTTTTAAAATCATATAGTTTGTTGGTGCCCAAACACCACCGCACCAATAGCCACCTGTACTCTCGTATTCTGAATTATCTTTTGCAAGACAAGGCACTCTGTTAGGTGTTTTAAAGAGTTTTTCATCATTAAGATTAGCAATAAACTTTTCTGCTCTGTTTTGAGGAACCGTTTCTGCAAGTAAATTCCAGAAAGCACCAGCGTGGTGAACGTAATTAAACTCGCCATTTTTCCAAAGGTCATAATAAAAGCCCGTTTCTTCATCCCAGAGTTTTTCATTTATAACTTTAAAGAGCATATTAGCTTCTTTGTCCAGTTCTTCAATATATTCTTCTTTGCCTAATACTTTTGCCATTTTAATTAAAACTCTGCAGTCGTAAAGCGCCTGGGCACAAGCATCAACCCAAATCATATGACCGTGACTGAAAGGTTCAGAGTAACCTTTTTGTTGACGTGGTAAATTATCCATACCACATCCCCAACCGCTTGAAAAATATGTACCGTCAGGCCAGGTATGAGTTTGCTTTAAAAATCTGTGATATGAAAGAAGAACCGGAAAAACTCGTTTAAGTCTTTCAATATCACCAAAGTTTAAAAAGTATTCCCATTCGCACCAAGCCATAATTTCAGGACCGGTTGCAGATGGGTCCCAACGGGTAAATTTATCTTTACCAGTTACCTGGTCAATCTGACGGCAAATAAAACCATCGTCGTGCTGATGTGAATAGAAATTATCTAAAGTACCCTGAAATTTAAAAATTCTGTCGGCGTATTTACCAAACATCAACATAAATACAGAGTCCCACATAAAAGTACAACCATCAAAAGCCGTATCAATAAAATTTGAAACGAAACCAGTATTTTCACGTGGTTTTCTTAAGTTTTTAAATGCAAGTTCCCACGCTCTCCAATAACAGTCAATATAATCTTTATGATTATCCCAAACTGGTTTAGGAAGTTTTTCTTTTGACTCTTCAAACGTTGGTAATTCTTCTGTACTCATTGGTTGATTAATGAAAGTATTCTCAATTACGGGAATAAATTCATCTAATATGGTCATTTCACTTTCTCTATCAAAATCCATAAAAATTATAACTCCAATTAAATTCTGACATTTATTTTATTCTCTTTTAAGAGTTTTTTCAAGTCTTTTATTTCTACTTCACCAAAATGGAAAATTGAAGCGGCAAGACCAGCATCAATTGTAGGGATTTCATTAAACAATTTAACAAAATCTTCACTGCACCCTGCTCCGCCTGAAGCAATAACAGGAACATTAACAACTTCGCAAACAGCTTTAAGCATTTCAATATCAAAGCCTTTTTTAACACCGTCAGTATCAATAGAGTTAACAACTATTTCACCAGCACCATTTTTTACGCCTTTTTTAATCCATTCTATAGCGTTAATGCCTGTGTCTTCCCTGCCACCTTTAGCAAAAAGACGAAATTCACCATTAACACGCTTAATGTCACAAGA
This sequence comes from Acutalibacteraceae bacterium, assembly GCA_045533655.1. Lineage (GTDB taxonomy): Bacteria > Bacillota > Clostridia > Oscillospirales > Acutalibacteraceae > DTU089. Next base: position 50,783 of record JAZSIE010000003.1, read on the forward strand.
AAGAACAACACACTGGTCGCCATATTTTAATGCCGCTTCTCTGATTAAATCAGGGTTTCTTATAGCACCCGAGTTAACACTGACTTTATCGGCACCACATTTTAAAACTCTGTCAAAATCTTCAACAGTATTTATACCACCACCAACTGTGAGCGGAATAAATATTTTGGAAGCAACTTCGGTTAAAATATCTGTGAAAAGTTTTCTTTCTTCAAATGAAGCAGTTATATCGTAAAAAACAAGTTCATCTGCACCAGCATTACTATAATATTCGGCAAGTGCAACTGGCGAAGAGACGTCAGAAAGCCCTTCAAACTGAACGCCTTTAACAACTCTGCCGTTTTTAACATCGAGACACGGAATAATTCTTTTTGTAATCATTTTGCCACCTCGATTGCTGTCTTAAGGTCAATTGCTCCTGTGTAGTATGCTTTACCAATAATTGCACCATATAAATTCATTTCTCTCAATGCTTTTATATCAGTAATATCAGTAACACCACCAGAAGCGGTAATATCAATGTTATATTTCTCAGAAAGTTCTTTATAAAGTTCACGGTTTACGCCTTTCATTGCACCGTCTTTTGAAATATCGGTACAAATAACAGTTGTAACACCTAAAGACGTCATTTTATCAAAAAATTCTTCTGCTTTATATTGTGATTTTTCAACCCAACCTTTAATTGCAACGTAACCATCAAGTAAATCGATACCAACTGCAATCTGACCGGGTTTCGGGTATTTTTTAAGAGCAGTTTTTAAGAATTCTTCGTCAGTAACTGCCGCAGTACCTATAATTACACGGTCAAGACCAGCATTTAAGTAAGTGTCAACAGTTTCAATTGAACGAATACCACCACCAATTTCAGTAAAAAGACTCGTGTTATCAACAATTTTCTTTATAACTTCGATGTTTGGTGTTGTACCGAATTTTGCACCTTCTAAATCTACAAGGTGAATAAATTTTGCACCGGCATTTTCAAAATCTTTTGCAACTTCGAGTGGATTTTCGTTGTAAACAGTCATTTGATTGTAGTCACCTTTGAAAAGACGGACTGCTTTTCCATCATAAAGGTCAATCGCTGGAAAAATATTCATTGTTTAGTCCCCCATTTCACAGAATGCTTTTAAAATATTAAGACCTACGTCACCACTTTTTTCAGGGTGGAACTGACAACCGAAAATATTATCTTTCTGCACAGAAGCAGTAACGTCTATTCCATATTCTGACGTTGCAATAACGTTTTCGTCACAATCAGTAGCAAAATATGAGTGAACAAAATAAACGAAGTCACCATTATTTATGTATTTGAAAAGTGGAGATTTTTCATTTTTAAATTCAAGTGAATTCCAGCCGATATGAGGTATTTTAAGCTGGGGCGAGATTTTACCTTCAAGTGGTACAATGTTACCCTTAATAAGCCCTAAACCGTCAAATTCGCCATATTCAAAACTCTTCTCAAATAACATCTGCATACCAAGGCAAATTCCAAGCAGTTTTTTACCTTTTTTTGCTTCGTCTACTATTAATTCAAATAATCCTGACTCTACTAATTTTTCTTTTGCATCTGAAAATGCACCTACGCCAGGAAGAATAATTTTGGAAGAATCTAAAATCTTTTGTTTATCACTTGTAACAACCGTGTCAGCACCTATTGATTTAAGTGAAGAACTCAAAGAAAATAGGTTGCCAACGCCGTAATCAACAATACTAATCATTATAAAACACCCTTTGTTGATGGTAATTGGTCTTTAAAGTTTTCATCGAGTGCAACTGCGACTCTTAAACTTCTTGCAAAAGATTTAAAAATACCTTCTGCAATATGGTGAGAATTTTCACCCGCCATTTTTTTGATATGTAAAGTGAATTCTCCGCATCTTGTAAGAGCCATAAAGAATTCTTCTACCAATTCTGTGTCAAAATCACCTATTTTTTCTGTCGGGAATACTACGTCAAATCCTAAATAACTTCTGCCTGAAATATCAATCGCGGTAAGAATTAAAGACTCGTCCATTGGTAAAATTGTATCTGCATAGCGATTAATACCTTTTTTATCTCCTAATGCTTCAAGTAATGCTTTACCTAATACAATACCAATATCTTCAACTGTGTGGTGGTAATCAACGTTTATATCACCTTTGCAAGTAACGTCTAAATCAATTTTAGAGTGTTTAGAAAAGAGTGTTAACATGTGGTCTAAAAATCCACAACCTGTATCAATTTTACTCTCGCCTTTACCGTCAAAATTGAGTGAAAGTTCAATTTTTGTTTCTTCTGTATTTCTTTTTATAGTTGAAGTTCTCATTTTACTTCTCCTTTTATAAGAGTTATTGTTTCAATAAGTTTTTGCATTTGTTCTTTTGTACCTATTGTAATTCTGTTAAAATCTTTAATTTTCTCATCTGTAAAGTGGCGAACTAAAACACCTTTTTGTTTTAATGCTTTATAAAGTTCTTCGCCACCGATAAAATCTGCTTTTGCAAATACAAAATTTGCTTTAGATGGTAAAATCTCAAATCCAAGTTTTTCTAATTCATTTACAGTATATTCTCTTGCTTCAATTATTCTTTTAGCATTTTCTTTATAGTAGTTGTCACTTTCTAAAGCGGCAACACCAGCTAAAAGAGTTAAACGATTTATACTGTATGGATTAGTTGAAAACTTAATTTTTTCAAGGTCTTTAATAATCTCTTCATTACCAATAGCAAAACCAAGCCTTGCACCCGCTAAACTTCTTGATTTTGAATAAGTCATTACAACTAAAAGATTGTCGTATTTCTTTGTTAAATTATAAGCCGACTCGGCACCAAAATCAACGTATGCTTCGTCAATTAAAACTACGTTATTTGGGTTCGTTTTAACAATTTGCTCAACTTCATCTAAAGAAAGCGCAATTCCCGTTGGTGCATTCGGGTTAGCAATTACAATAAATTTATTCTTGTTACAATAATCGTTAATATCTATTGTGAAATCATCTTTTAATGGTACTCTTGTGTATTTCACACCATATAAATCGGCGTAAACCTTATAAAATCCATAAGAGATTTCTGGGAATAACGCTTCAACTTCATCACCACAAAAAGCCATAAAACTGAAATTTAAAATATCGTCTGAACCATTTGAAACGTAAATATTTTTACTTTCAACGTTATAAACTTCTGCTAATTTATTTTTTAAGAGTTTACATTCCGGGTCAGAATATAAATTTAATTTACCGACTTCTTCACTATTCACTGCATCTAAAACAGATTTTGATGGTGGATATGGTGATTCGTTTGTATTTAATTTAATATACTGTTGGTCTTGTGGTTGTTCACCTGGTGTATATTCCTTCAAGGACCAGTATTTTTTATTTAAAAATTTACTCATTCTTTTTCAAACCTTATAGTTGTACTTTTTGCGTGTGCACCTAAACCTTCACTCTCGGCGAAGTAAGCAACGTCATCTTTAATTTTTTCGAGTGCTTCGGCTGTGTAATATGTATATTGAGTTTTCTTAACAAAATCATCAACAGAAAGTGGACTTGAGAATTTTGCAGTACCACTTGTTGGTAACGTATGGTTAGGTCCGGCATAATAATCGCCCAACGCTTCCGGACAATTTTTACCCATAAATATTGAACCGGCGTTATCAATTAAATCAAGATAATCAAACGGATTATCTACACAGATTTCAAGATGTTCTGGTGCAATTTCGTTAGCAATTTTAACGGCTTCTTCAATTGAAGAAGAAACAATGATTTTACCATTGTTATCAATTGATGCTCGTGCAATTTCTGCACGTGGTAAAAGTGGAATTTGTCTTTCTAATTCTTCAATTACTTTATTTGCTAATTCATCGCTATCAGTAACTAAAACTGCACTTGCCATTTTGTCGTGCTCTGCTTGTGAAAGCAAATCTGCCGCAACGTTTTTAGCTTCGCAAGTACCGTCAGCAATAACAAGAATTTCAGATGGACCTGCAATCATATCAATTGAAACCATACCATAAACTTGTTTTTTTGCTTCTGCAACAAAAGCGTTGCCAGGTCCTACGATTTTATAAACGTTGGGAACACTTTCTGTACCATAAGCTAAAGCAGCAACAGCCTGTGCGCCACCTAATTTAAAAATTCTGTCTACACCGGCAATTTTAGCGGCGGCAAGAATTACAGGGTTGACTTTACCGTCAGCTGATGGTGGTGTTACCATAATAATCTCTTTACAACCAGCAAGTTTTGCTGGGATTGTATCCATTAAAACAGTTGACGGATATGCCGCAGTGCCACCCGGCACGTAAACGCCTACTTTTTCAATTGGTGTAACTTTCTGACCAGTTACTATACCCTTTTTATCGTTAATTATAAAACTGTTGCGAACCTGTCTTTTGTGGAAATCTTTAATATTTTCAGCCGCAGTTTTAATAATTTCAATAAAACGTGGTTCAACTAATTTGAACGCTTCTTCAATTTCTTCTTCTGTTACTTCTAAAGAAGTTAATTTTGCTTTATCAAACTTTTCGCAATATTCAAAAAGTGCTTTGTCACCATTTTCTTTAACGTTTTTTAAAATATCGCTTACAATATCTTCAACTGAAGAAGTCGGCTCAAAACGAGCAAAAATTTCTTCATTTGAAACTTCACCGAATTTATATTTTTTAATCATTATTTGTCATCCTTTGATTTTTTCTCTTCTACTTGCAATGCTAACGCATTTTTTATATTATTTATTTCTTCATTTTTAAATTTATGACTTGCTTTGTTTGAAATAAGTCTTGCACTGATTTCAACAATAGTTTCTTTGGGCTCCAAATTATTTTCAATAAGTGTTTTACCGGTTTCAACGATATCTACAATAACGTCTGAAAGACCTAAAATAGGTGCAATTTCAATTGAGCCGTTAAGTTTAATTATATCAATATCACGACATTTTTCACTATAAAAAGTCTTTGCAATATTAACAAATTTTGTAGCAACTCTTAAAGTTTTATCGGTATCGTCTCTGAAGTCCTTATGACCGGCTACTGCCATACGGCATTTACCTAAGTCTAAATCGAGCATTTCGTAAACGTCTGGCTCGTATTCAAGTAAAATATCTTTACCGGCAACGCCGATATCAGCGGCACCACGTTCAACGTAAATTGCAACGTCTGATGGTTTTACCCAGAAAAAACGAACACCGGTTTCTTCATTTTCAAAAATAAGTTTACGTGTATTTTCTTTAATAGATGGGCAAGAATACCCAGCCTTTTCAAACATATCGTAAACCTTTTCACCCAATCTGCCTTTAGGGAGAGCAACATTAACTATTTGTTTCATATTTCTTCTACCCCTTTTTCTGTGATTTTAAATGCTTTACGATATTTAATATTTTCTGGTATTTCATTCTGCACTAAAACGGATTCATTTTCTTTCTTTAAATCTGTTACACATTTTGAAATAACAGAAATATCATCAGTATCTTTTTTAAGTAAAATATAATCAACGTCAAATTGTTTCTCAGTATTATTATATCTTTGTAATAAATCAAGATAAACTGCAAAGCCTACAGCCTTATCTTTTCTACCCATCTTGAGCATTAAATTGTCATACTGACCACCTGAAAGAATACTTGATGGAATATTATTAACGTAACCCTGGAAAACAACGCCGTTATAATAATTCATATTATTAACAATTGAAAAATCAACGTTTATTTTGTCAGCGTAACCGCTATCACGAAGGAACATTAAAATCTCTTTAAATGTTTTAAGGTGTGATTTTTCGTTATACGTAACACAGAGTTTTTCTAAATTCTCTATTACGTTTTCATATTTACCGTTAATTGTAACGAGTGAAACGATTCTGTCAGCATCAATATTATTTTTAGCACAGATTTTCTTGATTTCATCGGTATTCTTTTCACCGATTGCTTTTAAAATTTTACTTGTTCCAAGCACGTCAAGACCAGAATCTGAAAGCACTGAAAGAATAATATCCATATAAGAAATATCTAAAATAAAATCTTCACTGATTTCTTCAAGACTCTTTAAAGCAAGTAAAACAACTTCGGCAACTTCGTAAGTGCCAATGTTACCAATGCACTCGAGACCAGTCTGCATTATTTCACGAAATTCTTTATTACCTTTTGTAGTTCTGTAAACGTTTTCGTCATAATAAACCTTTTGGATTTTTTCGCCACAATCTTTTGAATTTTTAATAATAGATAACGTAACGTCAGGTTTCAAAGCGAGTAATTTACCAGAACCGTCTGTAAAAGTAATTACTTCGTTAGAAACTAAAAAGTCTTTATTTTTAACGTATAAATCATATTCTTCAAATTTGCTCATTCTGAATTGTTTAAAACCGAATGAACTATAAAGAGAGCGTAATGAAAAAACTGCCTTTTCGTCGCCTCTTATAATATCAGCACCAAAACTCATATTATTTCTCCTCATTCTTAATTCTGTCGATTACAGTTTTATAACCATTATTGCCATACATAAGACATTTGTTAACACGGCTGATAGTTGCTGAACTTGCGCCAGTTTCTTTTGAAACCTGATTATAATTAAAACCATCTGAAAGTTTTAAAGCAACGTCAAATCTCTGCGCCATATCTTGTAATTCTTTAATTGTGCAAACGTCTTCTAAAAATGCGAAACATTCTTCTTCTGTTTCTAATTTTAATAAGCCTTTTACTAAAGTATCTACTGATTCTGAATGAAAATTTTTCATAGATTTAAGTTTTCCTTTCAATAGTATTCTTTTACCGTTTAACAGTTTATCACTTTACTCTGTTAAAGTCAATAGTAAAATAATAAAAAGCAGAAGTTTTTTCTTCTGCTTTTTTGTTTATTTAATCTTTTTTTATACAATCTTTCTTTACTGTTAAAATTATAAGCATCACAAAAGATGCTAAAGCTACTACAATACCAAGGGCAAGCATAATAATACCAATTTTATTACCCGATTGCATTAGACTCAACCCTATTCTACACTCAACAAAAATAGCAATAAAAATAGTAATAATACAAAAAAACTTAAAAAATTTTTTATTTTCCATTAATTTCATTTATAATTCTCCTGACTTAAAAATTAAATTTTACTTTTTGTAGTTATGAAAAAAGTTTTTCGCATTAAAATCATCAATAATAATCTCAAAACTATCAGACTCATATTAATTAGCGTTTCCTGCTAACTCCTTGATTTTTTCTTCTGATAAAGCAAAGAATTTTTCGAGCATTTTTTTATCTTCTTCGTTACCTACTGAACAGATTGAAAGTTGTAAATTACCATTAATCGTTAAAGCGGTCATCATAGCACATGGTTTTTTCTTGGCAGCACCAGCAACTGCGGCACCAACTGGTTTATGACCACTTAAAGAAAGTGCATCTAAATCCATTTTGCCAACGTTACTTATTGCTAAATTAGCGTTATTATAAAAAAGACCAACTACAATTTCTGCCTGAGCGTAAACCATTGTGCTATAACCAATATTAAGAAGCGGTAAGCCGTGAAGCCCCATAAATTTATCTTCTTTATTCTTTTTGTTACACTCAACAACTTGTTTTAAAATATCAAAAATATTCTCACCTTTATTTTCTACAATACAAGGCATAAATGTTGTGTGGTTGGTGTAGCCCGTTCTATTAATATTTTTTATGTATCTTCTTAAATCTACTGCACAGGAAATACCAACTTTTTCTTGCTGGGGTAAATTGCAAATATCGTAAACTGCACCAATATAAGCAGTAGCAATTAAATCGTTAACAGTGCCATCATATTTTTTTACAGTTTCACGTGCTTTATTAAAAATTGCACTTGGAATGCTTTTTCTCGCTATGAATTTATTATCACTTTCCCCTTTTTCTGTAAATGGCAAAGTGTGTTTATCGTGTGGTGAAACACCTGCAAATTGTGATTTTGCCTTTTTCTTGTCAGATTCATTAAAATCATCATAAACACAAGTATATGAACGCGAGCCAGTTCTGAAATTAAGTGGCATTGTTTTGTTTTCTACATATTCATTATAATTCTTAAATAAATCACTCACAAAATGCTTATAATCGCCACCATCAACAAGCATATGATTCCATCTGAAACAAAGCTTTGATTCTCTTTTATTAATTAATAGAGCGACATTAAACTGAACGTTACTTGTAACAGAGATATCTTGTAATAAAAATTCATCTGCACTTTTTAAAAAGTCATCGGTATCAATTACAGTTAAAACTTCGTCAATATGATAATCGCACACTTTCCAGTATGGTGCAATATGGTTATCTATAAACTGTGAATGAAAAACGGGAGCCGATTCAAATGCACAAATTAAAGCATATTTTAATGCATCAATATCTGGAATAAAATCGTAATCAAGTTCAAAACGTGCAATTCTATCCATATATCTTCTGCACATATAATTAACTTTATCATACATTTCTGACTTTAATTTTTTAGGAACAATAAAATTTTCTTTTATTTCTTTTTCAATCAGAGCGTTAATTAAATTTTCGTCATTAAGCCCCCTATTTTTTAACTCATTAAATCTGTTTTCTATAAATTCTTTTTTGTCTTTATATTTTTCAAATAATTCTGTCATAATTACATCCTTATATTGTATGTAAGAAAAAGAATTCCTTTTTCATATCAGTATCTATTAATTTAATTGGTTTAATCTGGTTAAGATTTGCACCATTCTGCCTTAAAACTTCTCTGTAAGCGTCATAAGTGCCCTTTTTAAGCAACTTAACTTCACATTTACCTAAAGCACCACTTCTTATGAGTGGTTCAACAGAAACATTACCTTTACAAAGTTCTTCTGTAAATATTTCTGACAATTCACTTTCTTTTGATTTATCAAAAATATTTTCTGTTTCTATTAATAAAACATAATGTCCTGGTGAAGACTCTCTATCAGGATAAATTGAGTAGCCGATAAATAATTCATTTATACGTGTTGAAAAATTATCAATAATTTCATCAAACGCTAAAGAATTTATTTTTTCACCACTTATATTTGCAATCTGATTTTTTCTGTAACAAAAAGTCACTTTTGGTGATTCGTGGTAAAAACCAGTTACTTTTATCACGTCTTCGATTTTATAACGATAAAAACCACTCAAGTTTGTTAAAATCAATTCGTATTCCTTACCAACCTCAACATCTTTAAATGTGAGTGGTTTTGTATTTTCATCAGCATCAAGTGGTAAAAATTCATAGAAACCATTTTGTGGTAACATAACATATTCAAAAGAATCGAATTCAATTGGTACTGCCATCATTGCTTCTGTTGCAACGTAACCTAAATAATGAATTGGCATATCATTGCCTATGTAACGTTTAAGTTTTTTAGCATAAAGTGAAAGCGAACCGGTACCCATTCCATACATCCACTCGCATTTTTTCCATATTCTTGGAACGATTGGAGCAACGTCAAAGCCTTTTTTGAATTCTTCTCTTAATTCGTTTGCTCTTTTGGGGTTTGGTTTAACTTTTTTAGAAAGTTTTTTTCTTAAATCATCAGGCATTTTAATATTTTTATTAATAACGCCTTTTTCAATATCATTACATAACATTTCCCAGTTATTTTCTAAATAGAAAAACATTGATTCAAGAGTTGTAATAAATATTGTACCAACATAACTTACGTTTCTGTCTTGTAATGCAAATCGCAATTTTAAATAATGCATATCTGCATCAAGAATATCGTTATGAAACATAACTTCAGGTGGAGTTGTATTAAAAAATCTTACAAGTGGCTTTAAATTAAGGAGTGGTATTGAAGAAAGACAACTTACCGTGCCCCCCTTTAATTTTTTTGCACCAACTTCTGCAGTCAATAATCCTCTTTGTGGTGGTATAATTCTGCCCTTGCTTTTAAAATATTTAACTGCACAACCAACTGGCGCACTGAAACTAAAGCATTGGCAAGTCCACTCTGCAAAGCCAGAAAGTGGTACTAATTTTGAACGGCCAGTGCTACCGGAACTTTCTGTAAAGCGACGAATAAATCTGTTAGTTATAAGACCTTTTTCACCCTTGTGAGCCATTCTCATTACATAATCTTCATAATCTAAATAATCAGAAAATGGAACTATATTCTGGTAATCGCTTATTGATTTAACGTCTGTAAAATTATTCTTTTTACCATATTCGGTAGTTTTATTATCTTTCATTAATTTTAATAAAACTTTTTCTTGTTTTTTAATAGCGTTTTTAGAATATAAAAATAATTTTATATGTTCACATATTCCCAAAAATGCACCAAACAACGCTAAAATTTGTCTTAATAAATTACCCATAAATACACTCCATAAAAATATTGAATATATTATAATTTATATTAAATAAAAACGCAATATTTTTACAAAAATAAATCACCCGTTTTCAAACGAGTGATTTTTCTCTAACCGAATATTTTTCGTTTTTATAATCAATAATATATTTTTCTTTATTTAACTCCCCTGATAAAAATTTTTCAGAAAGCATATCTTCAATTTCAATTGTGATTAAACGTCTTAATGGTCTTGCACCGTAAACTTTGTCAAACCCTTTTTCAGAAAGTTTGTTAATTACACTATCTGTAAATTCAATCGCGATATTTTTATCTTTTAATCTGTTTTTTATTTCATTTAACATTCGTTTTGTTACTTCTTTAATTTCTTCTTTAGTTAATAAATCAAAAACAATTAATTCATCAATTCTATTAATTAATTCGGGTTTAAACGTCTTTTTAACTTCTTCAATTACAAGTTCTCGATTTCTTTTATTTCTCGTTAATTCATTATTTTCGCCAGAAAAACCCATTGAATTTTTATTATTTGAAATTAGTGAAGCACCAATATTTGACGTCATAATAATTATTGTGTTTTTAAAATTAACTTTTCTACCATTTGAATCAGTTAAAACGCCATCTTCTAATATCTGTAAAAGAATATTAAAAATATCTGGTTCTGCTTTTTCTATTTCATCAAACAAAACTATTGAATATGGTTTTCTTCTGACTTTTTCGGTTAACTGACCACCTTCATCAAAACCGACGTAACCAGGTGGTGAACCAACTAATTTTGAAACAGAGTGCTTTTCCATATATTCACTCATATCAATTCTTATTACTTCGTTTTCGTTACCAAATACGCACTCTGAAATAGCTTTTGTTAACTCTGTTTTACCAACACCGGTCGGTCCCAAGAATAAAAATGAGCCAATTGGTCTTTTGGGGTCTTTTATTCCTGCTCTGCCACGTCTTATTGCTCTTGAAACTGCTTTTACTGCTTCTTCCTGACCAACAATTCTTTTGTGTAATTCATTTTCAAGAGTTAAAAGTTTTTCACTTTCTGTTTTACTGATTTCAGTTACAGGAATTTTAGACCATACTGAAACAATATTTTTAATATCATCTTCTGTTACAAACAATTTTTTATTCTCTGATTCTTCTTGCCATTTTTGTTTTTTAATTCTTAATTCAATATTAAGTCTTTTTTCTTCATCTCTGTATTTTGCTGCTTTTTCAAAATCTTGTTCTTCTATTGCTTTTAATTTCTTTTCTGATTTTTCTTTAATATTTTTTTCTTCTGTTTTTAAATTTTCAGGCAAACTAAAATTTTTAAGTTTTACTTTTGCCGATGCTTCATCAATTAAATCAATCGCTTTATCCGGCAAAAATCTATCTGTAATAAAACGTTCACTAAGGTTAATTGCAGAATCAATTGCTTCATCGGTAATAGTTACACCGTGATGTTTTTCGTAAAAACTTTTTACTCCATAAATCATTTCTTTTGCATCTTCTAAAGATGGTTCTTCGACAATAACTGGTTGAAAACGTCTTTCTAATGCGGCATCTTTTTCAATATATTTTCTGTATTCGTTAAGAGTCGTAGCACCTATAACCCTAATATCGCCACGTGCCAAAGATGGTTTTAAAATATTAGCCGCATCAACAGCGCCCTCGGCAGAACCAGCGCCAACAATATTATGAAGTTCATCAATAAAAACAATTATATTTCCATCTTCTTCTACTTCATCAATTATATTTTTAATTCTCTCTTCAAAATCTCCGCGATATTTTGTACCAGCAACCATACAAGTTAAATCGAGCGAAATAATTCTTTTATTTTTTAAATTTTCGGGAACATTTCCGTTTGCGATTTCCAACGCAAGACCTTCTGCAATTGCAGTTTTACCAACACCGGGCTCACCAATTAAACAAGGGTTATTTTTGCTTCTTCTTGAAAGAATTTCAATTACCCTTTCAATTTCATTTTCACGTGCAATTACGGGGTCAATTCCACCGTTTTCTGCTAATTCTGTTAAATCTTTACCATATTTATCAATAAGCGTTGTTTTTGTTTCTTTCTGGGCAGTTTTTTTATTATCAATATTATCATTTAAAATATCCGTTGAAATTTCATAAGGACTAACACCAAGCGACGAAAGAATTTTACAACCGGCATTTTGTGAATCTTTTAATAATGAATATAATATCTGCTCAGTACCTGCACCACTCTTTTTAACGTTACTATTAAGTGCATTTTCAATTATTTTTCTGCATTTAGGTGTAACGTCTTCGGGAGAAAGTGATGTTGGAATACCAACGCCAATATTCTTTTTAATTTGTTCTTCTACCTTTTTTAACGTTATTTTTTTCGAATTTAAAATTGAAGCAGAAACTGTTTTATTATCTGATAAAAGTCCTAATAAAATATGCTCACTACCTATATATGTGTGCCCAAGATTTTCTGCGGCTTCAATAGCAAAATTCAAAGCATTATTAGCACTTTCTGTAAACCCAGTGAATTTGTACACTAAAACAACTCCCTAATCATTTTTATTTATTAATAACGTAATTAAAGTAAGGTCATCATTTTTATCTTCTTGATATTCTCTTATTTTTTCGCTTAAATTTTCTGTAAATAAACGTACGTTTTCATTGTTAAAACATCTTAATTCTTTTTCAATTAAAATTAAATCTTCATTATTGACACCGTCAGATGCCATAATTATTACATCACCAGAAGAAACTGTGCCACTGCCATTAGCTATTTCAGAATCTTTAATTATTCCTAATGGTAATGATGGCGAATTTATAAAATGAACTCTTTTATTTTTTCTTACGATGGTGTCTTGTGCGCCACATTTATAAAATTCAATGTGCCCTGTAAATAAATCTATTGCGACTAAATCAAGCGTTACCGAACACTCGTCACCTGATTTTGATATTAATGACGTATTTACGGTATTTATAGCAGACTGAACACCAAAACCTGCTTTAATTAATTTTTCTAAAAGTGAAACTGCGAGGTTAGAGCCGATTGCGGCTTTTGTACCTGTACCCATACCATCACAAATCACAGAATAAAAAATACCATTATCGTCTTTAAAAGTTGAGTACGTGTCACCTGAATATTTTTCACCTTGTTTTGTAAATTGAACTGCGGCAGAAATTATATTAAAATCTGCTTTTTCTTTAAAAATCAATGTTGTAAAATCTTCAAAATTAATTATTTCAGGGAATTCAAATTTTTTATTTGTTAAAATTTCTATTTGTCTTAATAATGATTTTATACTTTGATTGTTTTTAACTTCTTTTACCTTTAATTCGAGTGTCATATTTTCAAGAGAATTAATTACACAACAACTTTCGATAGGTTCGAAATCTAAAGAAGATGCTAATACGCGTACTTTTGCGGCTAAATCCATATCAAAGCGTACTTCTTCTGTTAAATTGTCGCAAAGTGACTCTAAAAGTGAAGAAACGTTAACAAATTGTTCTGATGCTAAAGTCTGAATTTCATTTATTCTTGTTTCCATTCGTTCTTTGATAATATATTCAGAATAAAGTTTGTTAAATGAACTTGAAACCATCTCGCTTCTTATACATTTTGATAAAAACTGTTGTGGTAATGTTTTATTTTCAAGATAAATTCCTTCTTTTTTCATAGAAACAAGACTATTAAAACAATCCGTAGTATCTTCTAAGTTTTCTTTCCAGCATACGTCATATAATCCACAAGAACCACAAACGCTATTTTTAGTTTTAGTAAATATTTTCTTCATATCTGCTTTTTCATTTTTATATAAAGCATCTGAAACAACGTTTAACGAGTCACAAATCTCATTTGAAATATATGAAGCGTTTCTTAATTTTCTCATAATATCGCTTTTTACACTGTCAATTATAGGTGAATTAACCTTTGGTGATAAAATCTCTTTAAATTTATTATTTATTTTATTCGGTAAAATTAAGAATATGCAACCTGAAATGAAAGTTTCAATTATTAATGCAACATTATCTATTTCCTGATTAGAAAGAATTGATACAAGTACACCAGATAGTGAAAATCCTATAAAAGAAGCAATTTTACCATATTTTGACACAACTCCGGCAATTAACCCACCAAGTGAATAAAATGCGAGTAAAAAAATATTACCAGTTCCAAAACTCATTGTAATACCTGTGCAAACACCTACAATAGTTCCCCCTGCTTCTTTTGAATATCTGCCACAAATTAAAATAATTACCGTTGCAATAATATGTGCTGGAAAAACGTTAAAAACATTAATATCTTTTAATGCTAAAAGTAATAACGAGAAACTTATAACAAGAGCTATTGCTTCTTTTGAAGTTAAACTTTTAAAATTGCTTTTTAAAGAAAGTATGCTTCTTACTTCATTAAACAAATAAGCTAAAACTGCCCCTAAAAGACTTTCTGAAAAGCACAAAAGCAAAGAAAACAGAGTGATTTTTTCTGAAAATGCAAGTGCTAAACCAGTTACAAGAAGACAAATAAATGTTGAAATAACTGGGGTTAACATATTATCTCTGATTTCTTTAAAAGGTTTTAATGCACCAAGAATTACAATAAGTGCAAGAATACTTGAAATATAACGTAGTGAACAAATTGAGTCTCCGCTAAGAATATATCCAAGTGAAGCACCTAATGCCGAAATAATAATATATCTTTTACCGGCTGAAGCACAAAAAGCGACACCAAACGGCGAAAAACTAACACTGAACCCCGAAAAACTGAATAATATACCTAAAATAAAATTAGTTAAACAAACAATAATCTCTTTTTTGTTTAAATTTAATTGTTTTTGCACTTTTATTTGTTTTACTGCTTCTGTAACGCTCATTTTTTTAAATTCCTTTTAATTTATTTTTTAATAATTTTACAAAAAACAAATTAAAAAAGTGCTCGAATTATGTTGTTAAAAAGATTTATTTTGTGTTATAATGTAATGCATATTGTATGATTTTGTAGAAAATAAAGCAAAAATTAAAAATCGTAATATTTTCTTAATAATTTTGGTGCTTTTTTCGTAATTATTAGCTTTTATAGTGGATATCAAGGAGGAATTTCGATGAACACAGTTCTTGTATGTGACGACGACGTAGCAATTTTAAAATCAATTGAGATTTATTTAAAGATGGAAGGTTATAACGTAATTTTATGTGAAAACGGTAAAGAAGCACTTAAAGCGCTCGAGAATAATGAAGTGCACTGTATTATTCTCGATATTATGATGCCTGTTTTAGATGGATTAAACGCAACGTTAAAAATCAGAGAATCTTTAAATATTCCAATTATTCTTCTTTCTGCCAAAAGTGAAGATACCGATAAAATTACTGGTCTTGGGTTTGGTGCAGATGATTATGTAACAAAACCATTTAATCCCCTTGAGCTCTGTGCAAGAGTAAAAAGCCAGATTAGAAGATATTGTTCACTCGGTAGTTTAGAGAAAAAAGATGGTGTAATTACTTCGGGCGGTCTTTCAATAGATATTAACGCTCACGAAGTTACAGTTGATGGCGAAATAGTTAAACTTACTGCAACTGAATATGGAATAGTTGAACATTTAATGAAGAATTTAGGCAGAATTCTCTCAACTGACCAGATTTATGAAGCAGTATGGGGCGACACAGCTATTGCTGGTGATAAAACAGTTACCGTTCACATAAGAAGAATAAGAGAAAAAATCGAAATTAATCCTAAAGAACCAAAATATTTAAAGGTGGTATGGGGAATTGGATACAAAATTGAAAAACTCTAAAATTCAACCGTTAATTAAAGTTGTTGTTTTAATACTTACACTTGTTTTTGCATTTTTAGCGGGTACAAATGCATTAAATTTAGCAAGAAAAACTATTTATTTTAATAATGCAGAAAGAATACAGGATACACCTGTATATAAAGAAAATGTGCAAGAAACTTTAAGAAGTTTATTATTTCGCGGAACTTTTATAAACCTTCGTGAAAATCATTATTCACAAGATTTAACTTTTGAGCAATTTTGCGAAAAATCAGAGCTTGCTCAACAGATAAAAGAAGAGCACGAAAATAATTTAAATGAAGCATTAAATTATTTTGACCAAATTACTGAAATTAAAAATCTTGAACCTCCTAAAGATGGAACATATTATGAATATGATTACGATGATTATGAGTATTTTTATGATCAGTATGATAATGAATATAGTTCATTAGAAGAATTTAAAGAAAACGGCGAGTTTTTTGATAATAATCCTTATTCGGTAGAAAAAGAGACAACTACAATTTTTAATCCTGATGTTACAAGTCCGAGCTTACCACAGACTGATACAACTACAGTTTCAGTAAACGCTTCTACAGTAACAAACCAAGTTTATAAAACTCATGCTGAATGGGAATATGAATATCAAAAACTAAGAAATAATATTTTTAGTTTGGTAGATGATGCACGTAGTCGTGAAACAATTAAAGCCGAACTACAGGAAAATTTAATAAACGCTTTAAATAATGCTTACGCTGAAGAATCGGTATATCTTGAAGAATTAAGAGAAGAATATCAGAATATTGATTTTTTAGTGATAAATAAAACAAGCGGTTTCTATATTTCTAATTTCACTGAAAAAACAGAAATAGAAAATTTAAAGAAAAATTATAAAACTGATGCTCTTTACTATTTATATTTTGATGGCGTTGGAACAGTTGATGCCACAGAAATGAATATTGATACGACAGTAAATAGTTTTCTTAATCTTTTCCTTTACGATAACCTTTCGTATGACTATTCTGGTTTAAAAGATACTTTTTCAGGTTGTGAAATTTATATTAAGATAAACCAACCAGCAATTGAAACAGATGAATTTTATTCATTGAAAGAAGCGTTTATAGAGAATAGCTTACTATTAGAAAGTGAATTAAAAATTCAAGTTACAATATTCAGTGTTCTTACTTTAATCGGCATCATAGCACTCGCAATTCTCAGTAAACCAAAATATATTGATGAAAAAGTTAAATTAACGTTTAACCAAAGAATGTTTTTCATTATTCAATTATGTATTTTTGCTTTCTTTGTATTCTGTGCAGGTACTGGAATTGCTGCTGTCGTTTGTGTAGACTTTTTACCTGAAGCCTCAATCGTTTCTGGCGGAATTGAATTTTTAATGAATACAAATACAATGCCTGAGCTTGCTGGCGTTTTCTTAGCAATAATTGTATTCTTTATAACCAATTTTGTTAATTATATTGTAGTAAACAAAAAGGCTAATACATTTAAAGACCGTTTTATATGTTATAAATCATTTAAAGTTTTAAGAAAAATTGCCGAAAAAAATAAAGATTTAAGAAAATCTGTTAAACAAATTGAGAAAAAATTATTAATTATATTCTCTGTATGGACGTTTATTGAGTTTTTAATAGGATTTTTCGCTTGTGGCTTTAGTTTTGATGATGGTATCGGTGTTTTCTCTGCATTTTTATTATTAATTAATACAATTGTCGGAATAGTATTTGTATTAAAATTCTTAGCACAAGTAAAAACTCTCGCATTAGCAGTTGAAAACATGAAAAACGGTAATCTTGATATTAATCTTGATTCAACAAAGTTTATATTCCCTCTTAAAGATTTTGCAAGAAATTTGAACGAATGCCGTGATTCTATTGAAAAAGCAGTTGGCGAAGCACTTAAAGGCGAAAGATTAAAAACTGAACTTATTACAAATGTTTCACACGATTTAAAAACTCCCCTCACCTCAATTATTAACTATGTTTCACTCTTGAAGCTCTGTAATATTGAAGGTGAAGACGAAAATAAATATTTAGATATTCTTGATGAAAAGTCAACAAAGTTAAAAAGACTTATTGAAGATTTAACTGAAGCAAGTAAAGCTTCAAGCGGAAACATCAAAATGATTGTTGATACTGTTAATTTAAATGAATTGGCTTTACAAGCAGTTGGTGAAAACAATGACGTTTTAGAAAACGTTGGTTTAGAAATTGTACTTTCTCAAAAGGATAACGAATTATTTGTTAAAGCTGACAGTCAGCATACATTCAGAATATTTGATAACCTTTTCTCAAACGTAAAGAAGTATGCACTTAGTGGTACAAGAGTTTATGTTGATGTTTATAAAGAAAATGGATACGGTGTATTTTCTGTTAAAAATATCAGTAAGGATAAATTAAACATTAACCCAGATGAAATCACCGAACGCTTTGTTCGTGGCGATAACTCAAGAACTACTGAAGGTAGCGGACTTGGTCTTTCTATTGCAAGAAGTTTTACTGAACTTCAAAACGGTATTTTTGAAATTCAGATTGACGGCGATTTATTTAAGGTAACAATTAAGTTACCAATAACAAATAAACCTGTTGTAAAACAAACTTCCCCTACTAACGAGTTTGGTACTGCAAGAGAAATTAAATAAAAAATAAATGTAACCCACACAATAAATCTTAAAACGATTTATTGTGTGGGTTACAAAATTAAAAACACTCGGCAAAAACCGAGTGTTTTTTGTGGTTTAAATTATTTTACCATGTTTGCAACTTCATCAGCGAAATTGTCTTCTCTCTTTTCAAGACCTTCACCTTTTACAAGACGAACAAAGCTTTCAACTTTGATGTCTGCACCAGTTGTTTTAGCAACGTTTGCAACGTAACCAGCAACTGTACCATCGAAAAGGTCTGAACGAACGAATGCTTGTTCAAGAAGGCAGATTTCTTTAATTTGTTTCTTAATACGGCCTTCAACTGCACCTGAGAAGATTTTGTTGTTGATATATTCTTCTTTACCAGCAACAGCAAGTGAAGCAAGAGTAGCAACTGCTTCTTTTGAAAGGAAGTTAAAGAGATATTGGCTCTTTTTATTTTCTTCATAAGCAGCAGCATCTTCTGCACTGAAAAGGTTTTCAGCAATTGCTTTATCGAAAAGTGCTGTAAGAATTGGTTTTGGAAGAGAATCTGGTTTATTGAGTGAAGAATCAATTGTGATTGATTTCATCTTTGCAAGTTCATCTGCTGAGATTGATTCTTGGCTAAGATATTCTGGGCTCATAGCAGCGATTTGCATAGCGATGTTTTTACCCATTGCTGTGAATTCTGCTTTATCAGCAAGGTTTGTTTCAAATTTAACTGCAACACCTACTGAACCACCAGCGTGGATGTATGTTACAACGTCGCCTTCAATAATTTCGAAACGACGAATTTTGATGTTTTCACCAATAACAAGAATAAGGTCGTTAAGTCCTTCTGTAACTGTTCTGTCTGTACCAACAAGTGGGAGTTCAGCAAGAGCTTCAACAGAAGCTGGTTTATTAGCAGCAATTGTTTTTGCTACGTTAAGACCAAATTCTTGGAATTTTTCGTTTTTACCAACGAAGTCTGTTTCTGAGTTGATTTCAAGAAGAACTGTAACTTTATTATCTTCATCTGTGTAAGCAATAACTGCACCTTCTGCTGCAATTCTGCTTGCTTTCTTTTCAG
Organism: Acutalibacteraceae bacterium; assembly: GCA_045533655.1. Lineage (GTDB taxonomy): Bacteria > Bacillota > Clostridia > Oscillospirales > Acutalibacteraceae > DTU089. The sequence goes on from JAZSIE010000003.1 coordinate 70,490, forward strand.
AAGCTGCAAGGCCTCTTTCACGAAGAATTTCAAAAGCTCTATCCATATCACCGTCAGCTTCTGTAAGTGCTTTTTTACACTCCATCATACCAACGCCTGTTTTTTCTCTTAATGTTTTAACGTCTTGAGCTGTAAATGCCATTTTAGTTTCCTCCTTATTTTAAAACAAGGCGAAGTAGAAACTCCGCCTTATTATATGTTTAAATTATTCAGCGTCTTCTGCTACTTCTTCAGCTACAACTTCTTCTGCTGCTTCTGATGAAGGAATTGTCTGTAAACCTTGACGACCAGCGATAATAGCGTCTGCCATAGCACCAGCAATAAGTTTTACTGCACGGATAGCATCATCGTTACCAGGGATAACGTAGTCGATTTCGTCTGGGTCACAGTTTGTGTCAACAATAGCAACAATCGGAATACCGAGTTTCTTTGCTTCGAGAACTGCAATTCTTTCTTTTCTTGGGTCAACAATGAACATTGCTGCTGGCATTTTCTTCATTTCTGTAATGCCACCCATGAATTTTTCAAGTTTTTCTCTTTCGAGGTTGAGCTTAATAACTTCTTTCTTAGGAAGAAGGTCGAATGTGCCGTCTTCAGCCATAGCCTTTAACTGAGCAAGTCTCTTAATTCTTCTTTGAATTGTGTTGAAGTTTGTAAGCATACCACCAAGCCAACGAGCGTTAACGAATGACATACCGCAACGTTCTGCTTCTTCTTTAACAGAATCCTGTGCTTGTTTCTTTGTACCTACAAAGAGAACTTCGCCACCGAATTGAGCGATTTGCTTGATTCATGTGTAAGCTTCTTCGAGCTTCTTAACAGTCTTCTGAAGGTCGATGATATAAATACCATTTCTTTCTGTGAAGATGTATTGAGCCATTTTTGGGTTCCATCTTCTTGTTTGGTGACCGAAATGAACACCTGCTTCGAGAAGTTGTTTCATTGATACTACTGACATATTATTGTCCTCCTTTTTGTTAAACCGCCGCAAGGTATCAACTTTAGAACACCACATCTTTTGATGCACACGGCATTCCAAATCTCCCCTGCGTGAGTTTTTGCTATGAAAGTATAGCACTACTTTATAGAAAAATCAATAGTTTTTTACATATTTTTTCAAAAATCTTTGTAATTTGTAAAATTATATTTTTTACATTTAAGACTTTTTGCAATTTTTTCCATTCTTAACTCTTTTGCATAAGAATTAATGAACATTAAACCATTACTTTTCAACGTAACAACAGAAAATTCTTTTATTCCTTTAGGTAATTCTCTTAAAGGTAATTTAATAAGATTTTTATTTCTGTCGTTTAATCTGCAAAGTGCGTACTCGCCTTCTAAACGCTCTATAAAAATATCCATAATTACTCCTCATCATCGTGAGAAACTACTGCACCACCAAAATAATTATAATTATTGTTTACTGATTCATCTTCTGTGTTTTCATCATCTTTAGCATCATAATCAATAAACGTTGGTGCTGTAATTTTAGGTTGAGTTACTTCTTCAATAGTGAGTTGTTTTGGAGTTATACTCGTTGAACGAGCCTGCATTTCGTACCATTGTTCTTTAGTAATAAGAACTTTTCTTGGTTTACTGCCTTCATAAGGACCAACAATACCCTTTTCAGAAAGTTCATCAATAATTCTTGCGGCACGTGCATAACCTAACTTTAACTTTCTTTGAAGAAGTGTTGTAGAAGCCATACCCTGTTCAATTACAACTTCTATTGCTTTTGGAATCATTTCGTCGCCGTCTTCACCCTGACCAGTAGAGTCAATAGCAATATCGGCACTCTTTTTCTTATCGTCTTTTGTAGCGTTTCTTTCAATTTCTTCAATAACAGATTCGTCGTATTTCACTTCACCTTGTGAAGTAACGTGACTTATAACTCTTTCAATTTCTTCATCTGAAAGATATGAACCTTGAACTCTGACAGGTTTTGAAAGACCAACAGGACAATAAAGCATATCGCCGTTACCAAGGAGTTTTTCAGCACCTTGTGTATCTATAATAGTTCTTGAGTCAATCTGTGATTTAACTGCAAAAGCAATACGGCTTGGAATGTTCGCTTTAATAAGACCGGTAATAACGTCAACAGATGGTCTTTGTGTTGCTACAATCAAGTGCATACCAGCAGCACGAGCCTTCTGGGCAAGACGGCAGATAGAATCTTCAACTTCGTTAGATGCCGCCATCATCAAGTCAGATAACTCGTCAATAATGATAACAATCTGTGGCATTTTAGGAAGATTTTCAGAAACTGCATAAGTGTTGTAACCTGCAAGATTTCTTACGCCTTTTTCTGCAAATAATGCGTAACGTTTATCCATTTCGGCAACTGCCCAAGAAAGTGCACCAGCGGCTTTTCTCGGATTTGAAACAACAGGCACCAAAAGGTGTGGAATTGAACGGTAAACTGTAAATTCAACCTTTTTAGGGTCAATCATAATAAGTTTAACTTCGTCTGGCGTAGCATTATAAAGAAGACTCACAATCATTGCATTAAGGCAGACTGATTTACCAGAACCAGTAGTACCAGCAACAAGTAAGTGTGGCATTTTTGCAAGGTCTGCACAAGTAGCTGTACCCTGAATATCTCTACCTAAAGCGACAGTAAGTTTTGATTTTGAATTTTTATATTCCTGACTATCAACAATTTCTCTTAATGAAACCATTGTTTTTTCAGAGTTCGGAACTTCAATACCAACCGCATTTTTATTTGGAATAGGTGCTTCAATGCGAACACCAGATGCCGCAAGATTCATTGCAATATCATCTGCCAAAGCAGTAATTTTACTGATTTTAACACCAGGGTTTGGTTGGAGTTCAAAACGAGTAACAGATGGACTTTTGCAGATATCTACAATTTTTGTACCAACACCAAATGAATTAAGTGTTTCTACAATTTTTTGTGCCTTTTCCTGCATATCTCTTGTGTCGTCAAATCCACCTTTATTTTTAGGTAAATCAAGACAATCTATTGGCGGTAATTCATATTTAATTTCAAGTTCTTTGATTTCCGGTACAACAAATTCTTCGTCATCGTCAACATCATCTTCTTCAACGACTTCTTCAACAATAGTTTTAACATCTTCTTGTGGTTCAGGTTTACCAAAATCAAAAGTTCTTTCCTCAGGAACTTCTTGTGTTTTTGTTGCTAAATCGTTTACGGCGTTTGAAAGAATTTCATCTGCTTTAACTGCACCGATTTCTGATGGTGTTACATCTTCATTTGAATAATCGTTAAAATCATCTAAAAGTTCAATTTTTTTATTTGACACTTCCGGAAAATCGTTCATATTCATTGAAGAATTATTTAATTCTGCAACAGTTCTGTATGAAGAAGATTCAAAAATAGTGTCTAACCCGTCTGGTTCACTTGGGGTATCATCAATAGGAAAATCAATAAGAACTTTCTTTTGTTGTTTTGTATTTTCTGCTCTTGCTGCCCTACGTCTCTCGGCAGTTTTTGCTTTAATTTCCTGAACGTCCTGAGAAACGGTTTCATAAGTTTCTTTCATATCGTCAAGTTTTTCTTCTGCATAGTCGGTAACAACTTCTACCGGTGTTTTTAAAGTACGAAGTAATTTAAGAAGTGACGTACCAGTAAAGAGCATTGTCAATGAAAATACTAAAAGGAACGTAATAATACCTGCGGCTAATTTGTTGCCTTCTGTAATAAGTAATGGCAAACCACCAAAAACAGCACCTAAAACACCTGTGCCGTAGCGCATACCATCACCATTATATGACTTGAATACGTTGTAATTTGCTACAATCTGTTCACCATACCCAAGTGGTTCTTTTGTTGAAACGATATGTATAAACGCCATAACGAGTGTAAAAAGAACAACACCTTCAACAACTCTGTATTTATATTTCCTTGTATCTCTGCCGATTGCGGCAATAACACTTACAAAAACAATAAAAAACGGTACTATAAAAGCACTCCAGCCGAAAACACCGAAGAAGAAGTTTCTTAAATGCCCCCAGACACCACCTGCTTCAATAAACGTAACAGCCGCCATAAATATAGCAAAAACAAAAGTGCCAAAAATTACACCTTGTTTTTTAGTTGAGTCTGCTATTGTGGTTGTTTTTTTAGTGTTCTTTTTTGAGTTTGTTTTTGATTTAGTAGAATTTGTAGTTTTCTTTGTTGGCTTTTTTTGTGCTGCCATTTTTTTACACCCCTTGCTCCATCAATGTTTCAATGATGCCCGCAATCGTAACAATAACACCTAATGAAACACAATATATTCCAAGATATTTAAACTTGTTTTTTCTTATAAGAAATTTTAATAAACTGATTGAGAAAAAACCAACGACTGCAGAAGTCAAAACTCCGACAATCATAGGAAAAACTGGTATATACGTCGGTGATTTCATAGCATCAATAAATTCAATTAACCCCGCTGCAAGAATTGTTGGTACGCTAAGAATAAATGAATACATTACAGCATTTCTTCTGCTTGCGCCACAAATAAGACCGGTTGAAATTGTCATTCCTGAACGTGAAATGCCAGGAAAACAAGCGGCAAACATCTGTGCGAAACCAATTAATACCGCAGGAATAATACCAATATTTCTTTTACGCTTGTGGTAATTGTCTGCCAATGCACCTAAAATTAAAATGCCACCGGTAACAATAAAGCAAATACCTTCGGCTAAGATACTGTCATCTGTTGAAAAAACCGTTAATTTTTCCATTAAAATCATACTATCACCTGCAGGTAAAAGTAAAACAAGTAACGGAACACAAGAAATTATCATCATAAAAAGCATTCTTCTTGTTTTTGACGTTTTCTCTTTATCAAAACTGAATCTTTTTTTAGCAATATCTTTAATACAAAGTGTGAATTCAACAAAAAGTTCATAAATCGTTTTATAAAAAAACACAACGATTGCTATTACAGAACCAATATGTAACATCGAAGAATATAGACTCGATATTTCTGTATCAATGTTAAAGAAGTGGCTGAAAACAGATAAGTGACCACTACTTGAAACAGGTAAAAATTCAGTTATGCCCTGAATTAAACCCATAAAAAACGCTTTCAAAATATCCATTCTCAATCACTCCTTTCATAATTTAAAAATTAAAATCCTGTTCTTCAGAAATTCTTTTTTCTTCTATCATCTGAGCAAAACATTCCAAAGCATCTGAAAGACTGCCAACACTATCAATCAAACCTTCTTTTACGGCTTCTTCACCTAATAAAACCGTACCAAAATCTGATATTAATTCATCACTATTAAGCATAAGTTCTCTGAAGCGTTCTGCTTTAATTTTAGAGTTTCTTTCAATAAATCCAACAACACGCTCTTCCATCTTTTTGAGATAAGACATTGTTTGTGGAACACCTAACACAAGCCCGTTCATTCTCACAGGATGCACTGTCATTGAAGCAGAAGGCACAATAAAAGATTTTTTTGCACTGACTGCCAACGGAATACCAATAGAATGACCACCACCCAAAACAATAGAGACGGTTGGTTTTTTCATACCAGAAATAAGTTCAGCAATAGCAAGACCTGCTTCAATATCACCACCAATAGTATTAAGAACGAGCAAAAGACCCGAAACGTCTTTGTTTTCTTCAATTGCTACTATTCGTGGAATTATATGTTCATATTTTGTTGTTTTCGTAGTGTTTGGTAAAGTGTAATGACCTTCAACCTGACCGATTATTGTAAGACAATGAATATACTTGCCGTTAACGTTAATTGTTACACTACCATCACTTTCTTCTTCATTGACACTTTCGTCAAGTGCATCATCAATATTCTGTGCCGTATCTTCATTTGGATTAGGCGCTGTAAAAGAAAAAAATGAGTTGTCGTTATTTTCAAAAAACACATTAATCACCTGTTGTATTGTAACCAAATTGTGCGAAAATAACCAAATTACATAATAACATATATTTTTAAAAATTTCAAGAATTTACAACTTTAAATGACTATTTTTTTAACGCTTTTTTATATATTGTATATATTACCTAAAATTATGCGTATTTTGACAAAATTTTTAAACCTTTATTACCTCTATTTTTCGTTGACAAAATGTGTTAAAAATTATACAATATACTTTGTTAAAAATTTAAACAAGTTCCTAGGAGGAATCACAATGGGTCTTACTTTATGTGAAAAAATTATTAAAGCTCACCTTGTTGATGGTGAGTACAAGAAAGGTAACGAAGTTGGTATAAGAATTGACCAGACTCTCACTCAGGATGCTACTGGTACTATGGCTTATCTTGAACTTGAAGCTATGGATATCGACAAAGTAAAGACTGAACTTTCTGTTGCTTATATTGACCACAACACACTTCAGACTGGCTTTGAAAATGCTGATGACCACAAATTTATTCAGAGTGTTTGTAAAAAACGTGGCGTGCGTTTCTCTCGTCCCGGTAATGGTATCTGCCATCAGGTTCATTTAGAAAGATTTGGTATTCCAGGTAAAACACTTATAGGTTCCGACAGTCACACACCAACTGGTGGCGGTCTTGGTATGCTCGCTATGGGTGCCGGTGGTCTTGACGTTGCTGTTGCTATGGGTGGTGGCGCTTACTACATCACAGTACCAGAAGTTATTAAAGTTAATCTTACAGGTAAACTCTCCCCTTACGTTGCCGCAAAAGATATTATTCTTGAAGTTTTAAGAATTCTCTCTGTTAAAGGTGGCGTTGGTAAAGTTGTTGAATATGGCGGTGAAGGTGTTAAAACACTTTCTGTTCCAGAAAGAGCAACAATTACTAATATGGGTGCTGAACTTGGTGCAACAACATCTATTTTCCCATCTGATGAAATCACTTATGAATTTATGAAGGCTCAAAGCAGAGAACAAGACTGGGTTGAACTTCTTCCGGATAGTGACGCAGAATACGACAGAGTTATTGATATTGATTTATCTACTCTTAAACCACTTGCTGCTATGCCACATATGCCAGATAACGTTAAATCTGTTTCTGAAATCGGCAAAATTAAAGTTGACCAGGTACTTATTGGTTCTTGCACAAACTCATCACTTTTAGATATGATGAAAGTTGCAAAAATTCTTAAAGGTAAAAAAGTTAACCCTAACGTTAGCCTTGGTATTGCTCCTGGTTCTAAACAAGTTCTTAATATGTTAGCACTCAATGGTGCTTTAGCTGATATGATTGACGCTGGTGCACGTATTCTTGAAAGTGCTTGTGGCCCTTGTATCGGTATGGGTCAATCACCTTGCTCATCTGGTGTATCTTTAAGAACGTTTAACAGAAACTTTGAAGGCAGAAGTGGTACTGCTGATGGTAAAGTTTACCTTGTAAGCCCAGAAGTTGCCGCTGCATCTGCAATTACTGGTGTTCTCACAGACCCAACAGAACTCACAGAAGATATTTCTGTTACTCTTCCTAAAACATTTATTATAAATGACAATATGATTGAATTACCAGCCGAAACAAAAGCAGAAGCAGATTCTGTTGAAGTTTACTATGGTCCTAACATTAAACCATTCCCGAAAACTTCACCACTTTCTGACTCAATCTCTGCAAAGGCAGTGTTAAAAGTTGGCGATAATATTACAACCGACCACATTATGCCTGCTGGTGCAAAAATTCTCCCTTACCGCTCAAACATCCCTTACCTTTCACAATTCTGCTTCCGTCAATGCGACGAAAACTTTGCTGAAAACTGCAAAAAAGCAGAAAGTTGCATAATCATTGGTGGTGCAAACTACGGACAAGGTTCTTCAAGAGAACACGCCGCTTTAGTTCCACTTTATTTAGGCGTTAAAGCAGTTATTACAAAATCATTTGCACGTATTCACAAAGCAAACCTTGTTAACGCTGGTATTATTCCACTTAACTTCAAAGATGCTTCTGATTACGACAAAATCGATACAAACGACGAACTCGTACTCCCTGCAATCAAATCAGAACTTGCAAACAATTCTGATATTACACTCGTTAATAAAACTAAAAATGAAGAATACAAGCTCATTTGTGATGTTTCAGACAGACAAAAAGACATCCTTTCTGCTGGTAGCCTTCTTGACTTTACTAAAAAGGAGAACAACTGATTATGAACGAAGTACAAATTAATGCGGCTCTTGAAAAATTCAAAGCACTTCTTATTGAACAAGACGAAAGAAACCAAAAAATCAAAGCAACCAAAGATTTCAAAGATTTTAAAAATCTCGATAAAATCGTTATCGGCGTTTGCGGCGGCGACGGCATTGGTCCTATTATCACAAAAGAATCTGCAAACGTTCTTAAATTCATTTTAAAAGACGACGTTGATGCTGGTAAAATTGAATTCAAATACATTGACGGTCTCACAATTGAAAATCGTGCAAAAGTTATGAAAGCAATTCCAGACGACGTTATGGAAGAATTAAAAGCTTGCGACGTTATTTTAAAAGGCCCTACAACAACTCCACAGGCTGGTGACGGTCTTCCAAATATCGAAAGTGCAAACGTTGCTATGCGTAAAGCACTCGACCTTTTTGCTAACGTAAGACCAGTAAAAATCCCAGAAGAAAATATCGACTGGACATTCTTCAGAGAAAATACTGAAGGTGCTTACGCTGTTGGTTCAAAAGGTGTTGACGTTGACGGCGAATTAGCATTTGACTTTGTTGTTACTACAACAGAAGGTACTGAAAGAATTGCAAAACTTGCTTATGAATATGCAAGAAACAATAAAAAAGAAAGGGTTTCTATCATAACAAAAGCAAACATCATTAAAACAACTGATGGTAAATTCCTTAATCTCTGCAAAAATATTGCAAAAGATTACCCGGAAATTATTACTGACGAATGGTACATTGACATCACAACTGCAAAGTTAGTTGATAAAAAACGTCGTACAGACTTCAAGGTATTCGTTCTTCCTAACCTTTATGGCGATATTATTACTGACGAAGCCGCTGAATTCCAAGGTGGCGTTGGTACTGCTGGTAGTGCAAACATCGGTAAACAATACGCAATGTTTGAAGCAATTCACGGCTCTGCACCACGTATGGTAAAAGAAGGTCGTGGTCAGTATGCTGACCCTTGCTCAATGCTTCGTGCATCTGTTCTTCTCCTTTCACATATCGGTAAGCAAGAAGAAGCAGACAAACTTGAAAAAGCACTTGATATCTGTATGATTACAGAAAAGAAATTGACTATCACAGGTCGTGACACAGGTTGTACTTGTGAAGAATTTGGTCAATACGTAATGGACACTTTAAAAACACTTTAATTTAAAGGTTGATATTATGAAAAAAAATGAACAAGTTTCAACTCCTGTTATTAAAAGATTACCAAGATACCACCGTTATCTTGAAGAATTAAAAAAACAAGGTGTTGTCAGAATATCTTCAAAAGAATTATCGCAAAAAATGGGTTTAACTGCTTCCCAAATCCGTCAGGACCTCAACTGTTTCGGCGGATTTGGTCAGCAAGGTTACGGTTACAACATTGAACAGCTTTATAACGAAATTGGTAACATTCTTGGTTTAAGCAGTAAGTTCAAGGCTGTACTTATTGGTGCCGGTAATTTAGGTCACGCTGTTGCAACTCATTTAAGATTTGAAGACCGTGGCTTTGATTTAGTAGGAATTTTTGATAACAATCCTGCAATTATTGGTAAACCAATCGGTAATAAAACCGTTTTAAATGCTGACACTTTAGAAGAATTCTGTAAAGAAAATAAACCAAGCGTTGCAATACTTTGCATTCCGAGTGAATATGCTGATGAAACCGCTAAAAAATTAGTATCGTTAGGAATTAAAGGTTTCTGGAATTTTACACAATATGATATTGCTACAAACTTTGATGGAATTGCCGTAGAAAACGTTCATCTTGGTGATTCTCTTATGACTTTATGTTATCAGATTAATAATATTGATAATTTGGACGAGGTATAAGAATGAAAAAACTGATGGATATTGATATTGCTGATATTATATCTTTTTCAAAAGGTATAATTGTTGCAAGAAAAGATACCCTCAAAAGCGGTCAGACAAAAATTTCGTTTATAACGTATGACGTTAAGTTAGAACGACCTTCTCAAAGCACTAAAGGTGCCTATCTTTTAAACAAATTTGGTCCCGCTTATGAAGCTATAACTGAAAAACTCGGCGATTACCTTTCGTGTGATGCTACCATTTTACCTAACAAGCACGTTGCCGTTGCTTATACAACTGGTGAGTTAGGTTTATTTGATGAAAAAGGTAATTTATACTGGACTGGTGATTTACAATATCGTGATTGTCCGGTAAGTGGTGTTGCAAGCGAAAAGAAATACCTTTGGTGTGTTGTTCCTGATAACAACTGTGTTGTTCGCTACTCACCTGTTACAGAAAAAATTGTTTTAAGAATTGGCGGAGATTCTTCAACTGCATTTATGCACCCGATTTCTATAAAAAACTACAACGACGTTCTTTATATCTGCAACCATCAATCTTGTAAAATCAGAACGATTGACTTAAAAAACTACACAGTATCAGATTATAAAGAATTTGAAGAACCTATTTATAAATATCTAAGAACTAACGACAGAGAAATTGTTGAATTGGAATCTGGCGTTTATATGTTATAATTTTAAATCTTACTTAATTGGAGTGTGTTTTATGATTTACACTGCAGAAAATGAATTTTTTACTCTTGGAGTTAAAGAAATGGGTGCAGAACTCACTTCTTTAAAATCAAAAAAGACTGGTATTGAATACATCTGGGAAGGTAACCCTGACATCTGGTATGGTCAGTCACCTATTCTCTTCCCTGTAATCGGCAGACTTCTTGACGATAAATACAGACTTGGTGGCAAAGAATATTCTATGGAAAAACACGGAATAGTAAGAAAGAAACTTTTTAAATTAGTTGAACAAACTAATGATAGTCTTACGTTCTTACAAAGCGACGATGAAGAATCTTTAAAGATTTACCCATATCATTTTGATTTGTACGTTACGTTCAAGTTAAATGGCAACGCTTTAGAAGTTTCACACAAAGTTGTTAATAAAAACGACTGTATAATGTACTATTCATTTGGTGCTCACCCTGGTTTTAACTGCAAAATCGGTGATTATCTTGAATTTGACAACAATCAGGCTTGTGTTTTGAATGAACAAATCGATGAAGAATCTTATTTAATGGATAATCAGGTTGAATTACTCAAAAATGAAAAGAGAATAACAATTGAAAAAAATACTTTTGACCACGATGCTTTAATTTTAAGTGGATATACTGATAAAGTTATTTCTCTTAAAAGCGATAACCACAACCGTGTTGTAAGATTTAATTTCGACTCCCCTGTACTTGGTATCTGGGCTAAACCTAATGCACCTTATGTTTGCATTGAGCCTTGGTGGGGAATTAATGATAATCACGTTAAAAAAGTAGATTTAAGCGAAAAACGTGGTATTATGTTACTTAATCCACAAGAAGAAAGAACATTCTGCTGGAGTGCAGAAATTACGGAATAATTTACTGTTGACTTAATTAATATTACAGTATAAAATATAAGAAAGGTTATGGTGATAGAAATGGCAGATAATTTTGATAACAAAGTAAATATAAATGATGAATATGGTCCGGATTTAGTTTCTGTTGTTGATGAAGACGGTGTTGAACACACTTTTGAAGAATTAGACAGAATCGAAACTGATGAAGGCAAATTTATTGCTCTTCTCCCTGTTTATGACGAAGCAGAAGAAATTCTTGACAGCGACGGCGAACTCATTATTCTTCAGGTTAAAGAAGAAGATGGTGAACTTTATTTAGAACCAATTGAAGATGATAAACTCTTTGATAAAATCGGTGAACTTTTTGAAGAAAGACTTGCTGATATTTTCGAGTTTGACGACGAAGAATAATTCTTTATAATTAGTTAATATTAAATATAATTCCTGCGGTGTGCGATAAATGTGGATAATATTAACCCTATGTCAATTTAAAGGGAGTTCGGACTTCTGTGGTGGATTGCAGACCTCCCGTACTTGTACGGACGAAGGGAGCGTGAGCCCACGGAGAGAACACCCACCTGCCAGAAAGCAGGTTTTTATTACCGCATCCGGCATTGTGGGAATTTAAAAGGCTACAAACTTAACGACAAATGTAAGTTTGTAGCTTTTTTATTTTAGATTTTCATCATCCAGAATCTTACTGTTTTCTAAAATCTTATTTGCAAGCTTAATTGTTGCACCTGAAGCGTACTCTAAACCACGGCTATCTGTCATTGATTGAAGAACAGTATAAATATCTCTCAAATCATTCTTAAGCTCATAAACATCAATTGTAGTTGAGGTCTGCTTTTTAAGTTGTTTTGCATAATTCATTAATTGCTCTTCACTCGGTACGTAGTCTTTTACAAACTTGAATTGTGACTGAAGATATAAGAACGCTGATTTCAATTCAGGATTTTCTTCAAGCACCTTTTTCACATCTGCAGAGAGTTTTAAAGATTTTACGCTTTTTTCGTTTTCAACGTCAGTTTTTTCGCTTTTTTCTTTATTTTCGTTGACATTTGAATAATTTTGTGATTTAATAGCCTTGTCAGCAATCGTTAGATAGGGATGATTAAGAGTATTATTCTTAGCTTCGCCAAACGATTGCTGATTTTCTTTGGTTGCATCATAAATACGGTGCAACCAAAATTTATTTTTATCAGGACTCATTCTCACATCTGCAGCTATTGTATACAGCTTACCATTTATCATAACATCGTATTTCAAATATAAATATTCTACTTTACTATCTTTATTATGATAATTCTCGCTTTTTCCTTAAACCACTGCATTTTCAATAACTTCATCAAGAAATTCTACAGTAGCAAGTTTTAAAATCTTGTTTTCTCTACTTTGGAATTCATATCGTTTACCTTTGCCAAAAGTTTCCTTTATTCCACTTTTGTTTATAACAATATCAATCCCTGTAGCTTTATTAGTAATCAATTTTGTTCCATTTTGATTTAAAAAACCTGTTTCTGTTAGTTTTTCAATCACCTTTTTCTGAACTTGAATATAATCTTTCAAGTTAGTTATTCCATATTTCTTTGAAACATTTTCCAAATCAATACTTTTCAAATTATACTTCACACCACTATTTTCAGTGGTGTTATTTTTTTGCTCTGAATTTTCTGCAGTTGACTGCAATTCTACGTTTTTTACTTTTTCTGCATTTTCAGAAGCAACACCTAAATAGTAAGAGAAGTAATCGTTTATCTGCTCAACAAGGACCCTGTATTCCCTTAGTGCTTTAACTAAAAAAACAACCGTGAGCCTCGAGGATTCACGGTTGTAAAATATTACACTTCAAACTGACTTTTATAAAGATTGTAATAAAAACCTTTTTTTGCAATCAATTCATTGTGGTTACCTATTTCTATTACGTTGCCGTCTTTCATAACAAGAATTCTATCGGCATCTTTAATAGTTGAAAGTCTGTGTGCAACAACAAAAGACGTTTTACCTTTCATAAGTAAATCAAAAGCTTTACTTATCTTTACTTCTGTACGAGTATCTATTGAAGACGTTGCTTCGTCAAGAATAAGCATTGGTGGATTCATTAAAAAAACTCTTGTTATGCATAAAAGTTGTTTCTGTCCTTCAGAAAGCGAACCACCACTCTCACCTATTACGGTATTATATCCATCAGGCAAACGTTTAATAAAACTATGAGCACGTGTGAGTTTTGCAGCTTCAACAACTTCTTCTTCGGTTGCATCTGGTACCCCCATCTTTAAATTATCAAGAATAGTACCACTTTTAAGCCAGGTTTCCTGTAAAACCATACCAAAATTTGAACGAAGCGCATGACGGCTAACGTCTTTTATATTTTTGCCATTAATTAATATTTCACCTTCCTGAACGTCATAAAAACGCATAAGAATATTAATTAAAGTCGTTTTACCACAACCGGTTGGACCAACAATAGCAATAGTTTCGCCGGAATTAACCTTCAATGAAAAATCTTCAATCAATGGTTTTTGAGGACTATATGAAAAATAAACGTTTTTAAATTCAACAGTGCCATTTTGGTTTTCAAAATGCTCATTACCATCAGGTGAATATTCATCTTCATAAATTAAATCGAATACTCTGTTAAGACAAGCGATTGCATTCTGGAGTTCTGTAATTACACCCGAAATCTCATTAAATGGCTTTGTGTATTGGTTGGCATAACTCAAAAAGCTAACGAGCATACCAACGCTTAAAACACCCTTTAAAACAGAGAGAGAGCCAATTAAAGCAACAGCCATATAAACCATACTATTAACAAAACGAGTAACCGGGTTAGTTAACGAAGAAAAGAAAATCGCTTTTAAAGATACGTTACTTAAATTATTATTAATACTTTCAAAATCTTCAATAGCCTTTTCTTCAAAATTAAAAGCCTTAACCGTTTTTTCATTTGTTATCATTTCTTCTGTTATACTTGTCTGCTCTGCTCTTATTTCAGATTGCTTTTTAAATAAAGAGTAGGTTTTACCTGAAATAAACTTAGCCGCAAACAATGAAAGCGGAGTTAAAACAATAACCGCAATTGTAGTTACAGGACTCATTAAAAGCATAAAAATTAGTGTACCTATTATTGTTGCTATACCTGTAAAAACTTGTGTAAAGCCCATTAAAAGACCATCTGCAAAAGTATCGACGTCAGTTATAATTCTACTTACAATACTGCCATGTGGGTTAGAGTCAATATATTTAACAGGAAGTTTATTTAATTTGTTAAATGCAAGTTTTCTTATATCTCGCACAGTATTATAAGTAATATAGTTATTTATAATACTCATAACCCACTGTGAAACGCCACCAAGAAGAACAATTATTGCAATTTTCACTAAAATCGGAACAAGTAATTCAAAATTAACGTTGCCTTTATCAACAATAACGTCAACTGCATCACCAACGAGAATTGGTATATAGAGCGAAACAACAACGAAAACGAGTGCTAAAAGAATAGTTAATATAAGCATTGGTTTATATTTACCAATTATAGAAAACAACCTTTTAATAGTCTGCTTTTTCATATTCATTGTTCTTCACCCCCAAACTGAGAGTTACATATTTCTTTATAAACTTCACAAGAACTTTGTAATTCTTCGTGAGTGCCTGTTGCAATTAACTCTCCATCATCTAAAACTAATATTTTATCAGAATTCATAACTGCAGAAACACGTTGAGAAACAATAAATACAGTAGGATTTTGTGGGAGTTCTTTTAGCGCTTTTCTTAATTTAGCATCAGTTGCTAAATCAAGTGCAGAAGCACTATCATCAAGAATGAGAATAGGTGCATTTTTTATTATTGCACGTGCAATAGAAAGACGTTGCTTCTGACCACCAGAGAGATTTTTACCATATTGCTCTATCTGGTAATCTAATCCCCCATCTTTCTTTAAAACGAATTCTTCTGCCTGAGAAATTTTTAATGCATTCATAAAATCTTCTTCAGTAGCATTCATATTCCCCATTTTTATATTATCTCTGATAGTACCTTTAAAGAGTTCAGATTTTTGTGGAACAATTGCAATATTATCCCTTAAAAATTTTTCGGTTACTGAAGTAACGGGTTTACCGAAAATTTCGAGTTCACCACCAGTGATATCATAAAAGCGTGAAATTAAATTAACCAAAGTAGTTTTACCCGAACCAGTACCACCGATAATACCAATTGTCTCGCCTTTATTTGCAGTGAATGAAATATCTTCGAGCGAGTTTTCAGACGAATTAGGATATTTAAACGACACATTTGTAAACTTAACTGCTGTTTTCTCGTTAAAATCAAATTTATCAACTGCATCTTTTAAATCAATAGTTGAATCTTCTACTTCAAAAACTTTAGAAATTCTACCGGCACACGCTATTGACTTAGTAATACTTACAATAAGATTAGCAAGTTTAATAAGTTCAACAAGAATTTGTGCCATATAGTTATAAAGAGCAATTACAGTACCTTGAGAAATATCGCCGTTATCTACTCTTATCGCACCAATCCAGATAAGCACAACAGCAGAAATATTGACTATAATAAACGTCATTGGATTAGTAAGTGCAGAAATTTTAGCAACCGCGCGTTGAGCGATATTTAAAACAGAATTCTTTTCATTAAAAGTGTTAATTTCGTCTTGTTCTTTGCAGAATGCTCTGAAAACTCTTACACCAGAAAGATTTTCACGAGTAGTAAGAAGTAATGAATCAAGTTTTGTTTGAACGTTTTTATATTTGGGTATAGTAACAGCCATTACTGAGAATACAACTACTGAAAGTAATGGAATACATACAACAAAAACAAGTGCTGATTTTACGTCTAACGTAAACGCCATTATCATTGAGCCGAAAACAATGAATGGTGAACGAAGAAACAGACGTAACGTTAAGTTAACACCAGATTGCACCTGATTTATATCACTCGTCATTCTTGTAATCAAGGTTGAAGCACCTATTTTTTCGTGCTCTGCATAAGAAAAACTCTGAATATGGCGAAACAAATCCGCTTTTAAATCTGTTGCCATTCCAACTGCCGCACGAGCAGACATATATTGAGCAGAAACAGAAAATAATAAACCAAATGCACCTAACGCTAATAAAATCAAGCATTGTTTAATAATATAATTTGTACCACTATTAATACCAATATCTACAATATTGGCAATAACAAGTGGTACAAACAATTCAAGAAGCGCCTCTGACATTTTAAGCAGTGGCGCAAAAATAGTTTCTTTAATATATTTTTTTAGGTAAAAAATAATGTTTTTCATTAAAATAAATTACCTCTTAAACTCACCGTTCGAATTTATTTATAAGCGGTATATAATTAAATTGCCTTTTGGACACAAAATTTATATTGTGAACAAAAAGTGCCATAAGCATCCAGAGTTCCTTAGTATCCCAGAATGACAAATCAACAAATCCAAGTGGAAAAACAACAACCGAAAGCAATAATATCATCTCAGTGTATGCTGTTCCCCATCTAGTAAATAATGCTTGTAGTACTCTACCCAATATATAAATTAAAAATAAAACACCAAAAACATAACCAAAATTGGCAAATATATCAAGATAAATACTGTGAGCAAGACCTACAGTTGCTTCGCCGCCAAATGCGCCTAATCCTATAATAGGTTGGTCATTAAGTTTATATAACAATCTTTGATGGTACATTGCGCGACCTGAATCATCAAAAAACTCACCAATGGTTGCGAGACGTATTGTTCTGCTTTCAATACCAATATTTCTAAGAATAACGAACAGTTGAACTATAACATCTTCGTAATTCAAAAGGAAATATGTACCAAAACTAATTGTTAAAACTATAAGAAGCACACGTCTATGAATTGCTTTATTTATCAACAAATAAACAATAAAAGCAACCAAAATACTTATTAATGAACCACGTGAACCACTAACCAAAATATATATACAACAAGTAAAAAACTGAACAAGATTAAACAAATACTTTGTATGATTACTTTTAAATAACAACACAATAGCAAGAAACATAACCGCATTACCATATGACATATAGTTACCTTCATCGTGCGGTTGTAAAGAGAAAACAAAAGAAATTGTTGCAAATATATAGGGGAAAATTGTAAAATCGTATAATTTTTGTAATAGACACTCAACTGAACGTAATGAACCAATAGCTACAAACAACGGCAAACAATACGCTATATAACTTCTGATATTACGTCTTACATAGTTATAAGGAAAAACGTTTAAAGTAAATCTTTCAGGAAAAGAAATAAAAGTAACTAAAATAAAAACTGCAGAAATAATTAGTATAATATAAATAGCCCACCGCACCTGTTTTAGCATCTTCGATGTAATAAATAGATATGCGTATATAACAAGAAAAACTCCTATAATTGCTAAGTTTAATAAATCATTTAATGCGAAAAAAAAGTCACTTGTACTAATAAGCATATTTTTTGATATTAAAAGATATAAATGTAGTACAATAACATTCGAAATTTTAATATCAGTCAAATCAAAATTTGATAAATAAAACCTACTATAACTCTTCATAAACTACCTTCAAAACTTGAAAAATAAATTTAAAACGCCTAAAACATCATTTTGTTTATACCTGCTTATTTTAACATAAAACAACTTTAATGTCAATGTAAAAACCCCGAAAACCGTAATGGTTTCGGGGTTTTGAAATCCCATAAGGGATAAATCATCTCTTTGAGAACTGTGGTGCACGACGAGCGCCTTTGAGACCGTATTTCTTTCTTTCTTTCATTCTTGGGTCTCTTGTAAGAAGGCCAGCTTTTTTGAGAACTGGACGAACTTCATCTTCTGATTGAAGAAGAGCTCTTGCTATACCGTGACGGATAGCACCAGCCTGACCTGTTACACCGCCACCTGCTACACGGCAGATAACATCATATTTTTCTGATGTTTCTGTAAGTGCGAGAGGCTGACGAACGATAAGTTTAAGTGTTTCAAGACCGAAATAATCGTCGATATCTCTGTCATTGATTGTAATTTTACCTGTACCTGGGTAAACACGAACACGAGCTACAGATTTTTTTCTTCTACCAGTACCGTAGAAATATGGTTTGCTTTCGTACATTGTTTATTGCCTCCTCACTTAAAATTCTCTAACAATTGGCTTCTGAGCCTCTTGTTTGTGCTCTGCACCAGCATAGATACGGATGCGAGTCATAGCATTTCTACCGATTGTGTTGTCAGGAAGCATTCCCTTAACAGCTTTTTCTACAACGAATTCTGGTTTTGTTTTCATAAGAGTACCGTATTTAACAGCCTTCATATTACCAACGTAACCTGTGTGATGGTAATAAATCTTATCGTTAAGTTTATTACCTGTAAGAACGATTTTTGAAGCGTTGATAACAATAACGCTATCGCCACAATCTGCGTGTGGTGTGAAAGTTGGTTTATGTTTGCCGCGAAGGATAGTAGCAGCTTCAACTGCAACTTCACCGAGTGTTCTGCCTTCAGCGTCAAGAACATACCATTGACGATCAATAATATCGCCTTTAGGCATATAAGTAGACATAATAGTTACCTCCGTTATTTTTTTGGAACATAATAATCCCGTTTTGCCTTGATATATTATCATAGCAAAACGGGTATGTCAACACTTTTTTTGAGAAAATTTAAAATAACTTTCGTTATCTCTCATTTTCTTTCATTTTCTCTGTTTTTTAATATTTTTTCTCACTCGGCAAATTCAATTATCTGCCCAATCTACTGTAATCTTTCACAACATTTATAGTATTTTTTTGTCGCTTTTTCTGTTTTCTTTGCTTTTTAGTGGTACTAAAGAACATGCATAAGAGCACTGCAAGAACAATTAACGCAACGTAGAACGCTGGTGATTTAACTAATGTTACTACCCAGTTAAACATTGCCCATATATAATTTTTCTTAACAGTATGACCAGCAGAAAGCATTACTTCACCAATTACAACGTCACCATAAAGAAGCTCTGCTTTGCCAATTTCTTCGCCTTCTTCAATTGGTGCCTTAACTTCTTCCGGAAAACTTGTTGGATATGAGACTACAATATCATCAATATTAACATCTTTTAAAACAACAGCTTTAACTGGTTCGCTTGGAACAAGACTTACGTAGTCATAACCCCTACCGAATTTTACCGACACTTCACCAAGAACCCTGTCAGTATCAGCAAGAACTTTCATCTCCATATTTTCAAATGCCCATTTGAGCATATAGCGACAAGTAAGATAAGCGGTATTTCTACCCTCACCATCAAGGTAATAATTACCTACACCTTTCATTGCAATTGAAATGTAAGTATATCCATTCTTTGTAGCACTCGAAATAAGGCAAGTACCTGCTTTATCGGTAGTACCAGTTTTAAGACCAGTGGCACCTGGATAATAGTAATAAGAATAGTCATTAAGTAAAGGATTTGTATTGTAAAGATAACGCACGTCACTTTTATTTGTTTTAGGCATTGTTTTACCATATTTTGAAGAAATCTTTTTAATAGTTTCATTCTTCAAAGCGTGTTTTGATATTATATACATATCATTAGCAGTTGTTCTGCTTTGTTTATCACTGTCAAAACCTTTTGTGCTTTCATCATCAAGTCCGTGTGGATTTGCAAAATAAGTATTCTCACACCCTAAATTTTTAACGTACTCGTTCATTTCATCAACGAACTTCTGCTCATCACCTTCGCCATAATGATAAGCGAGTACCGCGGCTGCATCGTTAGCACTTGGTAAGAATAAGCAATATAAAAGCATTTCGAGTGTTGTTTTTTCACCAGCATAAAGACCAGCAATAGAACTACCTGTACCTAAAATGCTGTCAACAGCTTTTTTAGAGCAAGTAATTTTTTTAGAAAGTGGATCGCCTTTATCTAACACAACAAGTGCAGTAACTATTTTGGTAAGAGATGCCGGTGCAGTTATTTTATCGGCATTTTTAGAATAAATAACCGTATCTGTATCAACGTTAACGAGTAATGCAATTTCAGACTCATATTTGGGAGCTTTAATGTCGTAAACTGTAGAATTTTCAGCAGCAAAACTTGTTACTGGAAACATAGAAACAAATAAAATTAAACAAAATATAAAAATAAGTGATTTTTTCATAGACAACACCTAATAAATGTAGTAAAATAAAACATATAGACATTATAACACTTTATTCAAAGAAATGAAATAGTATTTTTAAAAAAAGGAATGTGAATTTATGGTTTATATCACAGGAGACACCCACGGCGACCCAGAACGCCTTTCAAAATCGGCTTTAAAAGAGTTACAACCTGGAGATACTTTAATTGTCTGTGGTGATTTCGGCTTTGTTTGGGATAATTCTAAAGCAGAACAAAAAATATTAAAAGCATTCACAAAAAGAAAATATAATATATGCTTTATTGATGGTACACACGAGAATTTTGAAATTCTTAACGGCTACCCTGTTACTTCCTGGAATGGTGGCAAGGTCCACAGAATTTCTGATAATATTTTCCACCTTATGCGCGGTCAGATTTTCACCATTGATGGATTAAAAATCTTTACTATGGGTGGTGGCGAAAGTCCTGACCTTGAATACAGACTTGAAGAAACATCGTGGTATAAATATGAAATTCCATCAAAAGCAGAATTATTAGAAGGCGCAAACAATTTAGAAAACGTTGATTGTAAGGTTAACGTTATAATAACACACGAACCTTCCAGTATTATTAAGGATTTCTTAAAATTAGGTAACAATGAGCCAATTCACGTAACAACTCTTAATGCATATTTTGACGAACTTTCAAAATGCAGCACGTTTGACCGTTGGTTCTTTGGTAGTTTACATCTTGATAAATATATTTCGAACTCATATATCGGTGTTCACAAAGCACTTGTTAATGCACATACCGGTGAAAGAGTAAGTATATAAAATTAAAAGCACAGTCCGTTGACTGTGCTTTTATTATATGTATTTCTGTGCTAAGAAGAAACAAACCCAGAGTGCAATTACGAATGCGCTTTCTGCAGGAATCGCAAGTTTTGTATAAGGGCATTTCCAGCCTTTATCAACACAAAGGAAAATTGTTCTTGTAGTTAAAACTGTTGTAGCAAAAATAACGCCACCAATAAGAGAATGGTAAGCAGTTCCGAGTGCAAGTGTTAAATATAAGAGAAATGCACCTAATGCAAACGAAATACCACCATAATAAACTCTTATTTCTGTTTTACCAGCATTATCAACCGGTTTTACTGAAAAACTTTCTGCATTCTTTATAGGACTCGCAATAAAAACAACTGCCATTCCCCAGAAATAACCAATAAGGCAAATAACTGCAAACAGTGCAGGTGGATTAACTGCCCAGATTTCTCTAAATAATTCCATAAAAACTCTCCTGAAATTTATTGGCACCCCCTGCGAGAATCGAACTCACATCTAATCCTTAGGAGGGATTTATTCTATCCATTGAACTAAGGAGGCTTAACACTATTAAATTATATCAAAATAGC
Organism: Acutalibacteraceae bacterium; assembly: GCA_045533655.1. Lineage (GTDB taxonomy): Bacteria > Bacillota > Clostridia > Oscillospirales > Acutalibacteraceae > DTU089. The sequence continues at coordinate 92,440 of JAZSIE010000003.1, forward strand.
ACTTTTTGTCAAGTTAAAACCAACTTGTTATAAAAATTTCTAAACCAATAAAAATGAGAATTACGCCACCTAAAATACCGGCTTTACCGCTGAGTTTTGTGCCGAATTTTTTACCGATTAAAATACCAGCAAAACAAATGAAGAACGTTACAATAGCAATTATTAAAACTGCTAAAAGAGCAAGAGCAAATGAATAATCTGCAATAGTAAAACCAACAGAAAGCGCATCTATTGAAGTAGCAATACCCTGAACTAAAAGTGCAGTTAAACCAACGCTTCTGAGTTTGGTTTCTTCTCCAGCTTTATTTTTAATGCTATCATAAAGCATTTTACCACCAATGTAGCAAAGAAGAATTAAAGCAATCCACGGAATGAGTTTTTCAAACCAACTGAAATACTGAACGATTGTATGTACACAAATCCAACCAATAAGTGGCATTAACCCCTGAAATATTGCAAAAAGCCCTGCAACACCTGTTATTTTACTTTTCTTCATTTGGGGTTCATTAAGACCGTTTGCAAGAGATACTGAAAAAGCATCCATAGCAAGACCAATGCCAAGTAATATATTGTTAAAGAAAAATGTAAAATTGAGCATCTATTTTAATCCTTTTCCTTTATTTAATTAGTTGAAAAAAGACCATTCACAATGAATGGTCTTTTTTGGTGCTGGTGATCGGACTTGAACCGATACGATGTTGCCACCGAGGGATTTTAAGTCCCTTGCGTCTGCCTATTCCGCCACACCAGCGTTACTTGAACAATTATACTCATTTAACCTATGTTTGTCAAGTGTTTTTTTAGTAAATATTGAAAATTTTTATATTACAAATCCACCGTTAACTCCGAGCACCTGTCCTGTTATAAAATCAGAACTTGAAGAAAGCAAGAACGCTACTGCATTTGCAACGTCTATCGGCTCACCTAATCTATTAAGTGGAGTATCTTCCTTCAACGCTTCAAGGTCCATTGGTGAAAACTCTGAAATCATATCGGTTTTAATAACACCTGGTGAAACAGCATTAACCGTAATACCCGAAAGACCAACTTCTTTCGCAAGTGCTTTAGTCATACCAATAAGACCTGCTTTTGAAGCAGAGTAATGAACTTCCATAGAAGCACCAACTTCGCCCCACATTGAAGTTATATTTACTATCTTACCTTCTTTGTTTTTAAGCATTCTTTTTACTGCTTCTCTTGAACAATAAAATGCCCCGGAGAGATTAACACCAATCATTTCGTCCCACATTTCGTCAGTAATATCAGTAAACAACGCCTGTTCTGCAATTCCCGAATTATTAACAAGACCATAAAGTGAGCCAAAACGATTTTCAATCGCATTGAACATTTTACGAACTTCATTAGGGTTACTGATATTTGCTTTAAAAATATCGGCATCGACACCTATTGATAATAAGTCGTTTTTCAATTCCTCTGCCTCAATTTTAGAAGTATTGTAACCAATAGCAATGGTGTAACCTTTTAAAGCCAATTTTCTGCAAATATCTGCACCAATTCCTTTAGCGCCACCTGTAACTAAAACTACTCTTTTTGAAATATTATTCACCCTTTGTACCCCCTATCAAATCAGAAAACTCCTTAACATTTGCTGCATTCAAAGGTTTTGAAGTGTACCCTGCAGGTGGAGCAAAAAATCCACTTGGCGCACTATTTGTTACAGAGTCATAATAAATAACTGTACCATCAGCATTTTCTGACATAAGAATTGTGTTACCTTTGTAATAAGTAATACTGCCATCATCATACTTACTGTAACTAACTTCTTTACCATCTTTTTTAGTAGTACCGTTTTTAACAATTTCTCTATCACTATCAAGCAAATCATCTTTTAAAAGCGAATCAAAACTTTCTTCGCCTTCATAATCTGCAAGAAGTGCTTTTGGAATTGTAATATAACTTTTATTTTCAATCTGAACAAGATAGATATTTAAATAATCAATTATAATACCTAACTGACTAGCATTATAAACTGTCATAATAGCGTATTTGTTGCCACTCTGTGCTAATTTATAAGTTGAAGTCTTACCATCTTTGACAATTCTGCCCACTACGTAATATTCTCTTGATTCAAAAATAGATTTATCGTTCTGTGCATTAGAATTTGAAGCAGAATTATAACGATTGTCTGTAATACCACCCAAAGCATTTTCATCTAATTTATTATAAAATTCTTTACCATCGTTAATTTCATCTTGTGAAAGAGTAACGTTTTCTGTACCGATAACGTTACCATTTTCATCTGTAACTTCAACAACTCTTGTTACGTAATTGTTTAAATCAACTTGAGAAATATCTTCTGGACCACCAGGAAGAACAATAGCAAAATCACAACCAGTGAATAAAACTGCTATTAACAAAATAATTGATGATAACAAAACAATTGATTTTCTTTTCATAATAAACTCCAAATTTTAATTTTTACTTCTTTAATACGCTTTTTATATGTTTAAAAGTTTCTTCTTCGCCTTTTTCCTGAAGCATTAAAAGCCAAGACTCTAAAAGGTCGGACGTTTTCGGGTGGATAACACGTCTTTGTTTAGATTTCATAAAATACTCAATCGGCATATTTTCGTTATAATTTTTTTCGTTATAAATTTTACTTGCCGCTACCCTATCACAAAACATTTCTGCAACGTAATTAATGGGCATTTCGACTGGCTCAACAACTTTTGAAACCGGGTTATAATCAAACCAATATTCAAAATGATGTTTGTTTCTGCCTTTATGGTGCATCCACGCAAGTGAGTAACCCTTTTCTTGCCTTTCGGCTTCATTAGGACTTTTCTCACCAAGATAGTAATGAGCACCAACAAAAAATTCAGACGGCAAGTATTTTGATAAATCGTGCCTTAACCCTTGCCAGAGAATTCCGCATTTTGCACAATGACGAATTACAGCGTGTCTATGTTTTGTAATAGTTTTAAAGTGTTTAATCGGGTGTCCCATAAACAACCTCTTTATTTAGAAATTTTATAAGTATAGAGATATTGTGAATTGATATCATCTAGTGAATCAATATCTGCTTTTAAAGAAAGTTTGCCGTTATCGTTAAAAATTTCAACTTTTGCATCTGAACCGAGAAGTGAAACTTTTAAATCATCACTATAAGGTACTTCTTCAAACGTCTGCTTTTTAGATGGGAAAATTTCTGTAATAGCATAAACGTTATTGCCATTCTTTGTGTAATAAAGACCATCTTTTTTAGTCTTTTCATAAACTTCTGAATCATAAATAGCTTCGCCATTTACTTCTAACCATTTACCCATACCTAAAAGGCGTTCTTCCATAAGTGGTGGAATTGTGCCATCAGCATCAGGACCAATATTAAGAAGGAAGTTGCCACCTTTTGAAACGAGTGAACAAAGTGTCTTGAGAAGCTCTTTAACAGAAAGGTAATTCTCACAGCTCTCTTCTTTATTTAAACCAAAAGAATGACCAATACCACGACATTCTTCAAATGGTCTGTCAAGTTCAACGTCTTCAATTCGTCTTTCTGTACCTAAATAAACGTCGATAATGCCATATTCTGTAGTGAAATTACCACCTTTGCGACCACGTGTTTCTTTACCCCAACGGTCGTTAGGAACAATAAAATCTTTAACTGATGATTCATTATAAAGCCATTGTAAGAATTCTGTTGAATGCCACACGTCGCTTTCGTGTTCCCACTCACCATCTGTAAAGAGTGTATTTGGCTGATATTTTTCAACCAACTCTTTAAGCATTGGATGTAAATGCTCTAAAGCGTATTTTTCAGGGTCTTCTAAGTAGTAAGGATGCCACCATTCATAAACCGAATGATAAACACCGAAACGAACGCCCGTCCCTTCTAAAGCGTTTTTTAGTTCCATAAGAAAGTCACGTTTTGGGGCACATTCAACTGAATTGAGCCCTGGTGCATATTTTGTTTCATAAAGGCAGTAACCATCGTGATGTTTAGAAACAAAGTTTATGTATTTAGCACCTGAACGTTTAAAAAGAGTTGCCCATTTTTCAGCATCAAAACGCTCACCTTTAAAATCGTTTATAAAGTCATAATATGGTCTTGAATTGTAATGTTTTTTATGAAATTCTTTATATTTTTCGTGTGCTGGAGTTTCAGGATTTTCCATATTACAAGCGTAACCATACCACTCAGCATAATCTTTAACTGGTGCGTAAGCAGGTACGCTATATAAACCCCAGTGAATAAAAATACCAAATTTCGCTTTACCAAACCATTCTGGTACTTTTCTTGAATTTAATGATTCCCAATTGTTTTCAAACATAAACGTTAACCGACTTTCTTATATATTGCTATTGCAAAATGAACTGTTGTAGTTAATTCTTCAAGTTTCAGAAGTTTTTCTGTATCTTCTTTTGAAGTTTTATAATAGTAAGGTGTCATTGAAAAAAGATTATAAATATCATCTTTTGATTTTATAGTTATTTCATACTTTAATTCTTTACAATCAACTAAAGAAAAAAGTTCATCGTTTTTGATTTCAGGTTTATTTTTATAAGGTTCTTCGTAAATTGCTTTTTTTAGTTCCCACAAATGCTCACTCAAAGGAACTACTTTAACTAAATAACCGCTATCTTTTAAAACACGGCTGAATTCAGGATAAGAACAAGGAGCAAATATATTGAGAAGAATATCTGCACTTTCTTCTTTGAATGGTAACAAAAATGCACTCGCAACTGCATATTTAATTGATTTATCCATTTTAGAAGCATATTGCAAAGCGTTTTTGCTTATATCAATTCCAAAAACATCAGAAATACCACACTCTGATTTAATTTTAGAAGTATAGTAACCTTCGCCACAACCAACGTCGTACAAAGTACAATCGACCGTCTTCAATTTATTAATAACCTTACAAATTTCTTCACAAAGCAAAGAATAATAACCATTATTAAGAAAATCACGGCGTGATTTAACCATTAATTTATCATCGCCGTGACGTTTTTGTGAAGACTGTTGTGACATAAGAAGATTAACGTAACCTTGTTTAGCCTTATCAAAACAATGATTGTTTTCACAAATGAACTTACTCTCCTGCTCAGTTAAAACTGATTTACAAACAGGACAAATAAAACAAGACATAATATGTAATTATTCTTCAATCAAAAGCTTTTTAAGCTCTGACATAAATGTGTTAATATCTTTAAACTGGCGATAAACTGAAGCAAAACGAACGTAAGCAACTTCGTCAACGTCTTTGAGTTTATCCATAACAAGTTCACCAATTTTAACAGAAGTAATTTCTCTGTCGAGTGAGTTTTGGATTTCTGACTCGATTTCATCAACAATTTTTTCGAGAGTATCAATAGGCACTGGTCTCTTTTCACAAGCACGAACCATACCTTTAAGAAGTTTTTCACGATTGAAAGATTCTCTTGATTTATCTTTCTTGATAATCATAATAGGAACGCTTTCAATAATTTCATAAGTTGTGAAACGATTTGCACAGCTTATACACTCTCTACGACGACGGATTTTTTCATTTTCATCAGTAGGTCTTGAGTCTATAACTTTACTTTCTTCATAACCACAAAAAGGACATTTCATAGTAATATCTCCTTAAAATATAATATATAGATTGATTATACCAAATATATGTATATAATTCAAGAGTTTTCAGAGAATTCCACAATATTTTGTTCAGGGTGAAATTACCATTGTATTTTATCTTTTTTAATAATAAAATTGTAGTGGTGATTATATGTTAAATAAACTTTCAATTATAAAAAACAAATATAACCTGCTCGGTAAATACACGAAATTAGTAATTAAGATTTCATTGATATTTGTTATAACTTGCCTTTTCGCTTCACTCACTTGCTTTATATTAAAAGACTTCACAAATAATTACATTTTCTTTTACAGAGTTTCTGAAGAATTGCTTTTGGCTACAAGAAGTTGTTTTGGATTAGGGTTAATTTTTAGTATTATAGGCATAAAAACAGAACTGCACTGACGTGTAGTTCTGTTAATTTTATTTTCTTATTCTTGTATAAAACTCTTTATCATCTTCGTGATGAATGAATGCACCATTTTTCTGTTGAACCTTTAATGAAGCGGGATTATCTTTGTGAACAGATATATAAATCTCATTCTCTTCTATAATATCCCAGGCTTTTTCTATAGTTAACCTCAAGCCCTCTGTAGCATATCCTTTGCCACGATAAACTTTACCTATTCCATAACCAATATGCCCTGCTCCATTTCTCAAAAAATCATTAAGATAATGTCTGAGACGGAACCAACCAACTATTGTTTCGTCATCCCACAAAAAATATGATGTTTCTGGAACAAAACCATCTGGTAAACCAACGCCCTTTGAATAATTAATAATTCGAGGTAAAATATCATTTTCAAACTCATCTTTTGTACAATCAAAGTATGGGTTTGTAAAACCATTTTCATCTTTTGGGGTATTTTTTATAAATTCATATTCTTTTTCGACATCTTCAAAGTTTGCTTCTTTTAGGTATAACACTTTTAAATTCTCCTTTTAATGAATTATGAAATATTCCTTATTTAATAATTCTTTTGGCCAAATCAATTCCAAGTTCTGTAAGCTTATATCTCATTTCACTGGTCATATGCCACTCCCATTTCGGTGCATCTAGACTTAAAGGATGCATATCTGAAACCATCAACAATGAAACTGCTTTCAACCCGAGATATTGAGCAACGCTAAAAATAGCAGATGTCTCCATATCTACACCAACTGCACCTTTTTCTCGCCACAACTGTTCTTTATTAAATGTTTGTCGATATACTGCATCGGTTGACACAATAGGATAATCAGCAAGATTAAATGATTGTACTGCCATTTTCAAAAAATCAGCATCAGGAAAAGACTCTTCTATAAACTCATAATAGTGGAGAGATGTGCCTTCTTCTACAAATGCCTTTTGAGGTGCAATTATTTCGCCAATGGCAACATTATCGTTATATGCTCCACACATACCGATAGCAATAATATTCTTTACACCTAAGGCAGCGAGTGTTTCAACTGTGTCTACAGCCTGTGGAGAACCACGACCACCATCTAAAAAACAAATTTCCAAATCTTTGAACTTCCATATCGGACAACGATTAAGAAAACGTGGGAATTGTTCTGACATTTCATCTACTTTATAATGTTCTATGAGGTACTCTGTTGCTTTACTCATAAAAAATACAACTGCTGTTTCAGGTAAACGCAACTGACATTCACGATGTGCACTATGTATTTGTTCAGTTGCTGTGATAATCGCCTTCGAGTTATCGTTAGATAGGCACCACATAACAATTAAAGCCCCCTTAACAGTTGTTTTTAAAATTCATTATATCACGCATTTTCTTAATTTTCAACAACATAGATTTTTATTATTCGTTTGCCGTAGGCAACTTCATTTTGAATTATTCAAACTTCATTGTGAAAACACTTCATTTATTGTAAGATAACTTCATTTATTTATGTCCATAATAATGAAGTTCGTTAAACCGAAATGAAATTTTTAACACAAGTATTACAAAATGAAGTTATGCCCTGATGGGCATAAATGAAAAAATCCAAGTCATACGACTTGGATTTTTTGGTGAGTTATCGGAGATTCGAACTCCGGACACCCTGCTTAAAAGGCAGGTGCTCTGCCTACTGAGCTAATAACTCATATATGTAAACCTCAAATTAATGAGGTTTATTTTGTGAATGCGAAAAGAATAACTGCAACAAGTGTAACAACAAAGAACACAACTGCAAGAATCTTTGTGAAGAAAGCAAGCCTTGCTTCTTTTGAACGGCCCTTGTTCTTTTCGTAGAAAGAATCAGAACCACCAGCGATTGCACCTGAAAGACCAGCTTGACGGCTTTCTTGAAGCATAACAAATAAAACTATAAAAATTGAAGCTACGATGAGAATACCACCGATTAAGAAATGATACCAAGCAAGTTCAGCCATTAGCTTTATCCTCCTGATGTATTAGCACTGCTCTCTCGAGTGCCTTGATATATTAACACAGACTTTCATAAAATGCAAGTCTTTTTTTAAAATTTTTTTAAAAATTTTTATTTTTATGTATTATTAATAAAAATTCGCATATTATAATGTCAGCAGATAACTCTTTTAATAAATTTTGCGTTTGTTTTGAAGAGTTGTATTTAAGATAATATCAAAATTTTTGAAATTACTTTGTAACATACAACAAAACTTCAACAGAATTATCTGCCCAGCCGACTCATTGCGAGTCGGCTGTTGCTTTTCATAAAACAAAAATCATTAATCTAACAACGAAAGTTGCTCTGCAGTATCGTCTGCACTAAGTGTAGCACCCGCTGCCGGTAACGTTTTCGTTCTGTATCTGTAAGGTTTACTGAATTCGCCTTCAACGTAAGGTCTTACACTCTGGACTTTGTGATACTTTTTAAGTGTCATTACGTTAACACCTGCAGTATCTTTAGTTGTTTTAATAGAAATTGCACCTGTGTTGACCAAAAGAACACGACCTGCAGTTGACGTAAGAACGAACTCATCATCTTCTTTAAGATAAAACGCTGAAACTAATGGCGCTTTATCAGAATATGCTTTAATAAGCTTTTTACGATTTGTTTTTGTATCGTAACCTTGCATATTGACTTTAGCCGCTTTACCATTCTCAAAGAAGAACATCATAAATCCACTATAATCGGTTGTGACAATCATACAAAGTGGTTTTTCATCTGCTTCAAAACCGAGTTTAGATGGTACGAAATCACCTAAAACGCTTGCTTTACTATCTTCAAACTCACTCGCTTTTGATTTATAAACCTGACATTTATCTGTAAAGAAGAGAAGTTCTGCACGGTTAGTGGTTTCAACAGTTGAAATTAACTCGTCGCCTTCTTTAAGTTTTTGTTCACCACCCATCCTAAGTGAAAGTGGTGTAATTTTCTTAAAGTAACCGTCTCTTGTAAAGAATAAGTGAACCGGGTAATCCGGTACTTCTTCTACTTCTTCATAATCTTCAATTTCCTCGTAGATTATTTCAGTTCTTCTGTCTTTACCATATTTTTCAGAAACTTTTGTAAGTTCGTCAACAATAATCTTTTTAACTCTTGCTTTGCTCGAAAGAATATCTTCCATATCTTCAATATCTTTCTTGAGTTGGTCAACGTCTTCAAGTCTTTTAAGAATATATTGTTTATTAAGATGACGAAGTTTAATTTCTGCTACGTATTCTGCCTGAATCTGGTCAATACCGAAGCCAATCATCAAGTTCGGAACAACTTCTGCTTCTTCTTCGGTATTTCTGATAATTTTAATCGCTTTATCAATATCAAGAAGAATCTTTTTAAGACCTAAAAGTAAATGCAATTTATCTTTTGCTTTAGTTAAATCGAAGAAAACACGCCTGTTAACGCACTCTGTACGGAATGCAATCCACTCGGTTAAAATCTCTTTAACGCCCATTACTCTTGGCACACCAGCAACAAGAATGTTGAAGTTTGCAGAGAATGAATCTTCAAGTGGTGTCATTTTATAAAGACGCTTCATAAGTTTTTCTGCATCTACACCACGTTTTAAGTCGATTGTAATTTTAAGACCAGACTTATCTGTTTCGTCACGGATATCACTGATTTCTTTTAATGAACCTGCTTTTACTTTTTCAATTATCTTTTCAATAATAGCTTCGCAAGTGGTAGTTGCAGGAATCTCAGTAATATCAATACAGTTATTTGACTTATCATAACTATATTTTGCTCTTAATTTAAGAGAGCCACGACCAGTTTTATACACTTCTTCAAGTGCATTTCTGTCATAAATAATCTCGGCACCACCAATAAAATCTGGTGCTTTAAGTGTTTCAAAAATATCAAAATCAGGATTTTTTATTATACCGATAGTTGTGTCACAGAGTTCTTTTAAATTAAATGAACAGATATTACTTGCCATACCAACAGCAATACCACTGTTAGTGTTAACAAGAACACTCGGGAAAGATACAGGTAAAAGTGTAGGTTCTTTCATTGTACTGTCATAGTTATCAACGAAATCAACAGTATCTTTATCTATATCACCGAAAAGTTCACTACAAATACTTTCAAGTTTTGCTTCTGTATAACGTGCAGCAGCGTAAACCATATTTTTAGAATATGATTTACCAAAGTTACCCTTACTGTCAATATAAGGGTGTAAAAGTGTTTCATTACCTTTTGAAAGACGAACCATTGTCTCATAAATCGCCGCATCACCGTGTGGGTTAAGTTGCATAGTTCTACCAACAATGTTAGCAGATTTAATTCTACCACCATTTATAAGACCCATTTTATACATTGTATAAAGAAGTTTACGGTGCGATGGTTTAAAACCATCTATTTCAGGGATAGCACGAGAAACAATAACGCTCATCGCATAAGGCATAAAGTTAGTTTCAAGTGTTTCGGTAATCTGCTGACAAACAACTTCACCCGCACCTATAATATTCGCTTTTACTTCTTCAGTTGTATTTACTTCAGGTGTTTCTTTTTTCTTTCTTGCCATACATATCACCCACCTTATGAAATATCTGCAAGGTCAATATATAAATGACCATTTTCTGCTATAAATTCTTTTCTTTCTGTAAGATTATCACCCAAAAGAAGTTCAAACTTTTCGGCAATCAATTCTTCAAAGTTATCAGGTTCAACTTTAATAAGACGACGTGTTTGTGGATTCATAGTTGTAAGCCACATCATATCAGCATCGTTTTCACCAAGACCTTTTGAACGCTGAATTGTATATTTAGCATCACCAATTTCAGTTAAAGCCATTGCTTTTTCTTTTTCAGTATAAGCAAACCAGGTCTGACCTTTAGAAGTAATTTCATAAAGTGGAGACTCTGCTATAAACACTTTACCTTCTTTTAACAAAGTAGGCATTAATCTGTAAATCATAGTAAGAATAAGCGTTCTGATGTGGAAACCGTCAACGTCGGCATCGGTACAGATGATAATCTTACTCCAACGAAGATTATCTAAATTAAATAGAGATAATTCCTTATTGGATTTTGAAGAAACTTCAACACCGCAACCTAAAACTTTAATTAAATCGGTTATAATTTCGCTCTTGAAAATTCTGTTGTAATCAAATTTAAGACAGTTAAGAATTTTACCACGAACCGGAATAACCGCCTGAAATGACGAGTCACGAGCCTGTTTACAAGCACCGAGAGCAGAGTCACCTTCCACTATGAAGATTTCTCTTTCATTTGGGTCCTTGCTACGACAATCAACGAATTTTTCAACACGTGAAGTCATATCATTTGATGAAGCAAGTGTCTTTTTAAGATTTAACCTTGTAGTTTCAGCCTTAATTCTTGAACGCATATTTATAAGCACTTGCTCACAAATTTTGTCTGCATCAAGTTTATTTTCAATAAAGTATATTTCAAGTTGATGACGGATAAACTCTGTCATAGCATCCTGAATAAATTTATTGGTTATAGCCTTTTTAGTCTGGTTTTCGTAAGAAGTCTGTGTTGAGAATGATGAAATAACAAGCACAAGACAATCTTCAACATCCTGAAAACTGATTTTAGCATCTGTTTTTAAATATTTGCTATTTTGTTTAAGATAAGCATCAATCTGTGCTACGAAAGCACTTTTAACAGCCTTTTCAGGAGCACCACCATATTCAAGCCAACTTGAGTTATGGTAATACTCTTTTAATTGCTTTTTGTTTGAGAAACAAAGAGCAATATTCATTTTTAATTTATAATCCGGCTTGTCCGCACGGTCTCTACCCTTTCTTTCTGCTTGCCAGAACTGAACTGTGCTAAGACCGTCTTCGCCAATAAATTCATTAACGTAGTCAACGATACCATTGTTATAAACAAATTCAAATGTTTCAAATTTTGTTTCAGTAAGTTGATTTTTAAGAATAAATTTTACACCGGCGTTAACAACAGACTGTCTTTTTAAAACGTCTTGAAAATACTCAAGAGGAACGTCAATATCTGTAAACACCTTTAAATCAGGACGCCATTTAATTCTTGAACCAGTGTCTTTTTTATCATAAGGTGTTTTTTTCATATCGCCATCAATTTCACCGCTTTTAAATGAAAGTTCGTAGCAATATCCACCAGTATGAATTTCTGCTTCCATATATTCAGATGCATATTGTGTAGCACAAAGACCAAGACCATTAAGACCTAACGAAAACTCGTAACTACCACCATCGTTGGTGTTGTATTTACCGCCTGCGTAAAGGTCACAGAAAACAAGTTCCCAGTTATAACAATCTTCTTTTTTGTTATAGTCAACCGGAATACCACGACCAAAGTCCTGAACTTCGATTGATTTATCTAAAAATCTGGTAACAACAATTTTGTTACCATAGCCTTCACGTGCTTCGTCTATTGAGTTTGAAATAATTTCAAAAATAGAGTGTTCGCAACCTTCGAGACCATCTGAACCAAATATAACCGCTGGTCTTTTACGGACTCTGTCCGCACCTTTTAATTTTGAAATACTTTCATTACCATAACTCTGTTGTGTTTCGTTTTTTGTTTTTGCCATTTTATTACCTGACCTTTCAAAAATCACGAATAATATACCATTATTTGTTATTAAACCTATTATATTATACAAGATATTGTAATTTAGTCAAGATTTTTTTGAATTTTGCATAGAATATCCCCTGTTAATCATACATTTAACAGGATGTGATAACTATGATGAATTATATATGGGTAATAATTATTATCTTCTCTTTTTTCTCAGCAATTGCTACAAATAATATGTCTACGCTTTCAACTTCTGTAATATCCGGTGGTAGTGATGCAATAACCCTTGTTGTAAAACTCACAGGTGTTATATGCTTCTGGAATGGAATTATGGCAATCGCTGAAAAAGGCGGTTTCACAAGTATTCTCTGTAAACTTTTTCAACCGGTTTTAAAATTGTTATTCCCAACAATAAAAGATAAAAAAACCAAAGATGCCATTTCTATGAATATAACTGCAAACATTTTAGGTTTAGGGAATGCAGCAACACCACTCGGTTTAGAAGCAATGAAAAGAATGCAAGAAAACAATTTAAATAAAGATATTGCAACAGACAATATGGTAAGATTTGTCGTAATAAACACTGCCGCACTTCATTTGATACCAACAAGTATAGCTTTCTTAAGACAAGATTACGGAAGCGAAAACCCGATGGAAATTATGCTACCAGCACTAATAACGTCGGTTTTAAGCCTTGCTGTCGGAATAACTCTTACTTTTCTTTTAAAGAAGGTTTTTAAATGATAAATTTTACAGATTTTATTTTACCAGCTATTGTTACAATTATAATTATATTTGGTGCAATAAAAGGAATTAACGTATTTGATACGTTTTTAGATGGTGCTAAAAGTGGTTTTAAAACTGTTTTAGGAATTGCACCACCACTTATTGCACTTATTGTTGCAGTTAATATGTTAAAAAGTTCTGGTGGACTTAATATAATTACAGATTTTCTTTCACCGATAGCTTCAATTTTAAAAATTCCGAAAGAAGTTACGCCATTAATGATTTTATCCCCTGTTTCTGGTAGTGGTGCTATTACAATATTTGAAAGCATTTTAAAAGATTTTGGACCCGATTCTTTTGTTGGTAGAACTGCTTCTGTTATGATGGGTTCAACTGAAACCACGTTTTACGCTACTACACTTTATTATGGTTCTTGTAACATAAAAAAAACACGACACACATTACCTTGTGCAATATGTGCCGATATAGTAAGTTTTATATTTTCTGCAAGAGCAGTAGAATTATTCCTTGAGTAACCCTCCAAATAAATTTGCATATTGAGATTGATTACGCATTGAATAATGAGAATTTTCTCCGATTATAACATGGTCAATTAATTCAACACCAATTTTTCTGAGTGTTACAGAAATATTGAACGTTGTGTCAATATCTGCGCCCGATGGTGTCGGGTCACCATTTGGATGATTATGAGCAAGGACAATTAAAGAGGCATCGCAGTCAATAACATAACCGAGTAAATTTTTGACGTCAAACTCAACCTTAGTTGCATCACCTTCTGAAATGAATCCAGCAAACTTCAAATGCAACAAAGAATCAAAACAAATAAGTAAAAAACATTCTATTGATTCATTAATATAATGAGATTTGATTAAATCTATAATTTCCGAACTATTGAGATAAGGTGTCTTTTTAATGTTACCTTCTTTTAAAACTCTTACACACAACTCACCCAATGAAGAGAGCATAACCGCAGTATTATCGCCAACACCAGAAACTTTTTTCAATTCTTTCGGCGAAGCTTTTACAACACCTGCAAGACTACCAAATCTATTCAATAAATTATGTGCCAATTCGTTTGTATCTTCACGAGGTATCGAATAAAAGAGTAACAACTCGAGAAGTCTGTGGTCCTCGAGTTGTTCAAAACCGTTTTTTAAAACATTTTCACGTACTCTTTCACGGTGACCTGCATGAACACTCTTTTTGTTATTCTGACTACTCATACATTCTCCAAGAAAAAATAATTAAACGTTAGCAGCTTTTTTAAGTGTTTCTGCCATATCAGTTTTTTCCCAAGCAACATTAAGGTCAATTCTACCCATGTGACCGTATGCAGCAAGTTGTCTGTATTGTGGCTTTCTTAATTCAAGTTTTTCAATAATAGCAGCCGGACGTAAATCGAAGTTTGCATTAACAATATCTTCTAATTTAGCATCGCTCACTTTACCAGTACCAAACGTATCAACACGAACTGAAAGTGGTTTTGCAACACCAATAGCATAAGCTAACTGAACTTCACATTTGTCTGCAAGACCCGCAGTAACAATATTTTTAGCAACGTATCTTGCAGCGTAAGCAGCACTTCTGTCAACTTTTGTTGGGTCCTTACCGGAGAAAGCACCACCACCGTGACGTGAGTAACCACCGTATGTATCAACAATAATTTTTCTACCTGTAAGACCGCTATCACCAACAGGACCACCAATTACAAAGTTACCGGTTGGGTTAACGTAGAATTTTGTGTTTTCATCAAGATATTTTTCTGGAATTATTGGTTTAATAACATTCTCAATAATATCTTTACGAAGAACTTCAATATCCATCGGGTCGTGTTGAGAAGAAACAACAACTGCTTCAACTCTTACAGGATTATCGTTATCATCATATTCAACAGTAACCTGACTCTTACCATCTGGACGAAGATATGTTAAAGTACCATTCTTTCTTACGTCTGTAAGGCGACGTGCTAATTTGTGAGCCAAAGAAATTGGAAGTGGCATAAGTTCTTCAGTATCATTACAAGCAAAACCGAACATCATACCCTGGTCGCCCGCACCGTGAAGGTTATAAGGGTCATTTTCACCATCTTTTAATTCGAGTGACTTATCAACACCCATTGAAATATCAGTTGATTGTTTATCAATTGTAGTCAAAACAGCACAAGTATTGCCATCGAAGCCACAATTTGGATTATCGAAACCGATATCACAAACAGTTTTTCTTATAACTGCTGGGAAATCAATCTGTGCAGTAGTTGTAATTTCACCCATTACGGTAACAACACCGGTTGTGCAGGTTGTTTCGCAAGCAACTCTTGCTTCCTTATCTTGTGCTAAAATAGCGTCTAAAATAGCATCAGAAACGCAGTCGCAGACTTTATCCGGATGACCTTCTGTAACTGATTCAGATGTAAAAAATCTTCTTGCCATAAAAAAACCTCCAAATATGACAAATTTATATATATGTCAAAACCATTTGATATTTTACACCAATACTCGCACATTGTCAAGGTATTAAAAAACAAGAAGTATCAAAGACACTTCTTGTTTTTAATCAGATATTATCAAATAATCCAAAGCTTACAGATAAAGCTTTATCTATTCTATCCATATCATTTTCAGGTAAATTACCCATTCGCTCTTTAAGTCGTTGTTTATCAAGAGTCCTTATTTGTTCAAGCAGAACTATTGAATCTTTCGAAAGTCCGCAACTATTTGCATCAACACTTATATGAGTCGGTAAATTCGTTTTGAATTTCTGACTTGTTATGGCAGCCGCAATAACAGTAGGACTATATTTATTCCCAACATTATTCTGAACAATAAGTACAGGTCTCACTCCACCCTGTTCTGACCCTACAACAGGACTTAAATCTGCATAATAAATTTCGCCTCTTTTAATAGTCACTTTATCACTCTCCGATGTGTTGTTTTCACATTCCTATTTTTGACTGAAAACATAAAATTAATCAAAAAAAGTGAAAGTTGTTTTTACATCCCTATTTTATTATATTAAAACTGTGCACAAAGGTTAAAGTGAAAAGCAAAAAACCACCGCAAAAAGCGATGGTTTTAAAATTATTCAAGTTCAATTTTATATTCGTAACTGAGAGCAACAGTTTCTGCGATAGTACCGGATTTACAAACAATAGTTAAATCTTTACTACAACCCGCAAAAGCCTGTTGACCTATAACTGTAACTGACTCCGGAATTTTAAGTTTCTTAAGTGAAGTACAGTTTGCAAAAGCGTTTGCACCAATAGCAGTTGTGTTTGCTGATAACGAAACGTTTGAAAGTGAAATACAGTTTTCAAATACTGATTCACCAATATCAACGTAGTTAGTACCAAGGAAATAAACGCTTTTTAATGACTGACAGTTATTGAAAGCTGCAGTATTAATAGTGGTAACTGTTTTGGGTATGTAAACACTCGTTATCTTCTGATTTTTAAAACAAGCACTACCGATAGTTGTAACGTTAAAACCAGCAACGGTTTCAGGAATACTTGGCGACATATCACTACCGATATATTTTGTTAAAGTAACCTCTTCTTTTTCCTTATCTACTTTATATTGATAGTCAACCATTTCAACACGATTTGCCTGAGTTGAAGGCTCGGTTTCCTCCGGCTTCGTAGTAACCGTTGGAATGACAGGGTCAGTAACGTAAATATAACTAACTATAATGTTAGGACTTGTCTCCTGTGGTACTGTCGTAGCAGTCGGGTCTTCGGTTGAAAGTTCTGTTTCACTGGATAATTCCTGTGAATTAAGATACGCTTCCCAATCAAACGCCGAAACAGTCTCAAGTGGCTGAGTTGGCAACAACGTAGTGCTGATAGCAGAAAGCGTTGTTGTAGGCATCGCCTGAGAATCGTCAGTTTTAAAAAGACTTACAGTTGCAATAGATGCTATAAGAACAAAAGTCACTGCAATGGCAGCAATAATTTTGGTTGATTTTTTCATATAAATTCCCTCGAAAAAAATTTGTCAAAAAATATACTTTGTAATTATACAATAATCTTAAAGAAAAGTATATAGTGTTTTTTTACCAAATTGTTAATTAATTATTTCTACAATATGCTAAAAATACACTGATTACTTGTAAATAAAACTACAATGTGTTAAAATAAATTCAAATATTTAAAGTGAGGTATTTTGTTATGCAAAAAGCATGGTACAAAGAAATGGTCGTTTACCAAGTTTGGCCAAGAAGTTTCAAAGACTCTAACGGCGATGGTATAGGCGACCTTGAAGGTATTTACTCTAAACTCGACTATATTAAAAGCATTGGTATAGATGCAATCTGGTTTTCACCACTCTTCTGCTCACCTAATGCTGACTATGGTTACGATATTGCAGATTATATGGATATCAACCCAGAATACGGCGATTTAGATACTTTCAAAAAAGTTTTAGCACGTGCTCACGAATTAGAGATGAAAGTATTTATGGATTTAGTTGTTAACCATACTTCAACTGAACATAAATGGTTCAAAGAGAGTTGTAAGAGTGTAGACAACCCTTACCACGATTACTACATCTGGAGAAAAGGTAAAGGCAAAAATGGTAAAAAGCCACCAAACAACTGGCTTTCAACATTTGAAGGTGGCGCTTGGGAATACGTTGAAAGCGTTGATGAGTATTACCTTCACGTTTTCACAAAAGGTCAACCAGACTTAAATATGGATAACCCTAAAGTTCGTGAAGAAGTTAAGAATATTATGAAGTTCTGGCTCGATATGGGTGTTGACGGCTTCCGTGAAGACGTTATTACATACATTTCTAAAAAAGAAGGACTCCCAAATGGTATTCCGATTCCTGTTGCTTGTGGTATGGAACACTACAACTGCGGTCCACATCTTTACGAGTATCTTAAAGAATTCCACGATGACGTTCTTTCAAAATACGATTGCTTTACAGTTGGTGAAGGTCCACTTCTTACAACTGACAGAGCACTTAAATTTGTTACTGAGGGTGAAGGTCAGGTTCTTAAAACAATGTTCAGCTTCGACCATCTTGAAGCAGACTGCTTTATGACTGACTGGATTAAAACTCCATTTAACCTTAAAAAGATGAAAAAATGCTACCAGAAATGGTATGATGCTATGAACGGTAAAGCATGGCACACACTTTACCTTGAAAACCACGACCACCCACGTATTGTTGACCGTTATGGTAGCTTAAAATACAGAGTTGAAAGTGCAAAAATGCTTGCAACAATGTGCTATTTACAAAAAGGTACGCCTTTCATTTATCAGGGTCAGGAAATTGGTATGACAAACATTGAACTTCATTCTCTTGATGAATTCAAAGATATGATTACCTTTAACAATGAAAAGATGTTCAGAAAACTTGGCATCAAGGGCGACAAGTTCGTTAAGATGGCAAACAAAGGCTCCCGTGAAAACTCAAGAACACCTGTTCAATGGGATGACTCTGACTACGCTGGTTTCTCAACAGTTGAACCTTGGTTTAACTTAAACCCTAACTATAAAGAAATCAACGTTGCGGCAGCAGAAAAAGACCCTGACAGTATTCTTAACTATTACAGAAAACTTTTAAAATTCAGAAAAGAAAACGAAGTTGCAATTTACGGTTCATTTAAACAATATTATGAAAACAGTAAAGAACTCTTTGTTTACGAAAGAGAACTTGACGGAGTTAAATTACTCGTTATTAACTCATTCGTTGAAAATGAAGTTGAATTCAAGGCACCACAAGGCTTTGACCTTAGTAAAGGTGAACTTGTTCTTTCAAACTACAACTACCCTGCTACAACCGGTAACGGTTTCAAAACAAAACCATACGAAACAAGAGTTTATCTCTTTAAATAAAAGAATATGAATTAAAAATGAAACTCAGTTAACTGATTTTTTTTAATCAATTAACTGAGTTTTTTGTTTTAAAAATTATTTGTTTTTTAGTAAAACAGAGAAGCGTCCCCTGTCTTATTCAGTGGTTTCGAACCGTCCTCTGATTGTTTTGATTGTCTTGTTAATTGAGTTTTTTTCGTAAGAAGTATGATATTATTAATATAATTAATGAGATAAACATAAACACCCATATAGACTCAAAACTCCACGGAATTTTAAGTTTTTCAAGCATTTTTACATAATTCGCAGGACCAAATAAATCATAGATAATTCCAGTTGCACCAAATAAAGCGACTAAAATAAATGAAATTATGTTTATTAATAAAAGGAAGTTTTTTAAAATTTCTCTCATTTTAATGTGTACCCCCTTTGTTCTGCTCTCTGTTCAAGGCTCATCACTAAAAATAGATATAGTTGTTTCGCACCATGCATAAGCTACAAATATATACGGAATAGCTTTACCACCAGTTTGATATAATATATCTGACAAGGTTGATAAAATCAGGGGACGGTTCTGTGATTGGGTTATTTTTTCAATCAACCAACCCCTGATTTTTTGTTAAATTAAGATTTGAATAACGTTTAAACCGTTGATAATCAAGGCTTTTCAGGCTCAATCATAGAACCGTCCCCTGATTGTCTCTTATTTAATCTCTAAATCAGCATAAACTGGGAAATGGTCTGAAACGTAGCGTTCGTCGATACCTGCAGTTACAACCTTATAGCTTAATGCTTTGAAATTATCATTTACCATTACGTAGTCTATAATATCACTGGCGTGTTTTGATGGTTTAGTGTCGTGATATGTAAGGTAATCCATTGTATCATCTGCTAAATACTTTGTATCGTGAAGAACTTTTGTAAATTCCGTGTAGTTATCACTACCCTCTTCAACGTTCATATCTGCTGTGAAAACAACTGGTAACTCTTTATATTCATCAATGTGCTCAAGAATCATTTTAACACTTTCTTCTCTTGCCTTTATACCAACGTGGTCAAAGTGAGAGTTGACGTGAACGTATTGCTCTTTGGTTTCTTTGTTTTCGAGAACTGCCCATGTGCAGATACGTGTACAAGCCGCATCCCAACCAAGTGATGGAGTGTCTGGTGTTTCAGAAAGCCAGAAAGTACCACTATCTATAAGATTATATTTATCTTTCAAATAGAACACTGCAGAATATTCGCCTACATTATCGCCATCATCACGGGCAACACCAACGTAGTCGTAATCTGTAAGAGTTTCTTTTAACGTTGCCATCCACTCTGGTGTTGCTTCCTGAACACCGATTGAATCTGCACCGCTTTTTACCATTGTTTCTGTAACGATGCCAATTCTGTCTTCCCAAGTGTCACGGCCAACGTTTGTGCAACGGATATTAAAACTCATAATTCTTATAGTATCGTCTGATTTTTTTGTTTCAAAATCTTGAATAACGTCTGGCCAGTCTTTGTAGAGAAGAACTCCTGCTGTAATTCCAATCGCTAAAACTAAAACAATTGAAACAATACTGATAATAATTTTTTTGTTTTTTGACATTTCTGAAGCTCCTTAAAAATCAATTTTTAATTTTTTATATCCACCTAAAAACACTTTTAAGTTTTCAAGCATTTTTTCTGTACCACCAACTGAATTACTTTCGCAATTCACAACAAGTAATGGTTCGTGAAGGCTAAGCCTCATAAGAAGCCAACCATCACCCTTTTTCTTATCAAAATTAACCTTTACACCTTCAAAATTAAGTTTAACACGTTCAATTCCTTTAGTGTTATCTGAAAACTCTTTAAAATCTTCTAAAACTGAATTACCGTAAGTTACAAAATCTTCTTCAGTAATTTTAATTCGTATTTCTTTTTCTTCTAAAGGTGATTTAAGTTTATTTAAAATATCACCTAAAGTTTTACCTTGCTTTCTTAATGATGCAGTTAAAATAACAATTTGTGTTGCAAGGTAAGCACCATCATCAAGATAATAATTATCTTTAAATGCGGCGTGGCCAGAAGTTTCAATAGCCAAAGGCGCAACGTTACCTTCTTCAAAAGTAAGACGTTTTGCTTCATCTATTACATTTTTATATCCACGTTTAAATCTTCTGTGAATTCCACCTAACTCCTGCTCAATAAATTCAGTCAAACCATCAGACGTTACTGAATCGGTTACAATAATTCCGTTGGGATAACTTTTCAGAGCAATAAATGAAGCAAGTGCTACCAGCTTGTTACGGTTAATAGGTTCACCGTCGGCATCAACACAAGCAGAGCGGTCGCAGTCGGTGTCAAAAATTATACCTAAATCGCCATTTGCTTTTTTAGTTGCTTCTGAAATCAAATCCATAGCCGCTTTATTTTCTGGGTTTGGCTGGTGAGTCGGAAAACGACCATCAGGATGCACGGCAATACTACCAGAAGTATCTGCACCAAGTGGATTTAAAACATCCTTTATATAAAATTCGCCAACGCCGTTACTTGGGTCAACAACTATTTTAAGACCCTTTAAAGGTTGTTCGTAATCAGGCGCATTAACGCCCTTTTTAATCATCTCACGAAGGTCTTCGCAATACTTTGCCATATTATTAAGCTTTTCAGTAACACCCTTAAAATCGCCTTTAGTCCATATTTTTGTTGAAGCGCGTGTTAAAATCGCCTTAATATCATCACCCGAAAAACCACCTTCACGAGTGAAAAATTTAAGACCGTTCATATTCATTGGCAAGTGACTTGCAGTAATTTCTATTGCGGCATCCACATCAAAATTTATTATTGACATAAACATAGACGGCGTTGAAGAAAGTCCGCAATCATACACTTTATAACCCATAGCAAGAAGTACGTTTTCAACAACATATTTAATGCTGATTGAAGAAATTCGTGGGTCATAGCCTATTGCTACTTTCAAATCTTCATATTTACCTATTTTTCTTTCCAAATGATTAGCAAACGCCCAGGTAATTGATTGAAGTCTCTCTGCTGTTAAATCTGCAGGTTTACCATCTGTTGAGAATGCAGAACCACGGATATCAGTACCACTTTTTAAATACATTAAATCAGCCAAAATAATCGCTCCTTCCTACTATGTAAGTTACACGTTCAGTTTTGTCAGTCGGATTATCAAAGGTTGATTCTGAGAAACGTGACAAAACTTTAAAACCACCCGCTTCTACTGCAAAGGTTAATTCATCATCTGTATAAGCCTTTTCTTTAAAACTTTCGCCTAATCTTAAATAATCTTCCCCATTTTTAACAAAAAAGTCAAGGTTGATATTTACAGTTTTTTCATCTTCAAGTAAAGTGTTACGCCATGCACAGAAAACATTTTTTTCGTCATAAATAAAAATGTTATTGCCTAAAACTTTTTGATGTTTATAAACTGTGTTAGCATCAAAAATTATAATTCCGTCAGTATCAAGAAAATTTTTAAGATTTTTAAAAGTCTTTTTCACCAATTCGTAATCTGTAACGTGGTTAATACTGTCTAAAGCACATACAATTGCTCTTACAGAGCCGTAAAGGTCAGTTTCTTCCATACGCTGACAGAGAAACATTATATTTTCTCCGCTTTCTGCCGCTTTATTCTGTGCTTCTGAAAGCATATCGTAAGAAGCATCGGTACCGATAACTTCAAAACCCAGCTTCGAAAGTTCAACAGAAAGCGAACCCGTGCCACAAGCTAAATCGAGCAACAAACCATCTGTTATATTATATTTTTTTAAAATTCCACAAATGTATTCTGCACGAGCTTTATAATCAACGTTTTTTGTTAATTCATCGTACACAGAAGCAAAAGAATTATAAGACATAAAATCAACCCATTTCTATTTTGATTTTAACACATTTATTCTAATATGTAAATACAACAAATTTGCACAAAAAAATTTATACACTTTCTATCTTTAAAAACTTTCAGAAATATGTTAAAATCATTCTAAAAATAAGGGGGTATTTCTATGAAAAAAATTCTTTCAATATTTCTTTCTGTTGTTTTAATATCGCTTACAGTTACTCCTGCATTTGCAGTCGAAGAAAAATGCAACTGTGGTGATGCACCAATTATTTACGTTGCGGCACTTGGTAGCGGTACGTTAACACTTGATGCTGGTACAGAAAATGAAAGAGTGCTATTCAGACCAGATATTGGTTACATTATAGGAGAATTAACTCCTGTTGTATCTGCTGCTGGCGATTTAATTAACACTGGCGATTACGATGCTTTTGGCGACGTGTTAATTGAATGTGTTATGAAAATCTTTGGTGATTTAGCACTTGATAAGGATGGTAATTCTTCAAGCAGAGTTACTTGTGAAGAATTTCACCCGACCGACGAAGTCCCACACAGTTTAGACCACAACTATTATTTTGGTTATGATTTCAGACTTGACCCTATTGAAAACGCTAAAAAGCTTCACGAATATATACAAGAAGTTAAAGCTTTAACAAAACACGACACAGTTCAGTTCCGTGCTTCGAGTATGGGTGGCGTTACAACAATGAGCTACATTAAGCTCTATGGAACAAAAGATATTGAAACAATAATTTTTCAATGTTGCCCACTTTTAGGAACTGCCGTTGCTGGTGAACTTTACACAGGTAAAGTTGAGCTTAATGCTGATGCTATTGAAAGATATGCAGCACAAGCAATGCCAGAACTCGAAAATGACCTTTTGGGCGGTATGGTTTATATGCTTTTAGAAATGCTCACAACTGCTGGTCTTTTAGATGCTATTGTAGAAATCGGCGACGATTTAATTCTTAATTTAAAAGACAGAGTATTTAACGAAGCACTCATTCCGATGTTTGCTACAATGCCTGGTATATGGAGTTTTGTTCCACACGAGTATTACGAAGAGGCAAAAGTATTTATGAAACTCGACCCTGTAAAAAATGCAAAACTCATTGAAAGAATTGACTTTTACCATTATGAAGTTCAACAAAGTGCAGAAAAGTTAATTAATGAATCAAAGAAAAACGGAACTAAATTTTATAACGTAGTCGGCTACAATATGCAAAGAACTCCCCTTGTTTCTGCTTACCTTAACGATTCTGACGGTACAGTAGATACAAAATACGCTTCACTCGGTGCTACTTGCAGTAACATTAACAGTGGTTTTCATTACGATTACAGACAACAAAAGCATTTAGATAAAAATTATATTTCACCAGACTGGAGAATTGATGCTTCAACTTCAATTATGCCAGAAAGCACCTGGTTTATAAAAGATATGATGCACTCCTCTACCCACGATGGTCACGGCGAAATGTATAAATGGATGTTCAGTAGCAAAGAACAGTTAACTGTTTTCGATAATCCACAATATCCACAATTTATGCAAAACGATGTAAAAAATCAGACGTTTATTGAAGTTGAAGAAGATAAAGGTACTCTTGGCAACAGTTTTAGTAACTTCTTCAGAATGCCGTCGTTTATACATCTTGTAGATTTGATTTCAAAACTTATAAAATATTTCTTGCCGTAATTAAAGCTATAAAAGCATTAAAGTTCTATCACTTAGTTTTCGCTAAATGATAGAACTTTTTATAATATATTGCTATATTTTAGTCGTGTGTTGAACAATACCCATTATAAATCGCCTTATTATCACAAAGTAAACATTTATGAGCAACACAATAATGAGAACCTTCCACAGCTACATTATTACAAGATGAACATTTGTGTTGTGAACAATATGGAGAATCACTTTCTTTACCAAGATTGCACATCATACATTTATGATTAATACAATAAGCTGAACCATAGTCTTTTTCTAAATTGCAATTATTATCAAAACATTTATGCGACGAACAATAATTTTGACCTATTTCACAATCCGCACCACATTTCATGCATTTTGATGTATTAGATACTGTTGAGTTATAATTAACAGAACCATTAAATTGTTCATCGATAGTTTGTGTTGTTAATTCGCCGACTTGAGAATTCTCTACTTCGAAAGCAGAATCACTTTCACCACCACTTTCGCTTCCGCACCCTGTTAATGTAACAACAAAAGTCACAAGCAATAAAACAAAACAAATTGATACTGACAAAACTTTTTTCATATTTACACCCCTAAAAAATTTATTATGTTACCATATATTATAGCGGGTTTTCCGCTACTTGTCAATAGTGGATTTTCCGCTAAACTTGATAGTGTACTACCCGCTAAAATTATAATAGTTGCATATACTATATTTAGGTGGTGCAATATGTTATATCAAAGAATTCGTGATTTACGAGAAGATAAGGATTTGACTCAACGAGAAATGGGTGAAATTTTAAATTGCAGCCAACGAGTTTACAGTAATTATGAGCGCGGCGAACTTGATATTCCTACAGAAATTTTGATTAAACTTGCTGATTTCCACAATGTTTCGGTTGATTATATATTAAATAGAGTTGATAAATAAAAAAAGTTCTATCACTTAGTTTTCGCTAAATGATAGAACTTTTTATTTTATGTATTCTGAACTTCTTCTAAGCTTTTATTCAGTTCTTGAATTTCTTTTTGCTCTTTCAATATTTCAATATCGCACTCGCTGATTTTTCTGTTCAGAGTCTTAATTTCTGCTAACTTTTCTTTAATTGTAAAATTGTAATTTCTCTTCATAAAAAGCCATTCTTTTAAGCAGAAAAGGAAACCGAATAGTGGGTAAATTAAAAATATAATTCTGTATTTTTTATCTTTAACACCCTTTTTCATAAACAAATAAATTTCTACTAAGTACCAGATATAAGCTCCTATTGTAAGAAACATAAAAATTTCTGAAAGTGATTGATTTACCTCAGCGTTTAAAGAAATAGCAATCGTTGAAATAAAAGCTGGTACGAACATTGCAATCTGTGAAATAGTCAATCTTTTAAGACTTAAAGCCTTCCTTCTGTGGTACTGCTCTTTACATTCTTCGAGAGCCTTATTAAGCGCCTCTTTATTTTTTTCGAGCTCGTTTATTCTTATATTTTTTCGACAAACACTATTTTTAAGCCCAGCAATTCTGCAATTTTCACTGTTAATATCATTGATATTACTCAAGCATGTTTCAAGTCTCTCTTGAGAGTCCTTGTAGCCTTCGAGCATCTCAAAAATTGAAATTACAGAATTAAATTCATCAATTGTAGTAGCAGTTACCATATTTTCACAAGCAATGTTATATTTATACTCTTTCCACGTTGAAAGATATTCATCCAACTCTGCTTTTAACGTTTCATCGGCAAAGCGGACTGCTTTCTGATAATCTTTATTACAGGTATATTGATTTTCACAATCAGACAAATCTCGCCTTTTTCTTAAAGAATTTTCTGCAAGAACCTTTACAAGATAGCCTTCGGCACACTCAGGGTCAGTGTCAAGAACTTTTTCTGCATATTCGTCTGCATCTTTAAATTCGCCATCTTCAAGAAACATAAACGCTCTTTTTAATAATGGTTCAATAGCAGTAGGGCCAGAATTAATTATAACTGTTTCAGTAACGGTTTCTTTTTCAACGAATTTTTCAATACTATTTGCGAGATTTTTAAAGAAAGTAACCTCACCCATATCGAGACCCTGAAGGTTATTAAATTCTTCTGGTATATCGTAAGCATCTATATTCTTAAAGCAAGGAATAAGGTGTTTATCTTTATCTTCTTCCATCATTGAAAGAAAGCGTCCCCACTCGTTTTTAACCCAGACTGAATCAAAATACTCAAATTTTGTGCCAATTACGAGCATTACTTTTGCACTTTTTAAAGCGGCATAAATATACGGCTCATACTCCGTACCCGCTTTGTCACGTAAAGTAACACGTGAAAAGAACACTTTGTAATCTTCTTTTACTAATTCTGTGTAAATATCCTGTGCTAACAAACTATCGTGGGTTCTGTTACCATTTTCATCTGTTTCTTTGTAGCAGATAAAAACGTCATAAGGGTCTTCGTTTTCTACTATTGAAAGAATACTTTTCTGAATTCTATCAATTGTTTTTGCTTCTTCTCTGTAAATAATTTTTGCATCATTATTTGCGTATTCATAAGCTAACTCAAAATTCTTGTCATTCATTACAGAAGCCGGCAATGTTCTGTGACAAGTTGGTATTTTTCTGCCTGTTTTTTCATCATCGACGTATTCAATACCATATTTACAGAGAACTAACCCCCAATAACTTTCAGGTTCTTGCGGGAATTCTGCAACAATCGATTCATAAACACCAGCCGCTTTGTCGAATTCGTTATTGAACCGCAATCTATTTGCTCTGTTAAAAAGTTGTAGTTTCTTTTCATCATCTGAGCTTGGAACAGTTTGTTTTGTTCCGCAATATATACATTCACATACGGTTGCTTTTTCCTGAACTTCAAGGTCACCACCGCACATTTTGCATTTAAAAACTGCCATAATTACCCCTTATTTAAGAAGTTTGCACTTATTGTTTCTTTCTTCAATTAAAACCAACAATGCTTCAGACGTTTCTTTGAGTGCTTCGCCACTTGTAACAGCATTACTGAATGCATTGAATTTAGTTGATATTTCACTTTCAAGTGAAGAAAGTGCATCATTGGCCATAGGGTCAGAGTAACAAATTGCTTCATAAACCTTTTTAGCAACTGCTTTTGCTTCGTCGGTTGTTGCTTTTGAAATAAGAGTTTCAGCATCTACTGTAAGATTTTTAATAAAGAAAGTTTTTACTTTTACTTTATCGTCAATTTTTGAAATTGATTCAGCAACAATATGTGATTTTAAAATAGCAACTACTGAAATTAAAGTTACAACTGCTAAAATAAGTGCAGTAAGCCAGTTTGGTACGTCCGGGATTAACGCTAAAATAACTGCCACTACTATTGTAACAAGAAGACTTATTAAACTTGTTGTTACGATTGGAATATTATAAAAGACTTTTTGCTTATTTTCCGGTTTAAAAGCAAAGTAACCACAACCGAGTTGTGCGAAGAACATAATATCGCAGAAAATAGTTGCAACAACAAATGAAGAAGAAATTTCTGCCCCTTCAATACTTACAACCGGAACAAAAGCAACCAAATTAAAAATTGCAAAACCTATTGCCCAAATAAGAGCATAAATTTTAAACGATGTTTTCATAATAATTACTCCTCAAAAATTAAAGTTTTTCGCCACATTCAAGGCAGAATTTTGCACCTGTCGGGATTTCTGCACCGCATTTTGTACATTTAACTATTAAAGATACGCCACATTCCATACAGAATTTACCTTTTGTAGTCTTTTTACCACACGCTGGGCAAATCATTTCATTTTCAGCAAGATTTTCTACTTTAGTACCACACTCAAGGCAGAATTTTGCATTCTGTGGTAATGAATTACCACAATTAGCACATTTAACACCTGCTTGTTGTGAAGCTTCATTATTGCCACCTGCAAAACCGTTAAATATACCGCCTAACTGACCACTCATAGCGTTAGCCGCCTGAAGACCTACACCAAGACCTACAATATCGCCCATCATACCACCACCGGTGCCACCACCTGAGCCCATATTGCCAAGACCTTCTGCAAATGCCTTCTGAACGTCAGCCTGAACGTATTCTTTTTCTGTAATACCTTTTGCTGCCATAACTTCAGCTTCTGCAAAGCCAGCCATTTTTGCTGCCTGTGCTTCAGTTTGTGCTTTAATAAGCTCACGCTCTGCTTCACGCTTTGCAATTTCGGTTTCAGTTGTCTGGCGTTCGAGCTCAATTTCTCTACTTGCCTCAACCATTTTTTTCTGGAATGAAATTGTATGTAATTCACGGATTTTCTTAAAGTTAGGGTCATTTTCAGGTAAAACAACTGTTGTTACGTAAAACTCCGGAATTGTTAAACCGTACTCTTCAAAACCTGGTATAAGTTTCTCACAAAGAGCACCAGAAAGTTCTTCAAGGCGTTCATCAATTTCTAAAATATCTATTTCACTTTGTTTCATAGCAGAAGCAAGATTTGTTTTAACTGCAGTTGAAATAAGTGGTTTGAAAGAATCTGTAAGACTTTTTGTAAAGCCTTCTTTACTTGCATCCCAAGCGATACCTTTCATAGTACCAACTAATTTTAAAAGAAGTTTTCTTGAGTCACTTACTTTAAGATTCATTTCACCAGAAGCACCGATTTCAAGCGGTACACCTGTAAGTGGGTCAATAAAACGAACTTTACTGTCAGTACCCCATTTAAGAGCCATTTGAACAGTTTTATTAATAAAGTAAACTTCGCAGTGGAACGGTGTTTTATCACCAGTTACTTTATTAAGCGCTTTGCCAAGTACAGGAATATTTTGTGTTTCAAGAGTATGACGACCAGGACCAAACAAATCGAGTGCCTGACCATTCATAAAGAAGATAGCTTCCTGACTTTCGTGAACAATAAGTTGAGTAAAATAATTAAAATCTTCTACCGGGTGTTTCCATATAAAAGTGCTGTTATCCCCCTCGTATTTAATTACATCTGCAATTTTTGACATATAAAAACCTCCAATTTTATATTTAAGTTTAAATTTTTAAATAATCTTTTTCTAAACCACAGTTTACACATTTTTTAGTAAGCAAACCTTTAAACTTGCCACCACAATGTTGACAAAGACCTTTTGCTCTGTATTCGGCTTGTTTACGTAATTTTTCTTTCATTTCTGCTACTTTTTTCTCTTGTACTCTTTTTTCTTCAATTTCTTTTAAACGAAGTTCTTCAATTCTGCCTTTACAAAATTCCAACTGTTCGTTTGCATCTTTCCAGTTAGAAATATCTTCGAGCAACTCAATAGCAGTTTTCAGACTCGAAATGGTATCTTGTTTAATTTTTAATTTTGCTTTTTTGAGAGAAGTATTTTTACTCGCAATTTCTGCTTTTTCAAAACAATCTTCGGCTAAATCTTTAGCATCGTTAAAATCTTTGACTTCTAAAAACAAATACCCTGCCACTTCAAGTGTTTTAGCGTTTGTATCATCTGATAACATAGCAAGCGCTTTTTCGTAAATATCCCTTTTACGATTTTCTTCGTTTCGTCTTGTTACAATATCATTCTGCTTTTTAATATTTTCTTTTAACTCTTTATCTGCAAAACGCATAATTTTCTGATAATTGTCATTATCGTCAAAAGGTGTATGAAAATCTTCTAAGTTTTCAGGTTTTGAAACTTCAAGGTCAACAAGAAGTTTACCTACGTATGCTTTTGCATTTTTAGGGTCTTTATTAAGAACCATTTCAAAAAAGTCGTCGCCTTTTTGCCATTTTTCATCTTCAAGTAAGAGAAAACCACGCTCTAAAAGTGGGGCAAAATCTGGATTTTCATTATTTAAAACGATTGCTTCGGTTGTATTTTTTATATTTACTTTGCCTACAACTCTTTCAATATTATCTAAGAGGTCACCAAAGAATGTTACTTCACCCATATAGAGTGCCTGCATATTTTTAAATTCTTCAGGCAAGTTGTAAGCATCCATATTTTTAAAGCATGGGATTAAAACCTTAGAAGAATCGTCAGCCATCATAGAAATAAAACGACTCCATTCATTTTTAACCCAGACTGCATCGTAATACTCTTCTTTAGTGCCAATTGCAATCATAATTTTAGCACTTGAAAGTGCCGCATATATGTATGGCTCGTAGTCACTACCCGCAACTTCACGAAGCGAATCTCTCGCAAAGAAAACGCGATAACCATCTTTAATAAGTCTTGTGTAAATATCTTGTGAAATAAGACTATCTTCAGTGCGAGCACCTGTAACATCATCGGTTTCTTTATAACAAATAAAAATATCGTAAGGTTCTTCATTATGAGCAATCTTTAAAATTTTCTTTTGAATTTTATCTATTGCCTTTGCTTCATTCAGATAAACACTTTTAGTAGTAATATCGGCATATTCACACGCTTCTTTAAAATCATCGTCATTTAAAATAGAAACAGGCAACGTTCTATGACAGGTTGGAACTCGTTTGCCGTTCCCATCTTCAACGTACTCAATGCCGTATTTACAAAGCACCAAACCCCAATAGCTTTCAGCTTCATCTGGGAACTCAGAAATAATACTTTCATAAATACCAGCGGCTTTGTCAAATTCACCTTTAAGACGAAGATTATTTGCACGTGAAAAAAGCGCCCAAATTCTTTCACTATCTATTTTAGGCAGGGTCTGCTGAGCACCACAGTATTGACACGTGGCAACAGTCGCATTCTCTTGAATTTCTAATGCTCCCCCGCACATTTTACATTTAAAAACTGGCATAAATTCTCCCGAAAATTGTTGTTTTATATGTATTATATTTATACATAAATAATCAGTACAATTATGAACTTTTTTACTACTTATTTCTATTCGCAAATAATACAAAATTCGACAAAGATTTTTGGCATAAAATCAGGTGTTAGGTTTTAGGTGTTTGGTGTTAGGAAAAATTAAAAGTTCTATCATTTTCAATTCACGAAAATGATAGAACCTTTTTTCTCGGGAGAGCAAAGTTCATCCCCTACAATTATAATTATTGTTTAAAGAACTCGCAGAATGCTCTGTAAGCCATATAAACATCGAGCTTTGAAACTACTTCGTATGGAGCGTGCATTGAAAGAACAGGAACGCCCAAGTCAACAACGTCAACGTCAAGTGAAGCGATGTATTTTGCAACAGTTCCGCCACCACCTGCGTCAACTTTACCGAGTTCGCCGATTTGCCATACAACGTTTGCTTTTTCTAACATACCACGGATTTTGCCCATATATTCAGCACTTGCGTCACTTGTGCCAGATTTACCACGAGCGCCTGTGTATTTTGTAATAACAACGCCCTTGTTAATTTCTGAACAGTTATTCTTTTCAAATACGTCGCAGAACGTTGGGTCGAGTGCCGAATTAACGTCGGCTGAGAGACATTCACTCTTTGCTAAAATATCGTAACCCGCAATACCTTCGATTTCACCTAATTTATAAATGAAGTTTTCAAGGTAATCTGAATTAAGACCAGTGTTACCGTCTGAACCTGTTTCTTCTTTATCAGCAAGAACAGTTACAGTTGTGTAGTTTGGCTTTCCAACTGCTAAAGAAGCCATAACTGCTGGGTAAGCACAAACTCTGTCGTCGTGGCCATAAGAACCGATTAAACTTCTGTCGAAACCGATATCTGATGCTTTGAATGCTGGTACTGCTTCAAGCTCTGCACTCAAAAAGTCTGCTTCAACAATACCATATTTTTCGTTGATGAGCTTCATAATGTTGAGTTTAACAAGGTCACTGCCTTCACCATCTTTGAACGGACGGCTACCAACTAAAATGTTTAACTCTTCACCTTTAATGCCTTCGCCTAAAGTTCTTTTTGCTTGTTCGTAACCTAAGTGTGGTAAAATGTCTGTAATAACAAATTTAGGGTCTTTGTCATCTTCACCTAAACAAACGTCAACTACTGTGCCGTCTTTTTTAACAACAACACCGTGAAGTGAAAGTGGAATTGTAACCCATTGATATTTTTTAATGCCACCATAATAGTGTGTTTTGAAAAGTGCTAATTCATCTTTTTCGTAAAGTGGGTTTGGTTTTAAGTCGAGACGTGGTGAGTCAATATGAGCAGCAGAAATTTTAACGCCTTCTTTTAATGACTTTTTACCCATAACTGTGAGAATAATTGATTTATTACGGTTAACGTAATAGAATTTATCGCCTGCTTTATATTTCTTTTTGTCGTCATATTTTTTGTAGCCGTTTGCTTCTGCAATTTTTACAACGCTTGCAACTGCTTCTCTTTCTGTTTTTGAAGAATCAAGGAATTTTTTATAATCTTCACAGAATTTATCTGCTTTTTTGATTTCAGCATCCTTTAAAACTTCGCCCGCATTTTCAGATTTATAAAATAAATCTTTCTTTAAATCGTCGATTTTTTTATTAGCCATTTTTAAGCACTCCTTAAAAAATATTTTTTATTAACTCTGCGAGTTCGTTTTCAAGTAAAAACGGCTCGTAGTTTTTTATAATATAATCTGCTTTTTCTTCGTAAAACTCGTCATTCTTTTGACCATTTATACGAATAAGAGCATCTTTTTCACTGATTCCATCACGCTTCATTATGCGCTCTTTTCTTATTTCTTCAGGTGCAGTTACAACAATTAACTTGTCGCAAGTATCGGCGTAGCCTGATTCTATTATTGCCGCCGCATCAACAATTACTACATTGTGAGTTTTAAATGCTTCATTTGCTTCTGCTTGAATTTTCTCGTTTATTGCTGGATGCATAATAGAATTTAAAAGTGCAGTGTTTTCTGGTGTAGAAAACGCCTTTTCGGCAAGTTTTTTGCGATTTAAAACGCCATTTTCTAAAATATCCTCACCAAAATTTTCGGCGAGTGTATTTAAAAGTTCAGCGTTATCAATTAAAACTTCACGGGCAACAATATCGCCGTCAATTACGTAAGCACCCTTGTCTTTTAAATACTTTGAAACAGTCGATTTACCAGCACCAGTTTTACCGGTAAGACCTAAAAGCGTTTTATTTAAGTCAATAACCTTAAATGCCGCCGCTCTTAAAAGTCTGTTGAGAACTGCTAAATCGTCGGTTGTTTCTAAAGGACAACGAACGAAACATTGTTTTACGCCAAGAGCATCAAGCTCTCTTAAACAATCAAAGAGATGATTACTTAATGAACGATAATCGTTTTTATTGCCGTATGTAATAAAATCTACGTCTAAATCGTTACCTTCACCATCAAACACCATAGCATAAGTGTCTGGCGTTTTATTTCTATTAACGTAATCGCAAAATGATTTGTAATCACCTTTTAAAATTGTAACGAGAGCATTTGGTGAATAGTGTTTATATTTCATACCGGGTGAAGAAACTTTTTCGCCATCTTTAAGTGGATTTAACACGGCATCGTCAACTAAAACTTCGCCACATATACTCTCTAATTCTCTTAAAGTCACATTACCCGGTCTTAAAAGTTTCGGCACGTCACCACAAAGTGAAATTACAGTTGACTCAACACCTTCTTCACTTTCGCCACCATCAATTACGAGTGGTATTCTGCCATTTAAATCAGAAAATACGTGCTCTGCTTTTGTGGGGCTTGGTTTACCCGAAATATTTGCAGACGGTGCCGCAATTGGCAAACCACAATATTTAATTAAATTTCGTGCAACTACGTGAGACGGGCATCTTACTGCAACTGATGAAAGACCAGCCGTAACGCACGTTGGCACTTTTTCACTTTTAGGTAAAATCATTGTAAGTGGACCCGGCCAGAATTTTTCTGCAAGTTTTTTTGCAATAACTGGCACTTCACTTACTAAATCATAAATTTCAGAAAACTCTGAAATATGAACTATTAAAGGGTTATCTTGTGGTCTGCCCTTTGCTTCAAAAATACGCTTGACTGCTTCTTCTGAATAAGCGTTACCCGCAAGACCATAAACGGTTTCAGTAGGCATTCCTACAACCTGATTATTCTTTAAAAGTTCAACTGCTTCATTATATTTTTCGCTACCATCCGTAGCAGATATTTTAATAATTTCTGTGTTCAAAATTATCCCTCTGCCGCTTGTAATTTTTGGGCTGTGTCAGCAGTTACGAGTGCATCAACTAATTCGTCAATATCGCCATTCATAATCGCTTCAATTTTATAAAGTGTAAGACCAATTCTGTGGTCAGAAACTCTGCCCTGTGGGAAGTTATAAGTTCTTATTCTTTCACTTCTGTCGCCTGTTCCGACTTGTGAACGGCGTTCATCTGCAATTTCAGAGTCTTGTTTTTCCCTTTCAACCTCTAAAAGTCTTGAACGAAGAATTTTTAAGGCTCTGTCTTTATTTTTGTGCTGACTTCTTTCATCCTGACACTCAACGACCGTACCAGTTGGTAAGTGAGTTATACGAATTGCAGATTCAGTTTTATTAACGTGCTAACCACCAGCAACACTTGCACGGAACGTGTCAATTTGTAATTCGCTCGGGTCAATTGCAATATCAACTTCTTCTGCTTCTGGTAAAACCGCAACAGTTACAGTTGAAGTGTGAATTCTGCCGCCTGACTCTGTTTCAGGTACACGCTGAACTCTGTGAACACCACTTTCAAATTTGAAACGTGAGTAAGCACCTTCACCCTCTATCATAAAACTGATTTCTTTAATACCACCAAGACCGGTTTCGTTGATATTCATAACGTCTGTTTTCCAGCCACGGCTTTCAGCATACATTGAGTACATTCTGAAAAGTGAACCCGCAAAAAGTGCCGCTTCATCGCCACCAGCACCACCACGGATTTCGATAATAACATTTCTGTAATCATTAGGGTCTTTTGGTAAAAGAAGTGTTTTTAGTTCAGAATAAAGCTCTTCTTTCTTTTGCTTTGACTCTTTATATTCTTCTTCTAAAAGCTCTTTAAAATCCTTATCCTGTGAAGCATCTGAAAGAAGCTCTAATGCTTCTTTTTCAGTTTTATCAGCTTCTTTATATGCTCTGAAGCATTCGACAACAGGAGTAAGATTTTTTAGTTCTCTCATAAGTTCTTTATATTGATTCTGGTCGTTAACAACCTCTGGTTCACAAATAAGTTCGTTAACTTTTTCGTATCTTAACTCAACTTGTTCTAATTTATCAATCATTATTTTCTTCTCTTATTACTTTCTTAATATTTTTTTCTGCTTTTACTCTTGGAATTAAAAATTCTCTGCCACAATTATTACAACGGAGCCTGAAATCAATTCCTGAACGGAGAACTGTAAACATTTTTTCGCCACAAGGGTGCTTTTTTTTCATTTCTAACACGTCGCCAACCCGAATATCCATTACCAAGTCCCCTTTCAGAGTAAAATTTTACCACAATTTGAAATATTATAACACATTCCATCATAAAATTAAAGAGTAAACACAAAAATAAATGGAATCAGGTGATAATAAATGTCGTTATATTTACCAGAAGGATTTTTGATTAAGACTGAAGAGAATAAAAAAGCTCTCGGTAACTTTGAAAATTTTAAAGAAGCCTTTAAAAAAGGTACGCCTTTAGAAGCAAGAGCGTTAACTTGTGATAAAGAACACAATTTACATATCGACTTCGGTTTTATTGAAGGAATTATTCCACGCTCTGAGTGTGCTGTCGGAATTGACGAAGGTACCACAAGAGATATTGCAATTATTGCAAGAGTTAATAAACCAGTGAAATTTATAATTACAGATATAAAAGAAATAAATGGAAAACTTACTGCAATTTTGAGCAGAAAGGTTTTACAGAACAGATTTTATCAATTAAGATTACCCGAATTTAAGGTTGGCGATATTATAAACGCTTCTGTTACGCACCTTGAGAATTTTGGTGTATTCTGTGATATTGGTTGTGGAATAAACGCACTTTTACCTATTGATAATATTTCTGTTTCACGAATTCCACACCCTAACGTGCGATTTTCTGTCGGTGATGAAATTAAGGTTATTATTAAAGATATTGACGAAGATAACAGAGTCACACTTTCACACAAAGAGCTTTTAGGCACGTGGGAAGAAAATGCAAAAGAATTCTCGGTTGGTGAAACAGTAAGCGGTATTATAAGAAGCGTTGAAAATTACGGTATTTTTATTGAATTAGCACCAAATCTTGCTGGTCTTGCCGAATACACGTCAAACGTAGAAGTCGGTCAACAAGCAAGTGTGTATATTAAAAGTATTATTCCCGAAAAAATGAAATTCAAATTAATTATTGTTGAGTCATTTGAGGCAGATTACCCGAAACCCGAACCAATTTACTTTTTTAATGACTCACACATTGATTATTTTAAATATTCACCCGATTGTTCTGAAAGAATAATTGAAACAATTTTTTAAGTTTCTATTGTAAATAAATGCACTGTATTGTATAATTAAATTATTCTTTTAAAAGGAGTAATTATTATATGAAATACAGTGCTTTTTCTAATATTCAGGGCGAAATTTCAAAATTAGGTTTTGGTCTTATGCGACTCCCAAAACTTTACGAGGGTAAAGAAGATATTGACTATAAAGAAGCCGAAAGACTTGTTGATTTAGCGTATAAAAATGGTGTTAACTACTTTGATACTGCTTACGTTTATCACGCTGGTGAGTCAGAAATTTTTGCTGGTAAAATTCTTAATAAATATCCAAGAGAAAGTTATAAATTAGCAACAAAACTTCCTGGTTGGGCAATTAAAAATGACGGCAAAACTGTTAACGAACTTTTTAATGAACAATTAGAAAAATGTGAAGTAGAATACTTTGACTTTTACCTTCTTCACAGTCTTAACAGAGATATTTGGAACACTTTTGCTTCTGTTAACGCTTACGAGAATTTAAAAGAAAAGAAAGAACAGGGTAAAATTAAGCATTTGGGTTTCTCTTTCCACGGCGATATGGAATTATTTAAAGAGCTTTTAGAAAATTACGAATGGGATTTTGTTCAGTTACAAATTAACTATTATGACTGGGAAGCAGATAATGCAAAAGATTTTTACAAAATACTTGAAGATAAAAACATTCCTTGCATTGTTATGGAGCCAGTTCGTGGTGGTTCTTTACAAAAATTAAACGATGAAGCAAGAAAAGTTTTCAAAAAACTTTCAGACAATTCCCCTGCTTCTTACGCTTTAAGATTTGTAGCACAACTTCCTAACGTTTTAACTACACTCAGTGGTATGTCAACTTACGAACAAGTAGAAGACAATATAAACACGTTCAATGAATGCAAACCACTTTCGGTAGAAGAAATGAAAGCAATTGAAGAAGCAAATATTCTTTTCAGAAAGAACTTTTCTATCCCTTGTACTTCTTGTAAATATTGTGTTACAGAGTGTCCTAAAGGCATTGACATTCCATCTTGTTTTGCTTCATATAACGAATATAACAAAACAAGAGAAATTGAAGATTTAAACGAAACTTATCTACTTATTCCAGAAGAAAAAAGAGCACACAACTGCATTGATTGTAAAAAGTGTATGGAACATTGTCCGCAAGAGATAAATATTCCAAGAAAACTTTCACAAATTAAAGATTTAACAAAATAAGGTAGGTAAAAATCATGTCTATTATTTTTGATGAACAAAACAAAATTTTTAAGCTTGATACAAAAACAAGTACATATATTTTTGGTGTTTTTACCGGCAATTATTTAGTTCACTACTATTATGGTGCACCAATCCCCGACACTAACGTAAGTAAATTAAGATTCAGGGGGCATTTTGCATCTTTCTCACCCGATTCACCTACTGCAAGAGAAAAGAATTTTTCACCTGACGTTACACCAATGGAATACTCAACAAACGGTGCTGGTGATTTCAGAATTTCGGCATTCAGCGTTAAAAACGCTAATGGTGATACAGTTACAGATTTAAGATACGTAAGTCACAAAATTTACAAAGGTAAAAAAGCATTAAAAGGACTCCCTTCACTTTATTTAAATAATGACGATGAAGCAGATACGCTCGAAGTTTTAACTTGTGACAAAGTTACTGGTGCAGAAGTAACACTTATTTACACAGTTTTCAAAGATTACGGTGCTATTACAAGAAGTGTTGTTGTTAAAAACAATTCAGATAAACCATTTTCTATTGAGTCAGTTCACTCTTTATGTGTTGATTTACCATCGGCAGATTTTGAGATGATTGATTTATATGGTAAATGGATTAAAGAGCGTTCTATTGGCAGACATACTCTTCACACAGGTATTCAGTCAATTAAGAGTAAACGTGGTTCTTCAAGCCATAACCACAATCCATTTACTGCTCTCATTACAAAAGGCGCAACTGAAACTTATGGTGAATGTTATGGTTTTAACTTAGTTTATAGCAGTAACTTCTCTATTGACATTGAAGTTGACGGATATAACTGCGCAAGAGTTTTAATGGGCATTAACCCTGAAACTTTCAGTTGGGTTTTAGCACCACAAGAAGAATTCTATTCACCAGAAGCAGTAATGGTTTACACAAATGAAGGTCTTGGTGAAATGAGTAGAATTTTCCACAGACTTTACAGTAACAACCTTGTTCGTGGTGAATGGAAGAAAAAGAAAAGACCACTCCTTATAAACAACTGGGAAGGTACGGGAATGGACTTTGATACAGACAAATTGGTTTCATTCGCTCGTCATGCTAAAAATATGGGCTTTGAAATGCTCGTTATGGACGACGGTTGGTTTGGTCACAGAGATAGTGACGACTCTTCACTCGGTGACTGGTACGTAGCAGAATATAAATTACCTGGCGGACTTTCAAATCTTATAAGTCAAGTAAAAGCTATGGGACTTAAATTTGGTATTTGGTTTGAACCAGAAATGATTTCACCAGATTCTGATATTTTCCGTGCGCACCCTGACTGGCACCTTCACGTTAACGGCAGAGACTCATCAATTGCAAGAAATCAATACGTTATTGACTACTCAAGAAAAGAAGTAAGAGATTACATTTATTCACAGATGTATAAAATACTCTCTGAAAATGATATTGACTACGTTAAATGGGATTTTAACCGCAACTTAACAGAAGTTGCTAACGCAGATTTACCACCAGAAAAGCAAGGCGAAGTATTCCACAGATTCGTACTCGGTACTTATGAAATTATGGATAGATTAACAAAAGACTTCCCACACATTCTTTTAGAAAACTGCTCTGGTGGTGGCGGTAGATTTGACGCCGGTATGCTCTACTTCTCACCACAAATCTGGACAAGTGACGACACCGACCCAATAGAAAGACTTACAATTCAGTTTGGTACTTCTCTTGTGTACCCTGCTTCTACAATGGGTGCTCACGTTTCTGCAAACAAAAGAACTGGTTACGAAACAAAGACAAACGTTGCTTTATGGGGTACATTTGGCTACGAGTTAGACCCGGATAAATTAAGCGAAAAAGAAATAGAAGAAATCAAAGAGCAATCTAAACGTTACCATAAATATTACGACGTAATTCACTACGGCGACCTTTACAGACTCGAGTCACCTTTTGAAAACTGGGATAGATGCGCTTGGCAATTTGTTTCAGAAGACAAGAGAGAATCACTTGTTACTGCAGTACAAATAAAACAAGTTATTCACGGATTTAAAATGCTCAAATTACAAGGATTAAACCCACAAAGTATTTATAAAGACGAAGCAACTGGCGACACTTATAGCGGTGCTTACCTTATGAACGCTGGTCTTAATTTAATTGAATATCTTGACGAAGATGGCGACTCTTACGTTCTTCATTTAACGGAGATTTAATTATGATAAAAATTAAAGAAAACGACGTTATTCTCTTTCAGGGTGACTCTATAACAGATGGTAACAGAGGCAGAAACTCTGACCCTAACCACATTCACGGGCACGGCTACCAATACATTTTGGCAAGTGAAATTTTAGCAGATAATTTAGGTAAAAACGTTACTGTTTATAACCGTGGTATAAGTGGCAACAGAATTGCAGATTTATATGCAAGATGGATTGAAGATTGTCTTAATTTAAACCCAACCATTTTAAGCATTTTAGTGGGAATAAATGAAATGATTTTTCAATACGACCACAATTGCGGTGCTACACCTGAAAGATTTAAGAAAACTTATAGACTTTTAATTGAAGAAGTGCTTGAAAAAAATCCTGACACAAAGATTGTTATAATGGAGCCATTCTTTGGCAAACACAGAGAAGAAGCGCCTGGTAAATACATTAAAGAAAACGTTGTATTTTACCAAAATGCTTCAAGAGAAATCGCAGAAGAATTTGGACTAATTTTCGTGCCACTTCAAGAAGTTTTTGATGAAGCGAGTAAAACTTGTGACATTTTTGAACTTTTATGGGACGGCGTACACCCTACTACTGCTGGGCATCAACTTATTGCAAGGCAGTGGGAAAAAATTGTCTTCAAAAAATGATGAATCAAGAATTGAAAATTCGTTTCAGCAAAACTAATTATAAAAATTATACATCCTATCATTTGAACTAACCCAAATGATAGGATGTATTCTTATTTGCTTTTTCTAATATTATTTAGAATTTTATCCATCGTTACCAATATAACTATTATGATTAAAAGCATCCAAGCATAATTTAAAAGAGTATCAAAAATATTGATAAACATTCCCATTACAGAAAGGCTAAAACATATTATACTTGGTGCAGAAATCAAGCCATATAGCGCTAACCACCTTTTTGTTTTTTGTGGATTTAGAGAAGTTGAAAGAACCCATGCTTTTAATTTTGTAGTCTGATTAGTAGAACCTCGTAATGATTTGCGATATTCTAAAACATCCAATAAACTCAAATTTGCAGAGTTATACGCTTTTTCTAATATGTGCTTATTAGTTAAGTTGCTTATAATAAGCAAAACGCCATAAAAAACAAGAGTTCCAAACTTATTATTCATTTTCAACTCCCCTTAAAATTATTAATCAAGATAACCCATATCAACTAATATACTGTTTATTTCATAATCAATTTCTTCATCACAATCAGCATATACTAATGTATTTCCTACACGCATCAAAATAGTATAAATGC
Source organism: Acutalibacteraceae bacterium (assembly GCA_045533655.1). Lineage (GTDB taxonomy): Bacteria > Bacillota > Clostridia > Oscillospirales > Acutalibacteraceae > DTU089. The sequence continues at coordinate 133,990 of JAZSIE010000003.1, forward strand.
CTTTCGATTTTAATGTATAAATAACGTAATTACTTGCACCTTCTGAACTTTTAACGCTATCAAGTGTATATTTTTCTTCTTTGATTATTCCTAAATATTGTTTTCGTACATTTTCTGCAGTTGATTCAGTGTCAAAAATAAAATATTTAAAAGTTAAATTTTCGATTTGTGAACACAATGCATATTGTAGCCTATCGCCTGCTTCCCACTCCTCACGAAAATCTTCGGTTAAATCATAAACAATATACTCTTTACTTTCAAGAATATCGGTTACAGCTTCTGCAGTTGCAATAGGTTTTGGTTGACCTTCTATACTTATGTAAACCAACATTCCACCCAATAAACCTATTACTAAAACTGAAAATAAAATAATTCGCAAATTGTGATTTTTTGCCATATACATTCTTCCTAACTTATTAATTTAAATATAAGCAGTAATTATAAAAAACTCAATACACATAATACTCATACACGTGCTCACCATCTGGCGTGAAGTAATCAATATAAGGTGTAGTGTAGCCTTCCGGAGACGTTGTATTCTCTGGTGGACTGTCTGACGTAACAAGTTTTAAATTACCTGTTGTTGCATCTGTAACAGCTTCTGTAGTTTCTTGCTTTTTACTTGCACGTGCAGAACCACCCGAAATGGTTTTACCTAAGAAATCAACCTTATAAGCGAGTTCTTTAAAGCTTTCAAAAGTAGTGCCACCATTAGCGTCAAAAATAGTAATTACAAATAAATTGTTACTATAAATAAAGAAAATTTTTGCTGTAGCACCATCAGGCTCTTTTTTGATGTAAATACATTCATTTGAAACTCCAATTTCATCGGTAAAACCAAGATTATCTTCATTCCAGCTTACGTTTTCTTTACCCAAAGTTTTTAAAGCATTGTTATAGTCATCTTTTAACATGTCATAATAATCAGAAAAAGCGTAAAACTTTCTTTCTACCTTCAAAGTCTGATTATTATTTTCATTAATAAATGTTTTACTATCGCTATTATAATACCAATCGGATGAAAGAGATACGTTATAGTCACCCATATCGTAATGTTCGATAATATCACTTAAATTTATAAGTGGTGTTAAATCTGCCGTTGTATCATCAGTAGCTTCAAGAATTAATTTTTCAATTTCTTCAAGTTGCTTTCTTTCCAATTCATAACAACCATCTGGTGTAAGGAAATATGGCGAAATAAGATAATGCTTATCGAAATAATATGATAATGGTTCGGAATTATAAATCATATAATCTTCTAAAACTATAGTAAGACCATTTAAATCGCCAGCAGTCTCCCGAGTAACTTTCACCGCTTTTGTAGAATAAATTTCACTGAAAATAATATCATAAAGTTTTTCAAATACTTTTGGGTCAGTAATAACCTTTTGATACTCGTTATTTCCCTGTGTACTCGAAACCTTTATAGCAACTGTATTTTCAGGATTAAAGACGTTATATTCATTGTTGAAATTAAATCTATCTTTAATATCTAACGTAGGCTCGTTGTTATAAATACCAAGACCGTTTACGTTAAAATTCTCTTTAGCACTTGTTTCACAACAATTTTTCTGATAAGTATAATAATCCCTCTTATTTTCTTTAAAATCATTGTAAGCAACATCTGAGAAGTTATTGTAAAAATCCATACCAGAGTCGTAGTTTTCATCTTCTGGTACCCAATATTTAACTAACTTATAGTCCTTACCATTTTTGCTGAAAAGTTTACCGTCATTCTGGTAAGTTAAAGACACAGGGTAATGATACTCTCGTTTTAATAAAAGTCCGTTTTCTTCAGAATAATAATATTCCTGCCACATTACAGACATATAGAGCGTTGTATCCTTGCCTTTTTTCTCTTCATCTAAAATTTTATAATCTAAGCAATTAAAATTCTTATCACTTTGTTGACTGTCAAAAATACCCGCTAACTGAGTATCTAAAAATACGGCTAACTCATCTTCTATTTTTAAGTTCTTCTCTTTATAAGTGATTTCGCCTATTTTAAGTTCAATTCCGATTTTACTATCTTCAGAGCGTTTTAACCAATCTTTTTCAATCCTAACAACAAATTCAGTATCAGGACCTAAAGATATAACTTCACCAAAACATTCGCCTGTATCCCCAGAAATGCTACAAAAACTAATCTTATCGCCCAAATCAAAAAAATAAGAATAATATCCATTTTCATTTTTAAAATAAGGTGAATAAATTGTTCCCCAATCTGCTAAGTTATTATATTCAAAAGAGAAAGTCAGATAAAAATCTTTTTCATCATCGCTTAAATCGACTTTTTCTAAGAATATACTCATTTCATCTGTATTGTAAATCTCAAAGCGTGGTTTAAATCTACTTTCACTCTTAGGACTTCGATTTAAAATATTGTCTGCTATTGTATCCACACTAATTGAAGTCGGTTCAATAGAAATTATTTCATAGCCATTTTCATCAATTACGTTTTTAAAATCTAAACTCACCGGATTTGTTACAAAGAAAATTGCCAACCATATTGCTATAACGGTTACACCACTAATCACCCGAACTGCCGGATGCTTATAATTCAAAACAGATTTTATTCTTTGTTTAACACCTGTTTCACCAAATGCAACAGGACACGCCATAATAATTCTTTTTTGTGTACTGCAGTTAAGTAACGCTTTTGAATATGCTTTTTTACCTTCATTATCATAAAACTTAATTGCCTTTTCGTCACAAGCTGACTCTATATCTCTACAAAGTAAAATATACCAAAGCCAAATTGCTGGGTTAAACCAGTAAACTGATAAAAGTAAAAACGAAAATGGTTTTATAAGGTAATCTTTACGCTTTAAATGTGATTTTTCGTGCTCAATAATAAACTCTAAATCACTTTCGTTTACACCTGACGGAATATAAATTTTAGGTTTAATTACGCCTAAAATAAACGGTGTCTCAATGTTATCGCAGTAATAAATATTATTGTTGTAATGTACTGAAGCTGAAACTTTTTTCTTTAAAATTATGTAAGAAATAATGCTATAAAGCAGCATAAGAATAACGCCAGCTAACCATATATAAGAAGCAATGCCAACTATGACTTGTAATGGGTTAGCACTATAGCTTGGGTCTGGTGTAAAAGACTCAGAAATAACAGGATTCACAACATCATTAACAATGCCAACGCCAGTGTCGATTTGCGGAGTTTTTGACATTGTTATATCACTCGGGATTGTCTCTGTTGTAGGAATCAAACTGAAAACACTCTCAAAGCTAAACGGCAAACAAAGTCTTAAGCCTACTACACCCCACAAAAAACAACTAATCCATTTAGGAACTTTTTTAAGTAGCGGTCTTAAAAGAGTAAAAGCTAAAACTGCCCAAGTTGCAGTAATGCTCATATTAACAAGCGTTAAAAATAAACTTTCCACAATACTCTCTCCCTTTTAAAAATTTTCAATCATTCTTTTTATTTCTTCTTTTTCTTTTTCACTTAAATTTTTCCTCTTAGTAAACGCTGCAATAAATGCTGGTAGTGAACCAGAAAAAGTTTCATCTATAAACTGCTCACTCTGTATTGAATAAAACTCATCTTTAGAAATAATTGACGTTACAACACTATCTTCAGTTTTAAAAATGCCTTTTTCGCAAAGTTTTTTAAGAACTGTGTAAGTAGTTGTTCTTTTCCACTCTAATTCATTTTGACAAGCAATTACCAATTCTTTAGTAGTCATTGGTTCATTTGACCAGATAATATCTGCAAATCTTGCTTCAACAAGTCCTAATTTTATTTCGTTCATAAATCCAACTCCTTTTGTCTATCCCTAATAGACAATTACAGTCTATCACCAATAGACGGATTTGTCAATAGAAAAATCCACAGATTTTAAATCTGTGGATTCTTTGGCTTAACGTTAACCGAATAATACGTATAATAAACTACAAAACCAGGCTTTGCACCGTTTGGTTTTTTAATATTTTTAACGTCTGTATAATCAATAGTTGCAACAGTTGAATCTTTAATTGAACTGAAATATGCGGCAATTTCGGCTGCTTCTACTATTGCATCATCCGGCACTTCGTTACCATTACTGACTAAAAGCACGTGAGAGCCAGGTGCTTTCTGTGCGTGAAGCCAAATATCACCTTTTCTGCCTGTTTTAAAAGTTAATTTATCATTACAGGTGTTATTTCTACCTACAAGCACAGTAAGACCTTGTGAAGTTTTAAACTCAAGTGGTGGCAACGCCGCTTTTTTCATTTGTTTTTTGCCGTTATTTTTAGATTTTAAAAAACCTTGAGTTGCTAATTCTTCTTTTATCTCGTTAAACTCTCTTTCTAAAGTAGAACGAAGAAGCAAATCTTTGACACTTTCTAAATATTCTAATTCGCTCTCGCCTTCTTCGCAGAGTTTAATTAACATATTTTCAGCGGTACACGCTTTTTTATATTCTTTATAATATTTCTGTGCATTCTGTGTAGGCGTAAGTGCCGGGTCTACTTCAATTTTCATTAAAGCATTATTGTCGTAATAATTATAAACTTCGTAAACACTCTCGCCTTTTTTTAGCATATATTGTGAAGCAGTTATAAGTTCTGCTTTAATTTTAATTTCTTCACGATTTGCACATTGTTTTAATTCTTCACGGCGATTGTTTAATTTTCTTACAGTTCTTTCAATTAAACTGTCGAGTTGTTTAAATAATTCAGAAGCCTTTGAACGAGTGCGGTTAACTCTGTCTTTTTCAGAATAAAATCCGTCTAATAATTCGCTTAAAGTGTTTTTCTTAATTAATTTATAATCAGCACCATACTGTAAAACTGGTAAAACAGAAAACTCAAGCGGTTTTTCTGTTTTATCAAGAATAATTGTAGGCTCAGGTAAATTTGCAGTTAACATCACTTTAATTTTACCAAGCACTTCAATTAATTTTTCTTTTTCACTTTCAGTTAATTCACTCACGAATTTATCTTCACTATTAACACGAACTGCAATTTCTCTTGAAAGCAACGGTGAAACACCTTGAAGCGTTTTTAATATTGCAGAAGAAAGACGTGTGTTTTGCAAATTAAATATTAAATCTGCAATAACAGACTCTTTTTCTTTTCTTATATCAAGTTTATTTTGCTCTGGTGGTAATTTATAAATTGCACCAGGTAAAACAAGACGATAAGAAGATTTTTCAGCGTCTACCCTCTTAATTGCATCAACAACCTTGTTTTCTTCATTAATTAAAATAATGTTACTGTGTTGAGCCATTATTTCAACGGCAAGTGTCAATTTTACTTTATCACCAATTTCATTGGTAGCGTTAAATTTAAAAAGTACAACTCTGTCAAGACCATATTGCTCGATTTCTGTAAGAGTAGCACCAACCAACTTTTTTCTTAAAAGCATACAAAGCATTGGCGGAGTCTGTGGGTTTTCGGGCGCATTTTCTATGATATGAAAGCGTGGTGCATTAGCATCAGCAGTCATAAATAATTTAAACATTCCTTGTTTTGAACGCATTATTAACACCAACTCATTTTTAGTGGGTTGGTGTACTTTATCTACCTTAGAACCTATTAAATTCTGTGAAATTTCGTTTACTAAGAAATTAATAAAAATCCCGTCAAGTGCCATAAATTGCCTTTCTATTATTTACAAGAAATGATATTTTTTTGATTTGATTTTAAAAATTCTATATTTTTAAATTCTTTTTCTAATTTTTCTTTTAAAGTATCAATAACAACAATTTCGGTTTCAAAATGACCACAAGCGAATATTGTAATATCATTAAAAGAAGCATCTAAAAACTCGTGATACTTTGCTTCGCCAGTAAGAAGTGCATCTGCACCAATTTCTTTTGCTAAAGCGAACAAATCGCCACCCGAACCACTGCAAAATGCAACTCTTTTAATATTGTTACCAGTTGCATTATATAAAACGTTACAAGAAAGTTTTTCTTTTAAAAGTGAAACAAACTCGTCTTCTGTTTTTTCTTCAATTTCACCAATTTTTAAAAATGGTTCTTCTTCAATTGATTTTACATTTTTTATGCCAACTAAATTCGCAAGGCAATCGTTTACGCCGTCTTTTGCAATATCTAAACAAGTGTGACTACTGATAAAAGAAATTCCCGATGAAACTGCTTTATAAAGTAAAGTATCAGAAGTAACGCTTTTTACTGACTCGAAAATAAGCGGATGATGAGTTATAACTAAACCGGCGTTTTCTTTAATTGCTTCGTCGATTACGTCGCCCGTAACGTCAAGCGAAAGCATTACTTTTTTCACTTCGCTGTTTTCGTTACCGACTAAAAGACCAGTATTATCCCAAGGCGCAGAAGCAGAAAATGGTGCAACACTATCTAAAAATGAATAAATATCTTTAACTGTTGACATTTTGTACTTCACCTTTCTTCTTATCGGATTTTTTAATGTCAAACCTTATAATTGCAATTATAAGTGAACTCATAACAAAAACTTCTGTAATTACACCTGCAAAAGAAGCATTTAAAATGTTATAAACAAGCCAACAAGGTGAACTTGGAAACGTTAAAAATCTTATTTTCTTTTCGCTCTGGAACCAGTTACTTACAGTTGTTAAAAGCATTGCAATAAGTGGTAAAACAGAATACCATTTATCCCACGTCAAAACACAAGCAACAGTATAAACCACCATAAAAACTGCAACCCATATTTTACTTTTAGCCCATTTTTTAGTGTTATTCATAAACACTAATGAACGTGTAGCCGCAAGAATATTCATAATAGCACCAGTGTAGGCGCCTAAAATTATGTAGTGAATTGCAAAAAGTGCGGCAGAGATTACTGTGCAAAGTAAAATCTTTTTTCTTTTGTTTTGCTGGTATGCAACAATAGTTAATGCAGTACCACCAAAACCAATGATTTGTGCTAATAAATTATCCATAAACAAAACCTTTTAAATCATCAAGGAGAGTTTTTAATTCGTCAACGTTTTCATTACGTTTTTTAAGAGCGTTATATCTTCTTTCGTATCTGTCAATCTGCTTTTTAAGATATGCTTTTGACTCTACTGTGTGAGGCAATTTACCAATAAAAGTATCACTTAACGTGAATTCTTTAACTTTGCCCGTATAGTAAGCATCGAGCGCTATATAGTATCTGTTACCCTCACACACTGACAATTCCTGATTTATTTCAAAACCATTTGAATATAAAAACTCTCTTAAATCATTTGCTCTGCTTTGTGGTTGAAAAATAAAGTGGTGTTTGCCGTCTTTTGCCCAAGGGCATTCTCTTAATTTTTCAGCAATAAGTATACCGCCCATACCGGCAAAAACAATTTCTTTAACTTCTTCTGGTTTGATTTCTTTAAGACCATCTGAAAGTCTTAAATCAATTTTCTTTACAATATCATATCTTTCGGCAGTATCTTTTGCGTTTAATAATGGACTTTTTCTTATATCTGCCGCAATAGCAGATGGAATTTTATTAATTAAAATCAAGTGAGCTGGTAAATATGCGTGGTCTGTACCAATATCAGCAATTTTGCCGCCACCAACAACAAGTGAAGCGGTAGCGGCAAGTCTTGGTGAAAGTGTAATTCTACGTATTGTTATCATTGCTTGTCTGCAAGAAATGCATTGATTTTTGAAACAAGGTCATCTGCATTAACGCCGTGAACCATACAAGCCTGTGCTACTGTTTCACTACGAGCAGACGGACAACCTAAACAATGCATACCCATTTCTAAAAAGAATGGTGCTGTTTCTGGTGCAGAATCAAGAATTGTACCAATAACAGTATCTTTTGAAATTTGCATATTTAACGCTCCTTAATATAAAATTCCAAAAGTATTATAACACAAACAAATTTAAAAATAAATATATTTTATGAAACTTTTCACTAAATTTTCATATTGTAATTCTACACATTTACAATTGTATTATCATCATATAAATGATATAATTTTCTTGTACGATGTTTGGAGGTAAACCTTATGTTACAAAAAGATTTTAACCCTACTTTAAGATTTATGGTAGTCAGTGACGTTCACTACAAAGACGATGACTGCATTGAAGAAAAGAGAATGAAGCGTGGTATTGAACTCGCTTATGAAATAGCAGAAAGTTCTGAAACTTATAAAAAGTTAGATGCTATTTACGTTGTTGGTGATTTTGCAAACAGCGGTACTGAAACACAGATGAGAAAATTCAAGAAAACTCTTGATGATAACAAAAAACCTGAAACACAGTATTGTCTTACTCTTGCAAGTCACGAATTTAACCGTGATAATGGTGGCGAAGAAGCGGCGCTTAAAAGATTTACCGAAATATTTAATTTACCACACGACGACCACAGAGTTATTAACGGCTTTCACTTTATAAGCCTTACAACTACAAATGGTTGTGATTTTAATGATGCTAAAAGAGAATACGCTAAACAAGAATTAAAAAAAGCACGTGAAGACGCACCAGATAAACCAATTTTCTTCTTCCAGCATCCGCATATTACAGACACGGTTTCAGGTAGTATTTACTGGGGCGACGAGTCACTTTACCCAATTCTTATGAATTACCCACAAGTGTTTGACTTCTCTGGTCACTCACACGTGCCAATAAACGACCCACGCTCAATTTTCCAGAAGCATTTTACTGCACTTGGTACGGGTTCATTAAGCTACTTTGAACTTGACGAATTTGATAAATATTACGGCACAGTTCCACCTCAGGATAACAACTGTGCACAGATGTTAATTGTGGAGGCAAACGATAAGGGACAAGTAAGAATTTACCCTTATGATATTCTTACAGAAAATTTCTTCCCTATCACCTGGGAAGTTGACACTCCTTGTGACCCTGACTCTTTTAAATACACTGATGCTATTCGTTACAAAAACTCAAAAGCGCCTTATTTCCCTGATGATTTCAAATCAGAATTTACAGATGTTAATACTAATCAGTTTACACTTACATTTTCACAGGCAAAACCATCTGACGAATATTATGTAAATGACTACATAATTACAGTAAAAGAAACTGCAACTGATTTAATTGTAAAGAGAATTGGTCTCTGGTCTGAATATTACTTCTACAATATGCCTGAAACTCTTTCAGTTACGGTTGATGACTTAAAACCGGAAACAAAATACACAGTAATTATAAAAGCGAACAATTTCTTTGAAAGTGGCACTTCTTATAAACCACTTTATATAGAAACCAAATAAAAAACTTTAAGGAGCTATATTATGGATAGAATTTTTACCGATAATTTACGATTTGTTGACGAACACGGCAGAGAAAGAATTTTCAGTGGTATGAACGTTTGTGACAAATCAAGATTTCAAGAAATGGATGATTACTGTCACAACCCTGATACGTTCCCATTCCAAGAATTTAAGGCTCGTGGCTTTAATATGATAAGACTTGGTTTTACATGGGATAAAATGGAGCCAAAACCTGAAAACTACAACGAAAAATTAATTGCCACACTAAAAAAATTTATGGATAAATGTGCCGAAAATGACATTTACGTTTATCTTGACGGACACCAGGATTTATATTCCGGTGACAATCCTGGTGGTGGTGATGGTGCACCAAATTGGGCTACACTTTATGACCAATATACACCTAAAAAGCCTATCGCTGTATGGGCAGAGGGTTATTTCTGGGGCAAAGCATGTCACAGAGCATTTGACAATTTCTGGGCAAATAAAGAATATAACGGCAAAGGGCTTCAAGATTACCACGCAAATATGTGGAAATACGTTGCAAGTAAATTAGGAGACCATAAAGCACTATTTGGTTTTGACTTTTTAAACGAACCATTCCCCGGTTCTGATGGTGGAAAAATCTTTAAAAAACTCATTGGTAGTGTTGTTAAAACTTCTGTTTTTGATAAAAGAGTTAAACTTTCAGAAATGGCAAAAGAAGCCTTGGGCAAAGATAAGCCAAAGGCTCTTGACCAATTCGGTGCAGAAGTTATGACAGAAATTGTTAAACCTTGCAGTGACCTTGTTAAAAAGTTTGACGAAGAAAAATACTCCCCATACCTTTCTAAAATGGCAGAAGCAGTAAGAGAAGTTACAGATAATGGCGTTTTATTTGTTGACAACAACTACTACTCTAATATGGGTATCCCTTGTTGTAATACACCAATTACAGTCAACGGTAAACGTGAAGCAAAACAATGTTTTGGTCCACACGCTTATGACTTAATGGTTGACACCCCTGCTTATAAATACGCTAACAATTCACGTGTTGGTATGATTTTTGACGAGCACAGAAACACTCAATTAAGACTTAACGTACCTTGTCTTGTTGGTGAATGGGGCTCTCACGCTGAGGGTGACGGTTGGTACCCACACATAAGATTCTTACAAGATAAATTTGACTCTTACAAATGGAGTAATACATACTGGTGTTATTTTGACAACATTTTACAAGAAGATTTTATTAAACTTCTTACAAGACCTTACCCTAAAGCAGTTACAGGCTTTATTGATAAATATAAGTATGATTATGAAAACAACGTATTCACCCTTAAATTCACACAAGATAAAGAATTCACGGCACCTAACGTTATTTACATTCCATCTGATGCAAAAGAAATTTTAATTGATGGCGTTGAAGGAACGGATGTTGAAATTGTTAAGCACGCTGGTGATATTGGTAGTGACGTTATTTTCTCTACTAATGTTGGTGAACATACTATTGAAATAACCTTATAATAAAAATAACCACGAATTTCAAAAAATTCGTGGTTATTTTTATTATACTTTCGTAAGCTTTGCCATTTTCGCCATTAACTTTTTAGTACCAACGTTATCAAATGCAACTTCGAGAAGCATATCGCCACCCATAGCTTTGGCACTGACAATAAGACCTTTACCAAATGCCTTATGCTCTACTGAATCACCAACTTTAAAGTCGAGTGTAACATTACTACTTGCAGTTTTATTACCCATACCGCTGAAGCCTCTTGAATATTTCGGGTCTGGTGCAGATTTGGTTGGTATGCTGGTTGGTTTGGTAGTCGATGCACTTCTTGCAGTAGTTGAAGAACCACGAGAATAACCACCACCAAAAGAAGAACCACCACTATATGTACTACCAAATGATGTTCCAGTTCTTTGTGGTTGGTTAAATGGTGATTTTTCATCCATAAGTTCAGTCGGAATTTCTGTTAAAAATCTTGACGGACGAGTGAATGAAGTATTACCAAACAACATTCTTGAACGTGCATTTGTTAAGTAAAGTTTTTCTTTCGCTCTTGTAATACCAACGTAGCAAAGTCTTCGTTCTTCTTCAACTTCGCTTGGGTCATACATTACCTGATTTCCCGGAAAAAGACCTTCTTCAATACCAACAATGAATACTACCGGGAATTCAAGACCTTTTGCAGAGTGTAATGTCATCATTACAACAGATTCTGAATCCTGATTATAGTTATCAAGGTCAGTCATTAAAGCAACTTCTTCCAAGAAGCCGGTAAGTGTACCATCTTCGTTTTCTTCCATATATCGAAGCAAGTTAGCAAGAAGTTCCATAACGTTCGCTTTACGTTCTTCGGCAGTTTCTTTATCTAACTCCAAAGAACTCATATAGCCAGTTTCGTTGATTACGTCATCAAAGAAATCTGCCATTGTTTTTGTTTCAAGTGACTCAACCAATCTATTTATAAGAGAAGTGAATTCATTTAATTTTGCACTTGCACGAGAGAGCATCGGGTATTCACCCGCATTAGAAATAACTTCAAAAAGAGTCATTCCTAAATTATCGGCAATTGAAGCGGCATTGTTAATTGTTGTGTCGCCTATTCCCCTTTTTGGCTCATTTATAATTCTTCTGAGTCTCACTGTATCTGAAGTATTAGCAATAACGCTTAAATACGCTAAAACGTCTTTAATTTCTTTACGTTCATAGAAACGATGACCACCAACAACTTTGTATGGCACGGCGTTATAAACTAAAGCACGTTCAATACTACTTGACTGTGCATTAGTTCTGTAAAGAATAGCAAAATCTGAAAGTCTTCTGCCTAAAGCTACTGCATTTAAAATTTCATCTGCAACAAAACGACCTTCGTCACGTTCGTCGTTAAGAATTCTGACAACAATTTTGTCGCCGCCCTCTTTTTCTGTCCAGAGAGTTTTACCTTTTCTGCCCTGATTATTTTTAATAACAGCGTTAGCGGCATCAAGAATAACAGAAGTTGAACGGTAGTTCTGTTCAAGACGGATTACACGGGTATCTTCATACTGATTTTCAAATGATAAAATATTTTCAATAGTAGCACCACGGAATTTATAAATACTCTGGTCATCGTCACCAACAACACAGATGTTTTTATAGCCACCAGCAAGTAAAGATGTGAGCATATACTGTGCCTGGTTTGTATCCTGATACTCGTCAACCATTACGTAACGGAAACGATTCTGATAATATGACAAAACGTCTGGGTTTTCTTTAAGCAATTTAACTGCATTAACAATAATATCGTCAAAGTCCATAGCATCAGCATTTTTGAGCATATTTTCATATTTCTGGAATGCTTGTCCTATAAGTTTTTTATTGTTATCGTACCCTGCACTTTCAATATAATCAAGTGGAGTCATCAAAGAGTCTTTTGCTTTACTTATTTCTGAAAGCACAAATTTTACAGGAAGTCTTTTTTCGTCGATATCAAGAATTCTTAAAACTTCTTTCATAACTCTTTTTGAGTCGTCTGTATCATAAATTGTGAAATGCTTTGAAAAACCAATTCTGTCGCAATCTTTTCTTAAAATTCTTACACAACAAGAGTGGAACGTACTTGCCCATATATCGTTACCATCTTCACCAAGCATTGTAACAAGTCTGTCTTTCAACTCATTAGCCGCTTTGTTTGTGAATGTAATTGCAAGAATTTGCCAAGGTTTTGGGGCATCAACTGAAAGAAGTGCCTTTAAATTAAATGATGGTTCGCCACCATTTTCAATTAAATCTTCTATTTCTTTGCAATCTGCATCTGTTGGTACTCTGTATGTAAAATTTGATTCGTAAGCATTGCCATATTTAATCATATAAGCAATTCTGTTAACGAGAACGGTAGTTTTACCACTACCAGCACCCGCAAGAATGAGCGTTGCACCGTTAATACCAAAAACGGCTCTTTTTTGCACGTCGTTCATTCTACTGAATTCTTTTAAAATAAGTTTTCGTCTTAATTCTGTAAATTCCATATCTTTCAACTTCCTAATTATTAGTTAGAATTACTCTTTCGATTTCACAACAAAGAGAAAAAATTTTTTCGGTCACCGCTTTTAAAACGCCAAAACTTTTATATCCACATTCACAGTTAATAATAGATATTAAAAGACTTTGTGCATATTTTTTATTCTCTTTTGTTAACTTTAAAAGTTTTTTAGGCGTTTTAAAATTCTTTAAATCTGAAAAAACAATTACATTATCTTTTAACAAACTGCATATTTCTTCTGAAAAAAATTTTTCTTTAGATTTTAAAAGGCTAAAGGAACAAATTGCAATAAATTCTTCCTCAAGCCTTTTTTGTAATATAAAAATATCTTCTCTTTCAATTGGTGAAATAAATTCACCCAAAAGATTATTATAAATTTCTTCTTGCAAAGAATTAAAATCAACTTTTTCTTTACTTATTGACTGGTTATTAAGTATTTTACAAAACATCTCGTAATTTAAAGACGATAAATTTTTTAACATCTCAAAATAATTGATTTGTTTTATAACTACTCACCTTTCAAAAAGTGATTTACCATTACTATCAATAGCAACTGTTAAAGGAAAATCTTTAATAGTTAAACGTTTTACTGATTCGCAACCTAAATCTTCAAATGCGATTACTTCACAACTTGTAACTGCACCCGAATAAAGTGCACCAGCACCACCAACAGCGGCAAAATAAACTGCTTTATTTTTTACCATTGAAGCAACTACCGCTTCATTTCTGCCACCTTTACCAATCATAGCCTTTAAGCCATTATTTAAAAGTAACGGTGAAAACACATCCATTCTTGAAGACGTTGTAGGACCAATGCTACCAATAGCAAGGTTGTTTTTTGCAGGGGTCGGACCAGCGTAATAAATGATAGAATCACGAAGTTCAAATGGCAAAGGTTTATTTTCATTTAAAAGAGCAACTATTTTTTTGTGAGCCGCATCACGAGCGGTGTAAATAGTGCCACTTAAATAAACTCTGTCGCCTTTTTCTAACTTTTCTACCCATTCATTTATATTATTTGTGTTTAAATAATATTCTTTCAATTCACTCAACCGGCTTTGCTTTGATTTTGATTACTGGTTTATGTTCATCATCTGAAAACGCTTCGTTTGTACGTTCAATTTCTTGTTCAATGACTTCTAAAACGTCATCTTCTGTACTATCAGAACTATTCTGAATTCTTAATGGTGCTGACTCTAAATTGTTAGAAATAAGAGCCTGAGCAGTTTTGCTCATATTACCTGTGAGAAGATTAATTCTCATTTCAACGTCGCTTACTGCTTTAGTGAAGTTACGGGCAATTTCAGTAATGCCACCGGAAAGTTCATCAATTTTCAAAGCAGTATCGCCAATAGCATCGTAAACGTCTTTTCTTACAAGGTCTGCCTTTTCTTCGGCTTCTTTTATAAGTTCATCTGAACGAAGACGAGCGTCAAGCATAGCGGCACCAACTTGTTGCTCCATAGCTTTTAACTTGTCGCATTCCATTTTAAGTTTAGCGTTTTCTGCTTTTAAAATTTCTGCATCTTCTTCACTTAAAACAGGTTTGTTTTTAAGTTCTGTAATTTCCTTATTAAGTTTTAAAATTTCAACGTTTAATTTTTCTTTATCTTCTGTAAGAGCAGTGTTAATTTCTCTTTCAACTTTTAAACGTTGCTCATCTTCACCAAGTTTTTCTTCTGCCTTTGAAACTTTTTCTTCTGCTTCTTTTACCTTTTCTTCGGCTTCATTAACTTGCGTTTGCAAATCGTTATTTGCATCAGTTAACTCCTTGCATTTAGTTTCAAGCGCAGACTTTTCTGAAATAAGGTTATTTATGTAAGTCATAACCTCTTCTTTATTAAAACCACCGAATGCTTTTGTTTTAAAAATAATATCATTAGCCATCAGGATAACCCCCATTCCGAATTATTTTAACATAATGTATATGAAAATGCAATCTATTTTTTAGTTACAAATTCATTTAACAATTTAGTAATTGAAATATCATACATATAGTTGTATAATAGTAGCAACTAAATTATAAAGGGTGATTTTTATGGGCAAAAAGAATAAACTTTTAAAGGTTGGTTTGGCTGCCGGTGCAGTATATGCCGTGAGCGGTGCGGCATTTACCGGCTTTGTGTTGACACGTGCACACAAACAATTCTCAAAATTTGCTGACTGGGTTAAAGGGACTGAGCCAGCCCCACCTGCTGACACTTCTAAAACACAAGAAAAGTCTGACCATATTGTTATTAAAAACAGAGATAACAAATCTATTCACGGATTTATGATTAAAAATCCTGTAGAGAGCGACAAGTGGGCTATTTTAATTCACGGCTTTAACTGTGAACCATTTTACATGGCAAATCTTGCTGAAAAATATTACGAGTGGGGTTACAACGTAATTATGCCGGCACTTCGTGGTCACGACCACAGTGAACACAATACAGTTTCTATGGGTTGGCTTGACAGACTCGATATGGTTGACTGGATTAATTATTTAATTACAATTCATCCTGAATGTCAGATTGTGCTTCACGGTATTTCAATGGGTGGTGCAACTGTTATGATGACAGTTGGCGAAACTTTACCAAAAAACGTTAAATGTGCCGTTGAAGACTGCGGTTTCACAAGTGTATGGGATGAGTTTAAAGTTGAACTTAAGAAAACTTATAAATTAGGTGCATTCCCTACCCTTTACGCTTCAAGCAATATTCATTCACTTTTTAAAGGTCACAGTTTAAAACAGGCGTCATCTGTTGAACAATTAAAGAAAAGTAAAACTCCCGTTCTTTTCATTCACGGTGAAAACGATGACCTTGTACCGTTCGAAATGTTACAACAAAATTTTGACGCTTGTGCTTCTGAAAAAGAAATGCTTGTAGTACCAGATGCTACTCACGCCGACTCTTATAAAGTTCACCCGGAACTTTATTGGAATAAAGTAGAAGAATTTACAAATAAATATATTAAATAATATAAATAATTGTAATAAATATTTAACCTTTTCTATTGAAATTTGACTTTAAATAGTGTAGAATGTTAAATGTATAAATTTGGTGAAAAACTAATTTTCACAGGAGGTATTTACAATGTCCGCATTAACAACAAACAAAAGCGTTCTTTCTTGGATTGACGAGAAAGTAGAACTTGTAAAACCAGATAAAATTGTCTGGATTGATGGTTCAAAAGAACAAATTGAAGAATTAAGAGCTACTGCTTGTTCTACAGGCGAACTCATTAAACTCAACCAGGAACTTCTTCCTGACTGCTACCTTCACAGAACTGCAGTTAACGACGTTGCTCGTGTTGAAGGCCGTACTTTTATTTGTGCTCCTACTAAAGAAGCTGCTGGTCCTACAAACAACTGGATGGACCCTTCTGAAGCATACACAATGCTTTACGATATAGCTCGTGACAGTTACAAAGGCAGAACAATGTACGTTATTCCTTACTCAATGGGTCCTGTTGGTTCACCATTTGCAAAAATTGGTATTGAACTTACTGACTCAATCTACGTTGTTCTTAACATGGTTATTATGACAAGAGTTGGCAAAGACGTTTTAGACGTTCTCGGCGATAGCAATGACTGGGTTCGTGGTCTTCACTGCCGTTGCTCTATTGATGAAGAAAAGAGATATATCTGCCAGTTCCCACAAGATAACACAATTATTTCAGTTAACTCAGGTTACGGCGGAAACGTTCTTCTCGGTAAAAAATGCTTTGCTCTTCGTATTGCTTCTTACCAAGGTTGGAAAGAAGGCTGGCAGGCTGAACACATGCTCATTCTTGGTATTCAGAATCCAAAGGGCGAAGTTAAATATATCTGTGCTGCTTTCCCATCTGCTTGCGGTAAAACAAACCTTGCTATGCTTATTCCACCAGAAAGTTACCAGAAAAAAGGCTACAAAGTATGGTGCGTTGGTGACGATATTGCTTGGATTAGAAAAGGTCCAGACGGCAGACTTTACGCTATCAACCCAGAAAATGGTTTCTTTGGCGTTGCTCCTGGTACTAACGAAAAATCTAACCCTAATGCTCTTGCAACAACTAAAGAAGGTACAATCTTCACAAACGTTGCTCATAACCTTGACAACAACACAGTTTGGTGGGAAGGTCTTGATAAGAATCCACCAGCAAATGCTATTGAATGGAAAGGTAATCCTTGGAATGGTCAGACAAGCGAAGAAAAAGGTGCTCATCCAAACAGCCGTTTCACAGCACCTGCAGTTAACTGCCCATGCTTAAGCTCTGAATTTGAAAATCCAAACGGTGTGCCGATTTCAGCAATTGTATTCGGTGGCAGACGTGCAAAACTTGCTCCACTTGTTTACCAATCACGTGACTGGAATCACGGTGTATTCGTTGGTTCAATTATGGCTTCTGAAACAACTGCTGCTGCAGCTGGTGCAGTTGGTGTTGTTCGTCGTGACCCAATGGCTATGTTACCATTCTGCGGTTACAATATGGCTGACTACTGGCAACACTGGATTGACATTGGTAAGACTCTTGATGCTGACAAAGCACCAAAAATCTTCAACGTTAACTGGTTCCGTAAAGATGATGAAGGCAACTTTATGTGGCCTGGTTTCGGTGACAACCTTCGTGTTCTCGACTGGATTATTGACCGTTGCGAAGGCAAAGTTGGCGCTAAAGAAACAGAAATCGGCTTTATTCCTAACGCAGAAGACATCAACATTGAAGGTCTTGAAGGTGAAGTTACACTTGATTCACTCAAGAGCATTCTTGAAGTTGAAAAAGAACTCTGGCAAGAAGATGCTAAAGGTATTGAAGAATTCTACGCTAAATTCGGCGATAAAATTCCACCTATACTCAAGGAAGAACTTGCTACTCTCAAGAAAAACGTTCAATAAGTTAATTTTAAAGGGCTGTCCCGAAAGGTACAGCCCTATATAACTATATAAAAATACATAAAAAAGGAAGTCCTAAAAAATGGCACAGTTAACTAAAGAAAACAAAGACGGTATTTATTCCCTTATGCTCACTCCTTATTTTGAGGATAGAACAATTGACTACGCTACTTATGAAAAATACACAGAGTGGCAGGTTTCACAAGGTGTTGACCATCTCTTTGCAGTTTGCGGTAGTTCAGAAATGACTAAATTAACTCTTGAAGAAAGACTTAAACTCGCAACACTCACTGCAAAACACAAAGGTAACACAACAATTGTTGCTACTGCTAACATTGAAGAAACACTTGAAGGCAACATTGAAGAAATCAAAAAAATGGAACAGACTGGTGTTGATGGTCTCGTTCTTACAACTAAAGGTCTTGGCGACGATGACGACAAAATTGTTGACTACATAACAAAACTTTTAGACGTTGCCTCTCTCCCCGTTTTCCTTTATGAATTCCCAGGCTTCAGACCACACTTAATGAGTGGTAAAGCATACGGCGAACTTGCTAAAACAGGCAAAATCTGGGGTATCAAAGATACAACAAGTACATTTGAAGGTATCAAAGATAAAATTGATAATAAATACGAGTCAACAATCATTCAGGCAAATATGCCATTCCTTTGGGACTCTTACGTAGCTGGTGCTCGTGGCGTTATGGCTACACCTACTTCTTGTGGCGGTGCATTCTTCCAGAGATTCCACGAAGCATTTGTTTCAGGCGATATGAAACTCGCAGAACAACGCTACAACGAAATTATTCTTCTTGATAACGCTATTGACAGCGGTTTCAACGCTTCTGCTAAAGAACTCATTAGACTTCAGGGTGTTGATACATTCAACTGGTACAACCGTACTGACACTACCCTTTCAAGCGCAAGACTTCGTTCACTCAAGTCTTTCCACGACTGGTGCGTTGCGAATGGCTTAATGAAATAATTGCGAAGCAATTATTTCATTAAATGCAGAATGCAGAATTCAAAATGCAGAATTTTGGAAACGCTACGCGTTTGATTATAATTATTAGTTTATAAAAACAAAAAGTTCTATCATTTTCAGTTTATGAAAACGATAGAACTTTTTTTAATTTAATAAATCTTCGGGGATTTCTGCGCCAGTACGTCTTGTGTATGAATAAGGTGAACAATAAAAATCATCGAATTTGAAATATGAAAAACTATAAATCAATTCTGGATGATTTTTTAATTAAAATGACACATACTCTGGTAATTCTGATGAACAAACTGTAGTTATTAAATACCTATTACTCAAGTGATCTTCCCATAATTTTTTCTGATAACTTACGATATCAGGATCGGAACATTCCAAAATATTAAAATCATCAATTTCGTAATTATATTGTTGTAAAATATTACCTTTGACTAAGAAGTAGTTTTCATTATTTCTATTTACAATAAGAATATCGTTATCTAACTCGCCATTTGATGAATATATATTAACATCATCAATAGTATAACACAAAATAAGTTTTGATAAATCTACTCTCCAGAAAACACGACTTTCATAAGCAGAATACGAACTACGAGTTACATTATATTTATTATCATTAATATAACCTATTTCATTAAGAAAACGAACTTCCGCATCTTGATACTTTGCATTCTGATTTTCAACAAATTGATTATCAAAAATTGAAAAGTCGTAAACAAGCGTTTTTTCTTTTGGTTCTTCTTGCGGTTGGTCAAAATCAATAAAAAACGAAATTACCAAACCAATAAACAAAAATGCAAGTATCGACGTAATAGCAACATATATCCTGAATAATATTTTTCGGATTTTTCTTGATTTTTTCTCAGTCATAAAATCACCTGTAAAAAGCGAAACACTAATTATTATAGCGTCGCAGACCCGAAATTCTGCATTCTGCACTCTGCATTCTGCATTTTATCAATCACGAGTTAATTCCTTTATGTAACGTTTAAAGAACACAACGCCGTCGCCTAATGCTGAAACAGGAATTCTTTCGTTTGTACCGTGAGTAGTTAAAAGAAGTTCTGTTGAAACTGGGAATGGAGAATAACGATAGATATTATCGCAAACTGGTTCGTATTGACGTGAGTCTGTACCACCCATAACAAGATATGGAGCAATAATATTGTCTTCATCCATTGATTTACAGATTTTAGCGATTGTTTTGAATGCTCTTGAATCTGTTGGAGAAATTTTTGAAGGGTTATTACCTTTAACTAATTTTACTTCAGCATCTTTACCAGCACATTTTTTAAGGTGTGCTTCAACAGTTTCAATAGTCTGACCTGGCATAATTCTAAGGTTAACGTTAATTGTAGCCTTTTGTGGAAGCACGTTTGGTGCAGGGCTACCACTTGCCATTGTAACAGCAGTTGTTGTTCTTGTCATACAAGCTGCTGGTGGAATCTGAATCATAATCTTTCTGATTAATGGTTTTAAGATTGGAACATTACACATTACGCATCTTACCGGGTAAGTTGTATTTTTACCGATTTCAGTAAATAATGCTGACATCATTGGTGTAATTTCTTCTTTAAACTGATTATTTTCAAGTTTGCAAATAATTTTTGCAAGTCTGCCTAAAGCAGTGTGCTTTGGTGGTTGTGATGAGTGACCACCTTTTGCAAACGTAGAAATTTCAAAGTCAACGTGACCTTTTTCAGCAACACCAACACCTGCTAATTTCTTATTGATAACGCCTTTAACGTTAACAGGAAGAATTGCACCACCTTCGTCAATTACGCTATCGAGCTTAATGCCCTTTTCTTTGAAGTATTCCATAATGCAGTAAGCACCTGAATGTGTACCTTCTGCCATAACTTCTTCGTTATGACCAAAGCAAAGATAAACGTCTCTTTCTGGAACGTAACCTTCTTCAAGAAGTGTTTCAACTGCTTCCATAACACCTATAAGGTGGTTTTTAATATCGAGTGCACCTCTGCCCCAAACGAAGCCGTCTGCTACTGTACCGCTGAATGCCGGGTAAGTCCAGTCTTCTTCTGTACCTTTTGAAACTGGAACAACGTCCTGGTGAGCAAGCATACAAATTGGCTCTTTTTCAGGGTGAGCACTCTTCCAATGAAATACAAGACTCTTCTTTGAGATAATTGTCTTTTCAAGTTTTGAATGAATAAGTGGATATGCTTCTTCTAAAAAAGCGTGGAATTCATCAAACTTTGACCAATCAACCAAATCGTCATTGAAATTTGAAATTGTTGGAATCTGAATTGCTTTTGAAAGATTGTTTATGTATCTCTCAACATCTGCTTTTTCATCTGGATAGCCATCCAAATCTTTCATTGGTTTTGCTTTGTAAGTAGTAGCCGCTCTTAACATACTGATACCTACACCAGCCGCAGCAGCAATACCAACACCGCCTGCTATCATTGAACCGATTGCCATAATAAACACACTCCTATATAAACTTAAATTATAAACTAAAATAATGACATCTGGTCACTTTCGGGTAAATCACCAAAAGCACCACATTTTCTTAAAATTTCAATTGTAGATTTACCCGCTCTTGCTCTGTCTTCAAAATCTTCAATTGAAGAGAATTCTGGTCCACCGTCATTTCTTGCGTTAGCAAGTTGTTCTGCGGCGGCTTCACCTACACCAGGTAATGCCGCAAACGGCATTCTTATTTTACCATCTTCAGGAACGTAAGAATGAGCGGTAGATTTATAAATATCAATAGGTAAAAACTCAACGCCACGTGCCATTGCTTCGTGAACAATCATCATAATTGTCTGCCTGTCTTTTTCAACATTAGAAGCGGTACCTTCTTTGACTTTTGCTTCTATTGATTTAAGAAGCATTTTAACGGCATCTTTACCTTTTGACATTGACTCTGCATCAACGTCACCACCACGCACTGTAAGATATGCACAGTAATACTCAAGTTTATAGTAAATCTTGAACCATGCAAGTCTTAATGATGCGATAATATACGCGGCGGCGTGTGCTTTAGGGAACATATATTGAATTTTATCGCAAGATTCAATATACCACTGTGGAACTTCGTGAGATTTCATAATCTCAATCATTTCTGGTGTTAAATACTTATTCTTTTTACGAACAGTTTCCATTATATTAAATGCATCTTTAGGTTCGAGACCACAGTGCATTAAATAAACCATAATACTGTCACGAGTACCGATAACTTCTGAAATTGTACAAGTACCCGCTTTAATAAGCTCCTGGGCATTACCAAGCCACACGTCTGTACCGTGTGAAAGACCTGCAATCTGAATTAAGTCTGCAAAGGTCTGCGGTCTTGCTTCTAAGAGCATTCCTTTGGTGAAATCTGTACCCATTTCAGGAATAGAAAGCGTACCGGTAGGCCATAAAATATCTTCTTCAGTAACACCTAATGGCTCTGGTGAAGTACAGAGTTCGTAAAGTTTTCTGTCACTTATATCAATCTCCATAACGTCGACACCTGTAAGGTCATAAAGATGTTTATAAATCGTAGGAACA
The DNA here is from genome assembly GCA_045533655.1 of Acutalibacteraceae bacterium. Classification (GTDB taxonomy): domain Bacteria; phylum Bacillota; class Clostridia; order Oscillospirales; family Acutalibacteraceae; genus DTU089. The sequence continues at coordinate 156,544 of JAZSIE010000003.1, forward strand.
TCGTGCCCGAGTTCGTCGAGTTTTAAGAGCGTATCGTGCATAGAGTTAAAGTCAAAGTGAGTTGTAATAATACCCTTTGAACTATCTTCTGCAGGATGCTGTACCGGTGTAAAATCTTCAACGTCATAAACGTTAGGAACAACAACCATACCACCAGGATGCTGACCAGTTGTTCTTTTAACGCCCGTACAACCTAACGTTAATCTGTCAATCTCGGCTTTTGTGTACGTAAGACCACGTTCGTCAAGATATTTTTTAACGTAACCATAAGCAGTTTTTTCGGCAACACCTGAAATTGTACCCGCTTTGAACACGTGAGTTTTACCGAACAATTCTTCAGTAAATCTGTGCGACTGACTCTGATATTCACCAGCAAAGTTAAGGTCGATATCGGGTGATTTATCGCCAAAGAAACCAAGGAAAGTTTCAAATGGAATTTCGTGACCATCACGATAGAGCGGTTCGCCACATTCAGGGCAATTTTTAGGTGGCAAGTCAAAACCTGAACCAACTTCACCGTGTAAAAAGAATTCTGTATAACGGCATTTCTGACAACGGTAGTGTGGTTGAAGCGGATTAACTTCTGAAATACCCGCCATAATAGCAACAAATGAAGAACCAACAGAACCACGGGAACCAACGTAATAACCGCATTCTTCTGAATGTTTAACAAGAAGTCTTGCAATCATATAAAGACCAGCAAAACCGTTCTTTATAATAGATTGAAGTTCTTTTTCAAGACGACTTGATACAACTTCTGGTAAGTCGTCACCATACCATTCTCTTGCTCTGTCCCAACAACATTTAGTCAAATCTTCTTCGGCATCTTTAACGTCAGGGTTAAAAGTACCTTGTGGAATTGGCAAGATATCTGGTTCAATCATATCAGCAATAAGATTTGTATTTGTAACAACAACTTCTTTTGCAGTTTCTTCACCTAAGTATGCAAAATCATCTAACATCTCTTTTGTAGTTTTAAAGTAGAGTGGTGCCTGATTATCTGCATCTTTATAGCCTTGCCCTGCTTGTAAAATTGCTCTGAATTTAGCGTCGCCTTCATTTAAGAAGTGAACGTCACCAGTAGCAACTGTTTTCTTACCTAATTTATCACCCAAAGCAATAATTTCACGGTTAATCTGCTCCAAATCTGCAAATGAGTTGACTCTTTCATACTCATCGTCATCTTTAGTAATCATAAAACTATTGTTACCATTTGGTTGAATTTCAAGGTAATCGTAAAATGATGCAATTTCAATAAGTTCTTCAGGAGATTTTCGCTGAAGGAATGCGCTATAAAGTTCACCCGCTTCACAAGCACTACCAATAATAAGACCTTCTCTGTGTTCTTCAATAAGACTTTTTGGCATTCTTGGTCTTTTATAGAAATACTCTAAGTTAGAAGCAGAAATGAGTTTATAAAGATTTTTTAAACCAACTGTATTTTTAACGAGTAAAATACAGTGATAACTCTGTGATTTTTTAATTTCTTCAACGTCTTTTTTAGTACCGTCGGAATTATAATCATCTACAAGGTAACATTCACAACCATAAATGATTTTAATACCCGAACCTTTTGCTGTGTTACACGCTTCCGGGAATGCTTGTACACAACCGTGGTCTGTAATAGCAATTGCCTTATGCCCCCAGCTTATTGCTCGTTTAACTAATGACTTTGCACTACTCATAGCATCCATAGCGGACATATTGGTGTGAAGATGAAGTTCAACTCTCTTTTCTTCTGCATCGTCAGTAGTTTCAAACTTCTGAACTGTGGACATCGCTCTCGGACGGATTATGTAGTCTTTTTTATAATCGTCATAAATAATTGTACCACGAATTAAGACTGTTAAGCCTTCTTTAAGTTTATTTTTAAGAGACTCTAAATTTTCTTTTTCATCAAAGAATTTAACACCATAAGAATAAGTGTAGTCTGTAATGTTAAATTCAATTATAAGACGTTTACCATCTTTAGTTTCTTTACTTTCTAATTTAAAAACGTCACCCCAGACAACGACTTCGCCATCTTCCGCAGAAATTTCTTTCATACTTACAGGGTCTTTTTTAATAGCCTGACCAAAAATTGGTGTAGCAGTTTCTAAATAGAGTGGTATTCCTTCAATAATTCTTCTTTCTTTAGGTTGAGATAAATCAACAACAGGATTATTTACAGCATCAATTTCTTCTTGCCTTTTAATAAAATCATCCATTGAACTGTTTTCGCCTTCAAGGTTAACAGTTATTTTTTTATTGAAGTGCTCAAATATATAATTTTCTAAAAATGTATCTGCCGCAGCGTTTTTACATATATCGCAACCACCAGATAAAAACTTGATTGTTAAAGTATCATCTTCGTAAGTATACTCTGAATTATCTAAAAATCCGTTTGTTTGAGGAACGTTAACTTTTAACACCTTTAAAAGCATTGGAAAACAACTGTAATCTAATGCTTCTGGTGGTAAAAAGAAATTGAATTCTACCGTTTTAAATCTTAAAGCAATTTTTATTTCATTCGCAGTTGCTTTAAGACACATAATATTCTTAAATTCTTTAAAATGAAGATTTGCAGTAAGTTTCAAATCTTCTTTATGTATATATAAATCTGAAAACGTTGTATCTTTCAACATTTCCCTGTATTTCGGTTCGCTTATATACTCCCCGAATACATCTAAAAATAAATTGCTCATATTTTTTCGATTTCCTTTAATAATTCACTAACTATATCTTTTTCATTCACTTTTCTCAATATTTCGCCTTTTTTAAATATAAGACCTTCGCCTACGCCACCAGCAACGCCGATATCTGCTTCTTTTGCTTCACCAGGGCCATTAACTGCACAACCCATTACTGCAATTTTAATAGGCTTTTTAATATCCTTTACCGCTTGTTCAATTTCGTTTGCAAGTGAAACTAAATCTATTTTTGTTCTGCCACAAGTAGGGCAAGAAACTATTCTTGGAGTTTCAACACGTAACTCGAGTGCTTTTAAAATATCAAAACCAGCATAAACTTCTTTAACTGGTGTGTCAGTAATAGACACACGGATAGTGTCACCGATACCATCTAAAAGAAGTGAACCGATACCAATTGAAGATTTTATAAGAGAACCACGCTCTGTACCCGCTTCGGTAACGCCTAAATGTAATGGGTAATCGCATTTTTCAGCGACTAATCTGTATGCTTTAACCATTTTTGTTACGTCAGAAGATTTAATTGAAACAACTGTATTATAAAAATCACATTTTTCTAAAAGTTCAATATGACGGAATGCACTTTCTGCCATTGCTTCTGGTGTTGCACCACCGTATTTTAATAACAAATCTTTTTCAACAGAGCCAGAATTAACGCCAATTCTTATTGGTACGTTTCTTTTAGCACAAGCATTCGCAACCTTTTCAACGTTAGAAAAATCGCCGATATTACCAGGGTTAATTCTTACTTTATCGACACCTGCTTCAAGACTTTCTAACGCTAATTTATAATCAAAATGAATGTCAGCAACGAGTGGGACAGACGTATTCTCTTTCAATTTACCGAGAACTTTAACCGCTTCAAGATTTGGCACTGCCATTCTGACAATTTCACAACCCGCTTTTTCTAAAGCAAGAGTCTGCTCTAAATTCTTTTCGTAATCTTCACTCGGTACGTTAAGCATAGACTGAACTAAAACCGGTGCACCGCCACCAATTACTTTATTGCCGATTTTTACTTGTCTTGAAACTCGTTGAGCCATAATTTTTCACTATCCTAAAATACTTTAATAATATCGCTTATAGAAACGATTGCCATAAACAAAAGTAATAAAACCAAACCAACTGTATGAATAATACCTTCTTTTTTAGGGTTAATTGGTTTTCTTCTTATCATTTCAATAAATATGAAGAATAATCTACCACCGTCAAGTGCAGGCACAGGAAGAAGATTAAACACACCAACGTTTATTGTTATATATGAAAGAAGTGTGAGTGCTGTAAAAAGTTTATCTTTAGTAGTCGGACCTTGTGCAGTTGAATCTGCTATTGCAGAAATTGTACCGATAGGACCTGACACGTCTTTCATACCATATTTACCAGTACAAAGGTCAACAAGGCTTAAACGAACCATTTGCACAATTGATGCAGAATCAAGTATAGAAGTTTTAGCAACGTTAAAAACAGTGTGCTCAACACCTACGATATAAAAATCCTGCTCAATATATTGTCTGCCTTCGTACTCGAATTGTCTGAATTCAACGTCTTTTAATTCAACTTGCTTACCTTCACGGATAACTGTAATATCAAGTTTATTGTCAGTATCACGTACCATATTAAAACTAATACCACGGCTTGAATATATGTGAGTATTATTAATTTTAATAATCTCGTCCCCTGCCTTGAGACCATATTCACAACTGATTGCATTCTCGTGGAAACTGTGAACTTCTCTTGTGCCAACAAGGTCTTGCATTGAAAGGCAAACACTAACGACAATAACACCTAAAATAAGATTTAAAATAGCACCAGCGGCAACAATTATAAATCTCTGATACGGTTTCTTTTTATTGAACGCACCTTCGTCATCACTCTCGGAGTCTTCACCTTCCATACTAACAAAACCACCTATTGGTAAAAGGCGAAGTGCATATTGAGTCTCGCCTATTTTCTTTTTGAAAAGGACAGGTCCCATACCAAGAGCAAATTCATTAACTTTTACTTTAAATAATTTAGCAAAGAAGAAATGACCAAATTCGTGAATTGCAATAATAACGCCAAAAAGTAAAATTGCAACTAAATAAGGCCACACGTTGCCCCAAACTGCTAAAAAAGTATCTGCGATATTTATAACAAACACCTCACTAAATATTTGCTAATTCTCTGACCGTCTCACGCATTAAAACGTCTGTATCAAAAACCTCTTGTAATGAATAGTTCTGATTATTTTTTAATGTAGCTGAAGCTTCTTTTATAAGACGTGGAATATCATTAAATGAAATTTTGCCTTGTCTGAATAAAAGGTTTGCTTCTTCATTAGCACAGTTTACAGCGGCAGGCATTAACCCACCTACTCTTATTGCATCTTTACAAATATCCATACAAGGAAAGTTTTCGTAATCAGGTTTATAGAAAGTAAGATTACCCACTTCCCATAAATCAAGTTGCTTTTCTGGTGACTCAAAGCGTTCAGGATAAGTCAAAGCAAATTGTATTGGCAAACGCATATCGGGATGACCTAACTGCGCAATAACTGAATTATCGTCATACTCAATAAGCGAATGAACAATACTTTCTCTATGAACAACAATGTCAATCATATCGGGTGAAACTGAGAAAAGCCAAACCGCTTCAATAAGTTCAAGCCCTTTATTGAACATTGTAGCACTGTCTATGGTAATTTTTTGTCCCATTGACCAGCTTGGATGCTTCAAGGCATCTTTTAAAGTAACATTTTTTAATTCTTCTTTTGTTTTGCCAAAGAATGGACCACCCGAAGCAGTTAAAATAATTCTTTTTAACGCTTTGTTAGTAGGTGCACCTAAAAGGCATTGAAAAATTGCAGAATGTTCACTATCAACGGGAAGAATAGAAACACCATATTCTTTTGCCAAATCAGTAACTAATCTACCACCGGCAACAAGTGTTTCTTTATTGGCAAGAGCAATAGTTTTTTTAGCTTTGATTGCTTCAACTGTGGGACCTAAACCCGCCATACCAACAACAGAGTTAAGAGTAATTTCACCTTTAGCTTCAGCACCACAAAAAGTAACGCCTTCCATACCAGAAAGCACTTTTGTATTAGTATCTTTTACTCTCAACTTTAAATCATTTGCCGCTTTTTCATCAACTAATGCGGCATATTCTGGTTTAAATTCTCTTATTTGTTGTTCTATTTTTTCTACGTCAGAGAATGCCGCAAGTGCTTCGACTTTGTAGCCACGAGCCCTTGCAACGTCTAAACTCTGAACGCCAATAGAACCTGTTGAACCTAATAAATTAATAGTTTTCATATCTATGTTATTTTATCTCAAAAAAGGTTTATTATGTAAACTAACGAATAAAGGACTGGTAAAACGAAAAGTAAACTGTCGCATCTGTCCATAATGCCACCGTGACCCGGAAGAAGTTTGCCAAAATCCTTTATACCAAAATTTCTTTTAATAGTAGATGCGGCAAGGTCGCCAAACATACTTATAACAGAAAGGCAAACGCTCATTAAAATTACAGAAACGTATGATAAACCTGTTTCACCTTCAAAGAAGAATTTCTTGAATACGAAAAGTAAAGCAACGTTTAACAAAACTGCACCTACAACGCCACCAATTGCACCTTCAACACTCTTTTTAGGACTTATTTTAGGGCAAAGTTTACGTTTACCGAATTTGCTACCAACAAAGTAAGCGAAAATATCGGTAAGCCAAGCACAGAAACAAGCGAAAAGAATAAGGAAAATGCCGTCTATTTTGGTATATGATGAGAAACGTTCGTTTATGTCACGGAATGCAAGTAATAATGAGAATGAATAAGGAATTGCTACTGAAGCGAAAATTGCGGTAACTGCTTCTTCAAACTTGGTCTTTTCAAACTGGAGAAGCATAAATATAAATACTAAAACTACATAAATGCCACCTACCGCAGCAATCGGCACACTTATATTAAAATGCACTAAAATCGGTATTGCTACTGAAAGTGCAAGACTTAAAATCATTATAGGCATATTTTTTAAATTAACTGCTTTTTCTACTTCGTGGACTGCAATAGCCGCCATAAGTGAAAGTACCAAAGCAAAAACAATTGTATCCATTAAAAATAAGCAACCTATAAAAAGCACTGCACAAATCAAGCCAGTAATTATTCTCTGTTTCATTTAAAACCCACTCTCAAAATAGAAAATATAATAATTTCTGTAAATCAGACACCACCAAAACGTCTGTGACGTTTCTGAAAATCTTCTAAAACTGCATCTACGTCATCTGTTGTAAAATCAGGCCATAAAATATCTGAAAACCAAAATTCTGAATAAGCAGACTGCCAGGTTAAGAAGTTAGAAAGTCTGTATTCACCGCTTGGTCTTACAATAATATCGGGGTCAGGTTGACCCGCTGTGTAGATGTTTTGTGAAATTAAATCTTCGTTAATATCATCAACTGAAATTTCGCCACTTTTAACCTTTTCGGCAATAGCCTTGACAGAATGAACGAGTTCTGCCCTACCACCATAGTTAAGAGCGATATTAACGGTAATTTTATTATAATCTTTTGTTTCTCTTTCCGCTTTTTCTATAAGCTCTAAAAGTTCTTCTGGTAGACCTTCTCGTTCACCGATAAATTTCAATTTCATCTGACGCTCTTTGTTTTCTTCTAAACGAGCATCGCCATCAATTAAATAATCAATAAACAAGTCCATAAGACCGTTAACTTCTTCTTCTGGTCTTGACCAGTTTTCAGTAGAAAAAGCGTAAAACGTTACACACTCAATACCTAAATCGGCACAATATTCGCCTATTGTTTTAAAGACTTTTGCACCGGCGATGTGACCTTCACCACGCTTTAAGCCTTGGTTTTTAGCCCATCTGCCGTTACCATCCATAATAAAGCCGATGTGTCTTGGTAAAACTTCAAATTTTTTAGTTTCCATATTTCAACCTAAACTTAAATTTCAAGAATTTCTGCAGTTTTTGCAGCACAGATATCATCAATTTTCTTAACGAATTCATCTGTGATTTTCTGTAATTTTTCTTCTGCTTTTTTCTGGTCATCTTCTGTGATTTCAGAATTCTTTTTCATTGTTTTTACTTTTTCTATTGAATCACGACGAATCTGACGAACTGCAACTTTAGAGTCTTCAGCAATTTTTGAAACGTCTTTGCTTAACTGCTTTCTTCTTTCTTCTGTGAGTGCTGGGAAAACAAGACGGATTGTGTGACCATCGTTTGATGGGTTGATTCCGATATCTGAAGCTAAAATTGCTTTTTCGATGAGTGATAAAGCAGATGCATCCCAAGGTTGAATTGCAAGAATTCTTGCTTCTGGAACTGAAATAGCAGCCATCTGATTAATAGGGGTTTGTGTTCCGTAGTAGTCAACTAAAACTTTGTCGAGAATAGCAGCGTTTGCTCTGCCCGCTCTGATTGAGTTGTATTCATATTTTAATGAAGAAATTGATTTTTCCATTCTTTCTTTTGTGTTAGCGTAAATTGTTTCCATAATAAAAGCCTCCGTAAATTTATTTTATGTATTTCATATTTTATTTAACAATATTATTTAACAATTGTTCCAGCGTTTTCGCCAGACATTGCTTTAGCAATATTCTGGGGATTGTTAAGGTTAAACACGAGAATAGGAATATTATTTTCCTGACAGAGAGCCGCAGCCGCTGTATCCATAACCTTAAGATGTCTTTCTAAAAGTTCGTTATGAGAAATCTCGGTAAATTTAACTGCATCGCTGAATTTGTTAGGGTCCTTATCATAAATACCGTCAACGTTTGTTGCTTTTAAAAGAACGTCGGCACCAATCTGAGCCGCTCTTAATGCCGCACCTGAATCTGTTGAGAAGAATGGATTACCAGTGCCACCGGCAAAGATAACTAATCTGCCCTTTTCAAAATGTCTTACTGCATTATCTTTATTGAACGTTTCAACAACACCAGTAATCTCTACTGCAGATTGAACACGAGCATCTATACCTAACTGTAAGAACGTTTCTTGTAAAGCCAATGAATTCATAACAGTTGCAAGCATACCAATGCTATCTGCTCTGGTTCTGTCCATATCGCCACTTGAACGACCACGCCAGAAGTTACCGCCACCAACAACAATACCTACTTCGGCACCAGCATCAACAACTTCTTTGATTGCAGAACAGATATTGTTCATAACGTTAAAATCAAAGCCGTGACCTTTGTCACCAGAAAGCACTTCACCACTTAATTTGAGAAGCACTCTTTTGTACTTTAACTCCATAAATACAACTCCTTTTTGCACTTGTTTTCACACGACAAATGCATATAAATATTCCACATTATATTTTACTATATATAGGTAAAAAAGTAAAGAGTAAATTTGTGAATAGAGCGTAAAAAAAACGAGTGTAATTTGAAGTTAAATTACACTCGTTTTAATATTTTTAGAATACTTATTTATAATAAACAACGTTAGAGCATTTTGTTTTTATGAATTCAACAAACTCTTTTTTCTGTTCAGGTGAAGTAAAACAATGGTCTGGTATCGTTTGTGACTGCCCTTTACTAACATTAAGACAAACACCTTTACCCTCCACAACGTAAACAGATTCAAAAATTGGATATTGAATCTCTGTTTTTACATACTGCTCGGTTTGAATTATATAATCGTCATAAAACTCTAAAACTTCTGAAACTGTATATGGTTTTTTCCCTTTACCCTTAACCAAAGCAAAACAAAGTAATTTTACTCCTAAAATAAAAATAAGTCGTATTGTAATTTGCAAAATAACCGCTGGAACCAACCAATATAAAGCATAAAAAATCACCGCTTTAACATCAAACGATTCTTTTATAATTGAGGCTAAAAACATACCACCAAACAAAACGATAATTATTATTCTTAGAATCAGGTCATATGTTTTACCAACCTTTGTTTTGGTATTAGTAAAAACAACAAAATTTGTATAATCTTTATCTGTCTTGTTAACATCAAATTTAAACCTCATAAAATCACTCCTTACGTCTTATAAAACACACAAATCAAGATTTTTATTTTTGGGTTTTTGCATTTAAGAACTCAACTAAAGAATTCTTTTGCTCAAATGATTCAAAACTACGTGTTGGTACAATGTAACCTTGCAATGAATTAATTAAAAGTATAACCATATTCTCGTTAACAATAACGTTTTCAATAGCAGAATATTTAGTCTCGGTTTTGTTATCGTCTGTAATTTCAACAAAAACATCGTCGTAAAACTCAAGAACAGAATGCTCGGAATATGGTAGTTTACCTTTTATCTTAGTTAACGATTTAACTGTTCCTTTTACAGCAAGATTGGTAATTGTTTTATTTAAAGTTAAATGGACTAAAAGAAAAGCAATAATAAGAACACCAGTTACAATAAAACCCTCACCTGAAAACTTTGATGTTACTAAAGTAAATAAAACTAATATTACACAAACCGCAATAAAAACCAAGTTTGAAATTTTGCTTGATTTTTTACCCGCAGGTGTCTCAGTCATTACAATTCTATTTAATTCAATATAATCTTCTTGTGTTATGTTAACGTTAAATTTGAATTTCATAAAAACCACCCCTATGATTTATATAACACAATATGCGAATTTTGTCAATTTATTAATGTGCAATAAACTTCAATTGCTTTAGAGATAAACTCCGCTGTACCACTGCTGTGCTTATCAATATTGCTTTTAAAACGTTCATCCCCAACGTACATCTGACCAAGACCTGACAAAATTTCATTGGTACAAAGATAGTAATTCTCAGTAATATGGTTCTGAAGCATCTTCACAAGGTTTTGGGCTTCATCGGAATCAGGACTCCCCTTTTTCATACAGAGTGCAAACTCTGCCATAATGTGTTCCATGCCTTCAGAGAGGTCATTCCACTTCTTTTCAGAATAATTCTTGGTATTCTCTTCATATTGGCGGTATGCTTCAGTTTCGCCCCATTTTTCTTTAACTTCAGACTTATATTTTTCAAATTCACTGTTATCAAATTTGGTCATAATATTTGCTCCTTTCATTTTATCATCATATTTTTTATATTAGTCAATATTAGATAAAACGCTCAACAAATTGGTTTTACACTTTTCTATATTCAAACAATCGATACAGCTTTTTAGAAAAACTACCTGCATAAAGATTTGCGAAAACAAATCTTTCAAATCCTTTTAATTCGTCTATGTACTTTTGAGGTATCATTGTGCGTTCTTTTGCAAAGGCAAGTTTCTCGCTTTGATAATCTTGGGGCTCGTCTATCCCATAAACCTCGGTTACACCCACATCATTTATCGGATTTCTGTGCTTAGACATTTTTGCAGCAAAAGAGGTATAACAATCCACTAAAAGTGAAAGTTTTTCAAAATGAGTACACAGACTATCTGTTAGGTTTCGCATATCCTCAATAGTCAAATACATACTCACGCCTTCCATAACAACAATAGCACACTTCTTTTCAGGAATACTTGTCAGCCAATTGCCATCCCTCACATCACCTGCAATCATTCGATAGTTGTCAGATTCAGAATAGTATCGTTTTCTTTCTTCAATAACCTCTGAAAAATCTACATCGTACCATTTGTGATTTTCGGTTCCTACTCTTATGACACGACTATCTAATCCGCAACCGATGTGAATAACAACCGCATCCTGCATTTCTGTCATTTGTTGCTTTATCCATTCATCAAATACAGCAGAGCGAGCACCCATATAGTAAGCAAGCCACTTCGATTTGGATTTTCCTTTGAGTTCAAATCCTTCCACTTCCCAAATTTCTTCAGCTTTTTTATCATCAAGAAATATTCCCCTTTTGCTAACATACGATTTTCCATACAAAGGGATATATAATGTCTTATTTATGCTATTCATATACTCACCTACAAATTATTTATCGAAATAATTATAACAAACATAAGCTGAAATTACAATCGGGTGCGGGTGTTCACTAAAAAATCAATACGAAGCATTGTATATCATCAATTCCGTAAGGAATTGCATATCATCAACTTCGTAAGAAGTTGTATATCATCATTGCGAAAGCTTTTTGATACACGCTACGCGTGATGATATGCAGTCCTGACGGACTGATGAGATACAACGATAGCAACGCTATCGTTGATGATATACCATTGCTTTCGCAATGGATAAAAAAATTCCTGTTCTTGCGAACAGGAATTTTTTGGGAGTACGTCTCACTTTAGAACCGTTGTTAAAATATCAACAAATTGGAAGTTATCAAATATTCTGCATACTTGAATATGAACCTATTACCATAAATTATATATATCATTTTTATCAACAATTGGTATTTGAAGTGACTTTATCGCTTCTCCCCAAGGCAATAATTTTCCACCGTACATTGTAGGACTATTTAGCATATCTTCATACTTTAAAAGAAGCGTCCCTTTTTTGTCGTAGAATTTCAGCCATATCCCGCCACCTCTTTTTACAGACTTTTTAATTTCTAATGAACACTTTTTGTAATCTAATAAATGTTTTTTTGTTACATTAAATCTATTAGTTATATAAATAGCTTCTTTAGTTATAATCAAATGATTGTTTTTGACTTTCCAATATTCAAACAACAATACAATGTTAACAAAAATCGCTAATACCAAAGGGATAATAGCATACAATGAGAAAAACATCCCTAATATAGATATAATAGCAAGAATCCACAAAGGTACAAAACAAATAAAATAATCTTTTTTTCTTTGTTTTACTGTAGTTTCAGATCTATATATCCAATCATCAAAAACTATTTGCTCTTTCATTTTGTGCCTCCCTACAATTTCATAAATTCATACTTATTAAGATAATTATATCACACATAACACAAAATTACAATTTGGTGCGATTAAAATCCGTTTGCCCGAAGGGCAACTTCATTGTGCTGAAGGCACACTTCATTGGCGTAGCCACTTCATTTGCCGTAAGGCAACTTCGTTTTGTGTCCGCAAGCGGAATGAAGTTGAGCTTCACTCAAATGAAGTTATCTGCTAAAGCAGATAAACGATGTTGTGTCCTTGCGGACACAAACACAAAAAACAAAGGACTTCTTACGAAGTCCTTTATTTTTTGGAGGCGACACCCAGATTTGAACTGGGGAATCAGAGTTTTGCAGACTCGTGCCTTACCACTTGGCTATGTCGCCATATTTACTTTTAGATAAAAAAATGGAGCGGATGACGAGGCTCGAACTCGCTACCTCCACCTTGGCAAGGTGGCGCTCTACCAGATGAGCTACATCCGCATAATCAAATGGATGAGTCATGAGGATGAACTCATCCATGGTGCCTCCGGTCGGAATCGAACCAACGACACGAGGATTTTCAGTCCTCTGCTCTACCAACTGAGCTACAGAGGCAAAAAGAAGTGGCGACCCGGAACGGGCTCGAACCGTCGACCTCTAGCGTGACAGGCTAGCGTTCTAACCAGCTGAACTACCGGGCCACCTCTTGGTGGGAACAATAGGGCTCGAACCTATGACCCTCTGCTTGTAAGGCAGATGCTCTCCCAGCTGAGCTATGCTCCCATTGCTTTCGTTGCACTCGCAACGATAGATACTATACACTATCGCAACCAATTTGTCAACACTTTTTTTCAAAAAATTTCAACTTTTTTCAAAAAAGTTTTTAAAGCGTTGATTTTGCTTGATTTACAATAGATTGCATCTCTGAAAATTTGATTTCAATATCAGAGACTAACTTAAATTGAGTTCTTGCACGAACAAGATTGTGCTCGGGATATTCAGTTTTAAAATAAACGTCACCATTTAAAAAATCGCCTAAAAATCTCATACCACATTCAAATGTTAAAAGTTTAGATGCGAATGGTAAATATGTAATTTCGTTTTCTGTGAGAGCATCACCCGCTGACTCAAGATAACCTTCTACGTATGCTTTGAAAAGTTCTAAATCAAGCGAGATTTTTGAAAGGTCTTTTTCATCTTCTGCACCTGTATTTGCGCCAAAGCGAATACTGTCACCAAAGTCATAGAGTGAACTACCTGGCATAACAGTATCAAGGTCAACAACACAGAGAGGTTTATTTGTTGTTTTATCAAAAAGAACGTTATTAAGCTTTGTATCATTATGAGTAACACGTAAAGGAAGCTCGCCACTATTTAACATATCAACAAGAACAGAGCAATCTTTTTCACGTGCTAAAACGAATTCAATTTCTTCTTTTGCTTCGTCTTTTCTACCTGATTTATTTTCTTCAAGAGCAACTTTAAAATCGTTAAATCTTGAAACAGTATTGTGGAAATTTGGAATTGTATCTTTAAGAGTTTCTATAGGATAATCGGCTAATTGTTTCTGGAAGTTACCAAAAGCTATTGCCGCCATTTTAAAATCATCGCTACTTCTTACGCCATCTAAAGAATATGAATTGTCAACGAAATTATAAACACGCCAACAACCGCCATCTTCTGCCAAAGCGTAGTTTTCGCCAGCTTTAGTTTTAAAAACAGTTAAAACTTCACGTTCTGTGTCGCCACCTGATTCTGCAATTTTCCCCTTAATATGCGTAGTAACACCAACAACGTTTTCCATAACTTCAATTGGTTTTTTGAAAACGTTATGATTAATCCACTGAAGAAGATATTTTTCAGTTTTTCCATCTACGTTATATTCTACTACGAAAGTATCGTTAATATGACCAACTGTAATAGGTTTTATTTCTTTAATTTCACCATTAAAATCATACTGATTTAATATATCAACTAATTTTTTATCCATAATTTACCTCACAGAGATTTGATGTGATTATTATAATCTATAAAAAATAAATAGTCAAGGCAGAAAAATGGTCCTGACTTTCGTCAGAACCAAAAGAATTATTTCCAAACGCCTTCATAAATAAGGTCTGGGGTTACTGATGCTAAGTCATTGTAGTAGTCAACTTCGATGTAATTATCTGCTGAGTTACTTATAGCGAATGCAACGCTCGCAGTGTGAGTACCGAGTGTACTTATTTCTCCCGCTTCAAACAAGTTTTCTTGTGGGAAAATTTCTAACTCTTTCCCCGAACTATCATACGCTCTGAAATGAGCAGGAGTAATTACGAGACCTGATTCAATATCGTCATTTGAATACTCGTAAATAACAACTACTACCCTATCTGTTTTAGGAGCATTTTCGTCGGTTGTGTCCGGTTCAGTTTCATAAACAGACGTAATTTTTAAAGAATATCTGCCTTCTGGTGAAGTAAAGTAGTTATCCTTATTTTCGTCTTGTAAAACGGCACCAAGGTTTACTTTGTCTTCAATAGTCGGTTCTTTTTCATAAGTCAAGACACCAACTATAATCGTAAACAAAGTAACCACACCAATAATACTAAAACAAATTTTCATTGCTTTTCCACTCATAGAATCACTCCTTAACTGGAATAAACTTATCCAACTTAAATGAATAAAGATAAACTTCTTTTACGTTTACGCCCGTGCATTCTTCTAATGCAGATTTATAAACGTCGAGTTGACCTTTATAAATTGAAACCAACGTATTTTCATCTGTGATTTTATCGGTTTTATAGTCAATTAAAACTGCTCCGTCGCTTTCAACAAATGCACAGTCAAATTTACCCTGAACAATGATTTTTTCGTTCTTCAAATGTTCCGGTAAATCTTTATAAAATTCACCGGCAGATTTAAAAACAGAAAATTCATATTCTTTATAAACTGTTTCTGCTTTCAAAAGCCGCTTTGCAATATCGCTATTAAAAAATTCTGCAATTTTCTCTTTATCAATAAGAGATATTTCAGTTTCAGATAACTTAAACTCTGATTTAAGTCGGTCAATTTCTTCGTCTAAATTTTCATTTGCATTTTTGAAGTCGCAAAGTTCCAAGAATTTGTGAACAACAGTACCTTTTGTAGCACCAGTAATTTCACTTTCTAAAAACTTTGGTTTTTTAGATGCAAAAAAAGACCTTGAAGCAATATGATTTTCAACTGAAGAAGCGTTGATTTTTGCAAGTACAGTTGAAAGTTCATCGTAAGGGTAAACGTACTCTGCCCTGTCTTTAATAGTTTCGAGCAACTCGTAATCGACCGGGCATTCAGTTTCTGTTGCCTCCCCGACTTCTGTTTCTTCAGCTTCGTTAATATCGGTTATAAAAACTTTTAAATCGAACTGCGAGTCAATAAGAGTTGTAGTTTCCACTCCGAAATATTCACGTAATTCTTTTGCATCTTTATGATAAAGCATAGCAGAACAAATCCATTCTGTCAAATTTTTTGCTTTATACACTTCAAACGGATGAAGATATTTATTGTTATTTTCATCATCCATATAAAGACTACGTGCAATTCTTGTTTTTGATGCTTTACTTGTTGTTGAGCAAACAAAAACAAGGTGTTCTTTTGCTCTTGTTAAGGCAACGTAGAGAACTCTTAACTCTTCTGAAATATCGCCTTGTCTTATTGCTTTTTCACCAGCAAATGACGAGAGCGTACCATATCTTGTAAATTTTTCATCGTCTCTGATTTTAACGCCTAAACCTACTTCACGTGAAACAGTAAGAGAACCGTAACTATCACTCAAATTGAAATTTTTTGCACAATCACAGAGTAAAACAAACGGGAATTCAAGCCCCTTGCTTTTGTGGATTGACATAATCTTTACGCCACCAAAATCAGCAACGTTAGATTTTGTTAAAGCGTTGTTATCAATAACTGAATCGAGATAACGAATAAAACTTGAAAGACCATAACGACCATTGGAACTGAAATTCTCGGCACATTTAAGAACACTGTTTATTGCTCTGTAACGTTCTTCGCCGTTATCGGTTGACAAAAATATTTCGGTAATTGCAGTATCATCTATTAGCAATTTAACAAAATCGTAAACTGGGTAAGAAGCAGAAACGTTTCTGTAAAAATCGAGTTTTCTTATAAAATATTCTGCTTTTTTATTTGTTTTTGCATACTCTAAAAGACAAGTATAAATATCACTTTTTTTATTGATTAACCTTATTTCTGCAAGTTCATCGGCAGAAAAGCCAAAAAGTGGTGAAAGCATTACCGAAATAAGTGGAATATCAATAAGCGGGTTGCTTACTGCTTTTATAAGAGAAACCAAAAGTTGAACTTCTTTAGAGTCAACGTTAACTTCGTTATTTTCAAATACAGAAGAAATACCAACGTCGCTCAAGGCTTTACTTAAAGCATCCACACGCTTTTTAGGACTTCTTAAAAGAATGCAGAAATCGTCATATCTTGCAGGGCGCATTGTGTCGCCGTCACCCTTAACTAACACGCCTTTTTCAACGGTTTCTTTTATATATTTTGCAATATATTCTGCTTCCCTTTGTGAAAGTTCATCTGATTTAAGATTTAAAGCATCTAAAACGTGAAGTTCAACTTCTGTTTCGTCTGTTTCAGGGTAAGTAGCCCCGCAATATAAATATTCATTTTCGTCATATTTAATTTCGCCGACTTCTTTAGTCATAAGTTTTGAAAAGATATAGTTTACACACTCGGTTACACCTTTACGGCTCCTGAAATTCTTTTCTAAAATAATCTGAGAAGCAGAATTAAACTCACCTTCACAAAGTGGTAATTTATCTTTCAAATTCATAAAGAGTTCAGGACTTGCAAGACGGAAGCGATAAATACTTTGTTTAACATCACCAACACAATAAAAATTCTTTTTATCTCTTGAAACAGTTTCAAAAAGAATATTTTGTGCTTCGTTAGTATCCTGATATTCATCAATGAGAATCTCTTTGTATTTTTCAGTTAATTCATTAGCAAGGTCTGTTTTATGAGCTTCGCCGTTTTCATCAAACACGACTAACAAATCAATGCATTTATGAAGAATATCGTCAAAAGAAAATGCATTAAGTTCAATCTTTTTATTTTCAAGAGTTTTTGAAAACATATTAACTGCTTCACAGAGTTTTTTTACAATCGGGTAAAGAATTTCAGTATCTACTTTGTTTTCTTCACTTGTAGGTAAAGTTTTCTCTAAAATTTCATCTATTAAATCTTTACACTCGCCCATTATTGAGTTAGTTAATGAATAATAACTTCCTCTTGGTGCACGTGGATATTTTGCAACAGGTGCAGAATTAAGATGTGTTATAAAATCATTCCAACGCTCTTCGAGGCAATCAAAAAGAAGTGTTTTCAGATTTTCAATATTCTCATTAACAAGTGCGGTAAAATCGTTTTCTTCATTAACGTCTTCAATTATTGCATCACGCATTTCGTCTAACACGAGAATATAATATTCGAGCATTAACTGTGTATATTTATAAACTTCTTTTGCGAAAACTGAAGTGTTAATATCAGTTTGCGGGTTAAAATACTCTGTAATTTCCTGAAGCCACTTTTCAGGTGACGGATAAGAGCGAGAAAACTCGTAAAGTTTAATTATAACTGACTCTAACTGTTTATCATCACGCTCTGACATAAAGAATGATTTTAAAGCACTGAAAGATTCATCTTCATTCTCGTAAAGCTCGTTTAAAACCTCAGTTACACTTTCATTTTTTAAAACGCTGTGGTCATTGTCGTCAATCACGGTAAAATCTGATGACATACCCGCGATATGAAAGTTTTCACGGACAATTTTTGCACAGAACGAGTCAATTGTGCATATATCTGCTGCAGGAAGAAGCACCAGTTGATTTTTTAAATATGCTCTGTTTTCGCTATTTTTTCTGATTTCTTCTTTTAACGCTTTGCCTATTCTGTCTCTCATTTCGCCTGCGGCAGCCTTTGTGAAAGTAACAACGAGCAACTGTGATGATGAACAAGGATTCTGGGTATCACAAAGAATATTTTTAACTCTTTCAGTTAAAACCGCAGTTTTACCAGAACCCGCAGCAGCAGAAATTAAAACTTGCTCACCACGGGCAGAAATTGCCTTTTGTTGATTTTCGGTCCAACTTCTACTCATCACAGTCACCACCTAACATTTCGAGCACTTTGTTATGTTTTTCATTGCAGATTTCATTTGTAGCATCGCCGTCTTCAAAACCACAAATTGAACGATAATCACAATAGATACATTGTTTTGCTTGTCCTGAAGCACTTGACGGCAACACTGGGAACTCACCATTGTGAAGTGCTTCGCCCATTTCTATAATTTTTGAATCTACAATTTGTGAAAGAATTTTAAAATTCTTCTGATTATAATAATTGCCACTTAACGTATTATCTTTTTTATAAGAAACAGGAAGATAGTCAGGAAATTTCTCTGCACCCATACCATTTAAAACAACAGGACTATTAAGCACCATACCCGAAAGTTTTCCGCTATGGCGTTTTTGTGCATCTATATTTTCTTGAGACGGATTACGTGAACTCAAATAATCTTTTATGCCTATTCTTGATGGAAGATATAAAACACCAGCGGGAACTGTTTCGCCGTAGTAGTCGCCACCATTTTTATTAATAGCCATTAAATAAAGTACCATTTGAAGATTGATACCACTTAAAAGGTTAGAAAGTTTAAATTCTTTTTCACCCGTTTTATAATCGACAACTCTTATATATTTAATGCCGTCTTTTTCCATTAAATCGACTCTGTCAACTGAGCCGTAAACCGAAATTTTACCTTCTTCAAGTGGTAAGGTGTACTCTGGAATTTTGTTTTCATCGCCTATTGATAATTCAAAATCAACCGGTTTAAAACTGATTTCTGAAAACTCGTTTTTAAGTCTTTCAAAAATAAGCATAAGAACGTCTATCATCCTGTTATAAAGGAACATAAAACGTTTTGATTTATCACCGAATCCACCCATTTTTTCTTCTAAATATCTTCTTAAATAATCGGCAACAAATGCTCTTAATTCACTTTCGTCTAAGTTTAAAAACTCGCCGTTTTTATATTGCGACAATACACTTTCTAACACGCCGTGAATTATAAGACCGCTATCCGTCGGTTGAAGTTCTGCAGTTTTAATTGCATTCGCATTAAGACCATAACGGCAGAAAAATGAGAACGGACACATATAGTAACTATCTAACCTACTTGCAGAAACACCGATATTTTCACCAAACAATTTTTTGGAATTTTCCGGATTTTTAAACTCACCTTTTTTACCGGTTTTTGCAAGAGCTATACTTTCCAAACGACCAAAATATTCAGGTTTATTTTTGAAATACTCATAAAGAGTGCTTTTTAAACTACTGTTTTCGTTATAAATTTTAGCAAGTGTGAAAAATGCAGAAAATTCACTTTCAATTTTTTCTTTATCCGGAATATCGTTTGATGAGATTTCTTTAACATTTTCTAAAATTTCTTTTATATCTGAAATCAGTTCAGATGCGCCACTTGTTGTTTCGTCATCTGAAATTTCACGATATGACAAATAAAGTTTTTCACTTGCCGCTGTGAGCATACAGTAAGCAATAAAACGTTCTTCCGAAATTGACTCTTCAAAAGCAGGTTTAATATTAAGTGACATTTCATTTGTTAAAATTCTTCTGTCACTATCTGTAAGAAGACCACCTACACTTGCAATAAGCGGGAATTCATTTTTATTGACACCAACAAGGAAAATTATTTTTAAATTTTCTGTTCTTATTCTGTCGGCACTACCAACTTTAACTTCGTCAAGTCCTTGCGGAATTTCGCCAATATCTTTTGAAAATACAAGAATTGAAAAAAGTTCAAACCAACGCTTGATTGAATAAAATTTATCTTTCGTAATTTCTTCAATTGTTTCAAGAAGTTCAATTAATGCATCCCAAGAATTTTCTTTCTGAAGTGCTTCAACCGGCAGACCTTCGTTATTTAATTCTAAAGATAAATTGTAAAGTTTGTCAGCAACTTTGGTTTCAATAATAAAGTTATAAACTGATTTTGTTATTTCTGAACCAGAAACGCCGTCACAATCTTTTTTTAATTTCACTAATGGTAAAATTACTTTTTTTCTTAATGAATTAAGGTAATCAATTTGCTTTTGTGTTTTTTCGTCAATTACGTTACCAAATCCATCGGGGTGCATTGTAAAATCGTTAAGCCAGGCATTACCGCTGATACCCCAGACTAAAACGTATTTTTCTAAAACTGCAACTTCTGAAAAACTTAGCTCTGAAAGTCCTGTTTTTAAATATCTCATAACGTTTTCGGTTTTAAAACCGTCTGCAATACATTCAATAGCAGAAGTGATATGAATAAACAACGTTTCAAAAGAAAGCGGACGACGGCTATCATCAAACACAGGAACGTTGAAGCGTTTTAAAACGTCGCACATAATTCTTTTATATTTATCGCTCGAACGCTCAACAACGGCAATATCTTTACAACGATATTTACCGCTTCTTATGAGTTTTTTTATTTCTAACGCAACAGTGTTACACTCGTCCGTAATATCGTTACATTTAAAAATTGTAACGTCGTTACATTCATCGGTTTGTTTCTGAAAATCTTCAATATAAATATTTTTTTCGATATGGCGAATACTTTTACTAAGGCGCTCATTTTCATTAATTTTAATTATAGGGGCAATTTTAACGTTTGATTTATTCGCAAGAGAAATGAGTTTTTTCTGTAACTCCTGCATATATAAAAATGGTGAGTCGCCTTTAATATTATCGTCATTACAAATAGTTATATAAACGTCTTTTGCGTTTACTAAAGCGAGTCTTATGCATTTATATTCTTGTTCAGAAAATGCTCTGAATGAATCTAAAAATACAGTTTTATTCTCGAAAAAGCGTGTTTCTTCTGCAAACTTATTAAAATATTTAAGTGCTTCACTATCATCAAAATAACTGCGGTGTAAAAGTGCATTATAAGCATCGTTTATAAGATTTATTTCATAAAGTTTATCTTTTAAAAGACTGGGGTTCATTTTTTCTGTAAGAGTTAATATATCTTCACTACTGACGTCACAAGTTTCGAGTTCTTTGCTGAAATCTATAAACGCCTGTAAGCCCGACACGTTGTGGCGGACTTTTGAAAATATTTTTAATTCACCAGAAAGTTCATTAAGTGCTTCACTCATATAAGCCATTCTGACACCATCTGAAGCAAACATTTTACCTTGTAAAATTTTGCTGTCAAGGTTTGAAATAGCAAGTCTTGGAAAACTGAAAACATCAACCTTTTTCATATCTTTTGCGCCTAAAAGAGTAAGCATTGCTCTTTCATTTTCAAATGAAAACTGGTCTGGCACCAAAAGAAGCGGTTTTTCAGTTTCTGTATTTATGAGTTCTTTAATTTTTTCGCGTACCCAGGTAGTTTTACCACTACCCGACCTACCTGTAACAATATGAAGCATAATACACCCCTAAAAAAATCTCTTTTCATTATAGCACAAATGCAAATAAATTTAAACTGTAAATATATAATAACATATCTTGTGTACCAAAAAAGGAACTTTTTTCTAAATTTGGGTAATGTAATGATATTTATTTTAGCATAAGAAATTAATTATTGTAAATAATAAAGTTACCGATATAAGTTCGGAAAAGGAGTTGAAAAATATGTTAGACAGAATAGCTTTAATTCTTGTAACTATTGGTGCGCTTAACTGGGGTGCTATCGGATTCTTCCAATTTGACCTTGTTGCTTGGTTGTTTGGCGGTCAGGCGGCTATACTTTCAAGAATCGTTTACGTTGTAGTTGCTCTCGCTGGTATCTGGTGTATTTCTTTGTTTTTCAGAGAGCGCAACGATATACTCGAATCAACGTCAGTTGAATAAATTTCAAAAAAATAATGGTTCAGGCTACTACCTGAACCATTATTTTTATTTTGCTTCAATATCAATTTTAACGATTTTATAAGTCATTTCGCCACGTGGTGCTTCAACAACTACCTTGTCGCCTACTTTGTGACCCATAAGAGCTTTACCAACTGGTGATTCGTCAGAAATTTTACCTTCTGCCGGGTTTGCCTGTGCAAAGCCCGTGATACGGAATGTTTTTTCTTGTGAACCACGAGCAGTTTCTTTAATAGTAACAACAGAACCAATGTGAACAGTTTCAGTGCTGATATCTTCTTCCATAATTTTTGCTCTTGAAATCATTGTTTCAAGTTCAAGAATTTCAGCTTCTAACTTACCTTGTTCTGATTTTGCTTCGTCATATTCACTGTTTTCTGAAAGGTCACCAAAAGAAAGAGCAACCTTAATTTTTTCAGCAGTTTCTTTTCTGCCGACTGTTTTAAGATGTTCGAGTTTTTCCTGAAGTTCTTTAAGACCTTCTTGAGTTAAAATAACATCTTGCTGTGCCATTCTGATTACATCCTCTCGAATATATTATAAATAGTTAGTGCTTTTCAATAAGTTGTATTATATAAAACCAAATTAAAAAAGTCAAGTAAAACAATAAATTAATTCGGATTTTATTCTATTACTACTGGATAACTTACTGTTTTAATCACTTCTTCGTTTTCACTATTTAAAACTGTGATTGTAACACTCTGACCTTCAGTAGTGAAAATCTGATAAGCCATAGCATAACCCATAACATTTAAAAGTGTCTCTTCAAAATCCGTAAATTCTTCCGGCAACTTACTTTTATCTGCGTAAACTTTCACGTTACGAAAATCGTCATCGTATTTAATATCGGTAACGTAATTTTCATTATCACTTATAATTTCAGCATAAGCATCTTTTACTGGCTTTGATTTTACACTTTTAAGTTGTTTAAATGCAGACTCGGTCATTGTAAGAGTGTATTCATTTGTTTCATTATTTTTTGTATGAAACACTCCTTCAATAGCATCTAATTCTTCATAAAATTCAATTTCGCTGAAATCGTCTGAAAATTTGTTACCGTCAATTACAAGTTTTACACTTGCTGTTTCTGTTTTTTCGGTACTTTGGGATTCAGTTGAGTCAGGCGTTTTGTTGCAACCGACAAATAATCCACACACAACCAAAATCGCTAATAATAAAGATAAATACTTTTTCATTTTACTCCACACTCTCTATTAATCCCAGAGTTTTTCAGGGTAAACGCCATTTTTAACGAGTTCATTTACAGATGCTACTACGCCCGGTTTATCTTCTTTATAAGTAACACCGAACCATTTTGCAGTAGTTTCTAAAACTTTAACTGTGCATTTATTTTCTGCTAACATATCTTTAACAATAAATGGTAAATAGAACTCACCTTTAAGTGGGTTATTTACTAAAGCATCGTTTAAGAATTTTTTGAAGTGGTCTTCAATTTCATCAATAAAACTTGCAGGGAAACACCAGCAGTTCATTGAAACGTTAACTTCTTCCGGGAGTTCTACCCAGTTCTCATCATCTTCAGTAAAGTAGATTTTGCCGTCTTCTTTTCTTATGATTTTTGTTCTTTCAACAACGTCTGTTAAGAAATTGTCGCTATTAACGTCACAAACGCCACGTGAAACTGTGCCGTTTTCTGTTAAAGTATTTTTTAATTTATATGCTGCCATAGCGTAATTTACAGGTGTAGCGTTAAAATCAGCGCTATCAATCCAGTTAGAAATTACGTTAAATGCATCTCTGCCATAAAAATCGTCAGCATTAATAACCATAAATGGTTCATTAACCGTACCTTTACAAGAATAAATTGCGTGACCTGTTCCCCAAGGCTTTACACGTTCTTCGGGTACTTTATAGCCTTCTGGTAAGTTGTTAACATCCTGAAAAACGTACTCAACTTTAACGAGTTTTGAAACTTTATCGCCAACAACTTCTCTAAAAATTTGCTCATTTTCTTTTTTTATAATGAATACTACTTTATTAAACCCTGCTTTAACCGCATCATAAATAGAATAATCTATAATAATCGAATTATTAGGCCCTACTGGTTCCATTTGTTTTAAACCACCAAAACGACTACCCATACCAGCCGCCATAATTACGAGTGTTTTATCCATAAAAAATTTCTCCTAAAATTTATATTTTAAGCATTATACCATAATTTTACTTTTTTATCAACTGTTTATTGACTTTATTTAATTTTACAATATAATACATATTAATAATATTTATTTAAAGAGAGTGTATTTATGACAAAGCTTTTAATTAAACTTTTTATAAAGAATGCAGATGCCACCACCCCTAAAGGCAGAGAGCTTTTCGGGAGACTTGCTGGTGCAGTCGGAATAATTTGCAACCTTATTTTAAGCGTTATGAAACTGATTATTGGTACTGTTACAAACAGTGTTTCTATTACTGCAGATGCTACAAACAATATTTCTGATGCGGGTTCTTCGATTGTTACGCTTGTTGGTTTCAGGCTTTCAGGCAAGCCTGCTGACAAAGACCACCCTTATGGTCACGCAAGAATTGAATATATTTCGAGTCTCATTATTTCGTTCATTATTTTACTTATTGGTTGCTCTATTTTTAAAGAGTCGGTTATAAAAATTTTTAAGCCCGAAGAAAGTCTTTTTAATATTGCAACTGTTATTATTCTTGTTGCTTCAATTCTTGTAAAGCTCTGGCTTTCAGTTTTTAATACATATTTAGGTAAACAGATTGACTCAAAAGCACTTGAAGCTACTGCTATTGACTCAAGAAATGACGTTATAACCACAACTGCCGTTCTTATTGCAAGTGTGATTTCACATTTTACAGGCTTTAACCTTGATGGCTACATGGGTGTTATTGTTTCTATTTTCATTCTTATTTCGGGTATAAACCTTGTAAAAGAAACTCTCAACCCGCTTTTAGGTCAACCACCTACAAAAGAGATGTTCGAGAGTATTGAAAAGAAGATATTATCTTACGATAACGTTTTAGGTGTTCACGACCTTATGGTACATAGTTATGGTCCTAACACATATTTTGCTTCTGCCCATATCGAAATGGATGCCAAAATTGATGTTTTAGTGTGTCACGACATTATGGACCAGATTGAAAGAGATTTTAAGAGCGACTTAAACATTCACCTTGTAGTGCATTTAGACCCGACAATTCTTGATTCACCTGAAATTAATGAATTAAAAGAAATGGTAAATGATATTATTTGTGAAATAGACAGAGAACTCACCTTTCACGATTTCAGAGTTGTTGTTGGTGAAGAAAACAAAAACGTTCTTTTTGACGTTGTTGTTCCACCTGAATATAAATATTCTGATGAAGAGTTAGAAAAAATGATTACTAAAAGAATTACTGAAATGAGTAATGGTAAGATATTTACAGTTTTAGTTGTTGACCATAGTTATGGGGTGCTTGAGTAAACATAAAACCTTGTGAAAAGAGTAAAATCTTTTCACAAGGTTTTATTTTTTCTTTTTAAATATCTTATCCAGAAATTTAAACATTGCTTTTTCAACAAAATTGGCGGGTTCTCGTGGTGGTTCTTCGCCGTTATTCTGTCTTACTATTGCTTCTTTTTCTGATAAAAATTGATTTATGTATTCATTTTTACAATATTTCCATATTTTTATTGACTTTAAAATACTTGGTATAGTTAAAAAGACAAAAATCAAAAATGATAGAATTAACCAAGCAGATTCATTATCTTTTATGAACCAATATAAAAACAAAGCAATAAATGGTAACCCAGAAATAAATACAAGTAAATTTTTGATTGTTTTATTTCTTATCTTTTTTGAATTTTTGGCAAAGAAATTAACATTACTTATTGTTGAATTCTCATTTTTAACGTAGACAGAATCAAAATCACACTGTGTTATCTTTTCTCTATAATCAAGGTGTTTTAATATAAGAGTTTCACTTGATTCATTAAAAACTATATCAAATGAAGTGCTACAATTAAGAAAAAAGCATGCTGAATCAGGTGTGATAATTTCCCAAAGCCAAAGTTCAAATAAAACTGAGATAAAAAAGAAGGTTCTGTTTTTATCTAAAATATCAATTTGTATTCTTGTATTCTGAGAATCTAAATTCAAAGTTGCGGTTTCGTTTTTCTTTAATATAGTTATTTTGTTATCACAAATAATCCGTATTTTTTTATAAGGTGTTTCATTAATAATCCTTAAATTCATTATATATCTCCCACGAATATAAATCTAAAGTCATTTTACATAATATTGGGCGGGTTGTCAAATTTAGTTTTTAGTTATTTAATACTGTTTGGGCGAAGCACAACTTCATTATGAAATACTTCATTGCAGAGCACTTCATTTGCTGTGAGGCAACTTCATTCATTTTTGTTCATTTTAATGAAGTTCAGTAATACTGAAATGAAGTTTGCTATATAAATGTCGCAAAATGAAGTTATGTCCTGCGGACATAAATGAAAAAAGACCAAGTCTTATGACTTGGTCTTTTTTGGTGGGAACAATAGGGCTCGAACCTATGACCCTCTGCTTGTAAGGCAGATGCTCTCCCAGCTGAGCTATGCTCCCGAAACACGAGTGCTATTATAGCACAAATTTAATAAAAATCAAGTGATTTTTAAATAAATTTTACCAATTTCATAAATTTTAAAATAATACCAAATTTTTATAAAATACACTTGACACAAGGGGTTAGTTATGTTAAAATATCTCACGTTGAACAGACGCGGGTGTAGTTCAATGGTAGAATCCCAGCCTTCCAAGCTGGTCGTGTGGGTTCGATTCCCATCACCCGCTCCAAGTAAATATATGCGCTTTTAGCTCAGTTGGATAGAGCAACTGCCTTCTAAGCAGTAGGTCGGGGGTTCGAATCCCTCAAAGCGTGCCAGTTGTGGTGGATGTAGCTCAGTCGGTTAGAGCGCCAGATTGTGGCCCTGGAGGTCGTCGGTTCGATTCCGATCTTCCACCCCATTTTTTTAGGGATGTAGCCAAGCGGTAAGGCAACGGACTTTGACTCCGTCATTCGTAGGTTCAAATCCTGCCATCCCTGCCAAAAAATCCAAGTCGAAAGACTTGGATTTTTTCATTTATGTCCGCAGGACATAAATTCATTCAGTGGCATTTATGACGCTGACTTCATTACGGCTGTTAAGCGTACTTCATTTTGCGGACACAAACGAATGAAGTTGCCTCACGGCAAATGAAGTGCTCTGCAATGAAGTATTTCATAATGAAGTTGTGCTTACGCACAAACGGAATTACTACTTCATATTTTAAAACCATAACTCCCCCCTATCTTCAACAATGTGTCAAAGATGGGGGCGTTTTTTCTGTCAATATATCAATTGACATCGTTTTAACAAAATTATACAATTAAAGAGTATTTAAATATTTTTACGGAGGTAACCAAATGAAAACCTATGACGTAATTGTAATTGGTGCTGGTAACGGTGGTCTTGCGGCTGCTGCTAACTGTGCCAAGGCCGGTCTTTCTACTCTCCTTTTAGAAAGACACAACATTCCCGGTGGCTCTGCATCTTCTTTTGTAAGGGGAAGATTTGAATTTGAGCCATCACTTCACGAACTTGCAGGTATCGGTGACGAAAAAGAAGCAGGTACTATTGAAGAAGTATTCAAGAGAATTGATGCAGAAGTTGACTGGTGTAAACATAGTTCAACTTTCCGTCTTGTTGTTCCTGCTAAAGAGGGCGACACTGACACATTTATTGACGATGATGGTGTCGAAGTAGTTATTGATGCTCGTATGCCAGTCGGCTTTGAAGAATTCTCAAGAAAACTTGACGAAATAGTTCCGGGTTCTTATGAGAGTTGTCGCAAGGCTTTTGATTTATCAATAAGTATGTTCAAAGCATTTGACTGTCTTGATGACCCTAAAAAAATTCCTGGTTCATTAAAAGACGTCCCTGACATTATGAGAATGGTGTCACACAATATGAAAGATGCTCTTGATGCACTTGGTATGCCTAAAAAAGCACAAGATATTTTTAACACTTACTGGTGCTATATGGGTTCCCCTGCTTCACAATTTGACTTCCTTTATTATTTATGTGTGCTTCACAGTTACGTTCGTGCTGGTACTGGTATTCCAAAACTTCGCAGCCACGAAATGAGTCTTGCTATTGACAAGAAAATCCGTGACTTCGGTGGCGAAATCTGGTATAACTCAGACGTTACTAAAATCATAATGAAAGACGGCAAACCAGTTGGTGTAGAAATTAACGGTGAAAAAGAAGTTTATGGTAAACAATTTATTTGTAACTGCTACCCTTACAAAGTTTTCACCGAACTTATGGATAAAAAAGACATACCGGAAATGCAACTTAAAATGCTCAACGCAAGAAAGACTGCTTGTACTCTTACAACAGTTTACCTTGGTATGAATAAAACCAAAGAAGAACTCGGCATTACTGACTACTCTGTATTTATTGCTCCTGATTCTGATTCTGACAAACAATATGAAGCGGCACAGAACTATTTCAGTGGTTACTGCATTATAAACTGTCTTAACGAGATTATTCCTGACTGTACACCAGAAGGAACAAGCCAGTTATTCTTAACAACTATGACTTTTGGCGACGTTATGAAAGACGTTAAGCCGCAGGATTACAAGAAATTCAAAACAAAAGTTGCGGAAGATATGATTGAAACTTGTGAAAAAGCTCTTAACATTTCAATTAAACCATATATTGAAGAAATTGAAATTGCTCTTCCACCAACATTTGCACGTTACCTTAACACACCGCTTGGTACTCCATACGGCTATATGCTCGAAAAATGGGATAGTATGCTCCCAAGAACTATTCAGTACCTTAAAGACCAACCATTCCCTAACTTCTATTTCTGTGGTGCAACTCAAGAACGTGGCGACGGCTATGGTTGTGCTTATTACACAGGTGAAAAGGCTGCAGGTCTTGTAATCAAGAAAATGAAGGAGGGCAAATAATATGGCTAATAATTTTAAAAAGCTCAAAGCTTCAAAATTTATTAAAATGCTCCCTGCTCGTCAGGAGAGATTTGAATCTGCTAAAGCAGAATTACCAACATTTTCAGATAATGCAACTGCACTTGCAAAAGCACTTCACCCAAAAATGCAATATTTAAAAATTAAAGAAGTTATTGTTAGAAGTGAAGATACAAAAAGTTTTGTTTTAGTTCCTGACACTGAAAAAGGCACTACTTCACTTGCCTACTTTGGTGCTGGTAAATACCTTACAGTATTTGAAACAATTGACGGTATGCCAATTACAAGAGCTTACTCAATTTCATCTTCACCAAAAGACTCATTAGATGGCAAATACGTTCTCACAATTAAACTTGTTGACGGCGGTTTAATGTCACAATATATTTTCGACAACTGGGCAGTTGGTACAGAAGTTAAGGTTTCAGCTCCTGCTGGTAACTTTGAATACCAACCATTAAGAGATGCTAAAACTGTTATCTGCCTTGCTGGTGGTAGTGGTATTACTCCATTCCTTTCAATGGCAAACGCTATTTGTGATGGTGACGAAGATTTCAATTTAATTCTTCTTTATGGTAGCAGAAATTACGAGAATATTTTATTCCGTGAAGAATTAGCAGAATTAGAAAAGAAATCTGACAAAATTAAAGTTGTTCACGTTTTAAGTGACGACAGCAATTCTTATGAAGGCACAGAAAAAGGCTTCATTACTGCAGATTTAATTAAAAAATACGCTCCACAAGGTGAAGAATATTCAATCTTTATTTGTGGTCCGCAACAAATGTATGATTTTGTTGATAAAGAAATTGAAAAATTGGCACTCCCTAAAAAGTTTGTAAGACACGAAATGTTTGGTGAATTCCACAACCCTGCAACACAGAGCGATTACCCACAAGGCGTGCCAGCGACTGTTAAAATTAAAGTTAAAATTCAGGATAACGTTTACGAAGTTGAAGGTTCTTCTAACGATTCTGTAATGCAAATTCTTGAAAAAAGTAAAATTTCAGTTCCTGCACGTTGCAGAAGTGGTGAATGCGGTTTCTGTCACTCACACTTGCTTTCTGGTAAAGTTTACGTACCAAAGCATTTAGAATACAGACGACTTGCAGACTACAAATTCAACTGTTTCCACCCTTGTTGTTCATTCCCACTTACTGACTTAGAAATTGAAGTTCCAGTTGCAAAATAATAAAAAGGTTCGGTACTCAAGAGAGTATCGAACCTTAATTTTTGTATTATTCTTCGATTAAGCCGTAGTAACGACCAAACCAATATGGAATTAAGAAACTTGCAGTATTATTGGCATTCGTGTTATTGCCATTATTAAGTTTATATGGATTCCTGTCAAAATTACAAACAACACGCTGGTCAACGTCAAGAGCAACTTTGAGTTGTTCACTTCCGCCCCATTTTTCTTGCCCCATATCAAACTCAAGATTTTTTCTGTTATCATTTTTCATTTCCAACTGAATAAAATCAAGTGGAATTTCTCTTAAATTTTTAAGTGCATATTCAATATCACAAACGTCGTCTGTAAATGCGCTATATGCTAAATTGAAGAATGGGTTTCTTTCATTTCTTTCATATTCCCAATGTTGACGAAGTCCCATTAAAATATATGCTCTGATACTTGGGTCTTTTTCAAGTCTTAAGAACGTTGTTGAGCAAAGGAAACCTAAATTGTCATCAATATGACAAACTCTTGCATCGTCCTTTTTAAGTTGTGCGGCATTTAAAAGATAGTGATTATCGAATGCTAATCTTAAAAATTCTTTTCTGTATTTCTCGTCACCTGACATATGATAAGCAACGTTTAAGAAAGTAAGAATTTCGAGCGAATTAATACTCTTTTCCCAAAGCCACATACTTTTGCCATTGAGTTCATCAGGGTCCCAACAAGCCCACGTTGTTGGTTTGTCATCAATATCGTGAAGACGATATTTGTGCTCAATAATATGGTCAACAATGTCGCAGATAATTTCTTTAATAAACGCTTTTTCTTCATCATTGGCACAGAAATCATAATAAAGCGAAAAACCAAAGAAGTGACCTGTCATTTCGTCACTCGACGTTTCACCTAACCATTCACAACTTCCGTCTGGTGATTTATGCCATTCGCCACCATCAATTTGCATATCAAGATTTTCGCCGTAACCTTTATCGCCCGGAAATCTTATAGCACGTGCGGTAAAGCCTTTTATGCCAGTAATTTTAGTAAGACGTGCACACGCATTCATAATTTTTCGTGCTAACGCTAACACTTTTTCATCTTTTGTAACTGCATAGCAGTAAGCGAGACCGCCTAAACAACAGTGACTCCAGAGACCATCGTTATCTGAAATTCTCTTTATACCAGTTGAAATATCACGATTTGAAATACCACTTACACCAACTACATAACCAGGCTCACGAACGTAATATTTTTCGGTATATTGGAAAACTTTCTCGGCTTTTTCTTCCAAAGTCATTTCTTCTTCAAAAATTCTTGTAACGCCTTTATCTGTTGCAGTCCAGATATCATTACCAGAGAAAATAACGTCATTTACCTTTTCATCTAACACCCAACGTGTTGCTGGAAGGTATTTTTTTACGCCGTTTTTAATAACGATTAAACCAGCATTTGAACCTAATGCAATTCTGCCGTCGTCAGAAAATGCAATTTTATAAATTTCTTCACTTGGAAGCATTGAAATTTCATCTGGTCCGAACCACGAATTGTTATTATCGTAAATATAAGCACCTTTATCAGTTGCAAGCCACAAGAAGCCTGTTTTCTTATCAAAAGTAATTGAATTAATATGGAAATATGGCATTGATGAATGCTCGGGGAAGATGCACATCCAGTGCTTTCTCTTGCCCACAAAAACAGTAAGTGCGGTGTCACAGTTAGCCATTAATTTGCCCGGTGCAGACGTTACACCTTCAGCCTTGATTTCATTACCGAAGAACAATTTAAATTCATCATTTTCAAATTTATAAATATGGTCTTCTGTAATAAGGAACGTTTCTGTAGCGTATGTAATGCCTTTTACGTCTTCTTCTAAAGTCTGCAATTCACGGATTTTACCATTTTCACAAACATAAACAGTTTTTTCACTTGCAAAGAAAACTTTATCGCCTTCACCATTTGCAATTACTGAAACTGCACCGCAAGAAAACGAACCAAACGTGCCGTCTTTTTTTCTGTAATTAAGACCATTTTCAGTACCGAGTAAAATTGTACCGTCAGTTGAAGCACCAAGGCATAATATTTTATCAGCCAAAAGACCCGTAGACTCATTAAAAACTTCGCACATTCTTTGTGGAAATTTATTTGATTTATAAACGCCTTTTCTTTCCATATTTTATTACACCTACTTTTAATAATAACAGCCAAACACCTTTTTGTGTCAGGCTGTTATATTAATTATTTTTTAAAATCTACCTTAATTTCATCTTTAACTGCAGTAACATTGATTTCGCTTGTCTCCTGCTCTGCTCTTTCAATGAGAATATCTGCAATTTTATCTTCAATATCTTTTCTGATATTTCTTCTTATATCTCTTGCGCCTCTGCCACCGTCAACAGATTTTGTTGCAATAATCTCTGCAACGCCTTTGCCTACGACAAAGTTAATGCCTTTATCTTTGAGTGGCTCTTTGAGTTCATCAATGAGAATATCTGCAATTTTCTTAAGATTTGCTTCATTAAGGTTATTGAAGAAGATTACTTCATCAACTCTGCCTATAAATTCAGGTCTTAAGAAGTCTTTTAAGGCTTTCATTGATTTATCTTTAGAATAATCATTTGCGTCTCTGTTAAAGCCTAAAGCAGATTCTTTTTGCTCACTACCCGCATTTGACGTCATAATAATAACGGTATTTTCAAAGCCGACTGTTCTGCCCTGAGCGTCACTTGTTTTACCTTCGTCTAAAATCTGAAGAAGAATATTTAAAACGTCCGGGTGTGCTTTTTCAATTTCGTCAAAGAGAATTACCGAGTATGGTTTTCTTCTTACCTTTTCAGTAAGTTGACCAGCTTCGTCGTAACCAACGTAACCTGGTGGTGAACCTATAATTCTTGAAACGCTATGCTTTTCCATAAACTCTGACATATCGAGTCTTATAAGAGTTTCCGGAGTTTCAAAGAGTTCGTTTGCAAGTTGTTTTACAAGTTCTGTTTTACCAACACCGGTAGGACCAACAAAAATAAATGATGCAGGTCTTCTTACTGCAGAAATCTGGACTCTGCTACGTCTTATAGCGGCACAAAGTGCTTCGACTGCTTCATCCTGACCAATAATTCTTGATTTAAGTTTTTCTTCAAGTGTAGAAAGTTTTCTTAAATCGTTCTCAATAATTTTTGTTGTAGGAATACCAGTCCAGAGATTAATAACTTTTGCAAGGTCCTGTTCAGTAACAGCATTATCAGAAGCCTTTTCTTTAAGTTCTTCTTCACTTGCTTCGAGTTTCATTTTTTCTGCTTTGGTATTTGCCAATTTTTCGTAGTCAATTTCGCCTTCAGTTACGTTAACGATTTCTTCAATTTCTTCATCAAGTCTTACTAATTCTTTCTGAAGTTTTTCGTAATCGCTTATTGCAACGTTACGGAGATTAGCACAAGTACACGCTTCATCAAGTAAGTCGATTGCCTTGTCTGGTAAAAATCTGTCGTTAATATATCTTTCAGAAAGTGTTACTGCTTTATAAACAAGATTATCACTTATTGAAACCTTGTGGTAATTTTCATAGTATTCTTTTATACCTAAAAGCATATTATAACAATCTGCAATAGATGGTTCTTCAACCTTAACTGGCTGGAAACGTCTTTCTAAAGCAGCATCTTTTTCAATGTGCTTTCTGTATTCGTTAAACGTAGTAGCACCTATAACCTGAATTTCACCACGTGAAAGAGCAGGTTTTAAGATGTTTGCGGCATTCATTGAACCTTCCGCATCGCCACCGGTACCAACCAAGTTGTGAACTTCGTCGATAAAGAGAATTATATTACCCTCTTGTTTAACTTCATCGATAAGACCTTTAATTCTGCTTTCAAACTGACCACGGAATTGTGTACCTGCAAGAAGCGAAGTAAGGTCTAAAAGATGAATTTCTTTATCAGAAATTTTCGCAGGAACGTCACCTGAAGCAATTTTTAAAGCGAGACCTTCTGCAATAGCAGTTTTACCAACACCAGGTTCACCAATTAAACAAGGGTTGTTTTTAGTTCTTCTGCAAAGAATCTGAATTGTTCTGTAAATTTCGGTATCTCTACCAATAATTCTATCTATTTTACCGTCTCTTGCTTTTTCTGTTAAATCGGTACAATAAAGGTTTAAAAATTTACGTTTAGTTTTCTTTTTATGCTTTTTAGTTTTCTTTTTTGAAGAGTCATCATCATCTTCTGAAACGTCTTCTTCAACGTCCAAATCTTCATCTTTTTTAGATGATTTTGGTGCATCTGAATTAAAGAGATTCTGTAAAAACGGCATTGTACCGGCACCACCCGGTTGGAAACCGTCCATATCACCGA
This sequence comes from Acutalibacteraceae bacterium, assembly GCA_045533655.1. Taxonomy (GTDB): domain Bacteria; phylum Bacillota; class Clostridia; order Oscillospirales; family Acutalibacteraceae; genus DTU089. The sequence continues at coordinate 191,404 of JAZSIE010000003.1, forward strand.
GCATATCGCCAAACTGCTCTGAAACGGCTTCTAATTCGTCGTCTGTAATGCCCATACTTTCCATCATTTGTTTTATTGGACCGATATTTAAATCCATCGCACATTTAATGCAAAAACCTTCTTGCGTAGTTTTTTCGCCTTCAATTTTTGAAACAAAAATAACTGCAGGACGTTTTTTGCATTTGCTACATATCATTTTGTTATCCATTAATTTCTCCTGAGAAATAAATTATAATTTCTTATTTTGATTTATTTGCTTTCTTTTCCTTTACCTGACGAATAACATCAGGGATATAACTGAAGAATGCTACTAAAGTAAGTATTGCCGAAATAATAACAAGTATCATCATAAGTGTATTTGGAATTGTGAAAAGGTTTCTGAAAGCACCAACTTCCGGACCGAAACCAATTATAAATACCATTACAACGTAGAATGCTAAAGTTGCTACTTTACCATAAATTTCTGCAGCGCCAGGACGAAGACCGATATTTAACATAATAACGCTACCTAAAACCATAATAAATTCTTTAACAATAAACACAAGGAAAACCCAGCTGAATGCATTGAGCATTGAGTCGTCTGCTTTGTTGAAAGTTAAGAATAAGAGAACTGCTAAAGTGATTTGTGTTAACTTGTCTGCTAATGGGTCAAGCATTTTGCCTAAAGCACTAATCTGATTGAATTTTCTTGCGATTTTGCCATCTACACAGTCAGAAAGACCTGAAATTGCGAGAACGATAACTGCAGGAACGAAATCACCTTGCATAAATAAATATGCAAAAAGTGGTACAAGAAGAATTCTTATAAAACTGATTAAATTTGGAATAGTCCAGCAACCTTTAAATAACTCTTTCATATTTTTTACCTCATTTCCACGTTAAAAGTTAATTAAATATATTTAGTAAAGGATTGATATCGTTAACAACTTTAAGTATCACAGAAGAATTAATCATTGGTGCTAATTCTTCATTTTGAACGAATACTAAAACAGTTGAAATAACAAATATAATCACCACTGCTTTTACAAGACCTAAAAGTCCACCCGCTAATTTATTTGCTTGTTTTACAACAGGGAGTTTTTTAACAACCTTGTTAAGTAAACGGATTACAAACGTCAAAGCGATAGAAACAACAATAAAAAGTGCAAACATTGTTACTGCTTCTGTAATTTTAAGGAAAATATTGTCACCAATATTTGTCATTAAAGTTTCAACTAATGATTCGTTACTGTCTGGTGCAGAACTTACTACGTCTGAAATTGCACCATTCACGTCAAAACCGAATTTTGATGCGATTGCTAAAGCACCTTCCGGAAGTTCGTTTACGAGTGCATTCACCTTTTCACTGATAGAACCAAAATCTGTACCCGAGTCATTGAGACCTTTTAAAAATTCACTTTTTACAACTCCACGAACAAAAGCATCATAAATCACTTTTGCAACTGGTGTTGCAAGAATGTAAGCGATAATACCCGAAGCAATTGTTGATAAACCATCTAAAAGTGCTTTTATAAGACCTTTTTTAGCCCCGAGAATAATCATTACTACTGCTAATGCAATAAATATTAAATCTAAAATATATTCCATTTTATCCTCCTATATTGTAAAGCCTAATTCAAGTGTACTGTTACCAAACGAGTAACATCTTGAAATACTGCCTAAAGAATGAACGTAGCAATATTTATCTGTAGGATAGACTCCGTAAAGTTTACCTTTAATTTCTATAGAGCCTACTTTTCTGCCCTTAAGATTATAAACCATTATTGAATTTTCTGCAAGGGCAAATATATATTTTTCACTCATAGTCATTGATTGAACTTTATAATCGAGTGGAATTGTCTTTTTTAATTTTCCGTAAGCTGAATAAACAGAAATCTCAAAAACGTTAGCACTGCCGAATTTTGCAAGACAAACGGCATAATTGCCTTTTAAATTTGTATCTAACGAAACAAATTCACTTGAAAAGTATTTTGTTACTTCTTTTAACTCATCGCCGTTTTTCTTAATCTGATAAATACCGGTATCACCGAAAAGTGTTAAGGTTGAGCCACTTGTAAATTCTAAATCAAGAGCAGTTACGTCAACAATCTTTTGTGTATTGAGTGCTGAACTATATTCAAAACCGAAGAAATGAACCACTGTATAAATAGCACCGTTTTCTGCATTAAGCGTTGCAACACCAGCATATTTACCATCATCAGAAAGAGTAATACACGCTATATGTTCAAATGCACAGTTCCATTGGAAACGAACTTCGCCGGATTTATCGAACACTGCTAAAACGCTTGTTGACTTGTCGCCCCTTATAGCAAAACCATAGTTACCATTTTTGCCGTATTCAGCAGTAATTATAACCCCTGCCGTATTACCTGAAGAAACTTTGCCTTTATCTGTAATTAATATGTAGCCTGTACCATTTCTGTCAAAAACAACACCTTTGTTTTCGTTTATAGTAAACGCTGGTCTTGAAAAAGAATGTTTTTCATTAAAAACAACGTTACCATTAGTGTCGTAAACAACAATTGTTTTATCTGTTAACAAAAGTACGTTGTCACCAATGATTCCCATATTAATAACCGTATCACTTTCAACGGCTACAGGGTAATTTTTACCACCGGCGAAAAGTCCTGTTTCAACTCGTGCAGTAATTGCATCAAGTGGTAAAATACCAATAGCAGAAAACAAGAACGTAACTAAAAATACCACAACCAGTGTTAAGGCAATTATAGAAACAGCTCTTTGTTTAGGTGAAAGTTTACTCACTCTTTTTTCTAAAGCGTAGCCTGTATTCAATTCTTTTAGTCTAATTTTCATTATTTTCACTTCCGTAAAAAACTTTTCTTAAATACAAACCATCGGGAATTGCGGTTATACCCGCATTTTTGCGGTCACCACTTTCGATAATGTTAATTATATCTTCTTTCTTGATTTTACCTTCAGCAACGTATAAAAGCGTACCCGCCATTATACGAACCATATTGTATAAAAAGCCGTTACCACGAACTTTAAAAATAACTTTATCACCTTCACGCCTTACCGATGCAGAATAGATTGTTCTCACTTTTGAAACAACTGTTGCACCAGATGCACAAAATGCTGAAAAATCGTGTTCACCTAAAAAGAACTGACACGCTTCGTTAAGAAGATTTTCATCGAGTTTCTTATATTTATAGTGACACACCTTTTTATACATAAACGGCGATAAATCTTTAGTATTTAAAAATACATATTCATACTCTTTACTTACAGCATCAAACTGTGCATTAAAGTCATTTTCAACTTCTTCGCAACAAAGCACAAGTATTTCTGGTGTGAGAAAAGAACCTAACGCCACGGGAAAAGAGTCACAAGGAATAGTCGTATCAGTTTTCACGTTAAAGCAATATTCTAAAGCGTGAACACCAGCATCTGTACGGCTACAACCGTTAATTGTTACGTCTTCACCAGTAAGATTTTTAAATGCATTTTTCAATTCCCCTTGCACAGTTCTTAAATCATTCTGAATTTGCCAACCGTGAAACTGAGAACCATCAAAGGTTATTTTAAAAAACAGGTTTCTCATAATTATATTAACGCCTCGAACTGAAAATTCATAAAAATTATTACTGCACAAATAACAACTGTAACAACTAAAGCAATTCCATCACGGAACGTGAACTGCATTTTTCTCATTCGTGTTCTGCCTTTGCCACCTACGTAACATCTGCAAGACATAGCATCTGCTAATTCAAACGCTCTTTTGAAAGATGAAATTATAAGCGGAATGAATATCGGGAAAAGTGCTTTTATTCTTTTTAAAAGATTACCGCTTTCAAAATCTGCACCACGCGCTTTTTGTGCTGACATAATTCTGTCAATTTCATCAATAAGTGTAGGGATAAATCTTAACGCTATTGTCATCATCATTGCAAAAGTATGAATATCAATTTTAAATATTCTTAAAGGAGAGAGTAATTTTTCAATAGCATCTGTTAAATCTGTTGGTGAGGTTGTGTAAGTGAGAAGTGAACTTATAACCAACAAAGCTACAATTCTTACGGCTATAAATATTGCTGTATAAATACCACCATCTGTTATAACGATTTTTTTATAACTCCACAACACGTCACCAGTATTATTATAGTAAAGTTGTAAAACCGACGTAAGTAAAATGATTGGTAAAAGTGGTTTTAAACTTTTAACCATTAATTTTGGTGAAAGTTTTGAAAATGCATAACAAAGAGCAACTGTAAAAAGCATAACACCCATTGAAGCGAAGTTTTCACATATAAAAATAAAAATTATAAGTACAAAACAAGCAATTATTTTTGCTCTTGCATCTAATTTATGAAGAAATGAATTTCCGGGGAAATATTGACCGATTGTAATATCTTTAACCACTTATCTTCCCCCTTTTAAGAAATTCAATCAATTTTTCTTTACCTTGTTTTACTGTATAAACGTCTGTTGGCACGTCGTAACCCGCTTCTTTAAGTTTTAAAAAGACACGTGTTATTTCTGGCACGTCGAGACCTAATTTTAAAAGTTCATCACCTTTAGAGTAAACGTCTTCAACTGTTCCGCTCATAACAATGTTACCATCTGAAAGAACTAAAACTCTATCTGCAACTAAAGCGACGTCATCCATATTATGTGAAACAAAAATAACGGTGCTGTTAGTTGATTTATTATAATTTTTAATTAAATCGAGTAAATCATTTTTACCAACGGGGTCAAGACCAGCGGTTGGCTCGTCCAACACTAAAACTTTTGGTTTCATTGAAATAACACCTGCTATTGCAACACGGCGTTTTTCACCACCAGATAAATCAAATGGCGATTTATCTAAATAATCTTCAGTTAAACCAACAAATTTAATTGACTCCAAAACACGTTCTTTTATTTCACTTTCTGAAAGCCCCATATTTTTAGGACCGAATGCAATATCTTCAAAAACAGTCGATTCAAAAAGTTGATGTTCAGGATATTGGAAGCAAAGACCAACACCAAAACGGCATTTTCTTACGTTTTCTTTAGAAGTCCAAATATTTTCATCTTCGAAGAAAACTTCGCCACTTTCAGGTTTTAAAAGACCATTAAGATGTTGTAAAAGTGTACTCTTACCCGAACCTGTATGACCAATTACGCCAACAATTTCGCCATATTCAAAATCAACAGAAACACCTTTAAGGGCACCTATCTGAAAAGGTGTGCCCTTGGAGTATTCATATTTTAAATTTTTAACTGAAAGTACTGACATAATTTACATTTCCTTATTGTAATTTTTTAAACGCTTCTAAAAATGAGTCTTCGGTTAACACATTGTTACCCAAATCATAGCCTTCTTTTTTTAATTCTAACGCTAATTCTAATGGCTTGGGTACCGAAAGACCGATTTTCTTTAATTCTTCTGTATGTTTAAATACTTCTTCAGGTGTATCATCAAAAACAACTACACCATCATTCATAACAACAACTCTGTCGGCATTTACTGCTTCATCCATAAAATGAGTAACAAGAATAATTGTCATACCCAAATCTTCTTTAAGGCGTTTTAAAGCATTTATAACTTCTTTTCTGCCTTTAGGGTCAAGCATTGCTGTCGGCTCGTCCAAGACTATGCATTTAGTCTGCATAGCAATGGCTCCCGCAATTGCAACACGTTGCTTCTGCCCACCGGATAATTTATGTGGTTCGTGGAGTCTGTAATCATACATATCTACAATTTTTAAGGCTTCGTCTACCCTTTTTCTGATTTCTTCACGAGGTATGCCTAAATTTTCGGGACCAAATGCAACGTCGTCTTCAACAATAGTTGCAACAATCTGGTTATCAGGATTCTGAAAAACCATTCCGACATTCTGTCTTATTTTTATTTCATTTGCTTCGTCGCTTGTATCGAAGCCGAAACTTATAACCTTACCGCTTGACGGGTAATTTATAGCATTCATAAGTTTTGCTAAGGTTGATTTACCAGAGCCGTTATGACCTAAAACACAAGTAAACTGCCCCGCATAAAAATCAAGTGACAAATCGTTTATAACTTCTGTTTCTTCTTCAGAATATTTAAAAGAAACGTTTTTAAATTCTATAATCTTTTCCATAATTATTTCATCCAGATAGCAGTTGAGCCACAAGGTAAAATGAGTCCATTTTCAGAAACCCTTAAACCGATTTCATCTGCCTTGGCTTCACCGCCAAAATCTTTAACAATAGTCGAATTTAATATGTAACTCATTACTGCAGGTGAAAGTCCCGCTGTGTATGAATTAACAAGAACTGCAAGTGGGTCATCGCTTAAAACTTGTTTACACATTTCAATAAAACCATAAACTTCGTTTTCCAACTTCCACACTTCGCCACCAGGTCCTCTGCCGTATGATGGTGGGTCCATTATTATAATGTCGTATTTCTTTTCTCTGCGGATTTCACGTGCCACGAACTTCATACAATCGTCAACAATCCACCTTACAGGTTTGTCTGCAACGCCGGAAGACGCCGCATTTTCTCTTGCCCATTGAACCATACCTTTTGAAGCATCAACGTGAACAACTGATGCACCCGCCTTTAACGCAGAAACTGTTGCAGCACCTGTATAAGCGAAAAGGTTAAGCACTTTAACGTCTTCACGACCACTATTCTTAATAACGTCTCTTACTAATTCCCAGTTACAAGCCTGTTCAGGAAATACACCCGTATGTTTAAATGACATAGGTTTTAAATTAAACTCTAAATCGTTAAATTTAATTTGCCATACTTCAGGAATTTTCTTGTAAAACTGCCACGAGCCACCACCAGTATTTGAACGGTGATATCTCGCATGTGCTTCACGCCATAATTTATTTTTCTTTTCGGTTTTCCATATAACTTGTGGGTCAGGGCGAATTAAAATAATATCGCCCCACCTTTCAAGTCTTTCGCCGTCAGAACAATCTATAAGTTCATAATCTTTCCAAGCGTCAGTAATACGCATTAAAGTAATCGCTCCTTAATAACTTCTGCAAGTTCTTCTGCAAGAACCTGAATTTTTTGTTCATCGTTACCTTCTAACATAACTCTTATAAGTGGTTCTGTACCAGAAACACGAACAAGAACTCTACCGTCGTTACCTAATTCTTTTTCTGCTCTTTCAATTGCAATTTTGATTTCTTTATCGTGTGGGAAACGTGCTTTACCAAAGTCTGAAACACGAACGTTTATAAGTGTTTGTGGATAAACTTTCATTTCACTTGCAAGTTCTGAAAGTTTTTTGCCTGTCTCTTTCATAACAAGAAGAAGTTTTAAAGCAGAAAGTTCACCGTCACCAGTAGTTGAATGGTCAGAGAAAATAATATGACCTGACTGTTCACCACCGATATTGTGACCGCCTTTTAACATATTTTCAAGAACGTAGCGGTCGCCAACCTTTGCTTTTTCACACTCTATGCCATTTTCTTCACAGAATTTAAAAAAGCCCATATTACTCATAACTGTAACAACTGCTGTGTTATTGTTGAGTTTATTTTTTGACTTCATGTGCTTTGCGAAGATTGAAATAAGCTTATCACCATCTACTTCGCTACCATTTTCGTCAATTGCTAAAAATCTGTCAGCATCGCCGTCGAAAGCAAGACCAACATCACAATTATTTCTAACAACAAAATCGCTTAACAATTCAAGATGTGTTGAACCGCAATTTTCGTTGATATTAGTACCGTTCGGATGAGCACCAATAAATAAAGCGTTTGGACAAAGTTGCATAAACAAGTTTGGTGCAATTATAGAAGAAGCACCATTTGCACAGTCAACTGCAATTCTTAAATCTGATAAAGTGTCAATTCCGTATTCTTTCATATCAGAGTCAACAACGTCTAAAAGATACTCTGTGTAATCTTTCTGGCAAGTTCTTGCTCTTGTTACACGGCCAACTTCACCACCGACTTTTATTGGTGGAACTTGTGCTTTATCTAAAATAATTGCTTCAATTTCTTCTTCTAAAGCATCTGGTAATTTAAAACCAGTACCCTGGAAAATTTTAATTCCGTTATATTCGCAAGGGTTATGTGAAGCAGAAATCATAACTGCTGCATCATACTCATATTTCCTTACAAGGTAAGCAACTGCCGGTGTAGGAATTTCACCTAAAAGCATAACGTCTGCACCAACTGAACAAAGACCAGCAGTAATTGCTGACTCTAACATCTGTGAAGATGCCCTTGTATCCATACCAATAAGAACTTTTGGTTTTTTATTAGTCTGCTTTGTTAAAACCATAGCAGCCGCTCTACCAATTTCCATTGCTAATTCACAAGAAAGTTCAGAGTTTGCAATCCCCCTTGCACCATCTGTTCCAAATAATCTACCCATAAAAAAATCCCCTTATTAATAATTTTTGAATGTACTTTGCTCCCCATCTTCTGTTGGTGGTGTTAACCCCAAATGTCTGTATCCTAAAGGCGTAACCTTTCTACCACGTGGTGTACGTGTTAAAAATCCCAACTGCATTAAATACGGCTCATACACATCTTCTATTGTAACCGATTCTTCACCGATTAATGCAGAAATTGTTTCAAGACCAACCGGACCGCCATTATAATTTTCAATCATAGCGGTTAAAAGATTACGGTCAATTAAATCGAGACCTAATTCATCAATTTCCATTCGTGCTAAAGCATTCTGTGCATTTTCAACCGAAATAACACCATCGCCCATAACTTCAGCATAGTCTCTTGCACGTTTTAAAAGTCGGTTTGCAATTCTTGGTGTACCACGTGAGCGTGATGCAACTTCTAATGCACCGTCGTCATCAATACCAACGTTTAAAATATTTGCACTTCGTTTTACAATTCTTGCTAATTCTTCTGGTGAATAAAGTTCGAGTCTTAATATTACACCAAATCTATCTCTCATTGGTGCTGAAAGCTGACCAGCACGAGTAGTAGCACCAATTAAAGTGAATCGTTTTAAATCGAGTCTTATTGAACGTGCTGAAGGACCTTTACCGATAATTATATCTAAAGCAAAGTCTTCCATAGCAGGATAGAGCACTTCTTCAATACTTCTTGAAAGACGATGAATCTCATCTATAAAAAGAACGTCACCATCATTAAGACTTGTTAAAAGCGCCGCAAGGTCACCCGGTTTTTCAATAGCGGGACCAGAAGTAACACGTATCTGAACACCCATTTCGTTAGCGATAATACCCGCTAAAGTTGTTTTACCGAGCCCTGGCGGACCATAAAGAAGAACGTGGTCTAATGACTCTTTACGCTTTTTAGCCGCTTCAATATAAATTTTTAAATTTTCTTTTACTTTCTCCTGACCGACGTATTCATCTAACGCGTGTGGTCTTAAAGAAGTTTCAATATCATTATCATTCCCTGTAAATTCGGGAGTAATAATTCTTTCTTCATCTGCAATAAAAAAATCGTTCATTTTTTCACCTTTGATTTATTAAAATCTTAACGTCATATTTTTAAGAGCACCTTTAATAAGGTCTTCTACTGAAAGTGACTGGTCTAATTTACTTATAGCAACTGATGCTTCTGTCTGAGTGTAACCTAAAGCGGTTAAAGCCTGAATTGCTTCCTGACTGTTACTCTTTGAAGCAACTTGTGAAACGGCACTTGAAATACTGCTGCTTTCTTCACTTATAAAGTTTACGTTAGCAATTTTATCTTTAAGTTCAAGAACAATTCGCTGTGCGAGTTTAGGACCTACGCCGTTAGCCTGTGTAATTGCTTTTGTATCACCAGATGCAACAGCAACGGCAAAAGAATCTGGTGTCAACTCTGAAAGAATTGCTAAAGCCGCTTTTGGACCAACACCCGAAACGCCTAAAAGTAATTTGAATGCATCTAATTCTTCATTAGTGTAAAATCCGAATAAATCAAGAGCATCTTCACGAACGTTAAGGTAAGTAAACAGTGTTTCTTCGTGATTACTTGAAGCGTTGATTTTTGCGAGTGTTGAACGGGTTGTGAAACACTTAAAACCTACACCACCAACCAAGAGAGCAACTGATTGCTCATCTTTGTGAATTATTTTACCAGTTAAACTATAAAACATTTTTAAAATCTCCCATTCATAATAAGTGAACCACTTGCGTGACCATGACAGATAGCAAGTGCTAAAGCATCGGCGGCATCATCTGGTTTTGGAATTTTATCAAGATGCAAGAACATTTTTGTCATTTCCTGAACCTGAGTTTTTTCCGCTCTGCCGTAGCCTACCATACTTTGTTTTACTTGTAATGGTGTATATTCGTAAATCGGAATACCCATATTTTGAACTGCAAGAACTATAACGCCCCTTGCTTGAGCAACGTCGATAGCGGTTTTTTGGTTTGTATTGAAATAAAGTCTTTCAATACTCACAGCATCTGGTTTAAACTTTTCTAAAAGTTCGGTTAAATCGTCATAAATCTTTTTTAACCTTTCGTTAAACGGCATATCTTTATCAGTAGTAACGGCACCATAACCTAAAAGACGAAAGTCATTATTTTCGTAACGGACAACACCACAACCGACTATTGCATAGCCTGGGTCTATACCAAAAATCACCACCGAAACCACCACCATTCAACAAAAAGCAATACTACGACATTTTAAACTAATTAATTATATCACACATTACATTATAATGCAAGTTTTTGAGTTAATTTACTGTATTGCTTTTTGTTGGATTTGAGAGTATAATTTGTGTGGTGATTTTATGTATATCTGTAACGATTGCCCAAGAAATTGCGGTATTGACAGAACAATAGAAAATGGCTTTTGTGGTATGGGGTTACTCCCTAAAATCGCAAGAGCAAGTGTTCATTTATGGGAAGAACCTCCTATAAGCGCTAATAACGGTAGCGGAACTATATTTTTTAGTGGTTGCAACTTAAAATGTGAATTTTGTCAGAACAAAGAAATAAGCAAAAAGCAGTTTGGCGAAGTTGTGACAATAGAAAGACTAAAAGAGATTTATAAAGAATTAATTGAGCAAGGTGTAAATAACATTAACCTTGTAACCCCTACCCACTTTTTAGATGCTGTTTTAAAATCTTTAGATGAACCGCCATGTGTACCAGTAGTTTATAACTGCGGTGGGTATGAAAACGTTGAGTCACTCAAAAAATTAGAAGGTAAAATCAATATTTATATCCCCGATTTAAAATATGCAGACGATAGCCTGGCTTTTAACTATTCAGGTGCAAAAAATTATTTTGAAACTGCAACAAATGCAATTAAAGAAATGTTCAGACAAGTTGGTAAATACAAAATCAACGATGATGGCATAATGCAAAGTGGTGTTATAATTCGTCACCTTGTTTTGCCAGGTCAGCTTGAAAACTCAAAAAAAGTTATTGACTGGGTAAGTGAAAACTTCAAAGATGGCGACATTCTTTTTAGCCTTATGAGTCAATTTACTCCTAATGGCGAATGCAAAAAAGATGAACTTCACAGAAGATTGACACAGGAAGAATATGACGAAATTGCTGACTATTTATATGACTCTGGCATTGAAGATGGGTTTATGCAAGAGCTTTCTTCAGCAAAGGAAGAATATACGCCACCTTTTGATTTAACGGGGGTTTAATAGAATGCAGAATTCAGAATGCAAAATGCAGAATTTCGGAAACGCTGTTTGATTATAAGAATTGAAAGTTAAAAATTTAAAGTTGAAAGTTAAGGAACGCTACGCGTTGATTATATTTTATAAGTGGTGAGTTTATGAATATAAAAAAGGATTTTGAATTCCTTATAAATGATTATGGGTTAAAATACAATTATAAAAAACACACACCTTTTGGTAATTGGATTTATGAAGAACACAGTTTTTACAATGAAAACGGTTGTTTTACTATAAGTAATTTATTGCAACGGGATGATTTAGATTTTTATTTTTCCGATTTTTTTTGTGACGATATAAAAAAATTACATAATAAAAGACTTAAAGTATCTGACTACGAAAAAGAATTATGGGAAAACAAAGGAAAATTTTTAGGTTTTAACATTCCATTCTATTGGAGTAAAGAACGAGTTTTGAGTGTTGTTAAAGAAAGTATAAAAGCACAAATAGATAAAAGCAACGAATTTTTTAGCACAAAGATAAAAACGGATAATTGAGTATTTTCTCAATTATCCGTTAATGTTATTCTGGAATAATTATTGTACCATCTGATTTAGTTGCTATATTTGTTACAACCTCAGAAGTGTTCACTTCACTTTGTGCTACTTCTTCAATTATAATTTCAGGTGGTAATCTGTCTGGTTTGGTCTCAGTTTTATATGCAGATGTTGAAAATGAAACATCAAAAAGTGTGTTTGACTCTGCAGGAAGAAAGAAAACCGTATAACCTGTTGTTGCATCATAACCGCTTAAAACCTGCTCGTTTATCATTTTGACTTTGTATTCTGTTTCAAAATCACCTTTTATCCTGAAATACTTATCAGTCTTTGTGTTATTAGTTACAAACATACGAGTATAAAAAACAACTATACCGTCACTAATGCTAAAATCGTCACAACTTACAGAATCGACTGTAAGATTTTGTTTTCCTGACTCATCCTGTTTTTCTTCATTTTGAGTACAGGAAGAAACAAAAAGAAGTAATATTGAAACTAATAATAAAGCTATTATTTTTTTCATATAAATCTCCTCTTTCAAAACAAGCTTTGGTTTTACTAATCCCTAAACCCCAAACCATCAAGCACTTCAATCGCTTCTGGTAAATCTTTAAAGAAATCATCTGTTCTTGCTTCAATTGTTAAAGTTTCGCAACCTGATTTTTTTAATGCAACAAAGAAGCGTTTGTAGATATCATAAACTGATTCATCTGCATTTTTATTCGGAAAAATGCGAGTTTCAGGCTCTGCAATATGAGCGTGTTTAATTTTGCCGTCAAAGTCACCAATTCCATCAATATCGTCTTTGTTATTGCAAACGTGGAACAAATCAGCAAGACCGTAAACATGGTCAAAATCTGCCTTTTCAGCAAAATCAACACCATCTTTTACAATGTGAATCATTGAAGTTTCGCCTACACTAAGTGGCTCTATAACAATATTAACGTCATATTTTGATGCGATTGGTGAAGCGATTTCTTTTAAGAAAACAATCATATCTTCATTTGCTTTTTCTAAAGTGTAATCTTCTTTGAAGCTTCTTGCGGCACCACTACCGAAAACTACTGATTGAATACCTAAAACACTTGCTCTTTTTAAACCTTTTTCTAAAAATTCAGTTAGTGCTTTTTTATCTACTTCTTTACCGACAAGTTTTAAATGACCTGGTAAAAAATGGTTTGCCGCAAGCACTGGTAACCCTAATTTTTCTATATTTTCGCAAAACTCGTTAAACTCTTCTTCACTTGCAAGCGCAACATCTGTAAAATCTGTTTCGCCAAAATCCAAACCACTTTTTTTAGCGAACTCATATTTACTGAAGTCACCCCAGCCTAAACAAGCACCTAATTTCATATTTATCAACCTTTCTCTTTACTGCATAGAAAGCATTTCTTCTGCATTTTTAAGTTGTGTTTCGGTAATTTCGCCACCACCTGTAATACGGGCAATTTCATACTTTCTGCCTTCAAAATCAAGTGGTGTAACGTTTGTGTACGTTTTACCGTCTTTTGCAGATTTTTCAATAAGATAATGGTTATCACTAAGCACTGCAAGTTGTGCTAAGTGGGTAACACAAATAACTTGTTTGCCACAAGACACTTCTTTAAGTTTTTGTGCGACCTTTGTAGCGGCACGACCACTTACACCTGTGTCAACTTCGTCAAAAATCATTGTGCCTATTTTATCTTTATCTGAAAGCACGTTTTTTAGCGCTAACATAATTCTTGAAAGTTCACCGCCACTCGCAATTTTTGCTATTGGTTTTGGTGGTTCACCGACGTTTGCACTTATTAAAAATTCAACTGAATCAATACCGTTTTCACAAAGTTCAACTTCTGAAAACTGAACGTTAAACTCTACGTTTGGCATATCTAAAAAGCGTAATTCTTCCATTACGTTTTCTTCGAATTTTTTTGCAGTTTCTTTACGTAAAAGAGACAATTTTTCTGCTTGTTTTTGTGCTTTTTCTAAAATTATCTGACGTTCTTCTTTTAAAACTTCCAAATTTTCTTCTGAAGAAGTAAGAGAACTTAATTTTTCTTCTGCTTTGGTTAAAAATTCTAACATTTCTTCTTCAGTAGCGCCATATTTTTTACTTAATCTGTAAAGTAAATCAAGTCTTTCTTCAATTAATTCAAGGTCGTTTCTTGTGTATTCGCTTTCACCGTCATTAAAGCGTAAACTATCGGCAATATCGCTTAATTCGTAATAAATATCATTGAGTTTTGCCGATAATTCTTCGGCCGTTTTTGAAAATGCAGAAACTTGTGAAAGTGCTTTTGTAGCACCAGAAACGAGTTCAACTGCACCAGTGAAGCCATCACCACCAGAAAGTGCACTTTCTGCCATTTTAAAGCCTTCACTGATTTTTTCGATATTCTGAATTTCAGTACGTTTATTTTTTAACTCTTCCCACTCACCTACTGTAATTTCAGCTTTTGTTAATTCGTCAATTTGGAATGATAAAATATCAATTTGCCTTGCTTTTTCTGCTTCGTCAGTCATTAACGATTTAATTTGAGAAGAAATTTCACAAAGTTCTTTATACGTAGTTTTATAATTTTCTAAAAGTTCGTTGTTTTCTGCTACTGCATCTAAATAATCTATATGTGTCTCGTTATCTAAAAGTTCACGATTATCTTGCTGACCGTGAATTGAAATAAGCGTAGTGCCTATTTCTCTCAAAGCAGAAACAGACGTGAGCGAGTTATTAACTCTACACACGTTTTTATCGGCAGTAATTGTTCTTGTAATTAAAAGAGAATTATCGTCATTTAAAGGCAGACCTAATTCACTTAATTTTTCATTTGTTTTTTCACCAACAAACGAAAACAGCGCCGTAACTTCTGCTTCCGTCTCACCCGTTCTTATAAGTTCACGGGAAGTACGAAAACCAAGCACAGCGTTAATTGAATCGAGAATAATGGATTTACCTGCACCAGTTTCACCTGTGAGCACGTTAAACCCTTTATTAAACTCGATTTCAGCGTTTTCTATTATAGCAATGTTTCTGATTTTTAAAACAGAAAGCATAGTTTTACCGCCTTTTAGTTTTTAATCATTCTTTTGAGTGCTGCCGCAACACCTTGTGCTTCGTCAGTAGTTCTGCAAAGCATAAAAATTGTATCGTCACCGGCAATTGTACCAACAACTTCTGTAACGTTCATTGAGTCAATAGCCGCACATGCAGCCTGAGCAAGACCAGGAATGCACTTGATAACGCAGATGTTACCAGCATAATCAACTTTAAGTAATGAACCTGAGAAAAGCGCATTAAACATATCGGTATAATTATTTGCGTTGTTAGTTTCAACAGAGTAACGATAAACACCGTTAGGACCTAACGTTTTTAAGAGTCTTAATTCTTTAACGTCACGTGAAACTGTTGCCTGAGTTACGCTGTAACCCCTTTCGAGCAATAATTCTAAAAGTTCATCTTGTGTTGCAACGTCCTGTTGCTCAATTAAATCTAAAATTAATTTATGTCTTGTCTTTTTCACTTTTAACATCCTTCCAGAAAAGTTTATTTTGTCATTTTTTTATTTAAAATATCGATAAAAGTATCGTTTTTAACCTTAATAAATTCTGCTTTTTTCTGTGAACACTCAATTTTCACAATTGCATCTTGTGGTACTGAAACAGGCTCTTCACCATCACAAGAAAGCATTGCTTCACCTGAATTGTCGTGTTTTACTTCCAAGAGTGAATCTGGTCTTAAAACAACTGAACGAGAGAAAAACGAGTGACAGCAAACGGGAGTTATTAACATACTGTCAATTTGTGGTTCAATAACGGGGCCACCCGCAGAAAATGAATAAGCAGTAGAGCCTGTTGGTGTTGAGATTATTACACCATCGGCAGAATAATCCATAAGATGTGAGCCGTTACAATCAATTGACAAATTCATAATTCTTACAGTGCCACACCTTGACACAACTGCATCGTTAAGGCAATTTGAATGATATATCACTTCACCATTTTTATCTGTTATAGTGGCGTTTAACATCATTCGTTTTTCTGTTTTAAATTCACCTTTTACCACGTCTTTTAAAAGCGAGAGTTCAGAACTTTCAAGACCTGCTAAATACGCAAGTTTACCAGCATTAATACATAAAAGCGGTTTGTTATTTTCACTTGAAAGTTTTGCAGATTTAATAAAAGTTCCATCCCCACCGACTGTAAGAACAATATCACATTCTTTAATACTGCTTTCAATATCACAATATTTTATGTAATCTGCTTTTTCAAAATCGTTAATAAAACTTTCACTTAAAAGAACCGTAACATCCAGTTTTTCCAACTCTTCTAAAACTTTTTTGGTTACGTCAGGGGCATTCTGCCTTGTCATATTAGGGATTAATGCAATTTTCATTTTACTCCCCCTTTTTATCTAACTCATCGTGAGACATTTTTGCAAGTTCTTTTGCATAATCAATATATTCTTCGCAACTTGTAATTTCATTTGTTTTCTTTAAATAAACAAGATATTCAATATTACCTTCGGGACCTTTAACCGGGGAAAACGAAAGACCCAAAACTTTGAATTTCTGACTTGCGGCAAAACCTACAATATTTTCAATAACTTCTATATGAACGTTTACGTCTCTTACTACACCTTTTTTGCCGACTTTTTCACGACCTGCTTCAAACTGTGGCTTTATAAGACAGACTGCTTCGCCGTTTTCTTTTAAAAGTTCATACATAACAGGTAAAATTATTTTAAGAGAAATAAATGAAACGTCGGCGGAAGCAAAGTCAATTTCTTCTGGAATTTCATTGTGTGTAACGTAACGGAAATTAGTTCTTTCCATATTGACAACACGTTCGTCACTTCTTAATTTCCACGCAAGTTGACCATAACCAACGTCAATGGAATACACTTTTTTTGCACCATTCTGGAGCATACAATCAGTAAACCCACCAGTTGAAGCACCTATATCCATACAAGTACAATCGCTTAAATCAATCGGAAATTCCCGCATCGCTTTTTCTAATTTAAGACCACCACGGCTTACGTATTTAAGCGTACTACCACGGACTTCAACTATATCATCTACTTTTAAATCACGACCAGCCTTTAATTCTTTCTGGTCGTTAACGTAAACGATGCCCGACATTATTAAAGCTTTGGCTTTTTCTCTACTTTCGGTAAAGCCGTTTTCTACTAAATATAAATCAAGTCTTTTTTTATCACTCATTTTCTTTAGCCTTTCCGAAATCTTTTAAAATAACGTCGCACATACCGTCACAATCCAACTTGAATTCGTGTAAAATTTCATTTACTTTACCTTGTTTTACGAAGCAATCAGGAAATGCAACAAGTTTAAATCGTGGTGCTAAACCATTCTCGAGTATATAACTACCGAACGTTTCGCCGATACCACCATTTTTTACGCCTTCTTCAAAGAAATAAACTTTCTTTACGTTCTCTAATTCTTCGTAAACGGTAGTAGAAATAGGAATAATTTCATTAAGTTTAATAATTTTTATGCTTACGCCTTGTGATTTAAGTTCTTTATATGCTTTTGCCGCTTCGCCGAAAATTCTGCCGTAAGTAACAAGAGCGTATTCTGCATCATTATCGCCATAAATATCGTACGCGTTACCAGTAATTGTAAAATCTTCTGGGCAATAAGCCTGGCTTCCCCTTGGGTACCTTACAACAACGGGTGTTGTAGAATGATAAAGTGCATTAACAAAATCTTTCTTTAATTCACTATAATATGCTGGTGAATAAACGAGAATATTAGGCACACCATTGAACATAGCGGCATCATAAATGCCGTTATGTGTTTCGCCATCGTCACCTACAATACCTGCTCTGTCAACGGCAATAATCATTTTGCCTTGTTGTAAAGCAAAATCGTGCATAATCTGGTCGTAACAGCGTTGTAAAAACGTTGAATAAACAACGAAAACTGGAACCATTCCGTTTTTAGAAAGACCTAATGCATAAGGTACGGCGTGTTCTTCTGCAATACCAACGTCGAAAAATCTGTCTTCATACTCTTCAGAAAACTTCTGAAGACCAGTACCCAACATCATTGCGGCAGTAATTGCACAAATACGCTTATCTTTTGCCGCCTGATTATAAAGAAAGTCACCGAATTCTTCTGAAAAATTATCTTTAGAAGTTTTTTCTAAACCTTTTTCAACAACAAATGGTGCAACGCCGTGGTAATCTGTTGGATTTTCTTCTGCAGGACTATAACCCTTGCCCTTTATTGTATTAATATGAAGAAGCACAGGGTGATTAATATTTTTAGCACCTTCAAGTGCTTCGCAAAGATGCTCGATATTATGACCATCAATAGGTCCCATATAGCGAACGCCTAAATCTTCAAAAAGATTACTGCCGTAAATAATATTTTTAATATCTGTTTTGGTTTTTAAAATTTTATCGGCCAACTTTGCACCGAAAAATGGGATTTTTGAAATTATTCGTTCTGCTAATGATTTGAATTTGAAATACTCTTTTGTAGAGCGCATAACGGCAAGTCTTTTTGCAAGATTACCAACGTTTTTTGAAATAGACATACCATTATCGTTAAGAATTATAATAAGTTTAGTATCTTTTAAAGCACGTGTATTATTAAGCGCTTCATAAACGAGACCACCAGTTAATGCACCATCGCCCAATACTGCAATAGCACAGTCTTTTTTGCCGTTGACTTTATTTGCGGCGGCAATACCCATAGCGGTTGAAACAGAAACGCTACTATGACCACTGAAAACAATATCGTGCTCACTTTCATTTGGTCTTGAAAAGCCTGAAAGACCATCTTTCTGTCGGAGAGTTTTAAATTCTTCATATCTGCCGGTTAAGAGTTTGTGAGTATAAATCTGATGACCAACGTCCCAGATGATTTTATCGTGAGGAGAATTGAAAACTCGGTGAAGTGCAATTGTTAATTCAACTGCACCAAGGTTTGACGCTAAATGACCACCATTTTGTGAAACTGTTGAGACAATAACATCTCTGACCTCCTCAGCAAGCTGAGGAAGTTGTGATTCGTCGAGTTTTTTAACGTCAACGGGAGATTTAATTTTCTCTAACAATTCGTGTTTCATAAAAATCAATACTCTCTGTCTGCAAGATAATTTGCGTACTCTTTAATTGCTTCATTTTCCGGAAAAACGTCTAAAGCATTTAACGCTTCATCTGTAAGTTGTTTTACTAATTCTTCACACTTTTCAATTCCTAAAAGTGTTACGTAGGTAGATTTATTATTTTCTTTATCGCTACCAGCCATTTTGCCTAACTTTTCTAAAGTGCTTGTAACGTCTAAAATATCATCTTTTATCTGGAAAGCAAGTCCTAATTTAGTGCCGAATTCTTTTGCAGAATCAACTAATTCCTGGGAAGCACCTGCGGCAATACAACCTAAAGCACAAGCAACTGAAATAAGGCAACCAGTTTTAAGACTATCCATAAGTTTTAAATTATCGAAAGTGGCATTCGGATTATTTTCGTTACCAATATCAATAATCTGACCACCAATCATACCACGGGCACCAGCGTGAACTGACAACTCACTAATTGCTTTTACTGCAATTTCAGGTGAATAAAGCCCAGCAAGAGAGTAATTTGAAATTCTCTCAAATGCGGCAGTTAAAAGACCATCACCCGCTAAAAGTGCAATCGCTTCGCCGTACACTTTATGATTTGACGGTTTGCCTCGACGGAAATCATCGTTATCCATACAAGGTAAATCGTCGTGAATTAACGAATAGGTATGAATAAATTCAACTGCTTCTGCCATTGGCATTGCTTTTAAAACGTCATCTTTACCACAAGCGTTGTAAAAAAGAAGCGTTAAAAGCGGTCTTACTCTTTTACCACCATTTTTTACACTATATTCCATTGAGTCAAAGAGAATTTTATACTCTGGAAGTGAAGTTTCAAAATATTTGTAAAGTTTTTCTTCTATAAGTGAAGAATACTCTTGTATTTTTGCGTTCATAAATTACTCACCTTTTATAAGACTTGAAATTTTTTGCTCTGCAGAGTCTAAATATTTTGTACATTCCCCTATAATTGCTGTTGCTTCTGAAAAAAGTTTCAAACTCTCATCTATTGAAAGTTTCCCATCTTCTAAAAGAGTGGTAATTTCTTCTAATCTTTTTATTGACACTTCGTAATTCTGTTCCATTTTAACTACCTTTCACTTCTGCAAAAAACTCGCCGTCTGTAACTCTTATTTTAATATTGTCGCCAGTATTTACGTCATCAACGCTTTTTATTGGCATTCCATTTTTATATGAAATCGAATACCCACGAGAAAGCACTTCTAACGGACTTAAAGCGTTCAGTTTACTTGATAACAATGAAATTTTCGCCTTTTCGTCGTTCATCTTCAAAGTCATTAAATTAACGACTTTTTCATAAAAGTTTGAAAGTTCCTGACGGGAATTTTTAATTTTATTTGACGGATTTAAAATCGTTATTTGTTTTTCAAAATTTTCTATTTTTTCTTTTTCAGTGTAAATCTTATTTCTCATTAAAACTGACAAATGTTGTTTTAATCCTAACAAATCAGATTTAAGTTCAAATATATCGGGTACTGCCAATTCTGCCGCCGCAGACGGAGTTGGTGCTCTTAAATCGGCAACAAAATCTGCAATTGTAAAATCTGTTTCGTGACCTACTGCTGAAATAACGGGTATTTGTGACTCGAAAATAGCACGTGCAACAACTTCTTCGTTAAATGCCCACAAATCTTCGAGTGAGCCACCACCCCTACCGACAATTAAAACGTCGGCAGCATTTTTCTCGTTAAAAAGTTTAATTGCTTTTGCAATTTCGGGAGTCGCCGTAGCACCTTGAACTGCAACCGGACAGAATACAATCTCTGCTACGGGATAACGTCTTTTTAAAACTGAAAAGATATCACGCACTGCGGCACCGTCTGGTGCAGTCATAACACCTATTTTTTGTGGAAATTGTGGTATAGACTTTTTTAAATCTGCGTTAAAAAGACCTTCATTCTGTAATTTTTCTTTTAATTGTTCGTATGCTAAATTGAGTGCCCCTACGCCATCAGGTTGCATATCTGTAATATAAAGTTGGTATGTGCCGTCTTTATTGTAAAGCGAAACACTACCAAAAATTATTACTTTCATTCCATTTTCGGGAACGAACTTAAGGCGTGAAGCGTAAGATGAAAACATCACGGATTTTATTGCTCCGCCTTCGTCTTTAATTGTCATATACATATGACCACTGTAATGATTTTTAAAGTTAGAAATTTCACCAGTTACAAAGACGTTTTTTAAATTTTCATCCGTTTCCAATATTCTTTTTACGTAATTATTGAGTTCAGTAACTGAAAAAACAGTTGGTGAAACAGAATACATTCACTTACCTACTTTATTTTTCATAGTTTAATTTTGTTAAAACGGCAATTCCAGCCGCATTATCGCAAGAAAATTCGGGTTCTGCAAAGAAAGCAGTAAAACGAGACGTTATAATTTCACGAATAATTGAATTAGACATTACACCACCAGCAAAAACGAGTGGTAATTCGCCATACTCTGAGAATATATTTTTTACCATTTCTGATAAAGTATCGGCAATATATGTTAAAAGAAATTTTGCAGTATCTTCTTTGCTTTCACCATTTTCTAACATTTTAAGACACTTATTTTCAAGACCTGAAAGTGAACAATCGCCGTCGTAGAGTTTAATTTTATTTTTGTATATTTTTTCACTTTTCAGTGCTAATTTTTCAAGTTCTTTTCCACAAGGGAACAAGAGCCCCATTTTAACACCAATTCTGTCAACTGCCTGACCTGCTTTTAAATCGTTTGAAGAAGCAACGGGTGTGATTTTTAAAGTGTTATTTTCACTTTCGCAAATAACGGCATCGGTAGTGCCCCCTGAAACGTGAAAAGCTATAAACTTTTTATTAAAAAGTTCAGTCTTATCTGCTGAATAAAGAGCCGCCGCAATATGACCTTGTTGGTGAGAAAACTTAAAAAGCGGAACTTTTAAAGTATTTGAAAGAGCAGAAGCAATACTCTCGCCCACTAAAAAGCACGGCATATATGAACCTTCTTCAGTAGTAGGTGTAACAGAAACACCTATCGCAGTTATCGGTTCTAAAACGTCTTTAAGTAAATCGCCTAAAAGTTCAGGGTACGCTTTAGTATGATGAAATACGGCATCGCTCTGCCTTATACCCCTTTCGCCTTCCTTTACAGGTAACAAGCGTTTTCTTTGAAGAACTTTGTTTTCATCATCTATTAACGCCACAGAAGTTGTGTAGTTACTTGTATCAATTCCTAAAAACAAACTCATTATTTTAATTTTTTAACAACTGCAGATAACACGCCGTTTATATATGATGCATCTTCCGGTGAACCATAAGTTTTTGCTATTTCAACCGCTTCGTTTACACTTACGTTTGTTGGAACGTCTTCGTTAAACATAATTTCGCCAACTGCAAGACGTAAAACAGCAAGTGAAACCTTTGGAATACGTTGTAAAGTCCAGCCTACTAAGTTTTCTGTAATAACTTCGTCAATTTTCGTGAGATTTTCTTCAACTGCATTTAAAAGTGTAGAAGCAAAGCCATTAACCTTAACTAAACCACATTCTTCTGCATTTTCTATAATCTCCTGAAACGTTGCAGTTTCGTTAAAACTTTTTTCAAAAATAACTGCAAATGCCTGTTCTCTTGCTTCGTGTCTTGTCATAACCCACACCTCACAAATTTAATCGCTTTATTATACCATATAAAAACATTTTAATCAACAAATTAATGTATAAAAATACATAAAAAATTTTATAAAAAGCAACAAAAAAAGAGCGGGCATTCGCCCACTCTTTTCAAATTTTTAATTAATAAACGAAATCGGTATAAACTGATGTATCTGTAACAGTACCCACTGCTTGTTGGTCAGGCATAATTGAAATACCCAAACTGCCAAGTCCCATATGGAAATCGTAATCAACAACGCAATCATACTGAACTGTTTGTGTCACAGAAACAACTTTACCTGTTTTTGGCATATAAGTGATTTCTAAAGTACAATCGTGATATAAAAGATTAACATCTTTAACAGTAATTAACGGACTTTGACGAGCAACAAGTTTTTGCTTGATGTTTTCTTTATCAACTACCGGGAACATTGAACTTGTGTGACTCAAAGGTTTGTTTTCATCAGCAGGAGTTACCGCTGGATTTTCTTCATCACGAAGAACGATAGTGATTTTTACAGAACCATCGCTCTGACTTTCTTTTTCTACTCTTCTGATTGCTTCAGAAGCATTTTTCTCTTCAAGAAGACAAGCTAAATTGTCATTTTCAAGTATGAAAAGAGTCATATCTGAAAGTTTTGGTGAAACGTATGGTGCTGCTTCTGCATCTGCCTGACTTACAAAGTAACCAGGATAATTTTTCTCGACATTTTTAAAGAATATACCAGCATTTGAATCTTTTTCAACAGTTCTGTATTGAACTTTAGTAAAACCAGGTTTTATAGTTTTTGCATTATTAACAACTGTTTTATATGTTTTTAAAACTGCTTTTTTCTCTTTAATCATCTCTTTTGAGTCTGTTAAAGGTTCTGTTGTAGTTGGTTTTGTAGTTTCTGGTGCCTTTGTTGTCTCAGGCGCTTTTGTTGTTTCAGGAGCCTTTGTGGTTTCAGGTGCTTTTGTAGTTTCAGGCGCCTTAGTTGTTGTAGGTGCAGTTGTTGCTGGCGCTGTAGTGCCCTGAACGTCAATACTTGCAGAAGTTGTATCAGGAACAAAAACATCAACAATATTGTTAATTATGTTATTCTGTGTATTCTGATTCTGTGCATTATTTTGTTGGATAGCAGATGCTCTTGCTCTTAATGCACCAGGAATTGCAGTAAGTCTTAAAATACTTGAAGAGAACATAGTAAACACAAGACTGCAAACAAACATTACAATTAGTGCTTTAAATACACCAGAAGAAGTAAAGCCTTTAACAGCCGCTTCAAACTGTGCTCTTTCTTCAGGAGACTGAACTTTTTTCTCCTTAACCTTCTTCTCTTTTTTTACTTTAGGTGCTTTTTCCTTTTTGATTTTTTCTTTCTTCATAAAAAGCATAACCCCTTTCAAAACACAATGAGTCATCATAATTAAAGTTATTTTACACAATTTCTTTTAAAATGTCAACTAAAATGAGGCAAAAATATTATATAATATATAATACAATAATTTTTGTTAAAAATAACAAAACTTTACACATATAATTTAGCGATAATATACATTGAAAGAATTTGTTAAAATTTGTATAATACTTTAGTAAGATTGTATTACTATGTATTAATGCAGTCACATCCAACGCAAAGGAGATAAATTTATGAAATCACGCAAAATGACAAAATTACTCGCTGTGGTTCTCGCTCTTACACTTCTCTTTTCAAGTGTAGGCGCAGTTACAGCAAGTGCAGCTTCAGTTACTGCACCAATGACACTTGATGCAGGTGCTGGTAACATTTTAACAAGTTTTCTTGACACACTTTTAAGAATTGTGTTTGATTGGTTCGCAAGCCTCTTCCCTAACGGGCCTGGGTTTGTTGACAAAGACACAAACGCTGACATACTTAAAAGTGACAACTTCTACGCTGGTACAACCGGTAAATTCAACACTTCTGCTGATGCAAATGCAAAATGGTATTTAGGTTATGCTAACAAGAGTCTTATTCCAGATGACGTTACTAACGGTGAATATTACATTGGTGGTTATATCGCTCCTGAAAATGCATTCACAAACGTTGTTGAAGGCGTTATTGACGATATGATGGTAAGATGTATTGCAGTTAAAGACGGCGCTAATGGCGAAACGGTTCTCTTTGGTACTATCGACTGTATCGGTATTACAAATGGTGATATCCGTGACATCCGTGAATTACTCAAAGACTTTGCTAAAGCAAACAACATTGTTTCTATAAACATCGCTTCAACTCACTGTCACAGTTGTCTTGACACTGAAGGTCTTTGGACTAACAACTTAGTTAAACTCCTTCAAAATGGCGTTAACAGTGGTACACAAAATGGTAACGAATTACAACAAGGTACAAACCCTAAGTATATGGCATTCCTTAAAGATAAGGTTGCAGATGCTTTGATTGAAGCTTATGAAGATATGAAGCCAGGTACTCTTACATACGCTCAGAAAGATATTGGCGAAGAATACTTCAACAACAAAAACAGACCTACTTCAGATACTATTATGTCTGAACTTTCAAGATTTGTTTTCACTCCTGATAACACAAAATATCGCCCAACAATGATTATCAGCATTGCTGCTCACCCAGACGTTGCAGGTCTTCCTACATCTTCTAACTCTGGTAGAGAAATTTCAGGTGACTACGTTTACTATTGTGGTGAATTACTTGACAAAGCAGGTTATAACTTTATGTTCTTTAACGGTGCTATTGCAGGTATTTATATGAGCCGTGGTATTACTGGTGACGGTGTTGATACTCCTAAGAGATATCACGAATCAATGAGATATGGTTATGAAATTGCAAGAATGGCACTTTCATTAACTAAGACTGAAGCAGAAATTGAAGCAGACCCACTTCTCAACTGTGCTGAAGAAGTTGCTTTATATGGCATGGGTGAAGTTGGTGTGAAAGCTGGCCCTTATACTCTCTGGTATAAAGACTACGAATACACAACTGAATATGATGTTGATGGTAATGAATTCGAAGTAATTTCTGCTATTAACCCTTGGGTACCTGTTTCAGAAACAAAAGTTGAACCTTACCTTAACTTAGCAATCAAACGTGTTGAAGTTCCTGTTTCTAACGACCTTATTGGCGCTATGGGTAAACTTAATATGGCAAACTACGATGTTCTTGTAAGTAAAAACGAACACGGCAAAACAGTTTATTCTACATACACTGAAATTGGTTATGTTGAATTCGGTAGTAAGTTTAAGGCTGTTATGCTTCCTGGTGAAATCTGTCAGGACCTTATCGTTGGTGGTTCTTCAGTAGATATGGGTGTTAACGGCACTTCATTTGAAGCTCCACTCGTTTGCGATATTTTTGGTGATGGTACAATGTGCTTAGGTATTATGAATGATGCTATTGGTTACGTTGTTCCGGATAACGATTACACAATGGGTGACCCTGCAAACCACTACCACGAGCTTATTTCTCTTGGTCAGTACGTTGCTTCAACACTTATGAATGGTCTCGAAGAACTCAAAACTGAAATTGATGCAAGATAATATTTAAAACAAAAAAACAAATGGGCGCAATCGTTTGTTAAAACGGTTGTGCCCAATAAATTTACGGAGTTGATTATTTATGTTAAAAGTTGGTGTTGTTGGTGTAGGTGGCATCAGCGGTGCACACATTCCTGCGTGGGAAGAAATTAAAGAAGTAGAATTAGTTGCTCTTTGCGATATAAGACAAGAGCGTTTAGATAACTATCCTGCTAAACGGCATTATAACGATTTTAAAGAGATGCTTGAAAAGGAAGAATTAGATATTCTTGATATTTGTCTTCCTACGTATCTTCACGCTGATTACGCTATTATGGCGATGGAAAAAGGTATTAACGTTATTTGTGAAAAACCAATTTCTTTAAAAGAAGAAGACGTTGAGAGAGTTTACTCAACTGCTAAAAAGAATAACGTTAAATTTATGATTGCACAAGTGTTAAGATTCTGGCCTGAATATGAACTTTTAAAAGAAATTTTTGATACACAGAAATACGGCAAACTTCTTTCCGGTACAATGACAAGACTCGGTTGTTACCCTAAATGGAGTTGGGATGGCTGGATGATGGATGAAAAGAGAAGTGGTTTAACACCATTCGATTTACACATTCACGACCTTGATTTTATGGTTTACGCTTTTGGTGCACCTAAGAAAATTGCTCACCAATTCCGTTCAAAAAGACCTGACCAGGATTTTATTAGCGTTACTTATGATTTTGGCGATTTTTCAATTAATTCAGAAGCATCGTGGTACGCTACAAGCTACCCTTTCACTGCGGAATTCCGCTTCCAGTTTGAAGATGCTTTAGTATCAAACGAAAACGGAAAAATGAAAATTTTCTTAAGAGACGGCAAAATCGACCTTTCAGAAGAAGCCGAAGGCGACACCGGTGACATAAACTTACCAAAGAGCGATGCGTATGCAAACGAAATTAAATACTTCCTTGATTGCGTTGTTAATGATAAGGAAGTTGAGAAAGTTAAAGACAACGAGCTTCTTGCAGTGCTTAAGATTTTGAATAGCCTTTAAGGAATGCAGAATGCAGAGTTCAGAATGCAGAATTCCAGAAATCCTTCGAACTTGATTTTTAATTAAAAATATATAATAAACAACTCAGTTAACTGACTTATTTGAAAATCAATTGACTGAGTTTTTGGTTTTAAAAATTATTCGATTTTTTAGTAGGACAGAGAACCGTCCTCCACTGTCTTATGCCGTCCCCTGTCTTATTTGTCTTATCTGATTGTTCCCTTATCCTTAAATTAACTCTATCCTTATATCCATAATTGTATTTGAACTACTATAATCAATAGTAATCAAATAACCATCTTGTGTGTAATGTGTTGATACTCTTGGCAAATCATTTCTCCCAGTATACAAAAACAAATACTCGCCTTGAGAATCAAAATTGATAACTGTTTCAATCGATTCTCCCTTTTCTAATACATTAAAATCAGATTTTAGGTGTTGAATATTATAAATATTTCCTGAAAGTTTATTTCCAAAATTATCAAATATAAGTATAGCTACATATTCAGCACCTAAATATGATACTCGATAAATACCATTAACCATTCTTATGCATTTTATTGGATAACTACCATTAAGTTCATCTATAGAACCTTCAAACTCGGCAATTTCCATTAACTCCGATTTTTCATAAATGACTGGAGATAATTCTATTAAACTTTTATCTAAGGGAGATGTTTCAACCGTCAACGTATTTCCTCCTTTAGTACAAGAACAAAGTAATAATGAGACTATTATTAAAACAGAAAATATTTTTATCAATCTCATAACCCATCTCACTTCCCAACAGCATAATAGAATAAGACAGGGACGGTTCTGTGTCTTACGCCGTCCAATGCCTTTTTCTTGATTTCAATATATCAAATTTTACAAGACAAATCAAGCAATTTTACAATCTTCAACATAAACAAGCAAAAGTGTTAAAAAACAACTCAGTTAACTGACTTTTAAAATCAATGAACTGAGTTTTGTTTTAAAAATTATTCGGATTTTCGGTAGGACAGAGAACCGTCCCCTGTCTTCACCAAATTAAATACTTCCTTGATTGCGTTGTTAATGATAAGGAAGTTGAGAAAGTTAAAGATTTCGAGTTGCTCTCTGTTTTAAAGATTTTGAATAGCCTTTGATTATAGTATGGCTAGTTGGCTAGTTGCTAGTATTAATAAAAATAACAAGTTCTATCATTTCCTGTTTATAGTAAACTAAAATGATAGAACTTTTTCATTTTACCTAACCACTATCCCACTAGCCAACTAGCCAACTAGCCAACTAGTCATACTACTTCTGTCCATAATACGCATTCGCGCCATGTTTACGAAGGTAGTGTTTATTGAGTAAATTCTGACTGATTCTTGCTACATCTGGGTTAATGAGAAGTGTGTTAAAATTCATATTTGCGACTTCTTCAAGGACAACGGCATTATGCACTGCATTAAAGCAATCGGTACCCCACGAGAATGGGCCGTGGTTTTTTACGAGTACGCCCGGAACGTCGTCGGGGTTAATATCTTTATTATTAAAAGTTTCAACAATAACGTTGCCAGTTTCCGCTTCATACTCGCCTTTTATTTCTGCACCAGTCATTTCTCTTGTGCAAGGAATTTCGCCATAAAAATAATCAGAATGAGTCGTACCTAAAGGCATTATCCCCTTACCCGCCTGAGCGAATGACGTTGCCATTCTTGAGTGGGTATGAACGATACCACCGATATTTTTAAAGTTTCTGTAAAGCACTAAATGAGTTGGTGTGTCACTTGACGGGTTTTTATCGCCTTCAACAATATTACCTGTATCAAGGTCAACAACTACCATATCTTCTGGAGTCATAACGTCATATTCAACGCCAGACGGCTTTATAACAACAAGATTTTTTTCTCTGTCAACCGCAGAAACGTTACCCCAAGTAAAAGTTACAAGGTTATATTTGGGCAAAAGCATATTTGCTTCATAGACTTGTTTTTTTAATTCTTCTAACATTTTTTCACCTTATTTCGCTAACATATCAAGAAGTTTTAAATTCTGTTCAAACGTTACTAAATCTGTATTTTCGTCAATTACAACAAGTTCTGTATCTGTAAACTTTGCAAAAAGTCTTATATCATCAACAGTAAGACAGGTTGAAACAACTGCGTGGTGAGCACCACCAGCGTAAATCCAAGCCGCCGCACCAGTTTTAAAGTCTGGTTTTAACTTCCACATAAGTCTTGCAACCGGTAATTTCGGCATTTCTTCAGGTTGATTTACAAGTTCAATTTTTGCACAGATAAGTCTGAAACGGTTACCCATATCAACTAAAGAAACGGCTATACCATCACCTTTTACACTGTCAAAGACGAGTCTTCCTGGTGCTTCTTTGCCACCGATTGAAAGTGGGTGAACCTGAATTTTAGGTTTTGTTTCTGCGAATACCGGTGAAACTTCTAACATATGAGAAGCAAGTTCTAATTCTTCGCCATCTGTTAAGTCGTAAGTATAATCTTCTGTAAAGCCCGTTGCACCGTTTCTGCCTTCTGCCATTTTAGAGAGCACGGCACCTAAAGCAGAAGTTTTATAATCACCTTCAGGACCAAATCCTACGCCGTTTTTCATAATATTCTGCACAGCAAGACCCGGTAATTGTCTGAGTCCGTGTAAATCTTCAAAAGTGTCTGTAAATGCACTTATATTATTCTTCTCAAGGAATTTTTCGAGTGCAACTTCATATTTAGCCTGTTCTTTAACGGAGTCTAAATTGTCAGTATCCATTACGTATAATGAGTTGTATTCGCCCATCTTAGTTTCAATTTCAAAGTCGGTTACTTCGTTTATAACATCAACTAAATCGCCAATTCCGTAGTAATTTACGTTCCAACCAAAGTGAATTTCGCTCTCAACTCTGTCACCATCGGTAACTGCAACGTCGCGCATATTGTTACCAAACATTGCAACTCGCATACCTTTTGAAAAATCAATTGTTTTAGCCACAGATGCGAATTGTTTTATTTTTTCTATAACACTTTCGTTTTTATAGTAACCAACAACAACTTCACGATTGATATTAAGACGAGTGCATATAAACCCGAATTCTCTGTCACCGTGAGCTGACTGATTAAGATTCATAAAATCCATATTGATAGTTGAATAAGGTAATTTTTCGTTATATTGAGTATGTAAATGAAGCATTGGTTTTTGTAAACTCTGTAACGCTCTTATCCACATTTTTGCGGGTGAAAACGTGTGCATCCACATAATAACACCAACACAATCTTTATCACTATTAACTTTTGCACAAGCATCAAACGCTTCAGTTGAATTTCTTATAATTGGTAAAGGCAAAACTTCAACAGTATCACTTAATTTACTATTAAGAAATGATGCCATTTCGTAGCCGTCATTCTGCGCTTGTTTTAAAGTTTCGTCGCCATATAAATCCTGACTACCAATTAAAAAATAAAGTTTTTTCATAACCAAAACTCCTTATTAATGTACTAAAGTTATTGTAACAGATTGAGTTTAAAAAGTCCATAAAAGAATTGTAATAATTATAAATATATGATATAATTATTTTATTAATATAAGAAAAGGGGTTTTATTATGTTAAGATACACAATCGAAGGAGAAAATTTACCTGTTGTTATTTGCTATCCAGAAGCAAATCAGACTCTTTGTTCAGAAACAGGTGCTATGAGTTGGATGAGTCCTAATATAAAAATGGACACTAATTCAGGTGGCGGAATTAAAAAAGCTTTAGGCAGAATGTTTGCTGGTGAATCGGTCTTTATGAATGAATTTACAGCACAAGGTGGCACTGGAACTATTGCTTTTGCTTCAAGTTTTCCTGGTTCTATTATTCCTTATCAGGTTTCACCTGGCAATTCTCTCATAGTACAAAAACACAGTTTTTTAGCTATGGAAAAAGGTCTTGACCTTTCAATATTCTTCCAGAAGAAATTGGGTAAAGGCTTTTTTGGTGGCGAAGGTTTTATTATGAACAAAATAAGCGGTAACGGTCTTGTTTTTATTGAAATTGATGGTTACTGCAAAGAATATGATTTACAGGCTAACGAAAGTATTATTGTTGACACCGGTTACCTTGCCGCTATGAGTGAAAGTTGCACAATGGATATTGAAGCGGTACAAGGTGCTAAAAATATCTTTTTAGGTGGAATGGGACTTTTCCACACTAAAGTTACCGGTCCCGGTAAAGTTTACTTACAGACTATGCCTATTATTAAAACTGCAAAGGCAATTGAACCTTATATTACATTCCCTACAAACACCGACGGTGGTAATGGTATTAACATTCGTTTAGGTAACTAAAATCAAACAAAATCTTTTGAAAGGAGAATTCAATGCAACCATTAGTAAGCGTTGTAGTGGCAACTTATTTACAAGATAATATGCTTTTGAGAGCGTTGAATTCTCTCAAAGAACAAACATACAAGAATTTTGAAGTTATTGTTGTTGATGATAACGATGATAAAGAATACAATTCACGTGTAAACGATATTATTACAAAATTCAAAGAAGAAAATGAAGAAATAAGTTTAAAGTTTATTGTAAACAATAAAAATCTTGGTTCTGCTCACACCAGAAACGTCGGTATTGACGCTTCGAGTGGTGAATATATTACGTTTTTAGATGACGATGACTTATATTTACCAGAGAATTTAGAAAAGCAAATTGAAAATATGCTTAAAACCGATGCTGATTATGGTATTACGGATATTAAACTTTATAACGAAAACGAAAAACTCTGTGACAACAGAGAAAGAAGTTACATTAAGTCAACAAAGAAAAAAGATTTACTGCGTTACCACTTAAAATATCATTTAGCTGGTACTGGTACGCTTATTTTCAAAAAAGATTACATTGAAAAAATCGGTAAGTTTGGCGATATTGATTTTGGTGACGAGTTCTTTTTAATGCTCAAAGCTATTGAAAACGATGGTAAATTCACCTATTTACCAGGTTGTTTTGTTAAGGCGTATATACGCTACGGTGAAACTGGTCTTTCTAATGGTGAAAGTAAAATCAACGGTGAAAAAGTTGTTTTTAATCACAAAAAAGAATATTTTAATACGTTATCAAAAGATGATATTAAATATATTAAAACAAGGCATTTTGCAGTTTTAGCATTCGCCGAATTAAGACGAAAGAAATTTTTTAACGCACTTATTAATGCTGTGAGAGCATTTTCGGTTTCACCTTTAAACTGTTTTAGACTCTTAAAGGAGCATAGTGTATGAAAGTAGAAGTTTTAGTTTCAACTATGCACCAGAAAAACAGAGATTTTCTCGAAAGAATGAATATAAAAACTGATGCAGTTATTATAAATCAAACAAACTTTAGTGGCTATGAAGAATTTAATTTTAATAAATACACAGTTAAAATTTTTTCTACTACCGAACGTGGTGTTACAAAAAGCAGAAACAAGGCGTTAAAAAATGCAACTGCTGATATTTGCATTTTAGCAGATGATGATATGCAGTTTTCTGACAATTATGAAGAAACTGTTATTGACGTTTTTGAGAAACACAATGCAGACGTTGTAATTTTTAACTTAATTGATAACGAAAATGATTTAATAAGAGAAAATGACTCTGTTAAAAATATTAACATTTTTAACTATATGAATTACGGTGCGGCAAGAATTGCTTTTAATAGTAATTCAATTACAAATAACAATATTTCATTTAAAGAAGCGTTTAATAATAACCCACTCCCCGCTTGTGGCGAAGATACGCTATTTTTAAGAGAAGCCTTAAAAAAAGGTTTAAAAATAATTGCTGTGCCGGAGTCCCTTGCAAAACTCAATAATAACAGAGAGTCAACATGGTTCAAAGGTTACACAAAAGAATATTTTTTTGATAAAGGTGTAATTTTAGCACTTGCTCACCCTTTGCTTTCAATTTCTTTCGCATTATATTTAGTATTAATGCACAAGGAATATAGCGAAAGTGGTTTTAGTAAATTAAAGATTTTTAAAGAAATTTTAAAAGGAATTTTATTTGTAGCAAAAAGTAGGCTTTAATATGAAAAATAATTTAACAAAGCGTTGGTTTTACCTTTTTACTGGTGTTTTCACAATGCTCTTTTCGGGTGTGCTTTACGCCTGGTCAATTTTAAAAATACCATTTAAAGAAGATTTTGGGTTTAGCGATTCAACTCTCGCTTTTAACTTTACTTTAACAATGTGTTTTTTCTGCCTTGGTGCTTTCTTTGGTAGTTTAATATGTAAAAAAGCGGGACCTAAAATCACGCTTATAATTTCGGGATTATTAGTTGGCGCAGGTTTTACCACAACTGGATTTTTAAACGAAGCAACACCCCACGCTTTACTTTATATAACTTACGCTGTTCTGGCTGGTACGGGCATTGGTATTGCTTACAACGTAGTTGTTTCAACTGTTTGTAGTTGGTTCCCAGACAAAAAAGGACTCTGCTCTGGTGCGCTTATGATGGGATTTGGTGTCAGCACGTTACTTTTAGGAAACGTTATAAGCGTACTTTTTGAAAACGAAAATTTCGGTTTCAGCAAAGCATACATAACACTTGGTGTGGTAATTGGTGTTGTAATTATTTTTGCAGGGTTAATTCTTAAAAGACCTTCCGGTGACGTTCAGTTCCCCACACCAAAGATTAAAAAAATTGCTTCTAAAGAGAATTTTGAAACAAAAGATTATACTACAAAAGAAATGCTTAAAAGTTTTACTTTCTGGAGAGCATTCGTTTGTATGGCATTTATAACCGCTGTTGGTAACACGGTTATAAGTTTTGCAAGAGATTTAATGCTTTCGGTTGATGCCGTGCCAACTCTTGCGACTACGTTAGTTGGTGTGCTTTCTGTTTTTAACGGCATTGGCAGAATAATTACCGGTGCATTTTACGATTCATTAGGCAGAAGAATTACTATGATTTCGGCAAACGTTTTAACGATTGTAGCGGCTGCTGTAACACTTATTGGCGTTATAATTCATTCGTTACCACTCTGCATTGTTGGTCTTTGCCTTACTGGAATTTCTTACGGCTCTTGCCCTACCGTTACTTCTGCTTTTTCTGCCTCATTTTACGGACAGAAATATTTTTCAACGAATTATAGTATAACAAACTTTAATTTAATAGTTGCTTCATTTATTGCAACATTCAGTAACTCTTTACTTATTTCAACTGGTAGTTACGTAGCACCGTTTATATTATTACTTATATTAGCCGTTAGTGCTATGGGACTTAATTTAAGTATAAAAAGACCTTAGGAGAAAAAAATATGACAACAATTAAAATACCACCATATAACTGGTTTATAAATAAAAGTGATAACAAGCCTGTTACAAACGTTTACACTGGGTCTTGTGATACAGAAGCAAAAAAAGGTACAACTCACAAAACAACTTTTAATTATAAAGTTTACGTTGTTGACGTTGGTACAGAAACCGAAAAATTTGTTGCAGAGTGTTACTCAATAACGTCTTTAAACGACGGATATAAAAAAGAAGAAATCGGCACTAAAGACGCCACTTGTTCAGATGACGGATTAATTGTGCTTAACGAGTGGTTAAATGAAGAGCATAATAAATTCTTAGAAAACTGATAAAAGAACTGAGTAATTTTTTAATTACTCAGTTCTTTTATGTACTCAGTTAAGTTATTCCAATTATTAATTACAAGATATTCTTTGTTATTTGAGTTTATTTCCCAACTAAATGGCTTGAGTTCAGTCACTTTTAATAAAACAGTTGAAAGACCTGCATTACTACCACCATCTACGTCGGGTATTTTACCATCGCCACAATACCAACACTCTTCCACTGAAAGACCTGCAAAGTTTACTGCACATTCAAAAATATCTTTACAAGGTTTACAAAACAGAATATCGGCACTGGTTAAAATAAACTCGAAATTAGAAGACGGAATCCAATGCTTTAAAGCAAGTGCAAGACTTTCGCCACTCATCATATTATTGCTTATAACTGCAGTGCGGATGTTTAAATTTTTTAGTGCTTCTAAAAGCTCGGGAACGCCATCTATAACAGTTCTGGTAGAATTAAACTGGTCAAAAATTTCTTCTTGTTCTATAACAGGAAGATTTATTTTTAAGCCTTCTTTCATTGTAGCGTATTTTATAACTGCGGATAACGGAACGTCGAGTGCAACACCTGATTTTGACTTAAAGCCTTCGGTTTCTGCTAAAAATTCATCCCAGTGAGATGCTAATTTTTCGGCAGTTGTAACGCCAGGGTTTTCTGCTCTTTGTAACAGTGCTTTAAAGCCATCTGCAGCATTACATTTACCATCATTAAAAAGTGTTCCGCCAACGTCAAAAAGTATCATTTTTGGTTTTTTATAAGACATAATTTCACCTGTTTACATTATTTCATTTGCATAAGGAATGGATTTTGAAGCACCTTCACGACTTACTGTTATTGCGGATGCTTTAGTTGCAAAATTAATTGCATTTTCTAAAGCTTCATTTTGCGAAAGTTTTGAAATTAGTGCACCGACAAACGTGTCACCAGCAGAAGTAGTATCTACAACGTTTGTTTTTATAGCTGGTTTAAATATAATTTCATTACCAATATTATAAGCACAACCACGCTCACCGAGTGTTATAATTACGTTTTTAACACCCATCTCCATTAATTTTAAAATGGCTTTTCTTGTGTTTTTTTCATCATTTGGGTAAATATTAGTTAAATCGTGTGCTTCGTGTTCATTTGGAATAAAATAATCTATTTTTGTAAAAACTGAAACTGGTAACTCTTTATATGGTGCGGGGTTAAGTATTATTTTTGTATCAGAATTTTTTGCAATTTCGCATACTTTTAAAACAGTTTCTACTGGAATTTCTAATTGCATAACACAGTATTCACACTCTGCTATTAAATTGCTATAATTCTCAATTACTTCTGGGGTGAGTTCTGCGTTTGCACCAGAATCGAGAATAATAAAGTTATTACCATCTACAACAGTAATCATAGCAATTCCTGTTGGTGTTTTTTCGGTTTTAAAGCCGTTAAATCTAATATTATTTTGCTTTAAAGTATCAAGTAATAATTCACCGTTAGAATCGTTACCAACGGCACCTAAAAACGAAACGTCGCCACCTAATTTTGCAATAGCAACTGCTTGATTTAAGCCTTTACCACCAGCGTTAATCTGAAAATTATTGCCGGTAAGAGTTTCGCCTAAAACGGGCATTTTAGGTGAATGTATAACTAAATCGGCATTCATACTGCCGATAACGATAATTTTAGATGACACTATAACACCGCCTTTTATAATTCAATTGATTATAAAATTACTATTGAACCAAATATTCAAATCCCAGAATAACAACGCCTAACACAACCAACACTACGCCGACTGCTCTGTTAAGAGTTTCAGGTTTTGCTTTATTTGCAAACTTAGCGGCAATTCTTGCCCATATAAATGTAAATACAATACAAAGTGTCATTACAAGAATGTCAGGTGAATCACCAAGAGAAAAGTGAGAAACGGCGCCTGTTAATGCGGTAAACGTCATAATAAATACACTTGTACCAACTGCGGTTTTCAATTCATAACCAAGTACACTAGTAAGAATAAGAAGCATCATCATTCCACCGCCTGCACCGACAAAACCGCAAATAAAGCCAATAAATACACCACTTATTATTGAACCGACAATTTTTCTTTTTTTACTGACTGCTTCCATCTCTGCTTTTGTGGTCATTACAGGTTTTAAAATAAATTTAACACCAAGCATAAGTGTAACAAATGTACTGAAACCACCCATAGTCTGTGACGGAACTATGCTCGATATATAACTTCCGACAACAGTAAAAATCAATATCATTGACATCATTAGAAGTCCGTTTTTAATATCAAGATTTTTATTTTTTCTGTAAGTAAAAGCAGAAACACCGCTCGCTAACACATCAGAAGCAAGAGCTATACCCACAGCTGTATACGGGTCAACTCCAAGAAATGTAATAAGCATTGGAGTTATTACAGCGGCGGCACTCATACCGGCAAAACCGGTACCAAGTCCTGCACCCATACCAGCAAAAAATGTTACAATTAAATTAATTAAAAATTCCAAAAAAACACCTCTGTTTCAATATTGTATCACAATTACTTTAAAAAGTAAATCTGACAAGTATAAATTCCCTTTTATCTCAAATACTAACATCATAATTTGAATGTTAAGGAGAAGATATATATGAAAGCGACAGGAATTGTCAGAAGAATTGATGATTTAGGCAGAGTTGTTATACCAAAAGAAATCAGAAGAACGTTAAGAATCCGTGAGGGTGACCCGTTAGAAATTTTCACTGCGAGTGATGGTGAAGTTATTTTTAAAAAGTATTCACCAATGGGTGAAATTTCGGAATTCTCGGGTCAATATTCAGAAGTTTTAAGCAGAACTTCTGGTATGGGTGTATTAATTACAGACCGTGACCACGTTGTTTCTGTTTCTGGTCTTTCTAAAAAAGATTTTATTGAGAAAAGAATATCTAAAGAATTAGAAGATATTATGGAAAACAGAATTAATTTCACTAAATCAGGAACTGAAAAACCACTCTACCCTATTGAAAGTTCAGACCTTGAGGCTGCTATTGCCTTCCCTATTATTGCGGCCGGTGATATTTCGGGTGCAGTTATTTTTGTAGCTGACAGCACTAAAAAGCAAGTAACTGAAACTGAGATTAAATTAGCACAGGTTGCGGCTTCATTTTTAGGTAAACAGATGGAAGAATAAGGTGTAAATTTTACTACTTCTAAACTGTGCACAAATAACAAACTTTTTCCAATTAAATTAATTCCATTGATAATTAACGCTTCTTGTGGTAAAATTACATTGTATATTTTACTGCAAGGAGTTTTTTATGACTTCACGAGAAGAAAGAACTGAAAAACTTGCGACGAATTTAGAAATTTTCGTTTGCGAAGCACATATATTCACGTCAGACGCTATTCTTTTAGCAGACTTTTCTAAACCAAGGCATAAAGATAAATGTTGTGACCTTGGTACAGGCAACGGAATCATTCCACTTTTGTGGTTAAGAGATTTTAAGCCGAAAGAAATCTTTGGTGTTGAATTAAGTGAAAGTGCTGTTGAGCTTTTTAAAAAGACACTTAAACACAATAATATTGAAGATAAGGTTAATTTATATCACTTGGATTTAAAAAAGATTAAAGGCGTTTTACTTAACGAATACTTTGACGTTGTCAGTATTAATCCCCCATATAAAAAGGTTGGTACGGGCATTGTAAACGAAGAAGAAGATTATAAAAACGCCCGTCACGAATTCAACTGTACTCTTTATGATGCCGCAAAGGCTGCAAATTATCTTTTAAAATTCGGTGGCAGATATTGTATGTGCCAAAGACCTGAAAGACTCCCCGAGATGTTCGATGCTATGAGAAAAAATAAAATCGAACCGAAAATTATGAGAGAAGTCATTCAGAGAAAAGGTAAAGAACCGAGTTTAATTTTACTTGAAGGTAAAAAAGGTGCTATGGAAGGTTTTAGAATTTTACCACCGCTTTATATTGAAGATGATAATGGTAATTATTCAGAAGAAGCAGACGGTTTATTTAACGCTTATAAAACTAAAATTTTTAATACATAAACAGGAGAAGTTATTATGAATTACGACGTTGTTATTGTTGGTGCGGGTCCTGCAGGTATTTTTACTGCACTCGAACTTATTAAATTAGGAAGCAACAAAAAAATTATTATTATTGAAAAAGGTCAACCGGTTGAAAAACGTAGTTGCCCAAAAGCTAAAACTCAACAATGTGTGAATTGTAAGCCTTATTGTCATATTACAACCGGTTTTTCGGGTGCTGGTGCTTTCTCTGACGGTAAACTCTCATTAAGTTATGAAGTTGGTGGCGATTTACCTACACTTATTGGTGAACTCTACGCACAAGATTTAATTAACTACACAGACAAAATTTATCTTGAATTTGGTGCAGACGAGCACATTGAAGGTATTGACGCAAGTGAAGAAGTAAAAGAAATAAGAAAAAGAGCAATTCAAGCCGGTTTAAAACTTGTTGATTGCCCTATTCGTCATTTAGGTACTGAAAAAGCACAGACACTTTATTATGAAATTGAAAAATATCTTCAAAGCAAAGGCGTTGAAATGATATTTGGTTACGAATGTACCGATATTGAAATTACTGACGGCAAATGCCGTGGTGTTTATATTACTAACGGCAAAGACTCTAAAGAAATAAAAGGCGAAAAGATTGTTATTGCAACTGGTCGCCGTGGTGCAGACTGGCTCGAAAAACTCTGCTCTGAACACGGAATTGAACATCAGGCAGGGACCGTTGACATTGGTGTTCGTGTTGAAGTAAGAAACGAAGTTATGGAAAAGGTAAACAAAGCTCTTTACGAGTCAAAACTCATTGGTTACCCGAAGCCATTTAAAAACAAAGTTCGTACATTCTGCCAGAATCCCGGTGGTTTTGTAAGTCAGGAAAACTATGACAATGATTTAGCAGTTGTTAACGGTCACTCTTACAAAGAAAAGAAATCTGACAACACAAACCTTGCTATTCTTTGTTCACACAACTTTAACTATCCATTTAACCAACCTATTGAGTATGCTCAAAAAGTCGGTGAATTAACAAATATGCTCGGTGCAGGTCACATTCTTGTACAGAGATATGGCGACATTCTTGACGGCAAGAGAACCTGGCCAAAAGAACTCGCTCAGAGTAACTTGAGACCTACTCTCCCAGATGCAGTTGCCGGTGATATTACTGCAGCAATGCCATACAGAGCGATGACTAATATCATTAACTTTATTCAGGCAGTAGACCACGTTGTGCCTGGTTTTGCTTCAACCGAAACGTTACTTTACTCACCTGAACTTAAATTCTACAGTAATAAAATTAAAATGGATACAGACCTTAACACAAGCGTTGACGGACTCCACTGCCTTGGTGATTCATCTGGCTGGACCCGTGGACTTATGATGGCATCTGTTATGGGTGTATTAATGGGAAGAAAAATCATTGAAGGAGAAAAACGATGAAAATTAAGGTGAAAAGCTTATCGTACGATGAGGTTTTAGCCTTACCCGATAATAAGCGTAAGAAGCCAAAAAATCAGGATATTATTCTGAGGTATCTTTTAAAGTTTCTTGGTAGAATCCTTTTGATTCCTAATGGTTTTAAATGTAAAAAAGACGATTTAAAAAAGCTTGTTAAAAATGAACCTTGTTTAATTCTAATGAATCATTCTTGCTTTACCGATTTGATGATTGCCGTTTCTATCTTTTCACCAAGAAAGTTAAATATTGTTTGCACCTCTGACGGCTTTGTGGGTAAAGAAAGGCTTATGAGGGGTTTGGGTTGTATTCCTACACAAAAATTTGTTACTGATATTCAGCTTGTGAAAGATATTATTTACTGTATAAAAACATTAAAATCTTCTGTGCTGATGTATCCTGAAGCAAGCTATAGCTTTGACGGAACTGCAACGATTCTCCCTGAAAGTTTAGGTAAGCTTGTTAAAAAATTACAGGTACCTGTTATGATGATTTCAACAAAAGGTGCATTTTTGCAAGACCCTTTATATAACAATCTTCAAAAAAGAAAGGTAAAAATTTCTGCTGAGGTTAAATATCTGCTTTCTGCTGATGATATTGAAAATAAATCTGTTGACGAAATTAACGAAATAATTAAAACTGAATTCACTTTTGATAACTTCCGTTATCAGCAAGAAAACAACATTAAAATTACTGAAAGCTTCAGAGCAGATTATTTGCATCGTGTTTTGTATAAATGCCCACATTGTCTCAGTGAATTTACTATGAACGGCAGTGGTGACAGTATTATTTGTAATAATTGCTCAACTGAATATCATCTTACTGAAACAGGATTTTTAGAATGTAAAAATAATGTTAGTAAATTCAACCACATACCCGATTGGTACAACTGGCAAAGGGAGTGTGTAAAAGAGGAAATTATTAATAACACATATAATTTTGATTCAAAAGTTAAAATTATGGTGTTAAAGGATTTCAAAAATATATATGATATCGGATATGGCAAGCTCACACATACTCTTAACGGATTTACCTTACGTTCTGATGATTCAAGGCTTGAATACACTCAATCTGCGAAAGCATCATATAGCTTGTATTCTGATTTTTATTGGTACAGCATTGGTGATATAATCTGCATTGGTGATAACAAAATGCTTTATTACTGTTTCCCTGAAAATAGTAATTACTCTGTAGCAAAGGCAAGACTTGCTGCTGAGGAGCTATACAAATTAAAACAATAAGTTTTTAGCAAAAAAACAACCCCTTCTTTGAAGGGGTTGTTCTTTTAATTATTAATACTTATCATCGTAGCCATCAAAGTTATAGTCACCTGAAGAATCGTAACTATTAGTTTCGGATTTTCTCATTGTAGATTGTGTGCTTACATTTTTAAGCTTAAAGCTATCAATAATTTGTTTAAGCATCTGAGCCTGACCAGAAAGCTCTTCTGAAGCAGAAGCACTTTCTTCTGAAGTTGCTGAGTTAGTCTGAACAATTGCAGAAATCTGCTCGATACCACCCTTAAGTTGAGTAACTGCTGTTGCTTGTTCTTCTGAAGCAGAAGCAATTTCATCAATCTTAGAAGAAACACTGTTAACCTTTTCAACAACTTCTGAAAGTGAGTTTGCAGTTTCATCTGCAATCTTAGTACCATTTGCAATAGCACTTATAGCACTTTCAATAAGAGCTGTTGTATTTTTAGCTGCTTCTGCAGATTTACCTGCAAGGTTACGAACCTCATCAGCAACAACTGCGAAGCCCTTACCAGCAGCCCCTGCTCTCGCTGCTTCAACTGCTGCGTTAAGTGCAAGGATATTTGTCTGGAATGCAATATCATCAATAGTTTTGATAATCTTGCTGATTTCGTTAGATGTATTTGTAATGTCGTTCATAGCAAGAACCATTTCTTGCATCTGTGCATTACTTTCATTGATACCACTTGAAGCGATATTTGCTTGTTCAGTAGCTTCAACTGCATTTTTAGCAGTATTATTGATATGTTCTGAAATCTCAACAATTGTAGCAGAAAGTTCTTCAACACTACTTGCCTGTTCAGTAGCACCTTGTGAAAGTGCCTGAGCACCACTTGCAACCTGGTCTGAACCACTTGCAACTTGACCTGCTACCTGATTAATCTGCAATAAAGTATCACTCTGCATATTTGTCATAGTTGTTAAATCGTTGATAATTTTCTCGAAATTGCCAACATATAAGCCTTCATTTGCAGTTTCTACCTGATAGTTACCATCTTTAAGTTCAACAAGAATGTATGACAAATCATCAATGATATTTTTAAGTGTTGAGCAAGTCTTACGGAAGGAATCAGCAAGTTCGCCAAATTCATCTGTAGATTCGTAATTAACCTCTACATCAAGATTACCTTGAGATAACTGCTCTGCAACATTCTTCATTTCAGAAATTGGTTCTGTGATAACCTGAGACAATTTTCTTGCATAGTAGAGACCAATTGCAATACAAACAAGCAAAATTACACCAAGAACAATCTGTGTCAATTGTGCTTGTTTCTGACTATCCAAATAAGCCTGTTGTGCTTCCAATTCGATTTCAGCACCAATTTCACCTAAAATAGTATGAATTTCATTAGTAGCTTCTTCGTATGTAGTAACATAAATTGCAATAGCGTTCATAATATCGCCTGCTTCTACATAAGTAGCAATTTCGTTGTACATAACAAGATATTCTGCCCAAGCTTCATTCAACTGTGCAAGTTTTTCTTCATTTTTATATGTTTTACTAAGTTCAGGAATTGCTTCTGTAATAGCATCCATTGAACTACGAACATATTTCATATGTTCAGCTACCTGCACTGGATCTTTAACTGATACAGACCAAAGGAAGTGCTTACTTGCGTAATGCAAATTAGTCTGCATTTCTTTTTCTACAGAAGAACTTGTATGAGATACGGTATAAAACTCAGAAAACTGAGAATTAATTGTGTTAATACCCATAACACTCATAACAACTGCTATCGTAAAGGCAATAATTAAACTAAAAACAACTACGTGGATTTTCTTTCCGCATTTTAATTTTGTCAAAAATTTCTTCATAAAAATGCTCCTTACATTTTTAAGTATATAACCTTATAACTACTTATTAATATTTATCGTCGTAGCTGTCGAAATTATATTCCTTTGAAGAATCGTAATAATTGATTTCTGGGATTTCCATTGTAGCTTGTGTTGAAACGTCTTTAAGTTTAAATGCACCAATAACTTGTTTAAGCATCTGTGCCTGACCTGAAAGTTCTTCTGAAGCAGAAGCACTTTCTTCTGAAGTTGCTGAGTTAGTCTGAACAACTGCAGAAATCTGTTCAATACCAGTTTTAAGCTGAGTAACTGCTGTTGCTTGTTCTTCTGAAGCAGATGCAATTTCGTCAATCTTACCTGAAACAGAGTTAACCTTTTCAACAACCTCAAGAAGTGAAGATGCGGTTTCGTCTGCAATCTTTGTACCGTTTTCAATAGCTTTAATAGCACTTTCAATAAGAACTGTTGTGCTCTTTGCTGCCTCTGCAGATTTTGCTGCGAGATTACGAACTTCATCTGCAACAACTGCGAAACCTTTACCAGCTGCACCTGCTCTTGCTGCTTCAACTGCCGCATTAAGAGCAAGAATATTAGTCTGGAATGCGATATCGTCAATTGTTTTAATAATTTTGCTAATTTCGTTAGATGTGTTAGTAATGTCATTCATTGCAACAACCATCTCTTGCATCTGTGCATTACTTTCATTGATACCGCTTGAAGCGATATTAGCTTGTTCGGTTGCTTCAACTGCATTCTTAGCAGTATGGTTAATATGCTCAGAAATTTCAACGATTGTAGCTGAAAGTTCTTCAACACTACTTGCCTGTTCTGTAGCACCTTGTGAAAGAGCCTGAGCACCACTTGAAACCTGGTCTGCACCATTTGCAACTTGTTCTGAACCTTGGTAAATCTGATACATTGTATCTGTTAAGTCAACAACGATTTTTTCGAGTGACTCGAGAAGTGGAGCAAAACCGCCAACGTAAACTTCAGGATGTGCTGATTCAACATTCAAGTTACCACTTGCAATTTCTGAAAGAATATTACCTTGGTCTTCAACGATTGTTTTAAAGTTATTTGTAATTTTAAGAGTTGCCTGGTAAACCATACCTGTTTCGTCTTGTGTTTTAACTTCTTCAACAGGAGATTCAATATCACCGTCTGCAAGTGCTTCAAGTCTTTGAGCACAAGATTTAAGAGGTTTAGAAATAATATTTGAAAGAAGTACGCCGTAAACAACAGCAACTAAACCAATGAAAATAAACATAGCGTACATAAAGTATTCTGTGCCCTGTGTACGATAAGAAGCTCTGCCACTACCGTGAACCGTTGCATCTTGCTT
This sequence comes from Acutalibacteraceae bacterium, assembly GCA_045533655.1. Lineage (GTDB taxonomy): Bacteria > Bacillota > Clostridia > Oscillospirales > Acutalibacteraceae > DTU089. Next base: position 236,135 of record JAZSIE010000003.1, read on the forward strand.
AATGCTGATAAGTTCGAAAATACCATCATAAAGCGGGTCGTAAATCGGGTCAATTTTTTCAACTAACTGACTTTGAATTTCTGCCTCGTCTACGTTACCGATTTCTGCAATAATTCCGTCAATAGCTACTACATACTGCTCGTAGTAAACCATTACAGTTTCAAAAAGTTCTTTATCGTTTATGTAAAGATAATTACCGCTTTCATCTGAACCGTATTCTGTTTCTTCGCGCATTAACGGTGCTACTAATTCCATATAGCTTTCAAAATCATTTTTATACGTATCAATTTCTGCTATAGCATCCTGAACTCTTTCAGGCTCCTCAAAAGAAACTGCATCGTGTAAATATTCATCGATAAGACAGAATGATGCCAAAGCTTCACCCAAATAACCCTGAGCTGCTGCATCTTTCTCTAAAAGGTCACTGTAAGTCTCGTCAACAGTATTCATTGCTGAACCAATTAAAACACCAACAATAAGCAAAAGAACTGTTACAGTGATAAATGATGACAAAATTTTGCCTTTGATCGTCATTTTAGACATTGCTTTTTTCATTTTGTGAATACTCCTTGTTTTTTTAATTACTTAGTATTAGTAAAAGATTTTTTAACCTTATTAATATTTATCATCATAAGATGCTTCATAACTTTGTGGTGCTTCGTAAGAAGCGTAATCAACAAATGATGCTGCAGCTGTTGCATCAACATCTTTAAGTTTGAAATTACCAATGATTTGTTTGAGCATCTGAGCCTGACCAGAAAGTTCTTCTGAAGCAGAAGCACTTTCTTCACTTGTTGCAGAGTTTGTCTGAACAACTGCAGAAATTTGCTCAATACCGCCTTTAAGCTGTGTAACTGCTGTTGCCTGTTCTTCTGAAGCTGTTGCAATTTCATCAATCTTTGATGAAACATTATTAACTTTTTCAACAACCTCAAGAAGTGAAGAAGCTGTTTCATCTGCAATCTTTGTACCATTTTCAATTGCTTTAATAGCACTTTCAATAAGAGCTGTTGTATTTTTAGCTGCTTCTGCAGATTTACCAGCGAGGTTTCTAACTTCATCAGCAACAACTGCAAAGCCTTTACCAGCAGCACCTGCTCTTGCTGCTTCAACTGCTGCGTTGAGAGCTAAGATATTTGTCTGGAATGCGATATCATCAATAGTTTTAATAATCTTGCTGATTTCATTAGATGTATTAGTAATGTCATTCATAGCAAGAACCATTTCTTGCATCTGTGCATTACTTTCGTTAATACCGCTTGAAGCGATGTTTGCTTGTTCGGTTGCTTCAACTGCATTCTTAGCAGTATGGTTAATGTGTTCAGAAATTTCAACGATTGTAGCTGAAAGTTCTTCAACACTACTTGCCTGTTGTGTTGCACCTTGTGAAAGAGCCTGAGCACCACTTGAAACCTGGTCTGCACCATTTGCAACTTGTTCTGAACCTTGGTAAATCTGATACATTGTATCTGTCAAGTCAACAACAATTTTGTCGAGTGATTCAAGAAGCGGAGCAAAATCACCGCTGTATGCTTCAGGGTGTTCAGAAGAAACGTTAAGGTTACCATTAGCTATTTCACCTAAAAGTGCACCCTGATCTTTTACTATGTATTCAAGACGCCATTTGATATTTGCGGTTGCTTCTCTTAATTCGCCAACCTCATCTTTCAATTTAACTTCAGGCACCTCTGAGGTTAAATCGCCATCTGCTAACGCTTTAAGTCTGTCTGTACACTGTTGAAGTGGTTTAGCGATAGCTGATGAGCAAGCAACGCCAAATGAAATACCTATTACAGCAACAACTGCAATAAATGTAGCCACACCTACTGCCATAGTTCTTGCATTACCGAGCATACCTTCTGCTGTAGCATCGCCAGTAGTTTGCTTTAATTCAATGAACTGAAGCATTGTGTTATATACAGTTGCATGTACCGGTGCAATTTCAGCCTCAAAACGTGCTGATGCATTAGCTACAGCTTCTGCTGTACCACCACCTGTATGTAAAGCAGTTAAAACATCGGTTAATAAATTTCTATAAACATCATGCTGTTCTACAACAGTATTGTATAAAGCTTTTTCTTCTTCAGTAACCGCATAAGGCTCAAGCTCTGCCATATGCTCTTTATAAAGATTCATATGGAGTTGCATCTGCTCGCCTGAAGACTGCTTAATTGCAGGGTCAGTTGATGTTATTGACATTCTTGCATACTCATCAACAAGTGTAAGTTCTGTAAGCGCTTCACCTGCATAACCCTGAGCAAAGCCGTAGTTATGTGTTACGTTTGACCAATTCCGACTCATCTGTACCATTGCGGTAGCAGTAAACGCACTACAAGCCATTGTCAAAGCTGCAATAGTTATGAACGCACTAAGCAACTTTTTGCGTATGCTCATTTTTGAGTAAAAGTTTTTCATAAAATTTCGCCTTCTTTTGATTTTTTACCTTTTGAGTTTACGCATTACTCAAAAAGCACTAATATGCCACAATGTGCATTATAGATAAATTTATTATAACAACTCTTTTCAAATTAGTCAACATTTATAATGAAATTTGTTGAAAAAAAGACAAAAAATATTAACAAGTATTAAAACTTGTCAATATTTTACTACTCATGATAACTTTCTTCACCTATTCGTCTTATAATGACTTCAACATCTACCATTATAACACTATTCTTGAAATTTTTCTGCCAGTCACTTTTCAGCAATTTATAGGCGTTTTTATCATTTTGTAAAAGCCGTCTGCCAAATCGTAAGATATCATAAGAATTATTAAGTTTTATTGTTTTATAAAAATCAGTTATACGTCTTTCGGTTTCGCTTTCTATATTCTTTTTAAAAACTTCAACCGTTTCATTTTTTATTGTTTTAAATCTATCGCCTTCGTAAGCGTTTAAATCGCAATACATTTTGATTTTTACATTATAATTAACAATTCCATTAATAACTTCGGCTTTATATTTTGTTTTGCCATCTACTATTATAAATGTTGCTTTGTTCCCTATTTCATCTTGTGTAACCAGTGTGCCGTTTTTTAATTCACCAAGTAGTTTTACAAAACTTTCGGCACTTTCACGACCTAAATAATAAGAAATCTCGTTGTTATAATTAAACACGGCTATATTTTCAACAAAAAATGCTTTCGTTTCGCCGTTATTTTGCAAAGTCACCGCCGGTAAAGTTACACACGCAGTTTCGTCAAGAACTATGTTTATAACGTCTATCAGCCGTCTTTCTGGGGTTATTGAACTTATTGCACTCTGATTTAAAATCTTTTCGAGCACTTCGCTTTTTGAAATATCTTTACCGATATTTGCTTTTAATACTTCCCCTGCTTTAGTACCTTTAGCAACACAAACGAGTGTTACGGGCTCTGTTGTGTAATCTCTTTCAAAAAAATCGAGCACTTTTGTAATATCGGTTTTTGAAACTTCTTCGCTTAAAATTATTACTTTATTGTGAGTATAAGTCGGCACGTTACCGGTTTTGTTAATAATAAGGCGTAAAGCTTCGGCAACCGTTTCACCTTTTGCTGAATATATAAGAGTCATTTCATCGCCAACATTACTTGCATCTGCTGAAGCACTTTGTTTATTATTGAGCATTTCAACCGTAACTTCAAAAGTTTCATTTTCTTTATCGACTGCTATACCTTGTATAATCATCATATCTTCAACTTCGGTTCCGTAACGCTCACAAGAACAGAACATTAAAAACACAAACAACACAAAAAAGAGAAGTAATATTTTCTTAAGCAAGTTTTTCTCCCCTTTTCTTTTTCAAGATTGCAAGTAGTGAAATACACGGCAAGGCAACAACTAACAAAATATAGGTAATTGTCACCCAGAGTTGTGACGATAAAAATGAAAAACGTGTAACGCCCTGAGAAATATAAATTATAAATGCTGTTGCAACAATACCAGTTAAGGCGTTAGGAGTCCACCATTTGATTTTTGGAAATAAATGTCTTATACAATTTGAAATAATCATAATCTGCAAGGTCGTTTTTGCTATTATGCAAACAGTCCACACGGAACTTTGTATTGATTCAAAACGTTCTAAAACACGAAACTCTCCAACCGAAGAAATTGCAAAAGCCGGAAAAAGCTGTGTGTTTGAAAACTCCCCTAACGCTCCTACAACTGTAAATGAAACAATAGTAAGAGATAAAACTAATAAAAGAATATATAAATAATACCCTTTTTTTATATTCCCTTTTATATTTGAAAGAAACAATATAAGACACGCTGATTCCGGGAAGAACACAGCATAAGCCAACGCCTGTTTTATAAATTCTGTTTCTCCGTTCATAAATAGTGGAACTATATTTACAGTTTCAATATTACTGAATGCAGATGTTACAACAACAGCAACAGAAAGTGTTACCATAACTAAAAATATAGTTGAGGCTCTTGAAAGAGCGCCAATATCAAGTAAAGACAAAAAGACTGACACAATAACTATTGAAACAATTAAAAACGTCATTGTATTTTCCGGAAAGACTTCAGAACTTACAAATAAATCGAGTCTTGCTAAAGTTCTTAAAAGCAGAATAAATACGAGAACAATATAAGACAGTGCTACAAAATCTGAAAAATATTTATTACGTTTTCTTGTAGCACTAAGAACACTTTCACCTTCTGATTTTTTATTAAAAGCAAAAGTCGGAATAATTGTTATAATACTTAAAATGCCGAAAACCAACGGATAAAGAATTGCATCTGTCGAGCCTAAATCTATAAGCGTTGTTGAAACAAACATAAATGCCGCCACAACTGAACAGATATATAACAATGAGAAAAACTGAAACGTAGTTACTTTTCGTGTCATTATTTTCACCCTAATTTATTAATATCAAATATATTTTTACCCAATTTTTCCATACTTAAACGAGTTATAGTATCTCTAAACAAAGATTTATTGAAAGGAGCTAACGGAGACAAGAAGTAAACTCCAAAATTTTCAACGGCTGAAAGATTTATTATAAGAATTGCAACACCAACCATAATGCCGAAAAATCCGCTTGTACCACCTATTATAATAAATATAATTCTTAAAACCGCTATTGCGTGGTAAAGGTCTGTTTCAACAAGTGACGTTATTGCCGTCATAGCAACAACTATAAGCATTGGTGCATCTATAAGCCCTGCAGTAACGGCGGCATCGCCAATAACGAGAGCACCGACTATACTGACGGCGTGACCAATTGATTTTGGTACACGAAGACCTGCTTCACGGACTATTTCATAAATAAAATGGATAATAAGTGCTTCTACTGTTAACGTAAACAGCGTGTTACTTTCCATAACTACAACGTTATAAAGCATTTTTTCGGGTAGCAGTTCCTGATGAAATAAACCTATTGCTACAAATACACCCGGCAGAAAAATACTGATTATGAACGAAAGTAATCTTATTGAGCGCATAAATGTTGCGTAATATGGTCTGTTTAAATAATCGTCAAATGTCTGAAAATTCTCAATAAACAGTCTTGGAACAATTAATGCATAAGGTGTACCATCTATAAGAATCGCAATTTTGCCTTCATTTACCTTTGCGCACAACGTGTCTGGTTTTTCTGTTTTACCTACCATTGTAAACATAGTTTTTTGTTTTGTATCTAACGTTTTTCTTAAATATGTTTCACCTAAGACTGTATCCATTTTTATCGAATCAAGTCTTTCTTTTACTTCTTTTAAAACCTTTTTATCCACCTTACCATCCATATAGCAAATTGCAATTTTTGTTTTTGTAGAAACACCGACTTCTGTCACTTCTATTTTGAAATTCGGGTTAACCATTCTTTTTCTCACAAGAGTCATATTTGTTTTTAAAATTTCAACAAAACCTTCACGTGAACCATTCTCCTGCACTTCGTAATTTGGTTCATCAATAGAACGGCCCGGTATATTCTGCATTCCTACAACAATGCATTCTTCTATACCATCGACAAAAACGAGAACACAACCACGCAACATATTTTCAATTGCTAAATTAAGGTCTGTTTCAGTTTTTACTTCTGTGCTACAAATTATTTTAGTTGAAATGAATTTAAGCGTATCTTTTTCTGGTAAATTACCATCAAAACGTAACATTGGTTTTGTTATACCTTCGATTATTTTTTCTGAAGACGTGAGCCCATCGCATTTTGCAAAAACAACTCGCCTGTCACCACAAGTACCATTTTTAACAACAATATCAAAACAATTAAGAAACACGTCTTTTATAATTTTACCGTTATCATCAGCGTAAAAACGAACGTTACCTAATTTTACTTCGGGTAAATCATCTATATTTATATAAGGACTTTTGTTTTCTTTCATAACATCACCATTTTTATAATCACCTGATATTTTCTGGTTATACTACAAATGGTGATTTTATGTTTGTAACAATTATAAGAGTTACAATTCTTTATTTATTTGTAACTATCGCAATAAGAATAATGGGTAAACGAAATATAGGAGAATTACAACCAACCGAATTAGTTATTACACTACTACTTTCTGAATTTGCTTCTATTCCTATTGAAAATAACTCTGTGCCACTTATTAACAGTTTAATTCCCGTTATGCTTTTAATAAGTTTTGAAATAATTAATTCAGTTATTTCTATGAAAAGCATAAAATTCAGAAGTTTAAGCGACGGAAACCCAATTATAATTATTAAAAATGGTAAGTTAGACCAGAAAGAATTAAAGAAATTAAGATTTACAGTAGATGACGTACTTTCAGGTTTACGTCAAAAAGACGTTTTTGATATCAATGAAGTAGCATACGCTATTATTGAAACAAATGGTACTCTTTCGGTATTATTAAAAAGCAGTTGGCAGAATGCTACAAAAAGTGACGTTAAAGCAAAAAATAAAGACGACGGCTTTACTTACCCCGTTATTATTGATGGTAATATAGTTAAAAAGAATCTGGCGTTATGTGACATAAGTAAAACTGATATAAAAAAAGAATTAGAAAAAAAGAAGATATTAAAAAAAGACGTTTTCCTTATGAGTATTGATACTGACAAAAACGCCCAAATTATTTTAAAAGAGTGAAATTATGAAAAGAATTTTTATTGCTGTATTTTTAATTTTTTTATCAGTTTTTATAGGTTGCTACTCTCTTAATAAAACAGAAACCATTTGCAATAAAATGATTATTGAAATAGAAAATGCAACAGAAGAAAATATTGATGTTAAGGAAAGTAGTGGTCATCAAAAAAGAATTGATTTTTACAAAACTACAACTGAATTACAAGTATTATGGGAAAAGAATTCGGATTTCTTTTATTTTTTCTTTAATAATGATGATATTAAAACAATTGAAACCAATATTGAAAAACTGCCGGAACACGCTAAAAATGGTGATTTAGAGTCAGCATATTTATGTCTTGTTGAGTGTAAAGAAGAATTTGTATATATAAAAAATAACACAGAGCTGACTCTTAACAACATCTTTTAAATTTATATTGAAAACTAATTAAATTAGTGATATATTTATATTAACAATTTTGTTTTTGAAAGAGAGGGATTTTTATGGCAGGTCCAGGAGGCGGCTCAAGAGGCGGCGGATTCTCAGGAGGTTCACGTGGTAGCGGCGGAGGCGGCTCACGTGGCGGTTTTTCAGGTGGTTCAAGAGGTTCAAGCGGAGGTGGCTTCGGCGGAGGTTCACGCGGTGGCGGTGGCTTCGGCGGTGGACATCACGGCGGAGGTTTCCACGGTGGACATCATCCCCCACCACCAAGACATTATCACAGACCAATGCCTCGTGGCAGATACTACGGCGGTGGTGGTCATTATCATCGTGGCGGCGGAGCTTTATCTACCATTTTGGCATTCATTATAGTTATAGCAATAATTTTTGCTTTCTTTAAATTTGTAGTTGGTATTAACTCAGATGACGTTAAAGACTGGGCAAGTGATTTTCAGATTGAAGATACATATAACGAAAATGGCGAATATTCTGAATCATTGTTCCAGGAATATACCAATAATAAATATAAAGAAATCTTTGGCAAGACGACTTGCTATGAAGATAACATTTTAGTTGTATTTTTAACAACAGATGCTAACGACGGTTATTACACTATTGCCTGGGTTGGCGACAATTTAAGGTATGAAGTTACCGATTTATTTGGTAATGAGCAAACTGCATTGGGCGATGCAATGTCAAACTCAATAAGCGATTACCACGGTTATTCTTTAGGTAGCAATTTAGCTCAGGTTGTTGATAAAATGACCGATGAAGTTACTGGCTTAGATTTAGAGTCGCCATATAAATCAGAAGCTGACAGAAGTGCTGTTACAGACTCTAAAGTTTACAACTACTCTAACTGTGAATTTACAGAAGATACTGTAAACGCTTCACTTAAAAACTTTACTGATAAAACTGGTATTACATTCTGTATTGTTGTTGAGAATGAAACTACTGTTTTCGGTGGTGTCTCTACTGAACAGAATTTACCTGTTACTAATCAGAGTCAGAACAGTGGTAATTCTTCAATAGGCGTTATAGGTGGCGCAGATGGTCCTACGGCAATTGTTGTAGGTGAAGAAGATGGTTCATCTTCAAAAACGAAGATTGTTGTTATAGCTGTTATAATTGTTGCAGTTGTGGTACTTATAATTTATTTAAAGAAGCGTTCAAAGAAAAAAGAAGAAGATTTACTTAACGAAGGTAAAATCTCAATAGAAAATCCTACAGACAGCGATTTACAATAAATGAAATCATCCCATACAAATTGTTAATTTGTATGGGATGAAATTTTATTTTAACGTTTCGCTATTGTTAAGCACCGACGTACTATAAATAAACAACACGTCCTGATTGTTGAATTCAACAAAATTTTCTATCATATTAGGATGCATATAACGGATATCTATAAGCGTTATTTTTTTATATCCTTCAATAAAAAGCGGTGCTAAACTACTGCCATAAGAATCACGGAACATTATTAGTTCTTTATCGGTAGTTGCATTCTCATTTTCTATAGTAACAAGTGAAAGCGGACCACCTAAATATGCTTCGTAAAAATCTCTGCCTTTTGCTTTTGATATATCATAAACAAAAATTTCTCTTTGATTCTGATAATCCGTTACCTTGGCATTCTGTGTATGCTCATTATATAAAGTTTTAAGCATATCACCAGATAAATTTTTTATAGCATACTGACCATAATAAACACCATAAACCTCTTTTTCAAAATAATCTTCTTTATAAAAAGAATTAAGCGAAACTCCCATTTCCCCTGCTAACTTCTTTGCAACGGGCAAGATTTTCTCTTGCCGCCAGTGGCTATCCGTTTTATAGTAACTGTCTATTGTGAGTTCTGAAAAAATATCAATATATTTCATATAACTCGTTTTGTGGGTTATATCGGTTACTAACTTATTGTAATCAAGAGAAAGATAGTTTTCGTCTTCACTTATTAAATAGTAGTTTTTATCCGGTATTATTGAAAAATAGACGTTAGTGTTTGTATCCTTTAAATATTTATCGTAAACGTTTTTGAATTTCTCACTGGCATTTTCAACCGATTGTTCATTTAATGGATATTCTATTTTTGTTATATAACCATCTTTTTCAATAATATCATTATTAGATTTTTTGTTAAATACACCTAACTCGCTTTGTGCTTTTATGCTTCTAAAAAGTTCTCTTAACGGAAACTGGTCAAGAGTGTAATTTTCAAAATTCTTCATAAAACTACCAGAAATAAGTGTATTAAAACTTAATTCCGGGAATTTTGCAAGTTCTCGTCTTTCAGAATTTGAAATATCATCTGCCGGTTTTACCCACGCAAAAACGGAAAGCGCCAATATAAAGCCTAACACAAGCACGCTTGTTATTATATTTAAAATTTTCTTCATATTGACGCCTCCTAAAATCTAAAATATAAGAACGGATTAAAAGAGCCGTCAACTAAATATGCGGTTACTAAAACAAGTAAAGCAACAAGTATAATTGGTTCTACGACGCTTACTACTACATTAACGCCTTTTGTTTCAGTCAATTTTGCAGCTATTCTTTTAACGAGTGGTGTAGCACCAACAACGCTTAAAACAAGAATTACCAAGTATTCTTTAAGGTAGTAAACAAATTCAGTCGAAATAAGCGGTGCGTTAGAAAAACCTACCATAGCCTTGATATAAACGAACGCTTCACCCATATTTACAGCATCAAATATAACAAAACTTATTATAATAAAGAACAACGTATAAATTCTGTTTAAAACGTGTGTTTTAGTAATAAATTTACCTAAGTGTGTTTTTTCAAATACAAGGAAAATAACGAAATATAATCCCCATATAATGAAATTCCACGCCGCACCGTGCCAGAAACCAGTCAAAAACCATACAACGAGAATATTGAAAAACCATCTAAATTTTTTAACTCTGTTTCCACCCAATGGAATATAGACGTAATCTCTGAACCAACTTCCGAGGGAAATGTGCCATCTTCTCCAGAATTCTGAAATACTTTTTGAAATGAATGGAAAATTAAAGTTTTCCATAAATTCAAAGCCTAAAATTTTACCGAGACCTATAGCCATATCGGAATAGCCCGAAAAATCAAAATAAACTTGTAAACAGAAACTAATAGCATACAACCAATAAAACAATAAAGATTTATCGTCTGATGCTTTAAAAGTAACACAAAGTTCACCTAAAGCATTTGCAAGAAGAACTTTTTTGGAAAGACCGATTATAAATCTTCTTAAACCTGTACTGATTTTTTCAAAGCTGAGTTTTCTTTCTGTTAAAGAGTCAACAATGTCGCTATATCTTACAATAGGACCAGCAATAAGCTGTGGAAACATTGTAATATACGTTGCAAGATTTATTAAATTTTTTTGTGCTTTTACAGTACCACGATAAACGTCTACTGCATAACTTAAAATCTGAAAAGTGTAAAAACTGATACCAATAGGAAGTGCAACGTTTAATAAATTCAAAGAAAGCCCAGTTACACTATTAAAGTTTTCTATAAAGAAATTTGAATATTTAAAGAAGCCTAAAAAACCTAAATTGATTATGATATTAATTGTTAAAATCAATTTCTTTTTAGATTTTTCATTTGTAGCCTCAATTAATAAACCGGAAACAAAACCGATTATAATTGAGGCTACCATCATAATTACATATTTAGGCTCTCCCCAACCATAAAATACAAGACTGCTGATAAGAAGCACTGTGTTTTTTAACTTTTTGGGGACTAAGAAGTAAAGTATCAGTACACTTGGCAGAAAGTAATATAAGAATGGTATGCTCGAAAAAAGCATTTTTTTAACCCCTACCTAAAGTGTAATATTTCATAAATTCAATTAAGCAACTGCTTCGTCAGTTATAATTGTTGCACTTTCACCCATTACTGTAGTGAGTTGTGTTTTGAAGTATTCAACTGCATCGCCATTACCGATAGCGTAAACTATATAGTCGCCACCATTAACTGTAAAGATAACGATTTTTTCCGGGAAACCGCACATCCATTGTGTTGCTAAAACGCTGTCTTTAAGAGAAGTTGCAAAAGTTTCTGCATTACCAGCACTTTTAAGTTTGAATGCACCACTTGTGAATGTGTTAGCATTCATAGCGTGAACGTAAGAAGCAACTTCATCAACTTCTGCTAATAAATCGTCATTAGTGTGAAGCATACTGTTGATTGTTTCTGTATCTGACATAGCCATTAAACCTGCTTTGCCGTCAACCGGTGTATTGATATCGCCACCAACAGCAAAGAATTTATTTTCTTCTGTGTAAGTATCAACAACTTTGTTGATAACGTCTGCAGTGTCTGTGAATTCCATTTTTGGTGTGCTATTACCACAACCAACTACAACAACACCAATTGCAACAACTAATACAACTGCAAGAATAGACATAATAACTTTTTTGTTCATTAAAAAAACTCCTTTGTTTTTATTTACTTTCATACTCGAAAGTATAATTTTTAAATCCTTCGGTGTAAATTTGTTCACCATCCGGCATTACCCACATAACTTCAACGTTTTCTAAAGACTCAACTATTTTTTTACCATCTTCAACGCTCATTAAGAAAAGAGAAGTTGAAAGAGCATCACCAAGTCCAGAATCTTTTGTTAAAACCGAAACAGATAAATATCTTTCACCTGGTAGCAAAGTTTCAGGGTCAATTATATGATGATAATTTTTACCATTAACTTCGTAAAACCGTTGATAACATCCACTTGTTACAAGTGACATATCTGATATTTTAAGATATTCGATATGTGGGATTTCTTCTTGTTTTTTGGTGTCTGGATTTTCAATGCCGACTTTCCACGGCTCATTATCTTTACCCATACCGATTGTACGGACGTTACCACCAATATTAAGAAGAAAATCTGTAACGCCCTGATTTATTAAATATTCCGCAATTCTTTCCACTGCATACCCTTTTGCTATTGCTCCAACGTCGAGCGTCATTTCGGGGTCTGAAAGAAATACAGTATTATTTTCTTCGTCAATTTCTACTTTATTAAAATCTGTATGTTTTTTTGCTTCTTCCAATTTTTCAATTGGTGGCAATTCTGCATTTGTCGGGTCATCTAAACCCCAATTGCGATATTTATGCCAAATTGAGAGCACACTTCCCATAGCAACGTTAATTTTACCATTTGTCAGTGTATACATCTCTTTAGAATAAAGCAACAAATCAATTATTTTTTCATCTACTTTTACAACATTATGTTTTCCATCAATAAGTTCATTTATAACACAAATGTTATTAAGTCCCTCGTATCTTAAATAAATATTATAAAGTTTATGATAATTATTAAGTTCTGTTTTTATTTCTTCACAAATGCTTTTAAACTCTTCTTCTGTTTCAGTATAACCCGTAATTGTTGTTACAGTATCAAAATAATCAAAATAGTATTCTGAAAACTTTTGCTTTTCTTTTACAGATTCGCAAGACGTAAAGAAAGAGATTTGTGAAGCAAGTAATATTACACTCAAAAAAACTGAAAAAAATCTTCTCTTCATATTTAAAAATAAGGGATGTTGCTATGAAACAACATCCCCTTAAAATTAGTTGTTTTAACTTATTTTGTTGCAGCTGTAGCAGCCTTAATCATATCACCGATAGCCATTGTACAACCAGCTGTTGCAAGGTCACCTGTTGCATAACCATCTTCAGCAGCAAGACCTGCGAAGTCTGCTGAAGTTTTACCAACAAGAGCAGCATCAAAAGCAGCTGCTTGTTCGTTCCACTCTTTTACAGCACCTTCTGTACCATCGTGTTTTGCACCGTATGCAGCCATACCATAATCTGTGCCGAGTTCAAGCTTTGTTTTGATTTCTGCTGTAGCATCAAGAGTTGATTTACCAGCAACATCAAATGGCATTTTACCCTGTACACAGTCTGTCTTAGCAACCACAACTTTACCGTCTGCATCTGTAACAACAGCAGCGATTGTTGTATCAATCTGAGCAAGACCAGCTTTTTCTTCTGTAGCATCTGCACTTGAATGTGAGTTAGCAGCTACAAGAGCAACTGAAAGTTTATTTTCAGCAGTAGCTTTTGAATCTGCAGCTGAGTTTACAGCTTTTTCAAGAGCATTGATAAAGTCTGCAACGTGGATTGTGCAACCAGCTGTTGCAAGGTCGCCGATAGCATAAGTATCTTCACCCATAAGAGCTTTAACTTCTGCAAGTGTTTTGCCTTTAGCAGTAGCCATAAATGCATCTGCTTGTTTATCCCACTCTAATGGTTGACCTTCTGAACCGTCGTGTTTTTTACCGTATGCTGCCATACCGTAATCTGTGCCTTTTTCATACTTTGTTCTTAAATCTTCAACAGCAATGCGTTTACCTTCTGAAGTCCAAGTTGGCTTGATTTGTGCTGTATCAAGGTCGATAGCAACAATTTTGCCTTCTGCATCAAGAAGAACTGCAACTGCAGTTGTGTTAAATTCAGCCTGGCCGTTTGTTTCGCCGTCAGCATCTTTTGCTTCGCCGTAGCTTGAAACAACACCTAAACCGAATTTAAGTGTAGCAGCGTCTGTGCCTGCTGGCTCTTTATCGCCTGAGCAACCAACTAAAGCTGCAACTGATAATACCATTACTAATACAAGTGCAAGACTGAGAATCTTTTTCATTTTAATCTTCTCCTTTAACATTTATTTTTCTTGCTTTATAGAGTTTCCACTCTAAAGTTGATTATTACAAATTTTCCACCATTTGTCAATACTATTGTTAAAAATTAAACAATGTTTTAACAATTTAAAAAAAATCAGACAAGTTTTTCTAATTTTTTTACAAGTATTGAACTAATAATTCCTATTACAACACCAGCAATTGTACCGGTAATTGAGAGAACTATCATATAATACCCTATCTGTATTGTATCAAACAGGAAAATTGCAACCAGAATCTGACCGAGATTATGAGAGATACCACCTATAATGCTGACACCCACTTGAGAAAAGAAATCGAATTTCTTAAACAACGTCATTAACCCAAGGCTCAAAACCGCACCAGCTACACTATAAGCTAAAGTCATAACGTTACCAAAAAGAAGAGCAACTATAAATACTCTTATAAGTGAAACTGTTACTGCTTCTTTTAACCCAAATTTATAAAGAAGAAAAATTATTATAATATTTGGAAGTCCCATTTTGATACCTGGGACTGCAGTTGATATTGGTGGTAGCAATACTTCCAAATAAGAAAGAACTAACGCTACAGAAGTCAACACACCTAAAAGTGCTATTCGTCTGGTTTTGTTTCTCATAAAATCTCCGTTAAATTACTACGTCTAATTCATTTTCTGAATCTTCCGTAACAATTTCTATTACAACCTTGTGCGGAAGACACACGATTGTTTCGCCTTTATATGAAATTTTACTGTGACCTTCACATATTTTATCGGGACAGTTAGCATCTTTCATAAAGGCTTTGTTGCCTTCAATAACCAAAGTATTTCTGCCATCATCCCCTGTTTCAATAACTACTTCTGTATTTACTGAAAGTGGATAACGCTCGGTTTCTTTACCGTCGATTTTAATAACAGCAAATGAACCTTCGGTTTTGAAAACATTAAGTAAAAGCAACCCTGTTGCCGCTACCGCTACAACGATAACGGCAAGGATTATATCATTTTTTAATTTTCTTTTATTACTCATATTAACCAATCTTATTATTTCTGAAATCAATTGGTTTTAAACACTTTGTAGGGCAGTTTTCTTCGCACAAACGACAACCAGTACATTTATCGTAATCAATTGTTGCAAGGTTATCTATAACTTTAATTGCCTTTTCAGGACAGTTAAGTTCACATTTTTTACAACCGATACAAGCATTTTTACAATTTGTACGAGCAAGAGCACCTTTTTGCACGTTGCTACACATAACTGCAGTTTTTGCTTCTTTAGGAAGTAATTTAATAATGTGTTTAGGGCAAGTACCAACACATTTACCACAACCTACGCATACTCGTGGGTCAATGTGAGCAAGTCCGTCGTGAACGCAAATTGCATCAACCGGACAAACAGTAGCACAGTCACCGCAACCTACACAACTGTAAGCACAGTCAAACGGACCACCGTAAACAAGACTTGCCGCTTTACAAGATTTAATACCTTCATAAACTGCACAAGAAGAAGCACTTTCACAGTCACCACCACAAGCCACAAAAGCAACTTTAGGTTCAAGTTCCTGAATTTTAACACCTAATATAATTGAAAGTTGTGCTGCAGTGGAAGAACCACCAGGAATACAGAGATTTGGCTCTGCCTCACCTTTTGCTACTGCTTCTGCATAACCATCACAACCAGTGTAGCCACAAGCACCACAGTTAGCACCAGGAAGTGCTTCACGGACGAGCTTTACTTTTTCATCTTCGTCAACTGCAAAGAACTTTGATGCGAGTGCCAAAACGATACCTAAAACAAGACCTACACAAGCAACAACGCCTAAAGCTATTAAAATCGGCATTATATCCATTTTACACTCACCACCTTATTTGAATAAATTTTCAACAATGCCTTCAAAACCAAAGAAAGCAAGTGACACGAATGAAGCTGCAATCAAAGTTGCAGGAAGTCCTTTGAAACGCTCAGGGATATCACTCTCATCAATTCTTGAACGAACGCCTGAGAAGAGTACCATTGCAAGCATAAAACCAAGACCGCAACCTAATGCGCTTACCATTGATTCAAGGAAATTGAAACCATCTTTAATATTATTGATAGTAACACCTAAAACCGCACAGTTTGTTGTTATAAGTGGTAAATAAACACCAAGGCTCTTATGAAGTGCCGGAATGAACTTCTTTAAGAAGATTTCAACAAACTGAACTAATGAGGCAATAACTAAAATGAAAACTATAGTCTGTAAATAACCAAGATTTAAGTTATTGAGAACAAAATTCTGAATTGGCCAGGTAACTGCAGTTGCAAGCAACATAACAAATGTAACTGCAACACCCATACCGACTGCCTGATTAAGCTTTTTAGAAACACCTAAGAATGGGCAAATACCAAGGAACTGTCTTAAAACATAGTTGTTAACTAAAACTGCTGATAACAATATAACTATTAATGTTTTAAACATAATTATTCACCCTCCTTAACATCATTTGCTTTACAACCACCGTTGCAAACACCGGCAGATGGGCAACCAGCACAGTTAAATTCTTTTTTCTTTATTGCTTTGCCTTTTGTGATTACGTTTACAAATGCAATTAAAAGACCATAAACCATTAAGCCACCAGGTGCTTTAACAAGGAATTCAATTTTGTGGTCAATCATAAATGGAATTTCGATACCAGCAAATGTACCTGCACCAAAAACCTCACGAACAACTGCCATAAGGAAAAGCGCCAAAGTAAAGCCAAGGCCCATACCAATACCATCTAAAACTGATTTACCAACTGTATTTTTACCTGCAAACATTTCTGCACGACCTAAAATGATACAGTTAACTGTAATAAGTGCAAGGAAAACACCAAGACTTTCATAAAGTTCAGGTAAAAATGCGTGAATAAACATTTCAACCAAAGTAACGAAACCTGCAATAACAACTATATAGCAAGGAATACGAACTGAATCTGGAATTACTTTACGAAGTAATGAAATAACTGCATTTGAACAGAGTAAAACTGCAGTTGCAGCAAGTCCCATACCAACCGCATTTGTTACTGAGTTAGACATAGCAAGTGTTGGGCAAGTACCAAGAATAAGAACGAACACAGGATTCTCTTTGAGGAGGCCTGTAATTAAGATTTTCCAATAATTAGTCTTTTTCATAATTTAAGCCACCCCTTCCATAATTTTTACTGCTTCAAACACTTTACCAATTGCGGTTTTATAACCGTTTGTTGTGATTGTAGCACCTGAAATCGCTTCAATATCGCTATAATCTGCTTCTGTTTTACCATTGAATTGTGTATAGAAAGAAGCATCAGCACAAGCGTCACCGATATTTTTAGACTCATATTGAGCAGTTGTAAGAACTGCAATAATTTTACCATCTTTAGTTGCAGATGCTTTAATTTCAATCTGTTTACCAGATGGATTGTAATAATGGTCACCATTAATACCAAAGCCGTTTGCACCTAATTCAAATACGTAGTTACCACTTGCAGTTTTATATACTTTCTTAACTTGTGAAGGCATATCGCTGTAACCACTTATATCAACTTCTGTAAGAGAAGAATTGAGAATTAACTGAGCATTTGCTTCCATTGTTGTTTTAACGTCGTCAGAAACTTCTGAAAGAACTGCACCAGATTTGTCAACTGCAATAAATTCTTCACCAGAAACAAGCACGTAACCAGTACCGTTTTCTGCTTCATAAACTGCATCAACGTTTTCTAAAGCTTCAGCCATAAACCAAGAAACGAATTTACCTTCAGCCCCTGGAAGTGCCTCTGAAAGATTATCGTTAAGAATTTCTTCTTCAGAACGGATATCTACTGAGCCGCCACCGAGAATGATTGTAGCGTTAAGAGCATCTTTAACTGCGTTTTTGTAACCAGAAGTTGTCATTGTTGCACCTGAAATTGTTTCAACTGCATCAATATCTTCAACTGTTTTGCCGGTTACGCTATCACCATAAGTTTTTTCATAACCTAAAGTTTCACTACTTGAAAGACAAGTAGCACCTGTAACTGTACCAGCACCATCAATACCGCACATAAGCACCATATTAGCACCGTAACCAGAAGTAAGGAGTTTTATAACGTAACCACCGTTACTTGCAGAATATGCCTCTGTAACTGTTGCTGGAAGTTCAAATGTTGAAATATCAACCTGTGTAAAATCGCCACCATCAGGGTAAACTACTAAAAGTGCTTCGTTTGCTGCTGCAGAAGCATTTTCTTCAATAATTGGAGCCGTAATTAAATTTGTGATTGCAAGAAGAATTGAAATAACGGCACAAATCGCTGTTAAAGCTATTACACTTTTAAAATATTTCATTTCTTCGCACCCCCAAACATTTTACGAGCAGTTAACGAATCGATATAAGGATTAAGGATATTCATAATAAGTATAGCGAATGAAACGCCTTCTGGATAAATACCCCATTCACGAATCAATACTGTAATTAAACCTGCACCGATACCGAAAATTATTTTACCGAGTGGGGTTGTTGGTGATGTAACGTAATCCGTTGCCATAAAAATAGCACCTAAAATAAGTCCACCAGAAAGAATGAGACTTAATGCTAACATAACGTCAAAGTCGTGAACTGCTAAAGTGAATAAGAACGTTGTACCAATAAATGCAACAGGAATGTGCCATGTAATAACTCTTCTTACTAAGAGATAAACGCCACCAATAAGAAGCGCAACCTTGCAAGTTTCACCAATCGCACCACCAACGTTACCTAAAAGTAAATCTGTTAAAATAACTTCATTTCCACTTGCAATTTCAGGAAGTGGTGTAGCACCTGCAGTAGAATCGAGTGGGAAAGCCGCTTTTGTCATAGAAGCGAATGCAATAAGCATAAACACTCTACCTGTAATTGCAGGGTTTACAACGTTTCTTCCAATACCACCAAAAATACATTTAACAATAATAATTGCAAAGAGTGAACCGACAACTGCTTGCCAGAGTGGAACGTTTGCAGGTAAATTGAGTGCTAAAAGTAAACCTGTTACTGCGGCACTCAAATCACCTATTGTAAGTGGTTTTTTAACTATTTTGTTAAATACAAATTCTGAAAGAACTGAAGATGCAACACATACTGCTATTACCAATAAAGCCTGAAAACCAAAGATAACAACACCAGCAATAGTTGCAGGTAAAAGAGAAATTAACACGTCAAGCATTATTCTCTGTGTTGAGTTTTTACTGTGTATATGAGGAGACACAGAAATATGAAGTTTATTTTCCATTATTTATTTGCCTCCTTTGCTTTTGCTTCTCTTATAAATACTTTTGCTAATTTGTTTGTCTGAACGAGTGGTCTGTTTGCAGGGCAGTTAAATGAGCAACAACCACATTCCATACAAATTTCTGCACCAGCTTTAATCATTGCATCAACGTCTTTATTTTTATACGCTTTCATGATTGCAGGTGGAGTTATACCAAACGGACAATTCATAACACAAGCACCACAACGAATACATGCCGTTTCTTTTGGAACGCTTGTTTCTTTTTTAGTGAGTGCTAAAATTGCATTTGTCTGTTTTAAAACAGGTGCTGATAAATCAGGAACCGCAATACCCATCATAGGACCGCCATAAAGAATTGAGAATGGTTCTTCAGTAAAGCCACCACAGAAAGCAAAAACGTCTTTTAAAGCAGTACCAATAGGTGCAACAACAATTTTAGGTTCTTTAACTGATGCACCGTCAACTGTAATACATCTTTCAACTAAAGGCATACCAGTTAAAATATATTTACCGATATTAGCCATAGTTGAACAGTTAATTACAACACAACCAACATCAATTGGTAACATTCCATTACCTATAACTTTACCTGTTGTGTTATAAACAAGAACTTTTTCGCCACCTTGTGGGTAAACTTTTGATAATACTTTTACAGACATATTTGAAATAGAAGATGCTATTTCTTCCATTTTCTTTTGTGCTTCATCGCTACCCTTTTCAATGCCTAAAATTACTTCTTTAATGCCGAAGTATTTTACCATTGTTTCAATAGCAACCTTAATATCATCTGCACGCTCAACCATTGTTGTGGTATCACTTGTAATATACGGCTCACACTCAGCACCATTGATAACAAGAGTTTCGATAGGTTTTGTTGTAGTGAATTTTGCATAAGTCGGGAAACCTGCACCACCTAAGCCTACCATACCACTATTTTTAATAGCCGCAATTAAATCTTCTTTTGAATGGATTTCAGGCTTTTTAACGTTTTCATCAACAGTCATCTGACCATCTGATGAAATAACAATAGCTTGTACTACGTTACCGTTTGAAATAGTGATTTCAGTAATTTTTGAGACTTTACCTGAAACGCTTGAGTAAACAGGTGCGGAAAGTTTTTCATTATCTTCTGCAATTAAAGTACCAACGAAAACTTCGTCGCCCACCTTAACAACGGGTTTTACGGGTGCACCAATGTGCATAGCTGTAGGAATTGTAACTGTTTCCGGAGCAGGCATTTTAACAGAAGGCATACCTTCTGTTGTTTTTCTCTCTGGAAGCTTAATTCCTCGTAATTTAAAAGCCATTTTAGAACCTACCTTTCAATAGCTGTATTTTATAATTTTTTGTAATAAATCAAGTCATAATATATCACAATACATTATTAAACCGATTATACAATACTTATAATTTACTGTCAATAATTCTAAATTCACAAATTATTGGCAGAAAATTATACCTTTTACACAATTAACAAATTTAACCAACCAAGTGTCGTTTTTTCGATTTTTTAAACTCATTTTTTAAGCAAAACTAATAAACAAAACTTTTATTCATTATGACATTTAACAAATTTTTCAATTTATTAAATTTTTTGTTGAATATTGCAAAAAAGAATATTATACTATATTGTAGTATTTTATGGAAAGAAGGAACTCTTTTTTATGGAACAACGTTTCAAAATCTTTATAGCGTACCATATAAATGAAGAGAATATTGCCTTACTTCTTTCGGAATATTTCCAGAATATGGGTATTCCGAAGGATTTCATATACCTTTGTGGGTTACCATCAAACGACGGCAAAGTTATTAACATTGACGAAATAAGCACTATGCTAAAATGCAGTTGTGTTAACATTCCGATTTTATCACAGAAGTTTTTAGAAAGTGCATTTTGCTCAAACGTAACCGGTGCTTTTGTTTTTGATGAAAATGCACTACTATTACCTGTTATATTACCAGAAATAACACCAAATATGGTTTCAGGATTTTTAAAGGACTTTTACAGACTCTTTAAATTAGACATAAGCGAAGACGTTGCATATATTTACGATGCAGTTCAAGGGTCTTTAGATATTATTCCCCCATCAATTACTGTCGCAACAAACTCTATGAATGCGTTTATTAACAAATATACTCTTTCGGTGAGTAGGATTTCTAAAAAGTCCTCACCTACCCTTATTTCATCTAACCCTGCATTTGAGCAACTTGATATTACAACTGATGATGAAATGGTTGTTCTTTATTACATACTTTCAAATCAGGTTTTAGAAATAAACAAAAAAGACGTTGACGACTGGCTTATTGAATCAGAAATTTATGACGTTGACACAGAAAATGCTTTTAAACTTCTTGCTACTATTGGTTACGCGAGATATCACGAAGGTGTTTTAAAAATTGACATTATTACATTCAGACGATGGTCAAAAATGAGCGAGGAACTTTTACCGGTTCTTACTGCTTGTGTTAAAAACCACACAATTCTCAGTTCTCATATTTTTGAAGATATGTGGCAGAACGATGAATTAAACACAACACTCAAATTGTTCACAGCATATTTAATTGACGAAGCCGCACCTTTTTTAACATACAGAAATGCAAACGACCCACAAATCAGTAGCATTATCGCCTGGGAAAACAGAAACGGCATTCCGAATATAGTTTCTAATAATTACCAGAAATGCTTGCAGGTGTTCGTTCAAAACAATCTTATTTACGAAAGTGACTGGTCAATTCACGGTAATCCGAGAAAGTATAATCTTAACAACTCATTTTATAATTATATTCTTTCAAACGATTTTCCACACAGGCACGAACTCTCTGAATTAAAAGTTAAAAATTAAAAATTAAAAATTTAACTCAGTTAATTGACTTTTTTCAAATCAATTAACTGAGTTTTTTCTTTATTGTAGTTATAACTTTTACACTGTCACTAAGTTAATATGTTGTTTTCTGCATCAAAATTTTTCTTTATAAGTTTAAATACCGGTAAAGATAAAACTGCTATAACAATGACTATCACTGACAACATTTCACTATCCATCCACATATCAGAAACAACGTTAATTGCATCAAAACTGAAATACGCTAATCATCCTATAGGATATAAAATCAAACTTTCCTATTCATTTTATAAATAACAAGACTTACAATTGGAGAAATTGCAATTATTACTGTGCTGATTATTGAAAAAACAGCTGAATCCGTGAACATATATAAGATGCTTCCCGCTGGAATACAGAAGAAAAATGCAATAGCAAAAATAAAAGTACCCGTTAAATGAATCCATTCTGAAATGCCAACTATAAACAGAGCAATTAAAGGTATTATTTCAGTAATAAAAGCACTTTTCCAATAATATTTTTTATTTGTTTTTGTTGAATAAAGTGCAATTAATACATTATAACCTAAAAACAACATAAAGAATATTTTGCCAAGTCCTAATTCTGAATAACCTAACTCTAAAAGGTCACCACCAACTATTACACCAGATAATAAAATCGATAACCCCCACATAACCACCGATGAAAAGATACCCGTTATAATTTGTTTTAATTTATTTTTGTTTGTCATAAAAAACACTCCTTTTTGTTTTCTTTTCATCTACATAATATCAAATTATTATTTTTTTAGTGATGAAATGTAATTTTTGGGCGTTTTTTTGTAATTTTTGGAATATCAGTAACTACCAAGTGTATGAATTTGAAAATCATAATAAATAACTTTTACCTATAATTCAATTGTTAATTAATTATTATTTTTTTAAAAAGGTAATGACAATTAAGGAAATTTGTGGTATTATTATATGGTATATATTGAAAACTTATTTACGGAGAAAGAGAAATGAAAAAATATACTTCTATTTTCAAATTGACAGCCGTTACACTTATGCTTGTTATTTGTTGCTCGGGTTGTGGATTATTTAGTATGATGGGTACGCTTAATAATGCTAACGGAACTGTTCAGCCTACTACCCCACCAGCAAACGACGTAATTTACGTTGACCCTAACGCTAATGAGTACGTTACTAACTCTGCAGTTATTATTAACCCAGATAACACTACAACTACTGCTAACGTTAACAACACAACGACAACTACTACTCAGAGCGGTAGTCAAAGTAACGCTGACAATACCACTACACCTGCAACAACTGTTGCACCAACTGAGACTACTACAATAAATACTTTTGAAGATGGCGATTATTTAGCTAATATTCAAGATGTTCTTTTTAAAGAAAAAGACGAAAACAAAGTAAGAGATATTCTTGTTGCAGCCGGTTTTGACTACGACCCTATTCAAGACGTTTATTTCACTCAATTAGATTCGTGGCAGAGAAACTTTGGGTTTAACAATGTTTATGACACTGCCGCACCTATGGTTGGTATGATTTATTCAACTGCAAAGATTTATTTTACATATGACGACAAAGACTGGATGATGGAAATCTGGAAAGGTCAGTATGGTATTACAGCTGGTGCTGAAATAGGTTTTTATAACAAGCCTACAGACAGAGTTATGAAACACTATGACTGTGTTACTGATGAAGAAATGCTCACAATGTCATTTGATTTTTATAACATGGATGAGTTTGTATTTTCACGTGGACCTGAAAAACATTGGTGGCTCACTGGCTTTAAGTTCTTGCATGTTGGTATTCCACAATTCATTGACATGGATATGACTATTGAATTCCCTAACAGAAAAATGGCTAACGCTTTTGAAAAAGGTTTAAAAGAAGAACAAAAAAAGCAAATTACAGACCCAATCAAATACACAAGAAAAGGCGATACATTTAATATTAAGTGGTAAAATTATGAAAAACGAAGTTAAATTTGCAATTATAGCAGACCCGCACTATTATTCCGAAAAACTTGGTAATTCAGGTTTAGCATACGAAATGAGAGCTAACTCTGACCAAAAGATGTTAGCTCACTCAAGAAGTGTAATTTTGTCCGCTTTTGAAGAAATTAAAAATTCTGATGCAGAATTTTTGCTTATTGCAGGTGACTTAACAAACGAAGGTGAGCGTGTTTCTCATGAAGAAATGCGCCACCTTCTTTATGATTTTCAGAAGAGTAAACCTGTTTACGTAATTACTGCGACACACGACTGGTGTTCAAGTGGTAAACCTAAAAGATTTGAAGGCAACAGATTTTACACCGACGTTGAGACGCTTAAACCACACGAGTTGAGAGATTTTTATAAAGATTTTGGCCCGAATGAAGCACTCTCTGAATATTTTACACACCAGAATAAATCGTCTTACGTTATAAGACCGGTTGACGGTGTTTCTGTTTTCTGCTTTGATGACGATCAGGACGGTAAAGGCAACTCAGGTTACAGTGAAGACCATTTTAACTGGATTAAAGAAGAAGTAAAAAAAGCACACGAACGCGGCGACAAGATATTCGGAATGCAACACCACCATTTACTTTTAACTGAATTTGACAGAGTTATTAACGGAAAAGGTGCAGTTGAAAGAAACGAAAAGTTATCGAGAAATTTTGCTGATATTGGTCTTTCTATAATGTTCACAGGGCACTCACATATGCACCACATAAGAAGAATTGAAAATGAAAACGGTAATCATTTTTATGAATTCAACGTTGCTTCTGTCTGTGGCTACCCTGCCCCTATTGTTTACTGCACACTTACTGAAGATGGTATTGACACCAAAACAGAACATCTTAAAAAGTACAATTATAACGGCAAAGAATACACAAACGACCACTTGAAAGCACACGCTACTTTTTTATTTGAAAACGTTTTAAATTCTGCTAAAAAGAACAGTAAAATTGAATTTATAACCCTACTCACCGCCATTGGAGTTCCAGGTAAAAAAGCTAAAAAATTATGGTTGTTTGCTGGTGATATTTTGAAACTCATTAACGAACTTACTGTTTATAACACTGCAAGAATTTTAAATTTCTTCACCTTTGGCAAAGCGATTAATAAAGCAGATGCTAAACAATTAAAAAACGTTCAGTTGACAGATATGATTTTCTCGGCTTTCCATTCAATTTTAGATGGTTCGATTGTAAAGCACCCTGTAGGTACACCTTACTATAACGTGTTTACCCGTGCACTTTCGTTGCCACTTATAATTGTCACAAAATTAAGAATTAAAAATAAAAATATTTTAAGAATTCTTACGCATATTAAAAACGCCAGTCACGAAATTATGACTGGTGGAGAGATTGATGCAAACGAAGCGAAGCTTCGATTTTAAAGTTCAGTGAACAGAAATCAAATATCAATACAATGAAAACAACTACACCCGTTAGTGTACGGATGTAGTTGTTATTTTATATCAAAATTTCAGTTTTTGATTTCTGTTCACTGTTAATTAATCTTTAAAAAATTCTTTCACGCTACCAGTAACACCTGCAAGGCTCTGGAGGTCTGATGGAACAATAATCTTTGTTGCTTTTCCGTCTGCCGCTTTTTCAAATGCTTCCATACCTTTAAGTGAAAGATATGCTTTAGAAGGTGTTGCTTCGTTAATAAGGCGGATACCTTCTGCCTGAGCAGTCTGCACAGCAATAATAGCGCTTGCTTCACCTTCTGCTTCACGGATTTTTGCTTCTTTAACAGCATCCGCAGCAAGAATTTTTGCTTCTTTGTCAGCTTCAGCGGCAAGAATCTGTGCTTCTTTCTGACCTTGTGCTACGAGAACCTGTGATTCTTTTTCACCTTCTGCACGAAGGATTGCTTCACGACGTTCACGTTCTGCCTTCATTTGTTTTTCCATTGCTTCCTGAATTTCTTTCGGAGGAAGAATGTTTTTAAGTTCAACACGGTTAACTTTGATACCCCAAGGGTCTGTTGCTTCGTCAAGGATACCACGGATTTTAGCGTTGATTGTATCACGTGAAGTGAGTGTGTGGTCGAGTTCGAGTTCACCAATGATGTTACGAAGTGTAGTTGCTGTTAAGTTTTCGATAGCAGCAATTGGATATTCAACACCATAAGTGAAAAGTTTTGGGTCTGTAATCTGGAAAAAGACAACTGTGTCAATCTGCATTGTAACGTTATCTTTTGTAATAACAGGCTGTGGTGGGAAATCAACAACTTGTTCTTTTAAAGAAACGATTTTTGCAACCTTTTCAATGAAAGGAATTTTGATGTGTAAACCAGTCTCCCAAGTAGCGTGGAACGTGCCAAGACGTTCAACAACGTACGCTTTTGATTGAGGAACGATTTTAATGTTTGCAACGATGAGTAAAATAGCGAGTACTAAAAGTACAAGAATAGCAATAACAGCTTCCATAATAAATTTCTCCTTTTAAATGTTTTTATTTAGTTTTTTGGTCTTACAATGAGTTTAACGCCTTCAATTTTTTCAACAACAATCGTTGTGTTTTCAGGAATTTCAACTTCATCGCTAAAAGACCTTGCGGTCCACACGGAACCTTTAACCTTAACTGTACCTTTTGCATTAAGGTTAGAAATTGCTTCTGTAACAACACCTTCTGCATTTATATACATATCTGCATTGGTTGGTTGTTTTCTTGTTCTTGTATATTTTTTTGCAATAGGTCTTAAAGCTACAAGAACAATTAAAGAAACAATAACGAAGATTACAACCTGAACTACCGGATTTTCAATAAAGAAACTCGAAATGAATGCAACAAGAGCACCTGCGGCAAACCAGATTGTAAGTAGGTTAGCGGTAGCAGCTTCAACAATAACAAAAAATGCTAAAAGCCCGAGCCATACCCAAACCATCATAAAAATCACTCCTTTATAAAAAATTATAATTCCCAATTTATTTCATTGAAATAATTATACACTTTTCTTTGCAATTTTTCAAGATTTTTTGTTAATTTCATTAACCTTTCATCTTTCTGTTTCTTTCTTCGCAAACTTGTGCCCAGGTTGGCATTGAGTTTAAAATATCTGAAAGATAACTAAGTTCTTTTGGAACGTCTATTTTTTGCGGGCAGTTTTGTGCACACAAGCCACAACCTATACACGCTGTTGACTGTTTTTCT
The DNA here is from genome assembly GCA_045533655.1 of Acutalibacteraceae bacterium. GTDB lineage: Bacteria > Bacillota > Clostridia > Oscillospirales > Acutalibacteraceae > DTU089. The sequence continues at coordinate 263,487 of JAZSIE010000003.1, forward strand.
TCTGGTAAAGCGTCAATTCTTATTCTTGTTGCTACTGCCTTTTGAATTTTTAATTCGTTATAAATAGAAAGCATAAACGGAATATTTAATTCTTTAGGGCAATCTTTAAGGCAATAACCACAACCCGTGCAAGGCACAGAATCTTTCAATGTTTCTGCAACTTCTAAAAGTGCATTAATTTCAGTTTCGTTTAACGGTTTATAGTTTTTGAAAATTTCTATATTTTCTTTAACTTGCGGAAATTCAGTCATACCACTTAAAATCATTTTTACGTTTGGTAAATTGAGTAGGAAACCAAAAGCCCACTCTACCGGTGTTACGTTTTCTCTCAAAGCATTTAATTTTGTAGTTGCTTCCCCTTTTAAACTTGCTAATTTACCACCACGTAACGGCTCCATTATGTAAACCGGAATATTTCTTTCGGTTAATAAATCATATTTCGCTTTACCATCTTGCAAAGTCCAGTCAAGGTAATTGAGTTGAATCTGGCAAAACTCCATACTGTCGCCACAGTAGTCTAAAAATTCTTTTAAAAGTTCAACGCTACAATGACAAGAGAAACCAAGATGCTTGATTTTACCGAGTTCTTTTTGCTTTTTAAAATACTCTAATATACCCCACTTCTCATCTTTATAAACGCTTATTGAATTTTCGTTTATATTGTGAAGTAAATAATAATCAAAATAATCTACCTTACATCTTTCTAATTGCTCAAGAAAAATAGGCTCCGGGTAATAAGTGTCAGCAATCTGATGACCAGGGTATTTGTTGGCAATCATAAAACTTTCACGTGGGTATTTCTTTAAAATTTCGCCCAAAACTGTTTCTGATTGACCTGAATGATAAACGTAAGCAGTGTCAAAGTAATTAACGCCATTTTTTATAGCGTAGTCTATCATTTTTTCTGTTTCTTCATAATTTACGGTTTCATCACTTTTTGTTGGAAAGCGCATACATCCAAAACCAAATCTTTTTATAGCATCCATCTTAATCACCTACATACATTTTATTTAATGCTTTTACTCGTTCTCTGATTTCAACTCTTACAATCTGTGGTTCTAAAACTTCTACCCTGTCGCTATATTTAAGTGCCCAGTTAACAATTTCACTCGGTGAGCAATTAACCGTTACTGTTTCGCCGTCTTTTTTGCTTTTATTTACTGTAAAATTAGACCCGAACGTATCGTAAAGAAAAGTATATGAATATTTATCACTACGAGAAATATCGTCAACACGTGGTAATTCTAAAACTTTTAATTTAATCTCGATAGGCTCGTCGTTTGCCATATTAAGATGTGAGTAATAAAAATCGTCAGACCATTTTTGTGGCAAGCCATGAACGTCTTTTTTATTTGTGATTTTTTCGTTTTCTTTGTTTGCCAAGTCAGAATAAACTCTCACTTCAGTCATTAAGTCAACTCGCCACAAAGACATAACTTTTTTGTAGTTTTTACCCATAAAACTATCTTTACAGGCAACTACGTAATATTTACCATTATTCGCAACAAGGTAATAAGGGCTTATAATCTCTTTAGAAAGACTCTGGCGTTCTAATTTGCCTTCACTGTCAATTCCGTTGTAATAAAACGTTACTCTTACGCCGTTTTCAATAGCGTTTTCAATAGTTTTAATATTTTTACGATAATAGTCGTTATCTACAATTTTTTCTGGTTCAATTTTTGAAATAGCAGACACTTTTTCTTCGTAATAAATTGTACCTAATTCTTCTTTGATTTTCTTAACTAATTTTTTTGCAGTTTTTTCATCAAGAGACTCTGAAAGAGTTATTGCTTCAATAATTTCGTCTAATTCTTCATAAGAAAATGTTTGATTATAATAAAGGTTTCTTATTGGCAATTTATCTATGGAAGTATATTCAACGGGTGTTTTTGACTTTTTAGAGCCGTGAACAGAAGAAAATGCATCAAAAACTACACGCCAGTCTTTTTCTTTTGTTAGTTCCCCTTTTTCGTTGGAGTTAAGCGCTAAAGCAATCTGGTTAATGTAGCTATTTGAAGTTTCTTTTGCACCGAGATACTGCGAGACTTTTTCATCTTTACGCATAGCCGCCTGCGTTGTAGGATGGTCTTTATCAGTATTCTTTTTTAAATATTCTGTTATTTTGTAACAACTTTCAAAAATCGGAATTTGTTTTCTTTCTGCCATAAAATCACCTTTTTTCTAATATAGATTTATTTTAACATATTATTTAAAAGTATGCAAGTAAGAGTAGTTATCAGTAATTCAATAATAGCAAAGGAGTAACCATTTGAGGCTACTCCCTTGTTTATCCGAAAATATTTGAAGCTTATCTTGTTACTGCAGCGGTTGCTGAGCTTGTCTGACCAGTTTTACTCTTAACTGCCTTTACTTTGTATTTATATTGTACTCCTGCTACTGCAGTTGCATCAATATAACTTGTTGCTCCCGCTGCTACAGTTGTAATATGACTGTAACCTATCCACGCTCCATTCTGGAATGTTGCACGATAAATCTTGAAGCTTGTTGCTCCCTGAATCTGATTCCAGTTAACTGCAATTCCGTTTGCAGTTTTTGTAGCTGTTGCAGTTGGCTTTGTTAAGAAGTACATAGACTTTGTCTGAACCTTATCGCAAACAACCTTACCTCTTACAGCCTTAACGCAATACTTGTATTTCTTACCACTTACTACTGTTGTATCAGTCCAGCTTTTTGTGGTACCTTTTACAGTCTTTACCTTCTTATATGAATTATATTTACCAGTAGCTTCATTAAAATCTGCACGATAAATTCTGTAATTTTCAGCACTTACAACTGTTTCAGGCCACTTAACCTTAATACCATTTGATTTGAGATATGCTGTTGGTGTTGGTGAAATTTTGAACATAACGGCTGAAGACGCCGCTGAATTCTTTGTTGCCTTACCATTCACCGCTTTAATTAAATACATATATTGTGTACCGAGTTTCGCAGTGCCATCAACATATTCTGTACCTTTTACTTCTACCTTATTTATCTTTTTCCATTTAGAATCCCAAGTACCTGTTGAAGGATGATAAGTCTTTCTGTAAATTTTATATTTAGTAGCATTAGGTACTGCACTCCAGGTAAACTTAACACCACCTGTTGTAGGCGCTATTGATGTGAATACAGGAGCTGCGAGTTCTAATTTCGGGATTGTCTGTTGTGCTACTGTTACAGTACCACAAACTGAACATTTTGCACCCTGTGTAAGTCCTGTAGAAGTTAATGTTGGCTCTACACGTGGAAGTACAACACTGGAATTGTGTGCTTTTTTCGGAATCACCTGTTGTGCTACTGTTACAAGACCGCAAACTGAGCATTTTGCACCCGCTGTAAGACCTGTTGCTGTGCAAGTTGAATCCACAGCATTCACATTGATAATATTATGATTGGTTTTTACAATCTTTTTATTTGTTGTCTTAGATTCCAATGCGCCAAGTTCAAAAATAATATATTCATAAGTAAAGGTACAGTCTATATATGAAAGTCCCCAGAAAGAACAATCAACGTTAGTTTTACCTGCATACTCAGGTGGAACCGTCAAAGTATACTCAACAGACTCTGCTAATGTTACAGGGTTTAATTTTATAATCTGTGTAGGAGTTGAATAATATAAATAAGCACCATCTGAAGCAAGTTTTGTAAATGAATTTGTATTTGTACCAACTTCACTAAAATTCCACTTTGAAGGAACCGCTTTAATTAAAGTAGCATCACTTCCATCAGTTTTATTGAGCTTCATAATTCTTTTATTAACATTATCAAGAAAATAAATCTCATTATTTAAAAGCTGGAAGCCTGTTGATGAATTCTGCCAGAAATAATTATCGTAGGTTGTGCTGGTTGGTGTAGAATTATAGTCAATAGCACCATTTCTGTCAGCGTGACCAGTAGCAATCATACCTTGTGTTGACCTTAAGAAGTTTTTATGATAAACCTTACCCTCTTCTGTATAGCCAGAAGCATCATCCCAAGTAACGTCAACGTGATAAGGTACATTGTTGATATAAACAATATTCCAACCATGGTAAAGATAGTCAGAAGAAACATAATCGGACTTAATGCCCACTAAACCAAGAAGATATTGGTAAGCTAAGGCGTAGCCCTGACAAACTGCTTTTTTTAATACAATTGCACTGTATGCAGTGTGCGCAGAATAATTGGTATCTGCAGGTTTGCCATAGCTACAGGTTAAAGCTAATCTGTCGTGAATCAATAAAGCTTTTTCTACCTCTGAAAGAGAGGCATTCCCCTTAATACCCGCTAAAAGTTTATTTGTTTCTCTATCTAACAACTGTTGCTCGGTTGGTGTAAGTGCGTTAGCAGTTATAGGTGCACTGACCCAGATGCCGACTACAAGTAGCGCCGATAAGAATAAACAAAAAATTCTTTTCATAAAAAACACTCCTTAGTGTAATATACATTCATTATAACTCAAAAGCATAAATACGCTCAATGCACAATACGACCAAAGATTTTGATTTGATTTTGTTGATATTTTTGATGAAAAATCCCTGACGAAGCCGTCAGGGATAAATTTTATAAGCTCTCTGCAATATCGTAAATAAGTTTTTCGGTTTTTTCCCAACCAAGACATGGGTCAGTGATTGATTTACCGTAAACATTTTCGCCGATTTTTTGTGCACCGTCTTCAATATAGCTTTCAATCATCAAGCCTTTAACGAGTTTTTTGATATCGTTATTGTGATTGATGCTATAGAGAATATCTTTTGAAATTCTTATTTGTTCAAGATATTTTTTGCCAGAGTTTGCGTGGTTAACGTCAATAATTGCCGCAGGATTTGTAAGACCAGAAGCCTGATATAAATCACTTAACTTCTGCAAATCTTCGTAGTGGTAGTTTGAAATTGAGTGACCGTCTCTGTCAACAAAACCACGCATAATTGCGTGTGCATAAGGGTTGCCGTCACTTGTTACTTCCCAACCACGATAAATAAACGTGTGACTGTGCTGAGCCGCAGTAATTGCATTCATCATAATTGATAAATCGCCGCTTGTCGGATTTTTCATACCAACCGGCACTTCGAGACCACTTGCGGCAAGGCGGTGTTGCTGATTTTCAACACTTCTTGCACCAATAGCAACGTAAGAAAGAACGTCTGAAAGGTAACGGTAGTTATCTGGGTAGAGCATTTCATCTGCACAAGAAAAGCCTGTTTCTTTTAATGCTGACATATGTATATCACGAATTGCAACAATGCCTTCGTACATATCCGGTTCTTTATCGGGGTTTGGTTGGTGAACCATACCTTTGTAACCATCGCCTGTTGTTCTTGGTTTATTTGTGTAAATTCTTGGAACTATGAAGATTTTATCTTGCACCTTTTCCTGAACTTCACGAAGTCTGTGAATGTAATCTAACACAGCATCTTTATAGTCTGCAGAGCAAGGACCAATTACAAGAAGGAATTTATCGGACTCACCAGAAAAAACCTTTTTTATTTCTTCATCGTTTTTTGCCTTTTGGTCTGCCATTTCTTTTGTTAAGGGAAAACGCTCTTTAACCTCTTTCGGAATTGGTAATTTCCCTTTGAAATTCATACTCATTTTAATACACTTCCATTATTTAAGATTTAATTTTATACCAAGTTTCTCGCAATCTTCAAAAAATAACGGGTAACTTTTATTAACACATTCTGCATTTTCTATAACACCGCCGAAAATACTTGAAATTACTGTAAGTGACATAGCAATTCTGTGGTCGTTATTGCCACAAAGATTTTCAGTTGGTGTTTTTAAATCTGCTTTTTTAATTATTATTTCATCTTCAAGAACAGTAATTTTGGCAGAGAATTTTGAAAGTTCATTTTTCATTACTTCTCCACGGTCACTTTCTTTTATTTTAAGGCGACTCGTACCCTTTAAAACTGCACCATTCAAAAGTGTAGCCATAGTCATTAAAATCGGGGCTAAGTCGGGGCAATCTGTAATATCTAAAGTAGGTGTACCCTGCTTTAATTTTTCAAAATATTCCCTGTAAATTTTATCGCCTTGCGTGCTGTTTATATTTAAGCCACTGACTTTAACGCTACCGCCGATTAAATTAAACGCTTCTAAAAACGCTGAATTTGACCAGTCACCTTCACAATAAAGTTTTGTAGGTTTAAATTCTTGATTACCTTTAATTTTAAAGATTCTGTCGTCTGGTCTTTCAATAGAAATACCAAACTCATTTAAAATTTCTAAAGTCAGGTCAATATATGGGGAACTTTGTAAAAGTGTAGTAAGCTTTATTTCACTATCTTCTTTAAGTAATGGCAAAGTAAAAAGTAGCCCCGTTAAAAACTGACTGCTTATATTCCCCTTACATTCATAAACGCCACCAGTTAAACTTCCGCCAACAGTAATATTATTTTCATTTCTTTTAATGAAGCAATTTTTCCTTGGAAATAATTCTTCGTAAACTGTTTGTGGTCTTTCTAAAAGTCTTTTGCTACCAGTAAACTCAACCGAGTCGCTGTATAACAATGAAACAGGAATTAAAAATCGTAACGTACTACCACTTTCGTTTGCAAAAAGCGAGAGTGCATTTTTAGTTTTTTCTGGTGGTACGCCCTGAATTTTTAAAGTATTACCACTGAACTTAAACCTTGCACCGATTTGTTTTAAACATTCAATAGTAGCCGTAATATCTTCTGAGTCTGCAATATTTTCAATAACAGTTTCGCCACTTGAAAGTGCGCCGCCGATTAATGCACGATGCATATAACTTTTAGAAGAGCGGGCAACTATTTCGCCACTTGCTTTACTTTTATATACTTCTGCAATCATTATCTTAATTCTCCGAGTAAAGCGTCAATTGCTTCTAAGTAACCGTCTGTGCCGTGACCAGTAATAGTTTTAAAAGCATATTCACGAACGTAACTTATTTGCCTATAAGCTTCACGCTCCGAAACTTCTGAAATATGCACTTCGACCGTTGGAATTGAAACTGCTTTTAATGCATCAAGAATTGCTACGCTTGTGTGAGTGTAAGCAGCGGGGTTAATTACAATACCATCAAAGTTCTTATATGCTTTCTGAATTTCGTCAACAATATCACCTTCGTGATTTGATTGAAAACACTTAACTTCTATCCAGTTTTCTCTTGCATACTTTTCAATTTTTTCAACAAGGTTTATGTAGGTTTCTTTACCATAAATCTCCGGCTCACGAATACCTAACATATTTATATTTGGTCCGTTAATAACAAGGATTTTCATTGTATCACCTTTAAAATTTTATTTACTACCATTTCTACTGTACCACTCGCATCTATAATTACGTCGGCAGAAGATTTATATAAATCGTACCTTTCATTATAACGTTTTTCTAAATCGCTTTTGTTTGATGAAAGTGGTCTGTCATCCGTCGTTATAAGCATTTTTAGTGGTCTGTCTAAAAAGAATACTTTGCCATTTTCTTTTAAAAGTTCAATATTCTTTTTGTTTAAAACTGCACCGCCACCAGTTGCTATTACAGAAGAATTGTTTTTAGAGAGTGTGAAAATTGCTTCTGTTTCGCAATTTCTGAAATATGCTTCACCATTATTTTTAAATATATCGGGAATAGCCATATTTTCAGTTTCTGCTACAAGCAAATCACTATCAAAAAATTCTCTTTGCAACTTTTCTGCAAGGATATTGCCAACTGTGGTTTTACCCGAAGATGGCATACCGATTAAAACAACGTTTTCTTTCTTTTTAAAGAGAGTGTTAAACACGTTTTCGATTTTATCTTTTTCAATTTTTGTATCTATAAAAAACTCAACTGCAAAAGCGGCTTGTGCTACGAGCATATAAAGACCGCCGACTGCTTTTATATTTTTATTAAGAGCATCAGAAACAAGTTTTGAACGAAGTGGGTTATACACCGCATCTACTACACCAGAAAGATTTTTGAATTTTTCAATTTCTACGGCTGACTCGTAAATATTGGGGTACATACCGACTGGTGTTGTATTTATAATTACGTCTATTGTGTCACTTATATTATAAAGTTCATCGTATGTAATAAAATTCTCTTTACTGCTTCTTGATACTTTATAAATTGATTTTGCACCTAAAGATTTTGACACGGCTTCGGCAGTTTTGGCAGTACCGCCACCACCTAAAATCGCAACAGTTTTATCTTCTATTACAATTTTAGTTCTTTCAATAAGACTTTTCATACCGAAAAAGTCTGTATTGTAGCCGTAAAGTTTACCATCTTTATTTACTATTGTATTAACTGCCCCAATTTCTTTTGCTTCATCTGCAATAAAATCGAGATATGGAATAACAGTCTGTTTATATGGAATTGTCACGTTTATCGCTTTAAAATTGTGCTCTGTCATAAAGTGAGCGACTTCATCTTTGGTGAGTTCTTTTAACTCGTACTGATAATCGGTTAAAGCGTTATGAATTTCTTTTGAAAAACTGTGCCCTAACTTTTCGCCTATGCAACCATATTCCATTACTTTTCACCAAGCCAATCTGTGCCGAACTTCTGTGAAAGTAAATCGCAAAGCACGAGAGCCGTTACACTATCTACAACTACTCTTGCTCTGTGAACGATGCAAGGGTCGTGACGACCAGTTGCTTCGAAAGTTTTGTTTTCATTCTTTGTAAAATCAACAGTTCTCTGTTCTTTGCCGATAGTTGGTGTAGGTTTTATGGCACATTTAAAGGTAACCGGCATTCCGTTTGTAATGCCACCGTTTATACCACCGTTATTATTGGTTATAGTCTGAACTGTACCGTCTTCTACACAGAAGGCATCATTCATTTCGCTACCGAGCATATTTGCACACTCAAACCCAGCACCGAACTCAACGCCTTTAACTGCAGGAATTGAGAAAAGAGCGTGTGAAAGCATACTTTCAACTGAGTCGAACCACGGCTCACCAACACCAACAGGAAGCCCTGTAACAACAGTTTCTAATACACCGCCGACACTGTCTTTCTCTGAAGCCGCTTCTTCGATTTTTTTAATCATTTCTTCACCTTTTTTATCGTCTAAAACAGCAAAGAGTTTATTATTTAATACATCAATATCTGAAATATAATCGCCAAAGTCAGCATCTTCAACATTAGCACATTTTTTAATATGAGTACCAATTTTAATTCCTTTTTTCGCTAAAGCAGAAATTGCAATAGCGCCATTTGCTACTAACCCTGCAGTTATTCTGCCGCTGAAGTGACCACCACCACGATAATCTTCAAAACCATTATATTTACAAAATGCAGTAAAATCCGCGTGACCTGGTCTTGCTACGCCGTAATTATAATCTTTAGATTTTGTGTTTTCATTAGGAATCACAATACAAATTGGTGTGCCCGTTGTTTTGTTGTTAAAAACACCACTTACTATCTGGAATTTATCTGCTTCGTGGCGTGGAGTTGAAATTTTACCATAAGGTTTTCTTAAATCCAACTGATGAGAAATAAATTCTTCATTTACATTAATGCCTGCTGGTAAACCATCAATTACCGCACCAATCATATTGCCGTGACTCTCGCCGAAAACTGTTAATGCAATATTGTTTCCAAACGTGTTTTTCATTTATTTCTCCCCTTTCAGAATTTTATAAATTTCATTGTATTCTAAAAATTTAAACTCAAATTCGCCTATATTTTTAACTGTAACTACGTTTACACCAGTACCTGCACTTTTTTTATCGTGATGAAGTGCTTCATAAACTGCTTCAACGTTAAAGTTAGTTTCAGTTGGTAAATTGTTTTTAGAAAGAATGTTTTTAATTCTTTCTTTTGCCTTACCACTTGCCATAAACATCATACCGAGTGCTACGCATTCACCGTGGTAAAGTTCATTAAGACCTGTAACTGTTTCAATAGCGTGACCAATTGTATGACCGAAATTTAAAACTTTACGAAGTCCAGTTTCTTTTTCATCTTCTTCAACTACTTGTTTCTTAATAAGAAGTGATTTTTCAATAACTGTATCAATAATTTCTTCAGCATCGTTTTCTTCTAACAATTTAAAAAGTTCACCATCTGAAGTTGCAGCCATTTTAATACTTTCACAAAGTCCGTTATTAAACTGACGCTCTGGTAATGTTTTTAAAACTTCAGGGTCGATTATAACTGCACTTGGTTGGTAAAATGCACCTACTAAATTTTTATAACCTAAAAAGTCAATTGCAGTTTTACCGCCAATGGAAGAATCAACCTGAGAAAGAAGTGTTGTAGGAATGTTATAAAACTTAATACCACGCATATACGTAGCGGCAGTAAACCCAGCCATATCACCTGTAACGCCACCGCCGACTGCAATAACACAGTCTTTTCTGTCAAAATTATTCTCAGCAAGTGTTTTTAAAAGAGCAGAATAAGTCTCAAAATTTTTGCTCTGCTCGCCTTGTGGGAAAGTGTAAATTACACTATTTTCAATATGACTTGCAACTGTTTTAACATAATCTTCCGGCACACCACTATCGGTAACAATTAGTGCTTTACCTTTAATATTAAGAATTGTTTCAACTTCTTTTAATGCATTTCTTTTGAGAGTAATATCATAACTACCACTCTCTGTTTTTACATTTATAATCATAAAAATTTAAATTCTCATTTCTTTTGTAAATTTACCTACAAGTCGCACGTTAGTACATACGCCTGAAAGTGATTTTATAAGTTCGTCTTCTGCTTCTTTAGTGAGTTTACCTTCACCTTCAACAAAGAAGTAATAATTCCATATAACGTCTTTTGAAGGTCTGCTTTTAAGCGTTTTCAAGTTGTAACCACTTTCACCAAAAACAGAAATCGCTTTACCGAGTGAACCCGCTTCATCCTTAACTGTGAATAAAAGGATAAAGTTTGTATCACTCTTAGGTGATACGTCACGCTGAACTCTTGAGAAAACTGCAAAGCGTGTTGTATTTGTACTGTTTTTATTGATTTTTCTGTCAAGAAGTTTTAAACCGTACTCTTCACCCGCTTCAATACTACAAATAACGCCTTGTGTTTTATCGTTTAATTCAAATACTTTTTTTGCGGCAACTGCCGTATTAACTTCTTCTATTGTTTCAAAGCCGTGTTCATTAATATATTCTGCACACTGACCTAAAGCCTGTTTGTGACTTATTACTGATTTTATATCTTTAATATCAGCGTCTTCAGTACCGAAAAGATTTTGTTCTACTGGTAAATCGAAAATGCCATTGATATATAATGAACCAAAATAAGTTAAGTCCATAACTTGACCTACGTCACCTTCGTAACTGTTTTCAATAGGTAAAACGGCACAGTCACATTCACCATTTTCAACTGCCTTATAAGCCGCTTTGAAATTTTTATAAGACACTCTTTCAGAATAAGGAAAAATTCTTTTAACGGCAATATCGGCAAATGCACCTTTAACGCCCGAAAACGCTACTTTCATACCGTCGAGAAGTCTTCTCTGATACGCTTTAGAAAGTTCCATTGTGTTATTCATAAAACCTATGTAATAACTTTTGAGTTCTTCGTTTTCAATTAATGGGAGCATTTTTTCCATTAACGCTTTTTCTCTTTCAAGGTCTTCTACGGGAAGTCCGTTTTTCTTTTTATAATCGGCAACTAATTTTGCAGCATTCATTCGTCTTTCAAACAAAGCCGCCATTTCTTTGTCGATTTCATTTATTGTTTGTCTTGCTTGTTGCAATTCGTTTTTGTCGCTCATTATTTATATTCCTCAATTAATTTTTTAAATGCCGGTAATGAATTTTTGATTTGTTCCGGCGAAACGCAGTAAGAAATTCTTACAAAACCTGTTACACCAAAATCATCACTTGGAACCAACAATAATTCATACTTTTTAGCCATTTCACAGAATTCGTATGCATCCTCAACCGGTGACTTTACAAACATATAAAATGCACCGTCTGGTTTAATTACTGTGTAGCCGTATTCTGTAAGTGCATCGTAAAGCATTTTGCGGTTTGCTTCGTAAACAGAAACGTCTGCCGTTTTATCTAAGCATTTTGCAATTGTGTATTGCATTAAACTAGGAGCACAAACGTAACCTAATGCTCTACCAGCACCACACACAGCGGCGTAAACGTCGCCACAATCTTTAACGGTTGGTGAAACGAAAATATAACCAATTCTTTCACCAGGTAATGAAAGTGCTTTACTATATGAATAACAAACTATTGTATTGTCGTAATACTTTGGTATATATGGCACTTCTTCGCCGGTAAAAACAAGTTCTCTGTATGGTTCGTCGGCTAAAAGGTAAATATCTGTACCATATTCTTTTTGTTTACTATTTAAAAGTTCTGAAAGTTTAATAATATCGCACTCTGGAATAATAACACCTGACGGGTTATTGGGCGAATTAACGATAATCGCTTTTGTTTTATTTGTAATTGCTTTTTCTAAAGCTACAAAGTCAATTTGTAAATCTTCCTTTTTACAAGCAACAACTTTTAAAGTAGCGCCCGCTTGTTCTGCAAAAACTCTGTATTCCGGGAAGAATGGCGCCAAAACGATAACTTCGTCACCATTATTTACAATTGCATTTAATGAAACAGTTAAAGATGCCGCTGCACCACAAGTCATATAAATAAGATTAGGTGTCGCTTTAACTTGGAACTTGTTATTAATATAATTTGAAATTTCTGTTCTTACACCTATGTCACCAGGACCTGATGTATAACCATGGAGAACTTCTGCCGGAACAGTTTCTAAAAAGTCTTTCATAATTTCTGTTACTTCTTCTGGTGCTGGAACGCTTGGATTGCCGAGACTGAAATCGAAAACGTTTTCTACTCCGATTTCTGCCTTTCTTTTTTTACCATACTCAAAAATCTCACGGATTACTGAACTTTTTTTACCTAAATTCATCATTTTTTCTGAAATCATAACATAACTCCTGACAATTAATTTAAAAATAAAAAATCTGCACAACCATTGTATAAAAATACAACAGAAATGCAGATTGACTATACACACTAAAAAGCGTTACGCTTTTACTCGGCACATAGACAATCCGCGTTTATAAAGTAAAAAAATCGAATTTTAAAATTGCGAATCATCTACATAACCTCCTGAAAAATAATACACCGAAAATTTATATTGGCATTATATACCTATAAATTTCATTTGTCAAGTAATTAAGAAATAAAACCGGTGAATTTTTCTCTTAAAGATAAAAGTTCTTTATAATTCTCTTTCACACCATCGTCACTGTTAATTCTTAACGGCTCAACAATATCACATACAATATTGAACATTGGCGTAAGGCCCATATTACCAACTATACCTTTTAAAGCATGAGCAAATTCAAACGCTTCAGAAAGTCTACCATCTTCCAAAGCAACACCTAAATTATCAAATGCTTCGTCTTTAAGGAGTTCACCATAAAACTGAATATATAAATCTTCGTCATCAAGAAAACGTGCTAATGCACCTTCTACATCACATTCAGCTTCTTTAAGTTTTACAAACAACTGATTCATAATGCAACCTCCTATTACTCGTGTTTTTCAACGATTTCTGCAAAACCGTAAATCAACGCTGACACAAGTCTTGCAAAAATCACTAAAATTGCAATTACAGAAATAAATGGAACTGCTAACATTGCTACTACTTCAAAGCCAATATACATTCCAACCATTACAACGCCTAAAACCGCTGCAATAACTATTAAAAACAAATTAATTACGAACACTGCAACAGAAAGTTTCTTTAAAGTTCCTGAACAATTTTTGAAAAACTTAAACGTTTCTGGTTGCCCAGGTTCTTTAATCCAATTTTTACTTGCTAATTCTATAGCCTCTTCTGCGGCTGCTTGTATCTCTTCTTCAGTCATAGGAACTCTTTCGTCTTCTACGTTAATATCTTCTACTTTAATTTCTTCGCTCATTTTATTCACCCTTAATACCAGATATCATTTTTATTTTCAGTTGCAATAACAATTCCGCCACTTGAACCCTGTGGTCTTGATTCTGGAACAATTACACCAGAAAGCCCACCATTATTTGACGACCCTTGATTTTTATCAGGTCTTGCGGTAGTATTACTTGAAGACGTCGAACCTAAAACATTATCCTTAACTGCTTCCGGTGCTTTTGTTTTTGTTTCAATTTTTTTAAACTCGCCATCTTTCCACTCATAGATAACGTAAACCTTTTTACCATCTTTTTCTTCAGTTGCAATCACTTGTTTCTTATCATCATCAAGACTTATAGAACTTAAAGAAGAAAGTATTTTATTATATTGGAATTCATCTTTTTCTGCATTATAAACCCAACAATAATAACTGTATTTTTCTTGTGAAGCAGAAATTGTAAGACAAATATCTTCATTACCATCAAAGTTCATATCTAAAAATGAAATATGATTTTTTGCAAGTTCTAACACAAATTTACCGTCGTGGTCAGTCGGATATCCAAGTTCCTGAACAAAAACATCATCTTTGTAAATTTTCAAAGAGTTTTCTAAAACTTCTGCTGAATATCCCACTCTTATATCATTTTCAGTTGTAGGTATAGTTGTTGATTGCGAAGGAATAACTTCAGGGTTATCACCATTACCACCACTTGTTGCAGCAATTATTATTACTACAACAATCGTTAATACAACAATACCTATTGAAATTAATTTTTTCTTATCCATTTAAAATTCTCCTTGTTTTTTAATTTATATTAACGCCTTGTTCTCTTAAGGCTTTTCTTAACTTGGTTGTGTCAGGTGCTTTAAATTGGAAACCTTGCATTCCGTATTTTTTTGCACCTTCAATATTTGCTTCTAAATCGTCAATAAAGAAACATTCAGCAGGGTCTAATGAGAATTTATTACAGAATGCTTCGTAAATTTCACGATTTGGTTTAAGTAATTTATAAAGTGCTGAAATAAATAAACCATCAAAATACTGAAAAGCTGGTACATCTAGAAATCTATCAAAAAATCTTGGGGTTGCATTTGACAGAAGGTAGATTTTATATCCGTTTTCTTTGAGTTCTTTAATTAATTCATAAGTTTCAGGAAACGGAGGCATATAATCGTAAAAATCTGTAACCATAGCACTCACTTTTTCATGAAGTTCTTCTGGAAGTTTTTCTAAAATACCCGGAATAACCTGGTCAAAAGTATAAATACCTTCATCAAGAGTTTTCCACACACTGTTTTCACCAAAAACGTGTTCGTAAATAACGTCGTGATATTCTGGTGCAAATTCTTGTTCTACGGTTTTCTTTAAATTAAAATCAAGAATAACTCCACCCATATCGAAAACGATGTTTTTAATCATTTTAACACCCCGATATTAACCCATTATAAACTAATTATATCAAATTTTAAAAATTTTTCAATATACTTTTAAAAAAATACAAAAATCCCCTTTTATTATTAATTTTTTGTGGTATAATTAAAAGGCAATATTTTGTAAAGGATGATACGAATGGAAATCAGAATTTTTAAAACAGCTGAAGAAATTGGTGTTGAAGCTGCTAAAATTTTTACAGACGCAGTAAAATCAAATCCAAACGCTGTACTCGGTCTTGCAACTGGTGCTTCACCAATCCCAACTTACAAAAACATAATTAAAACTTATAACGAAGGCGGCATTTCTTTCAAAGACGTAAAAACTTACAACCTTGACGAATACTGCGACCTTCCTAAAAATGACAAAAACAGTTATTACACGTTTATGCACGAGCAACTCTTCAATTCACTCGACATTAAAGAAGAAAACGTTCACTTCCTCAATGGTAATGCCGAAGATACTGAAAAAGAATGCGCTCGTTATGATGCTGAAATTAATAACGCTGGTGGTATTGACGTTCAACTTTTAGGTATCGGTAACAATGCTCACATCGGTTTTAACGAACCAGCAGATGAGTTTACAGTAGGTTCATTTAAAGTTAAACTTACAGATAGCACTATCGAAGCTAATAAAATTTATTTTGATGAAGGTGCTATGCCACACTATGCTCTTACAATGGGTATTGAACAGATTATGAGAGCTAAGAAAATTGTGCTTATTGCTACTGGTCCTAAAAAAGCAGAAGCTATTAAAAATATGGTTGAAGGTAGAGTTACACCACAAGTGCCGGCTTCAATCTTACAAAACCACAAAGACGTTGTTATCTTCCTTGATGAAGCTGCAGCATCCCTCTTAAGTAAGTAATTGAGTAATTGTAAACGGCTACGGTTTTTAACCGTAGCCGTTATTTTTATTCATCTTCAGAATAATAATTACCACTATATAAAGCTGATTTTTTCATTTTTGAAAATCTTTTTGCTACTTTACGGATTTTTCTCATATCTTTTTCTGCTTCACCGATAAGTAAATCAACATCATCCATATCGTTAACACTTTCAGCACCGGCAAGACCAATTGAAATATTAAGGTCATAAGCTTTAAAGTTGTCTTTACCTAAATCTTCAAACTTTTTAGCGTATGTAGTTCTTGTGATTTCTGCCGCAGGTAAAGTAGGCCTCTGAGCAACTATAACAAATCTGTCAGTACCAATTCTGCCTAAGAAGTCGTGAGAACCCGCAACAACTTTTTTAAGTCTTGTAGCAACTTCAACAATTGCTTCGTTACCTGCTTCTCTGCCATAACTTCTTAAAATTGAACGATAGTTATCAACATCGATAAACATAACGAAAAGCATCATTTGTGGTGAAAGTGCTTTGCCGACTCTTTCTAAGTAACGGTTAAGTTGCCATTTGTTATTTGTAATTGTAAGAGGGTCAATTGAAATGAGTTTATTCTGAATTTCGTTATAAACTATAAGTGAAGAAACAACCATAGAAATTGCCATTACTTCAAATCCGTAGAATAACATCTGTGCAATACCGCAAAGAATAGGAAGAATTGAGAATGATGCAAGATATAAATATTCCGGTTTCTTTGTAATATTGATTTGCCTTTTTGACGTTAAGAACGTCATAACAGAAGCGTAAATAAAATATGCAAACATTACAACGAACGGAATTGAGTAAAGCGGACCACGAACGTATTTACCGTCAACAATATTGAAATAAACACCTGAGAAACTGCTCACGAAAGCCACTACACCATTTATTATTACAGGTATAAAAAATATTGTTTTTTTAAGTCTTGGAACTTCTCTTTCTTCTGACATTCTGCACTCGCAATAGAAAACGTAAAACATTCCAATAACAGGTAAAACACCACTATAACAAACAGCCATAATTCTGTTAATAAAAACAACGAACGGTTCAGTTGAACACTCACAAAACCAAAGCATAGAACTAACGAATAACAGAACCCCTATTGAAAAAAGTGTATTGTTAAAGTAACTCCTTTCAGAATTTTTTAAAGATGTATTACGACGACTTATTAACATAATTGCAATAAGTGCTATACCTGAAAAGTTAGTAATACCATATAGCATTGCTCTTTCTAATGCATCCATAAAATTTCTCCTTAATATATATTTATATCATTATACCATATACACAAACTTTTTTCAACAATAAAAAGAACCAAACTTTAAATTTGGTTCTTTTTCATCTTATTTCTAACAAATAAACCTGACTTTGTTTATTTTCAGTCAGAGTTACAGTAAAATCAACAGTTTTTTCTAAAACATTTTTTGTTAAGGTCTTTGAATTTTTTGAATTATTAAAAACGAAATTTTCAGTTTTAAAATCAGTATTTTTAAAAAATACATATATTATTTTGGGAGCAAATGAATTATTGAATTCATATATATTTTTAGAAAACTGGAGTTCATCCGCTGAAATTTCAGCGTTATCCCCTTTAACCGTAACAGTTATATTTTCTAAAATCTCTGAAGTTTCCGGTAAATATTTCAAAGTAAATTCACCATTCTCATTAAAAGAAACGAACAAATTATAAACGTCTTCGCCCGTAACAAGTTGAATTTTTTGTCCGTTTGTAAAATCAACTTCCTTAAAATCGCTTGTGCTATTTAAAAATGAGTTACAAGAAGATGTTACGAGTAAACACATTAACACCAAGGATATTAAGAAATATTTTTTTATATAGCTCACTCGCTTTCAATAATATCTTTAATCACTTCGCCGATTACTTTTAAACAATCGGTTGGTAAAGTTGAATATTCTGTAAGTTCTTCTGATATTTTTTCTGAAGTTAGCCCGTGGATATATGCACCGAGTGTAGCCGCTTTAAATAAATCACCTTTTAAAGATGGTGCAAACCCTGCAATCATACCAGAAAGCAAATCGCCACTACCACCTTTTGAAAGACCAGTATTACCAGTTTTGTTAATACAGAAATTTGTTGCAGTATTATCAGAAATAATTGTGTTGTGACCTTTAAGGAGTACATTTACATTATATTCTTTACTAAATTCGTTTACTACTTTTTCACGATTATTTTCAATATAATCTACACTTTTATTTAGAAGTCTTGACATTTCGCCAGGGTGTGGTGTCAACAGAATATCACACTCAGCATTTTTTAAAATCTCTTTAATTTCTGCTAAAGCGTTAAGACCGTCGGCATCTATTATAAGTGGTTTTTGTGATTTTAAAATTAACTCCCCTAAAATTTCTTTTATATCACTGTTTCTACCAAGACCACAACCGAAAACTACTACGTCAAAATTATTGATTTCGTTTAACAATTCAGTAATACATTCTTTTGACAATTCGCCATTCTGCGATGGAAGTGGCATAAACGTATTTTCGGTAAGACGTAAAGTGACTGTGTCGTAAATGCAATCCGGAAAAGCAAGGGTTACAAGCCCCGCACCACAACGGAATGCACCAGAAACAGCCAACTCACAGCAACCAATCATTTTTCTGCTACCGGCAATTATTAAAACTCTGCCAAAAGTACCTTTGTTGGCGTTCTCTGGTCTTTCTGGTAAAATTTTCTTTGCTTTTTTATTATCGAGCGAAAATTTATTAATCATAATGCTTCACCCCGAAATGCAATAACAATTGCAGTTGCTATAGAGTCAGTATGAGTAATGCTAATATCAAACGAAAGACCGCTTTCATTTACAATTTCTAATGCCTTACCCGAAAACTCAAGATAAGGCTTGCCGTTTTCTTTATGTAAAAGAGAAACCTCATTTAAATTAAAACCGACAATTCCAGTTCCCAATGCTTTTGAAAACGCTTCTTTTGCACAAAACGCTGCGGCGATGTGTTCTGTTTTATTGTTCCTTATTATAAATTCATCTTGCTCTTTTAAAGAAAATACACGTTCTAAAAAACGCTCTTTATTATTGATTAAAGCGTCAATACGTTTAATTTCCACTGTATCAATACCGACTTGCATTTTAACACCTACTAAAAGTATTTTACAACTTTTATTTTATAACTTTTAAAGGTGATGTGTCAATATTAACCTACGTTTTTGAGTAAATAATCGTATTGAGTTTCAACGTCGTCTTCAAATTTTAACTCAACTATATTATCTGAAGCGTTTTTTGATTTTCTGCTTTCTCTGATTTCGTTAACAATAATTTTTACTGCACGTTTAATGAAACGGAAAACTTTTCTTTCAAATTTTACAATGTGCTCTTCTCTGTAAAAGCCATAACTGATTGCTAAAACCACGAGTGTTTCTAATACGAATTTTAAAACTGTTAAACCTGTCATAAAAATACCTCCGAACAATTAAGAACATTTGTTTATACTTCGATTATATCATATTTTTTCTATTTGTCAACATAAATGTTCGTTATTTTTTCTTTTTGTTGTACTCTAAATGGTACTTCTCCCCACAAAAACGCAAAAAAAATAAGAAAAAAAGTCTTTTTGATAGTTTTTAATTCAAATTTTGTTCTGTTTTTTGTTCGGTTTTCGTTTGTAATTTATTTTTAAGATTTTTAATATTTTTTCTCAAAAAACTATTTATATTTTCTTATTAATATAGTATAATAAATGATGTATGTACTTTTAAATTTTGAAAGGTAATTAAAATTATGTTTGTTGATAAAGCAAAAATAAGAATAACTGCTGGTAACGGTGGTAATGGTGCCGTTGCTTTCCATAGAGAAAAATTCGTTAACGCCGGTGGTCCCGATGGTGGCGATGGCGGTAAAGGTGGCAACATTGTTTTTCAGGTTGACGATAACCTTACTACCCTTTCAGATTTCCGTTACAAAAGAAAATATAAAGCACAGAACGGCGAAAATGGTCGTGGTGGCAAATGTAACGGAAAACGTGGTGAAGATTTAATAATTAAAGTTCCAAGGGGAACAGTAATAAGAGAAAACTCTACCGGCGCCATTATGGCAGATATGAGTAAAGATGAAACTTTTATTGCCGCTAAAGGTGGTAACGGTGGTTGGGGTAACCCACACTTTGCTACACCAACAAGGCAAGTTCCACGATTTGCAAAAGATGGTATGCCCGGTGAAGATTGGGAAGTTACTTTAGAATTAAAACTTTTAGCAGACGTTGGTTTAATAGGTTTCCCGAACGTTGGTAAAAGTACACTTATTTCAGTTGTAAGTGAAGCAAAGCCTATTATTGCAAACTACCATTTTACTACGCTCACCCCTGTTCCTGGTGTTGTAAGAATGGGACCTGAAAGCAGTTTTGTTATGGCAGATATTCCTGGTATTATTGAAGGTGCTTCAGACGGCATTGGTCTCGGTCACGAATTTTTAAGACACATTGAAAGATGCCGTATATTAGTTCACGTTGTTGACGTTTCTGGTAGCGAAGGCAGAGACCCATTCACAGATTTTGAAACAATAAACGCTGAACTCGTAAAATACAACGAAGAATTAGCAAACTACCCACAGATAGTTGCTGGTAACAAAACCGACCTTGCGACAGACGAGCAGAGAGAAGCTTTCAGAAAATATATTGAAGAAAAAGGCTACGAATATTTTGAAATTTGTGCACCTATTTTAGAAGGTACACAAGATTTAATAAACGCTATTGCCAAAAAACTTGCTACCTTACCACCTATTAAAATTTATGAACGTGAAGAAATTACTGTAAGCGATATTTACAAAACTTCTAAGCGTGATTTCACAATAAGAGTTGAAGGTGACGTTTATATTATTGAAGCAGAATGGCTTGCAAAAATTCTTTCTAAAACAGATTTAGAAGATTACGAGTCACTTCAATACTTCCAGAATGCATTACAATCAAGCGGTATTATTAACGCTCTTATTGAACGTGGTATTGGGGAAGGCGACACCGTAAGTATTTATGACCTGGAGTTTGACTATGTGCCTTAATGAATTAAACTCTTCACTTTTTTCAAAAGAACCTGTTTCTAAAACAGAAGCGAAACAATATAGTCCGTTAACACTCGCTTTTTTAGGTGATGCGGTTTACAGTCTTTTAGTTCGTGAAATGCTTTTAAAAACCGCTAACAGACCTACAAACGCACTTCATAAAGAGTCGATTAAACTTGTTAACGCTAACTGTCAGTCTGAGATGATTAAAAAGGTTTTACCTATTTTAACAGAAGATGAAGAAGCAATTTTTAAGCGTGGCAGGAACGCTCACAGTGGTCACGTGCCAAAAAACCAGAGCGATGCTGATTACCGCTACGCAACTGGTCTTGAAACGCTTTACGGTTACCTTTACTTAATCGGAGATTTTGAGAGAATAACGTACATATTTAATATAAGTACGGGTGAAGAATATCTTGAAAATTTCCGAAACAAAGAAAACAATTAAACAAACTATTATAGATTATATTGTTATAGCAATTGGTGCTTTTATATTTTCATTTGGCATAGCAATGTTTACTTCGCCAAACAATATAGCACCTGGTGGCGTATCTGGTATTGGTACGATGCTTAACCATCTTTTTAATATACCGATAGGCTCAGTTATTATAGCTGTAAATATTCCACTTTTTATTTTTTCATTTAAAAAATTCGGCAGAAGTTTTTTTAAGAAATCACTTTTTGCTACTTTTCTTACTTCATCTTTAATTGATATTTTGCCATTCATTTTAGAAAAGCATTATATATACTCCCCGCTTTTAGCATCAATTTTTGGTGGTGTTTCAATTGGCGTAGGTGTAGGAATTATATTTTTACGTGGTGGCACTACTGGTGGAGCTGATATTTTAGCAAAGCTTATAAGACTTAAGTATCCACATTTTTCTTTAGGTACTCTTGTTTTTATAATAGATGCCATAATTGTTATTTCTACCCTTTTTGTTTATGGCAGCATTGAAGCACTTCTTTATTCAACAGTTTCATTTTTTGTAACGTCAAGAGCAGTTGATGCAATTATTTTTGGTGCCGCAAGGAGCAAAATGCTTCTTATAATTACAACCAAACCACAAGAAATTTCAAAAAGAATTATGAATGACGTAGAACACGGTGTTACGTTAATCCCCGCTTTTGGTGGATACACAAACGAAGAAAAAACTATTCTTCTTTCAGTTGTGAGACCAAACGAAGTGGCAGAAATAAATAAAATTGTAAAAGAAATTGACCGTAGTGCTTTTACTGTTATTACAGAATCTAACGAAGTATTCGGCTACGGTTTTCAGAATAATTAGATAATAAAGAAAGGAACACACAATTTATGTCCCTTGTTACAAAAGAAAATATAAGAAACTTTTCAATTATTGCCCATATCGACCACGGCAAATCTACCCTTGCAGACAGACTTCTTGAACTCACACAGTCTGTTGCAAAGCGTGATATGTCGGCTCAATTACTTGATGATATGGACCTTGAGAGAGAGCGTGGTATTACAATTAAGGCTCACGCTGTTAAACTCGATTACAAAGCAAATGACGGCAAAACCTACCAGTTAAACTTAATTGACACCCCAGGTCACGTTGACTTTAACTATGAGGTTTCACGTTCACTTGCCGCTTGTGAGGGTGCAATTTTAATAATCGACGCCTCACAGGGTATTGAGGCTCAGACTCTGGGCAATACATATTTAGCCCTCGACCACAACCTTGAATTAGTGCCAGTTATAAATAAGATTGACTTGCCATCTGCTGACCCTGAAAGAGTAAGCCTTGAGGTAGAAGATATTATTGGTCTCCCTTGTGAAGATGCACCGAGAGTATCGGCTAAAACCGGTCAGAACGTTGAACAAGTGCTCGAAAGAATTGTAAAAGATATTCCAGCTCCACAAGGTGATGATGATGCGCCCTTAAGAGCGCTCATATTTGACTCTGTTTACGATAACTACAAAGGTGTTATTGTTTACACAAGAATTGTTGACGGTACAATTAAACCTGGTGACACAATGAGAATGATGGCAACTGGTGCTGAATTTACAGTTGTTGAAACGGGTTATATGAGAGCAACGTCACTTGAGCCAAGAGAAAAGCTTTGCGCTGGTGAAGTTGGTTATATTACCGCTTCAATTAAGACTGTTAGTGATGCTCGTGTCGGTGACACTGTTACACTTGCAAGTAACCCGGCAAAAGAAGCGTTACCTGGTTACAGACAGGCAACGCCGATGGTTTACTGTGGTATTTACCCGGCAGACGGTGCTGACTATGAAAATCTTCACGAAGCACTTGAAAAACTACAACTTAATGATGCGGCACTTTCTTACGAGCCAGAAACTTCCGGTGCATTGGGCTTTGGTTTCAGATGTGGCTTTTTAGGGTTATTACACCTTGAAATTATTCAAGAAAGACTCGAAAGAGAATACAACTTAGACTTAGTTACAACTGTTCCAAGCGTTGTTTATAAAATTCACTTAACAAATGGTGAAGTAATTGAAATTGACAACCCTACCCACTACCCTGACCCTGCGACTATTGATTTTTCAGAAGAACCAGTTGCAGATGCTCATATTTTCTCACCACCAGAGTACGTTGGTGCAATTATGGATTTATGTCAGGAAAGACGCGGTACGTTTAAAAATATGGACTACATCTCTGCAGACAGAGTTGAATTAAAATACGATTTACCACTTAATGAAATCATTTATGACTTTTTTGATGCATTAAAATCAAGAACACGTGGTTACGCTTCACTTGACTATGAAATTTCTGAATACAGAAAGTCAAATCTTGTAAAATTAGACGTTCTTCTTAATGGCAATATTGTCGATGCGCTTTCATTTATGGTGCACTCTGACAAAGCGTATGGCAGAGCAAGAAAGATTGCAGAAAAGCTTAAAGACAACATTCCAAGACAGATGTTTGAAATACCGATTCAGATTGCTATTGGTGGCAAGGTTATAGCACGTGAAACTGTTAAGGCTATGAGAAAAGACGTTCTTGCAAAGTGCTACGGCGGTGACATTACAAGAAAGAAAAAGCTTCTTGAAAAGCAAAAAGAAGGTAAAAAGAGAATGCGCTCATTTGGTACTGTTGAAGTTCCACAAGAAGCGTTTATGGCTATTCTTAAGCTTGATGAAGATTAATTTTGTTTTACAAAATTAATCTTCAGGTGTTAGATTTTAGGTGTTAGATATTAGAAAAAGTTCTATCATTTTCAGTTTGTGAAAATGATAGAACTTTTTTTTGATACTAATAACTAACGACTAACAACTAATACCTAACAACTATACTTCTCAAGCACTGCCTTCAATTCATCAACCCCATCCCCTTTTTCAGATGAGAATGGGATAATCAACAAATCTTCGCCGAATTCTTTTAATTCTGCCTTGAGACCTTCGACACGCTCTTTATATTGCGTTTTATTGAGTTTGTCGCTCTTTGTTGCGGCAACTATGAATGGAATTTCACATTCTTGTAAAAAGCGCATCATAATATAATCGTCTTCAGATGGTTTATGGCGCATATCTACAAGCTGAACTACAAGCTTTAAATTTCTTGGAGTCTGGAAGTAGCCTTCCATCATTTCTGCCCAGCGACGTTTTTCGCCTCTTGCTACTTTTGCGTAGCCATAGCCTGGTAAATCGACGATTCTTACATCTTCAGTTCTGTAAAAGTTAATTGTGATTGTTTTACCGGGTACTGACGAAACACGTGCTAAATTCTTACGATTAAAGAGTTTATTAAGCATTGAAGATTTA
This sequence comes from Acutalibacteraceae bacterium, assembly GCA_045533655.1. GTDB lineage: Bacteria > Bacillota > Clostridia > Oscillospirales > Acutalibacteraceae > DTU089. Next base: position 288,380 of record JAZSIE010000003.1, read on the forward strand.
CCGACGTTAGACCTACCGGCAAATGCGATTTCTGTTACAGTTGACTCGGGGATTTGTGAAAGCGTACCAAAAGCCGCTTCAAATTCTACTTTATTAAAGTTCATTTTTAAAATCCCCTTTCTCAACAACAGATTGTAGCCTGTGTTTCTTCTTTTGACTCTTGAATTTCAACAACTTTTCTTTTATCCTTTTGGGATTTTTTAGGCTTTGTTAAAGCTAAATTTAAAACCTCATCAAGAGTTGAAACTGGAATAAACTTAATATTCTTTTTAACTACTTCGTCAACTTTTTCTAAATCGGGAACGTTATCTTGCGGAATTAAAACAGTTTTCATTTTGTTTTTATATGCCGCCATAGATTTTTCTTTAAGACCACCTATTGCGAGCACATTACCACGTAAAGAAATTTCACCAGTCATAGCAACGTCTGGTTTTACAGGGCGATTTGTAAGAGCTGACACGAGTGCAGTTGTCATAGTAACACCAGCAGATGGGCCATCCTTTGGTACAGCACCCTCTGGAGCGTGAATGTGAATATCTTTATCTTTATAGAAAGATGGGTCAATTCCTAATTCATTTGCTCTGCTTCTTACAAAGCTGACTGCAATTTTTGCAGACTCTTTCATAACGTCGCCTAAAGAACCAGTAAGCTCAATTTTACCAGTACCCTCTAAAATTGATGCTTCAATCTGCATAATCTCGCCACCGACTTTAGTCCACGCAAGACCGTTGACTGCACCAATCATATTATCGAGTGAAAGGTCTGTTTCTTTATATTTTCTTGCACCCAAGAATTCTTCTAAATTTTCAGGGGTAACAGTTACTTTACCGTCAAAACCGTCTGCAAATTTAACTGCGCATTTTCTTAAAACTTTAATAATGACTCTTTCTAAAGTTCTGACACCTGCTTCTTTTGTGTAACCATCTATAATGAGTTTCAAAGCACTGTCTGAAATAGAAGCCATTTTTGAAGTCATATTGAAGTTTTTAAGTTGTTTTGGTAAAAGATGCTTTTTAGCAATTCTGAACTTTTCTTCCAAAGTATAGCTATAAAGTTCAATAATTTCCATTCTGTCGTAAAGTGGGCCAGGAATTGAAGAAGCATCGTTTGCGGTTGTTATAAATAAGACTTTACTTAAATCGAACGGAACGTCAATATAATGGTCAACGAATGTATTATTTTGCTCGCCGTCGAGAACTTCTAAAAGTGCAGATGACGGGTCACCTTTATAATCGTTACCTAATTTGTCAATTTCGTCGAGTAAAATAAGTGCATTAGTAGAGCCCGCCTGTTCAACTGCAGAAATAATTCTACCAGGCATAGCACCTATATAAGTTCTTCTGTGACCACGAATTTCTGCTTCATCGTGAACGCCACCGAGAGAAATTCTTGCATAGTTTTTATTCATCGCTTTTGCGAGTGACTTTGCAATAGAAGTTTTACCGACACCCGGAGGGCCTACGAGACAGAGAATTTGTGAGTTAACGTTTTCTGAAAGTTTCTTTACTGCAATTAACTCTACAATTCTTTCTTTAACTTCATCTAAGCCGTAGTGGTCTTTGTCTAAAACTTTTCGTGCTTTATCTAAATTCAAAGAGTCTTTTGTAGTTACGTTCCAAGGGAGTGCCAACACTCTGTCTAAATATGTACGTGTAACGTTTGCTTCTGAACTACTGCTTGAAAGCTTTAAAAGTCTTTCGGCTTCGTCGAGAAGCTTCTTTTTATATTTATCTTCGAGTGGTAAAGCATTAATTTTTTCTTTATAGCTTTCGGCTTCTTCTTCGGGTGACTCTTCACCATTAAGCTCTTGTGAAATAACCTTTAACTGCTCACGAAGGAAGTAATCTTTCTGGTTTTTATCCATTCTTTCGTGAACTTCGTTCTGAATACCAACTTGTAAAGAAAGAATTTCAGTTTCTTTAATAAGCACACTGCAAAGTTTTTCGGCTCTTTTTATTGGGTTTAATTCACTTAAAAGGTCTTGCTTATCTTCGAACATCAATATAGTGTTACTTACTATATAGTCTGTTAAAAGTGCAATATTATCTTCTGTGTGAACAGTCATTTCAACGTCGGGTGAAATACGTGGCAACAAATCTGCGTAATCGTCAAATAAATCACGGAGAGTTCTTATTAACGCTTCACTGTATGCTGAGTCGATTTTTCTGACTGCCTTTTGTTTAACTTCAGTAACAACTGCTTTTAAAATCGGTTTTGTTTTTATTGGTTCAACAATTGTTGCTCTGTATTTACCTTCGACAACAACTCTTAAAACGTCTGTATTAGGAAGTTTAATAACTTGCTTTACTTCTGCTACAACGCCGATTTTATTAAGGTCTGAAAATTCTGGGTTTTCTATTTCAGAATCTAACTGAGCAGTTAAGAAAATTTCACCAGAAGTATTGAGTGCTGCTCTTATAGCCGCTATTGACTTTTGTCTGCCGACGTCAAAATGTAACGTCATTTTAGGGAAAACTACTACGCCCCTCATTGCAAGAACGGGAAGCGAAGTAGTAATTGTAGTTTTATTATTCATATTTTAATCCTTTATGATGCTTGATTTTCATCTGTTATAGTTTTTCGTGCTATAACTGGTTCTGCTTTACCATCTACCACATCAGCAGTTATTTTAACAACGTCTACTGTTGGGTCTGATGGTACAGAATACATTACAGGAACTAATATTTTTTCCATTAATGCGCGAAGTCCACGAGCACCAGTTTCTTTTTCAATAGTTAATTCTGCAACTCGTCTTACTGCTTCTTCTGAGAAGTCGAGAGTTACGTTATCCATTTTGAAAAGACTCTGATATTGCTTTAAAAGTGCATTTTTAGGTTCTGTAATAATGCTTACCAATGCATCAACGTCTAAATCTTTTAATGAAGTAATAACTGGAATTCTGCCGACTAATTCAGGTATAAGACCGAATTTTACAAGGTCCTGTGTTACGACCTTTGACATAATATCCATTTGTTTTAAATCTGTTTTTGTTCTGATTTCGCTACCGAAACCGAGCACGTTTTTGCCAAGACGTTCTTCAACTAATTTTTCAATACCGGCAAAAGCACCACCACAGATAAAGAGAATTTTTGAAGTGTCAATCTGAATAAACTCTTGTTGCGGATGCTTTCTGCCACCTTGTGGCGGAACATTTGCAACCGTGCCTTCAATAATCTTTAAAAGTGCTTGTTGAACACCTTCACCACTTACGTCACGGGTGATAGACGTATTTTCGCTCTTTCTTGTGATTTTGTCGATTTCGTCGATATAGATAATACCCTTTTCTGCTTTTTCTACGTCAAAATCTGCCGCCTGAATAAGTCTTAAAAGAATATTTTCAACGTCTTCACCAACGTAACCCGCTTCTGTTAAAGTAGTTGCATCTGCAATAGCAAACGGTACGTCGAGAATTTTTGCAAGAGTTGAAGCGAGTAAAGTTTTACCAACACCGGTAGGACCTAATAAAAGCACGTTGCTCTTACCGATTTCAACGTCAGTTTCTTCTTTTTTATAAACTCTTTTATAGTGGTTATAAACTGCAACAGATAAAACTTTTTTTGCTTCTTCCTGACCAATAACGTATTCGTCTAATTTTTCTTTGATTTCCATTGGTTTTGGAAGAAGTATTTCTTTGTTTTTACCTTTTGTTGCTTCATCTAATGCTTTTTCGACATCTTCAGGATTAATACCTTCGATAATCTGCAAGCAAAGTTCAACACATTCGTCACAGATGTAAACGCCGGGACCTGCTATAAGACGCTCTACTGCGCTTTGTGGTTTACCACAGAAAGAGCAACGTACACTTTGTGAAGAAGTGTTTTTATTATCATCTCGTGCCAAAATTAGCACCTCCGAATTATTTGCTAAATAATAAAAAAATCAAATTAAATAAAATTATCTCTTGTCGAGAATTTTATCTACGATGCCGTATTCTAAAGCATCTTCTGCTGTGAGCCAGTTGTCACGTTCTGTATCAATAGCAACTTGTTCAATTGGCTTACCTGTGTTTTCAGAGAGAATTCTGTTTAAGCGTTGTTTTGTTCTCTGAATGTGGTCTGCGGCAATAAGAATTTCTGTTGCCTGACCTTGTGCACCACCTGATGGCTGGTGAATCATAACTTCTGCATTAGGGAGAATGTAACGTTTACCCTTTGCACCTGATGAGAGTAAGAATGCACCCATAGATGCCGCCATACCCATACAGATAGTTGAAACGTCGCATTTGATATATTGCATTGTATCATAAATTGCAAGACCAGCAGAAACACTGCCACCTGGGCTATTGATATAAAAACTGATGTCTTTTTCAGGGTCTTGTGCTTCAAGGAAAAGAAGCTGAGCAACAACAACTGAAGCAGTTGCATCGTTAACTTCGTCTGAAAGAACGATAATTCTATCGTTTAAAAGTCTTGAATAAATGTCGTATGAGCGTTCTCCACGATTAGTTTGTTCTACAACGTAAGGGATAAGTGGCATAATAAATTCTCCTAACTTTTTGTAATTTTCTTTCTAATTATTGGTAAGTGGTAGAAATTTATTCAAATTAATACCATTCATTATAAAACTCAACCGTCGCAGCACTTTGCAGAACTGCGACGGAAATTGGTTGAAATAAATTATTCAGCCTTAGCTTCTTCTGTCTTTTTCTTTGAAGTTGTTTTCTTTGCAGCTGGTTTCTTTTCTGCTGTTTCTTTTTTAGCAGCTGGTTTCTTTTCAGCAGTTGCTTTCTTTGTAGTAGTTTTCTTTGCTGGTTTTTCTTCTGCTGTTTCTTCTTTTGCAGCTGCTTTCTTTGCTGCGCCTGCTTTAGCATTGTCTTTAACAATATCCATAGCTTTTCTGCAACCAAGGTCTGCTTTAACGTCTTCTACCGGTACGTATTTTTTAACTTCTTCAAGTTTCATACCGTAAGAATCTGCATAAGTCTTAAGTTCTGTTTCAACGTCTTCGTCAGAAATCTCGATTTTTTCGAGTTCAATAATCTTTTCAAGAGCAAGACGAAGTTTAACTTGTTTTTCTGCGCCTTCTTTGTAGCTCTGACGTAATGTAGCCATATCCATACCTGTATATTGCATATACATATCAAGGCTCATACCCTGCATCTGAAGACGATAGTTATATTCGTTAATCTGATTGTCGATTTCTCTTTCAATCATAGCATCTGGAATTTCAACAACTGTGTTGTCAATAAGTTTTTCCATAATAGCGCTTTCGAATACACGGTCTGCTTCTGCTTCTTTTCTTGCTTTAAGTTCTTCTTCAAGATTTTTTTCGTAATCTGCAATTGTGTCGAACTCACTAACGTCTTTAACGAATTCATCGTCATATTTAGGAAGTTCTTTTTTCATAATTTTATTAAGTTTAACTTTGAATACTGCAGGTTTGCCAGCAAGTTCTTCTGCACCGTAACCTTCTGGGAAAGTAACGTTAACGTCAAATTCGTCGCCTGTTTTCTTACCAACGATTTGGTCTTCGAAACCATCGATAAACTGACCTGAACCGAGTTCAAGGTTGTGGTTTTCACCTTTACCACCTTCGAATGCTTTACCATCCATAAAGCCTTCAAAGTCGATAACTGCTGTGTCGCCTTTTTTAGCCGCTCTGTCTTCAACAGTAACCATTTTAGCATCTCTTTCGAGTGCAGCGTTAACAGCGTCTTTAACTTCAGCTTTTTTAACTGAAACTTTTTCTTTTTCTGCTGTAAGACCTTTATATTTTTTAACTTCTGCTGAAGGCTTAACAACAACTTTAAGTTTTACTGTGAAGCCGTTTTCGTCGAGAGAAACGATTTCATCATCAAAAGGAGCAGCAACTGGTGTGATACCTGCTTCTTTTGCAGCCGCATCAAAAAGTTCCGGGTATTCTGCATCAATAGCATCGTACCAGAAAACTTCTTTACCATAGTAAGTTTCAATAATGTGTTTTGGTGCTTTACCTTTACGGAAGCCAGGTACATTATATCTGCCCTTGTTTTTGTTGTAAGCATTAGAAACTGCTTTTTTGAATTCTTCGCCCTCAAGAGCAATTTCAAGAGCGTAAACGTTTGTTTCTGCCTTTTCGCAAGACTTTAAACTCATTTCTTAACATCCTTTCAATTGTGAAACAATTAATTAACTTGTAGATTATAGCACAAGTTATAAATAATTTCTACTATTTTTTTACATTTTCTTTATATTTTAAGTAAAGATTTTGAAATTTTTACCTTTTTTATAAACTCTTTCAGAAATTTTCGATAATTTTAGGGCAAAAGTTCAATTTATCTGACGAAACAAGTGTGAATTTTACGCCTTCGTACTCAATAAAAGCATTTTCAGGAGCAACGAAACCGTGCAAATGACCAAAATAACAACGTTTTATATCGTTTTCAAGAATAACGTCGAGAATTTCGTCACACTTTTGTGTAGCAGAAATTGGTGGGTAATGAAGAAAAACGATTACTTCGCCACCTAACTTTTTTGCTTCGTTAATTGAAGCACGAAGTCTCCCCGCTTCACGAAGAAGAACTTTTTTATCTGCTTCACAAGAGTCGTCGTAAAACCAGCCACGAGTACCAGCGACTGAAACATCACCGATTTTAAATGAATTATTATGAAGAATTTTTATAGAGTCAAATTCATTCTCTTCTAAAAATTTATTCATTTTATTCATTGTATTCCACCAATAGTCGTGGTTGCCTTTTAAAATGATTTTGTTGCCGTTAAGGTTATTTATAAACTCAAAATCTTTTTTTGCACTTTCTAAAGACATTGCCCAGGAAATGTCACCAGGAATAATAACCGTATCTTCATCAGTTACAATACTGTTCCAGTTCTTCTGGAGTTTTGAAACGTAATCGTCCCAGCCTTTGAAAATATCCATTGGCTTATCGGTAGAAAATGATAAATGCGGGTCACCTATTGCAAAAAGTGACATAATTAAATACCTAACATATCGAATACAACTTTTGCCATATCATTTTTGTCGGCAGTCAAGTTGAAACGAACTTGTTTTTCTTTTAATTCTGCTAACTGTGATGGTGCTTTATTGTTTGTAAGAGTTTCTAAAGCGCTTACTGTGCTGAATTCGTCAGCGTACTCTTTACCGCTTTCATCTACTGCAGAAAGAACTGCTTTTGAGAATTTGAATGGTGAAGCAGTTGAAGCGATAACTACTGGTGTTTTATCGCCAGTTGTTTTTATGTAATCATCACAAACGCTTATAGCAACTGCAGTGTGTGTATCTGAAAGATAGTTATATTTTTCATAAGTTTCTTTAATAGCCTTCTTTGTGCCACAATCGTCACAAGTACCAGCAGCGAAAAGTTCTTGTACTTTCGCCTTTACGTCTTCTGAAACTGTGTATTTACCATCTTTATTGAGAGCAGAGAACCATTCATTTATAGTGTCAGAATTTCTGCCACAGAGAAGATATAAAAGACGCTCTAAGTTACTTGAAATGAGAATATCCATTGATGGTGAATCAGTTGTAAAGAATTCACGGTTACGGTCATAAGTACCAGTAGTAATAAAGTCTGTAAGAACCTTATTTTTATTTGAAGCACAAATGAGTTTGTTAACAGGAAGACCCATTTCTTTTGCAAAGTAAGCCGCTAAAATATTACCGAAGTTACCTGTTGGAACTACAATATTGATTTTATCACCGAAATTAACAGAACCCTGATTTACCATATCGCAATATGTAGAGAAATAGTAAACAATCTGTGGTGCCAAACGACCCCAGTTAATAGAGTTAGCAGACGAGAAAACAAGGTTGTTTTCTTCGAATTTCTTTAAAATCTCTTTATTTGTAAAGATTGATTTAACACCAGTTTGTGCATCATCGAAGTTACCGTGAATAGCACAAACGCCAACGTTGTTACCTTCTTGTGTTGTCATCTGTAATTTTTGCATTGGGCTAACGCCGTCGTTTGGATAGAACACGAGAATTTTAGTGCCGTCAACATCTTTAAAGCCTTCGAGTGCCGCTTTACCAGTATCGCCAGAAGTAGCAACTAAAATTACAATTTCTTTATTTTCTAAATTCTTCTTTGCAGAAACTGTTAAAAGGTATGGCAAAATCTGTAAAGCCATATCTTTAAACGCACAAGTAGGACCTTTGAATAATTCAAGGATACTTACGTTATCGTGTAATTTAACTGTTGGTGCTGTATCTTTTGAAGAAAATTTACCATCAGAATAAGCACCCTCTACACAAGAGTCGAGTTCTTCTTTTGTAAAATCTGTTAAGTAAAGACCTAAAATCTTTTTTGCTCTTTCTTTGTAATCTACTGAGCACAAAGCTTTAAGTTCATCTTTAGAAACTGATGGGATTTCTGTTGGGATATATAAACCACCGTCTTTTGAAATACCATCTGTAATTGCTTTAGATGCAGTTACCTTTACAGAATTATCTCTTGTTGATGTGTAAAACATTTTAACACTTCCTAAATTTCTATAATCTTGTGTATTGTATAACAAAACACTTTGAAAATCAAGGGTTTTAGCGTTTAAATTTTCTCGCCACACGCTAAAAAGTTCAATATTCTTTTAAAAGACGTGTAAAACGTGAGTTTTTTCACTTCTGCACTTGCTAAAAGTGGTATTTCTGAAATAGTTTTGCCACCTAACGTAAACGTTACGCTACCTAACTTCTGATTTTCTGTAACGGGTGCTTCTACGTTTTCTGCTAAAGTGACGGTTTGCTCTATTTTTTCGGCTTCACCTTTTTTAAGAAGAAGTTGGGTTTCGCTTTTTATATACGGTTTTACAAAAGCACTTTCGCCACCTATTACTTCTACTTCACAAAACGCACTTTCGTCGATTTTTAAATCTACAATTTCGTAATTAGAAAAACCGTAATTGAGCATTGATTTTGCAGTTTCAAAGCGTTCGTTACTGTTAGCACTACCCATTACAACTGCCACCAAGTGTAAATCGTCACGCTTTGCAGAAGCTGAAACACAACACCCTGCTTTATTGGTTGTGCCAGTTTTAATACCGGTAGTACCGCTATAAAAACGAACTAATTTGTTTGTGTTAACAAGTTCGGTTTCACCATTTCTTAAACTATCCATCCAGACAGTTGTGTAGTCAGTAATTAAATCGTGTTTCATAAGTTCAACTGACATAATACCGATATCTCTTGCGGTGGTTAAATGGGTGTCTGAAGTATCGTCAAGACCAGTTGCGTTATCAAAATGAGTGTTGTTCATTCCTAATTCTTTTGCACGTGAGTTCATTAAATTAATAAATGCCTCTTCACTACCAGAAATATATTCGCCTAAAAGCGTTGCCGCATCGTTAGCACTACCAATTGCAGTAGCTTTTAATAAATCGTTCACCGTCATTTCCTCATTTGGTTCAAGCCAGATTTGTGAACCACCTTTTTTAGATGCGTTTTCACTACAAACGACAATATCGGTAAGTGAAATTTTACCATCTTTTATTGCTTCCATTACAAGTAGCATTGTCATTATTTTTGTGACGGATGCGGGGAATAATTTTTCGTCGGCGTTATATTCTAACAACACTTCACCTGTTGTTACATCCATTAAAATTGCAGATTTTGCTTTAATTTCTATTGGCAGATTTTGTTTTGTTTTTTCATTTTTGGAAGTGGTTGTTGTATTAAAAGTGGCTACAACATCTTCATTCTCTTTTGTGACAGTTTTTGCATTTGCAGTTATTATTAATTGAAGCATAAAAATTGTTGATAAAAATAAAGAAAAGCATTTTTTCATAAAGTTCACTCCTTTTTTATAATAATTTATGTGAGTGAATGGGAAAAAATGCTTTTAGGTGTTAGGTATTAGGTTTTGGGTATTGGGCAAATGAAACAATAAATTATATGCTATAAAACGCCTCTCTTCGAAGAGAGGCGTTGGCGTTGCAATTACTTTTTTGTTTCATTTTTACTGACCACTAGCCACACTAGCCACACTAGCCATACTAGCCAACTAGCCACACTAGCAACTATTTCATCACAAGACAATTCCAACCGTTTTGCTCATATCTTTCAACAATAGTAAATCCATTAGCTTCAAGACAAGCAATAACTTCATCTGCACGGGTGTCTATAATGCCTGAAGCGATGAATACGCCATCAGGTGCCATATATTTTCTTACGTTTGGTGCGAACATCATAATTACGTCTGCAACGATATTTGCAACTACAACTGAATATTTACCCTTAACGTTTTCGTCAAGGTCGCCACATACGAACGTGAGTTCAGGCTCTTTGAAGTTATTCATTAAGCCGTTTTCTTTTGCAGTTTTAACTGCAAGTGGGTCAATATCTACACCAAAGGCGTTTTTAGCACCTAATAAAAGCGAAGATATTGCTAAGATACCACTACCGCAACCCATATCTAAAACTGTGTCGCCTGTCTTAATAATTTTGTCAAGAGTTTCAAGGCAAAGGCGGGTTGTGTCGTGAGCACCAGTACCAAATGCGGCACCTGGTTCTATATTTAAAACTACTCTGTTTTCAGCATCATAGTTTTCTTCCCAGATTGGTCTTACAAAAAGTCTTTGACCTATTTTAAGTGATTTAAAATACTTTTTCCAGTTATTAAGCCAATCTTCCTCTTTACAAGCAGAAGTATCTATTGTGTAAGGGATTTTTTCTGCATCTAATCTCTGAGAGACAAAAGAAATTGCTTCCTGTGGGTTATCATTTTCACCTATGTAAATATGAATAATTGACTTGCTTCTATCCTTCTTTAAAAGGTCCTCGTCAATTAAATCTATATGGGCAATATCCCAAGCCTCTTGTTCAAGAGTGCTGTAATCTTCTGTATAAATGCCGTAAGGCACTGCCATTACTGCAATATTATTCGCTCTTTCAGTATCTTCAGAATTAACTGAAATTTTTATTTCTTGCCATTCCATACTTCAAAATCTCACCCTATTAAATCTGCTTTTGGTTCAACTACTGTTCTGCCGTGGTTATACATTTTTCTGTTATCGAGCATCCAGAGTCTGCCTGTGAATTCGCCTTGCTTAACACCGCCGACTGCTTCTGCCATTTCGTACATATTAGCATCTAACAAATCAAGTTGTGAAAGAATTTCTGCTTCAATAAATGATGGCCTTACTGCCGCACCAAACTCTAACTTGCCGTGGTGAGAAATGAGCATGTGTTGAAGAAGAACTTTAGTGTCTTCTGGAATACCTAACTCGTCACATTTTCTGCCGACTTCTTCGCTACCCATTACGAGATGACCTAAAAGCATACCTTCAACTGTATGGCCATCTACAAGACCTGTGTTACTTATTGTGTATTCTTTAAGTTTTGCAACGTCGTGAAGAATTGCACCTGAAAGAAGTAAATCTTTATCGATACAAGGGTAAACGTTACAAACGCATTCTGCAAGTCGTACTATCGAAAGTGTGTGGTAAAGAAGCCCACCCGCCATAGCGTGATGCAACTTTTCTGCCGCTGGGAAGAATAATAATTCGTCTTTATGTTCTTCTAAAATTGCGGTTACTACTCTTTTTAAATTTTCATCTTTAAAAGTGTTAACTAAAGAGATAATTACACCATACATTTCTTCACCAGAAACGTCAGCAGATTTTACAAAGTCAGAAACAGACACGTTATCGCCGTCAACAGTTGCTCTTAAACGCTGAACAATGAACTGGTCGTTGCCGTTATATTGCTGTAAAGTACCACGTACTTTTACAACTGTATTAACTTCTGGAAGTGGTGTTATTTCTTCTTTATAATCCCACATTTTTGCATAGATTTCGCCTTCTTTGTCGGCTAAAAGTAAATCTAAATATGTACTGCCGTTTTTGGCACTTTTTTTGTCGCAACTTTTAACGAGTGCAAAACACTCAACTACGCCTGGTTTGTCACATTGTGTAAAATTCATAATCTTTTCTCCTATAAATCTAAAATATCTTGTATTACTTTTGAAGCGATTAAAACACCCGCAGAAATCGGCACAAATGTTGAAGATGCTGGGGTTCTGTCGCCGTCAATGTTTTGTGGCTCTTCTTTTGAATAAACTACCGTTAAATGATTTATTCCGTTATTTCTCAATTCTCTACGAATTACCCTTGCAAGTGGGCACACGCTTGTTTTACTTATATCGGCAATTTCTAACATTTCGGGGTGTATTTTGTTACCCGTTCCCATTGAAGAAATAATTCTTATATTTTCATTTTTTGCTCTTTTAATAAGTTCTAATTTTGCGGTCACGTTATCAATTGCATCGACAATATAATCATATTCTGAAAGGTTAATTTCGTCTGCAGTTTCGGGAAGATAAAATAAATCGTACTTATTTAATTTTATATTTGGATTTATTTCAAGAAGTCGCTTTTCACAAGAATCTGTTTTTTTCATTCCTATGGTGCTTTCAGTAGCAATAAGCTGACGGTTGATATTTGTAATATCGACCACGTCTTTATCGACAAGACCAAGTGTTCCTACACCACTTCGTGCGAGTGCTTCACAGACGGCACCACCGACACCACCCAAGCCAAAAACAAGGACTTTTGTATTATTTAATTTTTCTTGATTTTCAACACCGAAAATTCTCGCAGACCGAGAAAAACGTTCGTCCATTGTTTTTGCTCCTTTCAAAAAATATACAACATAATAATTATATAAAATTTAGTTTATTTGTCAATAATACAATCGGTGATATCAATTGAAAAAAAGAATTATATCTTTAACACTTATTTTATTATTAACGTTTTCGTCTTTAAGTTTCAGAATTTATTTACTTGGGGTAAAAAACATTAATTCTGCAAGCACAAATAACACGCTAAAAACTAACACTATTGCAGAAAGTCGTGGAAATATTTACGACAGAAATTTAGAAAGAATTACTAACGCTAAAGAAAAATATATAGCGTGTATTAAGCCGACTGCTAAAAGTTTCACAGAAATTGAAAGATTACTTAATAAAACTCAGGTCGAAACGGAATTAAAGAAAGGGCATCTTGTTACTACAACCGTGCCATACTTTGATTATTTTGAAAAGAGTAACGACATTCTGACTCTCACAACTTATGAGCGTTATGACGGCAATTCACTCTCACATATAATAGGATACTCAAAAAATAACAAGGGTGAATATGGAATTGAGAAATATTATAACGATATTCTCGAAAATGGAAGTGGTTCGCTCAGTTTGAGATATCATTGTGATGCTTTGGGCAGAGTTTTAAACGGCGAAGCAGTTGAAGTGTATAACAATAACTACAACAATAGTTCAGGGGTTGTGCTGACTATTGATAAAGATATTCAAAAAATATTAGAAAACGCTTTGATTAATCACAACGTAGAAGTTGGTTGTGGCATAGTTTTAGACGTAGAAACAAGTGAAATTTTAGCGTGTGCTTCACTACCCATAATAGATAGAAGCAATCTTCAGAAAACTTTAAAAAATGAAAATTCGCCATTTATAAACAGAGCATTTTCGGGGTATAGTGTTGGTTCTGTTTTTAAAATAGTTACGGCGGCAAGTGCATTAGAAAACGGGGTGAGTGATTTAGTTTATGAATGCACCGGCACTATTACAAAAAGCGACAACACGTTTAACTGCAACAAAAAAGACGGGCACGGCAGTATGGATTTAAAAAGTGCACTCACCTACTCTTGCAACCCTTATTTTATTGAACTTTCGTGTAACGTAGCTAAAGAAAATCTTTTAAAAACTGCAAAGAGTTTAGGTTTTAACACGGCTACAAATTTCGGAAACGGATATTCTACCGATAAAGGTAATTTACCAGAAGCAGAAGAGCTTAACAGTAGTGCTTCTGTTGGTAATTTGGGTTTTGGTCAGGGTTCACTACTTGCTACACCATTACAGATTGCAAATTGTTACGCCACTGTTGCTAATGGTGGAATTTATAATGAGCCGAGTTTAATCAAAGGGTTTATAGAAGAAGATGAAAACTTCACAGAGATTAATAAAAAAACAAGCGAAAGAGTGTTAAAAACTGAAACGTGTGATATTTTAAAAGAATATCTTTTAAACGTAGTGCTGGAAGGTACTGGTAAACCCGCATTTACGTCACTTTTTCTTTCGTGTGGCAAAACAGCAACGGCTGAAAGCGGTCAGTACGATAAAAATGGTGTAGAAATTTCGCACTCGTGGTACGTTGGGTTCTTCCCCTATGAAAACCCAAAATACGTTATTTGTATTATGAAAGAAAACGGCGTTTCGGGTAGTAGTGATTGTGCACCGGTTTTTAAGGAAGTGGCTGAAAAGATTTATATTTTAAACAAATTGAAAGTTGAAAATTGAAAGTTATGGGGCTACGCCGTAATTATAAAATGAATAAAACAACTACATTCGTTCATTTTAGATTTAAACGTAATCTTTAAATGAGAGAATGTAGTTGTTGTTATGGATATTTAATTACAATCAAGCCGTAAGGCTTCCGAAACTTTCAACTTTAAACTTTCAATTTTCAACTTTTTGAACTCGTTCTGCTCCAAGCATCACGCCTATTTTCGCACTATGGAAGTTGAGTCCACCCTGAAGCCATACTGCGAATGGTTCTCTTAAAGGTGCATCGGCAGAAAGTTCGATTGAAGAGCCGTTTGTAAAAGCACCTGCCGCCATAATAACATCGCTGTCATACCCCGGAATTGCCCAAGGCTCTGGCACTACGAAACTATCTATTGCAGAGCCACTCTGAAGCCCCTGACAGAATGCGATTAATTTTTCTGGTGTTACTAATTTTATACTTTGAATTATATCTGCTCTTGTTTCTGTTGGTTTTGGTGACACTTCGTAACCCATTTCTTCAAATAATGAAGCGGTAAACACTGCAGTTTTAAGTGCTTCACCCGTTACGTGTGGTGCAGAGAAAAGCCCCATAAAAATGTCCCTTGTATTACCGAGTGTTGCGCCAACTTCACGGCCAATACCCGGTGTAGTCATTCTGTATGAGCAAAGTTCAATTAAATCTTTTCTACCCGCTATGTAGCCACCACTTTTGGCAATACCACCACCCGGGTTTTTAATTAATGAACCAGCGAAAACGTCAACACCTATTTCACCCGGCATTACTTTTTCGGTGAATTCGCCGTAGCAGTTGTCTAAAATAGTGATTGCTTTACTATTTTGTTTTGTTATATCTACAATTTTCTTTATTTCGTTTGAAGTTAACGTTGGTCTTAAAGAATAACCTCGAGAACGTTGAATATAAACGGCTTTATAATTTTCGTTTTTTAGTTTTTCTTCTAATTTATTAAAATCTACTGTGCCGTCCGGTAATAAATCTAAAATTTCAAATTCAATGCCATAGTCTTTAAGCGAGCCCATTCCTTCGCCTGTGAGACCTATTACAGAGTGAATTGTGTCGTAAGGCACACCCGTTGCTGAAAGAACTTTGTCACCTGGTCTTAAAACGCCAAAGAGCATTACAGCTAAAGTATGAGTACCACTTGCAAAACTGTGCCTTATTAAAGCATCTTCAGTACCGAAAATCTCGGCAGTTACTTCGTCTAAAACTTCACGTCCCCTGTCGCCGTAACCATAACCGGTTGATGAAACAAAGTGAGATTCACAAACGCCGTGATTTATAAATGCCTTTAACACTCTTTGTTGGTTATATTCCGTTATTTCATCAATAACTTTAAATTGCTCTTCTGCCTTTTTGAGAGCAATTTTTGAAAGTTCATTTATCTTTTCACTAAATTCAAAAAAACTCATTTTATAACTCCGTTTCCATATAAACGTTACCCGTTTTTGTAAATCCTAATTTATTATAAAATTCTTCTAATTCTTTTTCGCACCACAGATAAATTTCTGTTACGTTATCTTTTTTCAGTTCTTCAATCAATTTATAAATTGTTGCTTTTGAATAGCCACGATTTCTGAATCCTCTTAAAGTGTAAACGCCCGAAATTATTGCGGTATTTTCAAAAATCATTGGTGCGGTAGCAATTGAAAGATAAATCTCAAACTGATTTAATGCAACTGCTTTTGCATCGTTGTTTATAATCTTTCTTGAAAAATCACAATACCAATTATCAAAATCGTCATCCATATCCATAAAAAGTGCGGCGTGATAACCACGATAAGCACTTACGGTAGAAGCAACATTCAAAATAGTAAAACGCTCATCACATTTTTCGTTTTCGTTGCCCACAAATTTCATAAGCGAATAACTTTTTGCAGATGAAGTAAGTTTTACGTTTGACGTTAAAGATTTGCAACCAAAAAACTGTAAAAATTCTTCAATTTCTTCAATATAGGTCTGTTCAGAAGCAATCAAAGTAAAGTTACCATCTACCGAAGAAACAAGTGCAATTGTGTTATTTTCGTCGTCAACTTGTCGCCAGGCGTTATCGCTACCAGTTTTATACTTAAAAGCACTAAAAATACGAGGGATTAGTGGCGAAGAAACGCCACTAAATTCCTCGATTGTTTTAATCTCTTTAATCATTTATATTTCGCAACCGCCGTGACTTCTTACTGAAAGAATGTAGCAAGAATTTTCACCGAATACTTTTTTAATAGCCGTTACGTAATTTTGGGTTTCTGCTTTTGGTAAGAACACCTGAATTGTACCAGCAAATCCACCACCGTGAACTCTGTAAGCCGCTTTGCCTTTTAATAACTCTTCTGTTAAGCAGAGTGCAAGAGCAACCGGCTGACTGTCAGGATTTTTAAGTGTAAAGCAGTTCTGGTTATACATATAAGAAGATTTACCGCTTTCAATAATGATTGACTTGAATTCGTCAAAGTCTTTTTTATGTAAAGCAGACGCTAATCTTTCAACACGGCTGTTTTCGTTATAGAAGTGAATTGCACGTTCGAGTGCTCTGTCACCAGTTTTCTTTCTGATTTCGCCCATTTTACTGAACACTTCAGAAGGTTCAACTTCTCTTAAAACTGATTTGCCAAGGTACTCTGCAACAGAGTTCATTTCTAATCTTATAGCGGCATAATCGTCTGTTAAATCTGCGTGGTTTCCGCCAGTATCAACAATGCAAAGAGCGTGGTCGAATTCGTCTAAATTGAAATCGACTTTATTGATTACTGGATTTTTTGTATCTTTAAAATCAATCTGCACAAAGCCACCAACTGAGCAAGCAGTCTGGTCCATAAGACCGCAAGGCTTTTTGAAATATACGTTTTCAGCATACTGTGAAATACAAGCGATTTCTACTGCGTTGATTTTACCATCGTTATATAAGTAATTGAGAATTGTGCCTATAAGCACCTCGTAAGCCGCAGAAGATGAAAGACCGGAGCCAGAAAGAACTTCTGAAGTTACACTTGCATTAAAACCGCCGTAATTGTAACCTAATTCTTTAAATCTCGCACAGATACCACGGATAAGTGCATTTGATTTACCTGCTTCTTCGTCTTTAATCTCAAGGTCATTAGCATCAACTGTAAGTGGTGAATAGCCTTGTGAATTAACGTTTATAATTAAATCGTCTCTTTTTTCAACCATTGCAACGGCATCAAGATTAATAGCCGCCGCTAAAACTTTACCATTGTTATGGTCTGTGTGGTTACCACCTACTTCTGTTCTGCCAGGTGCTGAAAAGAAACGAACTTCTTTTTCACTGCCAAAATCATTTTTGAAACTTTCTGCAAGTGATAAATATCTTTCTTGCTGTCTTTTAGCGTCTTCGCCATAAACTGTTTCTAATCTTTTTAAAAAGTCCTGAGTATTGATTTCCTGAATTTTCATAAATTTAACTCGCTTTCTTTTTATTTTTATCTATATAATTTAACATTGTTCTTAAAACCAAAACTGAAATAGCACTTATGAGAAGCAGTATTATAATAGGTGCCATAAACTTTACTGAGAACGGGTCGGTAATATTAACACCGATGATACTCCACATAATAATTCTTGGTAAAAAGCCAAGAACCGAATAAAGACAATAAAGTAACGGGTCCATTGAAGTAGCACCGTAAATTCTGCTGACAGTGTTTATAGGAATAAATGGCACAAAGCGTAAAATAACGAGCATCCACCAGTTACCCTTGCCACCTAAATCCATAAAATCATAAACAACTTCTGATTTTACTAACACTTTGTGAGCAGAGCCACCACCGAATTTCTGCCCCCAGGCATATTTTGCGGTAACTAAAATCATAAAGCCCAATATATTTATAGCCGCCGCTAATGGTGCAGGGAAAACAAGACCGGTGCTGATAAACAACACTGAAAGCGGTAAAAACGGAATAACACTTTTAATAAGGAAAAGTGTTAATATTGTGAAAAATGCACCCAACTTATTAAGACTTGCTATAAACAATTCTATTCTATTAAATATATCCTGAATTTCTAATATTCGGGATTGTACTGCCGGTAACGTGACAAAATAAGTCAACCCTACTAAAAACAAAGCAACTGAAAAACAGACGATGCTTATTATTTTTAAAATAAGCGAACGCTTTTCTTCCTTCGTTCTCTTTTTGAATTTTTTCAAGTGATTACCTACCTATCATTAGTTCCAATCTTTTCTATTTTATAACATTTTATGCATAAGGTCAAGTAAATATTGAATTATGTCACTATTGAAAAAATTATATAATTTTGTTATTATGAATAACAGTATAAAAAAGTGAGTTGATATTATGGAAAATAAAATGAATGCCGTTATTCTTGACGGGTACACAGAAAACCCCGGAGATTTAAGCTGGGATTATTTAGAAAGTGTTTTTAACCTTACTGTTTACGACAGAACCCCGAAAGAATTAGTTATTGAAAGAGCAAAAAATGCAGACGTTGTTATTGTAAATAAAGTTGCTATTACAAGAGAGATTTTAGAAAACTTGCCAAAGCTCAAATTTGTAGCAACACTTGCTACGGGTTTCAATCAACTTGACACGGTGGCATTAAGAGAGCGAAATATCCCCGTTTCAAATATTCCTTCTTACTCTACAAATGCGGTAGCACAGACTGTATTTTCATTTATACTTGAATTTACAAACAGAGTTGGCCATTACACTGAATCTGTAAAAAAAGGCGAATGGTCAGAGTGTAAAGATTTTTGTTACTGGAATACACCACTCAATGAACTCAGTGGCAAGACGTTAGGTATTATAGGTTTCGGTAAAATCGGCAGACGAGTTTCTGAAATTGCTTTAAGCTTTAATATGAACGTTTTAGTTTATACGCCATCTGGTAAAAAGGAATCAGACGAAAGAGTTAAGTTTACCACGCTCGAAGAAGTGCAGAAAAATTCTGATTACATCACGTTACACTGCCCGTTGACAGATGCAACTAATGAATTGGTTAATAAAGAATTTATAAACAAAATGAAAGATGGTGCCACACTTATAAATACTGCTCGTGGTGCGGTTATAAATGAAAAAGACGTTGCAGATGCTTTAAACTGTGGTAAACTTTCGTATTTTGGTGCGGACGTGCTCTCAACTGAGCCACCAAAGAAAGATAATCCCCTTTTAAGTGCCAGAAATACGTTTTTAACGCCACATATTGCCTGGGCAGCGTATGAAACAAGACTCAGACTTTTAGAAATCCTTAACGGCAATATAAGAGCGTTTTTAGAAGGCAACCCTATAAACGTTGTTAATATGTAAATTTACACAAAAACAGATTATAATTTTTGGATTTTTTCACATTTTGCCAAAACTTAAAAAATTTTAGTTAAATTTATGTCAAAGTCCTTGCAATTATTCTGTTTTGTGGTAAAATATTTACTGTTGAAAAAATTATAATATATTTGGAGGTAATTCAAATGTCAGTTAAAGTTGCAATTAACGGTTTCGGTCGTATCGGCCGTCTCGCATTCCGTCAAATGTTTGGTGCTGAAGGCTACGACGTTGTAGCAATCAACGACCTTACAAAACCATCAATGCTTGCTCATCTTTTAAAGTATGATACAGCACAAGGTGGTTACTGTGGTAAAATGGGTGAAAACCTTCACACTGTTACTGCTGATGATGAAGCAGGTACAATCACAGTTGACGGCAAAACACTTAAAATCTATGCTAAAGCAGACGCTAAGGAACTTCCTTGGGGTGAAATCGGTGTTGACGTAGTTCTTGAATGCACAGGTTTCTACTGCTCAAAAGATAAGAGCCAGGCTCATATTGATGCTGGTGCTAAAAAAGTTGTTATTTCTGCTCCTGCAGGTAACGACCTCAAAACAATCGTTTTCAGCGTAAACGAAGATACTCTTACAGCTGATGATACAATCATCTCTGCTGCATCTTGCACAACAAACTGCCTTGCTCCTATGGCTAAAGCTCTTAACGATTATGCTCCAATCCAGAGCGGTATCATGAGCACAATCCACGCTTACACAGGCGACCAGATGATTCTTGACGGCCCACACAGAAAGGGTGACTTAAGAAGAGCAAGAGCTGGTGCTGCTAACATCGTTCCTAACTCAACAGGTGCTGCTAAAGCTATCGGTCTTGTTATTCCAGAACTCAATGGTAAACTTATTGGTTCTGCACAGAGAGTTCCTGTTCCAACAGGTTCAACAACAATCCTTACAGCTGTTGTTAAAGGCACAGACGTAACAAAAGAAGGCATCAACGCTGCTATGAAAGCTGCTGCTTCTGAAAGCTACGGCTACAACGAAGACCAAATCGTTTCTTCAGACGTTATCGGTATGAAATACGGTTCACTCTTCGATGCAACACAAACAATGGTTTCAAAAATCTGTGATGACCTTTATGAAGTTCAGGTTGTTTCATGGTATGACAATGAAAACAGCTACACAAGCCAGATGGTTAGAACAATTAAATACTTCGCAGAACTTTAATTTTGAAAAAAGCCTTGCAGTGAAAACTGCAAGGCTTTTTTAGTTGGTAGTTTTTAGTGGTTAGTTGTTAGTGTTATAAAAACAACAAAACTCTATCATTTTCAGTTAGCGAAAATGATAGAGCTTTTTTAATTTAATTACTGAACACTAAGCAATTGCTTTATTAACTACTGCATTGAAGTCGTTAATTTCAATTTTACCATCTTCTGTAAAATCACCTGCTAAAAGATAAACACCTTCAAGTGATACATTGTTATTCGTATGTCTTGCAAGTTCTAAAAGCATACAATCTATTGCATCGCAAATACTATCGCCGTTAACGTCACCTTGAACTACAATTTTATATTCTTTTACAACTTCATTATTTTCGTCAAGAACTTTAACAACTGTTCCTGTACCACAATATCCTTCTAACGAGTGCTCGGTCTGGAGTTCGAAACCATCATTAACATTAAAAACTTCTTCGATTTTTTTACAGGCTTCATTGTCAATTTTTATACCTTCACCATCTGCAGTTTCTTTTGTTTCTGCAAAATCACTGTTAAAATAATTATTATTATACAAAAACTCGTAATCTAATTGCTTTTCTTTAGCAAATGAATAAATATAGGAATCTTCGTGACATTTTATTTTCAAATTTTTATTACACCCTTTGAAAACATTGTCATCGCACTCTGAAATACTTTTTGGAGTTACAACTGAAGTAAGTGCTTTACAATCACCAAACATTTCACCTGAAAGTTTTTCTACACTATTAGGGAAAGTAACTGACTCGAGTAACGAACATTCAAGGAAAGCACCTTCTGCAATACACTTAACACCCGGTTTAATGATATGTGAACCACAAATTTCTTTATTTAATTTAATTAAATAATTATCTAAATACAACATGTCATTTTCCCAATTTTTACGAGCATTAAAAAATGCCGTGCCCAAAAATGCATTTATTCCTATTTTAGAAATATTAGCGTGTATATTAATTAGACTAAGAAGTTCACACCCCTCAAATGCACTTTCGCCAATAGAAACAATACTTTCAGGAATTACAATTTCAGTTAAACCAATACAATCTTTGAATGCATTATCATTTATTCCGATAACTGTACCACCGTTATATTCGTCTGGTATTGTTAATGAACCCTGAACGTTATCTTTACAATCATCAACGTAATAAGTATTACTTGACTCATCAAACTCTAACGTTAAATTTCCGGTCTCAACTTTAACGGTAAACTTAGTTTCAGGTCCATATACAACCGCATTCTGACCTATCAAAAAATCAGAAGCATTTATGTATTCACCTGAGCAACGAGCCGCCATAAGTGTTCCTTGCGTATTATCTTCGTTTTTAGGGTCATTCTTAATAGTTACCTGTTCTCCAGTTGCAGAAGTATACACTACTTCTGCAATACAACCATTCATCTGCTTTGCAATTACTTGAGTATACGTATCAGGAATAAGGTTTATCATACCTACTTTTGAGAAATATGTCGTAGAAGTATAATACTCACTCCCCTTTGCTACAGAAACAATGCTGTCTGCACCCTCTAATTTGAATTGAACAGGACCAACGTTGTAATTGGTTCTAAGGTATATTTTTACTTTATATTCATTTTGGTTACCTGTTGGTATTTTTTCTGAAATGAACCATTCCTGAGAATAAATATCTGGTTCTGTTTCATAACCAGTCCCACCCACTGCATAAACGGGCACTGCAGTAACAAGTAACGAAATTAATAAAGCAAAAACACAAAAACGTTTTTTCATAATCTCACCTTATTTCCCGGTTGCTTCATCTACAATTTGTTGAAAGTCGTGAATATCAATCTTTTCATCTTCGGTAAAATCACCCGCAACAAGATAAACACCTTCAAGCGACACATTGTTACTCTCGTGTCTTGCGAGTTCTAAAAGCATACAATCAAGAGCATCGCACACACTGTCACCGTTAACGTCGCCTTTTACAACCACTGTGTATTCTGCTACAGGAGTATTATTTTCATAAACTGTAATTACGGAACCTGTACCATAAAAACAAAATTCATTATAAGATGAACTTGGTATTGCAGTTAACTTTGCCTTTTCTGATAAGTTAACAAAACTTTTAACATCAGTATAAAAATCGTTTTCTGCTATAATAAGTGATTTTTCGTAATCAATCTTACTGTTTTCAGCTGCCGTAAAATAGCCCAGCCCACACTGTGCACAGTTTAACGCTGGTACTGTTGCCAAAACTGTTTTTTGGCAAACCTCACATTTAGCAACAGTTTGGTGTGGATGCTCATTTTTATTAACGTCTTGTTGATTATATTTATAAATACATTCAGTTGCTTCTGCATACCTAAGGGTTATTTTATTGTAATCTGCATCTACTAAAGAAGTTGAATATGGTGTAATAACTGTATGAATATTGCCACCAGACACATTCCAGACGATATCTAAAAGCGAAACCGCATTTGTTAACCCGTTTTCATTTACATAAGAGAATTTTATTTCACCATTTTTGAAATTAGGGTTTATAACTATCATTCCACCATCAGTTGTTGCATCTTCATTTGCAGTTACTGAAACAGGGGTAAGAAAATCATCATATCTTATTACAAAATCGCCAGCAGCAACATTAGTATCCGCTGAAAATTTCACGGTGCTTTCGGCAGTTAATCCATCAATAAAATCACTTGACTCTATATAAATACTTCCATCCACACCCAAAACATTAAAAGTTGCGTTTGATTTATATGATTGATAAACACTAAGTGCTTTTGTTGCAACGTTCTGACAAGAATATGAAATTTCCGTAGAATCTGAATACTCTACGTCTTTAATCATCTTTAATTCTACAGTAAACAATTCACTTGTATAGACTTCATTGGTTGAAGCGAATGAGATTTTAACTAACCCCAAATTTTCGGTATTACAAGAATAAATTGCACCTTCCCCTAAAAGTGCACCCGAAAGAGTTGCTGAAACGAGCTCAAAATATTCAGGATTATATTCAAAAGTAAAATCGGCACTTGCAAAATTATAAAAGCCACTATTGAAAATTGTTACTTTTGTAATATCATTTAAAACTAAATCACTTTTTGTTATATGACTATGAAGGTAAAAAGTTTCTGCAATTTCTGTAACTGCTAATATATCTACTTTACCAGATTCACCCGAAATAGACACAGGTGAAAATGAACTGTTGTAGGCGTCACCTATTGCAATTTCAATATCAGTTGTTTGTGCAGTTATTTCAGGTTTAACGTTGAATATTAACGTTAAGATATATCCACTGCCACTAATTGCAGTAGTTGTAGCCATACTCAAAGAAACCTGACCTGAAACGTCTGTATTAACAGAAGAAGCCGCACCCGCTAACAATGAATTTGTATCAACTCTTTGAAGTGTCAAAACATCTTCATCATAAAAAAGTGTTAGGTCAAGAGATGATAAAGAATTTAAATTTTCTGCGAAAACATCCACATAAAATTCTGAACCTACATAAGTAGTAGTATTTTCAACAGTAATTTTTGGTGTTTCGGTAGCTTCTGCCGAAACAGAAGCCACCTGAAAAACAAGTAAAAAGCATAAGGTGAGCGCACATATTTTTCTAATAACTCTCATAAACAACACTTACCTCACATTGCAACGCTGTTAACTTTACCGCTTACGTAATGTAAAATTCTTAATGCTTCAGCTGCAGTTAAACTACCATCGCCATCTAAATCGGCACGAGCAAATTGAGAAGCATCTAAGTTAAGCTGGTCGTTAGCTGCCTGTAAAATCATAAGAGCATCTATATTTGTAATTGAGCCGTCGCCGTTTACGTCACCTAATGAAGTGCTTGAAACAGCTTCTCTTACAACAATAGTATATGGATTAGTCTGATTACCGCTATAAGTGTAATTTAAACCGTCAAAGGCTTCGATATAATACTCTAAACCAGCAGTTGTAATTTCTGTTGAAGGAATAATTGATGAATATTTATCATTAAGTTTATTCATAACAGAAACTTTCCACTCTGTTGCCCCTACTGTGCGATAATAGAGTTTTGCAGTCTGAATTGCAAGGTTATCTGTAATAGTAGCATTAAGAACTAAGTTTTCACCCATAAATGCAGTACCTGGTGTTGAATGATAAATATTAGGTGACATTGTATCTTTTGCCTGAATTACAATTTTACCTGATGGAAGTGACTCTGAAAGGTCGCTCTTTACAACTGTAAAGTTGTAGTAATAAATCTGACCTGGTTCGACGCCAGTGTCAAAGAATTCTTCTTCGCCAACCGGAATCATTGTAGTATTAACTTTCTGATAATAGCCGTCTTCACTTGTTGAACGATAAATATTATAACCAA
This sequence comes from Acutalibacteraceae bacterium, assembly GCA_045533655.1. Classification (GTDB taxonomy): domain Bacteria; phylum Bacillota; class Clostridia; order Oscillospirales; family Acutalibacteraceae; genus DTU089. The sequence goes on from JAZSIE010000003.1 coordinate 313,431, forward strand.
CTAATGTTTCAAAATCATCCTGATACCAGGTCAAATTGATACCTGTGTCTGTTGGTTCGCCCTGCATTAACATAGACTGTGCAGCAGTTGTATCTAATTCAAAAGTAAAGCGTGCAACGTCATCATAAAGCTTGTAAGTAGTGTCTTTTGCACAACCATTACCGATTTTAAAGAATTGAGAACCGTTTTCAATAAGAGTTGTAAGTAAATATGTACCTTCCCAGGTTCTCGCATCTTTATATTCACCATCAATAGTGTATTCACCATAAGGCTGGGAACTACCGAAAGAAACATTGAGTGGAATGGTTGTATCCATATCTCTGTTAAACTCAACTCTTACAGTAATTTCTTCATTACCTACTGTTGTAATTTCTTCACCATCTTTATTAAGAATAGTAACATCTGTAACAAATGGGAATGTGTTTTCTGGTGCTTCGGTTAAGTATGGGGTGTAATTAAATCTTGCATAGTTTGTGTAGTCGTTACCATCAATCATCTGAAGTTTAATTAATTCTTCATTAGTTGTACCCCAGTAGTTGTTTTTCAATGGAACGATAGTTTCAGCGCCCATTTCAGGAGCAACTACTCTGTACCACTTCTTAGTATCAGTTTCAGTTTTTGTTTTATTTATTATCGCATTCCCTTCGAAATATGTGTTTAATTGATGTTCGGCTTGTAATTCCTTTATTTCTTCTATCACATTTCTATGATCACCTTTTATTTCAAACATATAAGAATTGCTACCTCGGTTATCATAAACGTCGGAAATTTCATCAAAGTTGTTTGTAAAAGTTAAATCATTTTTATTAAAATATATTGCTTCCCCGTGAAACTCATTAGTAAGACCATCTTCAATTAAAAATTCAGGTAAAGCACTACCATCAGCCCAAGTATAAACTTGATTTTCGAAATCAAATTTCAATCCAAATTTAGTCGTAGGCAAATCCATACCTAAAAGAGCAAAATCACTTGCCTCTTCCTCAGTTTCCAATTTCACATAATCTCCACCCAAGAGTTTTATGTATTCATAAAACAAATCTGGATTGACATTATATTCATAATGGTAATAAGACCACGGATAAAATCGTACATATGTAGTATCGGTTTTTTCTAAATAACCTGTAGCAACAAATCTTGTTAAATTTTGTGTATAACTATCTATGTATATTCTATTATCACCAAAATTAACAGCTTCCGTTTTATTATCAGCACCTAAGAACAAAGAATTCTGCGCAATAAAATATGGTCTATCAAATCCAACGCCACACTCAATAAAGGCACAATTATGAAATTCACCACGTAAAAGCTGGTCGCAAGATAATTTATAGAAAACAGTATCTTCTACATATTCCATATAATACTTACCATCATAACACGTGCTCTCAGTCGGAACACTATCTCTTAAATATTTTAATTTCATATCACTAAAATTAAGATTTGCTTTAAAAATACAATTAGAAACATAATTCAAAACTGGTGGTGGAATAGGAGAACTATTGGTTGACCATGGCTCAACTGAATAGTTGGTAATTTCTGCGTATTTGAGCATAATTGTACCATCATTAACAGAACGAATGTCTACGTTATAATCCCACATTAATTCACTTGGATATATATAGACATACTCTTCTGCTGTTCCTTCTACAAAAAAGCTACCTGCAACCTCAAGTTTTGCAATATATTCATCTGCATAAGGGTCTTTTGAATCATTTGTCCAGAACTGAATATGGGTACCCGGTTCTACCGTAACAGTTACACCACGAGGAATAAGTGTTGTATTCTGTATAATATATAAATTATCTTTTGTCAAAACTGTATCTTCTTCAATAATATTAGGAAGAACGACACCGTTACGGACTGATAACTGAATTTTTATAGGTTTATCTTCATCATTTTTATAAATTGTGTTATCTTTATCGTTTAAACCATTTTTAGAAGAGAAGTTTACGTTTAAAGTAAACACGTAATCGTTAGGGCAATCGTTTGAAACTTTAATATAGAAAGGATTTTCCCAACCGGTTAACATTTCGTCTGTATAAATTTTGCCACAGTCTTTCTTTGAATAAGTACCAACGGAACCATAATTTACTATTGGGTTAACAATTTCAATATATGGGTCTGAAACACCAGCACTTGTGAGTGTGTCGATAGTTACTGTAGTATCTTTACTCATACCCCACTGGTTTACAAGTGTTAAGCCTAACGCAATTGTTTCGCCTGAATCAATTACACCATCACCATTGTTTTTGCCTGCAGTATCGTACTCGAAACCTACAGTATCAAAAATTGCATAATCTTTTAACTGAATATTTGGAGTTGGTGTTTTACTGAGTGCATCATAAAGATTTACAATGTTAGGTGTGTTATGCTCGTCACTGTGATTAAGCGGATAAAGACATACACCTGAATCACCTGAAGTAGATGCCAACTGTCCATATATAAATTTTGTTGGGTAAGTGTCTCTATCTTCATATTCTGCACGAAGAATTGCGGCAATAGCAGAAACTACTGGTGCTGCCATAGACGTACCACTCCAAGAAGCATATTTATCGTTTGGAATTGTACTTACAATAGCTTCGCCTGGTGCATATAATTCATATTCTACAGGAGAATAATTTACACCGTCGTAATTTGTAAATAAACTTTCAACACCTAATGCTCCAACGCTCATTACACCTAAAACGTAATCTAATGCAGCTGGGTAGTTAGGTAAAATATCTTCTTCGCAACCCTCATAATATTCGTTTGGTTTACCATCATTACCAGCAGAAGCAACTAAAACACAACGTGAGTACGCTACAGAAAGAGCGTCCTGAACTGCTTGTGAACAAGCACTGCCACCGAATGACATATTAATAACTTCGGCACCGTTTTCGTAAGCATAAAGAATAGCTTTAGCTATATCTGACTGCAAGAACATACCATTTGAAGCAGCCGCTTTAACAGGCATAATTTTAGTTTTAAAAGCAATACCAACTGTACCTATCAAATTATTTTCGGCTGCAATAATACCAGCAACGTGAGTACCATGACCATTATCATCGTCGCCATTACCTTTACCAGAAACAACGTTTACACCATAGTAATCGTCAACGTAGCCGTTGTTATCATCATCTATTCCGTTATTTGGAACTTCGTTTTTATTTACCCAGATATTATTTTTTAAATCTTTGTGGTCAAAGTCAACACCAGTATCGATAACTGCAACTATAACATCAGGTGCACCACCCATTTTTTTCAATTGACCAAATCCGTTTGCAATTCCGCAATACTTCATATACCACTGGTCAGAAATTTTTTCGTTATTGCACATAATTTCTGGAATTTCTGCAGCTTGTGCCATAGCAGTAGTCTGCATTTTATAATCGTAGTCAACAGATTTAACTTCTTTTAATGCACGTAACTTTTCTACAGTTTTTGTTACGTCTACACCTTTTATTAATTTAGCTGTGTACCAGATGTCGTTTTCCATTTCAAAAAGAACTTCTAACTTTGCAACACCAGCCCAAATCATATCAAAAGAAATACCAGCGTTATCTTTTGATTTCTTTATAAGAAGTGACGTATCACTGAATTCAACAATACCTTCACTAATCGCTTCAGGGTAAATCTCATCAAACGGAACTTTAAAAGAACCGTCACTTTCAAGATTTTCTAAAAGCGTTTCAGAATCAAATGAAACATCATCGGTTTTGCTTTCGGTTAATTGTTCAATTAACAACTCGGTTAAATTGTCTTTACTCATAGATGTTGAGCCAACACCTAAAGCTTCAACCGTTGCTTCATCCCCCTTACTAACATTTTTAATTAAATTTTCTAACGTAGCGTTATCCATATCACCGAAAGTTTCGGTAACATTGTTAACACCCTCTGCCACTGTGTTTTTTACGCCACTGAAAAGTTCTGTTCTGCTAATTATACTTACAGCAGAAAAAACTATTGTGAACGCCATTAAACAAGCAACAATCGCTCTCAAAGTTTTCATAAAATTACCTCCAATTTTGTTTGAAATCATACAATTTCATAACGCCATAGTAACATTTATTTTTCAATAAATATATACTTTTGCAAAAACGGGGGGATTTTTGTAAGAAACAGGAAATCGGTTGCCCGAAAAACTCGGACAACCGATGATTTTTTATTGATTTTTCATACTTACAACTGCTATAAATTTATTTTCTTTTTGTTCTGTCTGAAATTCGCCATCATATTTTTTTGCAATTTCGCTTAATAAAGAAGTACCGATTCCGTGGTTTTCTTTATCTTCTTTTGTTGTAAGGAGTACACCCGAAGTATTCGTTTCGAGTTCGTTAAACTCATTCTCGACTTTTACAAACAAATAACCTGCTTTTATTTCTGACCTTAAAGAGATTGTTTTTTCGCTCTTTTCAAGCTTTTCTGTAGCTTCTATTGCATTGTTGAGAAGATTAAGAAAGACACAGTTAAGGTCTATACTTTCAATAGTTAATTCCTTTGGCACGTCAATCTGTGTTTCAAGTGTTACACCCTTTTTACTTGCTTCTTCTACCTTTGCACCAACAATT
>JAZSIE010000028.1:0-58931 GCA_045533655.1 Acutalibacteraceae bacterium
CCCTAACACCTAACACCTAATTACTAATTCCTATTGACATTACTGAACAGAAGTCATATAATAGCACTGTTACTAAAATAGAGGTATTATATAAATGGCGAAAAGAAAAATTATTAACACAAAATTAGAAATTTTACAATGCTCAATGGAGCTTTTTTTAGAAAAAGGTTACACGGCTTCTTACGTTACTACTATAGCCCAAAAGCTCGGTATAAGCACGGGTAATTTAACCTTTTATTTTCCCACAAAAGAGCATTTGTTAGCAGAGCTTGTTAGAGAGCTTTGTGTGTTTCAGTGGCAGATTATGGAGAAAGTAACAACCGATGGTAAAAGCTCGTTGTTAGCTTACCTTCTGGAGTTAGCAACTATTGCCTCGGTGTGTGACGAAAACCCTGTTGCAAAGGATTTTTATATTTCAGCGTACACTCATTCGTTGCCACTAAAAATTATTCGTGAAAGTGATACACAAAAAACTAAAACAGTGTTTTCAGAGTATTGCAAGGGTTGGTCAGAAACCGATTTTATAATTGCAGAAAATATTGTTTCTGGTATTGAGTATTCTATGCTCGTAACAGAAGATACTGAAGAAGTATCTTTAGAAAAACGAATTAAGAGTAGTCTCGACGTTATTATGAAATTATATGACGTTCCTGAGAATATAAGAAAGTCGTTACTACAAAATGTACTCAGTATGGATTACAGAGAAATAGGACGAAATATATTAAATGAGTTTTGCATATATGTTGATGAAAAAAACAAGGCTCAGTTAGAAAAAATAGCAAAATAAATTTTAAAATACAGATTAAATCATAAAGGAGAAATTTTTATGAAAAGAACGTTATGTTTATTTTTAGCATTAATTCTTGCAGTCGGCATCTGCTTTAGTGCCCCTGTAACAATTACTGCTTCGGCGGCAGCAGCCGAGTCGGATTTTGAATATGAAGAAAACGATGGTGGGATCACCATTTATTGGTACAATGGATCCGATTCTGAAATAGTAATACCTGATACTATAGGGGGTATGCCTGTAACAACAATTGGCTCTTCTGCTTTTTATGATTGCACTTCCCTTACAACAATAGAAATCCCGGACAGTGTAACAACAATTGGATCTTATGCTTTTTATGGTTGCACTTCCCTTACAACAATAGAAATTCCGGACAGTGTAACAACAATTGGCTCTTCTGCTTTTTCTGGTTGCACTTCACTTACAACTGTAAACGCACCTTGTAGTTGGAATGAAAACCCATTATACACTTTTGAAGATGGTGTAGACTTGGATATTCAAGACCACACCTATAAAAATGGTAAATGTACAGTTGCAAATTGCGACAACGCTTGTGCCCACGAAACTATAACAGACGGTGTTTGTGTGGATTGTGGTGGTAAGCATTGCGGTAAAACTGAAAACGACAAGGTTGTGTGGTTCTGTGATGCTCCTGGTGATGCTCCTGGTGATGAAAATGATGAAACATTATCAATTTTAACAATTACAGGTACAGGTGCTATGGCTGATTACACAGGTTCCGATATGCCTTGGTATAACTACCAAAACGATATAACAAATGTTGTTATTGAAAATGGTGTGACAACAATTGGTGAATATGCTTTTTTTTATTGCAAAAAACTTACATCAGTAACAATCCCAGACAGTGTGACAACAATTGGCGAAGGTGCTTTTATGGATTGTACTGAACTTACATCAGTAGAAATACCAGAGAGTGTAGAAACAATTGGTGAAGATGCTTTTAACTCCTGCACAATGCTTATGACGATCACTATTCCTCAGAATGTAACAGTAATTGGTGAGGGTGTATTTTGCAATTGTACCAGACTTACTGAAATAAATGTAGCTGAAGGTAATACTACATACTCAAGTGAAGACGGTGTTCTTTTTAATAAAGAAAAAACCGAACTAATTTATTACCCATTAGGCAAGGATGCGACAAGTTATACTATTCCAGATGGTGTAACAAGTATTGGTGGTATAGCTTTTTATGGTTGCACTTCTCTTGAATCAGTAACAATCCCGGACAGTGTGACAACAATTGGTGTTTTTGCTTTTTATGGTTGCACTTCTCTTGAATCAGTAATAATCCCAGACAGTGTGACAACAATTGGTGAAGGTGCTTTTATGGATTGTACTGCACTTACATCAGTAACAATAGGGGACAGAGTAACAACTATTGGTGGGCAGACTTTTTATGATTGTACTGCACTTACATCAGTAACAATTGGCAAAGGTGTAACAGAAATTGATGCTTCTGCTTTTGATGGTTGCGAAGATGTAAATTTAATAGTTGAGCCTGGTTCTTATGCTCACGAATTCGCAAAAACAAAAAACATACCATATATTTTCAATGGGTATACTGAGGAAGAAACTGCTCAGATTGAAAAATTGACTTTTACTCTTAATGCAGATAGTGAAAGTTATTCTGTAACTTTCTGTAATACACAAATCTCAGGTGCACTCAAAATACCTGCGACTTACAATGGTAAGCCTGTAACTGAAATTGGTGATTTTGCTTTTGCGGATTGTACATCACTTGCAGCAGTAACAATCCCTGATAGTATAACAACAATTGGTGCTGGTGCATTTTATTTTTGCATTGAACTTATATCAATAACAATTCCAGAAAGTGTAACAACAATTAGTAATTCTGCTTTTTATAGTTGCACAGCTCTTACATCAATAGAAGTTGATGTAAATAATAGCACTTATTTAAGCGATGATAACGGTGTTCTTTTTAATAAAGATAAAACCGAATTAATTTGTTACCCAGCAGGCAAAGATGCGACAAGTTATACTATTCCAGATGGTGTAAAAAGTATTGGTGATATAGCTTTTTATGATTGCACATCACTTACAACAATAGAAATTCCAGACAGTGTAACAACAATTGGTAGTTATGCTTTTAATGGTTGCACAGCACTCGCGTCAGTAACAATTCCAGACAGTGTAGAAACAATTGGCTCTCAAGCTTTTTCTTATTGCACGTCTCTTACAACAGTAAGCGCACCTTGTAGTTGGAATGAAAAACCATTATACACTTTTGAAGATTGGGTAAAAGTAGTTATTCCAAAACACACAATCGAAAATAATAATTGCACAGTGTGTAAAGGCAGTAAATGTGGTGCAACCGAAAGCGACACAGTTACTTGGGTTTACGACGAAGGTACATTGTACATAAATGGCACAGGTGCTATGGTGGCGGATTATGATGGTTCTAATATGCCTTGGTATAGTTACCAAGATAAAATAACAAAGATTATTATTGAAAATGGCGTAACAACAATTGGTATGTCTGCTTTTAGTGGTTGTGATAATCTTACATCAGTAACTATTCCAAAAAGTGTAACAACAATTGGTATGGCTGCTTTTAGTGGTTGTGGACTTACATCAGTAACTATTCCAGAGGGTGTAACAACAATTGGTGAGTCTGCTTTTTATGGTTGCTCTGAACTTACATCAGTAACAATTGGTAACGGTGAAACAAAAATTTATGATTATGCTTTTGATGGTTGCAATAATCTTTCAACTGTAAACGTACCTTGTAATTGGGATACAGAAAACCCTCCTTATGCATTTGATGAGAGTGTACTTAAAAAATATCATAATATTGTTAATGACGAAGCAAAAGCACCTACTTGTACTGCAACAGGTCTCACAGAAGGCTCTCATTGTACCCGTTGTGATGACAAAACAGTAGTACAGGAAGTAATTCCTGCACTTAATCATAAAGACACACTTGTTCAGGTTGAAGCAAAAGCACCAACTTGCGAAGCTATCGGTTGGGATGCTTACGAACATTGCACAGCTTGTGACTACACAACATACAAAGAAAAAGCAAAGTTAGGTCACGATAAAGTATCCCATTCTGCAAAATCTGCAACTTGTGAAGCTATTGGCTGGTATGCATACGATACTTGCTCAAGATGTGATTACACAACATATAAAGAAATCGCAAAATTAGGTCACGATATAGTATCACATTCTGCAAAATCTGCAACTTGTGAAGCTATTGGCTGGTATGCTTACGATACTTGCTCAAGATGTGACTACACAACATATAAAGAAATCGCAAAGTTAGGTCACGATATAGTAATCGACAAAGCAGTAGCACCAACCTGTACAAAAACAGGTCTTACAGAAGGCTCGCATTGTACTCGTTGTAACGGTGCAACAAAAGCACAACAAACAATTGCTAAAAAGGCTCATGCTGAAGTAACAGTAACAGGCAAAGCCGCAACTTGTACTGCTACTGGTCTTACAGATGGTAAGAAGTGTTCAGTTTGTGGTACAGTAACAAAAGCACAACAAACAATTGCTAAAAAAGGTCACACAGAAGTAATAATTCCAAAAGTAGCACCAACATTAACTTCTACAGGTCTTACAGAAGGTAAAAAATGCTCTGTGTGTGGTACAGTAACAGTTTCACAACAGGTAATTGCTAAGTTAGTGCTTGTGGCTCCTGTAATTACATCAATAACATCTACAACAGGTGGTGTTAAGTTTACCTGGGGCGCAGTACCTTATGCTGCTAAATATAAAATTTACAGAAAGACTTATCATCCTTCAACAGGTAAATGGGATGCAAAGTGGAAAAAGATAAATAAGGTAGAGGTAAAAGGTACAGAGTACGTTGACTCTACAGCAAAGCTCGGCACACAATATATGTATCTTGTAAAGGCTGTTAATGGTAAGGTAACAAAGAATTCAGCGGCGTCTTCAATAGTTACGTTCAAGATTTCGCCAACACCAACCATTCACCTTAAATCAAATGGTATTAAGGTTAAGTGGGCAGAAACAGTTGTAAGTGCTGAAAATTACAGAATTTACCGTGCAGAATATAATGAGAGTACAAAAAAATACAACTCTTACAAAAAGGTAAAAACTGTAAAAGGTACAACAAAATCATGGACTGATACAAGTGTAAAAAGCGGTAAAAAATATAAGTATTGTGTTAAAGCCGTAAGAGGTAGCGTGGTTTGTGATAAGGTACAGACTAAACCAATTTATTACTTAACCAAGCCAAAGGTAACAGTTGCAACTGCAACAAATGGTATTGTTGTTAACTGGAGCGCTAAGGGTGCAAGCAAATACAGAGTATATCGTTCAGAATTACAGAATGGTGTATGGAGCGGATACAAAGAAATTGCAACACCAAACGGCAAAACAAAAACCTACACAGATACAACCGCAGTAGCAGGTGTACAATATAAATATAAGGTTAAGGCGGTTAAGAGTAAAACCGGTATCACAAGTTCAGAAACAAAGGCTGTAACACGATAAAAATAAAGGTATGTACTTTTTAGTACATACCTTTTATTCAATAAAAATTACAATTAAGCCGTAAGGCTTCCTCAACTTTCAACTTTCAATTTTAAACTTTAAACAAATAAAATAACGGCGTAGCCCCAACACCCAACAACTAATCAGGGTTGACATTTTTTTATAATCTGTTATAATATAAATGAACAAGGAACTATCCGATAAACGGTTAGTCCTGCAATACTTTTGAAATAATCGCCGGTTTGCTAGACGGGGCGGTTATTTCTTTTTTATTATATCAATAACAAGTGTAATTATGGAAACAATAAGAGAAAGTAATAAAAACAATTCACCGTATGTAATCATAAACACCAGCCCTCCTTTCTACAGGAGGGAAAAGTGCCCTCCTACATAAAGAAGGACTAACCGCTTACCGTAAAGGATAATTCCTTGGGAACTTATGTTCCGGGAATATTGTATCACATAACAACAAAAAATGCAATATAATAATCCTATCATTTTTAGTTGATACCTAAATCAAACTTTAAATGATAGGATTTTGTTGTTTTATAATTATTATAATTACGGCGTAGCCCCTTAACTTTCAACTTTCAATTTTCAACTTTAAATTAAATAGCACAGCCCTACAATTCTGCATTCAGGTAATCAAACCAATTCCTTTTTCCAGTGTCTCATAATCAATCATTCCACCCGCACTCGCTTGTAAATATCCTTCTTCATCAATAAAAAACGTAGCGGGGTAGCCGGTTAAACCGTAATTGTTTACCGCTTCTCTGTTGGTATCAAAATAAATATTGAAGTCATAGCCTTCGTTTTCATAATATTCTTTTGCTATTTCTATTGTTTCCTGGTAGCCGTCAGTAGCGTTCACCATTAAAAATTCAACATCGTGGTATTTTTCGTGGGCAGTGTCAAAATCAGGCATTTCCTCTTTACAATAATAACACCAGGTTGCCCAGAAGTTAAGAACAACGGGTTTTCCTTTGAAGTCTGAAAGTTTAACTTCGTTACCGTCATAGTCAAGCACAGTAAAGTCTGGCGCTTGAATTTTTTCGTTTTCATTGGAATTACTCTGGTCAGTGTTTTGTGCTTCAGTAGTGTTTGTTAAAATATTGTCACCACCAAAATCTTCACTTAAATTATTATAAAGCACAGTTGCTCCACCAATAAGCACAACAAAAGCAACTGCAATTATTATCCATTTAACGTTATTTTTCATACTTCAACTCCTACGATAAAAATGATAAAAATCTACCGAAAATACCGGTAGCCATTAACACGCCAACTACAATTAAAAGCACACCGCAAACTGTGTTTATTATTTTGTAGTGCTTTTTAATAAACGTGAAAGCCGTGCGTAATTTGTCAATAAGAATTGCACTTATAAAAAACGGAATGCCAAGTCCTAAAGAGTAGAGCAAAAGCATTATAACTCCCGTTAACACTTGACCTTCACTCGTTGCAAGCATTAAAGCAGAGCCTAAAAATGCGCCTACACACGGAGTCCACCCAATTGAAAATACAACACCAAAAAGTAGTGAAGAAAAGAATCCTAAATTTTCTGTGTTTACACTCTTTGCTCCTTTAAAAATATTAAGTTTAAATACACCTAAAAAGTTAAGACCAAAGAAAATTACAATAAGCCCCGTGACAATATTTACAATAGTTTTATACTCTGTAAGCAACTTGCCAAAAGTTCCCGCAAGTGCACCTAATGAAACAAAAATAATTGTAAAACCCAATATAAATCCCAAAGAATTTTTAATTGTCTTTTTAGTGTTCCTTTCACTGCCACCCGCAAAATATGAAACGTAAACAGGTAACATTGGCAAAAGACAAGGGGAGATAAACGTAATTATTCCCTCTAAAAACGAAATAAAATATTGCATATTTTCACCTTAATAAATGTTCTTCTTAATATTATAACCAATTTTTTGAGTGAGTGCAAGTTTCTGAGTATTTTAAAGTGCGAATATATAGTTTATAAGGTTCTGTGATTATATTTTCATATTTTATTTGACAAACAAAATAATTGTTATATAATTTATACAGTTTATTTTCTTGGGGTGTTTATAGTGACAACAATGCTTCTGATTGTAATATATATTGCATTCATAGGTCTTGGCGTACCCGATTCGCTTATCGGCTCTGCCTGGCCTGCAATACATTTGGAATTAGGCGTACCTGTTGAAATGGTGAGTATTCTCACATTTTTAATTTCCGGTTGTACTGTACTTTCAAGTATGTTCAGCACAAGAATTCTTAACAAATTGGGGACATCAAAGGTTACTGCTTTAAGTACCGCTATGACTGCACTGTCTTTGTTTGGTTTTTCTCTGGCACCATCATTCTGTTTTATGATACCTTTAGCCATTGTCTTAGGGCTTGGTGCTGGTGCAATTGATTCAGGGCTTAATAACTACGTTGCACTTCACTTTAAAGCAAGTCATATGAATTTTCTTCACTGCTTTTATGGTGTTGGTGTGTCATTAAGTCCTTACATTATGTCACAGGCATTCGAGAGTGTAGGCTGGCGTGGTGGTTATCGTTATGCTTTTTATGTGCAGTCGGCAATTGCAATTTTGTTGATTGTTTCTCTTCCAATGTGGAAAAATCCGTCATCTGAAGAACAAGCGGAAGAGGAAAAAGGTGTAAGCCTTACGCTTTTGCAGATGGCTAAAAACAGAGATGTACAAAAAGTCTGGGTAATAATGCTCATGACCAATGCAATTGAGTACGCTTGCGGAGTCTGGGGAAGTACATATTTAGTAGAAGAAAAAGGGTTCAGCATAGAAAAGGGTGCACTTGCTCTTACTATATACTATGTCGGTATGTCTATAGGTCGTTTCCTTTCTGGTTTACTTGCAAATAAAATTAAAACGTGGAAACGTATTTTTATAGGCTCAGTAATTCTTGCACCAGCAATTGTTATTATGCTTCTTCCTTTACCTAATATTTTTGCTGTTGTTGGCTTATTCCTTATAGGTCTTGGTAATGGTTCTATCTATCCGAATATGATACACTTAACACCACACAATTTCGGTAAAGAAGTGTCACAATCAATTATGGGCTCACAAATTGCATTTGCTTACATTGGTGTTATGTTAGCACCACCTATGGTAAGCCTTATTAGTGGTGTATTCGGAATAAAGGTTTACCCAGCCTTACTTGCATTACTTTATGTTGTGATGGTTGTAACTCTTAAATGCTTTGTAAACAACTTGAAAAAACAAGGCAGATACAAAAAGGATATTTAAAATGAAAAATAACGATAAATTCCAGATAAATGAGTTTTTCTCTCCTGATGTTTCGTGTGCTCCTGTATATGTATGGGTGTGGAACGATGTATGCACTAAAGAAATAATAGATGCAGAGCTTTCTGAAATGCAAAATCTCGGCATAAGAGCATTTTACATTCTTCCTGAACCAAAAGATTTTCGCCCCAACAGTATGCCAACAAATCTTACACCAGATTATCTCACAGACGAGTTTTTTGAACTTTCTGAATATGCAATAAAACAAGGCAAAGCACTCGGAATGAACTGCTGGATTTATGACGAAGGTGGTTGGCCATCTGGTAGTGCTTGTGGCAAGGTAGTAGAAGCCCACCCTGAGTTTTCAGTCGAAAATTCTCGCTACCCTGATTTGCTCAACAAAAAAGCAACAGAATGGTTTATTGAACTCACTCACGAAAAATATTTTGGGGCAATAGGCGAAGATTTTAAAAATTACGTTACTGCAGTATTTACAGATGAACCAAAAGCACCTTTTCATATTTCTAACAAAGATTTATTAGAAAGATATGAAACTATGTATGGAGAATCAATTTTGCCGTATATTCCGTTAATCAAATGTGAAAAAGCTCCAACAGAAGAAAACGTTCATATATTGCACCGTTGGTATGATTTATGCAGTCGTGTTTTCTGTGAAAATTTTCTTTTACCTTGCAAAAAATGGGCAAATGAAAAAGGCGTTGCTTTTACAGGGCATCTTGATGTTGACCACAGTCCAAACGGCTGTATGAATGGTTGTAACTTCAATCTAATGCGAGCTCTCAGGTGTTTCGATATCCCTGGAGTTGATTTTATATGGCGTCAGGTTTACCCCGAAAACAGAGTACCTAATAAAAATGATTTTAATGCATATAACGGATTTTTCCCACGTTATGCTTCATCCGCTGCAGCACAGAATGGCACAAAATTTGCTTTAAGCGAAATCTTTGGCGTAGCAGGGGCGAGTATTTCTTACGATATAATGCGCTACACAGTAGGCTACGGGGCAGTGCGAGGAATAAATATTTTCAATCCGTTTAATTTCCCACTCGGCAGAAGCGGTCAGCTTTTAGCTCAGGAGTTGCCTGTATTCACAGAAAAGCAACCATTCTGCCAGTATCTTAGTCACTTTAATAAATATACAGAAAGATTATCTTACATAGCCTCTCTCGGTGAGCGTGTATATGATACTGCTATTTATTATCCTGTTTCAGATTTTCAGGGTCGTTTAAAATCAGAAGAATTAGCAGAAAAATTCGACTCTCTCGGCAGAACTCTTGAAGATATGTTAGTCGATTTTGATATTGCAGATGACGACGTTTTACAACAGGCTAAAATTACAGATGATGGCTATATGTGTGTAGGTAATGCAAAATATAAAAATATAATCATTCCAGATGGTGCATTTATACCCGAAGCCACACAAAAAGCGTTAAATAAATTTATTGAATGTGGTGGCAGAGTTTTACACGAGCTTTCAAATCTCACACCAGTAATAAAAGCAGATGGTGTGGGCTTACGTGCTATAAAAAGAAAAGTTGAAAATGGCGATTTATTAATTCTTTTCAGAGAAACTGGTGAAAATGGTGATTATTGTATTTACTTACCATCAGAAAACGGCTATTTGCTCGATTTAACAAATGGCGAATTGCAACGTATTGAAACTGAAAATGGTGTTTTAAAACTCTCTCTCAATATAGGCGAAACTGCTGTTGTTTTATTGACAGATGAAGCTATGAAAGCAGAGGACACAACCCATTTTAAAGATGAATTTAATATTACAAGCGACTTTATATTCAAAAAAGAAATAGAGCTTATTTGTGATGAAAGTGGATTTGATAATATCACCCATTCCGAAAAGCCAGTTCCAATAAATCTTGGCGACTGGTCGCAAATTGTTGGTAGTGCTTATTCTGGTAGCGGTGTTTATGAAACTTGCTTTTCACTTCCAACCGAAAAAGCCGGTAAAAAAGGTGAGCTTAATTTAGGCGACGTGCATTTTATAGCATCAGCCTATCTTAACGGACGTTCCCTCGGCGTAAGCTTAGCACCACCATACAAGTTTAAAATACCTGCCGGCGTGCTTAAAGAAAATAACACTCTTAAAATAGTCGTGACAAATACTACTGCCAACTGGTATGTTCACACCGATTATTTTAAAAGATGGAAAACTGAAGAATTATCCCAGTATTTTGAGGGAGAAATAGAATATGCAAAAGATTTTCTCTCAGGTGGTTTATACGGACCTGTTACAATATTTACTGAATAATATAAAAACGCAACCGATTCGCTTCGGTTGCGTTTTTTAGTAATCAGGCACTAAACTCTATTGTTTCGCCTTTTGAAACATCAACTTTTAAAATATTATCTTCAATAGCAAATGGCTTGTTTGCTTTGAGATTTTTCGTTTTTTCATTGAGTTTAATTCTCAATGTGGAGTTTTCTTCTGCTGTAACTCTGGCACTTTTAAGAATAGAATTTTCCCAAACAATGTCAAATGTGAAATTGCCCCTTGCTCTTATGCCCTTAATAGAGCCAAAATGCCAGTCATCTGGTAATGCTGGTAAAAGTTCAGAAATTCTGTTGTCAGGTGAACCAAGATGGCTTTGAAGAAGCATTTCTGTAATACCTGCAACACCACCAAAGTTACCGTCAATCTGGAATGGCGGGTGAATATCAAAAAGGTTGTTGGCAGTGCATTTTTTAAGTAAATATTTAAGGTGGTTGTAAGCATTTTCGCCATCTTTAAGACGAGTGTAAAAACAAATTGTCCACGCTCTTGACCAACCAGTTGAGCCACCACCGTTTTCAATTCTTCTGGCAATGGTTCTTTTTGCAGCCTCATAAATTTCTGGGTTGCTTTCGTTAATCTGGTCGCCAGGGAAAAGTCCGAAAAGGTGAGAAATATGCCTGTGACCTGGGTCGGTTTCTTCGTAATCTTTAATCCATTCACGAATTGTACCGTAACGCTCACTTATTTCCATCGGTGGAAGCTTCTCTAAAACCTCAGAAAGCGTTTTTGCGAATTCTTCGTCTTTATTAAGAACCTTACAAGCGTGAATGGTACGTGTAAAGAGCGCATAAATAATCTGAAAATCTATTGTTGCACCTTCTGTGAACATGCTTTCTTGTTTTTTGCCATTAGCGTCAATATAATAAAATTCATTTTCAGGAGAGTTAGAAGGTGAGGTAATAAGCTGACCTTTTTCGTTCTCGGTTAAATAATCCTGAACGAATTCTGAGGAGCCTTTTAAAATAGGGTAAATCTCCTCTAAATATTCTCTACTATTTGTGTATTCATAATGCTCCCAGAGATTAAGGCAAAGCCACGGGCCAGCCATCGGGAAAAATCCACAGTCAACGCTGTCGTGAACACCAGTTCTGCCGAATGCATCAGTAGTGTGGTTAATAACCCAGCCACGTGCACCAAAAAGTTCTTTTGCAGTTTTACTACCGAAGGAACTCACCATTTTCATAAAATGAATGAACGGAGCAGAAGTTTTTGAAAGGTTAGCGCTTTCACTCGGCCAGTAATTCATCTGAAGATTAATATTTGTGTGGAAATCACTTCCCCAAGGTGGGTTAAAATCGTGACACCAGATACCCTGAAGATTTGCAGGAAGCTTTGCATTCTTACCCGAGCTTTCAATTAAAAGATATCTTCCGAAATTGTAGTAAAGAGAAAATAAATCAGGGTCATGTTCATCCCAGTTAAGTTCTTTAAGCCTTTTATTTGTAGGGAGTTTGCTAAATTCAGTTTCTTCTAATTTGAGTTCAACGTTACTAAACCATTTTTTGTGTGAAGAAATATGCGCTTCTTTAATTCTTTCATAGTCTGCATTTATAAGATTTTCAATTGTTTTATTTAATTTAAGTTTAATATCAATGCTTTCGTCAATGTCATATTTGTTGACGTCATAATTTGTTTCAAATGCAGAGTAAACGAAAATGTAAGTAGCATCAGTAACAGTTATTGTGCTGTGGTCGTGACTAAGCTCGCCGTCTGTTTTAATCTGGAGTTTTGCACCAAACGACATACCTTCGCCACCCTCACCATAGTAGTGGTGAGTTGCGTATGTAACTCTGCCGTTCATAATAATTGTGTCAGAATTTATGCAGGAGCTATATGCATCCTGTTTTCTTTTAATGCTCACGTTACACGAAAATGGCTTGTTGTCACTTTCAACCTTGTAAACAAATCCGTCATAATCTTCACTTATAAAGCATTCACTTTTAAAGTTTATTTTACTCTTTGTCCAGAAAATTCTTGTAATCGCTTCGCTTAATTCCAATTCCTTGCGGTAATTTGTGTATGGCGATTTGTCAAAGAAATCAATAAAAATCTCCCCAAAGCTTTCATAAGAACGAACAACTGGCGGGTCAGATAAAAACGTTTCTCGAGCCTTTTCTGCCGCTTCTTTAAGCTTTTCTTCTCTAACAAGTCGGCGGATTTCCTCAAGTGCCTCAGGTGAAGCGTGATATTTTTCTTTAATCTGTCTGCCACACCAGAGCGATTCTTCATTTATTTCAATCTGTTCACAATGCGGGTTACCATATTGCATAGCACCAATTCTGCCGTTACCTAATGGCAACGCCCACATCCAGTCATTTATAAATTCATCATACCAGAGCTTTGTCGACATATTATCACAACCTAAAAAGTTTTTGATTTATTATACCATTTGAAAAAAATGTTTCAATATTATTGCAAAGAACTATTTTGCAATTTAAACATCCATAAACGTTCTCTCAATAACATTATCCTGAAGCTCGTTTGTAAGGTTTACAAAATAATCGCTGTAACCACCAACACGAACTATTAAGTTGCGGTAGTTTTCGGGGTGTTCTTTGGCATCAAGCAACTCGTCAGGAGAAACAACAGAAATTGTGTATTGTTGCCCTCCACCTGCAAAGAATGCCTTTGCAAGAGCAATAAATGATGCTTTGCCTTTTTCGGTATTAAACATCTTTTTTTGAAACTTATTCTGGAATACAAATCCGCTACCGGCATCAAAGTGGTTGAATTTAAGAACAGATTTTATCTGTGCAGTAGGGCCTTGTGTGTCACGGCCGGGAGTTGCGGCTATGCTATCAGCAAGAAGTGGTTCACCCTTAAACTTTCCGTTAGGAAGTGCTGCGGTTTTCTTTCCGTAATTAGCGGCACGGTTAAATGGACTGCAACCGCCTGTAAATACACCACCTCTATATGTGTTATTGCGTTTAAGAACAGTAAAGAAACGGTTTAAAGCACGTGCAGTTATACTGTCTGCTTCTTCTATATCATTACCAAATTTCTCACAATTCTTAAAATCGTGGTAAAGCTTTTCATAACCATCAAAATTCTTATTAAGAGCATCAACAAGCTCTTTCATTGTGTATTTCTTTTCATCATAAATGAGTTTCTTGATTGCATAAAGACTGTCACCGGTGTCAGCAATACCCTCAGCCAAAATCTGCCCATGATTATAAAGTGGACCGCCGTTTCTGTAGTCTCTGCCTTTTTCAAGACAACCCTCTATAAGACAAGAACGTAAAGGATGTGGCTGAAATACACCTCGCATTTGTTGATATCTGTTAGCACTGCTACAGGAATTGTATGTTACAAATTCGAGTTGGTCTATAAATGCCTTTTCAAATCTCTCATAAGAGTTGAAAGTTACAGGGTCACCGGTTTCAATAGAAATCTTTTCATTTGTCATAGCATCTACACCATTGTGAAGTGCAAATTCAAGGCATTTTGTGAAAACAACTTCACCATCTTCAAGACCCATATGACTTTTGCCTAAAATATCAATCTGGTTACAACCGTTCATACAGTAATCGTGGCTATCTTTAGGTGGAATACCAATTTTTTCGAGTGCTACACAAACCACATCATCATTGTAAAGAGCGGGGAGACCTGTTCCGACACTAAGAGTATCTGCAATAGCATTCCACAACTTGTCAGGTGTGTTTCTATGAACACGACAGGTGAGGTTAGGTGTGTTATAACCCTTCTTTTTCACCATTTCTAAAATAGCGTATGTAAGCTCGTTACTCTCATCCAACCAATTTTCATCACTACCTGAAATGCAAAGATTCCATGAACGGTGGTCTTTAAAATAATCCCAAAGTCTGTCGAGTAAATCGATAACTTCTTCCTTGTTTTCTGTCTTAGTGTAAGAGTCGTACATATATTGGTCAAATCGCCCCGGTGAATCACTTCCGTCAAGAGCGAATATAAGCATAAACGAGCACATTGCAGAAGTAAAGTCATAGGCAGGTTTCTTTGGTACTGTAAGGAAAGCATTTGCCATACGAAGGAAAAAAACTTTGTCATCCTTGTTTTCACATTCTTCAGCCCTTTTAAGAGCTTCTTCATGGTATCTGCTACCCATAATATCTATTGCGTCAAGTGCATAAGAGCAAGAATTATAAAACCAATCTTCGTCAGGGTATTTATCACGATTTTCTGCGATAATTGAACGGATATAATCAGTACCGAAATTTATAATTCTTCCGTAATCGGGGTTTCCGTGGCCACCCCAACCACCACCCCAATGGGCGCCAGAATCGTTGAGTGCATCGGTAATCGGTGAATTAAGTAATTTAGATTTGTTTCTATAAATATTTATTTCTTCAATAAAGTGCAAAAGTGTCTCCTTGTGTTCAGGGTATTGTTCTGCTAATTTCAAAATGTTTTCATCTGAAAACCAAAGACCTTCTGACGGAGCATAACCCGAGCTACCGCTTTCTGTCATAAATGCAGTGTCGGGGAGCAACTGTCGAGAAAATTTAACAGGAAGATTTTTTGAAGCACAAAGAAGTGCAAGACCAACTCTTTCGCCATGTTCTAGAGTTTCATTTTCAAAGTATCCGTAAAGGAAAGGGTCAATTTTAACTAAATCTATCATAAAAACACCTTTAAAATTTTATTTTGATACTCTTACGCTAATACCGTGAGAATTAAATAGAGCACACCAACGTGATATTTCTTCATCGTTTGCATTATCGTGAATATATGTAGGGGAGGTACCTATCTTTTCCGCTTTACCTTTACCAAGAGTGTGGTAAGGCATAATTTCCGCATATCTGTAACGACCTTTGTTTTCGTTAAGGAATCCCGAAAGCAATTTAATATCTTCGTCACTGTCGTTGCAATCCGGAATCATAGGAAGCCTTAAAATAATATCCGCATTTCTATCCATAAGATATTTAAGATTTTCGAGAATATGCCTGTTATCTGCACCAGTAAGCGCCTTGTGACGAGCAGACTCAATGCATTTTATATCATACAAAAATGTCACACCAAGGTCTGCACACTCTTTATAAAATTCACGAGAACCAATACCACAAGTTTCTATTGCAAGTGAAATTCCTACGTTTTTACAAAGAGTAAGAAGCTCTAAAGTAAAGTTCGCCTGATATGACGGCTCACCACCGGTAATGGTAATACCACCGCCTGAGGTGTCATAAAACATCTTATCTTTCATAACGGTGTCAAAAACTTCGGCGGTTGTCATCTCTTTACCAATAATTTCATTGGCATCATTAAGACAAATGTCAACACACTTGCCACAATTGGTACACTTTTCCCGCTTGATTTTTAAAACGTCATTTTCAATAGTTCGTGCAGAGCAAACTGCAACACACTTGCCACATAGTGAGCATTTTTGGTTGTTAAAAGAAAGAATCGGCGACTTTTCAAGACTTTCAGGATTGTGACACCACACACATCTTAAAGGGCAACCCTTCAAAAACACACAAGTGCGAATACCGTCACCATCGTGAATACAAAATTTCTGTATGTTAAATACAATTCCTGTTTCCGTTTTGCTCACCAACTCTCTTTTCAGAATTCTTACTTAATTATATCACCCAAACGATACAAAAAGCAATATTTTAAATCAACCTTGTAAAAGCTTTTTTATTAGGGTATAATTATATCAAGGAGCGTGACACTATGATAAAATTTATTTGCTACCCCAAATGCACAACTTGTAAGACGGCTAAAAAGTGGCTTGATGACAGTAAAATAGAATATGAGTTAAGAGATATTAAACAGGAGAATCCAACACTCGAAGAACTTACCGAATGGTACAATAAAAGTGGATTGCCATTAAAAAGGTTTTTCAACACAAGCGGTTTGTTATATAAATCTATGGATTTGAAAAACAAATTACCTAATATGACTGAAGACGAAATGTTACAGCTTCTTTCAACTGACGGAATGCTCGTCAAACGCCCGATTTTAGTAGCCGACAGCTTCGTCCTCGTAGGCTTTAAAGAAACTGAATGGAATGAAAAATTAAAATAACAATAAACACAAAGCACTCCTGTTTTACGGGAGTGCTTGTTTTTGTCAACATAGTTTGAAATCACATCATTTTCACTAATAAACCTCCTCACCATATATGCAAAATGTAGAAATTTAAGGGAAACTGTAAAAACTTATGTAGCTTTTCGCACTTTTTGTCATATATAAGTAGAGGGCGTTTTTTTACCTTCTTTGAAAAGTGTATATCGTATCGAAGATATATCGCATTTGCCATAGCAAATATATCGCTCATTATTCTTGCGGTGGAAAATTGATTTCCTTGTAACTTTCAATTTTTAACTTTCAACTTTCAATTTAAATAAAGTCCGTTTCATAGTATCGGATTTGGTTGAAAATTGTGGTAATATGTTGTATAATATACTGTGAATAAGTTTATTCTTTTGAAACGGAGAAATAAAAATGGTTATAGGTGAATTAAGAACAAAAATTGATAAAATTTGGGATACAATCTGGACTGGCGGTATATCTTCACCAACAAGTGTGCTTGAACAAATTACATATTTAATGTTTATGAAACTTCTTGATGATAATGAAATCAGAAAAGAAGGTAACGCCGCTGCATTAGATATTGAGTATAAAAGCAAGATTTTTAAATCTGGTGAGTTTACACCAGACGAGGGTAAAACAAGTATTCCTTATAGTGAACTCCGTTGGAGTAAGTTTCATAATGACGAGCCAACTGTAATGTTTGATACAGTAAGAAATTTTGTTTTTCCATTTATTAAAACTGTAAATGGTGACGGTAAAGACACTGCTTTTTCTCGCTTTATGAGTGATGCTGTGTTTTTAATTCCAACTGCAAAAGTGCTTGCTGTTTGTGTCGATACCCTTAATGAAATAGATATGAGCAATAAAGACATTATGGGTGATGTTTATGAATACTGCCTTAACAAAATGTCAAGTGCCGGTGATTTAGGTCAGTTCAGAACACCACGCCATATTGTAGATATGATGGTTGAACTTGTAAGTCCTAATGTAAATGACAAAATTCTCGACCCAGCAATGGGTAGTGCTGGCTTCCTTTTAGGTAGTGCAAAATATATTCAGAAAAATTTTGAAAAAGAACTTATGCGAAAAGATGTTGCTGAGCATTACAACAAAACTATGTTCAGCGGTTTTGATACTGACCCCTCAATGCTCCGCATAGGTGCTATGAATATGCTTCTTCACGGTGTAGAAGAACCCAAAATTGAGCGTCAGGATTCACTTTCTGATGATAATAAAATTCGTGATGAATATTCACTTATTCTTGCAAACCCACCTTTTAAAGGTAGCGTTTTCCCTGAAGATATCAGTAAAGATATTCTTGCACTTTGTAAAACCAAGAAAACAGAGCTTTTATTCCTTGCTTTGTTTATAAAATCTCTTAGAATTGGTGGCAGATGTGCTTGTATTGTTCCTGACGGTGTTCTTTTTGGTTCATCTACTGCACACAAAGCTATAAGAAAAGAGCTTATTGAAAACAACTGCTTACAGGCTGTAATTTCAATGCCGAGTGGCGTGTTTAAACCGTATGCTGGTGTTTCAACTGCTGTGCTTATATTTAAAAGAGACCCAGCGGGCACAAAGAATGTCTGGTTTTACGATATGCAGGCTGATGGTCTAAGTCTTGATGATAAGCGTGCTCCTGTAACAGAAAACGATATACCAGATATTATCGAGCGTTTTAATAACCTTGAAAAAGAAACAGACAGAGAAAGAACAGAAAAATCTTTCTTTGTGCCAAAGGACGAAATTGTCGGTAACGATTACGACCTTTCTATAAATAAATACAAGGAAACTGTTTACGAAGCAACTGAATATCCGTCAACAACGGAACTCATGGCTGACCTTTATGAGTTGCAAATGAAGATTTCTGAAGGAATGGACGAACTCAATTCCTTACTTGGAATGTAAGGAGTGTAGAAAATGAAAATTGTAAAACTTGGAACTCTGGGAGAAATATTTATTGGTTTAACATATCATCCAGATGATGTTAGTGAAAATGGAACGGTTGTTTTAAGGTCAAGCAATATTCAGGATGGACAACTTGTTTTTTCGGATACTATTCGTGTAAACTGTAAAGTTCGTGAAAATTTGTTTGTTAAAGCAAATGATATATTGATGTGTAGCAGAAATGGCAGTGCGAAACTCGTTGGAAAATGCACATTGATACCCGAGTTAGAAGAAAATATGACTTTTGGTGCTTTTATGACTATAATTAGAACTTCGCACAATGCTTACTTGCAACACTTCTTCAATTCAAATGCTTTCAGAACTCAAATCAAAGGTTCAGCGACAACAACAATAAATCAGATAACAAGAAAAATGCTTGATGACATCGATGTTCCTGTTTTTGACACAGATAAAGAAAAGCAAATTATAAAAATACTTGATGAATTAACCAACTTAATTACTTTGAGAAAAGAACAAATAAAAAAACTTGATGAACTCGTCAAAGCACGATTTATCGAGATGTTTGGTGACCCAATACTGAACCAACACGGATGGCGAAAAGAAGCTCTGGAAGCAAATGCTACCTTACTGAATGGCAGAGCATACAAGCAGGATGAACTGTTGGATAGTGGCAAATATCCTGTATTGCGCGTCGGTAATTTCTTTTCCAATCGTGGATGGTACTATTCCGACTTGGAACTCGATGGTGATAAATATTGCGATAACGGCGATTTGCTTTATGCTTGGTCGGCATCATTTGGCCCACAGATTTGGAATGGTGGTAAAGTAATCTACCACTACCATATATGGAAAGTTCTCGTTGGCGAAGCATACAACAAACAATTCCTTTGTAAGTTGCTCGAATATGCAACAGAAACGCTTATGGGAGATACCCATGGTATAGCAATGATGCATCTTACCAAAAGCGGTATGGAAAAAACAGCGTTTATAGTACCGCCCATCGAGTTTCAGGAACAATTCGCAACCTTTGTCGAACAAATCAACAAATCAAAATTGTCAATACAACAAAGTCTCGAAAAACTCGAAACACTAAAAAAATCATTAATGCAACAATATTTTGGGTGAGTGGATGAAAAACACTAAAATGACACTAAAATGACATGAAAATTACACTTTTATGACATTGATATATGTTGGGTGATTTATTATAATTGAAGATGACAGGAGATGAAATTATGCAAGGAATTGAATTTAAAGTTGATGTTGAACCAAAAGATAATTATGAAAAAGCGAAAAAATTGTTGTTAGAAACAGATAAAGCTATTCAAGCCTTAATACCACAAGAAAAGCAAAAACTTGCGGAAGAGTTTTTTCAATACAAAGGCATGTACGGTTTGTATCAAATGATGCAACAATATTTTGGTTGAGGTGATTATTTGTGGATTGGAATGCAATTTCTGCAGTTGGAACAATTTTGGCTGCTATTGTAGGTGTTGCAGGTATCTGGTTGAACTTATGGGATAAAACAAAAAAGTTGAATACCAATTTTGAAACGGTTCCAAGTTTCAAAATCTACTTGTCTAATAATTCGTTAAGAACGATAGTAATAACAAAAATGATGTGCTCTGCAAACACACATATATTCTATTTAGAATACTTTGAGGGATTAAAAGAATTAACTTTACCGCCATCAACAACTCGAAGTATTGATATAATAAAGCAAGATATATACAATGCTTATTGTAAAAATAAAATATGTGCTTTCTGTCCTCAAAATGAAAAAGTGGAAATTATACTTTATGATAACTACGGCAGAAAGTATACTATAAAAACAGAATTAAGTATTTCTGCTTTTGAAGAATAGTATCATATTTTTTTGATTGCTTTCTTAATGATATTAGTCGAAAATCTAAATGTTAAAAATATTTTGAATGAGGAGAGAAATTATGATTGGTTTATTAGCGCACACAAAAGAACGTATTGATTCATTAGAACAATTTTATATTTCTGAATTAGTTTCAATTGAACGAAAATCTAAAAAGGGGATGAAAACGCATCAACTTGCACATTTAATGGATTTATATTTTAAGATGTTAGCAAGTTCAAATGAGGAATATAAAGCTGGTGATAGTTTTAAAGCTTTAGAAAGATATGTGCAGAAAAGGATAGTTGTAGAAAATGTAGAAACTAAAGAAGATATCCAAAAAGTTGAATTTGTTTGGAAAGATAATAAAATTAATAAGGATTTACCAGAAAATTTTGATATAAAAAAAGGTGCTATAGCTTACAGGAAATATGCAGATATGCCACAAATACATTCAAATAATACTTTGATAATGTTGTTAATAAGGTTTGAAGAGTTTATATCAAGATTTTTCTCAAGTTTGTATTCTATGTATCCTCAAAAATATCTTGATAATCAATGTGTTGTTTTTTCTGAAATATCTAGCTTAGGAGTTTCAGAAATAAAGAAAAATATAATTGAACGAGAAGTAGAGATGGTTATGAGAGAGAATTATAGAGAGTGGTTTAAAATTTTTGAATCACATAAAATGAATTTTTCAAAATGTAACAAGGAAATGGAAGCGTTAAACGAAATATATTCACGTAGGAATATTTTGGTACATAATCAAGGTGTGGTAAATAGCACATATTTAAAAAATGTGTCTAATACTACTTTAAAATGTGGAGATGTTTTAAATACTGATAAAGAGTATTTAGAGGGTGCTTTTAATACTGTAAAAAAAATAATTTTTGCTATTGTTATAGAAGCTAATCGTTTTTTTAAAAATCAAGAATTACTAGAAGAAGCTTTTGTTGAAGGATACGAGGAATTACTTAATGAGAATTATGTAGTTAGTCAAAAGGTATTTGATTCATTGCGTGCTATTGAAAAGCAACAAGATGGTCGTAAATATATGTCTAATATAAATTATTGGATTTCAACAAAAGAATTAAATGGTTTAGAAAGTATTAAGTCAGATGTAGAAACTTTTGATACATCAGCATTGGAAACTATGTTTGATTTAGCTAAAATGTTATTGTTGGATAATTATGACATTGCTAGTATAATGGTTGATAGTTTGATAAGAGATAAAAAGTTGCCTGCGATAATATTGAACGAATGGCCAATGTTCAAAAGATTTAGAAAAACCGAATATTTTGAAAAAATAAAAACTGAATATGCTGACTTATTTTCTTCTTCAATTGTAGAAACAGAAAGTAACACTAACCTTCCCAAAATGAATATTCGTTCGGAATTAGCTGAGGTAGATAAATAATCGCGATTTTTGTTATTGTGAAATGAGCGTATAAAAAAATAAAGAATAATAAAAGTATTTTGATGATTAAGCAGGTGATACAATGACCAACTTTGATTTCATTTCAACTGAAAATGAATATAGTGCAATACATAACGCCTGTGTTTTAGCTGAAAATGCTAAAGCACCGGTTGATATTGCAATTAATTGTCGTGCTGCACTCTGGGAGATTATTAAACTTATTTATAAAAAGCATAATGTTAAAATGCTCGAAAATGCAACGTTACTTGAGCTTATTGATAATAAAACTGTAATTGATTTTGTTAATAACAGTGAGCTTATAGAGTCTGTTCACTTTATCCGTAAACTTGGAATGAACGCAGAGCACGACAAAAATATTAAAAAGAAATATGCACTTCTTGCGTTATCAAATCTTGAACTTTTCTGTCGTTTTGTTTATGTAAAGTTTGAAAAACCAGCAGAAACAACTGAGTTTGTAATGCCTGCTTATATGAGTGAAGCAGAAACACGCAGAATTTATATTGATTCATATTTGTCAGAGGTAGGTTGGGAAGTTATTGCACCTAATTCTGTTACTGTTTTACCTGACGGAACAAAGGTTACAAGCGGAATTGTAATGCCAGATAAGGCTTGCTGCGAAATCCCTGTGAAAGATATGCCTAACGCTTCTGGTATTGGTTTTTGTGATTACGTGCTTTATGGTAAAGACGGTAAACCTCTTGCAATTATTGAAGCAAAAAAGACAAGTGTTGAGGCACTTGTTGCCGTTGAGCAAGTTAAAACTTATGGCGAGTGTATGAAAAAGCAATATGGTTATGTTCCTGTGCTTTATTACACTAATGGTTATGAAATTTACATAATAGATGGTTTATACCCATCCCGTAAAGTTTTGGCTTTTCACACTGCAGAAGAACTTCAGTATATGCTTCAGAAGCGTGACAGAAAAGATATAACAGATTTACAGATTCGTGATGATATTTCAGGCAGACCATATCAGAAAATGGCTATAACAAATATTTGTGAACGCTTTAATAATCTTCATCGTCGTGGTCTTATTGTTATGGCTACTGGTACGGGTAAAACAAGAGTTTCAATTTCTCTTGTTGAAATTCTTGCCCGTAATAAATGGATTAAAAACGTTTTGTTTTTAGCAGACCGTACAAGCCTTGTTTCTCAAGCGTTTAGTAATTTCCAGAAGATTTTAAAAGATATGAGTTACTGTGTACTTTCTGACAAAAAACTTGCTAACGAGCCTAATGCAAGAATTACTTTTTCAACTCACCAGACAATGATAAATTATATTGATGCTGAAAACAAAGAATTTTCATCAGCTCATTTTGACCTTATTATTGTTGACGAAGCACACCGCTCTGTATTTAATAAATATGGTTCAATCTTTAATTATTTCGACTGTTTACTTGTTGGTCTTACTGCAACGCCAAAAGATGAAGTTGACGCTAACACTTATCAACTTTTTAACTGTGAAAATGGTGAACCTAACTTCTCATATTCGCTCGAAGAGGGTGTGAAAGACCATTATCTTGTTCCATACAAGGTTGAGAGCAGAACTACCAAATTATTAAGTCAGGGTGTAAAATACAGCGATTTAACCCAAGATGATAAAGATAAAGTAGAAAGCGTTTTTGTTGATGAAGTAGAGCCCGATTTTGTTATACCAAAAGAAACTTTATTTAAAATATTCTATAACATTGACACTTGTGAACGTGTTTTAGATGAACTTATGAATATGGGCTTAAAGGTAGATTACGGGCAGAAAATAGGTAAAACAATTATTTTTGCTTATAACCACAAGCACGCAGCCCTTATAGTTGATGTATTTAAAAAACTTTACCCACAATATGGTAACGATTATTGCCAACTTATAGATAATCAGGTTAAAGGTGCAGGCGAACTTATAAGGAAATTTGAAACAGAGGACAACTTCCGTATAGCTGTTTCTGTAGATATGCTTGATACTGGTATAGATGTTCCGAGTGTTCTTAACCTTGTATTTTTCAAGCCTGTAAAATCAAAAATTAAGTTTGTTCAGATGATTGGTCGTGGCACTCGTCTTTGTGAAGGTCTTATTGATGGTAAAGATAAAGAGCATTTCTTGATTTTTGATTATTGCGGTAACTTTGAATATTTTAATCTTAACGTTGATGGAGCTGAAAATGTTAACTCAAAATCAATAACTCAGAGATTATTTGATTTAAAACTTAATTTATTGGTTGAGCTTCAGAAAATTGAACATCAGAATGACACAGAGCATAAGGCTTTTTATGATAAATTAAAACCTGAACTTTTCAATAAAGTTTGTGAAATCAAGAAAAATTCTTCTCGTATTTCTGTAAGAAGCGAAATGGCTTATGTTGATAAATATTGTGATGAAGAACGCTGGCAAGCGATTTCTATTCTTGATGCAAAAGAAATGGAACTTCATATTTCAAAACTTATTGATAGTGATATTAATGAAGATAAAAAAGCCTTAGCTTTTGATGTGAAAATGTTCAACATTGAACTTTCGGTTTTAGCTAACGGGAGTATTAATGAAGCTATACAATCTGTAGGACAGGTGAGAAAAGCTGCAAGAATTCTTCTTGACCATTCAACAACTGAGGGCGTAAAAGAAAAGGCTGAAACACTTCAATTGCTCGCAGGAACTGAGTTCTGGGAAAACATTCCAAAGGTGAGTAAGCTTGAAAAATGTCGTGAAGAAATTCGTGACCTTATGAAGTATATTAGTAGTAAAATCGACCCTATAAATATTGATACACCAGATGAGGTTATGCCAGGCAATTTCAAGGGCGAAACTTTGATGGATATAAGAACTTATAAAGAAAAGGTTGTTGATTACCTTGCCAATAATACCAACAACCCGACAATATTAAAAATTCGTAATCTTGAGCCTATTAATGCTGATGATTTAAAAGAGCTTGAAAGAATTTTGTGGGAAGAACTCGGCACAAAAGAAGAATATGAAAAGGCAACCGATATTGATAACCTTGCGGCTTTCATCCGTTCTATTGTTGGTATCGCTCAGGATGTTATAAACGAAAAATTCGGCAAGTTCCTGAATGATAACGTTCTTAACTCACAGCAACAAGAATTTATTAAAGCTATAATCGATTATGTTCGTGAAAATGGCGATATCGAGAAAAAAGATTTGCTCGAAAAATCACCATTTGATAATTACGATTTCTTAACCCTTTTCGGAACTAATATCCCAATCCTCACAGAAATCGTAAACACTATGCACAACACCATCACCGCAGCCTAAACCCCACACCACCCACCAATTTCGGCGGGTGGTGTTTTTATATCAATCATCTCTTAACACTAAGCCACTGTGTAAATTCTCTTTGACACAATCATCTTTTTATTGTAAAATAATGTTAATTCTAAAAATGGAGTGAGTTTTTATGAAAAGAATACTCTGTATGCTGTTAGCATTAACAATGTTGTTTGTAATATCTTTTGAAGTTGTAGCAACGGGTGAACCTGAAAAAACTGTAGAAGATAGTGACTTTAAGGTTTTACCAGCAAAAACAGACGAACCACTCAAGCTAAGAACTCGCAAAAAGGTAGATGGGCTTCGTCTTTATGTCGATGAAGAAAACCCATTGTTTATGATAAGAAACTGCCCTATATGGAATGGTCCGCAAACTGGTGAGGCATTTGCAGAATATGCTATTAAAACATATAACGCGTTGCCTGAAGATATAAGAAACTTTGCGGTTATTTATATTGACGAAGGCACAACCGATATGACACCTGCAAGACAACTCGAATTCTGGGATGAGCTTCTCACAATTACAGATAAAGAGGGCGTGCCGATTGTCTGCCAGTCAGAGTGCTATAGCACCAACAAAAAGCGTGACCCATTCACACAAGAAGAGCTTTCACAAGTGTTTAAAGAGCATAAATCCCTTATGGGATTTGTTCAGGTGGAGCTTTCAACAAATGGCGTAACAAACGAAAAGCTCGCTTACGATACTGTTACGGTAGATGAAGGCGTAAACAAAAATATTCTTAAAAGACTTAAATCTTGCATAAGAGCATGTGCTGAAAATGGTGGCTTGTTTATATGGCAAGATATGGAATATATCTACTACAAAAAAGCAAACTACATAAACCAGATTTTAAAAGATGAAGAGCTTTATAATCTTCTTAAAAGCAATACTGAAAATATTGTGATTATGGATAAACACAACGGTCACGGTAGACATTTTGCAAGTCAGTCAAATATTCTTGGTTGTTGGCTTGATGATGTGTGTGGAAACTGGGGTGTAAACTTAGAAAACTTCCTCTGGTATGAAGAAGGCTTTATTGATTATGACGATTTAGGTGTTCACCCTAATGAACCCGACCCGCTTACAACAGTAAAATATCCGCCTGCACTCTTTGGGATAGATATGATTGCAGATATGGTCGGCGGTGCAACTGTTTATGCAATTGAGGGTATGTATTCACGAGGAGGTCTTTACCATTTTGTTGATGGTGAAGTTATTCTCACACCTACTTTTTATGATGTTCTTTACCCGATTTATCAGATGATTTTAAACGGCTCAGTGCCATCTAAAGACGAAGTAAAAGAAAATATCAAGGTTGCATACAAAATGACCAGACCTACTCGTTCACCGGCATTAAGCGGTAACGATGCACATCTGCTCCAAGGGTTATATTGCGACACATACACCTGGTTCCAGGAGAAGATAAATAATATCTATTTCGACTGCACAAAGACGTGGGTACCATCAACAGGCAGATATTTTATAATTCCAATTTTACCGCTGTATTCAGAGCCAGAGAAGCTTCTCCCTCAAAGTGAAATTCTCGACGATTACTCATATTTATTCAAATTCCTTTTCATTAACTCTAAAAAGGTAGAATTCTTCAACGAACATTACGAAGAAAAATATAAAGGCGATGGCGTATTGTTCGATATAAACGATTATGTTTATATTTTCAACAGCAATGAAAACAAGACAATCGACAGTGAACAGACTGTAAGCTATACACTTAAAGACAGCGGTAAGAAAATTAACACAAAATTCGTTGCTCATACCTACGCAATTATAAATGAAGATGAAAATAAAATAGAAATTGATATGTGCAATCTTCGTCTTAATGCAGATTTGATTATGTCAGGGCAGGAGAACGAAGACCAGTTTATGAGAGCGTATGCAGCAGGCGAAAGAATGGATAACCCGAAAGATTTCAGAACTTCCGTTATTGAACTTTCTGGATTCGAAACAGAACCAACCGTAACCGCAACTGGCTCCAATGGTGCAAAAATGAGCACAAAGTGGAGCTCCGACGGTACCCTCACTCTCACGATAATCTCCAATGGTGAAGTAAGAATTACAGTTGAATAATTTCAAAAATCAACGCACTCTCGTCTAACAAACGAGAGTGCGTTTAATATCATCTCTTATTACAATGTTTATCAAAGCTCGGGTTAAATGCATAGAAGTTCTTAGCATCCAACTTGTCAGTTGCAATCCTTAAGCCTTCCCCTTGAAGTAAATCCTGAAAAAAACGACACACTAAGCCGATTTCAGACAAATTTAAAAAATTTAATCCAAAAAGGGACACGTGCGTCGATAAATTCAATTTTATAGTGGAAATGTAACTTAAAACATTTCCTTGTTATGTACATATATTAACATCATAAAAACACTTTGTCAACACAAAACAAGTGAAAAATCTTATACGCCTTAAACAAAGAATAGCGCTCTCATTTTGAACGAGAGTGCTTATTTTTATTGCAGATTCAGAGTGAGTGTTGAAAAAATAGAGTATGTATATTATAATTAAACTAATTCTGAAAAGCAGGTGATGAATATGTTGTTAGAACTCTATCCCGAAAAAGAATATCAGACCTTTAAAAGCATAGGTGCAAGTGGTGCGTGGTGGGCGCAGATTGTAGGTAACTGGAGTCATATTGATAATGAGTCTGGTAAAGAAGTACGTGACAGAATTGCTGAGCTTTTATATAACAAAGAAACTGGTATTGGTCTTAATGTTTATCGTTATAATATCGGCGGTGGCTCAAAGCATTCAGGAAAAGGTGAATTTTCTCAACCAGCAAGAGCAACCGAGTGCTTTGAAAAAGCAAAGGGCGAGTATGACTGGAACCGTGACAGCAGTGCCGTTTATATGATGAAAAAGTGTGTGGAAAATGGTGCAGATGAAGTAATATTCTTTGTTAATTCACCTATTGAAAGGCTTACTAAAAACGGAATGACTCACAATAAAAAGCATCAGCTTTTCCACGAGAATATTGCTAAGAAAAATTATAAAGACTTTGCAAAATATTGCCTTGACGTAACTGAGCATTTTTTGAGTGAGGGTATGCCTATAAAATATCTCTCACCTATAAATGAGCCAATCTGGGTGTGGAATGGCGGTCAGGAAGGTTGCTTTTACAGACCCCGAAGTGTAAAAAATGTTTTTAAGGTTTTTGCAAGTGAATTAGATAACCGCCCTGCATTAAAAAATCTTAAATTATCTGGTGCGGAATCAGGCGACCTTCGTTGGTTTAATAAATCTTACACAAGGAATTTGTTAAAGGATAAAAACGTAAGAAAATACCTTGACGGAGTAGATGTTCATTCTTATTGCTTACCGCTTCCGTTGCCAGTAGAAATTCCATTTTTAAATGACCGCTTAGGCTTTGTAAAACGCTTCAGAAAATGGATGGATAAGCATTACCCTGATGTCCCTGTTATAATGAGTGAGTGGACTCATATGAAGGGTGGCAGAGATTACTCTATGGACTCTGCATTAGTTACCGCAACTACAATGTATGAAGATTTTACACTTTTAAATGCAGTTTCGTGGCAACATTGGATTGCCGTTTCAGAGGTTGATTATTGTGACGGACTTATCTACATAAATTTAGAAGATAAATCTTTCGAAATTACCAAAAGATATTACGTAACAGGTAACTTTACAAAATATATAAAGCCAGGCTCAAAACGAATTGAAGCAAAAAGTGATGACAAAGATGTTCTTGTGGTAGCTTTTAAAGATAGTGAAAGAACGACAGTAGTTCTTATAAATAATTCAGATGAAGAAAAGTCAGTTTCATTACCTTTCGAAAAAGAAATTCTCATTTCCGTTACCGATAAAGATAATAATTTAACAGAAAGCAGAGTTAAAACAGATAAGTTGAATATCACCTCAAAATCTGTTACAACAATGGTGATTATATGAAAACAAAAGCTTTAAATTTACTTTTATCAGTTAAAAATAATTGGAAAACTGCACCCGAAGGACGCTTTATTCCGTTTAAAGAAATTATATCTTTAGCAGTCGGCGGAATCGGTGTTAAATTCATAGTTTATTGCGTTAGCACTATGATTTTAAGTGTCGGTAATACACTTATAGGTAACACAATAGGTATTCCACCAACAGCGATTTATTTTATTTATATATTAAGTGTTATTTCGAGTTTTCCGTTAACCGCTTTAAGAGCACGAATGATAGATAACTCTAAAAGTATGAAAGGTAAATACCGCCCATATATTCTCACAATGGGTTTACCTACTGTGCTTTTAGGAATCGGCTTTATTTGGGCGCCTTATGAAATAATGAGTATGCCTGTAAAATGTGCTACAGTTCTGCTTTTTAATATAGGTTTTCAGTTCTTTTATAACTTTCTGCTTGATGCGAATGACAGTATTATAAACGTTCTTTCACCAAATACAATTGAAAGAACAGATGTCTATGCAGTCAAAAGCGTTATTGAAAATATTTCGCCATCAATAGCAAGTATCTTTTTACCACTTGTAGCAAAGGCTATAACGGGCGATAACACTCTTTACGATATGACAGTTTACAGAGTGCTTTATCCACCAATGCTCATAGTCGGATTTTTAGTGTCAATTATAATCTATGTGAATACAGAAGAACGAATTGTTCAACCTAAAAATCATACAGTAAATATGAGTTTTCTTGATGCAGTCCGTGCAGTTGCGAGAAATAAATATTTCTGGATTATTTCACTTGCTGGTTGGATTGGCTTTCTTGAGGGCTCTTTCGGTACAATTTTAGGTTGGATGTATAATTATCAGGAAGCGTGTTCTGCGGGACAGTATGCAGTAATAACCGCTATTGCAGGTAACGCTTCGTTGTGGCCAAATCTCTTTGCACCATTTTTAATCAGACGCTTCGGCAAGAAAAAAGTTCTTATTATAAGTAACCTTTTAAATATCATTTTTATAGCTCTTATGTTACCGGTTGTTAAAATGACAGGTGGGGGAGTTATATGGATTTTACTTGTATTTATATTTATAAATCAGCTTCTCACTTCACTCGGTCATTTTATGAATCCAAGCCTTAATGCAGATATAAGAGATTATCAGCAATATATAAGTGGTGAAAGAATAGACGGAGTTTTCTCGGCGGTAGCACTTATTGGTAGCGTTATTACTCTTGGTACTGCCTCTGTGTTACCTGCAATTTATGAAAAAGCAGGTCTTAATGCAGAAATGGCAGTAAAGTTAGGCTACAGTGCAGATAATGTTTACGATGTGCTTTATAATACCGAGCTTTTCGTTGCAATTTCATCTGTGCTTATAATAGCTTCTGTAATTGGT
Organism: Acutalibacteraceae bacterium; assembly: GCA_045533655.1. Lineage (GTDB taxonomy): Bacteria > Bacillota > Clostridia > Oscillospirales > Acutalibacteraceae > DTU089. Next base: position 30,666 of record JAZSIE010000028.1, read on the forward strand.
GCAACACTCAATGTAATACCACTCTTTTTCTATGATTTAACAGAAACAAAACAAAAAGCAATGGTTAATGTTTTAAGAATAAGAGCATATTTTGATGATAAAATCACAAGTATTGCAACAAGTGAACAGGAGGCAGAGGTCTCAGAAATTATAAAGACTGCAAACGAGTATGTAAATAAAACCCTTGCGAAAATAGAAAAAGGTATGCCAAAACAAGAAAAAAAGCGTATTCGTGAGGATAATGAAAAAATCGAAATTGCAAAAATTGTGTTGGCTGAGCTTGAATTTTTCAAAACTTCTCAGGGTGAATTTGAGTTTGAGTATTCTAAAAATATACTTGCTTCACAGGGTGAGATGGATTTAACAGAAGAAATAGCAAAAATAAATTCACTTCCTGCCAATACACCAGAAGAAAAAGAGTTTAAAAGAAAAATGCGTTCTTTAATTAAAGATTTCAGAATTGCGGAAAAAACAAAGAACTCAAAGGAATATAAGAATGCAGAAAACTTCGATTCTGCGATTTTCACAGAGCTTTTTAACACTTCTGATAATATATCGTTCTCAATAAAAGAATTGCAGAATAAAATAAAGCTCTCAAAAGAGGCTAAAGAAGATGCAAAAGAATTAAAAGAAAAACTCTCAAAACTTTATAAGGAACGCAAGGTGAATGACGAAAAAATCAAACAAGCACGAAAAAAGAGCATTCTTTATAACAGAGCAAATAAACCAATCATAACTGCACAGAAAACCCTTGTAAGATACGAGAGCTATAACAGCTATATAAATAATTTGGTTTGAACTATATTTTAAACAATCAGCACTCCCGTTTTGAATGAGAGTGCTGATTTTTTCTTTTTAACAACCTAAAAGTACACAAAAACGTACACGTGATATGTTAGAATATAATCACAGAATTAAACTTGGTGGTGATTTTTATGATGATATCTCCAGAAACCTATTATGAAGAATATTTAAAAGGTAAGACACCTGAAGAAATTTTAAAGGCAATTCGTAGCTTGAAACGAGAAATAACGAGATTGAAAAATATAGCAGAGCATCCCGATTATGTGTGTGAAATGAATCCATCTGAAAGTGTAAGAATTTCATGCTCCTATGATTATCTTGAACGGGCAAAGCTTGCACTTAAAGAATCAGGTGTGGAGTATAAACCAACGAAATCGGAATTAAAAGCCATTGAATTCGATGCGAATATCCCGAATATCAGTAAAATCATTTTCTCAATCGGTGGCTTTTTGCGTGGCGAAGAATTGGTTGAAGTAACCATTACAGATGATACTGCTGAACTTAAATATGGTCGCTCATATATACCAACAATGCCAGACGATTTCGATAAAATCGAAACTATCGACAAAGCAAGTTTTCTTGAAAAATTCAAACGCCTTCACATCGGTGAATGGAGTAAAAATTATAACACAAAACGGTTCGGATATACAGTGTTAGATGGTATCCAATGGGAACTCGAAATCCACTATTCAAACAACACAAAACCCGTAAAAATCTATGGCGACAACGCCTACCCATATAACTTTGATAGATTAAAAGATTTATTAATGTGTGGGTTTGATATGGAAGATTAACCGAGGTGTATTATGGAAGAAATTTTAGGAAAAATGATTGAGTTTATTAAAGGTGTCGAGGATGGGGCAGAGTATAGTACCACAGAAATATTAAAAGAATTCGGTATAAATTACGAAGGAGCTGATACTTATGATTTATTTGAGTTAGATTATCAGCTAAAGAAAGAAGCAAAAAAACATAAAATAATACTTGATTCATCTGCCTTTGAAGGAATGGCGGTCGGATTGCCTTATAACATCACATTTGTGATTAATAAGAAAAAGGAGTGATATTATGTCAAATGGTATCTTTGGTGATTTATTCGATTTCAATGGTGACGGAAACCTCGATTGCTTCGAGCAAGGTTTAGAATTTATGTTTTTAGATGAATTAACCAGTGATGACGAATACGATGATTTAAATGACTTTGATGATTAAATAGTTTTGAGGAATATGATAAAAACAGATGAGTTGAATGCTCATCTGTTTTTTTACTTTTGTGCGATATATCGCACACGATAAATCGCAAATTGGTGTATAATAAAATAACGATATGTTGTAAAAGAGGGTTTGTTATGTTAATTAAGGAAGCTATTGAAAAGAGAATTGTAGCTCTTTGTAATGAGCGTGGTATAGCAATCAATGCTTTAGCAAATACTGCGGGAGTTTCACCATCAACAATTTATAGTATTTTGAATGAGAAAAGTCAAAATCCCGGAATTGTTTCAATAAAGAAAATTTGTGATGGATTAGATATTAGTGTAAGAGAATTTTTTGATTGTGAACTATTTGAAAAACTTGAACAAGAAATAAAGTGAGTGATTTGTGGATTTTTTATCAAAAGAAGGAGAAAGGATAATGGATAAGTTAAGAGTGAGACAAGCGGCATTTAATTTTATTGGTTGTATTGATGGGAAAATAAAGACAAAGTTTTCTAATATTTGCGGGAAAACAGGTCAGTATGATGTGCCTAGTGAACTTTTTCAAAAAAGAACATCTAGGAAAAATAGAGTTCTTATGCCATGGAAGGATGTTAAAAATAACGGTCTTACTATGGAACAACTTGCGACTTTTTCGGGTGGAGTGGTGGTTGAATTTGTTAATGAAGACTATTTTTTATCTGAAAATCAAACACATCCGGTCTTTGTTGAGTTAAAAAACAGAATTGGTGGCGATGAAACAGTATCTGCTATTATAACCATACGTTCTGAATCGGGTAGTTCCTCTTCTGCTGTACAACGTGAGTATTTTTCTCGTTTGTTAAATAACACATCGGTTATGTATCGCGGTAACGAAGTTGTTTTGAATGAAAACAATTATATGGATTATGTTTTGCATAGAGATTATGGTGGCGGAACTGGTAATGCAAATTGGTCAGGATTCTTATATGTTTGTATAAGAGGCGGACAGCAGGATACTACTGAAACACATTTAGGAGAAAATTTATTGCTTTTTAATCCTGCGTGCGAATTCGCTACAGCAGAAGTCTGTCTTGATATAGACTTAGTGATGGCTTATTACGCACTAATTAGCGTAAATAGAGCTATATTAGACGAACAAAAGAAAAATGCTTATGATAGAATTATAAACGACGTAAGACAAGCTTTGTCAGAATCAAATTACGATTCACCATCATATACAGGCAATCTGTTAGATTATTGTGATAATCATCCAAGTGTTAAAATGATAACTGGACAGCTTACTGATCCCATACAGGTTGAACCGATACATATTGAGGATTTTGCCATAGATAACAAAGAAGATTCAAGAAATCTTGATTTTACACACGATGAAGCTGTTAATAAGGGTAGATATTATTGGGATGAAGCTAAACAGTGTGTGTTATCACCAGCAAGACCGACAAATGTTTTCTGGTCCAAACATCTTTCAAATATGATGCAACAGAATTTTTCTCTTTCAGAGTATTTTGAACACGAAAAAGAAATTGTAAGACGTCGAGAGGCGCTATTGAGTAATTAGTTTGTTTGGAGAATGTTGCTATGACAATAGAGGAAAAGAAAAAAATCAAAAATGCGGTTGCTTTGTTTATAAAAAATTCGTTTACTGAAAAATCAGAAGGTAAAAAAGCACACACTAAATTAAAAAACATATGTAACAAAACAGGAAAATATGGCATCCCTTCCGAACTGTTTCAAAAAAGAACATTAAGAAGAAATCGAGTATTAATTGCTTGGAAAGAGGTAAGAGATAATAATATAACGATAGAACAATTACAAACTTTTAGTGGTGGCGTTGTAGTCGAATTTGTTAACGATGACTATTTTATAAATGTATCTTCGTTAGAGTTAGAGAACCAAAAAACATATACGTATTTAAGATCTCGGATTGGTAGTGATGAACATATTTCGACAATTATTACTTTTCGTTCTGAAGCGGGAACATCTTCATCTCGGCAAGCCAGACAATATTTTGATAAGTTTCTTAAGGGAACTGAGGTTTTTTGCGATGGAAATAGAATAGTAATTGACGAAACAAATTACAATAAATATCTTCTTGAAGTGGTGGAAGAAAAATCAGCAATAAAAACAGGTAACGATGCCTGGAAAGGATTTTTGTTTTATTCCATAAAAGGTGGAGATCATGATCCCAAAGAAAGCCATCCAAAAGAGGAATTGCGACTTTTCAATCCTGCTTGTGAATTTGCCACAGATATGGTTTCGGTAGATATTGATCTTGTTATGCTCTATTTTGCTTTATCTTGTATAGATAAAAAATTTATTATAGACAAAAAGAAACTTAAAAAGTATGATAAAATATCAAATCAACTAAAAAAAGCGTTGGAAGAATCAGTATACGATTCTATAGATTATTCAGGTAACTTGTATGATTATTGCAATAATCATATATCTATGTTATTGAATCCGGGTTTTTTGACTGATCCCATTCAAGCAAAGAAGATAGAAATTACAGATTTTGCTATCGATGATAAAAGTGATTCCAGAAATTTGGATTTTACTCACAGTGAAGCTGTAAAAAAGAAAAAATACTATTGGGACAAAGAACATAGGTGCATACTCTCTGCGGCAAGACCAACTAATGTTTTTTGGTCTAAACACTCATCAAACATGATGCAACAAGAAATGAGTTTAGATGAATATTTTCTATTTGAAAAGAATAATATAAAACGTCGAAATAAGCTACTAAAAAAATCCAGAGGATCATAACGATCCTCTGGATTTTTTAAATCTTCGTGATTTCAATATTATTCTCTTTGCCGATTTTCACAGATAAATCAACATATTCCTCACAAAGCTCAATTCCCAAAGATTTCACATCTGCTTTAGTCGCTGCAATCATTGAAGTTCCCGAACCTGCAAACGGTTCTAATACTATGTCATTTTTAGAACGAGTAAATGCTCTTGCAACGAAGTTTGGAATATCCTCAGGGAACGGTGCTGTGTGTCCAAGAGTGTTTTCACCATTGCAATTAATTTTGAAAACTGGTTTTAAATTAACAATGTTTTTATCCCAATTCTTTGGTAATACATCAGTAATATTTTTATTGACGATGGTACGAGCACCAGGCTTTTTGAAGATAAACATATGCTCGTAAACATTCATGGGTTTCTGATAAAAAGGAGTAAATTTACCGTCATTCATCTGTCGGTTACTTTGTGGTTCTCCTTTGTCCCATAGAATATCGTCAAGCAATTCGAATCCAGCTGATGTAAATAAATAAACAGTATAAGCGCCCAACAGTATTCGTTTTTCGCCCATTTTAGAACTAACAACAGTATTCTCGTTTCCACATATATCGCCGACATTATATAAATATATTCCACCTGGTTTCATGGTGCGATAGGCTTCTTTGATTATATCATACATGTCAGATAGATACAGATAAAAGTTTGGCCACTGAGAATATTCTCTTGCGTTGTAATATGGAGGTGATGTAACAGCAGCAGTAAATGTATTATCAGAAACTTTGGAGAGAATTTTTCTGCTATCACCATCCGCGAGCATAGCACCTTTGGTTTTGAGAAGTTTTTTGTTTAATTCTGGCTCTGCTTTAGTTCTTCTTCTCGAAATTTGATTCAAATACCTTGTGACATAACCGCCATCTCTAAAATAGTTGTCAAATTCATTTTCAAGAGTTCGCATACTAACTATTTGTTGTAAGTTAATATAAGAAACATTGCGTCCATAATCAGAAAAAGATACCGAATCGCTACATTCTTCATTCACAAACAAAATCTTTTCATTATTAAATGAAAAATATTTAATAAGCATATTGTAAATTTCTGACTGCGAATTAACCTTTACAATGTCGCGTCTCCATTGTTTTATCATATCGCGAGATACGATATCGTTGGCATCTCCTGTTTCAAATCCTAACTGCATGAAATTAGATTTTTTAGAATAACGTTTTCCTCTGTTTGATTTACTTCTTGATGGGCAAATTGAATTTTTACACTCCCAACTACGAAGACCTACTTCGGGGAAAGAGTTGCCGCTTATATCAAGTCCGGCGCATTCAGGACAAGGGATTTTACGATCGTCATGACGGTATTTATTGAATATAAGCAGAATTTGATTTGTATTTTTGATGAACGAAATCTCTTTGTTTTGCTTATAGTTACCGGATTCAATGACAAAACAATCCGAGAATGTATAACCATACCAAATTTTTTCGTAGTCAAGAAGAATGCGATTCAATTTTTGTTCTGTAATGTTTAGTGATGACTGAACTTCTGATATATCAACATTCCCTTTGAAAAATTGTTTTATTAAACTTTTCTTTTCCTCGTTTAATTTAATACCAAGATATTGGCATTTTGCAAAGCAAAGTTCTTCAGGTTTATAGAACATTCTATTTTCGACAGTTGGAATAAAATGCTCTGCATATATACCAATGTAGCTATATAACATCCATTTGAGATTTTGTCCCTTAGCCGTAAATATGTTATCAATGTTTATAGCCAGCGTTCGATGGTTGTCCAATACTCTATAAGAATAATACAGTAATGATAATACGCGATTAAGAAAATCATCATGATTTAGACTTTGATCATATAAGTCTTGGTCGATATTTAAGAAAACGAGTTTGTAGTCTTCGGCTAACAAAGTTTCAAACGGAGTATTGAAACTTGACGATTGATTCATGATGGGATCAAGTTCATCATGTATAGATTCATCTTGCAAAGATTCTAATAATATACTTTCGTATTTTTGGCAGAAGGTTGCACGAGCTTCTTTTGCACTTATCTTAGAATCGTTTGAACAGAAATCAAAAAGTTCAGCTTGATATGCGGGCTTTAATTCCTCAGCAATGAAATGTGAATTGTATTTATATATATCAAGTAAAGATAAGTAATTATTGTTTAATAGTGATGTCAGACGAGAATAAATTCCTTGAAGATAATCGAAAATTTTAGAATCGTCTTTTGCATCAATTGCGGCATACCAATTTTCAATAAAACACAATTCCGCTTTGCTTGATAAATCTTCAAATTCATCATCTATTATTTTTTCAATGCGTTTAAAAGTTTCGTCAGAAAAATCCAATGCTTTTTGGAGAGAAATTAAAGAGTCGTTGTCATTATAATCTAAGTAGTGCTTGATCAAATCTTTTTCGCGTCTACCAATAGGACAAAACTCTCTTGAAATAACATCTGCACATTTTTTAACTTTAGGAGAGTTTAAAGAATATGTGTCAACCAATATTTTTTGTATAGATTTAATACCTTGTTCAGACGAAACATTTGCTTCATCGATCGGTTGAGATGAAATTAATCTATCAAACAATCCGTAATATGTATTAGAATCGATATTAATGCTGTTTAAAAACGAAGAAAGGACTTCTATGCAATTCATGAGTTAGAATCCTCCTGTGAATTATCGTCAGCAACCTTTAAAACTATTTCGCTATTTTCCTTATCAACATAGACTTCTAAAAGGCTTTTACCGCATTCCAATCCTAAATTTTTTGCAGCGGCTTTCGGTAATCTTATTCTCATATCCTTTTGAATTATGTAGGAGTCAAGGTAAAATAAATCTCTTTTCATTGGTGTAATCCTCTCGCCCTGAATTTAGTCTGATTTTGACCTTAGTATACCATAAAAGCATATCAAAGTCAACAAATGTACAGGCGAAATTGTAATAAAGGAGATATTATCGTATTCTGTTGAAAAAACACTCAAAATGCTATATAATATATAAAAGGTTTAATGTTAGTAGGTGAGGCTTATGAAGGTTTGTAGTTTGTTCAGTGGAATCGGCGGAATTGACCTTGGTTTTATGCAAGCGGGATTCGAAATTGTCTGGGCAAATGAATTTGATAGAGATGCCGCAAGAACTTATCGACACAATTTTGGAAATGAACATTTAGTAGAAAAGGATATAAGAAAAGTTGATGCTACCACTATACCGGATTTTGATGTGTTAGTTGCAGGGTTTCCCTGTCAGCCATTTTCAATTCTCGGTAAACAACGTGGTTTTGACGATTCGAGAGGAATGTTGTTTTACGAAATTGAGAGAGTAGTAAAAGCAAAAAGACCTCAGGTTATATTTCTTGAGAATGTTGCAAATCTTATCGAGCATGATGATGGTAAAACATTTTTAACTGTATATAATACTTTAGTTCCATACGGCTATAGCTTTAGATATCGAGTTATGGATGCAATCGATTACGGAAATGTTCCGCAGCATCGTACCAGGATTTTTATTGTTGCTTTCTTGGATGATGACAAGTGTGAAAAATTTAAATTTCCTGAAAAATTAAAAAGAACCACAAAACTTAACGATATTATAATTAGAAGCGAAAAACACGACAAGTCTTATTACTATACCAAAGCAAACGAATATTTTGAAGACTTAAATAGAGTTGCAAAAGATAAACAAGCGTTATACAGAATTTTTGAAAACGGAGTTTCTGCAAAACCGTATTATGTTTGTCCAACATTAGTAGCGAGTATGGGCGTTTTTATGCATCGAGTTCCTGTTTTGCGAGATGATTATGGTATAAGAAAAATCACACCATACGAATGCCTTGCATTACAAGGTTTTCCAAAGGATTTTAAATTTCCTAAAATCTCACTAAACAGTGCATATAAACAATGTGGAAATAGTGTTGTAGTACCGGTAATCAGAAGGATTGCAGAAGAGATAATGAAAGTGATGAAATAAATGACATCAGTAGTAGCAGCTTTAATATGGGATAACGATAGATTTATGATATGTCAGCGACCTGCAACAAAGTCGTGTGCTTTGTTGTGGGAATTTGTTGGTGGTAAGGTAGAACCAGGCGAAACAAAAGAACAAGCACTCATACGCGAGTGTCAGGAAGAACTTGATATTACTGTTTCTGTTGGCGATATCTTCACAGAAGTAGTCCACGAATATCCCGATATCACAGTTCACTTAACCTTGTTCAATGCAACTATAAGTTCTGGTACACCGAAACTTTTAGAACACAACGACTTAAAATGGATAACTCCATCCGAAATCCCAAACTACACCTTCTGCCCAGCAGATAAGGATATATTAAAATTGATAACAGAGGTTTCAAATGAAAATAATAATTGATGCCGATGCGTGTCCCGTTGTAGATATTACCGTGGGCATAGCTAAAGAGCGTGGGCTCCCTTGTATCATTGTCTGTGACAACACCCATTCCATTGAAAAAGACGGAGCGAAAACTATTGTTGTTGATAAAGGAGCAGATTCTGCCGATTGCAAAATAGCAAATCTCACTGAAAAAGGTGATGTTGTAGTTACTCAGGATTACGGACTCGCAGCGTTGATACTTGGCAAGGGTGGAAAAGCACTTAATCAAAACGGACTTATTTACACAAATGATAATATTGATAATTTGCTTTTCACTCGTCATATCAGCAAAAAAGAGCGTATGGCAGGTAACAGAACTAAAGGTCCAAAAAAGCGAACCCATCAGAATGATACCGACTTTTTAAAGGCATTGCTTTTGTGCCTTGAATATTGTGTTTAACGACAAATTTATGTTTGTGTTTTGATTTAAAATTGCTTATTAAAATGATATAAATAATAGAAGCACCGCCCACAAATAATTGAGGTGGCGCTTTGTAATTTAGTTCAATAAATTGATTTTGTAAAAACAATAAATCGGTGAAAATTATGCTTTTGCGTATTTAGAGAGTAACGCATGGTCGTTCATCGGCTTACAGCAATTTTCTGTTCTTATAGATGACCATTTGCGTTCAATTTCTGAAATTGGGTCATTGTTTATATCAACAACATTATCTTCATCATCTGAGCCAAACATAAACCATTGACTTGTTTTCCCTTTAGCACAATGACCTTTGTAGGTCCAAGTCAGCCAGTTATATGAACACTCGTTGAAAAGATTTAATATGTATTCCCATGTTGCAGTGCCACGGCAAGGAGAAAACTCACCGACAAGCACAGGCACATTAAAGTTTTTACTTGCATGGTGCAGTGAAACTTTCTTGAAACTATCATTTGAATCGTCATAAAAGTGATACTGATACATCACATTTTCCCAACCATATTCTTTTGGGTGTGGCATATCATCAGGTGTCCAGATTGCTTCAAGAGTTATTATATGCTCAGGGTCGTTTCTTCTGACTGCATTGTAAAGCAAAGAATAAACGTCATGATACTTGCTGTTGACCTTATCTTCGCCTTCGTAATCGCACATCGGCTCATTCATTAAGTCATAGGCGGCAACTGTTCCGTTACCTACAAAATGACGGGCGATTTTACTCCACAATTCACAGGCAAGTATACGAAAACGTGCTCCCTCATCGGTTTCATCATAAAGTCTGCAATGATTTACACGACAGCAGTGGTGGGCAATGCTCTGATGTCCTGGTACACCGTGCATATCAAGAATGACGTACATTCCTCTTTTTTCGCATTCTTCAACAATCCAGTCAAGACGCGAGAAATCTATTTCACCGTTTTCTTTACGCTTCCATGTGCCAAAATCATCTATCTGAAAATTACGATACCAGAACGGTACACGCACACAGGTAAAGCCGAGTGACTGTAGATAGTCAAGGTCTTGCTCTGTTATGTAGTTGTCTTCACGGATTTTTATAAGTCTTTCGGCTTCATCCTTACCAAAGCGTTTTTCAAGAGTAGTTACTATATCCCATTGTGCTTCTCCACCCTTGAAAAATCCCTGCCATAATTCATCAAGCAACCATCCACCGAGATTTGTTCCTCGTAAAAACACCTGTTTACCCTCGGCATTTATGATTTTTTCACCATCACAATGAAGCATACTGAGGCTCATACTTTATCCTCCTGTTACAATAAATTTCGTATTGAGGTAATTATATTATAGTAGATTATATCATAAAAAGAAATCTGAAACAATAACATTGTAAAGTTAAAAAAATCTCTGGACTTATGCGAACTTCTGTGGTATATGTTTGTGTTGCATGAAAGGGGTGCAACATATTAAACGCAAGAAGATTTATACTTAGGCAAGATAAGTCCGTGTGAGAATATGATTCGTGGTAACGATAAGTATAAAGATTTGCTACGATTGTATTCGAGCAATCAGGAGAAATTATTATCAACGCTCACAGAAGAACAGAAAGAGCGATACGGGAAGATACACGATTGTGCAGACGAACTGTGCAATGAGCTTGAAAAACAATCGTTCATAAATGGGTTCAGTCTGGGTGTCCAACTCGTGACAGAATCACTGGCAAGGTACGATTAGAACTATCACAAAATCTCGCCCAATTCAGCCCATAAATGCCCAAATAAACGACTTAACACCGAGAGTAAGGTTAATCCCTCACTCTCGGTGTTCTTGCATTTTAACCCCAACCCTCCGCCAACTATTTCAATCCGAAAGTGATATTTTATTGTGAAATTTACTAAATCTGAATATCTCGATATATACAAAACGCTGATTTTTCTAAAAACTTTAAAATTTTTATGTAGCTTTTGTCGTTTTTTGACATATATATATGAAAACAAAAATTAAATGAGGTGTTAAGATATGTGAGAGTTTTTGTTGCTTAAAAATTATTTAATTGATTAACAAAAAGAGAGTGATTTTAATGATTATTGAAAAAGAGCGAGTTTTTGATTTAATACAAAAACGAAAAATAAAAAATTTTGTTCATTTTACGCGTGAGAGTAATCTTCTAAGTATTCTGGAAAATGGTTTGTTATCGCGATATGCTTTAGATGAGGGAGGTATTAATTATACGTATAATGATGAATATAGATTTGATGAGGAATTAAATTCAGTTTCAGTATCTGTTACTTGGCCTAATTACAAAATGTTTTATAAATTAAGATGTGAAAATAAAACAGAGAATTGGGTTGTTTTGATATTAGATGCATATAAAATTGCAAAATTGGATTGTGCTTACTGTTTCACTAATGCGGCTAGTAATGAAATGACGGCTATTTCATTAGAAGATAAAAAGAGTTCTGATTACTTTGAGTTGTTGTTTAAAGATGATTCTATCAGAACACAATTGGGTTTGCAAGATAATGAAACCACAGATCCCCAAGCAGAAATACTCGTGTTTGATGATATCCCTGTTAGTGCGATAAAACATATTGCTTTTCTTGATGAAAAAACAATGGAAAAATATTCTTATCAACTTGAAATAATTGGTATAACATGCGATAATGAAGGTGAATACTTCGGACCTAGACATGACTATGAATATTGGAGTAGATAGGAGGGCTTTATGGCTATTAGACCAGTATTTGTTGTTTCAGATAGAGACATTTTATTTGTTCAGAAAAATATTCAATTTGAATTTTTTAGTGGCTTTTCGGAAACTCAAAAACAAAAAAGTGTATCAAGTCTTCATGCTTCTTTTTTAAAGGAATACAACGGGATGAATATTTTAGAAATATCTAGTAAATCACCAAATCCTATAGGTGTTTCTCTTAGTGCTTTTAATTTAATAATAGAAAATAATAATGGAAAGAGATTTTCTGTAGAGTCTGTATTCCAAGCAAGCAAAGTGTTTGAATTCGGTGGACCATATAAGGATCTTTTAAATGTTTCTTCGAAAGAAGCCAAAAAAGATATGCGACTTAGAAACAGCGGAAAGCTGATAGCATTTAAAATCAATGGTAAAACATATAAAACTACGCCGAAAACACTATTTTATAATTGGTTGTATATAAATGCTCTTAATATGAATACCGAACTTACCAAACAAATAATAGAATATGATGCATTTACTGATATTGAGTTTAATCCCAGTAAATCAATAAATTGTCAAGCACAAGCAGCGGCTATCTTTGTTTCTCTATACAGAAAAGGAATTTTAGAAGAAGCTTTGTTGGATATAGATTCATTTGAACGTATAGTTTATCCTAAGGTGTTTGATGAAATTACAGGAGAACAATTGAGTATTATGTAATAGTGAATCAATTGGAGTTGTATTATTAGTGGTTAAATGCTTTCTTAACATTTATCTGGACTTTCTAAAACTTCTGTGGTATATGTTTGTGTTGCATGAAAGGGGGGCAACATATGAAAACTATAGAAGATCTATACTTAGGCAAGATAAGTCCGTGTGAGAATATGATTCGTGGCAATGATAAGTATAAAGATTTACTACGATTGTATTCGAGCAATCAGGAGAAATTATTATCAACGCTCACAGAAGAACAAAAAGAACGATATGAAAAAATACACGATTGTGCAGATGAGTTGTGCAACGAACTTGAAAAACAATCGTTCATAAATTGGTTCAGTCTGGGGGTTCAACTCGTGACAGAATCACTGACGAGGTACGATTAAAACTATCACGAAATCTCGCCCAGTTTAGCCCTCAAACGCCCAAATAAACGACTTAACACCGAGAGTAAGGTTAACCCCCTCACTCTCGGTGTTCTTGCATTTTAACCCCATCCCTCCGCCAACAATTCCAATCCGAAACCAATATTTTGTTGTGATTTTAACTAAATCCAAACACCTCTATATATACAAAACGCTGATTTTTCTAAAAACTTTAAAATTTTTATGTAGCTTTTGTTGTTTTTTGTCATATATATATGTAGATAAAAAATAGAGAGGAAAAGTTTTAATAAAAATTTTAGTATGAAAAAGGAAATTTTGTTAATTGAACCTATAAGTGCAATCACATCATGGGAGGCTTATGAATACCAAGGACATATAACTTTATATGTAACATTGAAAAAAATACTTGAGTTGTTGCAAAAAAATGAAAATGTTTTAGATTATGATGTACAAATTGAAGGTCAAGAGGATTTTTCAATAAGAAAAAATAAAGAAAATGTTTCTTTGCATCAAGTAAAAATGGGGACAATAAATTTAGATGAAAAAGATAAGTTTGCATTTGTAATTGGAATTTTGCAAAGTGGTGCAAAAAGTGGTTTTTTTCATATATCTAATAATGGAAAATTACCCACAGATTTTGTTTCAAAAACATTAGAATATATTGATACACTTAGGAAAGAATTAAATAAAAAAATAATTGAAAAAAAAGATATTACGAGTACGGAAATAGAAAATAAGTATATTGTTATGGAAAATATATCGGGTAATCATAAAAAAGGTGATGCTTATAGATTGATAAAATATGTTTCAGGCAATTCAAAGGATATAGAAAAGATAAAAACTACAATAAACAAAATAAATAGTGAATTGGAACACTATAAGACTATTATACAAGATGCTAAAGAAAGATGCGAGAGTAGTTTAAATTTAGATAATATTTATCTTTTTGAATATAATGACAAGTTTGATAATTCAAAAGAAGTTAGAAAAAAAGCATATGAAGTGATTGTGGAAATATTGAAATTAAGATGTCCTCAGTACACTTTTGTAGATGTTGATTATTCTTCGTTAGTATACGATTATTTGTTTTTGTATATGAAAAAATTAATAACTGAGAATTATATTGAAAGGTATACTGGAAAGCCATGTGTATTACCTTTTAAAGATATATTAGAAAAAATTGAGGTGGATTATCACGAAAAAATAGATACAGTTGCTTATCAATATTTTCAAGTTTTGAAGAGTATTAGAGATGCTTTTGCAGAATATTCAAGTATTTATTGTAAAAACAGTAATTGTAGCGATTGTAAGGATTCTAAGGAGTGTAATTTGCTCAAAGAAATTAGTTGTTTGAATAGCAAAGATAGATTGGATATAGAAAATATAATACATAATTTGATATTGAGTACACCCCAAATTGGTAAAAATAATAATTTACCACATGATGATTTGATTTCAGATTTATTTTTAAATCTTTTGAAAGAAATAAAATTTCTTCATCTTACCGGGAATGATGTATACCAAGCAATAAAAGATGGTGGTATAACATATAGGTTAACATTAGATAGTAGTTGTAATAAGGAACAATTTCAGAAAAAAATGATCCAGGAACTCAAAAACCTTTCGGATAAATCGTTATTGTTTGAATGTGATGTGCTAATCACAAATGAATTGCGTGAGGAATCCTTGTTTATTGATGGTGGAAAAATAAATGTGTTAACAGAAAAAGAATTGGATGAAATAAAAGGCTTGACTTCTTTTACAATTGAAAATATTAGAAAAGATTGTAATAAACCTAAAGTTATCAGACTTGTAGATAAAAAAATAGCGTTAGGAGAATTGAAATAATGAAAAATATAATGCTGAAATTGTTTGAACAATACAATTATTTTAAGATTTGGGAGAATGAAAATAGAATGTTTTTTGTCAATAAAGATAAAAATATTGTAAACTATTTTATCTTGAATTTTATTGATTGTACTGGAATCTCAAATGAGGAAACTCTTATAAGAAATGAATTAAATAAATTAGAGAAAGAATATATTGATGAAGATAATAACGTACAAGGGATAAAAAACTCAATAATCAAATCTTTTAAAAATAATGAGATAGTAGCACAGATTGATAAAAATACATCAGCCATATATCTAGTTAAATTTTCCGAAATTAATATGTTGAGTCAATATAGAAATTTAATTTATTCAATTGAAGAATCGCCAAATTATTTTAAAAGATATATTTTGCCATATACTGAAAAGCAAGTTAAAGGATTAATTGATATATTAATTGATTATAATGATAAAAATATTGTTGAAATACTTTCAGAGTTGGCAGATGAAGAAGAGAATTATTATTCTCTTATGAACGGGAAAAATTATAATAGTGTCTATGAACTTGTAATTAGACTTTTTTCAAAAGTGCCGTTTTTACAATATAAATTTAAAGCAACATCTAACGATATTTCTTTGGAAAGAATTGTTACGGATGCATTGGACGGTAATTTGACAAAGTATGATAAAGCGATTGAATTAAAAAGAATTGGGATAGAAGATATGATAGTATTAGAGGAGTTTGATATTACAGAAAAAGAAATTGATTTAATACTAAGTAAATTAATTGAGGAGGCAGAGTGATGCAATATAAAATTTATAATTTACGTGTAAAAAATTTCAAATGTTTTAATGATGCAAAGTTTTATGAATTCAAATTTAATAGCGAAAACAGTCCTGTTGTGTTATCGGGACCGAATGGTTTTGGGAAAACCACGTTCTTTGATGCTATAGAATTGATTTTTTCTAAAAATATTACAAGACTTGATAAAGAAATAGAGAACAAGCATACAAATTTAGGTAAGAATATTTTACTTAATGAAGCAAATAAAGATGGTTATATTGTGTTAACTTTAAAAAAAACATCGGACGATATTCTTACATTGTTTGCTAAAATATCAAATAACAATCACAAATTAGAGATTAAAAATTCGGTTAGATATGGTAAAACTAATAAATTTATTCCCACAGAAGATTTGGTAGAGTATCTTAATAAGTACGAAGCGTGGAGTGATTTTATAGATAATGAGGAACTAATAAGATATCGTGCTAAAAATTTTAATGTGTACTATTATATTTCACAAGCTGAGTCGGTACATTTTTTAAAAAGGTCTATTACTGATCGAAAAAATGCTATGAATATTCTCTTGAATACAAGTTTTGTAGAAGAAAGAAAACAAATTGTATTAAACCTTATTGGGAACAAGAATGGGTCTAGTGGTTATCTTATCAATGATGAGATTATAAGATTAGAAAATGAGTTAAAAAAGAAAGCGGTAAAACTAAAAACATTATTAAATAATATACAGGATGCAACGGAGAAAGTTGAGCCTGTATATTTGGGGTTGTATGAAAAAGATGCAAATTTGTATTTTTGGGATTGTTCAAATATCTCAGAGCATAATATAAATGCTGTGAAAAAAGCGGCATTAACATTGAAAAGACTAATATCTTTCTGTGAGAATGAAAATGATTATAGGCATTACCAATGGAATAACGATATTACGAGAATACTAAAAGGAAAATCTATAGAAGATTTTGTAACTTATAAAGAATATATAATCAATAATTCGTTGTCTCTACAAAAAGTAGAAGAACAGATAAAAAAGTGGGATTGTACGATCCAAATATATAAGAGCAGCAAACTATTTAGAGGGGATATACCAGATGTTGCTGATTACAATGAAGAAGACATTGATATTTTAAAGCGTTTTGTTCCAGAATTGAAAGAATTCGATTTTTCTTTAATTAATAATCTTATAAGTGAAATTTTTGATTTGAGAAGAAATTTATCAGTTACACAAAAAAGAGCTGATAAAATAATAAATGCACGAAATGTTTTGAAAAATGTAAAGGAAGAGTATTACAAAGATTCACCAGTATGTCCATTTTGTAATTCGGAGTTTTCTGATGTAACTTTATTGGAGGCAGGTTTTGATGAAGCGAATAAGATGTTGCAATTTAAAAGCGGATGTTTGGGGAGAAAACTATTAACAAAAACAGAGGCATTAAACAGGGAAATAAAAAAGGTAAAACTGATAATTCATCCATATGTGGATAATTTGGATGAAAATGTTATAAATTTATTAATACAGAAGGGGATAACTTTTAAAAAGTTTGTTAGTAATTCTGGAAGAGTAACCAATGCTGAAAAAGTTGCTGAATATTTAGAGAACATCGATTATGATTATAAAATAAATCTTAGTGATGCGGTGTTAGAGATACAAAGAATATTATCGAAACTAGTTAAGAATATCGATAACAAAGATTTTAATGATCTAAATATTAAATACGAGTATGAAAAAGTGGATGCACTTTATGGTTTAGAAATGAATTATATTAAGGGGAAAATTAGCATAGAAAAAATGAAAGAAAAATTAAAGTATTTAGAAGGGGTTGTTTTAGAAAAGGAAAATATAGAAATTTATGATGTTAAGAATGAGATGAAGACATTAATTGTTAGAAAAGAATGTTTGACAAAGATACGTAAACGTTTATATGATTTGAGTAAAATATATGAAAAATCTGTGGAAGAATACAAGAATATTACATTGAAACAATTAAGAGTACCACTATTGATATATACAGGTAAAATACTTCAAGATTATCAAAATGGATTAGGTGTTTTTGTGAGTAGAGACGAAATGAGATTTGTTTCGAACGGGGATGCTAAACACGATATATTAAATACTTTTAGTTCTGGACAACTCTCAGGATTTGTTTTGGCCTTTCTTTTTGCTATGAATAAGCAGTATATAAAGGCGTCAGCTGATGATATAGGTTTTATTCTTATTGATGATCCAGTTCAGACTATGGACGATATAAATATATCTTCTTTAGTTGAAGTGCTACGTAATGATTTCTCTGATAAGCAAATAATACTATCCACACATGAAATGGATAAAGAGAATTATATTTTATATAAATTTTATAAATATAATAAGTTAGGACAATCTTTTAATGTAAAAGAAAGAATATATGGTTAGAATATATTGAATTAATTGGGTTCGGTGATATTTATTCTCTTCTATAATATCAAAATAAAATGGAGGTTTTGCGAGGTTAGTAAATCTTAGGTCGCATTGGTATCATTATTGTATGTATTTTTATAACGAAAAACAATATTTCAAACAACGCTCACGGATGTGGGCGTTGTTTTTTTGCGAAAAATTCCAGAAATTTTGAAGTTTGGGGGTCCGGTTTTGGTTGGAAATTGTCCGTTATATAGTAGGGGGATATTTTAAACAATTTGTAAATTTTTGAAAAAGATGGTCCTATTTTGGGGTGTGAAATGTCCGTTGTCAAGTAGAGGGTGTTTTAAAAAATAATTTCGTACAAATGTAAAAAAGTCGCTAATAACAGGATTGAGGAGTAAAAATTGTAAACAAATTATAAAGCCTAATAATTTTTGTGGCCGAAACTCAAAAAAAGTCGCTAATACAAGGTAGTGAGAGATGTTTTTTTGATTCCTGAAAAAACTTTCGGTCAAAATGCAAAAAAGTGTGCAATAGAGTAGTAGAGATACTTAAAACGATAAAAATAATACTATTAATGATATAAATAATATTAAAAATGATATTAAATATATTGACAAGTTTGCAATTAGTCTTTATAATATGATTAAAACAAACCTAAAGGAGAATAAAATATGAAAAAACAATCTAATGAATACTTTGAGAAATTGTTAAAAAACAATAAAATCTCAAAAAAGCAAATCGCAGTTTATCTTGACGACGAGACTATAGACCGTATTGATATGACAAATAAAATATTTGCAGATGTGAGTGGTTCCAGAAGTTTTTCCAGAACTACTTTAATTGAAGAAGCGATAAATAAGTTTTTAAACGAATCAGAGGAGTACCTTTTGACTGAAGAGGGCATAAGTGTAAGAGAAAGACTCGAAACAGATAATTATAAAAAGAATGATGTTGTAATTTTTTCATCAGTAGGTGATGGATTTGATGATACTTTTATGGGTGGAAAAGAAAATCCTTGTTGGTATCCATGCAATTGTAATCAGGCAAGAATAAAAAATCTGAAGTATATAGCTATATATCGTGGAGCACCTGTGTCAGCAATAACACATTATGCAAAAGTTAAAGAATTCAAATATTTAGAAGATAAAAAGTATTATGTGTGTTATTTTGATGGTATGCCTATTGAATTGAAGAATGAAATTACACTTGGAAGTAAACCCGGCTGTTTCTTCAGAGGTGCAAAATATACCACTATTGAAAGCCTTAGTAACGCAAAAACTGCTGATGATATTGTGTTTGGTTGATTTGTTTTGTAAGAGTGTGATATAATTCTTTTAACAAATTAAATGAAGCTTGTTACGCTTATATAAAATATCAATTTGATAACAATTTATTGGTAATGCCTCATCAGTGGATAATAGAGGCTTATGAAGATTTGAGGAATCTACAATGAATATAACAATTAAACCGTTAACATCAGATTTGAACGAAGATTATTTAGATTTTTTTGATAAACGTGCATTTACAGATGATAATCCTAATGGTCCTTGTTATTGTACATCACCTAATCAAGATGAAAAAACAATAAAAAGGATGGTTAAGGAATTCAAAAAATATGGGATTAAACAAACTTTACGTAAGTATGCAGTAGAAATGCTTAACAATAATAAAATTCAAGGTTATTTGGCTTTTGATGGAGATTTGTCTGTTGGTTGGTGTAATGCTGCAGATATCGAAAGTTATTCAGGTTTTGTTCCTGACTTTGCAAAAGAAAATGCTTGCGAAAAAACTATTTCTATTGTTTGCTTTGAAATCGCACCTGAGTATAGGGGTGTGGGGATTGCATCACTTTTTATAGAAAGAGTATGCAATGATGCAAAAGAAAAAGGATATGTAGCTGTCGAAGGCTATGCCAAACTTTCCGAAAAAAGAGATAACTTTGATTTCCAAGGTCCTATGCAACTTTATAAGAAAGCAGGCTTTGTTGAAGTTGCAAGACAAGATGGACAAGTTATAATGAGAAAGATTATAAACTAATGTTTTGTAATACGCAGATGTATTTATTTCAGTAGAGCGAAGGAAGTGATGTGTTAATTACAACCTTCGCTCTTGCGTTTTTGTTTTCAAAAAGCACTATTTATGGTGCAAAGTAAATAAATATATCATTGATTAGAGCGGTGAAATGTGATACAATTAAAGAAAAATGAAAGAAGCGATTTTATGGGATATTGGGTTAAACCTAGTTCAAACTCAATTAGTACGAAAGATATATGGGAATTACAAGAAAAAACTAAGTTAGCTAAAAATCTAACAGAACTCGATGGGATTTTGTGTGAATTCGAAAGTAAATTGAACTTAGTTACACGAACATATGAGGCTTTATCAATTGGGTAGAAGGTGTTTGAATGGATGAACTTATTAAGGTTTTAGAAAAAGATGTTTGGGATTATGTAGGTATATTCGCTCCAATAATATTATCATTTGTTGCAATTGTTATTTCAATGTGGAACAGCTTTTGGTCTAAAAATGTAAAGAAACTAGAATCAAATATGGTTTGGGATGATATATATAATTCATTTTTTATCATAGTTAGAAATACTGGGAATAAAACCTTAGTAATCAAGTCAATCACCTTAGAAGCCTATGATAAAAAAACTAAAGAAAGATATGAATTGGGCACCAGAGAAAATGTCTGGGCAATAAAACAAGAAAAATCATTTGTTGAGCCAAATGAAGCGATAACGATAGCACCAGTGTATGGTTCAATTTATGATGTGTTTGGGTATCGTGGTCATGATTTTGATGTGTCAGAAAAAAACAAAAACTTGAATGTGTCGATTATAATAAAAGATATTGATAACCATATCTGGAAAAATAAAACTATTTTTACACTTGGTGAGATAGACGAAAAATTGTTGTATGCAACTACTGCGGAATAATTAGTGTTTACGAGGTTATGTTGACCAACTTAATAAGTTTGTTTGAGGATATTTATTATGAATAAAGAAATTGAAAAAATATTAAAAGAAAGATTTGGAACTGATTCGTTAGTGTCTATTGCTACAATTGATAGTGATAATAAACCTTGGGTTAGGAATGTTAATGCAATTTATATAGATGGTTCGTTTTATACTATTACAAATTCTATAACAAACAAAATGAAGCATATCAATCAAAATCCTGTTGTTGCTATTTGCGGTGAATGGTTTTCAGGTCATGGTATTGGTGAGAGTTTAGGTTATATTCGTCTCGAAGAAAATAAGGATTTAGCCGATAGATTAAGGAAAGCGTTTTCATCTTGGTATGATAATGGACACACAAACGAAAACGATACCAATACAATTATTTTAAAGATAAAAGTAATTGATGGAATAATATATTCAAATGGTGAAAAGCTAGAGTTTTAGTATAAAAAGGTGATTAAACTATGATTTACAGAAAATATGAAAGCGGAGATATTTCCGCTATACGAGATATACTTGAAAATGATTTGGGATATAACTGCGAGCTTGATAGTTTAAAAAATCGGGTGGATGAAATGATGAAACGAGGTAACTATCAGATATTTGTTGCTTGTGATGGTGACAAGGTAGTAGGCTATATAGGTTGTGTTAATTACCTTGCTTTTGAATTAGAAAACGAAGGTATGAAAATAATTGCTCTTGCAGTATCAAAAGAATATCGTAGAAAAGGTATAGGTACTCAGTTGCTTAAAACAGCAGAACAATGGGCAAAAGGAAATAATATAGAAGTTGTACTTCTAAATAGTGGTTTACCACGAGAAGATGCCCACAAATTTTATGAATCACAAGGCTATTTCAAAAAGAGTTATGGGTTTATTAAAAGGATATAACTTGAAACACCACCCACCATTTTGGCGGGTGGTGTTTTGCAAAATCATTTCTTGTTACAATGTTTATCAAAACTCGGGTTGAATGCATAAAAATTCTTGCTATCCAATTTATCAGTGGCAATCCTGAGTCCTTCTCCAAACCTTTGATAGTGCACAACTTCACGTTCGCGAAGGAATTTAATCGGGTCACGAACGTCAGGGTCGTCTATGAGTCTTAAGAGATTGTCGTAGGTGACTCTCGCTTTTTGTTCTGCTGCAAGGTCTTCGTGAAGGTCGGCAATAACGTCGCCCTTGACCTGCATTGAGAATGCACTGTATGGCGCACCACTTGCAGCAGTAGGGTATACGCCTGTTGTGTGGTCTGTAAAGTACGCATCAAAGCCAGCCTTTTTAATCTCGTCAATAGTGAGATTTCGTGTCAATTGATACACAATTGCACCAATCATCTCAAGGTGCCCCAATTCTTCAACGCCAACGTCCGTAAGAAGTCCTTTTAATTCTGGGTAAGGCATTGAAAATCTTTGTGAAAGGTAGCGTAATGAAGCGCCGAGTTCACCGTCGGGGCCCCCGTACTGACTGATTATAACCTTTGCAAGTGCTGGGTTGGGGTTCTTAATGTTTACCGGATATTGAAGTTTTTTCTCATAACTGAACATAGATTAGCACACTCCTCCTGTATAATCCCATGGCCAAGGGTCACTAAGCCATTCTGTAGTGTTACAGCACTCTGGTGTAAGTGCGCCGTACTTTTCTGTGTATTCCTGGCGAAGCATCTCTGCTTCTTTCTCATGCTTTTTGCAAAGAACAACTGCATTCTGGTCGCAAGGGTGTGTGTCGAGGTACAAATGAAGCTCCCACACTGCGAATTGAGCGGCTGAAAGTTTCTGTAAAAGTTTATTTCTTTCATTCATTTACATCTACCTCCAAAAAACGGCTTGTCAAGAACGGGGAACAACGTTCCGTTCTGTAAAGCAACTTC
The DNA here is from genome assembly GCA_045533655.1 of Acutalibacteraceae bacterium. Lineage (GTDB taxonomy): Bacteria > Bacillota > Clostridia > Oscillospirales > Acutalibacteraceae > DTU089. The sequence continues at coordinate 53,854 of JAZSIE010000028.1, forward strand.
TGGGCAATAAACGTTCATATCAAGTTGATACGGCACGTAAGCCATAGTAACTGCTGTATCACCTGGTAATGCTGTTTTAGGGCAAGATGGTTGCCAATGCAAATTGTTTGCATTATATACGTTTGATAAGTTATTCATCAAAAAACTCCTTTTTTGTTTAATTACCATCTAAATTATAATATGTTGTCCTGTGAAAAACGTTACATTTACTGGTCAGAAACAGCGTGTCGCAATTGCAAGAGCGTTAGTTAAAAAACCACAGATTATTCTTGCAGATGAACCAACAGGCAACCTTAATTTTGCAATAGGTGAACAAGTTATAAAAGAACTTGTTTCTGTTTCAAAAGGCAAGACTCTTATTGCTGTTACTCATGATGACAGACTCTGTAAGTATTTCGACGTTGTTATTGATATGAACGAGATGACAAGCGGAATGCGAGACACAGTAACAGAAAAGGAGAGTGATTAAAATGTTTAAATTCGCTCTCAAAAATATGGCTGTAAAAAAAGTGCAGATAGTTTTAATTGTACTTTCTATTATTATTTCTGCGGGTATTGGTGTTCTTGCTTTTAACGTTGCTACACAAGTCAGTGAAGGTATAACCAATAATGCCGGTTACTATTCTGTTATTGTGGGACCTGCCGGTAGTAGCACTCAACTTGTAATGAACTCAATGAAGATGGCTATTTCGATGGTATTATAGCTAAAATTGAAGCGGTAGATAAAGATGCTTTTTCTGACCTTGTAGAAAACGTAAGAAAAGCAGAAGCACTTGCAAATAAAGCATTAAAAGAACTTGAAGATAAAAACTACACAAGCGAGTATAAATATATTGAAAAATTTGACACGGAAGATTACGTTTATACCTTGAACAATGAAGCAGAACTAACTAAAGAAATGGAAACTCTCTACACCGAATTTGCAAATTGGTTAGGCAGTTGGGAGATGTAGTTGGTTCAGCGGTTAGTAAGTCAGTGGTCAGTTGATAGTTAAAATAAAAAACTACATTCTCTTATTTAGAGTGAGTGTGTTCGAACCAGATATGGTTTAATACAGTCACTTTTCCCCGTAACGTCGTTAAAACTCTTGAAATACAACAGTATTCCTGCGAGTTTTGCCTTGTTACAGAAAAAATTGCCAAGTATTAAACTTCGCAGAACCTAAAATGTCCGAGTTTACGTGCATTTTGGATTTTCTTTGGCGTAGTTATACTGGCGTATATCAAGACAAAAAAATACAAAAGGTGCGTGAAATCGGACATTTAAGGCATATTTGGTTCGAATATACTCACTCTAAAGATTATTGTAAATCTAAGAATGAGAGGGTGTAGTTGTTTTTATAAATTGACCACTGACCACTATTTTTCTTAATTTTCCAATTTAGAACAATAAACACAGAAATATATGGTAAAATATAAGAAATATATAATACCTTGTTGGTGTGAAAGGGTGTTTTTATGAAAACTACACTTAAAAGAAGAATGTTAAGACTTTCTTGTATCAGTGTTGTTGTTGCATCTTTAATTGTAACAATCGCAGCCGAAATTGGTGTATTTTCGATTTCGAGTGCAAATACTGAGCAGAATGGAAAAACAGTTACTTCTATTGCAGAAAAAACTTTTAATGAAGAAATTATTTACCTTACAGATTGTCTTTTAGAAGCGGAAGAGAGTCTTGAGGGCGATGCAACTTTTGAAAAAGTTTTCTTCCACGGTTCGTTTGATGGTTACGATTATACTGCTGTTAAAGATATAGTTGAATCAGCGAACACCGAGTTTATGGTAGTTACACCTTACATTACAAATGAAGAAGGTGACTACGTTACACTTGTTGCTTTGAAACGTGAAGACGGTATAATCATCGGTGAATTGGCAGAAGATTATTTCAGTGCAATTTTAGGCGCTTTAAAATTAAATGAAACAGATATTGGTTTTGTTGTTGATGCTACTGGCAGAATAATTCTTTCAGCGGATTATGACGTTGATACAACAAATAATAATCTCGTAGAAAGTTTCGGTTTGGAAACGGTTGTTGCAAACTTAGCAGTTGAAGGTTCAAGCGTTTCTGAAGCAAAGGTTAATGGCGAAAAAATGACTGTTGCACAAACAGCGGTTTCAGAATATGGTTATTCAATGGTTTATGGAACAAGTGAAAATGCTACATACAATCAAGCCGTGTCAATAGGTATTGCGTTGGTTGTTATTGTTATTGTTCTTTTCTTCCTTGCTTACTGGGTTGGTCAGTTAATTGCAAAACAAATTGCAGCTCCAATTGTTGCTACAACAAACAGACTCGTTAAAGTTGTTGAAGGTGACTTACACGGCGAAACACCAGTTACACATCGTGGCGACGAAACTCAGATTCTTAATGAGGCAATGGTTAGTACAATTAAAGATTTCTCCGCTTATATTAAAGATATTGAACGTTTCTTATCAGAACTTAGCGAAGGTAACTTAAACGTTACAAGTGATTTAGAATATCACGGCGACTATAAGCAGATAAGAGAAGCACTCACAAAAATCCGTGGTAACTTAAAAACTACTATTTCTGGTATTAAAGAAGTAAGTGAACAGGTTGCTTCTGGTTCAGATGCACTTTCTTCATCTGCACAACTTCTTGCTTTTAACACTTCACAAGAAGCATCAACGCTTGAAGAAATCAGTTCAATGACAAACGATATTCAGACAAATGTTGGTAAGAATGCAGATGCTACAATTGAAGCGTCAGACCTTCTTAAAAATATTGTTGATACCGTTGAAACAGGTAGTAGAAAGATGAACGAAATGAAAGAGTCTATGGATGAAATTCAACGTTCATCAGAAGAAATTGAAAAAATCGTTAAAATGATTGACGATATCGCATTCCAGACTAACATTCTTTCACTCAACGCTGCAGTTGAAGCAGCAAGAGCTGGTGCGGCAGGTAAGGGCTTTGCAGTTGTTGCTGATGAAGTTCGAAACCTTGCGGCAAAATCTGCAGAAGCAGCTAAAAATACAATGCAACTTGTTGAAATGAGTTCTCGTTCTGTTAAAGTCGGTGGCGAATTAACTAACGAAACAGACGACTCTCTCAAAGCAATTCACTCATCTATCGGTCAGTTTGCCGGTCTTATGGATGGCATTACTGAAGCATCTAAAGAGCAAGAAGTCGCTATTAAACAAATTACGTTAGGTATTGAACAACTTACAAATGCAGTTCAATCTAACTCTGCTACGGCGCAACAAAGTGCCGCTTCTACAAACGAATTAAATCGTTTAGCGGGAACGCTTAAAGAAGAAGTTGAACATTTTAATGTGTAAAAACTGTTCTTTTTGCGCATAAGTCATTTTTTCACCCGCTCGACGTACCTTTGTACGCCATCGGGGTGAATAAAAAGCCTTCTGCATCAAAAATAATCAGTTTTTAATAGGAATAACATGTAGTTCTTCTTAAGATAAGTCATAAATAAAAACACTCTGTTGATAAAATACCAACAGAGTGTTTTTTTGTTTAATCTTCGTTTTCAACTTTTTGTGATTTTTTGTAAATGGTATTTGCTATTTGGTAGAGTAAAATAGCAAATGGGATACAAAGAATAAAAGTAGCTCCACCATATTTGTATTCGCTAAAAGGAATATTAACAAGCACACCAAAAGCGCCGGGGAGAGTTATTAATGTGTAAATGAGTGAATTTTGTGCTTGTGTATGCTTAACAACTCCTGTTTTACAAAATCCTATAAGCATAAAATAGTTTGTTATACCTAATATGAAGAAAATTGATGTGCTGATATTTTTTGTTAAATCAAAAGTATCTGCACAAATAGAATAAACAACTAATAAGATGCTTAATATATTCATTCCTGTGTATGAAAGTTTATTTCTTTCGTATGTTATCATTTCATCTTTATCATTTTCCCAAGCTTTTTTACTAAATAGCTCGATGGAAAGAATATCCCTTAATAAACTAACTTTTTTCTTTTTTCTTTCATTGTTTGTTTTCATTATTTTCATCCTCCCAGAAAATTTCGTCTAAGGTCTTATCTAACACTTTGCAAATAGTAATACATAAATTAAGTGTCGGATTGTAGTTGCCTTTTTCAATCATATTAATTGTTTGTCTTGTCACGCCTACAAGGTTTGCTAACTCTTCTTGCGATAAATCTTTAGCAACCCTTGCAACTTTTAATTTTAAATTCTTCAATTAATCGCCCCTTTCATATTACAGATAGTATCACATATATTTCTAAATGTCAAGTATATTTTACAAAAAATCAAATGAAATAAAATTTGAGTTGAAAGAATTATCAAAAAAATTGACATTTGTGAAATTTTGGTTAGAATAGAATTATACAATTAATTATTTAAAAGGAGTGTTAACTATGGAACTTAAAGGTTCAAAAACAGAAAAGAATTTAATGGAAGCATTTGCCGGTGAAAGTCAGGCAAGAAATAAATACACTTATTTCGCTTCTGTTGCTAAAAAAGAGGGCTACCAACAGATTTCTGCTATTTTTGAAGAAACTGCAAATAACGAAAAAGAACACGCAAAAATGTGGTTTAAAGCTTTAGGTGAATTAAGTGACACAGCTAAAAACCTTGCAAAAGCAGCAGAGGGCGAAAATTACGAGTGGACTGATATGTATGACCGCTTTGCTAAAGAAGCTGAAGAAGAAGGCTTTTTTGATTTAGCCGAAAAATTCAGAAAAGTTGGCGAAATTGAAAAGGCTCACGAAGAGCGTTACAGAGCTTTACTCAAAAATATCGAAATGCAACAGGTATTTGAAAAAACAGAAGAAACAATGTGGGAATGCAGAAACTGCGGACATCTCGTAATGGGTAAAAAAGCAGCAGAAATCTGCCCTGTATGTGCTCACCCACAAAGTTACTTTGAAGTTAGAAAAGAAAATTATTAATTTCAGTGGTCAGTGACTATTGAGAAAAAAATAAACTCCCGAAAAATGAACTGCCCCAATTTGTGCGGACAGTACAAAAAACACCCCCTATGGTGTTAAATATTAAATTTTAAGCAACAAACTGATTTCGTTTTTCAAGCGGAGTCAGTTTTGTTTTTAATTGAATTCTTTCGTTATTGTAGAAAT
>JAZSIE010000013.1:0-84081 GCA_045533655.1 Acutalibacteraceae bacterium
AGTAGTGTGCGATAAAGAAGCATCGAATTCAATGTATTACTTAACACAAACAACAGCGAAGGTAGCAAAAGCAAAAACAGGAGTAAAAGTAAGCTGGAGTGCAGTTAAGGGAGCAAGTAGCTTCAAAATATATCGCTCAGAACTCCAGAATGGTACTTGGACAAAATTTGCTCAGGTTGGTACTGCAAAATCAAATGCTAAAACATTTACAGACACAACGGTAGTAAGTGGTGTAGAGTATAAGTATAAGGTGAAAGCAATAAAGGGAAGTCAGGGCCAAACAAGTTCAGCAACAACGGCAATACTTTACCTTGCGGCACCAGAAATAACAGTAGCAAAAGGAACAGATGGAATAAATCTTAGCTGGAAAGAAAGCACAGGAGCAACAGAATACGTAGTATACAGAAAGACCTACGATGCAAAGAAAAAGAAATGGTCGAGCTTTAAAAAACAAAAAACAGTTACTACAACAAGTTACAAAGATACAACCGCAAAGAGTGGAGTAAAATACAAATATTGCGTAAAAGCAAAGAGCGGTAGCGTAACAAGTGCTTACATCACAACTTCTTCAGTAAAAAGATAAACCAAAAAGAACTGTAAAAACTTCAGTTTTTACAGTTCTTTTTAATAAAAATACAAAAAAATTTGAAAAACTCTTGATACTTTTACGATTTTCTGCGATAATAAGATGATATATTATTTTCTTTTATAATGAATGGAGTTTATTATGAACTACGATTGCAAAATTTTAGCAAATCTTCTTTTTCCTGATGTAACAGAAACAATAGAAGATTTAGAAAAAAGATATCCTGAAAGGGATTTAAAAGAGGGAGCAAGAGTTACACGTTTTGCACCAAGTCCGACAGGTTATTTACATATAGGTGGTCTTTTTGGTGCACTTGTAGATGTGCTTACAGCAAAGGCAACAAATGGTGTTTCGTACCTTCGTATTGAAGATACAGATAAAAAACGTGAAATAGATGACGGCGTTTCTGCTATTATCAATGGTTTTGATTCTTTTGGAATAGGTTTTGACGAAGGTGTTACAGGCTTCAATGAAGAGAAAGGCGCTTATGGACCTTACACACAAAGTCAGCGTGCAGGTATTTATCATGTAGTTGCAAAATTTTTAGTAGAACAAGGTCTTGCGTATCCTTGTTTCTGCACCTCAGAAGAATTAACAGATTTAAGAGCAACTCAAGAAAAAGACGGCGCTTTAATTACCGGCTATTTTGGTAAATATGCAAAATGCCGTGATTTGACTTTAGAAGAAATTGAAAAAAATCTTAAAGAAAATAAACCTTACGTTTTGCGTTTTCGTTCAGAAGGACAAGAAGATAAACGAATTATGTTTGAAGATATGATTCGTGGTAAAATTGAAATGCCCGAAAACGTTATTGATGAAGTTTTACTTAAATCAGATGGAATTCCAACGTATCATTTTGCACACGCTTGTGATGACCATTTTATGAGAACAACTCATGTAATAAGAGGTGAGGAATGGATATCGTCTGTTCCTAAACATATAGCTCTTTTTAAAGCGTGTGGATTTAAAGTGCCTAAATATGCACACACACCTCAGGTTATGAAAATAGATGAAGAAGATGGTACAAAGCGTAAACTTTCAAAACGAAAAGACCCTGAAGCAGCAGTAAGTTATTTTGTCGAACAAGGGTTCCCGAAAGGAAGTCTTATTGAGTATCTTCTTACGTTGCTTAACTCGAATTTTGAAGATTGGCGCAGAGCAAATCCAAAAGAAGATGCTTTCAGTTTTCCGTTTAATCTTAAAAAGATGAGTCCGTCAGGTTGCCTTTTTGACCTTGTTAAGCTTAATGATGTAAGTAAAAACGTAATTTCTGTTATGAGAGCAGACGAGGTTTATAATCTTGTTTCAGAATGGGCAAAGAAATATGATGAGGATTTCTATAAAGTGTTTACAAAAGATAAAGCATTTTCAACTGAAATGGTAAATATTGACCGTGAAAGTGCAAAACCTCGAAAAGATATTTCAAAATGGTGTGAGATTAAAGATTATTATTCATATATGTTTAATGAATATTATGTTCCTGCATTTGAACTTCCGGAAAATATTAAAATGGAAGATGCAAAAGCAATTTTAGCAGAATACGTTAAAGTGTATGACACTAATGATGATAAAGATACGTGGTTTAATAAAATTAAGGAACTTTGTGAACCTTTAGGATTTACACCAAACGTTAAAGAATATAAACAAAATCCAGAGAACTTCAAAGGTCACGTTGGTGACGTTTCAACTGTTATACGTTTAGCAGTTACAGGCAGAAAAAACACACCAGACCTTTATTCAATAATGAAACTTTTGGGTAAAGACGAAGTAATTAAAAGACTTAGCAACATTTAAGGAGTTGTAATTATGGAAGAAATTATAAACACAGAAGGTTTATCAAACTTTATTCACGATATTATTGATGAAGAATTAAGAGAAGGTGTGAACACCCGCGTTCAGACTCGTTTTCCACCTGAACCAAACGGTTATCTTCATATAGGTCACACAAAGGCTATCTGCATTGACTTCACAACTGCTTTAAAATATGGTGGCGTTTGTAATTTAAGACTTGACGATACAAACCCTGCTAAAGAAGACCTTGAATACGTTGAATCAATAAAAGAAGATATCGAATGGTTAGGCTTTAAGTGGGATAAATGCCTTTTTGCTTCAAGTTATTTTGATTTCATTTACGAATGTGCAATTAAGCTTATTAAAGACGGTAAGGCTTACGTGTGCGACCTTTCTGCAGATGAAATAAGAGAATATCGTGGAACTCTCACAGAACCTGGCAAAAACAGTCCTTACAGAGACAGAAGTATAGAAGAAAACCTTGATTTATTCGAAAGAATGACTAAAGGTGAGTTTAAAGATGGTGAAAAAGTATTAAGAGCTAAAATTGATATGGCTTCACCAAATATGAATATGCGTGACCCTGTTATATACAGAATTGCTCACGTAGAACATCACCAGACTGGTAACAAATGGTGTGTTTACCCAATGTATGACTTTGCACACCCACTTTCTGATGCTAAAGAAGAAGTTACTTATTCTCTTTGCTCATTGGAATTTGAAAATCACAGACCACTATATAACTGGTTTATTGAACAAATCGGTTTTAAAGAACCACCAAGACAGATTGAGTTTGCAAGACTTAATATTAACTACTGTATTACAAGTAAGCGTAAGAATATCCGTCTTGTTACTGAAAATATGGTTAGCGGTTGGGATGACCCACGAATGGCTACTATTTGTGGTATGAGAAGACGTGGCTACCCAGCATCATCAATCCGTACATTTATAGAAAAAGTTGGTGTTTCAAAGGCTTATAGCGTTGTTGATTATGGTCTTCTTGAGTCTTGTGTAAGAGACGACCTTAATGCATCTGCACCAAGAGCCATGGCAGTTTTAGACCCACTCAAAGTTATTATTGATAACTATCCTGAAGGTCAGACTGAAGAGGTTGAAGTTGATATTCACCCAGAAAGACCAGAATTAGGTAAAGCAAAGATTACTTTTGGTAAAGAAATCTACGTTGAAAAATCTGACTTTATGATTGAGCCTGTAAAAAAATATTTCAGACTCTTCCCTGGTAACGAAGTTCGTTTCAGAGGTGCATATTTCTTAACTTGTACTTCTTACGATTTAGATGAAAATGGTGAAGTTACTGCAATTCACTGTACTTATGATCCAGCTTCAAAAGGTGGTAACTCACCAGATGGCAGAAAAGTCAAAGGCACAATTCACTGGGCTGGTCCTAATGCATTCAAAGCAGAAGTTCGTCTTTACGACAGACTCTTTACTGTTGAAGACCCTGCTTCTGTTTCAGACGAAGAATTCCCAAGTGTAATTAATAAAGATTCGCTTATTGTTCTCAAAGATTGTCTTATTGAAGAAACAATTAAGGATGCTAAACCTGAAAGTTCATTCCAGTTTATGCGAAACGGATACTTCTGTGTAGATAAGGATTCAACACCTGAAAATATGATTTTCAACAGAACAGTTCAACTTAACTCATCTTGGGATAAGAAATAAGAATGGTAGGTAAATAATATGAAATACGTTTATAAAATTATTTCTGTACTTTGTGCGTTGGCGGTTTTACCAGCGTTAGTGTTTGCTCCGTATATGTATTATTACGTTTCATCAACAGCGCTGCAAGGTATATTTACGATAGGTCAACTTGCAGGTAATGAGACAATAATCAATGCGATGGAAGAATTTGGTTTGTCTGAAGCACCTAAGGGTATGGCGGATTCTTTATCTATTTATAGATTAAAAGATTTTGTATCATTGTTTGCTGATGGAAATTCTTCATCAGAAATACTTCAAAAAGTAGAAATGGTTATTCCTTCATTTTTCGCTATGTGTTTTGCGTTTGTTTTAATCGCAATCTGTGCTGTTTTAACGGTAGTTTTTGCAATTGCTTGTAAGGATAACAGAAAAGTAATCGCATCATCTTTTGCTGGTATTGCTTCTTCTTTGTTATTTGTTATGCTTTTTGATAATACTGTAGCGCCATTTGTTTCAGGTGAAATCAGTATATTAGATTTTATTGATTCGTTTTTAGCACCTTTTATTGCTCAGATTGAAGAACTTTCAATTGCACCTATTTTTTATTTAATCCCAGCTCTTTTTGGTTTCATTGCATTATGGACAATTCTTTATAATGCAACGCTTCCAGAAAAAGAAACGGCAGAAAGATTAAAAATGATTGGTTAATAAAAAAGTTCTGTACCAGAACGGTACAGAACTTTTTTTATTTTTTATTAATTGTTTTACCAGTCTGCTTTGTCTGCGAAGCAGTTGCTAAAATCTGTGCATAAATTATTGCAACTGTTTCATAAAGTTCACGTGGAATTTGTGTTCCTACGTCAAGCATACAAAGAACGGATGATGCACTGTCATCACGATAAACCGGAATACCTTCGGTTTCTGCTATATCAATAATTCTTTCGGCAACTTCGCCGTAGCCCGAAGCAATAACAATAGGCGCCATATCTTGGTCTTGATTGTACTTCAAGGCAACCGCTTGTTTTGATTTTGGCGATTCCATTTGCACCATCCTTTCTTTTGGATTTTTTTAATTGTTATAAAAATTAATATTTATCGTCGAATCCATCAAAATTGTAGTCGTTTGATGAATCGTAGTTGTTGATTTCAGGAACATCGAAACTTGCTTGTGTTGAAACGTCTTTAAGCTTAAAGGCGCCAATAATTTGTTTGAGCATCTGAGCCTGACCTGAAAGTTCTTCTGAAGCAGAAGCGCTTTCTTCTGAAGTTGCTGAGTTTGTCTGAACAACTGCAGAAATCTGTTCAATACCAGTTTTAAGCTGAGTAACTGCTGTTGCTTGTTCCTCTGAAGCAGAAGCAATTTCATCAATCTTTGCAGATACTGCATTAACTTTTTCTACAACTTCTAAGAGTGAGTTAGCAGTTTCGTCTGCAATCTTTGTACCATTTTCAATAGCTTTAATAGCACTTTCAATAAGAACTGTTGTGCTCTTAGCTGCTTCTGCAGATTTTGCTGCAAGGTTTCTTACTTCGTCAGCAACAACCGCAAAACCTTTACCAGCAGCACCTGCTCTTGCTGCTTCAACTGCCGCATTAAGAGCTAAGATGTTTGTCTGGAATGCGATATCGTCAATAGTTTTAATAATTTTACTGATTTCGTTAGATGTATTAGTAATGTCATTCATTGCAACAACCATCTCTTGCATCTGAGCATTACTTTCGTTGATACCATCTGAAGCAACATTTGCCTGTTCAGTAGCTTCAACTGCATTTTTAGCAGTATGGTTAATATGTTCTGAAATTTCAACGATTGTAGCTGAAAGTTCTTCAACACTACTTGCTTGTTCAGTAGCACCCTGTGAAAGAGCCTGAGCACCACTTGCAACTTGGTCTGCACCATTTGCAACTTGTTCTGAACCTTGGTAAATCTGGTACATTGTATCTGTTAAGTCAACAACAATTTTATCAAATGATGTAAGGAGTGGCTGGAATCCGCCAACGTAAGCCTCAGAGTTATCAGATTCAACGTTGAGATTACCTTTTGCAACTTCACCTAAAAGAGCACTCTGGTCGTTGATGATGTTACTCATATTTTCTGTAATTTTAACAGTTGCTTTGTAAAGAATACCGGTTTCATCTTCTGCTTTTGTTGAAGGAACCGGCGAATCCAAATCGCCTTCAGCAAGTAATTCGAGTCTTTTAGCGTATTTTTTAACAGGCTTTGCAATCATAGCTGAAAGAACGAAGCCATAAGTGATGGCAACTACACAAATAATGATAACAAGTACCATAACAAGAATTGCCATTTTATTGCCTTCTGATTTTACAGAAGCTACAGTTGCATCACCTTCAGAGACTTTAATTTCTAATATCTCGTTGAGAGCAGAATCAATTTTATCATATTCAACATCAAGCTCGTCAATAAGTCTTGCCTGAAGTTCAATAATTAGCTCTTTGTCATCACCAGCTTCACGTGCTGCCATAATATCAGCAGCAACCTTACCATAAGATTCAAAGGCAGATTTCGCTTCAGCATAGAGAGCCTTTTCTTCATCTGTTTTTAAAGTGGGTTCAATAGCGGCAAAATATGTATCAAACTGTTCCTGATACATTGCCATTTGTGAACGACAGAAGTCACGGCGTTCTTCATCATAGTAAGAAATATAGTCGTGAATATACTCATCAATAAGACAGAATGCTTGTACTGTGCGGCCAATATCACCTTGAGCAAAACCGTCATTTACAACAACGTCATAATAACCATTGTTCAATGATGCTGTAGACTTACCTGTAAGAATACCCATAAAAAGAACTAAAACAGATACCCCTACGAACGCTGACATAAGTTTGCCTCTGATTGTCATTTTGTTTGCATATTTTCTCATATTTAAAACCTCCTCAAGTTTTATACTGTTACGTCAACACCTACTCGTCTGTATGGAAGCGATTTAAAAACATCCATAAGCGAGCGTGGCTCTTTTACTGAATCAACCTTTGCTCTGCCTATTCTGTAAGTGGAATTGGTAAGTAATTGTGGTAAGGTTCTTACCATATTTGTGAATTGTGGTTCTAATCCACTTGGACAGTAGAGATTAAGGTCGATTAATTTTGGCGATTCGTGAGCGAAAAATTCGACTTCAAATCTGCCAACACCATCTATATCCATAACCATTAAAAAGTGAATACCTTTGCCTTTATGAGTGCTTTCCGGGTAGTCGGTTTCATCGCTCTGCGGATTAATCCACATTTCAGCGAATGAACGAACGTCGCCAAAAACAGATGGTATAATAAAATGTAATAACGGAGTGAAGTTACAAGGAGATGACAAGAGACTGTGCAATATCTGCTCCGTCTTTGCAACGTCTGTAATACTTTCTTTACTTGAAGCTGTCTGGAAATTAAGCAAAGAAACAAGCGAATCAATAACCTTTGAATGAAAAGGTGAAGCCTCGTGGGTGAGTCTGTGAAAACCACCGGCTTGATATTTGTTTGTGAATTCATCAATGATTCTTGTTAGTTCTCGTCTGTCATCAAGATTTATAAGACGTTTAAGATTAAACGTAGCTTCTTTAAAGAAATCAATGCTATCATTAAATCTCGATAGATTATAAGTTGTAATTGAAACGTTTTTTGCAAGTTTTGGTGTGAAGAATATACTTTCTTCAATTTCTTTAAGCACAGAAAGTGTTTCTGCTTTTAACTGGGGGAAGTTTTCATACGCTTCATTAGACGAAAACTTAATTATAAGGTTAGTTAATTTACTTACTAAATCCTGACTTGTTGCTACGTTGTTTTTTATAAAAGTAAGATTGTTTATAACAGCACCAAGAATATCGTCTTTATAAACAAGGTTGTTTATCGATTTTAGTTCGTTTGCAACAGCTTTTAAAAGTGGTGTGTTGTCGGGATTCTCTGAACAGATTTTTCTTAGTAAATCGAAAATTTCGCCTTTGAAACCAGTGGACTCTTTCTCCTGACGTACCATTTCGTTAGCGATATCTTCTGGAGCTACAAACATACCATTAACATATTGTTCAATCTGTTCTGTTGTAGTTGTGTTTTTTGCTGTGAGAAGTTTGAAGGTTTCTTCTAAAAGATAAATGTTTTTTAGATACGTTGCCGCAACGGCAGGGTCTCTTAAAAGCGTGAGAAGAAGTGTGGGAGCATCATGACCTTCAAGAAAATTTGTGTTGTGTTTTAAAAGTTCGCTTTGGTTATGGGTCTGAATAACTTTTGTCGGGTCTAATATATTAAAAGGAACAGTAGGTTCAACCTGCGGTTTCAGTTGGGCAGATTGGTTTTTGTTTACATAAGGTGTGACAATTCTTAAAACGTCAGCCAACCAAAACAACTCCTTTTTGTGAAAATTTAGTAACAACGCACAATAACTCTATGTTAATACATTTAATAATATAGCACAAAAAAACAGATAAAATCAAGTTATTTTGTCAAAATATATAAAAAACTCTTGATTTTTTCTGAAAATAATGGTTAAATATATTATAGGTATATTGTAATTTGGTCTGGATATGTGCTATAATTGCAATATAGAAATTTAAGGAGGTCTTACAATATGGGAATTGTTGAACCCGGAATGGAAGCCATGTTGGATGTTTTTGTCCATGAAACCGATACTATGTTAGAGGAATTGGACGAGGTTCTTATTGTCTCTGAAAAAGCTCATAACATTGATGATGACAATATTAATACGATTTTCAGAATCACACATACAATTAAGGGTTCTGCTGCTATGATGAACTTTGAGGGAATGTCAAATCTTGCACATTCTATCGAAGACGTTTTCTACATACTCAGAGATAATCCAGAAAAACTTAAAGTTGTTTTTGATACAATATTCGACCTTGTATTCCAGTCATCTGATTTTCTTAAGGATGAACTTAATCAGATTCGTACAGGGGTATACGAACCAAGCGATCCGACTGAACTTATTGATAAGATTCACGCACAGGTTGCTATATTAAAGGGGGAAGCACCAGCAGAGAGTGCAGAACCTTCAGAAACTGCAGGAACTGCTGATTCAGCAACAGTTATTGAAGCTGATGAAAATTCAGAAACACTTCATATTTTCTTTGACGACGGTTGTCAGATGGAAAATATTCGTGGCTTTATGATTGTTACTCAACTTGAAAAAGTTTGTGACTCAGTAAAAACAATCCCTGCAAATATTGAAAATGACCCTGAAACTGCGGCTGAAATCGAGAAAAAAGGTTTATTTATTACAATAACACCAGCAGATGCTTTACAAGAAGCAATTGAAACTGTTGAGTCGGCATTAAGCGTTAAAAGTTATGAAGTTGTATCTAAAGGCGGAGTAGTTGAAGAAACCACTTCTGTTGAAGACCCTGCAGTCGTTGAAGCAGAGTTGAAAGCTGCTGGTATTGAAGAAATAAAAACCGAAGCTATTGCAAAAGAAGTTGCTGCCGCAAAATCTGCAGCACCACAACCAAAAGCAGCTCAACCTAAGGCTTCTGCAAAAGATAATGCAAAACAAAGTCTTTTAAGTGTTAATCAGGCAAAATTAGATAAACTTATGGATCTTGTTGGTGAAATTGTTACAACAGAGTCTATGGTTGCACGTAACCCTGATATTCAGGATTTAAAACTTGATAACTTTACAAAATCTCTTCGTGAATTAGATAAATTGACTGATGAACTTCAGGATATTGTTATGTCTATAAGAATGGTTCCGCTTCAAGGTACGTTCCATAAAATGAGCAGAATCGTTCGTGATACAAGTAAGAAACTTGATAAAAAGGTTGAACTTGTTACAATAGGTGAAGATACAGAAGTTGATAAAACAATCAACGATATGATTGTTGACCCACTTATGCACATGGTAAGAAATGCTGTTGACCACGCTATTGAGTCTCCTGAACGTCGTAGAGAATTAGGTAAACCAGAAACTGGTACAGTTACTCTTTATGCTCGTAATGCGGGTGGCGAAATTTTAATCGACGTTGCTGATGATGGTGCTGGTCTTGACCCACAAAAACTTATTGCTAAAGCGAAGGAAAAAGGTATTTTAACAAAACCTGAAAGTGAATATACAGATAAAGAAGCATTCCAGCTTATTATGGCTGCAGGTTTCTCAACTAACACTACTGTTACTGAATTCTCAGGCAGAGGCGTTGGTATGGACGTTGTAAGAAAGAATATCGAGCAGATTAACGGCTCTATTTCAATTAACAGCGTTAAGGATGAAGGTACAACATTTACAATTAAAATTCCGCTTACAATCGCAATTGTTGATGGTATGAATATTGGCGTAGGTAACAATATCTTTACTTTACCAATCACATCAATCAAACAGTTGTTCAGATTAACAGACGAGTCTTCGATTGTTAAAAACACAAATGGTGCTGAAATGATTATGATTCGTGGTGAATGTTACCCGATTTATAGATTGCACAAGGTATTTGATATAGGTGATAAAGAAAAACCATTTACAGATGGTCTTCTTATACAAGTTGAAAGTGGTAATGGTAACGCTTGCTTCTTTGCAGATGAACTTTTAGGCGAATATCAGGTTGTTGTAAAACCATTCCCAACACTTTTCAATCATTATGGCTTGAAGAAAATGGGTCTTTCAGGTTGTAGTATTTTGGGCGATGGTAGCATAAGCCTTATTATAGATGCTGCAACACTTATAACAAACAATAAGAAATAAGGAGTTTTTATTATGAACGAAAATGCAACAATGAACACAGATGTAATTGAAGAATTAAGTAATAGATATTTATTATTCAGAATTGATGAAGCATATTATGGCTTATCGCTTACATCAGTAAGAGAAATTATTCAGGTTCCAAAAATTACTGATATTCCAGGTACACCAGAATACGTTAAAGGTATTATAAACCTTCGTGGTGGCGTAGTTCCTGTAATTGATGTTCGTCTTAAATTTGCTATGCCAGAGCGTGAATATGACAGCCAGACATGTATCGTAGTATTAGAAGTTAATGATACAAGTGTAGGTTTAATCGTTGACCGCGTTTCTGAAGTTGTTACAGTAGAACAAGAACAACTTGTTGCACCACCGGATATGGGCGATGTAGTTAGCAATTATCTCGATTCAGTTTCTGAAATTGGCGATAAGATTGTTCTCAATATTGATTGTGACAAGTTCTTGGAGCAAGATGTTAACGCTCTTCAATTATAATTAATTTAAACCACAACAAAACAAAGCCACAGTAGGCTTTGTTTTGTTATACAAAAAGGATGACGATTATGGTTGCTCAGAATAGTCCGATAGTTAATATCACTGATGCTGAATTTGAAAAGATTGTGTCATTTGTTTATAGAACTTATGGTATAGATTTAAGAAAAAAAAGGCAATTAATTGAAGGTAGGCTTTCGCAGACTCTTAAAACGAAAGGTTTTTTGAGTTTTGACCAATACTTCAATATGCTTCTTAATGATAAGAGTGGTACAGAAATGAATTTGTTCTTAAACAAAATCACTACTAACCATTCATATTTCGGCAGAGAAAATGAGCATTTTGAATTTCTTCAAAATGTAGCATTACCAGACCTTGAAAAACGCAGACAGCGTGAACTTCGAATTTGGAGTGCGGGATGTTCTGCAGGGCAGGAAGCATATAATATTGCTATGACAATTGACCAGTATTTTGGTCCGAGAAAATCTCAGTGGGATACAAGAATACTTGCAACAGATATTTCTACAGCCGTTCTTGAAAAAGCAAAACTTGGTGTGTATTCTGCTGATAATCTTACGGATTTACCACCTACATGGCGAACAAAATATTTTAAAATGCAACCTGATGGAACTTATCAGATTTCTGAAACGATGCGCAAAGAAGTTATTTTTAAAATATTTAATCTTATGGACCAGATTGTTTATAAAAAACCATTTGATATAATTTTCTGTCGTAACGTTATGATTTATTTTGATGCAGAAACAACAAATAAACTTGTTAAAAGGTTTTATGATGCTACGGCAGAAGGTGGTTATTTGTTTATTGGGCATTCTGAGTCAATAGATAAAGAGTACACAGGCTACACGTACGTTAAGCCTTCTACATATCAGAAAATTACAAAAAAATAATGAAAGTCGGTGAATAGATTGTCAATTAAGGTTCTTATTGTTGACGACTCTATTATTTTCAGAACTAAATTACAACTCTCTTTGAGTCAGGATAAAGAGATTGAAGTTGTTGGTAGTGCTATCAATGCAAAAGATGCGATGGGGAAAATTGAAGAATTGAACCCGGATGTTGTAACTCTTGACGTTGAAATGCCTGGGATGAATGGTATTGAGTTCTTGAAAACACTTATACCCAAAAGACAGATTCCAGTAGTTGTTGTAAGTTCACTTCCTATAAATGCTCTCGACGCTCTTGATGCAGGTGCAGTTGATTTTGTTAAAAAACCTGATGCAAGTCAAGAAGCTATAAAAGAATTCTTTGTTGAATTAACTGAAAAAGTTAAAGTTGCTTCAAAAGCTAAAGTTAAAAGAATGAAGCCGGTTGCTGAAGTTACACAGAAACCGTCAACAGTATCATCATTGGCTTCTATGGCGAGTGTTAAAGCAAGTAGTAAGGCTGTTATTGCTATTGGTGCTTCAACAGGTGGTACTGAAGCAATTATTGAAGTTGTTAAAGATTTTCCGGAAAACACACCGGGTGTTGTTATTGTTCAGCACATGCCACCTAAATTTACAGACCTTTATGCACAAAGACTTGATAAAATCTGTAAGATGCGTGTAAAAGAGGCTGAAGATTATGACAGAGTTGTACCTGGTCAGATTATAATTGCAGCGGGTGAATATCATCTCACTTTGAAGCAAGATGCCAAAGGTTACTATATAAGAAGTCAACGTGGTGAAAAGGTGAGTGGTCACTGTCCATCTGTTGACGTAATGTTTGACTCCGTAGCTAAAACTGCTGGTAAAAACGCCGTAGGTGTTATTCTTACTGGTATGGGTGCCGATGGTGCTAAAGGAATTAAATTCCTTAAGGATACCGGAGCTTATACAATTGGTCAGGATAAGGAAACTTGCGTTGTTTATGGTATGCCAATGGAAGCGTACAAAATTGGTGGTATTTCGCGCCAGTTGCCATTAGACCAGATTGGTTCTGAAGTGATTTATCAGGTTAATAAAATTAAGTAAGTTGTTAGTTGATAGTCGTTAGTGGTTAGAATTATAAGAAATGAAAAAGTTCTATCATTTTTAGTTTGTAATAAACTATGAATGATAGAACTTGTTGCTTTTATAGATGTTTAATTAAAATCAAGGCGTAGCCTTCCGAAATTCTGCATTTTGCATTCAGCATTCTGCATTTTCGCGTAGCGAATTTAGTGTTGTGGATTTGTACGAAGACTTATAACTGCTTTTATTAAAGCATCTGTAATTACTTTTTGTGGAATTTCTTCTTCTGCTTTTCGTAATTCTTCAGGTGTGCCTGATACATATTTTGATTCAGCGGCATTTAATGCGAATGCAACGACGTAACATTTACATTTGTCACAAGTGCAAACATTGAATTTTTTCATAGCCGAATCAAGATAACCCAAAATTAAGTTTTCCATTATATTTATAACAGAAATTTCGTTTTCAGGTTCACACATATACGTGCTTGAAAAAACTTTTTTACGAAGAGCTTGAAAAGCATCGTGGTTGCTTTTTTCTTCCGGGGTAGCATCTTCGCCTAAATGGTTGTTCTGGTAAACAGTTGAAAAAGGATTATCAGCAATAGCTGGTAAAATCTTCTGGAACATTAAATCTTTATCAAGTTCTCTTTTAGATTTAGCCATTATAAAAGCCCCCTTTCGAAAAGTTCATCAACTAACGAGATATAGTCTTTTACAACAGGATTTTTTGGAGCAAATTCAATTAAATCGTCCTGAGCAGCAGTCATAGCATTTGTTATAACTGTACTGTGACGGATTGTTGTATTAAGTAAATTCATATTGAGGTTTTCGCAAAGTTTTACAGCAGTTTCTTTTGCAACGCGACTTAATTCTTCACGGGGATAGTAACGGCAAAGGAACATACCGCCTAAAACAAGATCGGGATTTATAGCGCATTTTATTCTGTTTATAGTTTCGTGAACCTGAATAACACCTTGCAAACTGAAAAAATCACAAAGAGCCGGAATTAAGACCAAATTTGATGCAGTAAGAACATTGGCAGAAATAAGACCTAATTCCGGTGGTGAGTCAATGATAATGTAATCGTACATCGAATCAAGTGGTGATAAAGCTTCTTTTAACAGTATTTCTGAACCAGGACCATAGTATTCCTTTTCAATGTTTCCTAAAAGCCCATCCGTAGGAAGAATATCTATAACAGGTGTGTGTTGTATAGCATCAATAACACTCACTCGTTGTTTTATTACATCATAGATAGTTGGACTTTCACGTGTTTCAGCGCCAACACTATAAGAGAAATAACCTTGCTTATCAAAATCCACACCAAGTACTTTGTAGTTCTTGTGTTTTAAGCAAACAGCAATAGCGTTTGCGGAAGATGTTTTACCTACGCCGCCTTTTTCGTTTATCAAAGAAATTATCTTTGCCAATCGAATCACTCCTTAATATTTAATTATAGCACATAGTCCGAAAAAATAAAAGAGTAAAAGTGAAAAATATAAAAATAAAAAAATTTAAAAAATATTAAAAAAATTTGTTTTTTCGCTTTAGTTTTTTAAAATTCGTAGAACAATTATAAGTGAGATATAAAAACAAGAGCAGAAGTGTCTCTTGTCGGCGTATAAATTTATCCTAAAAGGAGGAAAAATTCGTGGATATCAATTCAATCAGAAATTATTACACAAGAAACAACGTTAACAGTGTTTATACAAAGGATACCACTGTTAAATCTTCAGAAGCATCAGTTAAGGCTTCTAACACAGATATTGTTGATTTCGGTGCTAAGGGTACCGAGAAAACAACTTATGAAAAAGCAGTTATGAATTATAAAGTTGCTTACAACAAACCTGCTGATTCAGAGAGAATTAAAGAGTTGAAAGAAAAATATCAGGGAGATGCTTGTCCGATTTCATCAACTGAAATTGCTGGTGCAATTATGAGTAACGTAATCGGATTCAGCAGATAATGGAGAAAATAATGCAGGATAACATAAAAAAATATAAGGCTGTTTTAGAAGAATGTCTTGTTGAGTGCAAAAAAATGCTTGACTTCGAAACTGAAAAGAGACGTGCACTTTTAGATAGTGATATGAATAATCTTAGTACGGTTCTTCAATCTCAACAGGCTACAATTATGAAACTCGAGAGTTTAGAAAAGAAAAGAATTTCAGCACAGGAAAAAGCTGGTTTCAGTGATATGAAAGCTGAAGATATAATCGAAAAAATAACAGATGAAAAAGAAAAACAGAGTTTCACTTTAATATTAAATGAATTAAGATCACTTGTTGAAGAAATACAAAGACTCAACAGAATTTCGATAGATATTGCAAAATCTAACCTCAAAATAGCGAATACTATTTTGCAACAACAACCAGAAGATGAAACAGGTGTTTACACTTCAACCGGTTCAAATGCAAAATGGTCGAGTTCGTCTTTCGAAGAGAAAATATAAGGAGTGTTACAATTGAGACCTACCTTTATGGGCATTGAAACTGCCAAAAGTTCAGTTTTTACAAACCAGAAATCTTTAGATATAGTTGGCAACAATATTGCCAATGCAGATACAGAAGGCTATACACGTCAGAGAGTTGACAGAGCGGTTATCGCAGTCAATACTTCTACTCAGCGTGTTGCGTACAATGGAATTGGTCTTGCAGGTCAAGGTGTTCAGGCTACAAGTATAAGTCAGATGAGAGATGCTTTCCTTGATAAAAGATTCAGAGAAGAAAACTCTCAGGCTTGTTACCACGATCAGTCAGCAACAATTCTTTCAGATATTCAGTCTGCTTTAGGTGATGGTGCTGACGTTACAGACCAATCTGGTCTTATGGGTGCTATTGAGCAGATTTACACCAATCTTCAGAACTTTATAAGTTCTCCGGTTTCTGACTCTGAAGCAAACCTTGTAATGTCTGCTTTCAAGAACTTGACTCAGGTTCTTTCACAAATGAATGCAAGACTTGACAACGTTCTTAAACAACAGTACACAGATATGAACGTTACTGTTGATAAAACAAACAGAATATTAGAGCAGATTGCTCATATAAATAAAACCCTTCGTGATAATATCGCAACAGATAATGATTATCAGTCAAATGAATTATTGGACCAAAGAAATCTTCTTTTAGATGAACTTTCAGAGTATTGTGATATTCACGTTACTGAAAATATGGATGGTACAATTGATGTTGATATCGGTGACCACAATGCAATAGATGGTGTTAAGTACAACGTTCTTAACCTTTATCAGAATCAGGATGGTACAGTAGCTGTTACATGGAGTGATACAGGTAAGAACGTAGGACTTACAGGTGGTACAATTCACGCTTACGTTGAATTCCTTAACGGTCGTGGACCTTGTATGCAAAGCGGTAACGAAACTTCTGCAAATGGTCTTATGTATTATCGTGATAGAATTGACTCAATTGCAAGTGCATTTGCAAAAATTGCAAACAATTCAATTCCGGAATATGATGAAGCAACAGGTCAACCTAAAGTTGATGCGGAAGGTAAAACAGTTTATAAGATTTTACTCGCAGCAAAAACTGAAAGTGGTAAAACAAATTCAAAAGCACCTGTTACGGCGGCAAATATTTCTCTCAGTGATGAATGGGTTAACAATGCAGCTGGTTACTTTATTTACAACAGAGCAGAAACAATTGAAGATTACGCTTCTAATTTAGCATCTGCTCTTATTGAAGATAAATTCACATTTGAAGCTTATGGTGAAACCTTTACTGGTACATTTGCTGAATATGAAATTGACTTTTTAGGTAAACTTGCTACAGAAATCAGTTTCCAGGAAGGAAGAAATGAAGCAACAGAGCTTGTTGCAGACGACTTCCAGGCTCAGAGAGATTCAATCTCTGCAGTTTCATCTGACGAGGAAGCGGCAGATATGATTGTTTATCAAAAGGCATATCAGGCAGCGTCCCGTCTTATGACAGCGATGGATGATTTACTTGATACAATTATTAATAGAATGGGTCGAGTAGGACTCTAAAGTTAATTAGTTTAGTGAAAGGATGAATTAGCAATGAGAGTTGCAGATAAAACAACACAAAGAAATTATCTTAAATATCTCAATAATGCAAGAACCGATTATGCAGAAACAAATATGAAAATTGCTTCTGGTAATCGTTTTACAAAATTGTCAGATGATGTTTCTGCAGGTACGAGAATGCTTAATTCGAGAGTTGAACTTTTCAAATCTGAAAAACAACTTTCTAACGTTCAGGCTATTAACAGTGAGTTCAAAGCAGTTGAAGACTCAATGATGTCAATGAACGATGTTCTTAATGAAATAATTGGTACGAAACTTGTTAAAGCAACTTCCGAAACAACTGGTGAAGCCGGTAGAGTTACAATAGCATCTGAAATCAAATCTATGAAAGAAGAACTTATTCAGTTTGCTAATATGAAATTTGCAACTAAATATCCATTCGGTGGTTCTACTGCAAAGGTTGCACCATTTTCATTAAGTGATGATGGTAAGCTTCTTTATAACGGAATAGATGTAGATTCTGTTTTAGAGAGAACTGATGGGAGTAGATATTATGTAGATGCGAATGGTATTGAGCAGGATATTGCGATGGATAACCCGTTGTTTATAGATATCGGTCTTGGTGTTCGTGTAGATGGCGTTTCATTCAATTCAGTTTCAGGTTTTGAAGCATCTTTCTCAGGTATCCAGGTATTAGGCTTTGGTACAACAGATGACGGTATGCCAAATAACATAATTAACATATTGACTGAAATAGAAGATAAATTGGTTAATTATGATTTAGACGAATTATCTAAATTGCAAGACCAACTTGTTGATAGAGTTGACGTTTTCAGAACTAACGTTACGGATATCGGTGCCAAAACCAATTTCCTTGATACAATGGAAACAAGACTTACTAATCAGGTTGATAACTACAAATTCAGAATTGATGAGCTTGTTGGTATCAATGATGCTGAAGAAGCAACACAGCAATCTATGAATGACTATATTTTAAAAGCTGTTATTCAGATGGGTTCAAAAATACTTCCTGTTTCATTATGGGATTATTTAAGATAAAAGATATTTGAACATAAACGAATTAAATGGATTTAATTTTAGATTAGAGGAAGGGATTTAAATGCAAGTTATTGAAATTAAAACTACTCCTGGTAAGTATGAATTAGAAGTAACTCCTGCAAAATTAGAGTACGATAACGATACTATACGTGATATGCATGTGCAGACGACTCCATCTACTTTAAAAATAGATGCGAAGAATATATCTGTTAAAATCGATAGTTACGAAAGCCGTAAATCAATCGGTCTTATGACTATGGGTGACAGAATCAGTTACGAAGCAAATCGCGGTAAACAGCATGCATCTGAAATGACAAGAGAATATGTAAATATTGGTCAGCAGATGTCTAATATTCACGAGGGTGCAAATATACCTTCAATCATAGCACAGAAAAGACTTGCTGAAACTAATCCGCAGCTTGTTACAGCTTTCTTCCCAAGCGTAGGTCCTAATATATCTTGGGAACCAAATGAACTTAATTTGGATTATAAACCTGCTGACGTAGATATAAACTGGCAGGAACTTGACCGTTCAATGACTTATATCGCAGGTAGTGTTAAGTTTAATGTTGTTCAGAGAGCAAGCGTGGATATTGAATATGTTGGTGGTCCTAATTATTTTCCTAAAAGTTCAGACCCTGGTTACGAAGCAGACGCAGAGTAATTAAGATTTAAGGAGTTAAAAATATGATTTATAAAACAAGAGACTTTGGCGAAAGAGAAATTCCTGATTCAAAGATTTTAGTTTTTAAACAACCAATTTTTGGTTTTGATGATTACACAAGATATACAATGATTTTTGATGAAGAAATCGGTGAACAGATTGTGTGGCTTCAGTCATTAGAAGAACCAGGGCTTTGTTTCTTGTTATTTGACCCATCAGCATTTGAAGATTTTTATAAGCCCGAAATTACCGAAGATGTTGAAAAAAGTTTAGGCACAGGAGATTATTCTTGTTGGGTTGTTCTTTCCGTAAAGGAGGAATTTAATAAGTCAACAGTAAATCTCAAAAGTCCGATTATTATTAATACTACTTCAGGTGTTGCTTCTCAGGTTATTTTAGAACAGAATTACCCCGTGAGACACCCTATTTTAGAAGGGGGTAATTAAGATGTTATTATTAACACGAAAAGAAGGCGAATCTTTAATTATTGAGGTTGAAGGTCTTAAAGAGCCCATTGAATTAAAAATAGTTGATATTAACAACCAGGTCAGAGTCGGTGTTACAGCACCTAAAGAATGTAAAATCTGGCGTGAAGAATTATACCAGACCATTCAGGCTAATAAACAGGCTGCTGCATCAGTACCGGTTATGCCAAAGGCAAATCTTAAATCTATGGTGCAAAAGCTTAACAAATAGTATATGAAGGGAGTGTTCGATATGTCTTTAATTGAAGATGTAATCGGTTGCCTCCAGGAAAAAACAAAGCTTCTTTCAGAAGTTGAAAAAATAACGGAATCAATGGCAGTTGTGCCACAGGAAGAACTTTTAAGTTGTACCGAAAAACGTGGCAAACTCGTTGATGAAATTAAACTTTTAGATGATAAACTTCGTGAATTTGCAAGTATGAATAACGAAATAAGAAGTGTTCTTAACAATGTTTGTGAAAAAAGTGATTTAACCGAAGAACTTTCTAAAGTTTATATTGAAGTGCTTTCTGTAAACGCTGTGTTAAACAGAATAAATAGTAACGACGACGTTATAAAAAACAGAATAGAATACGAAAAAGAAAAAATTCTCAACAAAATTCAGAATTTTAATCAGGGTGGCGAAGCGGCAACCCAGAGATATTATAAATCTGTTCACGGAACAAGTTTTACAACTGTTAACGTTTCGAGAAATATCAAGATATAATCAAACGATTACTAAGAAAAGGAGTTGTTTTTATGGCTAGTGTAAACTCAACATCATCTGTAAGTTCAAATAATGGTTTTTCAGGTATGATTTCTGGTATGGATACCGATAGTTTAGTTGAAAAATTATTATCTGGTACACAATCGAAAATAGATAAACAAAATGCATTAAAAACACAAACAGAGTGGAAAATAGAAAACTATCGTGACGTTATTACAACAATCAATAGTTTTTCAAGTAAATTTTTCAATACTTCTTATGGCGCAAGTAGCAAGAACAATTTAGCTTCATCTGCATTCTTTAATACTATGACGTCTAAAGTTTCTGGTGGTAATGCTGTTAAAATAATATCTTCTGCAGCTGGTGCTTCAACAGAAGATATGAACATAATTGTAAAACAACTTGCTTCTAAAACAAAGTTATCATCTTCTGTCAATGTAAGTGGTGAAGAGTCTGTTCTTAAAGGTGGAACTGTTAATGTTGAAGAATTGAAATCAGCTATAGACACTTATGGCGAATTTACCTTTACCCTTTCTTTAGATGGCGCACAAAAAGCTATAACTCTTAAAGCGGAAGATATTACTGATGTAGACGGCAATATAACAGAAGACTCTATAATAAGTGCGTTAGAGACAGAAATTTCACAAAAGTTCGGCGATTATGTAAAACTTAATGTTGATGAGATTGATGGCAATAAAAATTTGAGTTTAGCAGTTGATTTCAATGGTGAGTCAGGACACGAATTAAAAATTACAGGCTCTAATGCTTCGTTTTTAGGTTTCGACCCGGGTTCTTCAACAAGAATCAGTACATCTTCTAAATTGAGCTCATTAGGCTTAACTGGTGACAATTTCTCATTCGAAATAAATGGTGAAAAATTCAGTTTCACAGGTGAAAATACAATAGCTGATGTTATAAGTGCCGTAAATAAGAGTGATGCCGGTGTTAAACTTTCATATTCTTCAATTTCGGACTCATTCTCAATCGAAGCAACTGAATCTGGTTCAAAATATGGCATTTCAATAACTGAAACATCTGGTGACTTCTTATCAAAAATATTTGGTGCCGACAATTTTATAGATGGTGTACTTAATCAGGATGCTGTAAAAGCGGGTACAGATGCTATTGTTTCAATCAATGGTAACGAGTTCTCAAGAACTTCAAATAACTTTACAATTGAAGGCATTACTTTACAACTTACAGACGTAAGTCAGGCTAAATACGATGCTTCGGGTAACGTAATCGGTTACGAAGAAACAAAAGTTACAACAGAACGCGATACTGAAACTGTTTTCAATACAATTAAATCTTTTGTTGAAGAATATAACAAAATGATTGAAAAACTCAATGGCTACGTTAATGCGGATGCTACGTATCGTAAATATGCTCCGCTTACAGATGCTCAGAGAGATGAAATGACTGAAAGCCAGATTGAAAAATGGGAAGAAAAATCTAAACAAGGTCTTCTTCACGGTGACTCAACAATCCGTACTTTCCTTCAAAATATGCGAAGTGCTCTTTATACGCGTTCAAATACATCAGAGATTGCCCTTTATAACATAGGTATTGAAACGTCAAGCAATATGGATGATAAAGGTAAGCTTGTTATTGATGAAGAAGCTCTTAAAAAAGCACTTTCAGAAAATCCAGAAGAAGTTGAAAAATTATTTGTTGGCGAAAATGGTCTTGCAGATAAGCTTACAAATATAATGGATAAAACAGCGAAAGTAAGCGCTAGTTCTCCGGGTGAATTGGTTCGTATGGCTGGCGCAACTGAGTTAAAAGCAACACAGACTAACTCTACACTTGCTGCTGAACTTAAAAGAATTGACGAAAGAATTTCACTTCTTAATACAAGATATAACAAAGAAAAAGATAGATATTGGAAGCAATTTAATGCTATGGAAACTATCATTTCTAACTATAGTTCACAGAGTGCATATTTAGGTCAACAATTTACCTATTGATTTTTTCAGAGAAATAGTATAAAATGAGGGTGTATTATGGTAAATAATCCGTACCAACAGTACAAACAGCAGTATCAGCAACAATCCGTTATGTCAATGACTGCTGTTGAAATGCTTACTGCGTTGTACGATGCCGCTATGAAAGATTTTGAATTAGCAAAAGTTGCTCACAGTAAAAATGATATTGTGGGAGTTAATAAAAATCTTCAGAAGGCACAGGCGATTTTCAGATATTTAAGAGGTAATCTCGATTTTAAGTATGAGGTTTCTAAAAATCTTGACCAACTTTACGAGTATTTCTTAAACGTTGCAATTCAGGCGAATATTAAAAAAGATTTTTCACAGGTTGATGACGTTATCGTTATGATAAAAGAACTTCGTGATACATACGTTCAGGCTGATAAAATTGCACGTACATCAGGTGCAGTAGTATAAAGGTTTTAATATTAAAGGAGAACCCTACTATGTTTTTTAATTCATATGATTTCAAGTTACTTGAGGCGGGTACAAATCTTACCTGGACAAAGCAGGAACTTCACATGCAAAATATTGCAAACGTTGAAACTCCCGGTTATAAAGCAAAACAACTTGACTTTATTAACGTTCTCAGTGAAGAAAGCAGAAACGTAACTGCTCAGAATATTATTGAAACACAGGTTGTTGATGACCCTACGGCTTCAACACGTTCAGATGGTAATAACGTTAATATGGAAAAAGAGAGTATTGAACTTTATAAGGCATACGCTCAATATAGTATGTTGCTCGGTAAGGTTAAATCTGAGTTCGATAAATTCGGTTACGTATTAAACAGTAATATGAAATAAGGTGATTAATTATGGGATTTTGTAATTCATTAAATATAGTTGGTTCTGCTTTAACTGCTGAACGGTTCAGAACAGATATTATTACACAAAACATAGCAAATGAAAAAACAACAATGACTGAAAGTGGCGAACCATACAGAAGACAACAAGTTGTTTTAGAAGAACGTGCAATGACTTTCGCTGACGAACTTTCAAATGCTCAAGGCGGTGGCGTAAGAATTGCCGAAGTTGTTGAAAGTGAACGTGAGTTTACAAAGGTTTACGACCCGACAAATCCACTTGCAGACGAAGAAGGCTATGTTACATATTCAAATGTTGATACAACAGAAGAAATGATTGACTTGATGGCAGCTTCTAATGCATATCAGGCAAACTTAACTGCTTTATCTGTTGTGAAATCAATGATTACTAAAACATTAGAATTGAAAAAGTAAGTAAAAACTTCCCGAAAAATTCGGGAAGTTTTTGTTTTTGGGGTAATTTATCAATATTTTTAACAAAAAATATTGATAAATTTATTTTTTTATGTTAAACTTGTACTATGATTGGTTAATTATACCCTGGGGGGCGGTAGTATGAGTGAAACCAATTTTAAAGTTGTAGATTTTGTTAAAAGTATTTTTGCTTCACATCTTGAAGATAAAAATATTGAAGAAAGCTACAAAAATTTCACTGATGATGCAGATATATTCGGTTTGATGCAGAATGGTAGTATTCACGGTTTACCTGCGATTAAAGCGGCATTAAAAACATTTTTAACGTTAACCAACGTTAAATGTAATTTAACTTTCAGTGAAGAAGCAGAAAAGTTTATTAAACCTAATATTTATTTAGCGAGCTTTGTTATGGAATTAAAAAATACCGAAACAGAGCAAGTGTTAGTTTTGCGTATTTCTGCAGTTGTTATTGAGACAGATGAAGATGGTTTGAAAATTTCTTCACTCAATATAACTGTGCTTGACAAAAACTCTATGCCTTTGACGTATTTTATAGAAAAAATAGAGTTAGGTTATGAAGCAGAACTTTATCACGATATGTTAAGTGAGAGTGTTAATGCGGGTATTTTAGGGTGCTTTAATGAAGAAAATTTCCCGCTTTACGTAGTTGATGACAATTTCGTAAAAATACTTGGTTATGCAAACAAAAAAGAACTTTTACTTGATATAAATGAACAGATGATAAATCTTATTTATCGTGACGATTTACCTGAAGTTTTAGAGCGTTTAGAAAAATGCAAAGAACCTGGTGAAAAATACGAACTTACATATCGCGTAAGAAAGAAAAACGGCAGATTTATATGGATAAAAGATACTGGCAAGGTCGTAAAGATGCAAGATAAAATTGCCTTGGTTGGTGTTTGTCACGACGTTACGGAAAATATAGAGAATAAGCAAAAACTCAAAGATACGGAGAATCGCTTTAAACTTGCAATTAACGGTGCAAAAATGCTTGTGTGGGAATACGACGTTAAAAATAAGTGCGCCCGCTACCCGCAAGGAACTGAAATTGGTGAGATTGGCAGAGAAGTTATTCTTTACGATTTTCCAGATAGACTTTTCAACCAAAATACAGTGATTGAAGAACAACGTGAAGAATTCAAAGAATTTTATAAACGAGTTGATTTTGGTGATGAAAAAGAGTTAGTTGGTACATTCTGGATGCTTAATTCTGCGTCTAATATAAAAAGATGTATAGAAATATCTTATTCAGTTGTTCGTGATGAAGCAGGTAATGGTATTACTGCTTATGGTATGAGTCGTGATGTTACCGAGCAGAAGTTTACAGAAAAACGTTTCAGAGAAGAACTCGCTTTCCGTAATAAAATGGGCGATAATATTCTTTCTACTTCTTGTGTAAACCTTACGTTAGGTTTAGTTGAGAATTTACGATATGGTGAGTCTTATGTAAAAGATGAAAGAATTATTACGACTATTGATTATAAAGAACGCTCAATGTTTTTCCTTGATGAGTGTGATATGACCGACGAACAGGCGCAAAATCTTTCTGTAGAAAATCTTCTTAATTTATTTGAAAAAGGTATAACTGAAGTTCGTGAAGAATATTTGGCAAAATTAAAAGATGGCGAAAGAATTTGGATTTGTGTAAGCGTAAATATCCTTAAAAGTCCAAAGACGGGTAATATACTTGCCTTTTTCTATAATAAAGATATAACTAATGAAAAATTATCAGCTATTATATCTGAAAACGTACTTTCGCAGAATTATCTTGAAGTAGGTGTCATTGATACTAAACGAGATGCCTATACACGTTTCTATTCACAGGCAACTAATATAAGTCAGTTCAATAATAGTTTTCCATTTGAAAAGGGAATGGATGTATTCTGTGAAAAACGTGTTACCGAAGGTGACCGCAAAAGAGTTAAAAAATATATGACTATTGACTATATTAACTCGGCAATTAAAAAGAATGGTATTGTAGAGTTTCAATTCTTAGGACTTGACAGAAATGGTAACGAAGAATATAACAGTATGGTTATTAAGCCGTTATATAAAGACAGAGATGATATTTTACTTTCTACAAGGTCCAATGTTGATACTATTGTAAGAGAAGGTCAGAAGAAAGAAAAGAAACTCAAAAAAGCGATGGAGGAAGCTAAAAAAGCTAACGAAGCAAGGTCTGACTTCTTTGCGGGTATCAGCCACGATATGCGTACACCAATGAACGCTATTATTGGTATGTCGGCATTAGGTGTTGATGAAAGTAAAGATGAAACAATCAAAAAATATTTTGCTAATATTGATGCTTCAGCACACTTCCTTTTAGGTCTTATAAACGATGCACTTGACAGTTCACAGATTGAGAAAAATGTTCTTAAATTAACTTACGAGCCGTACTGTATGGAAGAGTTTAAACATTACGTCGATTCAGTAGTGCGCTCACTATGTGATGCAAAAAATATTGAATTTAATATGGTGACCCCAGAAGATTTTGCAAAATATGTAAGTACAGATAAACTAAGATTTAACCAGATTTTCTTTAATCTTCTTTCTAATGCTGTTAAGTTTACCCCTGAAAATGGTAAAATTGATTTTAAAATAGAAATTGTTAGCAGAGAAAACGGCGTTATAGTTGAGCGTTTTATTGTAAAAGATACTGGTATTGGTATGAGCAAGGAATTCCAGAAAAAAATGTTCAATCAATTTACCCGTGAAAAAGGTACTGGCGATATGTCAACAGGTGGTACTGGTCTTGGATTATTTATTACAAAGTACGTTGTTGAACTTATGGGCGGTACAATATCTGTTAACAGTGAAGTAGGTGAAGGTTCTGAATTTATAGTTGAACTTGCTTTACAAGAAGTTGATTCAACTGATAATCAGTTTGTTTCTTCTGATAACCTTTCAGATGATGACTTTAACAGTATATTAAAAGACAAAAGAGTTCTTCTTTGTGAAGATAATGAAATGAATAGCCAGATTGCAGTCAGAGTATTGGAGAAAAAAGGTATGATTGTTGAATGTGCACCTGATGGACAAGCAGGTCTTGAAAAGTTCAATAACTCTGATGAAGGCTACTATGACGTTGTGCTTATGGATGTAAGAATGCCTATTATGGATGGTCTTGAAGCAACAAAATTCATTCGTAATTTAGAGAGAATGGACTCTAAAAAAGTTCCGATTATAGCAATGAGTGCAAATACACATAAGAAAGACGTTGAAACAGCTTTAAAAGCGGGAATGTCTACACATATTGGTAAGCCGTTTGATATAAAAGAGCTTTATAAAGTAATAAGTTTGGAATTAATTAAAGAATAAAAGAGAACCCTTGGAATTTTCAGTAAATTCTAAGGGTTTTACTTTATTATTTGGAAAATTGTGGAATAATATAATTAGAGGGTAGTTATACCCATTTGGTTGTTAGTTAATGATGAAGGTAGGTGCAAAAATGAGTTTTATAGATACAAGTAGCTTTAGTCTTATGACTTCTCTTAATAATATAAGAAGAAATGGCGATTTAGAAAGAAAATGGGAAAAAAGAAAGCAAGAAGGTTTTTCTACCGATGGCTTAACTGAACGCCAAAAGGATAATGTGAATTTTATTAATGCATATAAAGAGCAACAGGAGTTACATCCTGAAGATAAAGAATTGCAAAGAATAACAAATAAAATTTATGCTGGTGGTAAATTAACAGAGCAAGAAATGCAGTATCTGCAAAAGAAAAATCCTGTTCTTTATCAAAAAATGCGAGCGATAGAAGCTGAAGCTAAGCAATATGAAGAAGACTTGAAGCGTTGCAAAACAAAGGATGAAGCACAACGTGTCAAAATGAATAAAATTAATGCTTCAGTTGCAAGTATCCGTTCTGTTGAGAGTAACCCTAATATTTCTGATGCTGATAAATTAGCATTTGCTCAGGCTGAGCAGGCGAAAATGCGTGAGATTGAAAAAATAACCACTAAATTTATTGAAAGTGGTGCTTACGCTTCTCTTCCTACAGATGCAGAAAAATTCCAGACAGAAAAAGAATTGGCAGAAGCAAAGAGAGAAGAAATGCAGGCTACAGAAAACAAGGAACAAGAAGTAGGAGATATAGCGGAAGCAGAGGTTAGTGAGTCAGTCATCAGTGGTCAGTCGTCAGTAAAAACTGTGACTAACGATGAACTTTCTGAAGCCGTAGAAAAGCTTGTAGGTAAAAAGGATATAGAAAAATTTCAAATCGGTGATAATAAACGTAACCAAACAGAAATTGAGCTTTCTGACGAATTCAGAAAAATTAAAAATTCAAAAGTCAAAAAAGCGTACGTGAAAGCTACGATAGACTTTAATCCGAAATAAATGTTAAGACAGAGTAACTGAACCCCCCAGCTATTAAAAATAGATGGGGGTTCGTTGTTTTAAGGGAATATCCCTTAAATATAATTTTTTACACTAATTTAATATATAATTGCTTTAAGGAGTGATTGTATGCTAAAAAGAATTAAAGAACTGCGAATTGAAAAAGGTTTTAGTGAAGAAGCAATAGCGGAAGTTCTGGGTGTTAGTTGCAAGATGTATCGTAAAATGGAGAGTGGTGATACTTCAATTAAAGCATCTCAGTTGGTTAAGTTTTGCTTGTTTTTTAATATTTCACCAGACTATATTCTGGAGTTTATTGATGAACAACGAGAACTACCCATGGAATGAAATATAGTTTAATACAAATTAAATTTTATTACCAAAACGTTTCTTTTCAACAGATTTTATGTAGTTCTTTTTTAATTCATTGGGTTTATAAAAAAACTTGATTTCTGAACTTGTAAGTAAGTTGTTGTTTCGTTTTTGTTTTAGTAGTTCAATAGAACAAATAAAATCAGCAACCTGTAATAGTTGATATGTTTTGGGTGAAGCGGTTCTAAATTCTACATCTGTTAACTTAGTATTAAGAATAGCATTTAATATGTAACTGAGTTCACTTTGTCCATTATCATAGTAAACAATTATCTTGTCGAATGAAAAGAAGTATTCACAGTGCGCATCTATAAAAGACGATAATTGTTTAGCGATATTTGCACCTAATGTGTGGTTGTTTTTGCACTCTCTTTTATTGACAATTATATTAAAATATTCTATAGGACAAGACATTGTGAATTGTAACATTTTATTTAATATTTTTCTGCGTTCATCAATAGTTAAATTATTGTAAGGTTCTTCACGTCTAATTATAGGATGCGTGTGAATATATTCATCATTAATATTATTATCATTTAATTGCTTCTTTAATCTTTCAATTTTTCCAGAAATATTAACAGATTGATTGTGAAAAACTAATGTTACAATATAAAACGGAGACTGATTATCAGTTATACCAAAATCTCCAGATTCATCAATGAATATACTTAATTCTTTCAATTTTAACACACTCACCCTAAAATAAATATGGCGGGGAATATACTCCCCGCCTGCGGTGGCCCCAGGGTTTATACCCAAGCCAAGGCAATCGGATACTACGTATCCCTTTTGCAAAATTATTGTATCACAGATTATGTGCTAATGTCAATAATTTGCCGGTGGAATTTTTGTTTCAAAATTTTCACCATTAATATTATATGTAAAATATTATTTTTATTAATTAATTTTTATGCTTTAAATAATTATTCTTGTGAAAGTATTTCTTCCGCTCTCTTCAAAGCATCGTTTATGTTTCTCTGGAAGTTTTCTTTACCTATTCGTGTGTAAAGACCAGATTTCTTGAGTGCTTTTAAAGGTTGCTCGTTAGCGTGTGAGATTATGAGTGTTTTACCTTTTTTCTCAAAGGTTTTAAGAATTGTTTCAAAAGCGTGAATACCGGTTGCATCAATAGCTGGTACGCTTCTCATTCTTAAAATAAGCACTTTTTTATCAGAAGAAGAAAGTGTATCTGTAAATTTTGTTGCAGCACCAAAGAAGATAGGTCCTGTAATTTCAAATACAGAAGCGCCCTCAGGAATAACCTTTAAGTTAACGTTATCGCTGTCTGTTGCTTCGTCAATTTCTTTCCAGCCATAAGCATTTGTTTCGTCGCTCATACGCTTCATAAAGAGAAGTGTTGAAAGAACAAGACCAACTGCAATAGCAACAACAAGGTCAAATGCAATAGTGAGTACAAAGGTTAAAACGAGCACGAAAATATCGCTTTTTGGTGAAGTTTTAATAATTGCCTTGAACTCACGCCATTCGCTCATATTGTAAGCAACAATAAAGAGTATTGCCGCAATTGTTGGCATAGGAATGTATGAAGCAAGTGGCATTAAAACGAGCAAAACTAAAAGAAGAACTACTGCGTGAACCATACCGGCTATTGGTGTTCTACCACCGTTTTTAATATTCGCCGCA
This sequence comes from Acutalibacteraceae bacterium, assembly GCA_045533655.1. GTDB lineage: Bacteria > Bacillota > Clostridia > Oscillospirales > Acutalibacteraceae > DTU089. Next base: position 29,691 of record JAZSIE010000013.1, read on the forward strand.
GTTCTTGCAATAGCGCCAGTTGCAGGAATACCACCAAAGAGTGCAGAACCAATATTACCTATACCTTGTGCAACAAGTTCCATATTTGAGTTGTGTCTGCTACCAATCATACCATCTGCAACAACACAAGAAAGAAGTGATTCAATAGCGGCGAGAACTGCAATTGTAACTGCATCCGGAAGCACGGCTCTTACTGTCGCAAAAGAAAATTCAGGAATTGCAGGTGTTGGTGCTTTAGAAGAAATCTCATATAAATCACCAATTGTAAGCACGTCTAAATCTAAAAAATGAACGAGTAATGCTGAAACGAGAATTGCAAAAATTGATGGTGGAATTTTCTTTATAAATTTAGGGAATACAATAAGAATTGCAAGAGAAACTACACCGATTACTACTGCCATTGGGTTTATAGTAGTAATAGAGTGAGCAATTTCTTCAATCTTTTCTACTGTTTCAACGGGTGAGTTTTTAAACGTAAGACCTAAAAAGTCTTTTATTTGTCCAATTAAAATTGTAACCGCAATACCAGAAGTAAAGCCTGTTGTAATTGTGAAGGGAATAAATTTAATAAGACTACCAAATTTGCAAACGCCCATTATTATGAGCATTACACCAGCCATAAGTGTTGCAATAACAAGTCCTGAAAAACCGTTTGTTGCAATAATACCAGCAACAATTGAAGCAAATGCCGCAGTAGGACCTGCAATCTGAACACGGCTACCACCTAAAAATGAAATTAAAAAACCTGCAACAATAGCAGTGTAGAGACCTTGTTCAGGTGTTGCGCCAGAAGCAAGTGCCAATGCAATTGAAAGCGGTAAAGCAATAATTGCAACAATAAGACCTGCAGTAAGGTCTTTAACAAATTGACCTTTGTTGTAGTTTTTTATAACCGAAAAAAGCTTCGGCTTTAACTTTGTCATAATACCCCGACCTATTTTAATATTTTTAACAAGGGGTATTATACACCCGAATTTTACAGTTTTCAACAAATTTTGACACCATAAAAAAATTCCTAAGTATTTTACTAAATTTTAAAATACTTAGGTGCAATTTTATAAAATTTTACTATATGTACGATGGTCGTGGTTCTGTTTCAATTTTGTATTGATAGAATTGAAAATTCTAATGAATGAAAACCGAAAAATTCTCTTATTTGGGTTGTATAATTTTTTTCCTATAGTAAATGCTATTGACAAAATTATTTTACTAAAGTATAATTAAGTAAATCGTAATTTAGTAAATTGTAATTTAGTGATAATAATTGAATTAAGGGAATGGTGATTTTGTGTTTATAGGTAGAACAAATGAATTAAAAAAACTCAATGAACTTTATAACTCTGATAAATTTGAATTTGCAGTTATTTATGGTAGGAGACGAGTAGGCAAAACTGCAATTATAAACGAGTTTGTGAAAGATAAGAAAAGTATTTTTTTCACAGGAGTAGAAACAAATGCAAGACAAAATCTTGAAAATTTAAGTAAGTGTATTCTGGAATATCAAATGGGTACTAATGTAAATACATCTTTTGCTTCTTTTCAGGATGCTATAGAATTTGTGTTTGAACTTTCTTTAAAGGAGCGTATAATTCTTTGTATTGACGAGTATCCTTATGTTGCGAGAGCATCAAAAAGCCTTGCTTCCACACTTCAACTTTTAATTGATAAATATAAAGAAAATTCAAAGTTGTTTTTAATTCTTTGTGGTTCATCAATGTCTTTTATGGAAGATAATGTTTTGTCGTATAAAGCACCACTTTACGGAAGAAAAACAGCACAGTTGAAAATTTTACCATTTGATTTTTTTGAAGCGATTGAATATTTCAAGGGTTTTTCTATAGAAGATAAAGCTTTAGCATATGGTTTAGTTGGTGGTACACCACAATATCTTTTGCAAATAAATGATAACTTATCAATAGAAGATAATATTAAAAATATATATCTGAGTCCTGTTTCGGCGATTTATGAGGAGCCGAACAACTTATTAAAACAAGAAGTGAGAGAACCGGCAATTTATAATGCAGTTGTTACAGCAATAGCAACAGGTTCATCAAAACTTTCTGAAATTGCAAACAAAATCGGTGAAGATACAAGCGTTTGTGCTATGTATATTAAAAACCTGATTTCTTTAGGTATCGTAAAAAAAGAAATGCCATTTGGCGAAACATCGACAAGAAAAACTATTTACTCTATTGAAGATAATATGTTTTGTTTCTGGTATCGTTTTATTCCAGAGAATACTTCGGCTATTGCAAGAGGTGCAAAAGATATTGTGTATAAAAAAATAGAACCATTTTTGTCTGGTTATATGGGTTCTGTTTTTGAAGAGATATGTAAGCAATATTTATGGAGGCAGTTATTGAAAGGTGAAACTGAAATTTTGTTTACAGATATTGGCAGATGGTGGGGAAGCAATCCTAAAACCAAGCAACAAGAAGAAATTGATATTTTAGGTACTGAAGATAAGGATACTGCTATTTTTGGAGAATGCAAATGGACAAATACAAAAGTTGATGTAGAAGTCCTTGAGACTTTAATAGCACGAAGTGAATTATTTAATTTTAAAAACAAGTGTTTTTATGTGTTTGCTAAAAATGGGTTTACAAAAAATTGTGAGGAAAAAGCAAAAAATATGGGTAATGTAAAATTGATTAGTTATGAAGATATGCTGAGATAAAAATAACAGGCAACTGTAAAAAACAGTTGTCTGTTGTTTTTATATATTAAGATTATAATTTCTTTTTCTTAAAGTGGTCATCATTCGTTGAAGCTCAATTTCAGTTCGTCGGTGCTCACTGAATGAAGCAGCATTTCTTAATTGCTCTTTTTCCTGTTCCAAGAGTAATTGCGCCTTTGCTTCGTCAATATCTTCTGGCCACTCTAAAAGGTGAGTGAAAACTAAAACGTCGTCAGGTCTTACTTCCATAAAGCCGTCACCGACAAAAGCTTTTTTCCATTCACCGTTTTGTTTTATTTTTATTTCACCTGGTGGTAAAGCAACAATCATCGGTTGGTGACCATAAAGAACAGAGAGTTCTCCGTCAGAAGCGTTACAGGTAACGGCATCAACTTCACCAACAAAAAATTGCTTTTTAGGTGTAAACATTTCTAATTTAAAAGTAGGCATTTTAAATCACCTTATAATGTCTTTGCTTTTTCTCGTGCATCTTTAATAGAACCAACCATAAAGAATGCTGCTTCTGGAATGTCATCAGCTTCACCATCAATAATCTGGCGGAAACTTTCAATTGTTTCTTTAATAGGTACAAACTGACCTTTAACACCTGTGAAAGCAGTAGCAACGTTCATTGGTTGAGATAAGAATTTCTGAATTTTTCTTGCTCTGTAAACTGTTAAACGGTCTTCTTCAGAAAGTTCTTCCATACCGAGAATAGCAATAATATCTTTAAGTTCAGAATATCTTTGTAAACATTCCTGAACACCACGTGCAACTCTGTAATGAGTTTCACCAACAATTTCAGGTTCAAGAGCACGGCTTGTAGATTCAAGCGGGTCAACCGCAGGGTAAATACCAAGTTCAGAAATGCTTCTTGAAAGAACTGTTGTAGCATCAAGGTGAGTAAAGATTGTAGCAGGGGCAGGGTCTGTAAGGTCGTCAGCAGGGACGTAAACAGCCTGAACAGAAGTAATTGAACCTTTACTGGTAGATGCAATTCTTTCTTCTAATTCACCTAATTCATTTGCAAGAGTCGGTTGGTAACCAACGGCACTTGGAAGTCTGCCTAAAAGAGCAGAAACTTCGTTACCTGCCTGAACGTATCTGTAAATATTATCTATGAATAAAAGCACGTCTTGTTGGCGTTCGTCACGAAGATATTCAGCCATTGTAAGACCTGTAAGCGCAATTCTCATACGGCTACCAGAAGGTTCGTTCATCTGACCGAATGCAAGAATTGTTTTGTTAATAACGCCACTTTCACTCATGTCGTGCATAAGTTCGTTACCCTCACGGCTTCTTTCACCAACACCGGTGAAAACTGAGTAACCACCGTGGTTTGTTGCAATATTATGAATCATTTCCATAATAAGAACGGTTTTACCAACACCGGCACCACCGAAAAGACCGATTTTACCACCCTTTGTATAAGGAACAAGTAAGTCGATAACTTTAATACCCGTTTCGAGAACTTCAGTTGCTGGTTTCTGCTCGTGAAGTGTAGGTGGGTTTCTATGTATAGGTAACTTGTGGTCTGCTTTAATTTCACCTTTACCGTCAATTGGTCTGCCTAAAACGTCAACAACTCTGCCAATAACTTCGTCGCCAACAGGTACCATAATTCCGTTACCGTCAGAAACAACTTTTAATCCACAAGAAAGACCTTCAGTTGCTTCAAGAGCAATTGCACGAACTGTATTTTTTCCAACGTGCATAGCAACTTCTATGTGTTTGTCGGCTTCTTCAATTGTAAGAAGTGTGTTTATAGGCGGTAACTTGCCACTGAATCGTACATCAATAACAGGGCCTGAAATTTTAACTATTTCGCCTTTATAAATTATACTCATTAAAATACACTCACTTTTGTAATTCTGTTGCCGCAGCAATTTCTGTTATTTCGTTAGTGATTTGAAGTTGACGGGCAGCGTTAAGTTCTTTACCGAGAGTTTCAATCATTTCATCGGCATTTTTTGTAGCATTCTGCATGGCGTTCATTCTGGCGATATTTTCGCTTACTGCTGATTGCATAAAAACGTCATACATAAAGCCCGTCACATATTGATAAACAATCTGTTCAAAAACAACTTCAATCGAAGGTTCATAAATCATCTGTGCACGTTTATCACTTTCAAAGTTAATGTCAAGAAAATCTCGCCTTAAAAGTGGTAAAAGTCTTTTAACACAAGGTGTTTGCACAGAAGATGAAATATATTCAGTGTAAACTAAATAAACTTCACGGTAGTCGTTAGTTAAAAACAACTCAATAAGTTTTGAAGCAACCTGACCTGCAAGGTTTAAGGTAGGGTGTTGCGATGCACCATACCACGAAAATGCGGGTTCAATACCGTGGTTTTTGAAAAGTCTGTCGCCGATTATACCTAAAGATATAACCATAGGGTTTTCGTGTTCCTGCATTTTTTCAAGTGCTAAATTTACAACACTCGAGTTGTAACCACCACAAAGACCTTTGTCAGAAGTAACAACAACAAAAACAGCACTACCCATATTTTGTTCTTCAATGAACTTATTAGTTAAGTTATTGTTTTTTGTTTTTGAAAGAATATCTTTTATTGTAGTACGCAGTCTCTCAAGATAAAAAAGGTTAAAGTCAATACTGCTCATAGCCTTTTTCATTCGTGATGTAGATAACAGATACATAGCGTTTGTTATCTTTCTCGTCTGTTCAACTGCCTTGAGATGTTGCTTTATTTCATTAGCGTTACTCATTGTTTAAACTCCAACATTGTTTTAGTGAAAATCTTTTCAACTGCTTCGGTAATATCACCGGTGGAGTTGATTTCTTTCACGTAATCAGGATATTGGTTCTGGAGCAATTCTAATAGTTCATTTGCTTTAGATTTAATTTCCTTTTTAGGAACGTTTTCAAATACGTCGAGCTTGTAAGCTAAAAGAATTGCAACTTGTTTGAATAAGTTGAGCGGGTCGCCCTTGCCTTGTTTTAAAAGTTCAGTAAGACATTCGCCTTTTCTTAAAAGTTTTGCGGTAGACTCGTCAACGTCACTGCCGAAACGGGTGAAAATAGCCATTTCTCTGTATTGTGAAAGTTCAATACGAAGTGTACCAGAAACTTTTCTCATAGCCTTGTGCTGAGCACTTCTACCAACACGAGAAACAGAAAGACCTGTGTTAATAGCAGGGCGCATACCACTGTGGAATAATTCGCTTTCCAAGTAAATCTGACCGTCGGTAATAGAAATTACGTTGGTTGGAATGTAAGCAGAAATATTACCACCAGTTGTTTCAACAATAGGTAAAGCAGTAATGCTACCGCCACCTAATTTTTTAGAAAGACACGCACTTCTCTCAAGAAGTCTTGAGTGAAGGTAGAAAACGTCACCAGGGTATGCTTCACGTCCTGGTGGTCTGTGAAGAAGCAAAGACATTGCACGGTAAGCTACCGCGTGTTTTGATAAATCATCATAAATAACTAAAACGTCTTTACCTTCTTGCATAAATCCTTCTGCAACAGTACAGGCACAGTAAGGTGCCAAGTATTGAGTAGCAGGGGAGTCAGAAGCAGTTGAAGCAACAACTACTGTGTATTCCATAGCTTCGTTTTTATTAAGGTAATCGACAACCTGAGAGATGTTAGATGCTTTCTGACCAATAGCGCAGTAAACACAAATAACGTCTTTACCTTTCTGGTTGAAAATTGTATCAAGTGCAATAGAAGTTTTACCAGTTTGTCTGTCACCTATAATAAGTTCACGTTGACCACGACCAATAGGCACCATACTGTCAATTGCTAAAATACCTGTTTCAAGTGGTTTTGAAACTGGTTCACGGTCAATGATTGTAGGTGCAGGTCTTTCTGCTGGTAAATATTTCTTCGCTTCAAGAGCTTTGCCGTCAATGGCTCTGCCAATAGGGTCAATTATTCTGCCTAAAAGTTCAGGTCCTACTGGAATTTCGGCTACTCGGTTTGTACCCTTAACTTTGTCGCCAACGCTTACAGAGTCGGCGCTATCAAAAAGAACGGCACCAACGCCATCTTCGTTAAGGTCTAAAGCCATACCAAAAATTTCGCCGTCGAATTCTAAAAGTTCGCCATAAAGACGGTTTTTAAGTCCTGTAACGGTAGCAACACCATCACCAACAGCTGAAACTTTACCGCTTTCATAAACAATAGGTGAAGTTGAGAAGCTTTCAAGTCTTTGTTTAAGATATTCATTTTTTGTAGCAAAAATCTTGTCAGACATCAAGCTTCATCTCCATTCTTAATATGTTTTTTCAAGCGTTCAAGTTGAGTTTTGATGCTATTGTCATAAACTTTACCGTCAAGATTGATTATAAAGCCACCGATAATCGAGTTGTCAATTTTATACTCGAATTCAATATCCTTACCTAATTTTTTCTTTAATTCGTCACAAAGATATCTGAAAGTAGGGATAGTGATGTTATCGGCAACTATGATAGTTGATTTACGCATCTATATCACCATTACTTTTTAATGAATCAAGAAAATCTTCAATAAGTCGTTTGTTGTCAGCATCGTCAAACTCTCTCTTTAAAAGAGTTGCAGATGCATCAATAGCAAGATTAACAATTTCTTCACGAGCGTTGTCGAGCGCTTCTTGCTCTTTTGCCTGTGCATTTTTATTTGCCTTATCAACAATTGTTTTAGCTTGTTCTCTTGCAGAGTTTATAATCTCAGTTGCTTCTGCTTTAGCGTTGTTGATGCCTTCTTTTATTGCATCTGCTTTAGCGTTTTCAGAATCCTTGAGAAGTTCTTCATACTGTTCTTTCATTTCAGTAGCTTCTGTAAGAGCAGTTGCCGCCTCATTTTTTTGTGCTTCAACTCTCTCTGTTCTTGCATCAAGGAATTTTTTAACTGGTTTATAAGCTAATTTTTTTACAACAAGGTAAAGAACAATTATGCTGACTATGTTAATCAAAAGATCGGCAATAAGGTCTTTTGACATACCTAAAGATTGTAACATATCCATAATAATAACACCTTAGTTTTTTAATTATTTACCAGAAAGAATAAGAGCTACAACGAAAGCGTAGATAGCTGTTGATTCTGCGAGAGCACAACCTAAAAGAAGGATTGTCTGAATTTTACTTGCAGCTTCTGGTTGACGTGCAACTGATTCAACTGCTTTTGCAGTTGCGAAACACATACCGAAACCTGCACCAAGTGCTGTAAGCATTGCTATTGCTGAACCCATAATAAATTACCTCCGAAATAAATGTAAAATTAATTTGATTTTTATTGTTTATATTATTCTTCTTCAAGACCTTCCATTGCTTCATCAATGAACGTGAGCGAAAGGGTAATGAAGATGTATGCCTGAATAAGTGGGTGGAATAAATTGAAATAGAGACCTGCAATACCAGGAATACCTGCGGCATATCCACCGAGAGCACCTTTTAAAAGTTCCATAACAATCATACCACCGAGCATATTACCGAAAAGACGGCAAGCTAGTGAAATTGGAATTGCAATATCGCTGACGATTTTCATAGGAATCATAATAGGTCTCATAGCGACCATTGGGCCACCCATTGCTTTGAGTCTTCCGCCAATTCCGAGTTTTTTGAAACCGAAGTAGTTGAGAAGAACAAAGGTTATAAGACCCATTGAGAAAGTAACAACCAAATCTGACGTTGGTGCTCTTAAACCGAATAATTCAAAACTTGCACTGAATACTAAATAAATTGCAAGTGCGAACATATATGGTGCAAGACTCTTGCCAGCTTTTTTGCCTGTTGCATCTATGCAGAAATTTTCAACCGTTTCAACACAGAGTTCCATAATGTTCTGGAAACCTTCGGGCTTGTCTTTGAATTTCGGGAAGACAAATAATCTGAAAATAAGGCAGAGAATTGTAACAATTAAAACAATAATCATTGTGTAAATTGTTGTTTCACCTAATTTCAAACCGAAAAGTTCAACAGAACTTCTGTCGCCGAACATTGAAAATTCAATATGCATAGCACTGTGTTTGCCAGAGAACCACGTAATAAACACACCTAAAGCAAACCATATACTGATAAGCATTCCAGAAAAGCATAGTGTTTTAAATCTTTTAGTCTTTTTTCGCTTTTTTACGTCGATTTCATCACCAAAGTTTTTAATAACACTTTTGAAGTGAATATTACCTACGAGACAAAGAATGAAAACTACTACACTTACGCCGATTTTTATTAAATCAGCAGTGTTCATTTATTATCATCTCCTTTATTGGAAATTTGATTTTTTGCTTTTCGTTCATTCTTTTTGGAAATCAGCAAAATAATAGGAATTGAAATAATAACACCTGTCGTGTAACCAATTGCTAAAAATTTTACAGACTCCATAAAGAAAAAATAAATAAGAAGTAACGCTACACCGTAAGACATAAGTTTTATAAAAAGTGGTAATATAGTCTTTTTTAAATCACCAGATAGCGCACTTTTTAAAAGAATGTGAAGCAAGAAAACTTCTAAAATGCCATAAGCGACACCAGATAAAATTAATGCCATTAAGTCACCTCGCATATCATTCTAATTCTATTCTTTTTTCATTAATAAGTCAACATAAAAAACGACTTTTTTACTGTTGTTTTTACTAATTTTTAAGGTGAATTATTGGGTGTTTTGACATTGTCAATTTTTATATTGTATGGTAAAATGAATGAGTATATATAAATTTTTTTGAAAGGTGCAAAAACAATGTTTAAAAACGCTAAAGTTGCATTAAATTACAAGAGTAACGGTAAAATAGTTGCTTTTTCAGGTAACAGCGATGATTTATCTGTTAATTATTCGTTTGACGGCAAATCTCTTAAAGTTACTTTAAAAGCAAGTAAAGAAACTGAACTCTATAACCTTAAAGTTATTGCAGATTACAATTATCCTGATGACGTTCGTATTATGCCAAACGGCTACCAGAGTTGGAGTATGACAAGGGAATATAAAAAGAACGAGTTTTACAGGGGTATGAATAAACTCGTTAAATCTATTCCATTAGGTTTTAATATGGCTGGTTGCAGTGGTGACTATATGTTCAGAGAGTACCCACAAAAGTCAGGTGTGTTCCACGGTTATACATACTCATATATCCGTACAGGCAGTGAATTCACACTTATGGGTAGTTTAACTGAACAAGAAGGTTACACAATATTCAATTTTGACACAAACGCTAATACAATCGTTGTTGAAAAAGATTTAGAATGTAAAGTGATAAACGGTGAAGTAACTGTTTTAGATATGGTTGTTTTAACTGGTGAACACGATGCCTTATTTGACGAGTATTTCACTCTTATGGGTATTGAGAAACCAAAAACAAACAGAATTAACGGTTACACAAGTTGGTATAACTACTACACAGATATTACAGAAGAAATTATCATTCGTGACCTTGAAGCTTTAAAGGCTACCGGTGCAGATATTAATATTTTTCAGATAGACGACGGTTACCAGAGTTTTATTGGTGACTGGGAAGTACCAAATGAAAAATTCCCTAAGGGTATGAAATATATTGCTGATGAAATTCACTCTAAAGGCTGGCTTGCGGGTCTCTGGCTTGCACCATTCTACATTCAGAAAAATTCTGTTGTTGCTAAAAATCACCCTGAGTGGATAGTTAAAAAACCAGACGGCAAACCAATTTATGGTTTTGTAGGTCTCGGCAGAGATTGTTATACACTCGATTTCTATAACCCTGAATGTGCAGCATATATTAAGCAATTCTTTAACACAATTCTCAACACATGGGGATTTGATATGGTTAAACTCGATTTCCTTTATACTGCTTGCATCGTTCCGAGAAACGGCAAGAGCCGTGGTGAAATTATGTGCGATGCTATGGCACTTTTAAGAGAATGTGTTGGCGAAAAACTTATTTTAGGTTGCGGTGTTCCGTTAGGACCAGCATTCGGTAAAGTTGATTATTGCCGTATTGGTAGTGACGTTGACTTAGTATTCGAACCAGTACCTGTTAAGAGCACTGTAAACAGAGAAATTGTTTCTGTTCAGACTGCAATTAAAAATACAATATTCCGCCGTGGTCTTAATGGCAGAGTGTTCGGTAATGACCCTGACGTATTCTATTTAAGAAACGCTTTAAAAGAAGTTGATGGTGACAAAAAGAGCAAGAAGCCACTTAAAATTACTTGGGACCAACGTGTTTTATGGGCAGACCTTTGCAGAAATTTAGGTACAATCATATTCACATCAGATAACGCTGCTAACTATGACGAAAAACAGAGTGCAGAACTTATGAAAACATATAGTGCACCAACAGTTAAAGTTCTTGATGCTATTTATGAAGGCGACAACCTTGTTAAACTTACCTGCGAAGAAGATGGCAAAAAGTTCGAGCATTTAATTAACTGGAATACAGGCGAAAACAGTAAAAAAGATATATAATTTAAATTGAGTCGGGTGTTTAACGCCCGACTTTTTGCTTTTTGAATTTAACAAATTATTAACAATCAATTCATACGGGATTTATTTGTAAAGGATAAAATGTAGACAATGAAACGGATAAAAGTTTCAGATTAAATTAGAGTTTTTCCTATCTCCTTATTCAAATATACCCCCACAAACACAGCAGAGAGTCAATCGGTTACGATTGACTCTCTGCATTTGTTTATTTTGTTGGTTTTTATTTCATTTTCTTAAATATTTTTCACATTGAAATAAATTCTATGTTATGGTATCATATTTCTGTAATAAAACCGATATTCAGAGGTGTAAATTATGAAAAAATTTATGGATAAAGATTTTCTTTTGAAGACAGAAACCGCTAAAAAACTTTATGCGGCTTGTGAAAATGAACCTATTTTTGACTGGCATTGTCACTTGTCACCAAAAGAAATTTATGAAAATAATGCTCCAAGTGATATTGCGTACTTGTGGCTCGCAGGCGACCACTACAAATGGCGTGCAATGCGCTCTTGTGGTATAAGCGAAGAATATATTACCGGCGATAAATCACCTTATGAAAAGTTCAAAGCTTGGGCAAAGGCTATGCCTAATTTAATTGGTAATCCGCTTTATCATTGGACTCACCTTGAATTACAAAGATATTTTGATATTTACGAGCCATTAAGTGAAAAAACTTGTGACGCTATATGGGAAAAGGCTAACTCTTTAATTAAAAACGGCGGTTACACACCAAGAGAATTAATTAAAAGAAGTAACGTAAAATATCTTTGCACAACAGACGATGCGGCAGATACTTTGGAATATCATAAGCTTTTAAAGGAAGACGAAACCTTTGAGTGTCAGGTGTTACCTGCATTCAGACCAGACAAAGCACTCGGTATTGAATTAGATGGTTATTTAGAGTGGTTAACATCTCTCGAAAACGTTTCTGGTACTTCAATTAAAACGTTCACAGAACTCAAAAAAGTTCTTCTTACAAGAATTGAATTGTTTAAAGAAATGGGTTGCTGTGCAAGTGACCACGCTCTCACTTATATCCCTTATAAAAGGGGTAGTGAAGACGAGTTGAACGCTCTCTTTACAAAAAAAATAAGTGGCAGAGAACTTTCAATTGAAGAAATTGATTTATATAAAACAGAACTTCTTATATTCCTTGCTAATGAATATGCAAAGAATAACTGGGCTATGGAAATTCATATTGGCGCTATGAGAAACAATAATACCGAAATGTTTAAGAAATTAGGTCCTGACACGGGTTATGATTCAATAGCTGATTATGAAATTGCTATAAATCTTTCAAAACTTCTTAATGCTATGCACTCCGAATTCAGACTTCCTAAAACTGTTCTTTTCACACTCAACCCTAAAGATAATCAGGTTTTAGGTACAATGCTCGGTAACTTCCAGACAGCAGAAGCAGAGTCTAAAATTCAGTTTGGTACTGCTTGGTGGTTTAATGATAACTACGACGGTATGAGAGCACAGATGAGTTCTTTAATGAACCTTGGTGCATTCGCAAAATTCATTGGTATGCTCACAGACTCAAGAAGTTTTTTGTCATACCCAAGACATGAATATTTCAGAAGAATTGTTTGCGAAATTATTGGTGATTTAGTTGAAGAAGGCAAGTACCCTGATGATATGGACTTCTTGAGCGAAGTAGTTAGAGATATTTCATTCAGAAATGCACAAAAGTATTTTGGTGTGAAATGATATATACCATATATAGTGTTTGAGAAAATCAGAGTTAAACGACAGAATTTAGGTTTTTTGTCGTTTAACTCTGTTTTTAATTCCTGAATTCCCTATAGGTTTATAGTGGATATTAACAAAAAGTTTTAAATTTATTTGAAAGTTTTTACTAAAAACAGTTGAATTTTCCTTTTGAGTATAATATAATGATAACATACAATTTGTAGTATCTTATATGGAAAGAGATTTTGTTATGATAGAAAATGTAACTAAGTACGCTATGGAAAATATCATAGTGAACTGTTCTGCAATTATGCTTCTTTTGTTCTTGAGAATGCAACACAGAAGCATCAAGAACAGTTTTGTGTTAGACCAGAAATTGTTTGTAGTTATGCTTGACCTTGCAATGGTTCAATGTTTTGTTGAAGCTTTTACAAACCTCTGGGATAAAGAACACATATTTGCAAATCTTATAAATTCACCTGTCGGAAGCACAATAGATATAAGTATAAATATGCTCTTGAACCTCTTATATTTTACGATTAACGTAGTATTTGGTTACGTTTGGTGCTTATACGTTATTTACAGGATGTTCGGTAGTCCGAGACGTGTAAGACGTTACGCAAAAATTATTTGCGGGCCTGTTTTAGTTGCGTTGATATCAATCTGGACTACACCGTTTACAGGTTGGGTTTTCAGTATCACAGACGACAATGTGTATAAAAGAGAAACCTTATGGATAGTTCCTGCAGTTGCAACTATTGCTTACGTTGTTTTTGGTATAGGCTACGTTTATTTGAATAAGAAAAGAATTAATAAATATATGATTATGCCTATAGCACTTATAATGACACCGATTTTTGTCGGTATGCTTGTGCAGTGGATATTACCTGGTACAGCAATTATTGCTATGGTTATTACAATTTCTCTTGTTGGTTTTTATGCTACAACACAGTCAGAATCTGCATATATCGACCGTTTGAGCGGTGTTTATAACAGACGTTATTTAGACGACTATCTTACAGGCCTTAATGAAAATGAAAAATTCAGAAAGGCAGGTAAAACCATTACAGGCGTCATGCTTGATATGGATAAATTCAAGCAGATTAACGATAACTTCGGTCACCACGTAGGTGACGATGCTATTGCTCAGGTAGGTAGCATCTTAAGAGATAATTTAGGTAAAATGAATTTTGCAGCACGTTATGGTGGCGACGAATTTATTATTATCACTCCAATGCTTGATAATGACAGTATTGAAGCTCTTATGAAAAAACTTACAGCTGTTGCTGATGAAAGAAATGCTTCAGGCGATTATCCTTACGAATTATCATTCTCTTATGGTTATGCTCAATTTACTGTTGGCAAAGAAGAAGATAGTGACGGATTTATGAAACGTATGGATGACAACATGTACGAATATAAAGTTGCTAAAAAAGCTCGCTGGGCAGCTGAAGGAAAGAAAACAAAACAAGAAGAAGCAACTGCCACAGTTTAATAAAATTATTCCCCTACAAAGAAAATTTTCTTTGTAGGGGAATTTTATTTCTAATCAACAATATTATTAACCCATGCTTTCTTTTTAATAAATATAAATCCGATTATATCTTTTATTATGTCGGTAGCCTGAACTAACGGGAAAATAATGAATATTGATAAATGACCTAAATAGTAGAGTGCAAATGCAAATGGCACTACAAATCCTAAAAGGAAAACGCTGTCAAACAAGAATGTTATGAACGTTTTACCACCACTTCGTAAAGTGAAATATGAAGCGTGTGCAAATGCATTTATTGGCGTTATAATTGCGACTGTTTTCATAAAGAATTCAGCGTAGTTTTTAGATTCTTCTGAAGTGTTGTAAAGAAGAAGGATTGGGTTGCTTGCAATAAAAATAGAAATACCTACTATAACACTTGCAAAGAGCGTGAATGCAAACATTTTCTTTACTGTTGCAATTGCTTCCTGGAATTTATTTGCACCAAGAAGTTTACCTACAATAATACTTATACTTGCACCTAATGACTGGAATGATATACTAAGTAAATTTACAACAGTAGAAGAAATACTGTAACCTGCAACAACTGCAATTCCGTGAAGGCTATAACTCATACTGAGTGCCGACATACCTGCCGCCCACAAAAATTCGTTGAATAAAAGAGGGAGACCTCTTGTGGTAATATTCTTAAACAGGTGTTTAGGTATATAAAGAGATTTGAATGCACCCTTAAAGAATGGGTAAGCCTTGCGCTTTATGAAAACATAAGTTATAAATACAGCACATTCCACATACCTTGAAATAACCGTTGCTATGGCGGCACCTTCAGCACCTAAAGCGGGGGCACCAAACTTACCGAAAATCAAGATGTAGTTTAAAGCACAGTTAGTAAACACGGCAATAAAGCCTGTTACCATTGGAATAACTGTCTGGCCGGTTTCTCTTAAAGTGCTTGAAAAAATGTTTGAAATAGCAAAAGGAAGAAGACCTAAAATAATAATGTTTAAATACTTTCTTGCAATTGTGGCAGTTAATTCTAAGTTTTCGGTACTATCTGAATCGTGCAAATAGAGACCTATTAAAAAGTCACCGGCAAAAATGAAAATTAATATAGCAATTATTGCAAGAAGAATAACTGTGATGGCTTTAAACCTTATAGTGTAGCGTATGCCATCGTGGTCGTTTTTACCGTGGAATTGTGATGTGAAAATACCTGCACCGCTAACTGCACCAAAAAGTGCCAACGTGAAAACGAAGAATAACTGGTTAACAATAGATACACCAGACATTTCTTCTGTGCCTAAAGAACCGACCATTATGTTGTCTAAAAGGCTTACAAAGTTAGAAATGAGGTTTTGTACCATCATCGGTACGGCAATACTTAAAGTCATTTTATAAAACGACTTTGTTCCTATATAATCTTTTATTTTAATCATTTTATCATATCGTGTTCTTTAATGAAGTTTACAACTTCATCAACTGTGGTGAATGCGAGACCTACAACTGTATCAGCGCCGCCATAATAAACTGCGATTCTTCCTGTGTCACTATCTGCTAAAGCGGCACAAGGGAATACAACGTTTGGTACGTCGCCAACAAATTCGTAAGTTTCACGTGGACTTAATAAATAGCAATCTGCTCTGTGTAATACTTTCCAAGGCTCGTTTATATCTGTAATCATAGCTCCCATACTGTAAGTGAAGCCGTTACAACTTGTAATAACGCCGTGGTAGAAGCAAAGCCAACCTTCATCTGTTTCAATAGGTGTAGGACCAGCACCAACCTTTGTCATTTCCCAGTTGTTTTCTGGTTTTATTACAAAACGATGTTTTCCCCAATATGTAAGGTCAGGGCTATGGCTTAAGAAAATATCACCGTAAGGTGTGTGACCTTTGTCGCAAGGACGTGTGAAAATCATATATTCATCATTAACTTTTCTTGGGAATAAAACGCCGTTTCTTGAAACTGGTAAAACTGCGTTTTCTTTTCTGTCCCAGTTAATAAAATCCTCTGTAACTGCAATACCAATAGAAGTGCCTCTGTCAGTGTGACATACCCATGAAAGATAATATTTACCGTCAATCTCGCAAAGACGTGGGTCGTAACCACGGAAGATTTTTTCGTCGTTTAACTGCCAGTGAATACCGTCTTTACTGAAACCGGTAACAAGATATTGTTCGCGAGTGATATCGTCGAGTCTGAAAACACCAGCAAAGTCATCTTCTTTGTCACGTCTTACAACTGCTGAATTAAAAATGCTATTAGCATCTTTAACGAAAGTTCTGTCGATAATAGGGTTTTCTGTATAACGCCATACAGGGTCGGTGCAGTTTGCCGGTTTGTCTTGCCAAGGGATGTTTTTTACTTTTGAATTCAAAATTTTAGCCATTATAAATTGCCATCCTTTATGTAAATTTTATAATCTTGCATTATCGTAATAGTTTGTAGTTTCCATCAAAATATTTGCCGCATCAAAAATAGTTTTTCTTGACACGTTAGAAAGTAAATCTTTAGAACTAAAACACTTATTTATATATTTTTTTGAAGTGCCTAAAGAACACGAAGCAAAGTGATTAACAGTAAATGGTGTGAAACTTGAAGTGCCTATAATGGCGTTTTCTTTATGTATATTAAGATTTAAGTTTTCACACGCGTCAGACATAATATTTGCAGTATCTTTACTGCCTTCATTACCACTGCCATCTTTAAAGAATATAGCTAAATTTTTTGAAGTTGTGAGTTCTTCAACCGGTATAAATACAGTTGGAATATCACTCATTAATTTTTTATGCTTTAAAGCGAATGCATAAGCACCGGCGTGGTTTGAATATTCACTGCCAACTACAAGACAACAAAATTCGGTTTGGTTATATCTGAAGTTGTTTTCATCCATTTGCTTCATAATAGCTGTTATAGTTGCCGCTGGAATTATACTTGAAGAAAGGCCGGAACTGGCTTTTGTAGGGTGCACAAGTAATATTGCGGCTAAATAGAATATTAAGAAAAATATTGACAATGAAGAAGTGAAATTGAAAAACGGGTTGTTTTCTGGTGCCCCTGAAAACAGATATATAACGCAAGAAATAAACGTTAACGTGTTACCTAAAACACAAAGTCCTAAAAGAACTGTTGTAAGGTTTGTTTTATAAAGAAAAAATCTTTGTTTTTTAGGTGCATCGGCACGTGCTACTAAAACTACTCTGTTTTGTGCTTTTGAATGTGAATATCTTTTTGCGAATACATTAATGGACATTCTTTTTGGAAACAAAGTGTCCAAAGCTTTTCCGTCAAAGAAAAATTTGTAACTGAAAACAGAGAATATAAGAACACTCAACACTGTGCATATACACACGGGTACAACCGAACCTTTAAGAGTTGAAACTTTGAAAATAATTGCAGAAACGCAGAGAAGTAAACAAAGAATTTTTAAAAGAAGAGTACCCACTCGTAAGTGTGTTGTGAAATTTTCTTCGCTCGTTTCATCACAATAATTTTTAAGTTCGTTAAGTATTAATCTTGCAGAGTACGCTTCACCAGGAGTACCTGGCAATCTTTCTGAACTTTCTGAAAGAATTCGACCAGCAACGGAGAACACGTAATCTATGTTTTCTGAAGATAATTTTGGTGTGATTGTCATTTTGTAATAATCTCTTTAAATCTCTTGTAAGCTTCTTCCCATTTTTCATTTTCAGTAGGGGTGTAGCAAGTGAGATTTTCGCCTTCTGCTATAATTTTTCTTGCTTCTTTAATATCTTTTATAGCGCCTGTTGAAATAAGTTGAACTGCAACGTTGCCTAAAGCAGTAGCTTCAATAGGACCACCATAAACTTTAACATTACAACTTTCGGCAGTCATCTGTAAAAGAAGTTTATCTTTAGTGCCACCGCCCATAACGTGAATTCTGTCGTACTCTTTTGTAGTACATTCTTTTATTCCGTCAAAGGTGAAACGATATTTTAAAGCGAGACTTTCATAAATGCAACGCATAATTTCACCAGGTGTTTGTGGTACGTATTGATTTGTTCTTTCACAATATTCCTGAACACGTTTTGGAATATTACCCATAGAACCGAATTCTGGAGAGTCAGGGTCAATAAAGCACTTGAATGGTTCGCATTCTAACGCTAATCTTTCTAAATCAGCGTAAGAATATTCTTTGTTTTCACGTTTCCACTGCATTCTGCTCTCCTGAATAAGCCAGAGACCTATAATGTTTTTTAAGAATGCAGTTGTAAAATCGTAGCCACCTTCGTTGGTGACATTAAGGCGTTTAGACGCTTCGTTTATAATAGGTTCTTTAACTTCTGTGCCAAAAAGCGACCAGGTGCCACAACTAATGAAAATGAAATCGTCATCCTGACAAGGTACAGCAGTAATTGCACTTTGTGTATCGTGTGCCGCAACTGCAATAACGTCTGCTTTAGGGAGTGAAAGTTCTTCACATATTTCGTCACTTAAAGTGCCTATTTTAGCACCTGTAGGAACGATTTTTGTTAAAAGTCTTTTTGGAAGGCCTAAAGCGTTTATAATTTCATCTGACCAGTCGTTTGTTTTTAAATCAACCATCTGAGAAGTAGTTGCAATAGAAAATTCAGTTGATTTAATTCCTGTAAGCATATAGTTTAAAAGGTCAGGGGTGAAAAGCATTGTTTCTGCTTCGTCTAAAATATAAGGACGATTTTCTTTTAAAGAGAGAAGTTGGAAAACAGTGTTGAAATCCATAAACTGAATACCAGTGATGTCATACATTCTCTCTTTTGAAATGAACTCTTCTGCCTTTTCAATCATACCGGAGTTTCTTTTGTCACGGTAATGAACAGGGTTTTCAACTAAAGTGCCGTCTTTTCTTAAAAGACCAAAGTCAACACCCCAGGTGTCGATACCAATGCTTTCGAATCCACCGAATTCTTTGGCTTTTACCATACCTTGTTTTATTTCAAAGAAAAGTCTTTGAATATCCCAGTAAACAGTACCGTTAATACTTACTGGGTCATTTGAAAAACGATGAACTTCCTGAAGTTCTATTTTTTTGCCGTCAAACGTAGCTAAAATTGCTCTACCGCTTGAAGCACCAAAGTCAAATGCAAGAACTCTTTTTTCCATTTGAAACACATCCTTATCTCAAGAAGCAGTTTATGATAATTTCTTCAGCTTCTTCTTCTGTTTTGCCTAAAGTCTGAAGTTTTAAAAGTTGGTCGTTATTGATTTTACCGATAGCCGCTTCGTGAACTATATTTGCATCACAATGATTAGCGGCAATTTCCGGAATAGAGCGAATATGAGCGTTGCCCATAATAATTGAGTCGCATTGAACGTGTGCTCTGCACTTAGCGTTACCAACTGCTTTAGGGTAAAAAACTTGCTCAGAATTATCTTTTGCTACTGAACGTGAGATAATCTGAGAAGATGCATCTACGCCGTTCAATTCAATGGTCATATCTGAATGAGCAATTTGGTTATCGTGAGTCATAAGTTTTTCTAAAATGAGAAGGTGTGCGCCTGACTCTAATTTTGCAATAGTATTTCTCTTTGTTGAGTCAACGCCTTCAATTTGCACCATTTCCATTTCACAATATGAATTTTCATCCATAAAAATTTCGGTAACGGGGTTTAAAACGTTTTCTCCGGTACCAGTACCTTCGCCATAGTGCTTTTCAACGTATTTAATACGTGCGTTTTTACCTATATGGAAACGGTGAATACCATCGTGTTCGCTTTTTTTGTCACCAGAATTGTGAATACCACAACCGGCAACAATTAAAACGTCAGCATCGTCACCGATGTAAAAATCGTTATAAACTAAATCGTCAACACCTGTTTCTGTAATGATAACAGGTATATGAACACTCTCGTTTTTAGTACCTGGTTTAATTGTTATATCAATACCAGGCTTGTCTTTTTTGTTTTCAATTATAATATTTTCAGTAGATGCACGACTTGCACTTTCACCGTTACGGCGGATATTATAAGCACCCTTAGGTACGTCGTGCAAATCTGCAATTGTTTTTAACATATGTGAATCTATATTCTGCACAACAATACCTCCTTATCTAAAGTTACAGACGTTGTTGAATTCATCCATCAAAAGTGGAAAAACTTCATCAACTGCACCTTTTTTCTTTACTGTACCGTTTGCTATAATAGCAATTTCATCTGCGATTTTCATAATTCTCTCTTGGTGAGAAATTATAATCATACTTTGTTTTTGTTGGCTTGAAATATTTTTGAAACTTTCAATTAACATATTGAAACTCCAAAGGTCAATACCTGCTTCTGGTTCGTCATAAATTGCAAGTGAAACGTTTCTTGCCATAATCGTAGCAATTTCAATTCTCTTTATTTCACCACCAGAAAGAGTAGCATCAACCTCGCGATTCAAATAGTCTTTTGAGCAAAGTCCAACGCTCGTAAGGTACGTGCAACATTGGTCTTCTGGCAACGTGTCGCCGTGAGCAAGACTTAACAAGTCTCTTACGGTGAGACCTTTAAATCTTGGCGGTTGCTGAAAAGCGTAACCTATACCTAATTTCGCTCTTTCTGTGATAGACATATCTGTAATATCGGTGCCATTCCAGAGAATTTTACCGCCGGTTGGTTTTTCAATGCCCATAATGAGTTTGGCAAGTGTTGATTTACCACCACCATTAGGACCTGTAATTACAAGAAATTTTCCGTCTTCAAGTGTTAAAGAAACATCGTTTAAAATTTCTTTTTTGTTTCCGTCATCGTCGACTTTGAATGATAAATTTACTAATTCTAACATATAATTTCACCAGTGCATATATAAGTTTTTTTAATATTAAAAGTTCTATTTATAATTGTAGACATAATACAACAAATAGATTATATAAAATTTTACTAATTTATTCAAGTGTTTTCAAAAAAACCTTGTTAAATAGAAAAAAATGTGTTATAATCACAAATATATATAATCTTACTTAAAAAAATTGATGATTTTCTACAAAGGTGGGTTAAGAGTATGTTATACGGCGGAAAGATGGAAAGCGAACTCGAAAAAGCCGAACTTGAGATGATATTGAGCGATACTGTTGCTGGTATTGCTATGGTTTCTCCACACTCAGAAGGTGTTAAACTTGAATATACTAACGAAGGTTTTTTCGCTCTTTTTGGTTACACAAGAGACGAATATGAAACACTTCCACAGGAAGTAAGGCTTAACCTTTTCCATTATGATGATTTTATGAACATTATTTCTCGTGTTAACACAGCGTATAAACCGGGTGAAGTTCAGAAATTTGAGTGCCGTATTAATAAAAAAGGTGGCGAAGTTGCCTGGGCACTTTTCTCTGTAAGAAAACCACATAGCGCACAAGAAAACGAGCAACGTTTCATTTGTAATATTGTTGATATTACTGAAATGAAACGTCTTCAGATAAGAATTCAGGAAGAAAAAGAAAGATATGAACTCATTGAAGAAATTTCTGACGATATTATGTTCAATTACGACGTTGCAACTGATACATTAGAGTGTTCGCCTAAAATTTTAAGGACTCTCCGCACTGCAACAAGAGTAGAAGATGCTATTGAGTATATTACTTATGGTAACGTTCTCGACCACAGAGATATACCACTCTTTATTGAGGCAGTGAGTAATGCACTTTCAGGTAAGAGAATTAATATTTTCGATGCAAGAATTATTAACCAGAGAAACGATGCTGTATGGCACAGAATTAAATTTGCTTCTATATTTGACGGTGATGGCAATGCAGTTCGTTTCATAGGCACTATTTCAGATATTGATAAAGAAAAGAAAGAAAAATCAAGACTTATTGCACAGGCTGAAACTGACCAACTTACAGGTTTCCTTAATAAAGTTTCAACAGGTCTTAAAATCAATGAGCTTCTTAAAGAGTATCCTAATGAACCGGGTACCATGTTCCTTATTGATATTGACGATTTTAAACTTCTTAATGATACTTACGGTCATCACGAAGGCGATGTCTTCTTAAGAGAATTTACAAGTAAATTAACTCTTGCTTTCCGTTCAACCGATATTTTAGGTCGTGTCGGCGGTGAAGAATTCGTTGTGTTTGTTAACGGTCTTGGTGACGTTAAAGAATTAGTTGAAGAAAAGGCAAAAGAAATTGAAAAGATTTGTCATAGTGTAAAACTTGAAAAAGCTAAAGATAAAGTTATGTCTTGTTCAATTGGTGTTGCAATTTACCCTGAAACAGGAATGGATTACAACGAATTATTTGAGAAATCTGACGAAGCTATGTACTATGTAAAGAAACACGGTAAAAACGGCTACGCTTTTGCTGAATAATAAAAATTCCGCTTTCCATCATAATAGATGGGGAGCGGTTTAAAAATTAATTGCGGAGAGATTTTTATGTCGCAAATTATCGAATATATAAAGAATAAAAAAATACTCATTTTAGGTTATGGCAGAGAGGGTATTTCTACTTATAATTATATAAGAAAGCATTTACCAGAGAAAAAATTAACTATTGCCGATAAAAATTTTATTAACATTAATGATGAGAATGTTGAAGTTATCTGTGGTGATGACTATCTTTCATATCTTGGTGATTTCGACCTTGTATTTAAAAGTCCGGGTATTGCTTTTTTAGATGACGTTAAATATCCTGATACTACCGAGATTACCTGCCAGACAGATATGTTTTTGAGATTTTCAAAGCCTACTGTTGTTGGTATAACTGGTTCTAAAGGTAAAACTACAACGTCAACGCTTATTTACGAGATGTTAAAAGCAGGTGGTAAAAACACTTGCCTTATAGGTAACATTGGTGTTCCGGTGTTTGAAAAGGCAGATGAGAGTGAAGATTTAATTGCAGTAATTGAAATGTCTTCGCATCAGTTGGAGTTTACAACTGCTTCGCCAAAAGTAGCGGTTCTTGTAAATATTTATGAAGAACATTTAGACCACTATAAAACAGGTTTCTCGGGTTATGCGAACTCAAAACTTAACATAACAAGATATCAGACAAAAGATGATTATTTTGTTTATAACGACGAGCAGGACGTAGGTCATGGGCTTGATATTACTAAAGCAATCGGTGGTGCACCACGCAAGGTTGGTTTTACAAAAGCACAAAACGATGAATTTGTCAATGAACTCTGGCATAGCACAGAGCATTTGAAAGGCGAGCACAATCGTCAGGATATTGCATACGCTTTAGAAGTTGCAAGAATTTTCGGAGTGGACGACGATAGTGTAAGAAATGCTATAAAAGGATTTAATGGCATTGAGCACAGAATGGAATTTGTCGGTAAATTTAATGGTGTTTCTTATTATAACGACAGTATTGCTACAATTCCTACTGCGGTTATTGGTGCAATAAAAGCTCTTGGTAACGTTGAGACGCTCATTTTCGGCGGTCTTGACAGGGGTATTGATTACACAGATTTTATAGAATTCCTTATCTGCAGTGATATTAAAAATCTTATTGGTTTACCTGAAACAGGCCACGATATTTTAGATGACGTAAAACTTCGTAATTCTTTAGTGAATGCGATTTATGCAGAAAATATGGAAGATGCAGTAATAAATGCAATAAACGAGACAAAAGAAAACGGCGTTTGTTTATTCTCACCGGCGGCAGCAAGTTATAATTTCTACAAGAATTTTGAAGAAAAGGGTAGACACTTTAAGGAATTAGTAGTAAAATATGCTAAATAAAGTCTAAAAAGATTAGGAGATAATTATGAAAAGAGTAATTTCACTTTTACTTGTTGTAAGTATGTTGTTTTCATTTGCAGTAACGTCTTTTGCTGCTGGTATTGGTGAGAATGACGTTTTGAGATTCAGAAAGAATGGAACGTTTAAGATTCTCGTTCTTGCTGACGTTCAGGATGTTTATCCTATTGAACCGGCTATGCTTACGTTCATTGAAGAAGCACTTGATTACGCTGATCCTGATTTAGTTGTGTTTGATGGTGATAACATTGTTTCAGAAGACGTTCGTGCTTATGAGCAGTTATTAACTCCATTAGCAGACCGTGACGTGCCATTTACGTTTGTATTTGGTAACCACGACGTTGAGAGAGAAAATTTCACAGCGGAACAGCAATTGGCAGAATATCAGAAATACGAAGGTTGCTTGGCTTACGATGCAGACCCGGCACTTCACGGTTGTGCTAACCACAATCTTCTTATTTATTCAAGCAAGGGTAACGATATTGCTTTCAATCTCTGGATGTTTGACTCAGGTACGTCACTTCATGCAGAAGATGGCGAATGGCTTGGTTACGACTGGGTAAGAGCAGACCAAATTGAATGGTACAACAACACCCGTGATGCAATTACACTTGCTAATGGTGGCAAGGTGGTTCCTTCAATCGCATTCCAGCATATCATTCCAAAAGAAGCTGTTGAAGTTCTTTTCTATGAAACAGATACTTCATTAGGTGAACTTACATATAACTTTAATGATGGCGGAATTTATTCTTATATTCCAAAAATTGATAAATTTGATGGTTACATCTTTGAAAAAAGTTGCCCTGGTAATGGTTCAGATGGTCAATGGGATGCTATGCTTCAGGGTGGCGACGTTCTTGCAGTTGTTGTAGGTCACGACCACGTTAACAGCTTCGTAGCAGATATTAATGGTATCGATTTAGTTCAGACACCTGGTGCTACTTACCATTCATACTATAATAATATGCTTCAGGGTGCAAGAATTATTGAACTTGATGAAGGTGACCTTGATAGTTACCACACATACGAATTAACTTCAAGTTTCCTTGCAACACAAAGCGGTTCTGAAATTGCTGATGGTGGAGTGAGAAGTGAGGCAAGTTATTCAATTTCAAATATTATGCTTCCTATATTCAATATCTTTATGGATTTATTAAGAGACGTTTTTAAGGCGTTTACAAATGTTGATATCAGTGGGCAGTAAGTTGTTGGTAAGAAAAGTGCTGAGTGCAAAGTGCTGAGTTGTGGGACCTGCGGTCGGCATTATAATTGTTAATCAACCCAAATAACCAATTCTATCATTTTTAGTTTGCACTAAACTTTAAATGATAGAATTTTTTGTTGTTACAATACTAGCCAACTAGCCACACTAGCCACACTGACTACTTGTCTACTTGACACAAATAAAAGTCTATGCTATTATAAAAATATAAAGACATACTGCTAAAAGGAGGTAGCATTATGAGTAATTCAATTCAGACAGATATTTCTGCAATGAATGCTTCAAGAAATATCAAGATTCATCAAAAAAATATGCAGAGCAATATGGAGATGCTCTCAAGCGGTTACAAAATTAATTCTGCCGCTGATGATGCAGCTGGTCTTGCTATAAGCGAGAAGTTCAAAGGTGAGTTAACAGCGCTTGAACAAGCTCAATTAAACGTTCAGGATACAGTTTCACTTCTTCAGACGGCCGAAGGTGGAATGAGTTCAATTCACAATATGCTCAACAGAATGGTTGAACTTACAACAAAAGCTTCAAACGGTGTTTACGATACTTCTGTTGACAGAGCGGCTATACAAGATGAAATTGATTCATTGATTTCTGAAATTAATCGTGTTACAAAGTCAATCAATTTTAATAATAAAACTTTGCTTGATGGTAGTTTTAAAGACGTTAACTTCCAGATTGGCGCTAATGAAAAGGATGTATTAACGTTGACAATCGGTGCTTTGGATGCTACTGCTTTAGGTTTAGATAAAATTGACGTTTCTTCTCCTGAAAAAGCAGGGGAAGCAATGCAACTTGTAAAAGATGCAATTAACCAGGTTTCAAGAGAGCGTTCTAAAATTGGTGCTACTGAAAACAGACTTGAGTACACAATGGCAAATTTAGAAGAAACTCACTTGAATCTTTCTGAAGCAAATTCAAGAATTCGTGACGTTGACTATGCAAAAATGATGATGGAGTACACTAAAAATCAGTTGTTAGAGCAAGTAGCAACAACAATTCTTACTCACAGAATGAGTAATGCACAGAATATACTTCAACTTTTTAATTAATAAACTAAACGACCAGTTCAAAAGAACTGGTCGCTTTTAGTTATTCTTCAATTAAAAAAGCAACTTGCTTATACATGGGACTTTGTTTAATTGCCAGAAGTTCAGGCGAATTAGGTGGGAATGCTTTTAACATCGTCTTCAACTGCTCTGCCATAGCTACAAGTTCTGGCGAAGCAGTTTTTATTTGTTCTTGCCTTTTCTTTTCTTCTTCGTTTTTGAATTCGTCAATTAAAAATTCAATAATTTGCTTTGCTTGTGGAACTTTTTTGATTGTCTCTTTTAAAGTTTTTATGTAACCTAATGGTTTCTCGTTCTTTTCTTTAAAAGCATTTACTAAATACCAACTGAATAAATGAAGATTTGGGATGCAATTAATATATTCGCTATTATTTAACAAGTTTTCATTGTAACATTCAGTCATATAACGCTCGGCAACACAAACAAAGTTATTAATTAAACCTAATTTTAATTCGTTACTTAATGCAATATTGTTGCTGAAAAGAGCGGTTAAAAGTAAGTTGAAAACAAATGAAATTTGTGGGAATGTTTTAAGGTTTTCTTCTTTACAATAATGATTTATTACAACATCCGCAATTTCTTCTGTAACGTTTGTTACGTCATTAATAAGCAAGCTGAGTCTTTGTGATGACATAGTATAAAATTCTTTTGGTAAATCACATTTTAATAAAAGTGCTTGTTTTAATGCCAATGGCATAAATTCTTCAAAGTTTTCAATGTTACCAAGAAGTTTTTCTGCTTCTGTTTTTGTTTTTGCATTAGTGATTCTGGCAGAAAGACCTATGGTGCCAGAAATATTGGAAAAAAGCTTGTATTCATTTCCAGATGTAGTAGTTGTAAAGAAATTAGTTGTTTTATAGATTATGTGGTCATAAATTTCTTTGTAATCTGCGGGATTCTGAAAAATATAATTTTCAAAAAAATCTGATACGGCAGCTAAAGTTTTTTCGGAAATTTCTATTTTGTTTAATGCTCGAAACCAATTGTTGATTACGGGGATAGGTTGCTCCAAAAGATTCATGTTGAAAAGTATGGAAAGAGCATCTTGTTCTTTTTTTGTTTCTAAGAGTGCGTGAGCAATTATTACTTCTATTTCTGATTTATAACTCTTGTGGCTGTACAATAAAGGTGAACCGAAAGAATTATTTTGTTTGAATTTATCTATTGCTTTTAAATATTTTTTGCCTATGGTAATTGTGTCAGTATAGTTTTCAAAATCAGACAGATATTTGGTATAGATATAAGTTGAATCAATTAATGTATAGTTGGAGTCGGGATAATTTTTTATGGTCCAGTCAAATATATTGCTTATCTGTGGATTTTTGTCTGTGTAAGCATAAATTAAAATCTGGCGGGCACAAGCTGGACCAATGATTTTCCATTGTTGGTCAACGTTTTTGTAGTTAGAGAGTTTTTCAAAAGTTAAATTAGTATAATATATTCTTGCTTGAGTGTTTTTTGCAGATGACTCTAAGCACTCAAGAAGTATGCTTAAATCATTAGGGGAGTTTTCTAATTTTTTTTCAAGTAATTTTAAGTTTCTTTGTTGTTTTTTTTCAAGATAATCTTCAGAAACATTTGAGTAACCATCGTGATTAAGAACGGTGTTGGAAAGAATATGAATTTCATTGAAGGATTCATATTCTATATGTTCGTGAATAGGTTCAATATAACGACGTTTGCTTGATAATAAAACAAGTCTAAGTGCATTTAAATCAGAATAAATACCTTTCATATTAGGTTCAACAAAATTACGCTGAATTACAGAGGCGAGAATATACTTGTTTTTACTGTCGGTCAAAAAATTAACCAGTTCATTTATATCAGGTGATAAATATTCATCAGCATCAACAGTTAAAAACCATTTACCGGTGCATTTATCCATAACGGTATTTCTTGCTGCTGAAAAATCGTTAACCCAGGTAAAATCAAAAAGAATATCAGCGTATTTAGCTGCTATTTCCTTTGTTTTATCGGTAGAGCCGGTGTCGGCAATTACTAATTCGCAGGGAATAGCTTGCCTTAGCGGCTCTAACGCTTTAAGACATTTTTCTAAACAGCGTTCTTCATTTTTTACAATCATACCTATGGAAAGTAGTGGTTGACTCATAGTTTACACCTCGTGATTTTTCTATACCATATATAATAACAGAAAGTATGCAAGTATGCAAGTGGATATATTAGATGTTGGTTATTAGTTGTTAGGTGTTGACACGGTTTGCGTTTTATTGCTATATTTTAGAGCATTTTCGACAACTGAGCAGAAGTTTAATTGTGAAAAAATCACAAATCTAAAAAATATTTGAAAAAACACTTTAGTATTTTCGGAAGCGGAGAATAATCATAGGTGTAAGGACAACACAGTCACCCGCTGAGTTGAACACCTACAAAAAATAAAAATTAAAAAGTAGCGTTGCCAAAAAAGCCAGACAAGGATGTCAGGTAGGCGATGCAGATTTCAAGGAGGAAATTATTATGGGTATGGTAGTTAGAACAAACATCATGGGTATCAATGCTAACAGACAGTTAGGCATGAACAACAATCAGGTTTCAAAGAGCCTCGAAAAACTTTCATCAGGTTACAGAATTAACCGTGCTGGTGACGACGCTTCTGGTCTTGCAATCAGTGAAAAAATGAAAGCTCAGATTAAAGGTCTTGAACAAGCATCTACAAACTCACAGGACGCTATCTCTCTTATTCAGACAGCTGAAGGTGCTACAACTGAAATTCATAACATGCTTAACAGAATGGTAGAACTTTATACAAAAGCTGCTAATGGTACTTATGATAGCCAAGTTGACCGTACAGCTATCCAGGCTGAACTTGATCAACTCTGCGAAGAAATGGACAGAATTGCTAAACACACAAACTTCAACGGCATTAAATTACTTGATGGTACATTACAAGATGTTAACCTTCAGGTTGGTCCTACAGCTGATGAAGCTGTTACCTTAGATGTTGATCAGGCTCTTATGTCTACTTCACTTGGCGTTGATAAAGGAGCTCTCGGTGATATTGGTACTGACCCTAATGGCTCAACAGCACAACAGGCTATTGATGCAGTTAAAGCGGCTATTGATAAGGTTTCAACAGTTCGTGGTGTATTTGGTGCTATGCAGAACCGTCTTGAGTACACAATCAACAACCTTGATACAACAGCAGAAAACATGACAGCTGCTAACTCACGTATTCGTGATACTGACATGGCTAAAGAGATGATGAACTACACAAAGATGAACGTTCTCACTCAGGCTGCTCAGGCAATGCTTGCTCAGGCAAACCAACAGCCACAAGCTGTTCTTCAGTTACTTCAATAATTTACTCCGTAATATATCCTACCGGTTGTTACCCGCAGCCGGTAGGCTGAGAGTAAAAGCCTATTGCAAGAAACACAAATTACTTAAGTTAATATTTCTTTCCCGAATTGACTTATTTTGGAAAATTCGGTAATGTTACAAACCGAGGTTGTGAGTGGTTTGTAGCATTACCCCGAAGTAAGCTACATGAATTATTATGGTTTTTGATGCCGTGAAGGGTTGTTTTTGGGTAGCAACCTTGGCATTGGAAATAAATATTTATTAAAATGTGTTGCTTAAAAGAAAAAGCAAGGAGCTTTTTCGGTAACACAATTTTCAAGGAGGAAAAGATTTATGGGTATGGTAGTTAGAACAAACACAATGGGTATTAACGCAAACAGACAGTTAGGTATGAACAATAGCGCAGTTGCTAAGAGCCTTGAGAAGCTTTCTTCAGGTTTCAGAATTAACCGTGCTGGTGACGATGCTTCTGGTCTTGCTATTAGTGAGAAGATGAAGGCTCAGATTAAGGGTCTTGAACAAGCTTCAACTAACGCACAAGATGCTATCTCTCTCATTCAGACTGCTGAAGGTGCAACAACTGAAATTCACAACATGCTTAACCGTATGGTTGAACTCGCAACTAAGTCTGCTAACGGCACTTATGAAAGTTCAACAGACCGTCCAGCTATTCAGGCTGAACTTGATCAGCTCTGTGAAGAAATGGACAGAATTGCTAAGAACACAAACTTCAATGGCATCACATTACTTGATGGTACATTAAGTAATCTCAACCTTCAGGTTGGTCCTACATCAGGCGAAGCTGTTAAATTAAACATCACTCAGTCACTTACTTCATCATCTCTTGGTGTTGATGAGGCTGGTCTCGGTGACCTTGGTGCTGATGCTGATGGTTCAGTTGCAATGGATGCGATTGACAGGATTAAGACTGCTATTGATACAGTATCAACAGTTCGTGGTACACTCGGTGCTATGCAGAACCGTCTTGAGTACACAATCAACAACCTTGATACAACAGCAGAAAACATGACAGCTGCTAACTCACGTATTCGTGACACTGATATGGCTAAAGAGATGATGAACTACACAAAGATGAACGTTCTCACTCAGGCTGCTCAGGCTATGCTTGCTCAAGCAAACCAACAACCACAATCAGTTCTTCAGTTACTTCAATAATTGATATAAATACTGATTATTTCTATACGGTAAGCTTACTTAGCGAACCTAAAATTGCATAAGTAACTCTTCGGTAGTTGCTTAAGCGAAACAAAATACCCAAACTAACAACCAAAAGGCCTCTTCGGGTTACCCGCCTGGAGAGGCTTTTCCTATTTCTTGATGTGTATTTTCAGCGCCTAAGTCATTTTTTCACCCACTCGACGTACCTTTGTACGCCTTCGGGGATGAAGAAAATGCCTTATGCACTAAAACTACACATCAATATTTTTGTATTTTTAGCACCAAGTCATTTTTTTACCAGTTCGACGTACCTTTGTACGCCATCAGGGTAAAGAAAATGTCTTACTCACTAAATCTTCGCATCAATATTTTGTTGTATTTTCAGAACCTAAGTCACCCAACACCAAAAAACTAAAACCCAACACCTAACATCTGAATTGTTAAAGAAATGTTAAAATTATAACAAATAAACAATTTGTAGGAAATCACAAAATTAATGTGATTTCCAATTTTTTCTTGTGCAATAAAGTTGACAAACTTGAAATATTATGTTAATATGTGGTAGTAACCATAGTGCCCCTATACCCTTTTATACTTTTTCAGTGTAAAAATATGTACAAAATGGCAAAAAATGGTTATTAAAAATAAAGAAAAATCGTCGAAATCACCACAATGATTTCCTGGTCGAAAGGAGAAAAAATATGTTTATTGTGCCGATTACGCCAATGGAAAAAATGGATTTTTCCTCGACAGAAAAAGTTACGACTGCAAAAGACGTTACGGAAAACGCTTTCAGCAGTATTTTAGATAGTGCAATAGAGAGTTTCAAAGAGGCTGACAAGCTTTCAGATATTGATGGTGCTGGGCTTTCACTCGGTAATGCTGATGATTTAGCACAGATTCAAATCAATATGTTAAAAGCTGAAACGATGCTTCAGACAACTGTTCAGATTACTTCAAGAGCAGTTAATGCATATAAAGAAATTATGCAGATTCAGGTTTGATTTCACTTTTATTACATTATATAATATATAGTATTTAAATTTCGGGGTAATGTCACGTGGCAGAAAATAATGGTTTAGAAAATTTAAAAGCAAAGGTGTTTGATGAAAACACCCCTTGGGGTAAAGCTTTGCTTTCAATAAAAAATACATTTGCTGAAATGCCTAAAAAGAAGCGCAACATTGTATTCGGTGTAGCCGGTGGTGTTGTGGTCCTTGCGGCTGTCTTGGCGATTGTTTTAAATGCAAAAGCAGATAAATACGTAGCACTCTATCAGGGTCTTGAGTCGAGCGAAGCTACTGCTATTTATCAGGAATTATTAGCTGATGGAATTGATGCACAATTGGATTCCACCGGCAACGTTGTCGTTCCTAAAGAACTTTATGACCAATGTCTTTTGATGTTGGCTGCCGAAGGTTACCCGAAAACCGCACTTACATACGATATTTTTGAAAATTCACAAGGTCTTACCGCTACTGAATCAGACAGAAAACAAGCACTTATTCATCAGGCACAGGAGCGTTTACAAGGCACCTTAATGAGAATGAAAGGTGTTCAAGATGCAGTCGTAAACCTTGCTATTCCTGATAATACAGACTACGTATGGGAACAGGTTGAGGATTCTTCTGTTCCAACAGCAGGTGTTATGATTACCTTTGCTGACGATGTAGATGAACTTACAGACGAGCAGATTACTGCAATTAAAAACCTTGTTGCTTCAGCTATTCCTGACTTGACTCCAGAAAACGTTGTTCTTACCGATGCTGAAACGATGATTGAATTAAAGGTCGATGAAGATGCTTATGGTGGCTTGGGCTATCAGCAGAACCTTGATTTTGAAATAATGGTTCAGAATCAGATTGAAGAAAACGTTAAAAGAATTCTCACACCTAAATATGGTGCAGACGGCGTATTTGCAGTTGCTAAAGTAACTATCAACTACGACAAAATGATGACCGAAAAAATGGAACTTATTCCGAACTCTAAGGAAGAAGGTTTCTTAACACACGAAGAAGGTACGTTCCAGGGCGGTGCTGAAGACGTTGCCGGTGGTGTTGCTGGTGAAGAAAATAATACCGATATCCCTGATTATACATATAACAGTGGCAGTGCTCTTGATGGCGAAACATTAATTGAAGGTCTTCGTGATTACGACTACGGCTACATAAAAACCCAGATTGAAAAGGGTAACGCAATCCTTGACAGAGCAACAGTTTCTGTTATGGTTAAGCAAGCGAATCTCTCAAACACAAATCGTGACGAGATTATAGATATTGTTTCAAAGAGTGTTGATATTGAACCTGAAAATATCAGTGTTTCATCATTCGTTGGCGAAGAGCCAGGTGACGACGTTGTTATTACTCCAACATTCATTGAAAAGATTCTCGAATTACCATTGTGGCAAATCCTTCTTATTGTTGGTATCATTCTTCTTGTTTCACTTCTTATTGTCCTTATTCCTATTATTATCATTTCAAAAAAGAGAAAGAAAAAGAAAAAGGATGGTATGGAAGAATACCTTCAACAAATCGAGGACGAGCGTGCAGCAGAACAACTTCAGTTGCAACAGGAAATCGACCGTTACAAGAAAGAACTTGCAGATATTGCTATGGGTGATGCAGATCCTAAGGATGAGGCAATTCTTAAAGAAGTTCGCAACTTCGCTAAGGCTAATCCGAAGATTACGGCTAACCTCCTTCGTTCATGGATAAAGGAGGGTGATGATTAATGGCAAGAACTAATACTAGTAAAGGTCTTTCGCCACTTGGCAGAGCAGCAGCTGTTGTTGTTGCTCTCGGTGCTGACGAAGCAGCATCTGTTTATAAATACTTAACCGAAGATGAAATCGAAAAACTTTCGGTAGAAGTTGCCAAGTTAGAAAAACTCACACCATCAGATTTGCAAGAAGTTATTGATGACTTCTATGGTCTTTGTACAACTCAGAAAGTTATTTCTGAGGGTGGTGTGCTTTACGCAAAAGATATTCTTGAAAAAGCATTCGGTCCTGAACTCGCTCAGTCTTATATGGATAGAGTTGCGGGTGCTATGCAGACAAGAGCGTTTGAGTTTTTAAGAAAAGCAAAGTCGAAGAACCTTTTTATGATGTTACAAGGTGAGCATCCACAGGCTATTGCGTTTATTCTTTCTTACGCTCCACCAGAAGAAGCTTCAAAAATCATTTCTGAACTTCCACCAAATACACAGCTTAGTGTTATCAAGAGAATTGCTACTCTCGATAGCGTTTCGCCGAGTATTGTAAATACAGTTGAAACTATTCTTGAAAGACGATTCTCATCTGTTGTTTCTGTTGATATGACAGAAATCGGCGGTGTTAACCACGTTGCTGATATTATGAATCACACAGACAGAGCTACTGAAAAACGTATCTTTGATGAACTCGGTGCTACTGACCCAGAACTTTCAGATAGCATTAAGAAACTCATGTTCGTTTTCGAAGATATTGTTCATTTGGATTCATTTACTATCCAGAGAGTTCTTCGAGATGTCGATTATCAGGACCTTGCAATTGCTATCAAAGGTTCTACAGAAGAAATCAAGGAAGTATTGCTTTCAAATATCTCTGCACGTGCTAAAGAAAACATCCTTTCTGACCTTGAATACCTTAGAAACGTTCGTATGCGTGATGTTGAAAAGGCTCAGCAGAAAGTTGTTGATATTATCCGTGCATTAGAAGAGTCAGGCGAAATTACTATTTCCCATGGTGGGGAGGATGCAATAATTGAGTGATATTTTCAGAACTTACAATTATGCGGCTGACTCAAAATCTGTTAAAATTCCCGACGTTGATTTCAATTTACCTAAAGTAACTATTGAAGAAACTGAAGAACTTCCGCCAGAAGAAGCTTTTATGGAGTTCAATCCGGAAAGTTTTGAAACGGTTGAAGAAGTTCAGGAACCGGTTGAAGAACAAGAAAAACTTGTTTATCCAACTCGTGAAGAATTAGCAGAATTTTACCGAGATGAACTTAATGCAATCGCTTTAGAAGTTGAAATTAAAGCGTATTCTGATGCTTTACAAAGCAAAAAAGAAGAACTTCAGGCGAGCATTGACAATATCTCAGAAAAAATTAACGAGATGGAAGAACTTCAAAAAAACTTTTTAGAAGATTATGAAAAGAAATTGAAGTTTTTTGCCATAGATATTGCAGAAAAATTAGTCTGCAAAAAAATTAGTGATGACGATTTGTTCCTTTCAGAACTTGTTACAAAAACACTCAGCGAATGTAAAGGTACTAATTGGCTCACGTTAGAAGTTTCAGATGCTTTACAAGGTCTTGTAGAAGTAGCGAAGGCAGAGCTCAGTAAACCCGAATATCGTGGAGTTGCAGAGGTTAAGCCGATTGCTTGTGCAGATGATACTTGTGTTGTAAGCACAGAAACTGGCGCAGTTGTCGCTACTATATCTGTTCAGGCAGATAATCTTCGCCTTGCTTTCAGAGAGGCAGAGATGGAGGTTTAAGTGTGTTAAATTCCGGTAATATTGATTTAACAAAATACCAGAAAGTGTTACAGTCAACTGATACTTTGACACGTGAAGGTAGAATTAACAAAATAATCGGTATGACCGTTGAAGCAACAGGCTTAACTTGTAGTATTGGCGATATTTGCAAAATTTTTCTTCCAGGTGAAACAGAAGTTGTTTTATCTGAAGTAGTCGGAATTTCTGAAAGTACGGCGTTTTTAATGCCCTATCAGGATGTTGATGGAATCGGTTACGGGTGTAAGGTTATAAATACCGGCAAAAAACTCAACGTTCTTGCCAGTGACCAACTCGTAGGCAGAGCAGTTGATGCTCTCGGTAACCCTATCGACAATAAAGGTCCGATTACGGAAGGCACTTCTATTTCTATAAGCGGTGCTCCTGAAAACCCAATGGCACGACCGCCAATTAACGAAGTTATTGAGTTGGGGGTAAGGTGCATAGATGGTCTTCTTACTATAGGTAAAGGTCAGCGTATGGGTATATTTGCAGGTAGCGGCGTTGGTAAAAGTACACTCATGGGTATGATTGCCAGAAACGTTAAAGCTGACGTAAACGTTATTGCACTCGTAGGCGAGCGTGGCAGAGAAGTTGTTGAATTTATTGAGCGTGACTTAGGTCCTGAAGGCCAGAAACGTTCAGTATTGGTTGTTGCAACGTCTGACCAACCAGCTCTTATGCGTTTTAAATGTGCACAAACGGCGACTGCTATTGCAGAGTATTTTCAAAGGCAAGGTAAAGACGTACTTCTTATGATGGACTCTTTAACTCGTTTTGCAATGGCTCAGCGTGAAATCGGTCTTAGCACTGGTGAAGCACCGGTTGCAAGGGGTTACACTCCTTCAATCTACTCGTCTTTGCCAAAATTACTCGAAAGGTCCGGTAACTTTAAAACCGGCTCTATCACAGGTATTTACACCGTTCTTTCAGAAGGTGATGATACAAACGAACCAATCTCTGATACCGTAAGAAGTATCATAGATGGTCATATAGTGTTATCAAGAAAAATAGCATCAAGAAACCATTACCCTGCAATTGACGTTCTTAACAGCTTAAGCCGTCTTATGAGTGGTATTGCTACCCCAGAACAGAAACAAGCAGCTGGTAAACTCAGAAATATGATGTCCATTTACAAAGAAAATGAAGACCTTATTTCTATTGGTGCTTACAAACCGGGTAATAACCCTGAACTTGATAATGCAATAAGTCATATGCCGAAAATCAACGAATTCTTGAAACAACCGGTTGAAGAACCAACAAAATTCGATGATACACTAAAACTTCTCCAACTTGCAGTACAATAGGTGTTTTAAATGAAATCATTCCAATTTTCATTAGCCAGAATGCGTAGTTACAAGGAGCAAGTTCTCGAAAAAGAAAAAACAACTTTAAGGCATCTTCAGGCGGAGAGAGCGAAGATTGAAATGGATATTGAAAACTTAGAAAATCATCGCAAAAGCCGTGAAGAAGAATTTAAGCAAAGTAAAAATGGGTTAATGGCTGGGGAACTTATGCTTTATAAGTTTCACTCGGAAAACACAAGATTACAGCTTAATAATCTTTATGAAGAGTTAGAACGTGCCGAAGCGAGAGTAGAAGCACAAATTAAAGTTGTTGTAAGCGCTTCGCAAGAAGTTTCGGGGCTTGACAAACTCGAAGAAAAGCAATTAGAGGAATATAGGTATCTTGAAGCGAAAGAAATGCAAGAAGAAATTCTTGAAATGGTGGCTAAAAAGTCAGCAGAAGAAGATAGCGTTTCTTGAACTCTGATACTATATTATATAATTATTTCTTTAAGGGAGGTGACAAAGTGGAACAGGTGACTTTACAAGCGATTAAACTTAAGCAGTTATCCCGAAGTAAAGGTAACGGCGTAACAGAAGACTCTACGGGCGATGGTTTTATGAACGTACTTGACAGTATGCTCTCAAATCTCATTGACGGCGATTCTACTTCTGTAATGGACGTCTTAAACTTAGGGAAAACAGAAGATGCAGAAGACAGTACAGATGCTTCTATTTTAAGTATGCTTATGGAACTTTTGCAGTCAGGTGAAAGTAGCGGTAATCTTTCTCAGGATATTCTCGAACTTTTGCAGAATATTGAAGGCATCGAAGGAATTGATGATATAGAAATTCCTAATATGATTGCTAAACTTCAGGAGAATAATTTCTTTGAAGCTATGGGAATGGATGAAGATACTGCAGATACGCTTTATACTTTAGGCAACAATACTTATAATTATCTTGATGCACAAGGTGAAGTGTTAAGGAATTACATTAATTCTAAACTCGAAGCGAACAATGCAGACACAACTACCAACACTGCAATGGAAACCGGCGTAATGGAAAATAGAGTCTCTGAACTTAAGGGAACTATGAAAGATGCGTTAGAAACAAACGAAATGCCAATAGTTTCAGCAAGTTATCAGAAAACGTCAGCATCAGAAACTGTTATTCAACCATCTTTAGGTGTTACAGTGCCAAATATGATTCAACAAAAAATGATAAGAGCTGATATGTCAGAGCTTTCAGGTGAATCACAGAACAGTAATTCACAAGAATCAGAAAATGGCGATGTTTCATCAGATTTAAGCGGAATTGCAATGGCAAATGTGAATGCAAACGTAATTACCCAGGATTTTGAATTACCAAAAGTTCAGAATTTAAGCAATCCGTTATTTGATGAGTTTAATATCTCAGAACAGATAACAGACGGCGTTAAGGCAAACTTAAATCTTGAAAAGAGTGAGTTTACCGTAAAATTAAATCCTGAATCTTTAGGTGAAGTTACCATTAAACTCGTCGAAGAAGGCGGTAAAATGGTGGTTAATATTACGGCTGCAACAGAGAGTACAGCAAAACTTTTAAACAGTGATTTAACTGCACTTCGTGATTCTTTAGGTTCATTAAACCTTGAAATCAGAGAAGTAACGGTTGAAGCACCAGAAAGTATTGAAGAGTCAATGGCTCAGTTCAATATGACAAGTCAGCAATTCTCTGACAGACAGCGAGCATTCAACAATCAACAGCAAGATGATAGACCTTATTATGCACACCAGAATGGTGTTTATATGAGTGAAGAAATTACTGCTGATTACAGTGGTAGAGTCAGAACGGCTGTTGACGGATTAGACACTTATGTATGATTATGAAAGGAGGAAATTAAATGGGCGATTATACAACCGACAGAGTATTAGGTTCAACTGGTAAAACTTATAACGCAGTATTTACTGATAAAACTGATAATGCATCTCTTAGTCAGGATGATTTCTTGAAACTTATGATTACAGAGCTTACAAATCAGGATTTCAATAATACTATGGATACCAATCAAATGGTGAACCAGATGACACAGTTTTCAAATATGCAGGCAATGAATGAAATGCTTTCATATTCAAGAACAAATTATGCGATGTCTTTAGTTGGTAAAACAGTAACTGCTTCTCGTTATACAGTTAGCGGTGACTTGGATACCACAACTGGTAAAATCGACAAGGTTTCCTTAGTGGATGATGAATACGTCTTTTATATCGGCAGTAAAAGATATACTCTTTCACAGATTATGACTGTGCAGGATTCAAATTCTACTACTACAATTGACCCGACTAAGTTCAGTATTTCATCAAGTGATATTACTGAAAGTACAGTAAAACTTAATTGGGAACTTCCTACAGAAGATGATTTAGTTTCTGCAGGACTTAAATACAGTATTTATTACACAACAGAATCTGATTTTGATTCAGTTGATGACATTCTTGAATATGGTACACTCGGTGCCGAGAACCTTACAGTTCTTGAACAAGTTATTTCAAGATTGGATTCAGATACAGAATATCTTTTCAATATTATTGTTGAAGATAAAGAAGGTAAAAAATACTGCTATAATCCTATAAAGGTACAAACAAAAAGTGCCGAATAAGCAAACAGAGTAATAAAATTTAAGAAAGGTGAGTCTATCATGGATGATATTCGTTTCAAACACTTTTCGCCAATCGTAACAGGTACTCCGGGTGCGGGTCAGGGATTGTATCCGCCTTCAACAAGTACACCAAAGAATGATGAACAGTCTGTTTCTTTCGCAGATGTTTTAAAAAGCACAATAGAAAAAAACAGTGAAGTAAATTTTTCAAATCACGCTATTAAAAGAGCAGTTGATCATAATATGGACATTACTGACGACGAGCTTAATAGATTAAATGAAGGTGTACGACTTGCGAGCGAGAAGAACCTTGACGACACTCTGATTCTTGTTGGTGAAAAAGCATTTGTGGTAAGTGTAAAAAATAACACAGTTATCACAACAGTAAACAACAATTCAATTCAAGGCAATGTATTTACAAATATTAACGGAGCTGTAATAGTGTAACTTATTACATAACTTTAAGCCGGACCTTTGGAGGAGGCTTATGGTATCTTGACCGACTGATAGATACCACTTCGTTAAGGGTAAAATAGATTGTCCGAACTGGAGTTCGGATAGTTTTCCTATACCCTTTTAATGCCAATAGGTTACTTATGCGCGGCTTCGCATAAGGAGAAATAAATATGAATAGAGCTTTGTTTTCAGGTGTGGCAGGTTTAAAAACCCACCAAACAAAAATGGACGTTATCGGTAACAACATCGCAAACGTTAACACATACGGTTATAAATCACAACGTGCTGTTTTCAGTGACCTTTACTATCAGGCACTTCGTAGTGCTTCTGCTGGTACTGCAAGCCAGGGTGGTAAAAACCCAACAGCTGTAGGTTATGGTTCACAACTTGCTGGTATTCAGACACAAATGTCACAGTCAAGTATGCAGACAACTGGTTACGGTATGGACGTTGCTATTGCTGGTGAAGGTTTCCTTCAGGTAATGGATGGTTCAGGTAACATCTTCTACACAAAAGCAGGTATGCTCGACTATGATGCTAACGGTTACTTAACCGACATCAATGGTAACTTTGTTCTTGGTACAACAGCAAACGGTACTGCAGATACACAAAAAATCTGCCTTAGCAATATCGGTACTGTTAACCCTAAGAAAGCAACAGTTACAGAATCAATCAATGGTATTGAATATACTATTACCGCATCTAACCCAAATAAATTCGGTAATATCGCTATTTCAATTTCATCAAGCGAAGGTCTTCCAGATGGTCTTCCTGCAAAAGCAGTTATCTCTTCAACAGGTGCTATCTCAGTTGAACTCAACGCTTATCATAAATTTAACTCAATGAGTGAATTAAACAATGCTATTAACGATGCTATTACAGAAGCTAACGGCGGTAATCAGCACGCAGCAGGTAAATTTACTCTTACTTCATCAAAGAATATGTTTGGTACAGAAGCAACTGACGGTACTTTTAAAGGTGTTGCAGTTGCAGAGCCATCAGTTATTAAGTTAAATGCTGATGCATTTGAAGGTAAATTATCAGTTAAGAGTTTCAATCCTGAAGAAACAACTCAGGTTATTGCAGACAATTCTCCTGTTACATTTACTACTACAGCAGTTCCAAACACAAACCCAGCAGAATACACAATGACTGCAACAGTTAATGGTATTGATTACGTTGGTACAGTTCTTGGTACTTCTATTTATCCTGTAACACTTACTTCAGCAGGTGGCGGTACTATTGAACTTGACACTAAATTAGGTCAGAAATTTACAGATACAGATTTACAAAGAGCTACTTTACAGGCTTCAAATGGTACTGTTTCTGCTCCAAGTTTCTTCCTTGGTGGTGCTCAGATTTCAAAAGTAAGTGAAAAATTCCCATCTTCAAGTGATATGGATTTCGCTATTTCAAATCTTGATGCTACTACTCATCAGTTTGACCTTACAGTAACAATTGCGGGTATTACTTATAAATCAGAAACACCTGCAATTCCTGGTCAGGAAATTACTCTTAAAACAGATAATGAAGCTGATGGTTCAATTACGCTTTCTATACCAGCTCTCACAACAATGGCTGAGAACTATGGTTTAGATATAAACAGTGCAAACTTTAATGCTGCACTCAACGATTTACTTACAAACAGTATCGATTTGCATTCTTATGCATCAGTTGCTTCAAGAGAAGCAATTACAGAACCACTTACAGGTGCTGAAATTGCTGGTACTGACTTCTCAGTTACAACTGGTCAAATGACCGGTGGTCCTGTAGATAACGGTTTCTTTGGTGGCGGTATGTTATTTATGCAGGCAAGTACTGATTTTGTAGGTGAGGGTACTATTACACCTGACAAGTTTACAGCTTCTTACGTTCAGGGTGTTGATGATGGTAACTCTTACTGGACTGTATCTCTTGATATTGACGGTCAGGAATACACCACAACAATTTCTGAAGGTACTATTGCTTCTTCATTACTTCTCAAAGGTCCTGAAGGTGACTACATTCAGGTTACAAACCCAGGCTTTGAAGGTATGAACGATTACTTCAGAAGTCAGCAGAATCCACCACGTGACCCTGCAACTGGCGATTCAGTTCAGGCTTACAATGGTAACGAAACAGTTGAAGTTACTCCTTCAGTTGCTTCAAGAGAAATGGGTCTTTCATCAAAACCATTCACACTTGCTGGTGGTACAGATGGTGGCGTTGTTACTCTTGATGAAATCAGCAGTATTGCTATTGCATCAGATGGTACAATCACTGTTTCTCACGGCGAGCTTGGTAACGTTGTAGCAGGTAGAATTTCTCTTGCAAGTTTTGCTAACCCAGCAGGTCTCTTATTGCAAGGTACAAACTACTTCGCAGCAACTGCAAACTCAGGTGAACCAAATCTTTGCGACCCAGGCTCAGATGGTACTGGTTCTCTCGTTACAAGTGCTCTTGAGATGTCTAACGTTGACCTTTCATCAGAAATGGCAGATATGATTACTACACAAAGAGGTTTCCAGGCAAACTCTCGTATAATCACAGTTTCTGACTCAATGTTAGAAGAACTCATTAACCTCAAGAGATAATTTGGTAGTTAGTTAAATAGGGTAATTTAAAGTTGTTGATAATTTTAAGTTTTAACTACATACCATAAAATCTTTTTGAATATATACCATAAATCTTAAATTTTAAGTGCATTTTGGTATGTTATTCAGAACGTATCGGGATGCATCAGGTTGAAAAATCAACCTTAATAAAGTACCATAAATCTTTTAAATAATACTGCGACAACCTCTTTGGTTGTTGTGAGGTTGTCGCCAGTATTAAGATATATTTATTAACTTACTAAGACTAACAACCAAAATAAGAATTGTGGGGAAAAGCTATGATTATTTTAACTAAGTTAAATAATGTTCCTTTTGCATTGAATCCGGACTTAATTGAAACTATAGAAGAAACTCCGGATACAACCATAAGATTAGTTACAAAAAACATTATCATTGTTAAAGAACCAATGGCAGACGTTACTAAGAAAATATATGAATATCGTGCTATCGCAGGTGGTTCAGCGGCAAAAATAATTCCTAATATCGGCGATTTATAAACACTGATTATTAAATAAAGGAAAGTAAATTTAAAGGGGCGTATTAGGCTTTATGAAACGTACAGTAGATATAATGTCAATTATAGGTATTATACTTGCATTTGGTATGATGGTTTTTGGTATTGTTTTTGGTGAAGATGATGCTGGAAATCCAGCAGTAAAATTTGATACGATAGGTAGTTTCTTACACTTACCGAGTATAATTATTGTTATCGGCGGTGTTTTTGCTTGTCTTATGTTCAGTTTCCCTGTGTCACAATTTGCAAAAATACCAAAACATTTAGGTATTGTTTTTTCTCCAAAAGTATATAACCCAGAAGTTTATATAGCAAAAATAGTTGAATGTGCTAAAAAAGCGAGAGCTAATGGTCTTTTAGCACTTGAAGAAGATACAAACGAAATGACCGATGCCTTTATGAAAAATAGTTTTCAGATGGTAGTTGACTCGGTTGACCAGGAAAAAGTTAAAGAACAAATGGATTGCTGGCTTGCAAACCTTGATGACCGTCACTCAGCTGACAGGGCATTCTATGATAAAGGTGCAGAGCTTGGTCCTGCGTTCGGTATGATTGGTACATTGATAGGTCTTATAAATATGCTTCAGAATATGAGTGATATTGATACATTAGGTCCTAACATGGCTGTTGCACTTGTTACAACCTTCTATGGTTCACTCTTAGCGAATGCAATATTCTTACCTATTTCAAATAAATTGAGAGTTCGTCACGAAGAAGAATATCTTTGTATGACAATTATTGCAGAAGGTGTTCAGGCTATACAAGCTGGTGAAAACCCGAAGCTCGTTCAAGAAAGACTTATACATATGTTACCTGAGTATAAACAAAAGAAGTTTAACCCAGGCGATTCAGGCTCATCAGATGATGAAGGCGGTAAAAAGGGCAAAAAATAATTTCAGTCCAATAACTATGTAAAGGTTGGTAAAAATGGCAAGACAAAGAAAAGCCCCTGAGGGCGGTGGCGGCCAGGCTTGGCTTAATACCTATGCCGATATGGTTACCTTGCTTCTTTGTTTCTTTGTTCTTATGATTAGTATGTCAGTAATTGACCAGGAAAAGTTTAACGCTTTCCTTGAATCATTCCAGAACATAGATAAAGAAGTTCTTGAAGATATAATCAACGCAAATCAGCAAGGTGGTGGTGACGGCGGTGGCAATAACCAGGATATAACCGAAGCTGCTATGGATACTCTTTTTGAAAAATTAGAAGAGTACGTTGAAGAAAATAATATGCAAAGTTCTGTTTCAATCGCAAAAATAGAAGATGTTATCTACGTGCGATTTGACAGTGCTATATTCTTTAAACCTAATGAATATGCCTTAAGAGAAGATGCTTATGATGTATTGGAATTTATAGGTGATGGTTTAAAGGAATTTGAAAAAGAAATTAAGCTCATAAATATTTGCGGTCATACTGCTAAGCCTGCTGTAGAGCAGGACCCTGAAAGAACCTGGCGTCTTGCGGGTGAAAGAGCTGCAGTTGTTGCAAACTATTTTGAATTAAATAAAAAAATCGATAATATGAAAATCACGGTTTTAGGTTATGGTGATAACTTCCCTGTTGCATCTAATGATACAGAAGAAGGCATGAGAAAGAACCGTCGTGTTGAGCTTGTTATTATCGGTAAAAACAGTAACGTTAATACAAATATTTACGATGCTCTTGAAGACCTTTATAACAGTGACGAATATCCAAA
The DNA here is from genome assembly GCA_045533655.1 of Acutalibacteraceae bacterium. Classification (GTDB taxonomy): domain Bacteria; phylum Bacillota; class Clostridia; order Oscillospirales; family Acutalibacteraceae; genus DTU089. The sequence goes on from JAZSIE010000013.1 coordinate 74,121, forward strand.
AGAGGGCGATGTAAATGATGTATTACTTCCGCAATTATCAGGTAAAGATGCAAAAAAATAAATTTTACACTATTATTTCCAAGAAAGGAGTTGAGTAGCTGAATGGCAGAAGCGTTATCCCAAAGCCAGATTGATGAACTTTTGCAACGTATGAAAAGCGGTGCTCCGGTAGAAAGCGAACCAGAAGAACGAATAAAAACATATAACTTCGCTTCACCTAAAAAGTTCACAAAAGACCAGCTTAAATCGTTAAACAACTTTCTTGAAACTTTCGCAAGAATTGTTTCTTCTTACTTTACTAATGCATTACATAGTATATGTGAAGTAAACGTCAGTCAGTTAGAAGAACAAAGATATTTTGAATTTAACAACGCAATACCAGACAGTACGCTTGTTGGTATTATAGGTTTTGAACCTGAAAATTCAAGTTTCGGTGAAACAACACTACTTCTTGAGTTTCCGACATCATTCGGTTATATGTTAATAGATAGGTTGATGGGCGGTAATGGTGAACCGACAATCCTTCAAAGAGATTTTACTGAAATTGAAATTGCGCTTCTTGACCACGTAATGCAAAAAGTTTCAAAGACAATGAAAGATGCGTGGCAGACTTACTTCCCACTCGAAACAGACTTTAAAGGAATTCAGACTAACGGTAGATTAATTCAGGCGTTCTCGCCACAGGATATAGTTCTTATAGTTTCTTTCGATATTAAGGAAGAGTTTTACGAAGGTACGGCAAACTTATGTATGCCTGCTGATAAATTTGAAGAAGTCATTGGCAACTTGAGTCAGAAATATTCACAAGGAACAAGGCAACAAGATCAGGATAAGGAACAGAAAAAGCAAGAACTTCTTATGGATTATCTTAAGCGTTCTGACCTTAATATTGAAGCTTATCTTGATAGATGCACAATGTCGTTTGAAGAAGTTACTGATTTGAGAGTTAATGATGTTTTGATGCTCAATAAGCGTATTGACGATGACATAGAGGTTCACATTGAAGGAATGCCTTGGTATTCTGCACGAATGGGTGAATCCAATAATAAAAAAGCTATTAAGCTTGTTAAGTCATTAGGCGACCCAAAAAAAGATGAACAAAGGGAGGATGCGAACGTTGATGACTGATAACGAAAAATTCTTATCATCGGATGACCTTGATGCCATCGGTGAAGTCTTAAACATTAGCATGGGTGCTGCGGCTACTGCGGTATCTTCAATGTTAGATAAGAGAGTGTTAATAACAACTCCTAATGTTGAATTAAATACTTTTGATACAATTGATTATTCTAAACTTGAACCTGCAATTTTAGTTAAAATTAACTACGTTGAAGGTATTGAGGGTGCAAACGTAATTATTCTCAGAAGAAACGATATGAGAATAATCTTAGATATCCTTATGGGTAACGATTACACCCAAGGCTCAGAAGAAGAATTTGAATTTGACGATATGAGTCTTAGTGCAGCTTGTGAAGTTATGAATCAAATGATGGGTTCATCTGCAACAGCACTTTCAGAAATATTAGGTATGACAGTTAATATTTCAACACCTGAATCAAAACTCATTACTTCACGTACAGACGTGCTTGAGTCTTTTGAAGCAGATGGTCATACTGAAGAAAATGTTGTAGCTGTTTCATTCAATCTTAATATTGAAGAAGAAGGCGGAGAAGCAATAGTTGATACAGTATTTACTTCTTACTTGTCTATTGACTTGGCAAAGAAAATTGTTTCTACTATTTCAGGTGAACAAGAACCGGTTGATACTTTAATCGAACAACCAGCTCCAGCTCCAGTTGCAGAACCGGCTCCAGCTCCGGCTCCTGCACCAGCACCAGCACCAGCTCCAGCTCCGGCTCCTGCACCAGCACCAGCACCAGCTCCAACTCCAACTCCTGAACCACCAGTTCAGCAACCAATGAGTCAGGGTATGCCTAATATGTATGGTCAACCACCTATGTATAGTCAGGAACAATATATGGCACAGCAACAGGCTATGTATCAAGGACAATACCCACAAGGTATGATGCCTAATATGCAAAATCCATATTACGGAATGCCAATGAATGGTCAACCAATGGCTTACGGTATGCCACCGCATCAACCAGACCCATCTGTGACTATAAAAACTGCAGATTTCCCTGATTTTGGTAAAAAGATTGGAATGCAGGGCAATCCTTACACTGGTAATCTTAATTTACTTATGGGCGTTCAACTTGATATTTCAGTTGTAATTGGTCGCTCTAAGAAAAAGATTAAAGATATTATGGATTTCGGTCAGGGTACTGTTATTGAACTTGATAAACAGACAGGTGCTCCTGCAGAAATAATTGTTAACGGTCAGTTACTTGCATACGGTGATGTTATCGTTGTCGGCGATAACTTCGGTGTACGTGTAACAGAGATTGTTGGCGCAAAAGAACTTTTAGATTCACTCGGCGGAGCATTATAATAATAGTGTTACCAAAAATAAAAAAACTATAATCAGAAATGAGGAAGATTTTATGTATAAAATTATGTTAGCTGATGACGCAGGTTTCATGAGAAAAATGATTCAAAATCACTTAAGTGGTGTAGGTTACACAGATTTCGTAGAGGCTGCTGACGGTGCTCAGGCTGTTGAACTTTATCAAGAGCATAAGCCAGATTTAGTTCTTCTTGATATTACTATGCCTAATATGAGTGGTATTGAAGCTCTTGCAGCAATTAAGCAACTCGACCCTAACTCAAAAGTTGTTATGTGTTCTGCTATGGGTCAGGAATCAATGGTTATGGAGGCTATTAAATTGGGCGCTCTTGACTTCATTGTTAAACCTTTCAAACAAGACAGAATCGTTCAGACAGTTACCAAGATTTTACCATTATAATAAAACATATTTATAATAAAAACTTTATAAGTGAGGACTTTGTATGGGGCAAGATTTTACAACGATTCTTACAGGAATCGGTACAATTGTCCTTATGCTACTGGTTTTTGTTGGCGCATATTATTTCTCTAAATTTGTTTCAAAAAAATACCAGCCTAAATATGGTAACGTAAGAAACATTGAAATAATAGAACGAATGACTGTGGGTAAGGACCAATCACTTGCTTTAGTTAGAGTTTCCGGTAAAGTATTTCTTTTAGCATTTACAGCACAAAGCGTTACAAAGATTGAAGAAATGGATGCTTCACTTTTCCCTGAGAATACGGATATTGCAAAAATCGGGGAAACCAGCTTTATGTCAATCTTCACAGACGCATACAACAATTTGTTGAATAAAAAGGACGAGGGGAAGGGGGACAATTCAAATGAAAAATAATCCCACACTTTCAAAAGTGAAAAAATCTCCACGTTCAAAACAGATAAAACGGTTGTGGGGACGGCTAATAGCATTAACGGTTGCCATAACTGTTTTTACTATTATTTTAGTAGTTACCGCAAATGCCGCATCAGTAAGTGTTGATGTTAATAGTGATAGTCAAGACGGAGCTATGAGTGAATTACAACTCCTGTTCTTGTTTGTATTACTTGCGTTAGCACCTTCGCTATTGATGATGATGACGAGCTTTACAAGAATTGTAATAGTTCTGTCGTTTTTAAGGAATGCAATCGGTATTCAGCAGACTCCACCTAATCAGGTTATTATAGGACTTGCTTTAGCACTTTCTCTTTTTATAATGGCTCCTGTTATTTCTACAATAAACGAAACAGCCATTGAGCCTTTACAAAAAGAAAAAATTACAGAAGAAGTTGCTTTAGAAAGAATGCAGGACCCTATAAAAGAGTTTATGCTTAAACAAACTAAAGATAAAGATTTAAACCTTTTCTTATCTTTGTCAGGTGACGAAGATATTATTGAAAGCGGTAATCCTGATTCTTTAAAGAAATTAGACCTTACGGTTATTGTACCGGCTTTCATTACAAGTGAATTAAAACGTGCATTTACAATGGGATTTTTATTGTTCTTGCCGTTCTTAATTATCGATATGATAGTTTCAAGTACCCTTATGTCAATGGGTATGGTTATGCTTCCGCCGTCTATGATATCGCTACCATTTAAACTGATGCTTTTCGTGGTAGTTGATGGTTGGGGTCTGATTATAGAAATGCTCATAACGAGTTTTAAGTAGCGATGCTTAATTTATTTTAGAATTTGAATGAAAGGAGAACTTGTGATGACACAAGAAGATGCACTTGTAGTATTCAGAGAAGCACTTTTTTTAATAATAAAACTTGTAGCGCCAATGCTTCTTGTGAGTGTTGCAGTTGGTCTTATAATTGCAATTTTTCAGGCGGCAACACAAATTCACGAGCAGACTCTTTCATTTGCACCTAAAATTATGATAATCGGAGTTATTCTGATTGCAGCGGGCTCTTGGATACTTTCAAGTATGGAAGAATTCTTCCAGTACATTATGAGCTTTATGGCGGGGTTATAGTAAATGTCAGGGCAAGCTTTATTTGAAAATCTTGGCGCTTACATTCTCGTTTTTTGCAGAATGGGTTCAATGCTCTTTTTTAACCCGTTATTAGCAAGAAAAAATGTAGTATCATCAGTAAAAATAGCATTGGCATTGGGACTTACACTTATAATTACACCAACGCTAAATGTATCACAGATTGAAGCATTCGAAGGACTTGTATTTTTATTTGCAATGCTTAAAGAGTTTTTAGTAGGCTTTGCAGCAGGTCTTGTTTTCCAGATTTTTTATTATATGCTTTTTGCTGCTGGTGATATAATTGATATAGGTTTTGGTCTTTCAATGGCAAAGGCTTTTGACCCAGGTACAAATATCCAGACTTCTCTTTCTGGTAAATTATTTGAGTTGTTATTTGTACTCTATTTCTTTGCAACTGACAGTCACCTGACGTTTATAAGAGTAACGGTATCTTCTTACGATATAGTGTCAATAGGGGCTGTAACAATAGGTGAAGACGTTGCAACTTTCATAGCGACTATGTTTGTTTCTGCATTTTCACTTATAATTAAACTTGCCGCACCATTTATGGTTGCTACGTTTGTTTTAGAAGTTGCGTTAGGTGTTTTAATGAAGTTATCACCACAAATTAATATTTTCTCAATACATTTTCCGATTAAAATTTTCTTAGGACTTCTTCTTTTATTTGCATTTGCTGTTCCGGTAGGTAATTTTATGGAAAATTATATAGGGATTTTGAACGATAATCTTTATAATCTCTTTAAGACTATATAATATATTTAAATCTTACTGTGAAAAGTGGTGGTAAAAAATGGCGGGTGAAAAAACCGAAAAAGCGACGCCCAAAAAGCGAAAAGACGAGCGAAAGAAAGGTAACGTCTTTGTCAGTAAAGATGCAGTTACTGCCGTTTCACTTATAACGTCATTTTATGGTCTTAAAATATTTTATCCCACCATTCTTACCAACATACAGGATTTAATTAAACGGTATATAAGTCTTGCAGGTACACAAGAAACTTTTCTGAAAAGCGATGTGGCAACAACTTTTGTTGATTTAGCACTTGTGTTTTTAAAATGTGCTATGCCACTGGTGCTTATAACAGTTGCAGTTGCAATTATTGTTACTATGGGTCAGACTAAGATGCTTTTTACAATGAAAGCGGCATCTCCCAAGTTTAACAGAATTAATCCACTTAACGGAATTAAAAAAATGTTTTCAATAAGAGCGATTGTTGAACTTTTAAAATCGCTTATAAAAATAGTAGTTTTACTTTTTGTAGTTTACTCAGTGCTTGTAGATGAAGTTGAAACTTTACCGGCTCTTATGGATATGACTCCAATGACCGCTATAACGAAAACCGGCGGTGTAATAATGGACGTAGTTATAAAATCTGGTATAGCCTTTGTATTCTTAGCAGCCGCTGACTATTTGTATCAGTGGTGGGATTATGAAAAGAATATGAAGATGAGTAAACAAGAAATCAAAGATGAATTCAAACAGATTGAAGGTAACCCGCAAATTAAGGGTAGGCAAAGAAACATTCAGCAACAACGCGCACGTCAACGTATGATGCAGAACGTTCCTGAAGCAGACGTTGTTATCCGTAACCCTACTCACTTTGCGGTTGCACTTAAATTTGACAGAGATAAAGACAGAGCACCAAAAGTTATTGCTAAAGGTATGGATGAGTTAGCATTACGAATTGTAAAAGTAGCAGAAGAAAATGACGTTTACGTTACTGAAGATAAACCATTAGCACGTGCTCTTTACGATGCAGTAGAAGTCGGTGAAGAAATTCCAGAAGAATTCTACAAAGCAATTGCTAAAATCTTAGCATTCGTTTATAACCTTAAAGAAAAAAATAAGAACAAGAAAAAATAAAATAAAAAGGAGGTTGAGTAAGAATGAATATAAAATCAAGACTTAAAACAAGTTCGGTTGCACTCTTGATGGTTGCGGTTGTAGCTCTTTTAATTATTCCGCTCCCTACAGCAATTCTTGACTTTATGTTTATTCTCAATATTACAATCTCTTTAGTTATTTTGTTTATAACAATGTATATCAAGGAAACCCTTGAATTTGCAATATTCCCGTCACTGTTACTTGTTACAACAGTTTATCGTCTTAGCCTTAATATTTCTTCAACCCGTTCAATTCTCACAAACGGCGGTTATGCGGGTGAAGTTGTTAAGACTTTCGGGCAGTTTGTTATTCAGGGTAACATTGTTGTTGGTCTTATTATATTCCTTATTTTAGTTTTAGTTCAGTTTATTGTTATTACTAAAGGTGCTGAACGTGTTGCTGAAGTTTCAGCAAGATTTACACTTGATGCTTTACCTGGTAAACAGATGGCTATTGACGCAGACCTTAGTTCTGGTCTTATTACAGAAGAACAGGCAAGAGAAAGACGTGCTAAAATTCAACGTGAAGCAGATTTTTTCGGTGCTATGGACGGTGCTACCAAGTTTGTTAAAGGTGATGCTATTATTTCTATTATAGTTACTTTAATAAACTTAATCGGTGGTATTGTAATTGGTCTTATAAATGGCGAAGGCGACTTTATGGCTATCATTCAGACTTACTCAATTTCAACGGTAGGTGATGGTCTTATGAGCCAGATTCCGTCACTCTTGATTTCAATGGCAACAGGTCTTGTTGTTACACGTTCATCTTCTGAAGCAGACCTTAACTCTGACGTTCTTAAGCAATTCTCAAATCAACCGTTTGTTTTGCTTATTGCTGGTATTATATTACCATTCCTTACGTTTATTGGTTTCCCTGTACCACAGACTGCGATTATTTCTGTTGTACTTATTACTTTGGGTGTAATACTTTTGAGAAAAGCAAAAGCACCTATGGGCGATGGTGCTCAGGATTTGGGCGATTTACCAGCGGCACAAGAAGTTACAAGCGAAGTAAGTTACTACAAGAATCTTGATAACGTTTATAATCTTCTCAACGTTGATGCAATTTGTGTTGAAGTTGGTTACAGCCTTTTACCGATTGTTGATGAGAGTAGTGGTGGTAACTTCCTTGACCGTGTAGTTATGTTGAGAAAACACTTTGCAGATGAAATGGGTATGGTTATCCCCGCTATTCGTCTTAAAGATAGTTCGCAACTTAACCCTAACCAATACGAAATTAAATTAAAGGGCGAGTCTGTTGCAATAGGTGAAGTTTTGCTTGACCACTATTTAGGTCTTGTTCCGGCAGAAGTACCTGAAAACGACGTTGATGGTATTGAAACAGTTGAACCAGCGTTTGGTATGCCTGCTAAATGGATTAGCGACGATAAGAAAATCAAAGCAGAAATTGCGGGTTACACACTTATTGACCCTACTTCTGTTATGGTCACACACTTGTCTGAGGTTATTAGAAAGCACGCAAGCGAGCTTCTCAGCAGACAAGAAGTTAAAAGAATGGTTGATAACCTTAAAGAGCACAATGAAAGTATTGTTGAAGATACAGTTCCGGCAATTGTTTCTCTCAATGAGATTCAGAGAGTTTTAAGAAATCTCTTAAGAGAAGGTATTCCTATTTTAGATATGGAAACAATCTTAGAAACTCTTGCAGATTATGCTCCTACAGTTAAAGACCACGATATGCTTACAGAATATGTAAGACAGGCATTGAGAAGAACAATTACACACAAATTCTCAATAGCAGGTCAATTAAAAGTTGTAAGCCTTGATTCTGAAATTGAAGATTTGATTATTAAGAGTATAAAGAAAATTGAAGGTGGTGCTTACTTAGCACTTGAACCTGACGTTATTCAGATGATTGTTACAAGCACAACAGAGCAGATTAATCAGATGAAAAAACTCGTACAAGAGCCAATCATTATTACTTCGCCTGTTGTCAGAATTTACTTTAAAAAGTTACTCGACCAATTTTATCCAGATATTACGGTGTTGTCATTTAACGATATTGACACGTCGGTACAAATTCAGGCATTAGGTACTATTACACTCTCCGCAACGTAATTTTAAAAATTTAAAGAAATGGGGTGATAACAGTTATGAACGGTGCAAGTCAGATTAAGGAAGTAAAATTAGATAATCCTGAAAAGGTAATGAAAGATTTTAAAGCAACAGGTAGTGTTGAACTCAGAAATAAACTTGTTATGCATTACCTTAATCTTGTTAATCTTGCTATTTATAGTATGCGTTCTGTATTGTTGTCAAATATCCCGTTTGAAGATTTCTTTAATCAGGGTGTTATCGCTCTTATAGATTGTCTTGAACGTTACGACCCTGACAGAGGCGCAAGTTTTGATACTTATAGTTATCTTGCTATAAGAGGTTCAATTCTCAAATATATGCGAAAACAAAACTGGCTTACAAACAGAGCGTGGGATGCTCAAAATAAAATTTCTCAAGGTAGAAAACACTTAGAACAAAAATTATTAAGAGAACCAACTGATGCTGAACTTGCTGAGTATTTAGGCATAACAGAGCAACAGTTAAGTCAGCGTATTGTAGAGATTGCTTCAATTGATACAATTTCATTTGAAGAAATGATTGAACAAGCCTGGGAAGGCGTAATTGAAAAGTCAATGGACAATTCAAAATCTCAGGTTGACAGTAATTTATTAGAAAACGAACTTAAAGGTGAACTTGCAAAGGCAATTGATTGCCTTGACCCGAAAGAAAAGCAGGTAATATCACTTTATTATTACGAAAATCTTAATTTAAGAGAAATTGGCGAAGTGCTTGATATTTCTCAACAAAGGGTATCGCAAATACGTAAAAAAGCCCTTGATAAAATGTACGAAGAAATGAAAGAATACAGATACGATTAATACGAGTTATTCTTTTTAATTATAAATAATGGAGGTAAGTTCTTATGTATTCAGGCTTTTACACTCTTGCATCAGGAATTCTTACAAGACAAAATGAAATAGACGTTCTTGGTAACAACTTAACAAATATTAAAACACCGGGCTATAAAGCAGACAGAGTTGAAACTTCTGCTTTTGAAATGGAATTAATGGTAAGAATGGAGAATGGTGACCCTGACGTTTTAGGCGATGGCGTTGGTCAGGTTTCATCAATAATTCAGGATATACATACAATTATGGACCCTGGTATTATTGAAAATACAGACCGTGAATTAGACGTAGCAATCAACGGCGACGGTTTCTTTAATATAAGAACTGCTGATGGTGGTACTGCTATTACTAAAAATGGTAATTTTGACCTTGACGAACAAGGTTACTTAGTTCTTAATGGTGTAGGCAGAGTTTTAGGTCAGAATGGTGAAATTTATATTGGCGCAAGTGGATTTGAAATTGCTGCTAATGGCGCAATTACTTCTGCAGACGGCAATTATATTGATACGCTTCTCATAAATAAACCGGCAGAAGGCATTACAGTTGAAAAAATAGAAAATTCAGCATTTGTAATTCAGAATGCAGGTGATTTAGTAGCCGCTGAAAGTTTTACAGTAATTCAGGGTGCGTTAGAGTCCTCTAACGTAGATATGAATACGGAACTTACAAAGCTTATAGAAGCACAAAGGTCATTCCAACTTTATTC
>JAZSIE010000006.1:0-79487 GCA_045533655.1 Acutalibacteraceae bacterium
GAAAAAGAGCAAATTAAACGGTAGCGAATCTATCGAGGTAATTGAGGGAAATGCTCTTGATTTGTCGGAATATCCAGACAACAGCTACGACGTAACCCTATTACTTGGTCCGATGTATCACCTATACACAGCCGAAGAACAGCAAATGGCACTTTCGGAAGCGATCAGAATTACAAAGCCTGACGGATATATCTTTGTTGCTTACTGTATGCTTGAGCCATCAATGTTCTGTTGTTTCAAGAACAACAGAATCGACAAACTGATTGACGATGGCGAATTTGACCCTGTTTCACTTCAAGCTCATTTTCCACCACACGGAATTTTTAAAGTATATACAAAAGATGAAATTTTTGATTTAACAAAGATTTTTGATGTAGAAAGATTGCATTTCGTTGCAACTGATGGCTACACTTGCCATATGAAAGAGGCTATCGACAAAATGGATGAGAATACTTACGAATTATATTTGAGATACCATTTCAAAACCTGTGAAAGACAAGATTTAGTTGGCATATCACACCACACACTTGATGTGCTGAGAAAGGAGTAAAACTATGATATTAAAAAACGAAATACCTATACTTGAATTTGATACAGATAAAACACAAGTCATTAACCCTACACACGAAAATCTTGACCTTAAATTGCCGAAGAAAGCAGTTTTTGCTTTTCTTAATGAACATATAGATGAATATGCGAAAGAACATAACGCAGTTCAGGTTGGTATGTTTGCCTCAGCAACAAAAGACTACCCCATATATGTTGTTAAACATAAAAGCGAAGATGTATGTCTTTGTCAGGCTCCTGTGGGAGCTGCATCTGCTACACAGATATTAGACTGGTTAATTGGATATGGTGTAGAGGAAATCATTACAGGTGGTTGCTGTGGCGCTCTCGCAGATTTTAAGGAAAATGTATTTATTATTCCTTATAAAGCATTGCGAGATGAAGGAACATCATACCACTATATGAAACCATCTCGCTTTGTAGAGATTAACAAAATTGCTATGAAAGCGATTGAAAAAACGATTACAGAGCACGGGTTGGAATATCGTGAAGTAATAACCTGGTCAACAGACGGATTTTATCGTGAAACTAAAGAAAAAGTTGCATATAGAAAAGAAGAAGGCTGCGAAGTTGTAGAAATGGAATGTTCTGCTCTTGCTGCTTGTGCCGCTTTTCGTAATGCAGTATGGGGATGCATTTTATTTACTGCTGATACTCTTGCGGATACAGAGAATTATGATGAGCGAAAATGGGGAGCAGCTTCATTCAGATACGCACTTGAATTGTGTTTAGATGCAGTTGTTAAGATTTGAATACCAAAAGATAAAATATTAAAGGAGTGATTAAATTGAGATTAAAACATATTGATAATGGAAAAAACTTTGATTTTGGAAACACTTCAAAAGAATATGCAAAATACAGAGATATTTACCCGAAAGAACTTTATAAAAAATTATATTCATTAGGAATAGGTCATAAAGATACAAATTGGCTTGATATGGGTACTGGCACTGGTGTTATACCTTTTAACCTTTGTGAATTTGGTGCTGATATAAAAGCAATTGACATTTCAGAAAATCAGATTTTAGCGGCAAAAGATTTAGCAAAAGAGCGAAATATAGAAAATATAGAATTTTCGGTTTCAGGTGCAGAAAAAACACCTTTTGTTGACAACAGTTTTGATTGCATTACAGCGGCACAGTGTTTTTGGTATTTTGACCGAGAAAATGCTATAAACGAAATAAAAAGAATAATTAAACCTAATGGAACTTTTGTAAAAATATATATGTCATATATGCTTACAGATGAAATAGCAAACGAATCTCATAAGCTTGTCAAAAAACTAAATAAAAACTGGACTCCAGGTGCTTCGGGTTCAAAAGATATTTATAACCACCCGTTCCTAAATGGCGAAATTGAAACTTTTGAATGTAACATTCCATTCACTCGTGAAAGTTGGCACGGAAGAATGTTAGCGTGCCGTGGTACAATGGCATCTATGGATGAAGATACATTAAACAAATGGAATAAAAAGCATTTAAAATTACTCGAAAAGTACCCAGAAGAATTTGAGATTAAACATAAGGTGTATATTGCTTATTATAAAATTGAAAAATAATTAAACTCACCTTGGATATAAAAAATTCAAGGTGAGTTCTGTTTTATAACTCTTCAGTTTTAAATGTTGTGTAGCCTTCGTAGTAGTAACTGTGGTCAATGCCTTTCATATAAACTTCACGGTCATTAATTTTTTCTGTAAGTGCATTTTTTAAAATATGCTTAATTTCTATATCTTTAATCGGGCTACGCTCCATAGCAAGTAGATAATCTTCTTTATCAACCTGACTCCAGTCAACAACTTTCCCTAATTCTTTTTTCAAGATACAATCAAGCCAGATTCTTGTACTTCTGCCGTTACCTTCTCTGAATGGGTGAGCAATATTCATTTCAACGTACTTTTCAATTATTTCATCAAATGTAGTCTGTGGCATTTTGTCAATATTCTGGAGTGCCGCTTCAAGATACATTAATGGTGCAAATCTGAAGTTGCCCTTTGAAATATTTACTGTACGAAGTTCACCAGCAAAATAATAAATATCATCAAAAAGTGCTTTATGGATTGCTTTAAGTGAAGAAAATTTACCAGCTTCAAGTTCGTTTAATTTTCCACTTTCAAATAATTCCAAAGCTCTTTTTTTACTTATTCTTTCTTCTGCTTCGTTAAGCTCAGGTGCATTCTGAATTCCTAATTTATTTTCGAGTACCATTGTTTACTCCTTGAAAAGAATTTATATATATATTATACCACAAACTACTATATTTTTCAATCTGTATAGAAATATAAGGGCGAAAAACTCATCTTCTCTTATATATCAAAATTTCGGGATTTGTACCATTTTCGCCATATTCAGCAACTAATAAAAATGATGGATTTGCTACTATTCCAAAGCATCTTTCTTCGCCAAATTCACATTCAAGCTGATTACCGAGGTAAATATTGTTATCGTCTAAAAGCTTAACGTTTTCACCACTTGGCAACGGATAAGCAAGATTAACAAAATCACCTTGAAGTATATGTAATTGGTCGATTTTTGGCATTCCAGAAATATTCAGGGAATTGAATTCATCAATAAGTATCTTTTTAAACTCTTCGAATTCTTCTATTCCACCTATATCTATATATTCTGAAATAAAGCACTTTTTACCGAAAGGACAAGCATTGGTTTCAGCGCACCCTTTACATTTTTCTTTTCTAATACATTCAGTACAATTTACACCACATTTTGTTTTCATTTTATCATCCCTTCTTGTTAGAGCACACCCGCTCTAAATTTATTAGAAGCTTCTATATATTTAATACACCTTTTTGAAAGAAAAAACAAGACTTGAAATTTGCCTTAAAATGTGCTTGGACACAAAAAACCACCCGAGTATTTACCCGAGTAGTTGTTTTTGTTATTCCTGATTATTTTTCTATAGCCGCAACTTTAGTGTTAATTTTATAAAGTCTTTCGGCATCGAATTTTTCGGTTCTGTCGTAGTAATAAATACCATTTAACTCTTGCTCAACGTCAGTAAGTTGAGTGTAGCAGAAGCCGAGCATTTTTGGGTTATCTATTAATGCAGTTGTAAGACCGTCGTATCTTTCATAGAATTCTTCAAGAGAACGAGCGGCGTTACCATAACCCCAAGCCTCTTTTGTATTTTCTGCATTTTCATCACGAAGCTCAACACGGATTCCACCGTATTCACTCATAAATACAGGCTCACCTTTCCAGTGTTGTCTGTCAGGGAAGCGGTCATAAAGCTCATTTTCTTTGAAGAGCTTATCATAATTTTCTTTAAAGATTTTATAATCCTGTTCATAATCGTGAACGTCGAAAATATCGGTTTCAACGTGGTAGTTACCGCTTGTGTCAATGCAAGGGCGAGTTTTGTCGAGCGCTTTAACTGTACGGTAAACGATTCTTAAAACGTCTGCATCCTGGAATGCTCTGTCAATTTCCCATGTTTCGTTATATGGGCACCAGCCAATAATAGATGGGTGATTAAAGTCTCTTTCAATTTCTTCTTCAATTTCTAAAAGGAAGTAACGAAGAGATTCAAACTTAGTCCAGTTAAGACCCCAGTTGCCGTGTTCGCCCCATACAATGTAGCCTAATTCGTCACAATAATGTAAGAAAAGTGGTTCAAAAATTTTCTGGTGAAGTCTTGCACCATTAAAGCCAACTTTCATTGAAAGAAGAATATCGTTTTTAAGTGCTTCTTTTGTTGGAGCAGTGTAAATTCCGTCTGGGTAGAAGCCCTGGTCTAAAATAAGTCTCTGGAAAACTGGTTTGCCATTGATTTTGCAAACACCATCTGAAAGGTCTACTTCACGAAGTCCGAAATAACTTGTAACTTCGTCGTCAGCGAAATTAAGTGTGAGCGAATAAAGACCACCCTTGCCAACTTCCCAAAGATGCTTTTCAGTTAAATTAAGAGTAACTGTAACTGTCTGACCTAAGACTTTACTTTCTGCCACACCTACTGCTTTTCCATCCCAGAAAGCAGTTGCTTTAAAGTCACCACAACCTACTAAATCGGCAGTAATTGTGAGTGTAGCGTTTTCAATATTCGGGTAAACCTTGAAATTTTTAATATAATCATTCTTAACAAATTCAAGGTAAACTGTCTGCCAGATACCAGTAGTTCTTGTGTAGTCGCAACCGTGAGAATAGAATTCTTCACTCTGTTTACCACGAGCCTGCATAAATGAACGTGTATCATCTTCAACGTAAAGAGTAAGAATGTTTTCGCCTTCTTTAAGATATTTTGTAAGTTCAATTCTAAAAGAAGTGTAACCGCCGAAATGCTCACCCGCTTCAACTTCGTTAACGTATAATTTAGCGTGGAAATCTACCGCACCAAAGATAATGAAAACTCTGTTTTCTAATTGTTCTTTTGTTACGTTAATTTTCTTTCTGTACCACACAGCAGGAATAAAGTCTTTGTAACCAATTCCTGAAAGTTCACTTTCTACACAGAATGGTACTGTAATCTTCTTTGAAAATACAGAACTGTTTTTGAACATTTCACGGTTTACACCTGAATTGCCAAAATCAAATTCAAATTCCCATTCGCCGTTTAAAATTTCATAATTTGCTCTTTTAAAGTTCGGGTTTGGATGTTCGTTTCTTGGAATCATAATACATTCTCCTTAATTACTTCTTAAATGTATAAGTAACACTGAAATATCAGCAGGTGAAACACCGCTTATTCTTGATGCCTGTCCTACGTTTTCTGGTCTTATTTTTTCTAATTTTTCTATTGCTTCAAGTCTTAAATTTGTAATAGCCTTGTAGTCAATATCTTCTGGGATTTTCTTTACTTCAAGACGTTTTAATTCGTCAACTTGTGCCTTTTGTCTTTTGATGTAACCTTCATATTTAAAATTGATTTCAACTTGTTCAAAAACTTCTTTTGCAATTTCAGGTCTGGTTTTATCAAAAGGTTCAAGCAATTTATAAGTTACTTGTGGGCGTTTTAAAAGTTCTGACATTTTACAACCAGTTTTAAGTGGTGCCGTACCAGCATCTTCTAAAACTTTATTAAGTTCATCTGACGGAGCAATCGACTGGGAGTTAACTCTCTCGGTTTCTTGCTGTATTTCTCGGATTTTTTTGAGAAGTGCATCGTGGGCTTCTTCTGTTACAAGGCCTAATTTATAACCCATTTCAGTAAGTCTTAAATCGGCATTATCTTCTCTTAAAATAAGACGATATTCGCTTCTTGAAGTCATCATTCTATAAGGGTCCGAGCAACCCTTTGTAACAAGGTCATCTATAAGCGTACCAATGTAAGACGTGCTTCTGTCAAGTACAAACGGCTCTTTACCCTGCACTTTTAATGCGGCATTAATACCTGCAACTAAACCTTGTGCCGCCGCTTCTTCATAACCAGAAGAACCGTTGAACTGACCTGCACCGAAAAGACCTTCAAGGTTAATGAATTCCAACGTAGATTTTAATGAAAGCGGGTTAACACAATCGTATTCAATAGCGTAAGCAGTTCTCATAACTTTAACGTTTTCAAGTCCTTTTACGCTTTTTAAAATCTGTAACTGCACGTCTTCAGGGAGTGAAGATGAAAGACCTTGTAAATACAATTCTTCTGTATCTAATCCACAAGGCTCAATAAATACCTGGTGTCTCTCTTTTTCGAAGAATCGCATAATTTTATCTTCAATACTCGGGCAATATCTCGGGCCCGTACCTTCTATTTTTTTAGAATAGAGCGGTGAACGGTCTATGTTATCTAAAATAATTTTCTTTGTATTTTCGTTTGTATATGTAATATGACAAACTTCTTTATTTTCCAGCTTTTCGCTTGGAGTCGAGAATGAGAACGGTGTAATTTCACTATCACCAATCTGCTCTTCCAATTCACTGAAATCAACGCTGTTTCTGTTAACTCTTGGTGGAGTACCAGTTTTAAAACGTCTTAAATCAACGTTTAATTTATTAAGGTCGTCAGAAAGTGCATTTGACGGGAACATTCCGTCAGGACCGCTCTCGTAAGAAACATCACCAACGTAAACTTTACCTTTTAAGAAAGTACCCGTAGCAATAACAACAGTTTTTGCTTTGTAAACTGCTTCTAACTGCGTAGCCATTTCCCAAAGTCCGTCTTCCGTTTTATTAAGCGAAACAATTTCTGCTTGTTTCAAATCAAGATTTTTTTGATTTTCAAGACAGTGTTTCATATATTTGGTGTATTCACGTCTGTCAATCTGCGCTCTTAATGAATGCACAGCCGGACCTTTACCTAAATTTAAAATTCTGCTCTGAATTAATGTAGCATCAGCGGCTTTACCCATTTCGCCACCTAATGCATCAATTTCTCTTACTAAATGACCTTTTGACGTACCGCCGATTGATGGGTTACACGCCATATTGCCAATCCAGTCTAAGTTAATTGTAAAAACAATTGTATTTGCACCTAATCTTGCAGATGCAAGTGCCGCTTCTATACCAGCGTGACCAGCACCTATAACCGCAACGTCATATTCTCCTGCAAAGTATTTCATAATTTATTCTCCGATAATTTTAATGTGTCCGTCTTCTCGTTCTTTCATTGGTGGCTCTTCGTTAGGGTAGCCTAAAGTCATACCGAGTAAAAAGCACCAGTCTTCTTCTATTTCAAGAATTTTCTTCCATTTTTTAGCACCTTCGTCATTATCAAAAAGTGCACCTAAAGAGCCTACCATACAACTGCCAAGACCTAAAGATTTTGCGGAAAGTGCAATATTTTCTGCCATAAGCCCTGCCGCCATAGCACTTTTGTCTTTAGCAAAAATAAAAATAAACGTTGGTGCATTGTGGTAAACAGGGCGAATATCCCAACCAGTGTATGCAGCTGTTTCCCAACCAACAATATTTTTAAAATCAGTATTCATTTCGTCGAGCATCTCTTTATTACGCAATACTCTTAAATGGCAAGGTTGAGTATTTCTGCCACTCGGCGCTCTTATTGCGGCATCAAGAACAACTTGTAAAAGTTCCATTGGGACTTGCTCTTTTGTATATTCTCTTATAGTCTGACGAGTCATTATATTTTTAATTACTTCGTTCATATTACCCCGCCTTTTCTTGCTTTACCAATAAATAAAGACTTTGTGTGTTCATATCATTGAGTGAACTTTCAACTGCTAAAGATTTATCTATTTTAACGTCAATTTTATCGCCAACCAAGGCTTTTAAAATTTCTTCCTTTTTTTCTTTGAAATATTCAGAATTAACACCCGCGTCACCACGTAAAACTATAAAGATATATTCGTTTGTACCAATAACAGATGCAATTCTTGCTTTTGTAGATTGTACTTTATCAAAAAATCCTTCTGGGTAAGAAGTATCATTTTTTCCTAAAACCAAAGTAACAACAGAACTTGAGTAGCCCGACGTCGCAAGGAAATCTGCTGCTTCTTCCATTGTTTTTTCTTTTGAGTTAATCATCAATGCCATATTCTGAAATTTTAATATAATTTCTTCAATTTCGTTAGGCGTACGGATAACCGTGTTACCGTTATCATCTAAATAAGTAAAATAGCCGTTTATTGCCTGAAAGACAATATAATTCATTTTGAAATAAGCGTACATTGTAGCAACGCCTATTTCTTCTTCACCACCTTCGTCATAGTAGTGAATTAAAAGTTGATTTCTGTATGCTTCTGAAGTAAAAATTTTAGTAAGCGTTTCTTTTGTTACACCAATAGACGTGTAATAATCACCGTAAATTCCCCAGTAAGCGTTAACTTTTTCTGAAACGCTTGCTTTAACTGCAGTTGAAAGTTTTACACCACGTTTTACTGCAAGGGAATTTGTTTTGTAATAAGTTTCTGTTAAATTTGTTGCTCTTGTAAGAATTGAATTTTCGTCTGCATTCACACCAAGCTCTGTCATAGCTTTATCAATAAAATAAGTAAAAACGTCATTTTTAATTTCTTTGCCGTTTATTGTAAGTGCAACAGGCTCTTTTCTTTCTACCGAGCAAGAAGACAAAATGCCCGAAGAAGCAAAAATAGCAATAATAAGAATAAACGAAATAATTTTTTTCGTCTTTTTAAAAACTGCTTTTTTCATTACTTCTTCGGACCTTTCAAGTTTTAATAATTATTCTTCTGTTGTTTTTACTGTTTCTGTTGTTTCAGTAGTTGTGGTTTCTTCTAAGTTTGCCTGACGTTTGATTTTTGCTGTTGTTGTTTTAACAAATTCAATATCACGGATATCGAAATCACGGATATTTTTGTATTTAGGAAGTTTTTTGTTAACTTCTTTAATAACGTCACCAATAATTGTCTGAAGTTCTTCTTTTGTTGGTGCTTGTTTATCTTTTAATTTTGCAGTGATTGCCTGAATATCTGGGAAGATTTTAGCAACAACCTGTGTGCCTTCTTCTGCTTCGTCGCAATCTGCACCAAATACGATACATTCAGAAACGAATGGGTGATTGTTAAGATGATATTCAACTTCTTCCGGGTAAATATTTTTACCGTTTTTAGTAACGATAACGTTTTTACATCTACCAACAATTCTGTAACAGTTGTTTTCATCTACTGTACCCATATCGCCAGTTTTGAACCAACCATCTTCTGTAAGAACTGCTTTTGTAGCCGCTTCATCTTTATAATAGCCCTTCATAACCATTGGACCTTTAACCCAGATTTCACCAACGCCGTTGTCGTCAGGGTCATTAATTTTTGCTTCAACGCCAGGGAGCGGAACACCAACTGAATCTGGTAACATAAGATGGTCGTTGTTACCAATAACAAGTGGAGCACATTCTGTAAGACCGTAACCGATATATGTAGGAATACCAAATGTCTTGAAGTCTTTAGCAACTTCTGGGTTAAGTGCCGCAGCACCAACAATAATAAGTCTTAACTTACCACCAAAAGTCTTTTTAACTTCTGCAAAGATTTTTTCCATAAGGTTAGAGACGAAACCATCCTGAACCATTTTACCTAAAGTAAGTGCGAACTTACCAACTTTTTTCTCGTGAACCTTTTTAAGAATTTTTGCGTGCATTTTTTCAAGCATCAAAGGAACAGTAACGAAAATTGTAGGTTGATAGTCCTGCATATCACGAGTGATATAACGAAGACCTTCGCAGAAGCAGTAGCAACCGCCTGTGTACATAAGCTGAACGAAGCAAAGTGAACTTTCGTAAGTATGGTGAAGTGGAAGAACTGAAAGAATTGTATCATCAGGTGTGATTTTAACAACCTTTTTAACAGCCATAATATCTTCAACAATATTTCTTTGTGAAAGCATTACGCCTTTTGCCATTCCCGTAGTGCCAGAAGTGAAAAGAAGTGAACCTAAACCATCACTGTCAACTTCTGCATCTAAGAAAGTTCTATCCCCTTTCTCTAAAAGTTCTTCACCAAGTTTTATGAGTTCATCAATATTCTTGAGTCCCTCGATTTCATCAAGGCCTATGAAAGTAAAATCTTGAGGAAGACGGTCTTTAATTTCCTGAAGTTTTTCGTATGACTTGTCATCAACGAACATAGCTTTTGTTTCAGAAACGGTAAGAATATTTAAAACATCTTCTGCCATAAGTTCCTTGTCAACAGGAACTACAACACCTGTACCGTTTGTAATACCAAAGTAAGCAATACACCATTTATGAGAGTTTTTACCCATAACTGCAATATGCTTTGCTTTGAGTCCCAATGAACAAAGTGCTGTACCTAAAGCGTTTACAATGTTTAAAAGCTTTGGATACTTCATCTCAGAAATACTGCCGTCTTTTTCACGAATTTTGAAAGCAGGACGAGCAGGGAAGAGACGAGCACTTGATTCAAGAACTTCTTTGAAGTTATTAACATGCCTTGTTTCATAGTGGATTATGCTCATATTTTCTCCAATCTGGTGGACTTATAAAATGAGTTTTAAAAACTCAGATGGAGAGTTGATTAAGAAAGATTTTCAACAGTCCCACGTAAAGTCACACACACGAAAATTATAACAGAAATCCCCCTTTATTACAAGGGGAAATTGTTTCGTAAATGTGAATTTATTAAACAAATTTTCAGGTTTTTGGAGAGATATCGTTTTTAGTGTTGTATAATTATCATTGTGTTTACAAATCAAATGTTATTGACAAAAGACCAACAAAACGATATAATGTAATTAAATTAAAATAATTACATATAATAAAAAGGTGGTGTTGAAATGGATACAGATTATAAAAAAGTATGTTTTGAATTATTCGGTACAGATGACGTAGAAGAACTGAAAAAAATAGCAAATAAATTAAAAAATAATCGTAATGCAGGCAGAAAGCGTAAATTCACAGAAAAAGAAGTACGAGATATAGAAAAAATGCTATCTTGTGGTATTACGATAAATGAAATTGCAAAAAAATATAATACCTCACGTCAAATCGTTCATAAATATATTAACAAGAAACCCGACGAAACCTACACTTTAAGATTGAATTATATGTATCTTCAACACCCGTGTACAATAATTGACGTTGACTTTTTAAACGAAAAAATAAAAATTGAAAACAGAACAGATGATATTCTTCACAGAGCATTTGGAGTTGTCGAAAATCCAACATGGGAAGAGTTCAATGAATTTTTGAAAGACCGTTGTTTTCCTGAAACAAGGGGTAATTTAAAATATGTTCTGAAAGATTTAGGTGTTGAGTGTTACGACCCGTTACAAATCATTGAAAAAACAAAGGGTAAAACAGCAGACGATAATATGTGGATTAAAATTAAATATTATAAAAATGGGGTGAATTGAGTGAATACTGTTGATTTAGAAAAAGTAATAAAAGAAAAAATTATAAACCACACGTCAAAGGGCGACCAACCCAAATGGAATTTTAACGAAAAATGGTACAAGGCAGATTATATAGGATATGAAGCATTAAGCGAATTTGTCGTTTCAGAACTACTTAAAAAATCAAACGTTAATGAATTTGTTTCTTATGACCTTGTTAAAATAAAAGCTGACGAGAAAGAATACACTGGTTGTGAAAGTACAAATTTCAGAAAATACGACGAGATTTTAATCCCGATAGAAAAACTCCACCGACAATATATGGGTAAAGGTCTCGCACAGACATTAGCCGAAAAGGAAACAGTTGAAGAAAAAATTTCTTACACAGTTAATTTTATTGAAGAAAAAACTAATTTAAAAAATGTTGGCGAATACTTTTCTTTTTTGTTAGCAATAGATGCATTCTTTTTAAATGAAGACCGACACACAAATAATATTGCAGTTATAAGAAACGAAAAAACAAAAGAATTTAAAATGGCACCTATTTTTGATAATGGATTATCTTTATTATCAGATATAAGCGACTACAAATTATCAGAAGACATCTTTGAAAATATTAACAAAATCACTGCAAAACCATTTGACAGAGATTTTGACGTACAATTAGATGCGGTAGAAAAACTTTATGGTTCAAAGTTGAAATTTTATTTTAAAAATGACGATATTGATAAATTTTCAAATGAATTAAAAGGTGTTTATGACGAGCATATAATAAAAAGAGTTATAACAATTTTATATGCACAAAAAAGAAAATACAGTCACTACTTTTAAAAACAAGGCTATAAAAACGATTTGTTTTTATAGCCTTGTTTTTTAAAACTCTAACAAATTCAAATAATACTTAATTTGCTCGTCACTTATTTGCTCTTTTACAATTACTTTTATTACGTCGCCGTTTGTTTCATACAAGTAATAACCGGTTTTAAATTCACCGTACCAGCTTTCATCGTAATAATAAACTTGCTTGCCATCGCCAATAGTACGCTTTTCTAATGGTGAAAACTTTATAACGACACTCGCATCACCTAAAGAGGCGTTGTAGTCATCTTGTGCAGTCGTTTCTGAAATAAACGTTACACCAAAAGATTTTCCCGGGTAATCTTTATCAGTTTCATTAACAATAAAAGTTGCTTCACTCGAATAAGCATCTTTTATATTCACTTTATCTGTATCGTATGTAATATCGAGCGATTTGTTGTTATTTCTTGACGTTATAGTAACTGTTTTAATATTCTCCGGAACAGTTGTTTTTTCTGTTGGCGGTTCTTTGTAGTCGCCTGTTTCACCTGTACAAGAAGCGAAAAGGGTTAATGCCACGACAGAAACAATTAAAAGTGAAATTAATCTTTTCATAAAATCATCTCCATAAAACTGAAATTAAATATATCACAACCAAATGTGCAGGGTAAAATATATAAAACAACGGTTTTATGTTATATTTGCCGCGTTTTTGGTTATAAAGAGCTAAAAGTGGTATTGCAAGAAGTGACCACCATTGAATTCCGCCACCTAAATCAAGTGTTAAAAGAATTAAAATACCCGCTGTATAAATAAGCTTACGTAATTTATCTGATGCGTAAAATATTGCAACGGGTAAAAGCACACCAAAAATGCCGTAATCTATTATGAACCCTTGGTCTATCAGAATTACTGGAAGCATTACCGCTATTAAAAGAACTGTAATAACAGTAAAAAGCATAAGTATCCTGATTCGCTTTTCTTTAGTTTTTTTATAATTTTCTAAACTAAAAATAAGAATTATTGATAGCGAAAAAGTTAATAAAATATTCATATAAAGCGATTTTTCCCAGATTATATAAACCGCCTGACAACCTGCACCTAAAAGAAAAACCGATAAAAAATATTTTATTTTGTTTCTTGTGTAGTAGCACCCTTCTGCAATCATAAATGCAAAAATAGGAAAGGCTAATCGACCAATTATTTGTAAAATCGGGTATTGTGGTAAAAGTACCTTGCCTATATGGTCAGAAAGCATAGCGAGCATTGCAATTATTTTTAATTGATTATTTGTTAAACCGAATTTTTTAATCATTTAATCTTTTTACCATCTGAAAAAGCATTGCCAACCTTTTCACCGAGTTTTATATAAGTGTTATGAACTGGGTCAAATGTAATTGCCTCCACTTTTGATGGGTCAATTTTACCATCCTCACCTAAAACGCTCTCATCTGCAGAAACGTTTACAATTTCACCAATGCAGATACCATCCTCATTGAACTTTAAAAGCTTACATTCAACAGACATAGGCAATTCATTAATAATTGGGGCGTTAACAAAATCTGATTTTGTAGTAGTAAAACCTGCTTTTGCCATTTTTTCTGGTTCTTTATTACCAGAAGCAATTCCAACGTAGTCTGCTTCTATAACGTGTTTTGCATCGGCAATATTAACTGTGAAAGCCTTTGACTCTAAAATATTTTTCGTTGTTTTATGACCTTCAGAAATGCATACCATAACCTGATTTGTGTCATAAATGCCACCCCAGGCAGCATTCATACAGTTGGCGTTGCCGTCTTTATCGTAAGCCGCAACAATGAACACAGGCATTGGGTAAACTGTATTTTCTTTACCAAAATTTTTTCTCATAATAACTCCTATTAAAATCCCCTTTGAGTTTTCAAAGGGGATTTTATAAATTTCTTAATCATAATATTTTTCTCGTTTTTTCTTCTGTACGAATTTAAACACCGCAAATACAACTACTAATATAACGGTTACTGAAAGACCAATATAAGCATCTATATTAGTATTCCCTTCAACTTTTAATTCACTCCAAAGCTGTGACATATAATTCTGAATATCGTAAGAAAGATTTTCAAAGCTTTCAGTTTTTGGCATTTCAGATTCTTCTGGATAGAGAACAGGCTCACCCTTTAAATCGTAATCGTCAGACTCTAAAACGAGTGCATGTGGTGAAGCGTAACAAATCCAGTTTGCATTTGCAACTGCAATTTCTTCTTCTAACATAAAGTTAATATAAAGCTCTGCAGCTTCTTTATTTTCAGCAGTTTTCGGAATACACATAGCATCAACAAAGTAGTTAACGCCTTCTTTAGGGTAAACAAATGCTAAGTCTGGATTAACATCTGCCATTGTAAGATAGTCGCCTGCATAGTAAGGGGCAAACGCTGCTTCGCCACCCTCCATTTTGTTATAAACTTCGTCCATAACATAAGAAGAAACAAGTGGTCTTTGTTCTTTTAAAAGTTCAATTGCTTTATCCCAATCTTTTATGTCGTGAGTATTTACACTCTGACCTAAAAGAAACTGTGCAATTCCGAATGCATCTCGCGGGTTATTGAACATCAATATTTCGCCCTTGTATTTTTCATCCCACAAAATTGACCAGCTGTCAACCTCATCATCAACCATAGTAGTGTTGTAAATTAAACCAACCATACCAACAGTGTAAGGAACAGTATACTTGTTTTCAGGGTCATAAAAAAGGTTTTTATATTTCGGAAGAATGTATTTGTAGTTAGGGATGTTTGAAAAATCAAGTTCTACCAACATTTCTTCTTCAATAAGCTTTGCTATCATATAGTCAGATGGAATAACAATATCGTAATTTGCACCACCACTCTGAAGCTTGTTATACATATTTTCATTACTTTCAAAGGTGGTGTAATTCACTTTTATTCCATATCTTTTTGTAAACTCTTTATTTACGTCAAGAGAACCTTCTGAACCATCAGAAATATATTCGCCCCAGTTGTAAACGTTAATAGAGGTGCCTCTTAAATGCGAATAATCTTTTTCTTCTGCAAAACAAACGGGTACAAGTGTGCTTAAAAGAATTGCTGTAACAAAAAGAACTGCTAAAAACTTCTTCATTTTAAGCACCCCCTTTTTTACTCTTTTTCTTGCCTTCGCTTCTTGCAGTAATAATGTTGGAAACTACAAGCAAAACAAGAATTGCAAGGAAAATAAGGGTTGAAAGTGCATACATATCTGGTGTAACACGCTTTTTAGTCATTGAGAAAATTCTTATAGGAAGTGTCTGTGAGGTTGTACCGCTAACAAAATAGCTGATAATAAAGTCATCAACTGAAAGTGTAAATGCCATCATAAGACCTGAGAGAATACCAGGCATAATCTGTGGAAGCACTACCTTAAAAAATGACTGAATTGGTGTGCAACCTAAGTCTTGTGCCGCTTCAGACAAATGAATATCTGTCTGGCGGAGTTTTGGTAAAACGTTTAATATAACGTAAGGAAGTTCAAACGTAACGTGAGCAATTGTAAGGGTAACAAAACCCAACGTGCCCGTTTTACCAAAAAGCGCACTTATAAACACAAACAAAAGCATCATTGAAATACCTGTAACAATATCAGGGTTCATCATAGGAATGTTTGTAGTTGTAAGCGTTGCTTGTTTAAACCATTTTAATTTGTAATTGTTAATTGCAATAGCCGCCGCAGTACCCATAACGGTTGAAATCAAAGCAGAAACAACTGCAACAATTACAGTATTTTTAAATGCTTCAAGTGTAGCCGTATCTCTGAAAACTTCTTCGTACCAACGAAGTGAAAAACCTTCAAAAACGGCTGTACTCTTACCAGAGTTAAAACTGAAAAGAATGAGCACTGCAATCGGTGCATAAAGAAATGCAAAAACAAGAACAGGGTAGATTTTTGAAAAGAGAGATTTTTTCTTCATATAATAACCTCCCCATCATCGTCTGAAAACTTATTCATAACTGCAAGGCAAATGAAAATTAAAATCATAAGTACAAATGAAAGAGATGCACCTAAATGGAAATTGTTTGCAGTCTGGAACTGTGTTTCAATAATATCACCTATAAGAGTTGTACCCGTACCACCTAATTTTTGTGAAATGTAAAACGTACTTACAGATGGCACAAAAACCATAGTAAAACCGGAAACAACACCCGGAAGACTTAACGGAATTGTTATATTTTTAAATACTTGTACTCTGTTACAACCTAAATCCTGTGCCGCTTCAATTAAAGAACGGTCCATTTTTAAAATTACGGTGTAAATTGGCAAAATCATATATGGCAAAAAGTTATAAACCATACCTAAAACAACCGCGCCACGAGTGTTAATAAGGTGAATTGGTTCAAATTCTTTGCCAACAAATTCACCAACCGCTTCTATAATTGAATTTAAAGAAGTAGTTAAAAAACCGTTGTCTTCTAAAATAGTCATCCACGAATACGTTCTTAAAAGGAAGTTCATCCACATAGGAAGCATTATAAGCATCATCATAATCTTCTGACGATTTTCGCCAGAATTTGCAATAATATATGCTAAAGGATATGCGATAACAAGAGAAATAACTGTTGCTAAAAAACCTAACCAGATTGAAAGGAGAAACGTGTCAGTATATTTCCCTATTTCTAATATATTTTCGAATGTGAATGCACCAGTTGCATCTGTAAACGCATAATAAGCAACCATACCAATTGGAACAATTATAAAAAGAACTGCCCAAAGGATATAAGGGGCACCTATTATACGGGATAAAAGGGTTGATTTTTTACCCATAGGAACACCCCCGCTTATTATTCTTCTTCGTCGTCATAAACAGTAGCGTCTGAAAGTTCATCAAACTCTTCTGAGAATGAACTGTAGTCGCCATAAAGACCTGAATACTCTGATTTTTTCATAATGTGAATAGCATCAGGTTCAATAACAAGGCCTATTGTAGAGCCAACTTCCTGATAATCGGTAGATTGAATCATCCACTTAAAGCCTTTAATTTCTACTATAATTTCGTAGTGAACGCCTTTGAAAGTAATAGACGTTACTTTACCAGAAATCATACCATCTTCTGCTTTAACAATGTCAACGTCTTCGGGACGTACAACAACGTCAACTTCTTCGTCAACACCAAAGCCTTTATCAAGACATTTGAATTTGTTACCTGCCATTTCAACCCAGAAATCTGCTCTCATAACACCTTCAATAATGTTACTTTCACCAATGAAATCTGCAACAAAAGCATTTTTAGGCTCGTTGTAAATATCGAGTGGTGTGCCGATTTGCTGAATTTTACCGCCGTTCATAACAACAATTGTGTCAGACATAGAAAGAGCTTCTTCCTGGTCGTGAGTAACGTAAATGAACGTTATTCCAAGGCGTTTTTGTATATTTTTAAGTTCAACCTGCATATCTTTACGAAGTTTTAAGTCCAATGCGCCAAGTGGCTCGTCAAGAAGTAAAATTTTAGGTTTTACTGCAAGAGCACGTGCTATTGCAACACGCTGTTGCTTAGCAAGTGGTAGAGTACAAATCGTTATTCTTTCAAAGCATAGTAAGTTAACTAAAGCAAGCATTTCTGTAACAGTTTCTTTAATTTCCTTATCAGACTTTTTCTGAAGTCTTAACCCAAAAGCAATATTTTCATAAACGTTAAGATGTGGAAAGAGAGCGTAACGCTGAAAAATAGTGTTAAGCTGTCTTTGATGTGGCGGAACGTCATTTATAACTTTTCCGTCAAAAATAACCTCACCCGAATCCGGCTGTAAAAAGCCCGCAATAATTCTGAGTGTGGTTGTTTTGCCGCAACCTGATGGTCCGAGAAATGTAATAAACTCTTTATCTCGGATATACAAGTTCATATTATCAATAATTTGTTCTTCGTCAAAGCTGATTGAAATATTTTTAAGCTTGATAATCTCGTTGTTTGCCAATTATGCAACCCCTTCCCGCAGTCCAACATTTTAATAGAATGCATAATTAAATATATATATATTTAATTAAAAAGTCAATATAATTTGTCGAAAAAGTTGCTCTGAAAGTCATAATATGTTAAAATAAATCAAATCAATCTCACAAAAGACTGAAAAGGATTAAAATATGCTACAATTTGACGTTGAAAATAAAAGTGTCTGGGAAGTATTGCAAGACACAAAAATGCCTATAATTATGTACGGCACAGGCAACGGTGCAGACAAGGTTTTTGAAGTGTTCAATAAACTTAATATTTCTATTGCAGGTGTTACTGCAAGTGACGGGTTTGTGAGAGAAAGATATTTTCACGACTTCCGTGTTACACCAATAAGCGATTTTTTTGAAAAATACCCGAATTTCATTATTGTTGTAACCTTTGGTTCTTCAAGACCTGAAGTTATTGAAAATATTAAAGAACTCTCAAAAAAACAGACAGTTTTAGTCCCTTGTGTTCCGGTTATCGGTAACGAGATTTTTGATAGAAAATTTTTAGAATGCAACGAAGAAAATTTAAACAAAGCCTATTCACTTTTAGCAGATGAAAAATCAAAAGAAGTCTTTAAAAATTACGTTAATTTTCAGTTCAGTGGGAAGTTAGAATATCTCTTTAAAATGGAAAGTGATATTTCTAATGCTTTCAACGATTACCTTGCTTTAAATGAACACGAAAGTTTTATTGATATTGGTGCTTACCGTGGCGATACAGTAGAGCAGTTTTTAAAATTTACAAACGGAAAATACAACAAGATTTTAGCTATAGAACCAGACCAGAAAACATACAAAAAATTAGTTGAAAATTGTAAAGAATTAAA
This sequence comes from Acutalibacteraceae bacterium, assembly GCA_045533655.1. GTDB lineage: Bacteria > Bacillota > Clostridia > Oscillospirales > Acutalibacteraceae > DTU089. The sequence continues at coordinate 18,875 of JAZSIE010000006.1, forward strand.
GAGTTTTGAAGCACTTAACGGTGCCGTTTCATCTACCAACGGGGTAGTTGAATTCACAAACGTAGCAGGTAGGCAATCTACTATTGGTAGCGGTATAGAAATACCGAGTTACACGCTCGATAAATTAAAAGAAAAATTTGTGCCTACATATATAAAAATTGATGCAGAAGGTGCAGAAATTGATATTTTAAATGGTAGCAAAAATTTAATAAGTGAACATAAACCTAAATTAAAAATTGCCACTTATCATAAAAATCGTGATATTTTCGAAATTCCGATTTTACTTAAAAAATTAAACGAAAATTATAAAATTTATATGTGTCATCACCCATATATTCCTGCGTGGGATACAGACTTTTATTGTGTTTGAGGTGCAAAATGGAAGAAGCAAAAAACATAATTTTAACTGAACGAGACGAAATAATTAAAATTTCTGTCAGTTCACCTTTTTCTAAAGACGAAGAATTTAATAAAATGACAATTCGCCCTGTTATAATAAAAAATCTCCTCTGCTTTCAGGTGGAAAGATTTAAAAATAATCAAGTTTTTCATCTTAATATCCACCAATCAGAGTTTTCGGCATTTTTAGAAGATATTTTCAAAAAATACGCACAGATTGGTGTTTTTAAAGCTGGAGAAACTATTACATTTTCAATATCAAAAAATAACAAAATTAAAAAAAGTGTTTCAAAAAACAATTTAAAAGCGCAAAACAAAAACGCTGAAAATAATCGCAAGAAAGAATATATTTTTAACGAAGGAGAAAACATTCCAGCATTAGTTGATTTAGGTGTATTTACTAAAGACTTCAAAATAGTGAATTCAAAATATGACAAGTTTAAGCAAATCAACAGATTTATCGAGATAGTAAACGATGCATTTTCTGATGATACAAATAAAAATATCACCATTTTAGATTTCGGTTGTGGCAAGAGTTATTTAACGTTTATCATTTACTATTATTTTGCTGAAGTTAAGAAGAAAAACGTTAAAATTATAGGTTATGACCTTAAAAAAGACGTTGTTGAAAACTGCAATAAAATAGCAGAAAAATATGGCTATAAAAATTTAAAATTTATTGTAAGCGACGTAACAAAAGACGTGCTTTACGACGAACATATAGATATGGTAATTTCTCTCCACGCTTGTGATACAGCAACAGATTTTGCACTTAATTATGCTATCAGAAAAAACGTAAAACACATTTTTTCAGTACCCTGTTGTCAGCACGAAGTTAATAAAACAATTAAAAAAGGTGGCGATTTTGACATTCTTTTAAAACACGGACTTATTAAAGAAAGAATGTCGGCACTTCTTACCGACTCAATAAGAGCGGGTATTTTAGAAGATATGGGTTACAGTGTTGACGTGCTCGAATTCGTCGATTTTTCTCACTCACCAAAAAACATTATGTTGAGAGCGAAAAAGACTAAAAAGATTAGTAATAAAAACAGACAACAAATTAAAGTATTACAAGAAAAATATGATTTTACTCAAACACTTTATAAATTAGTAGGTGATTATAATGAAAAGAAATAAGAAATTGATTGCTCCGATTTTAATAACCATTTTTGTAATATTGTATTATATTTTCTATTTTTGTATTTTGTGTTCGGTACTCAAAGAAAGCATTGTTATATTAATACTTTTCGGAATTATTCCTATTGCTCTTTCAGTAGGAATGTTATATGTTTGTATTCAGAGAATTAAAGAAATAAGGAGTGGCGAAGAAGATGATATTACTAAATACTGATTACATCACCGGTAAAGAATTAGAAATGTTGGGTTTAGTGCGTGGTAGCACAATAAGAAGTAAAAATGTTGTAAAAGACATAACACAAGGCTTAAAAACAATTGTTGGTGGTGAATTAAAAGCCTATAATGATATGATGAATGAAGCAAGAGCCATTGCAACAAAAAGAATGGTTGAAGATGCTGAAAAATTAGGTGCAGACGCTGTTGTTAATATCCGTTATGCTTCTGCTGCAGTAATGCAAAATGCAGCTGAAGTTATTGCTTACGGCACAGCAGTAAAATTCAAATAAAATTTATTATATTAACTCTGAATACAAAACCCCGTGATTTTTAATAAAAAATCACGGGGTTGTTTTTTATATCTTAATAATTATTTTCGTAAATTAACTTTTCAACTGTCCAGTTTTTAAGAACGTCTACCTGGTCTTTACCTTCTTTTTTTGCACCTTCTAAATCGTGGTCACGGTAGTTACCACACTCAATGGCACTTACACCTGGAATTTCGCCTTCGTAATCTGCTACAAATGCGAGAGCATCTTTTGTGAGTGAAAGAACGTCTTCATGGCTCATTTTAGTTGTTAAGAAGTAAAAACCCGTTCTGCAACCCATAGGACCAAAATAAATTATATTATCTTTAAATTTACTGTTTCTTACAAACGTTGCAAAAAGGTGTTCTAACGTATGAATCGCACCATTTTCCATAACTTCTTCTACGTTTGGTTTTCTTGTTCTTATATCGTAAGTAACAACTTCGCCGTCAACACGGGAGATATACATGCCCCTGTTTAATTTGTTGTGGTCAACTGTAAAACTTGCAATTTTTTCCATAACTTAAACCCCTGCCTTTTTCTCTCTTAAATTTTTAAAAAATCTTGTTAATATTTCGCTACATTCAGTTTCTAAAATGCCACTCTCAAAATTCGGTTTGTGGTTAAAATCTAATTGGAACAAATTAACAACCGAGCCACAAGCGCCATTTTTGTAATCACTCGCACCGAAATAAACGTTTTTTATTCTTGAATTTATAATAGCACCTGCACACATAGGGCACGGCTCTAAAGTAACGTATAAATCGCACTTAAAAAGTCGCCAGCCGCCTAAATTTTTACAAGCATTATTTATTGCTTCAATTTCAGCGTGGCAAAGCGCATTTTTTTCAGTTTCTCGTCTGTTTCTGCCTGTGCCGACGATTTTGCCGTCACAGACAACAACTGCACCAACCGGAACTTCGCCTTCACTTGCCGATATTTCTGCAAGGATAAGTGCTTCTTTCATAAAATCTTCGTAGGTCATTACATCGCAACTCCAGAACCAAACGAAATCATAGAAATTGCCTGAATCAAGAACACAATAATTGCAATTATCATTGCTGGTGCAAAAATGAATTTTGAAACTTTTTGTTTTAATGAATATTCTTCTAACCCATTTTTAGAAATAATCCTGTTGAATTCCGATTTATATTTACTTATATAGATAAGTAACGCTACAAAGCCGAGGGCACCTAAAGCAAGACATATAAAATTGTAAGTTGTATCTGCCGTTTCTTCATCGGTAAAATAAAGAATTGCATAATAGCAACAAGAAAGACCATTTACTATAGCGTGAATTATAACACCGGTCCAGATACTGTCAGTTGCAATTACTGCATAACCTAAAAACAATCCGCAGAGAATTGCAAAAGGAATTTGTGATGGTGTTCCGTGAAAAACACCAAAAACAAGTGCTGAACAGATTATTGCAAACAAATTACCGTATTTTCTTAATGGTTGCATTACAACGTTTCTCATTGCAAATTCTTCTACAAGTGGCGGTATAATTGCCGTGCCTATAAAAAGAGCAATAATATCTACGAAAGAATTTATTTGTGGCTCATCCCCAGAAGAAAATGAAAAACCAAAGCCTTCAAAGAATGCCTGAATAAATCCTGTAACGTACATTGAAGCAAGGCAACCCAAAACAGAAAGGAATATAATTGATACTGTTTTTAAAGTTGGTTTTGGTGGCGAATAAGAACATACTGGTAAATCGTGTTTTTTATAAATTGCCTTTTTCGCAATAAGGAAAGGAACCCCAACTGTAAGTATTGAATAAAAAATACCCACACTCGATGAAAACGTTCCGTTTGAGTAATATAAATCAATAAGTCCAAACGCTTCAAGTATTACACTGAATAACATACTCGCAACTAAAAAGCCTAACATAGCAAATGCAATTATTTTTGCAAAGCGTCTTATTTCATTCTTCTGTTCACGAAGTTTCAAAAACTTCTCCTGACTCATTAAGTTCGGTTGTTGGTAATTCACGTAACCATAAGGATTATATTGACCTTGTGGCATCTGATTGAAATTTGGGTATTGATTAAAATTCTGTTGCTGATTATAGTTTGGGTATTGATTGTTGTTCTGGTTATAATCCATTTTTCATTCTCCAAAAATTTTAATTACAGTCATTATATCACAATACCAGAAAATATCAACAAATAAATTATTTCTTATTTTTAAATTTTAATATATTTATTGTTGAATATCTTTTTAAAACATTGTATAATTATAGCAATTCGGTGAACAGATTTCAGAAAGGGTGTTTTTTATGGAAAAAACTAAGCATACAGTCAAAGTTGCAGGATTCTCATTCAAAGTTGTTTCTGAAGATTCTTCTGAATATATGTCTGCTTTGGCAAGAGAAGTAGATTTGAAAATAGATGCACTTTTAAAGAGCAGTACAATTTCTACTACTCAGGCGGCAGTTGCAGTAGCGCTCGATTATGCAGATACTGTAAAAAAGAATGATGCTTCAACAGAAAACTTGAAAACACAACTCAAAGAAAGTCTTCAGGACGTTGCAAATGCGCGAAAAGAAGCAGACTTTTACAAAAGAGAATTAGAAAGATTACAGGGTAGTAAAATTGAAGAAAACAAAGCTAACCCTGCACTTTGGTGATTAATATGAGTACGTTAAAAATAAAAAAATTAAACGAAAAAGCTGTTGTGCCACAAAGGGCTACTTCTGGTAGTGCTGGTATGGACCTTTACGCCGTTTTAGATGAACCAATTACTTTAAAGCAAGGTGAAACTGCACTTATTCCTACGGGAATTGCGATAGCCCTTGAAAGTGCTTCTGAAGCGGCTTTTATTTTTCCAAGAAGCGGTCTTTCAATTAAACACGGTATTGGTCTTCTCAACTCTGTTGGCGTTATAGATAGTGACTACCGTGGAGAAATTAAAGTAGGCGTTATTAATCAGATAGATAAAGAATATACTATTGAACCAAACGAAAGAATTGCACAGATGGTAATTATGCCTGTAAGTCTCCCTGAAATTATTGAAGTAGATGAATTAGACGAAACAGAGCGTGGTGCCGGTGGATTTGGCTCAACAAACAGATTTTAACGAAGAGTGAACGGAAATCCGTCTATAAAAAACACGGTTCGGATAATTCCTTTCACCCCATTGGAGATGTAATTTTGTCAACAATATCAGCAATAGTAACACCACAGACTGCCGCAGGTATTGGCATTGTAAGACTTTCAGGTGAAGATGCCATTAAAATTGCGGATAAAGTCTTTAAAGGTGTATCGGGCAAAAAAATTGAAGAAAAAAATGGTTACACTGCACTTTTTGGTCACGTTTATGATGGAGACGACGTAATTGACGAAGCAGTTGCACTTCTTTTCAGAGCACCAAAAAGTTACACAGGTGAAGACGTTGTAGAATTCAGTTGTCACGGCGGTCTTTACATACTTTCACGTGTTTTAAGGGCAACTTTTAACGCCGGTGCCGTTCCTGCAGAACCGGGTGAATATACAAAAAGAGCATTTTTAAATGGTAAAATGGATTTATCTGAAGCAGAAGCAGTTATGTCACTTATTTCTGCTACCGGTGAAGATGCACGTGCGGCAACGCTCAATGCTCTTGATGGTAATTTAAGCAGAGAAATAACAGAATGCCGTGATTCACTTGCAAGAACTGCCGCATTTTTAGCCGCTTGGGTAGATTACCCTGACGAAGAAATTCCCGAAATCAGTAATGACGAAATGATTAGTTCATTTTCTGACGTATTGAGAAGATTAGAAACACTCTTAGACGGCTTTGATGCAGGTCAGGCAATTTTAGAAGGTATTGACACTGCAATTGTCGGTAGACCAAACGTTGGCAAGAGCACACTTTTAAATGCACTCACCGGCAGAAACAGAGCGATTGTAACTTCTGTTGCAGGTACTACCCGTGACGTTTTAGAAGAAACCGTAAGACTTGGTAATATCACTTTAAGACTTGCTGACACGGCAGGCATACGTACTGAAACCGATGATGAAATTGAAAAAATCGGTGTAGAAAGAGCAAAAGAGCGCTTCGAAAGAGCCGGTCTTGTATTTATGGTGCTTGACGGCGGCGAAAAAATCTCAGAAGACGACAAAGAACTTTTAAAACTTTGCAAAGAAAAAAGAAGCATTGTTATTGTCAATAAGAGTGACTTAAACAGAGCATTTTCTGTTGATGAAATTAAAGATTATGCAGAAAACATCGTTGAAATTTCGGCTAAAGAAAATGACGGTATTGACAAATTGAAACAGATTGTAGAAAGCGTTGTTGGTACTGACAACTTCAACCCGTCTGCTCCACTTTTAACTACTGAAAGACAAAGAGTCTGTGTCTTTAAGGCAGTTGAAAATTTAAGAGAAGCGTTAAACGGCTTAGAAATAGGAATTACAACAGACGCTATAAACGTTTCTGTTGACTGTGCTATTGAAGAACTTTCTGTTTTAACTGGCGAAAAAGCAACGGAAACAGTAGTAAATGAAGTATTTAAAAACTTCTGTGTAGGTAAATAATTAAAAAGCGGTAAATCTCGTGTTTTTACGAGATTTATCGCTTTTGTTTTTGAAGTGCAAAGCACCACTCCCTTAAGAGAGTGGTGCTTCGCTGTGGATGTGGGGTGTGAAAGAGAAAGATATGGCTTGAGTGCTGTGCACTCTATATAAACTCCTTTCGGAGAATATATCAAATTAAACGTATCAATTCAATTCGATTGTTTCAAGTGTTTCCATTATAACCGGCTTTTCGTTAGGTTTAGAAATTCTTACTACGTACTCGAAATATTCGTCTGTCTCGCTTTTTGCCGTGTCTGCTTCAATTCCCGCTCGTCTTATGCTATCGACGGCGTGATTTAAAGTATTTATAAAAATTCTCATATCCTTAAAAACCTTAATTGGCGGCTTCGTTGGTGATTTTCTTCGTCTTAAAATATCTTTTATAAGTCTTTCTGATTCGCTTACTGTTAAATGCCTTTCAATTATAATATCGAGCGCTCTGTTTCTTGCAGAGTTATCGGGAAGTGTCAAAAGTGCTCTTGCGTGACGTTCTGTTAAAGATGCCATTACGATTTTATCACGCATATCTTCTGGCAATCTTAAAAGACGTAATTTATTTGAAAGCGTTGACTGTGCCTTGCCTAATTTTCTGCCGATTTCTTCTTGTGAGAGATTGTGCTCTGTCATAAGTCTTTCAATTGCAACGGCTTCTTCAAAAAAATCTAAATTCTGTCTTTGCACGTTTTCAATTATTGCAAAGAGTGCCGATTGTTCGTCTGAAACATCCATTACAATACAAGGGATTTTTGTAATTCCCGTAATTCTTGCGGCTCTTAAACGTCTTTCGCCAGAAATAAGTTCATATTTTTCATTATCTAACGGACGAACGTTTATAGGTTGTAAAATTCCGTTTGCTCTTATTGAAGAAGCAAGATTTTCGAGTTCTATGTAATCAAAACGAACTCTGGGTTGATGTGGATTAGGGTAAATATTTTCGTGTGGAATAAGCTGAATTTGGCAATTCGCTTTTCCCCTTGTTGAAGATTTTAACATTTTTTACATTCCTTTATTTTCGTTTGGTTCCACATCTTTTATCTCTCTGTTGTGACTACAATATACCACGAAAAATTATAAAAATAAAGCATTTTCGGTCGGGGTAAATCGACAGAAAATGCTTATATTTATTAAATTTAAAGTGGTTTTTTTGCTATTTGTGCAGAAACTCGTGGATATTTTGTCGGAATTTGCGAAATCTTTTTAATCTTAATTATGTTTCTTTCGCCTTGTGAACATAAATCGAAGCAGAATTTTTCTTCAATTTTACCTGAAAGCACTTTAAGAGCATTATCTGCATTCTCAATTTCAAGTTCTGCTAAAGCGCCTTTCATAGAAACAAAGTAACCACCTTGTTTTACAAACGGCAGACAGTATTCTGAAAGAACTCTTAATTCTGCAACTGCTCTTGCCGTAGCAAAATCAAATTGCTCACGATACTCTCTTTTTTGCCCTGCTTCTTCGGCTCTCATATTAAGAATTTCGTAGTTCTTAAGCCCCATTTTTTCTGCAATATCTGCTACAACTTTTAACTTTTTACCAGTTGAGTCAAGCAGAGTAACTTTTACGTCACTTCTTGCAGCGGCAATTACTAACCCTGGGAAGCCAGCACCAGTACCAACGTCAATTATTTTTGAATTTTCAGGAATATCAACGTACTTTAAAAGCATTAAACTATCTATAAAATGCTTTATTGCAATACCTTCGTCGTCTTTAATGGCGGTAAGGTTTATTTTTTCGTTCCATTCCTTTAATTCTTTTGCATAAATTTCTAACTTTTCGATTAAATCGTCAGAAATCTTTAACCCGACAATTTCTGCATTGTCTTTAATAATGCTTTTTATAGCCATAAATTAACCTCTGTAAAGAGCAGTAATTTCCATTAACGGCTCTCTGTATTTTTTAGGAACTTTATTTAAGAACATATCGTCTTTTAATACTTCGTTAAATAATCTCTTGTTCTCATTATTAATCTGGAATTTTGAAATTACGTCAATAAGTTCTTCTTTCTTTTCTTTATTTGCAAGGTACGTGCAAACAGAAAGTGTAACTATTGCTTCATCTGAAGGAGTAATATCATTAAGAAGAATTTCAACGTATCCGTTTTTGCTGATTTCTGTGAATTCTTTTGTTTCGCCGTTTACTGTAACTTTAATATCACCTTTTACAATATCACGGAACTTGAGAAGATAATTTCTCTTTTCAGGTACAACAGAAGTATCACCTTCCGCATTTTTAATTGTAAACGTAACTGTTGAATTATCTTCGTTTACAATAAATGGTGTTTCACAGAATGCTCCGTTTTCAAAACTCATTGTGTTACCATCATCTTCGTAAAGACGGAATTCGTTGTTACCCCTGAAAATGAGAAGTTCTAAATCAACTGGGTTTTCAACAGTATTATCCTTTTCATTCTTGCTCATTGGTATAATTGCACCTTCTTTTGCAAGAACAGGAATTGTGCTTATATCTCTGAACATTTTAACAACTCTGTTGCCAGTGTAAATTCTGCCGTTATAAATATCAGTATATCTTCCTTCTGGTAACCACACTTTTGCACTTGCCATACCAATTTCTGAATTTGTATGTTCAGTAATTGGCGCTACAATAAGTTCTGTACCAAAGAAATATTCATTTTTAATATTATAAGCATTTTCTTCTTTCGGGTATGTGTAATACATAGGTTCACAAATCGCTCTACCGTCTTTTTGGGTACGACGGTTCATTGTGTAAATGTAAGGAAGAAGTTTATGTCTGAAACGAAGGTTTTCTGTTGCAATTTTTTCTATTGGAGCACTGTATTTCCAAGGTTCTTTACCCATAAATTCATTTGCAGTTGAGTGAAGTCTCATAACAGGGCTATATATACCGAATTGCACCCATCTTATATAAAGCTCGTCGTCTTTTTTACCCCAACAGTGACCGCCGATATCGTGGCTCCACCAAGGATAACCAACGTTAGAAGCAGTTGCAGTAAAGTAAACCTGAAAATCAAGACTTGACCATTTCTGAGTAGTATCACCACTGAATCCTAAAGGATAACGCTGACTACCAGCACCAGCAAAACGTGAAAGAATAAGCGGACGGTTGTTATCTTTTGCATTATCTAAGAAATGGTAGTGGTTAAGTGCCCAGAGTGGGTCTAAACCTTTGATTTTTGTACGGGTACCTTGTTGCCAGTCAATCCACCAGAAATCTACGCCCATTTTTTCCATTGGGTGATGAAGCACTTTAAAGTAGTGCTCTACGAATTTTTCATCTGTTATATCAAACTGAACAGGCTCTTTTGTAGATGGGTCCTGCCCCATTTTTTCACACATTTCAGTATAACAGTCTTCATACCAACGAACACCTTGTGATGGGTGAAGATTAAAGGTAACTTTATAGTTATCATCCTGTAATTTTTTAAGGAAGCCTTGTGGGTCCGGGAATAAATCTGTGTTGAAACTGTAACCAGTCCAGCCAACTGACCACACGTCATAAATATATTCCATAAAGTTCAAGTGGGTTGATGGTTTAACAACGTCTTTACCGAATTTTCCACGAATATCTACCCAATGCCAGTCCATATCGACAGTAGCAACTGTAATCGGAATTTCTTCCTTTTTAAATCTATCCATAAGTTTTAAGTATTCTTCTTGAGTGTATGCTTTATAACGGCTCCACCAGTTAGAAAGCGCATAACGTGGAATAAGTGGAGTTTCACCTGTTAATTTATATAAATCACGTGTTGCACCAATATAATCGTAACCGTAAGCAAAATAATACTCGTCTTTGCCAGTTGATTTCCTTGGCAAAATTTTGCCGTCATCTGTTAAAATAAGTGTTTTGCTGTCATCAAGAATAGCAACACCATCTTTAGAGCAGACACCATCACCTAAAGTGATAATACCGGCTGTAACGTCTAACGTACGACAAGTACCTTTTAAGTTTCCACTACGGTAATCTGTAACAACTCTGCCATCACGAAGTTTAATTCTTACCATTTTCTTTTCTGTGAAAGAGTAAAGGAAGTTGCATTTTGTAGTTTTAATTTCAACAAAACCATTGCCGTTTTTTACTTCAAAACGTGGCATATCAAAATCTCTGAACCATACTGCCTGTGTTGGTTCGTCACAGAATTTACCATTTTTTGTTTCTTCTACACGCACCATACAAGGTGTGAGAACGGTAATTCTTGTACTACCATTCACCAAAACGTGACTTTCTTTCGCTTTTGGAGAAGTTTTAATTTTAAATTTGTCAAAATATCTTTCCATATTTTTCACCCTTCTTCGTGATATTCTTTTTCTGTATTTATGTTCCAGATAGCGTTTTTATCCGGATTATTTTTTATTATTGCGTTACACGCTTCAATACCCGTAAGCATTGAATGGTCCATATTATTATATCTGTGCTGACCATTTCTACCGATGCAATAAAGATTTTCGATTGAGTCAAGATATTTTCTTACCTTACAGAAATCTTTATACGTACCAAAATAGGCAGGGTATGCTTTTTTAACTCTTGTGGTAAACGAGTCAATAATATTTTCTTTTTTAATAACGCCGATTTTTTCGAGTTCGTCACTTGCGAATTTTATAACGTCTTGTTCTGTCATGTTCCAAAGGTCATCGTTTTCGCTACATACGTATTCAAGCCCTAACCATATATGCTCTTTAAAATCATCTACCATATATGGCGACCAGTTATTGAAAATCTGGAAACGGCACATTTTAACACTTCTGTCCTGAACGTATATCCAACAATCTGGAACGTTGTTGTTTATCGTTTTTACATCAGTTTTATTTTCAATTTCTAATTTGTTTAAAAGAAGACCTACAGTTATAAAGTCACGATATGGTAAATTCTTTGCAATTTCTCTTTCTTCTTCTGGAAATTCAGTAATTGTAGCAGAAAGTTCATTAATCGGCATTGAAGAAACTAAATAATCACAAAAAACTTCTTCTGTTTTCTTGTAATCGGGCGATGTTTCATCAGTATTTTCTACTATTACCGACTTCACTCTGTTGCCATCAAGGTTAATCATTATAACCTTTTGATTTTTTCTGAGCTCTGCGCCTTTTTCTACGCAGATTTGGGACATCTTTTCCCACAACTGACCGGGACCTAATTTCGGATAGTAAAATTCTTCAATAAGTGATGTTTCTACTTTGCCACCATTCTTTTTAAAAGGTTTCATAAGTGCTGATAAAACCACTTTTGAAACAGAAAGACCTTTTACTCTCTGTGCTCCCCAGTCTGCAGAAATATTTTTGGGGTGAACGCCCCAGAGTTTCTCTGTATAATCTTCAAAAAAGATTTCATAAAGTGTTTTACCAAAACGATTTATATAGAAGTTTTCTAAATTATCTTCGGGTAATTTATTAAATGAACTTTTTAAATAATCTATACCTGCTAAAAACGTGTTTTTGAGACCAAGATTTATAAAAGTCTGTGGTTTTAATGAAATCGGATAATCAAAAAACCGATTTCTATAATAAATTCTCGATATTCTGTTTCTTATAAGAAAAACGTCATCTTGCGTTTCGGGGTCTGCATTATTTGTTTTTGAAAAATTCTTTTCTCTGTTTAAAATAATATCATCTGCGCTGGGTTTACTCTGTAACGGCAGAATTTCCTGCCATAAATCCATAACGTCTTTATTTTTAGAAAAGAAACGATGACCACCGATATCTATTCTGTTTTCTTTGAATTGTTCTGTTCTTGAAATACCACCAATAAATTTACTTTCTTCAATTATTATCGGTTTAATTTCGTCTGTACCCTTTAACAAGGAATAGGCACAAGTAAGCCCTGCAGGACCCGCACCTATAATTACAACATTCTTCATTTAATTTCCACCATTTATAAGTTTAGTATCGCTTTTAAATTTTCCCCTAATATGCCTTTTTTAGCATCTTCTGTTATAGGAAGATTTTTTATTCTTTCTATTGCATTTTTGGTATATCTTGCGTCTTTATACGGAAAATCGAGTCCGAAAATGCTATTTTTTTCACCCGTCTGGTGAATTAACGTGCACAAGTCATCGTCTGTGAGCGACCAAGCACCTGGGCGTAAATTACCAAGAGCATCTTCTTCCATTGAAATACTCGTAAGACCAGCATAAATATTATTACCTTTTCTTTCGTTATTGTTCATAACTAAAAGTGCTTCTTTAAAAAAACTATAACCACCTACGTGCTCCATACTGAATTTTAAATTCGGAAAATTGTAGGCTACTTCATCAAATAAAAGCATACTGTATTCTTTTATTCTGTGCCAATGGAGTCCCGTATGAAAAGAAAGAAAAAGCCCTTGTTTTTCGGCTTCTGCATACACTTCAAAAAGTTCTCTGCCGTCAACCTTTACTTCTTGTGCAGCTGGGTGAATTTTAATACCCTTAAAGCCTAATTCTTTTATTTCTTTAACCTGTTCGTTTATAGAACCTATATCAAAATTAATCGTACCAAAACCGATTAAATTTTTTTCATTTTTAATTTCTTCATATAACCATTTATTCTGGTTTATGGTTATTCCTACACGCTCTGTCTGATGATTAAAGGGCGCAAAACATACGGCACCTTCAATTCCGCATTCTTCCATTAAGACTTTCAAATTTTCTAACTGTGCATTATCTTTAGAACCTTTAGGAAAAACGTGAGCGTGGTTTGCAAAAATCTTATAATCACTCATTATCGTCACCCATAAATGATAAAAAGTCCATTAAATCGCTTAAATCTTCGTTATCGTCTATTGGCTCATCTTCTGGGATATCGCTATAATAATCCCAGAGCATTTCTTCCTGATTTTCTGTTAACGGAGACGCCGGAATATCGTTAATAACTTCAACTTTTCTTGTTTTACTCCAGAGAGATGGCGTTACTCTTAAAGTATAGCCACACGCAGACGGGCAAAGCCACTCTGTCATTGGTAATTCTGGAAGCCCGAATGCCGAAAGAATAGACATAATTACGCCACCGTGAGTAAAAATAGCGCAACTTGTAGTACCCGTTTTAATAAGTCCGTCAACAGTTTTTATAAACGTATCACAAACTCTTGTTGAAAATTCCTGATTGCTTTCACCATTTAACGGACGAGCGTCAGGTCCACCGGAAAGCCACTCTTTAAATTCTTCGTGTGGTGCTAATTCTTCTGCGGTAAGATTTTCAAACTCGCCGAAATCACACTCGTCAAAACCACGCATTTCTATTGGATTTTTATCGGGATAAATAATTTTTGCAGTTTCAATACAACGCTTTAACGTACTTGAAAAAACCACGTCTGCCTTTGGGTAATCGTAGTCTTTTTGCATTGTATTTAACTGGTCAATACCTTCTTTACAAAGTGATTCATCGGTATGACCGATGTATCGTCCTTCTAAATTTCCTTTAGTATAAGCGTGTCTGATAAGATGAATTGTGTAACTTTTCATTGCAATCTCCGTTTCAATGGTGTATTATACTGATAGTATAAATTATAAGTAGGTGTTTTTACAAATGGTAAATTATGCAGAGCGACTTTATGAACTTCGCACAGAAAAAGGCTTAAGTCAGAAAGAAGCCGCAAATGATTTAGGTGTCTCTCAGGCACTTCTTTCGCACTACGAAAAAGGCATAAGAGAATTTGGTTTAGATTTTTTAAACCGTGCCGCCGACTATTACAAAGTTACTACCGACTACATTTTGGGCAGAACTGATAGTAGAACGGGTCTTGAATCATCTTTCTTCCAAGACAGAGAAGAAGATGGTATATATAATACCACAACTATATATCGTGCTGCAATATTTATTCACGAAAGAATGAATACTGGTTCTGCTTTAGCAGGTGACAGTGCCGACCTTCTTTATTCAATAGCGCTTTACAGAATACTTTTTACTGCATCTCAAAAAGGTTACATTCCTAAAAGATGGTTTTCATTACCACCAAAAATTGCAGAAAGTTTACCTATGGCAGTAACGGAAGGTGTTTTAATGAACTTCCCTGATAAATCGCCTAATGCCAAAAGATATGGTAACCCTGAACCAAAATCTATTGAAACTGTTATAAAAACAATTGAAAACTACATAAAAAAAGCGGCTACGGATATAGTAAAATCAGTCGATTAATAAGACAGATAGGGTTGTGGCAGGTTAAAACCTGCTACAACCCATATTTTTATTAAATCAGCCTTTAAGAATCTCTTTATACATTTTAATGTATTCGTTTGCAGATTTGCCCCAGCTGTTATCACTTTCCATAGCACGTTTAACAAGGATTTTCCAACCCTTTTTATCGCCATAACCTTCACACGCTCTTCTTATAGCATGAAGCATTTCGTGAGCATTATAATTTGCAAACGTAAAGCCGTTACCTTCGTTGTCACCGCTATCTTTAACAGAGTCACGAAGACCACCTGTTTCACGTACAATCGGAATAGAACCGTAGCGAAGAGCAACCATTTGTGAAAGACCACAAGGTTCACTCTTAGATGGCATTAAGAAAAGGTCAGAACCAGCATAAATTTTTCTTGCTAAATCCGGAATAAATCCTAAGCAAAGACCAACTTGTTCCGGGAAACGAGAAGCAAGACCTCTGAAGAAATCTTCATATTCTGTATCACCTGAACCTAAAACTACAAGTTGAATATCTGTTGTAGCTAAAAGTTCATCTAAAACCGCTTTACATAAATCAAGACCTTTGTGTGAAACAAGGCGTGTAACCATACCCATAACCGGAGTGTCTTTCTTTTCAGGAAGACCAAAGAATTTTTGTAATTCTCTCTTATTTGTTGCTTTACCGGTCATTTTTTCTGCCGAATAGTTCTTGAAAATATCTTTATCAGTTTCAGGATTATAGTTTTCTACGTCGATACCATTAAGAATACCGCGTAATTTAAAACTACGTTCTTTAAGAATTGTATCAAGACCGTGTGAATACCACGGGTCAAGAATTTCTTTAGCGTAAGATGGACTTACAGTTGAAACTGCATTTGCACATTCAATAGCCGCTTTTGAGAAGTTAACTGTATCATCATATTCAATAAGGTTTTTCTGACTGTAATCAAGGCCAACAACGTTATCAATAAGTTCTTTACCATAAACGCCCTGATATTGAATATTATGAATTGTGAAAACAGTTTTTATATTCTCGTAACCCGGCTGTGTAGCATAAATTGTACTGTAATAAAGTGGTGTAAGTGCTGTCTGCCAGTCGTTACAATGAATAATATCTGGTTTAAAGTCGATATGTGGAATAATCTCTAAAATAGCACGTGAGAAGAATGCAAAACGCTCTGCATCATCATAGTGACCGTAAAGGCTACCACGTTTAAAGTAATATTCATTATCTAAAAGATAATAAGTAACTCCGCCATATTTTGCTTCAAAGATACCACAATATTGTCTTCTCCAGGCAACCGGAACAGAAATATTTGTAACGAACTTCATTGTATCACGGAGTTCTTGTTTAATTGTATCGTAAAGTGGCATTACAACCCTGCAACCTATAAGGCGTTTTCTTAGCGCTTGTGGCAAAGAACCTGCAACGTCTGCAAGACCGCCACTCGCAGCAAATGGTAATGCTTCACTCGCAGCATATAAAACTTTCATCTTAAATCTCTCCTTTATTTAAAATCTTCAATGAATTAAAACATAGACATAATGCTTGAAAGGGAATCATAAAGTCCCGAAGCAAAGAATATGATTGCAATTATAATTGCAAGAACAACTGGAAGACCTAACTCAACAACCATTTTTATGAGTTGACTCTTCTTGTATTTTGCAAAATCCCCTTCAAGCTTTTCTAATCTCTTTAGAAGATTGTTATACTGGTCAGCAGAAATACTCTGCGAACCGTTTGAAGGGTTTGGTTGCACGTTAACGTCACGCCTGATACTATTAAATTGTGACTCTATTGCCCCCGCACTTACAGTTTCATTTGACTCTGGTGCAAATTTGTTTTTCATATCATTTAATGCAACAGAAATATTCTGTGGTCTTGACGAAACTTCCTTTTCTACAACAGAAGAAAGCCATCTTACCTGTGCCGTAGCAGGAGTAGGGTCACTATAAAGTTTTTTAATCTGCTTTTCACAGAAAGAACAAACCATTTCTTCGTTTTTTTCTATTGTACATAATACAAAATCAAGTTCGTCGGTTTTGCATCCACAAACAGGACAAATGCTCATATCTTTATATCCCTTTCAATTCCAACAATCAAAACACTATTAGTTTAAATCACAATATCTTTACCAATGATAAACGGATAACTCTTGTCACCAGAAAGATTTTTATTTGGTTTAACAACAGAATCTTTATCCATAATAACGCAGTTGAGTTTAACGTTTTCACTTATAACTGAATCCTGCATAATAATTGAATTTTCAACTACTGCACCACGTGCTATATTAACACCACGGAAAATAACACAGTTTTTAACTGTACCTTCAATAATACAACCGTCAGCAATAAGAGAATTTTCTACTTTACTGTTAACGCCGTAACGAACAGGCATATCGTTACGCACTTTAGTGTAAATTGGTCTGTCTTTATTAAACAAGTCTTTTCTTATATCTTTATTGAGAAGTGCCATATTTGCTTCAAAATATGAGTTAACACCGTCAATTTCACAGCCCCAGCCTGTAAATTCATAACCATAAATATTAAGGTGGTCAACGTTTTTCTGAATAATATCTTTTTCAAAATTCACGCTACCGGCACTCAATGCATCGGCTACAAAAGATTCAAGCAACGCTTTTCTTACAAGGATAATATTTGTTGAGAAATTCACGTTTTCTGTATTTTGTGGGTTAACTGCTATACTCGTTACTTTACTGTTTCCATCAACTGTAAGAGCCATCATATTTTCAAGCTTAGGAAGTGTACCTTTCTTGTAAACAATAGTAATATCTGCATCCTTTTCTGAATGGAAATCAAACACTTCACTCAAATCAATATTACAAATAAAGTTTGCATCTGAAAGAAGAACGTATTTCTCACTACAAGATTTAAGGAAACCACTTATTCTGCCAAGAACTTCTAATTTATTTGAAGAGTCATGCTCAGCGTGAGTTGGATTAAATGGCGGTAAGAGATAAAGACCGTCAACCTTTCTTGCTAAATCCCAAGGTCTGCCGTTACCTACATGGTCCATAAGTGAACGGTAGTGGCTGTTAGTAATAACGCCAACTTTTGTTACGCCACTATTTACAAGGTTAGAAAGAACAAAGTCAATAAGACGGTATCTTGCACCATAGAGCATTGAACCCATAGTCCTTCTTTGTGTAAAATCTTTAAGACAAGAATCGTAAGAGTTTGAATAAACTATTCCGAGAACATTTTTTGGCATCATACTGTCTGACCCCCTTTCACGTCTTGAGCAATTGTTGTTTTTGCTTTTATTTTTGCATCTTTACCAATGGTAACCTCAGCACCGATTACACTGATGCCCCATTCGTCAAGATTTTCTGTTTTTTCTGGATTTTCACCTACAACTGCACCTTCTTCAATAACTGCATTTTCTGCAACTATTGAATACTGAACAAGTGCACCCTTTTTGATAACTGCACCAGGCATTACTATTGAGTAATGAACTGCCGCATTTTCTTCAACAGTAACGTCTGAGAAGAGAACTGAGTAATCAACGTCACCTTCAATTTCACAACCTTCGGCAACTATTGAATTTTCAACCTTTGCTTTGTCAGAAATATATTGTGGTGCTGAAGAGTCGCTTCTACCGTAAATCTTCCAGGAGTCGTCTGCCAAGTCGATATTTGCTTTTGGATTAAGAAGGTCTAGGTTTGCTTCCCAGAGGGAGTCGATAGTACCAACGTCTTTCCAATAGCCATCAAATGCATAAGCGAAGAGTCTTTCACCTGCCTCGTGCATTGCAGGAATAACGTTTTTACCAAAGTCGTTTGATGAGTCTGGGTTGTTTTCGTCATCTATAAGATATTTACGAAGTTTCTCCCAGGTAAACATATAAACGCCCATTGAAGCCTTGTTGCTCTTTGGCTCTTTTGGTTTTTCTTCAAACGCTGTAATTCTGCCATCATCGTCTGTAAACATAAGACCGAAACGAGATGCTTCATCCCACGGCACTTCAAGCATTGCTATTGTGCAAGCAGCGTCTTTTTCTTTATGGTATTTAAGCATTTCTGAATAATCCATTTTATAAATATGGTCACCAGAAAGAATTGCAACGTATTCTGGGTTATATCTGTCAATAAAGTGAATATTCTGATAAATGGCATTTGCCGTACCTTTATACCATTCCTGACCGTTAAGTGCCTGATATGGTGAAAGCACGTGAACACCGCCACCGATTTCACGGTCCAAATCCCAGGTGCTACCGCTACCGATATAATCGTTAAGTACAAGTGGTTGATATTGTGTTAAAACACCAACTGTTGAAATACCTGAATTGGTGCAGTTAGATAACGGGAAGTCAATAATTCTGTATTTACCCCCGTAAGGAACTGCAGGTTTTGCAATATTTTTTGTAAGCACGCCAAGACGAGAGCCCTGACCACCAGCTAAAAGCATAGCTATACATTCAGTTCTTTTTGCCATTATTTTTACATTCCTTTCCAGTTTCATTTTTTGTTTTTGTTGGTTTTAATTTTAAATATATAGTTGTAAGTGGTGGTAATTTTAGTTCAATTGACTGCTGATATTCACCATAAGGCTCATTAAGAGTTTTATAACTCTTTTTGATTTTTTCGCCTGTTCCACCAAACTTTTCAGCATCTGAATTAAAGATTATTTCGTAAGTACCTTTTTCTGGAACGCCTATTTTATAAATCGGTCGACTGACTGTTGTAAAGTTACAAACTGCAAGAACCTTTTCTTTGTTTTCATCCGTTCTGACAAACGCTATAACCGAGTTGTTGTTATCATCACTGACTAACCAGTTAAAGCCTTCCCAACTGTAATCTACTTGCCAGAATGGTGTTGTCTTTTTATAGAAAAGATTAAGTTCTCTGACGTAGTTCTGAAGATTTCTGTGTGCATCATAATCGAGAAGAAGCCAGTCAAGACCTTTTTTATAATCCCACTCTATAAACTGACCAAACTCAGTACCCATAAATAAAAGTTTTTTACCAGGGTGAGCGTACATATAACCTAAAAACGCTCTTACACCCGCAAACTTTTCTTCGTAACTACCGGGCATTTTATTTATAAGTGAACATTTGCCGTGAACTACTTCGTCGTGCGAAATAGGAAGAACAAAGTTCTCTGAAAATGCATAGAAAAATGAGAACGTTATTAAATCGTGGTTGAATTTTTTGTGGATACCTTCCATTGAAAAATATCTTAAAATATCATTCATCCAACCCATATTCCATTTGAAGTTGAAACCTAAACCACCAGCATAAACAGGTTTTGAAACGAGCGGCCACGCTGTACTTTCTTCGGCAATCATACAAACGTCAGGAAAGTCTTTGAACACCGCTTCATTAAGTTCTTGTAAAAACTCAACTGCTTCATAGTTTTTATTGCCACCGTCTTTATTTGCTATCCAGTGACCATCATCTCTGCCATAGTCAAGATAAAGCATCGAAGCAACAGCATCTACACGGAGTCCGTCAATGTGATATTCATTTAACCAGAAACAAGCGTTTGAAATAAGAAAACTTTTAACTTCGTTTCTGCCAAAGTCAAACACCTTTGTTCCCCACTGAAGATGCTCGCCTTTTCTTATATCGTCATATTCATAACACGCTTCGCCGTCAAAATTAGCAAGTCCGTGAGCATCTTTAGGGAAATGTGCCGGTACCCAGTCGAGAATAACGCCTATTCCCGCTTTATGACATTCGTCTATAAAGTATTTGAAATCATCAGGTGTACCATAACGTGACGTTGCCGAATAATAACCAGTTACCTGATATCCCCACGAGCCGTCAAACGGATATTCTGAAATTGGCATCATTTCAATATGTGTGTAACCCATCTTCTTAACGTACGGAACCAACTCTTTTGCTAAATCCCTGTAACTCAAGAAGTTACCATCATCATATTGCTTCCAGGAACCCAAATGCATCTCGTAAATATTTACAGGCGATTTATAAATCGAAGTTTTCTTTCTTTCTTCCAACCATTTACTGTCACGCCATTTATATTTGCTTCTGAATATTTTTGAAGCAGTACCCGGTCTTGTTTCAGAATGAATTGCATAAGGGTCAGCTTTAAAGTGTTTTTCACCTTTTGCATCAATTATCAAAAACTTGTAGGCATCATATTCATTTACGTTTTTAACGTAAACTTCCCAACAACCTGCTTCATTAAGCTTTGCCATTATAGAAGCGTTTTCATCCCAACCGTTAAAGTCACCCACAACTCTCACAGAAGAAGCGTGTGGTGCCCACACTCTGAAAACGAATTCGTTTTTTCCTACTTCATGTGCTCCAAAGAATTCCTGAGCTCGATAGTTTTTACCAAGATGGAAAATGTAAATAGGAAAATCGTTAGGATTAACTTCCGTTTCTTTTATTTTCAACTCTTTTCACCCCATTTTGACATAACGCTATATAATTTTGTGTTTCAATTATATATAGACACAATCTCGTACTTTAATCATAACAAAACACAGTGTTGAATTCAAGTATTTTTTGATATATTTTGTTCAAACGCCCATTAAAGTTTTTTGGTAGAATTTGGTAATTTTGCACAAAGAAATTGATTTTTAAGTCGAAAAAAGAAAAATAAAAACGAATTATAAAATGTTAATTTTTTGTAAAAATACAATTTTTTGTGGTTCTTTTTTCTTAACAAGAATAATAATTCTATATTTTGTGTTATCATATACTGCAATAGTTAAACGTTTAATTAATAAACGTTTAACTACCTTTTTTAGAAAGGAGTTTTTATGGATAATCGTTCTTTAGTACACGAAATTATCACTTTAAACGTCACTCACAGATACAGAGTTTCAAAAGCCGCTTCTTCGTTGGGGCTTTATTTTGGTCAACCTGCTATTATAGAGTTTATTTCATACAATAATGGTTGCACACAAAAAGAACTCGCCAAACATCTTCACGTATCGCCCGCTTCTGTTGCTACTACACTTAAAAGAATGGAAAAATCGGGTTTTATTGCGCGAATTGACGATAAAGATGACTCACGAAAAAAACGTCTCACTGTAACTGAAAAAGGCGCAAACGCTTTGAGAGATTTCAGAAAAGTCTGCGAAGAAACTGATGAACAGGTTTTTAAGGGATTTACAGATGAAGAAAAAGAAACACTTATGTATTTTCTCAAAAGACTCAATATGAATATTGCAGACAGTGAAATGACAAAAGAAGATTTCAAAAAAATTATATCAGGTGGTGACAAATAGATGCTCAAAAAATTATTAAGTTATGCAAAAGGTTATAGGTTTTACGCTTTTTTATCTCCTTTAACTATCGTTTTTGAAGTTTTAATAGAAGTTGCAATTCCTTTTTTGATGTCTGTTATAGTCGATTGTGGTATCAACGGGATTCCGCTTTCAGAAAAAGACGGCTTTGTTGTGGGACTTCTTATTAAAATGGGTTTCGGTGAAAAACAAGGACTCGAGCTTGTTACTTCAACAGGTATTTTAATGGTAATTATGGCTTGTTTCTCTCTTTTATGTGGTGCTTCTGCTGCATATTTTGCGGCAAAGGCTGGTATGGGCTTCGGTAAAAACTTAAGAGGTGCTATGTTCGGAAAAATTCAGGACTATTCATTCTCTAACGTAGATAAATTCTCAACAGGCTCACTTATTACCAGAATGACAACCGACGTAAATATGATTCAGAATGCTTTTATGATGGCGATAAGAATGCTCATTCGCTCACCGCTTATGTTTACTATGGCAATCGCTATGGCGGTAGATATCAACAAAAAGCTTTCTCTTGTATTTATCATTGTAGGTCCTGCACTTTTAGCTGCCCTTGTATTTATAGGCTCTAAAGCTCACCCGAGATTTGAGCGTATGTTTAAAAAGTATGATAAATTCAATACGTCTATTCAGGAAAATTTAATTTCTATAAGAGTTGTTAAGGCATTCGTACGCTCAAAACACGAAAAAGAAAAATTCAGAATTTCAAACGACGAATTAAAAGCGGCGTCAATATTTGCTGAAAAACTTATAATTTTAAACAGCCCGATTATGATGGTTGCAGTTTACACTTGCATAATTTCTATTCTCTGGTTTGGTTCAAAACTTATTTTTGTCGGAAGTATGCAGTTAGGCGACCTTATGAGTTTCATTACTTACGTTCAACAGATTCTTATGTCACTTATGATGATTTCGATGATTTTCGTTATGTCTGTTATGGCAAGAGCTTCTATGAAACGTGTTTGCGAAGTGCTCGACGAAGAACCTACTATTAAAGACGATATCGCCGACGAAACTTTAATAGTAGAAAACGGCGACATTGAATTTAAAAACGTTGTTTTCAGATATAACGAAACTGCAGAAGAACCAGTGCTTTCTAATATCAATCTTAAAATCAAATCCGGTGAAACTATTGGTATTTTAGGTGGTACAGGCAGTGCAAAATCTTCACTCGTTCAATTAATTCCGCGTCTTTACGATGTGACGGAAGGTGAAGTTTTAGTCAGTGGCAGAAATGTTAAAGATTATAAACTTCATAATCTTCGTGACAGTGTTTCTATGGTACTTCAATCTAACGTACTTTTTTCTGGTACAATCGAAGAAAATCTTCGCTGGGGTAACGAAAATGCTACTATGGAAGAAATAAGAGCGGCGGCAAAAATTGCCTGTGCTGATGATTTTGTTATGAGTTTCCCAGAACAATATAACACCGATATGAGTCAAGGTGGTGTCAACGTTTCCGGTGGACAAAAGCAACGTCTTTGTATTGCACGTGCTTTACTTAAAAATCCGAAAATCTTAATTCTTGACGACTCGACAAGTGCAGTTGATACTGCAACAGACGGCAAGATAAGAGAAGGAATGAAGAACTCACTTCCCGAAACTACTAAAATCATAATCGCACAGAGAATCAACTCGATTCAACATGCTGATAAAATCATTGTTATTGATGATGGTAAAATAGATGATATTGGTACTCACGAAGAATTGCTTTCACGTAATGAGATTTATAAAGACGTTTATATTTCTCAACAAGAAGGCAAAATGGAACAATAAGGAAAGGAGTGTTACGAAATGGCAGAAAAACAAATTAAGAAAAACGGGCCACCACCTCCTGGCGGACCAGGTGGCAGAATGAGATTTGAAAAACCACAGAATCCTGCTAAAACTCTTTTAAGACTTTTAGGTTATGTCGTTAAAAACAAGGCTATTTTAGTGCTTGTTGCGGTTTTAGTAATTATAAGTTCTGGCGCTGGTGTTGCTGGAACGTACCTTTTAACACCAATCATAAACGAAATAGGTCTCGTTGTAGAAAACGGCACTTTCGATATAACAAACATTGTAAAATATCTTGTTATAATCGGCATTATTTACGTTTGTGGTGCAGCCGCACAGTATGCTTACCAAAGACTTATGCTCAACATTTCACAAGGCACTCTTAATCTTTTGAGAAAAGACCTTTTTGACCATTTACAGAGTCTTCCTATAAAATTCTTTGATGCTCATACTCACGGCGAATTAATGAGTCGTTTCACAAACGATACCGACACTATCCGTGAAGCTATAAGTCAGGGTTTAGTGCAGACTATATCTTCTCTCGTCACAGTTGTAGGCATTTTCTCTATGATGCTCTATATAAGCCCTGCTTTAACAGGTCTCATTATTGTTATGCTTTTTGTTATGCTTAACATAATTAAATTTATAGGCGGAAAAAGTGCCAACTTCTTCAGAAAACAGCAACAGAATATAGGTGCCGTTAATGGTTATATAGAAGAATTCATTGAAGGTCAGAGAGTTGTTAAAGTTTTTTGCCGTGAAGAAAAAAGCAAAGAGGCATTTGCTATTCACAATGAAAACTTCAGAAAATCTGCTACTAATGCACACACGTGTGCAAGTATTATAATGCCTATTATGGGTAACATTTCATATTTCAACTTTGCTGCAACTGCAACTCTTGGTGCATTTATCATTATTAAATTCGGCACAAGTGAACTTTCGGGCATTTCAGGATTTCTTTTAGGTGGTATTGAGGGTGCTCTTACTCTCGGTTCTCTTGCGGCATTCCTACAGTACACAAGACAATTCTCAAACCCTATAAGCCAGGTTTCTCAACAACTTAACAACATTTTAGCGGCTCTTGCAGGTGCTGAAAGAATTTTTGCAATAATTGATGCAACACCTGAAGAAGATGATGGTTACGTTACTCTTGTTAATGCAAAGATTGACGAAAATGGAAATATTACTGAATGCGATGAACGTACGGGCACGTGGGCTTGGAGACACCCACATTCAGCCGACGGCTCCGTTACCTACACACTTTTAAAAGGTGACGTTCGTTTCCACGATGTTACATTCTCTTACGACGGCAAAAAGACAGTTCTTAAAAACGTTTCGCTTTATGCAAAACCAGGTCAGAAAATTGCATTTGTTGGTTCAACTGGTGCTGGTAAAACAACAATTACAAATCTTATAAATCGTTTTTATGATATTGATGAAGGTAAAATCACTTATGATGGAATTAACATCAAAAAGATTAAAAAAGACGATTTAAGACGTTCACTCGCTATGGTTCTTCAGGATACGCACCTTTTTACAGGTACTGTTGAAGATAATATCCGCTATGGTAAACTTGATGCTACGCACGACGAAATTGTTGAAGCGGCAAAACTTGCCAACGCTCACAGTTTCATAAAAAGATTACCTGATGGTTACAATACTATGCTCACAGGTGATGGTGGCAATTTATCACAAGGTCAACGTCAGTTACTTGCAATTGCACGTGCCGCTGTTGCAAACCCGCCCGTTCTTATATTGGACGAAGCAACAAGTTCTATTGATACAAGAACAGAAAAGCTTATTGAAAAAGGCATGGATAAGCTTATGGAAAACAAGACTGTTTTTGTTATAGCTCACCGACTTTCTACTGTAAGAAACTCAAACGCAATTATGGTGCTCGAAGATGGTCAAATTATAGAAAAAGGCGACCACGACACACTTATAGAAGAAAAAGGTAAATATTACAAACTCTATACCGGACAATTTGAATTGTCGTAAAAATCGAGTCAGGTCAACACTCCAAAGAGCATTGACCTGACTTTTTCATATTTACAAATATTAAGATTTTGTAATAAATGTTGAGAATTTTTCAGAAATCAGTATAATAGAATAAAAGTATAATAATTTTAACATTAAAATTTGCGGGTATTTATTATGAAAAATATATTTAAAACTGAAAAGTCAGTAAAGACTTTAGCAGAAATACGCAAATTTCTGTTAAGTGACAGATGGATGGCAGCACTTGCTATTTTCTCTTTGATAATAGCTTGTCTTCACGCACATTTTCCAAAGCAGGATTTTCATATATGGGGTTCTGTTGTTTTAGGTTACATAACAGGCGTTTGCTTTTTGCTTACGGGTGACATTATGGCAATGCTCATCCCCACACTCTTTACCTACGTTATTGCAATGCGATGTTACAACTCGCTCGAAGCCTTCAGTGAAATATGGTATTTAGCAATCCCTCTCGCTTTCATGCTGTTATTCAATCTTATTTATTACGGCAAAAAACCAAGTGCTAAAGGTTCGCAGTTTTTCCCCATGCTTTTTGTTTCTATTGCTGTAACCATTGGTGGTGTTGGTGTAATTTCTCTAAAAGACTACTTTGGTGGTGCTTCTATTTACAATATGCTTGGTATCGGCTTTGGTATGCTCTTTGTTTACTGCATATTCTTCCCGAGAATCAATGCAACAAGCGATTATTCACTTATTGATAAACTTTCTAAAATAATGGTTATGGTAGGTCTTACCGCCTCTCTTGCAATATTTGCTCAATATATCATCAATATAAATGACGTTATTGATGACCCCGGCATTATTTATATGAGATGGCGCAACAACACTTCAACCATTCTTATGATGGCTCTTCCTTTCGCTTTCTTCAGAGCAAACAAGTCATCATACTCAATAATTATCGGATTTATTTATTTCGTAGCTATGCTTCTTACAGGCTCCCGTGGCGGTATGGTATTCGGCACTATTGAACTCGTAATGTGCATTGTTATGTTCGTGCTTTACGACAAACGCCGTCGCCTTGCTTACGCTATAATCTGTGGTTGCTTTGTTATTGCGGCACTTATTTATCTGCCTGAAATAACTGAATTTTTAAACTATACTTTAAAGCGACTTTTTAAAGTAATAAACCAATTCCTTATGGGTGGTGAAGATACCGAAACAAGAGTCAGACACTACGCTCGTGGTGTAGAAGATTTTTTAAACAACCCTGTTTTCGGTACAGGTCTTGGTAATATGACTAACCGTGATATTTTCAAAAATAAACCTGGCGCTCTTTGCTGGTATCATTGCGAACCAATTCAGATTGCTGGTAGTTTCGGTACTGTAGGAATTATTGCTTTTATTT
Organism: Acutalibacteraceae bacterium; assembly: GCA_045533655.1. Classification (GTDB taxonomy): domain Bacteria; phylum Bacillota; class Clostridia; order Oscillospirales; family Acutalibacteraceae; genus DTU089. The sequence goes on from JAZSIE010000006.1 coordinate 45,949, forward strand.
ATCAATTTATAAAACGTAACGTATTAATATGGAAAAAAGCAACGCTTTTCAATATGACAATCTTCTTGTCTTATATAAGCCTTGAATTAATGTCACTTGTAAACCCCGGAATTCTCTGCCCAGTCCCATATCTTTTACTAATCACAATATTTATGATTGTTGTTGAAAAATGTGATGATGGTGAAGTGCAGGAAAGAATTCCTATTTTGAAGAAATTCAGAGACAAAAGAAAATCAAAGAAAAAAGAATTAGTTGCGAAATAAAAATAGCGAGTTGAAAAAACTGAAATTCAGTTTTTTCAACTCGTTTTTCAATTGATTAGCTCGTTTAATTGCCAAGGAGTATAATAAAGAGACCCGACCAAATCAGCTCCAGAATCAATAGCATTCAATATATCAGTTATATTCTTATAACTAAAAACTGCTATCCGTAATTCATAATCTTTTATTCTTTTTACGTTTTCTGAAGAAAGCAGATTTTTATCTATTGAAACGTATTTTATTTTGTTTTTACAGTAAAGTAGTTTTTCTTCCGTATCTTTTTCATCTTTTGAAAAATCAATAACCAACATTACTTCAAAGTAAAAATTCGCACATTCCAATTCTTCATATAATTCGGTGTTATGAATTTTCAAAATAAAATCTTCCGTCGAGCAACCGAATTTTTTAAGACTTTCTGTAATACTTTTTACAATCACCTTGAATTGTGCTCTGGTCGGTTTACCTATATCTAAAACCAGTTTTATTCCATCTGTTTTTCTGGTACTTATATATTCTACCAACATTTCAAAAGAAGTAGTTTTATATTTATTATAATATTTTTGCTTCAAAAACTCTTCTGACGTCATTCGTTTTTTATTCTCGTTAAACGACACACCTAATTGTTTATAGGTTGCCTCAGACCAACCGTTTACACAAACCAGCTCTTTATCTTCTGACAAGCGTAAATCTGCTTCAAGCCATTTATAACCATTTTCAAGAGAATTTCCGATAGTAGAAAGCGAATTCATATTTTTATATTTCAGATAATCTCCACCCAATGCCGTTGCTACCATGTATTTTGAAAAGTCAACGTTACGAGAATATCCCACATTCGCTTCAGCATAATTTCTCAAAAAGATTTTCAAACATTCTGCGGTCTGTTTTTTCTCTTTTTTGTTTATCTTATTCACACCATTTTGCTCTGCACTAAAAAGCTCCGCTACAACCTTTTCTGCAGACATATTTTCAGGTAATATAAATCGTTCTTCGTGCCCTATTTTTTCACCCCATAGAGAAAGTTTATCATTCCAAACCAAACCAATGCACGGAACTCTATATGTATGTGCAACAATGCATGAATGCATTCTGCTTGCAATTATTGATTTGAATTGGGTTATTGTTTCTATTAACTGGGCACTATCTGCAGGTGCGTTACATTTTTTGCCGTACCCTATGTATTCAAGGACTTCAGTTGCAAATGCCTCGTCACCTTCTAACCCGTTTGTAAAAACAGCCCATTCTCTGCCCTGCTTTTCAATTTCTTTTGCTACGTTTTTCCAGAAATCAAGAAGGTATTCACGATTGATTTTTTCGTTACCATAATCTGTAAATAACTCTCCACGTGCCACACCGAGTCCTATAACTTCACTTTTACGTGCTTTTTCAAAACTTCCAGTTGAAAACACTGCTGGGTCGAAAACTGATTTTACAACTATGGATTGGTTTTCTATATAATATTTTTTCAACGTTTCTACGTCGTCTCTTACAGTTATACCTTTTACACAAGGAGAGTTGATTGCATTTTTCAAAGCCAGACATCTTTCGTCAGATTCGTCATATCCCTCTACACCAACGGCGTTGAAAAACACGGGTATATTTAATTCTTCTGCTTTATTCGTTATTGCTATCGTGTGATTATAATGTTGTTCATTTCTGAATTTTATTAAACCACCACCAGCAAAGACTATTGCATCAACAAACTTCAGTACGTCCAAATCTCTGCAAGAAATCGGATAATCTATTATAACAACATTTTTTCTTTTCTTAAAAGAAAACGCTTTTTTTATTAATTTTCTCGTATTATCCGCTATAAGCGTATCCCCTAAGTTTCTGTTTGTTATCTGCACAAGCAGAATTTTTATTTTTTTATTTTGAAATTTATTTATTTTCAATAAAATCACCTGTAACTTCAAATATATCACAGAAAAAAATCATCGTCAAGAAAAACAATGGGATAAAAAGGCTGTAAAAACTTAATGTTTTTACAGCCCTGAATTTTTAATAATATCTTATAAGCGAAACAACCTTACCTAAAATTGCAACTTCGTTTGTAATGATTGGCTCAAACTCGTCGTTTTCAGGTTGAAGTCTGAAATGACCATTTTCTTTAAAGAAACGTTTAACTGTTGCTTCATCTTCGAGCATAGCAACAACAATATCACCATTATTAGCGTATGGAGTTTTCTCTGCAATAACAATATCACCATCGTGAATACCTGCCCAAAGCATACTCTCACCACGAACTTTTAAAGCAAATAATGGTTTATCACGTGAGACTCTGCCACCGTAAGGGATATACCCCTCAATCTGTTCAACTGCAAGAATAGGAATACCTGCGGTAACCGTACCAATAAGAGGAACTTGTGTGTAAGCATCATCCTGACCTAAAATTCTGATTGCTCTTTTTAAAAGTGGGTCTCTCATAATATACCCCGCTTTTTCAAGTGCAACAAGGTGAGCGTGAACTGTAGAAGTAGACTTTAAACCAACTGCCGCACCAATTTCCCTGATTGAAGGTGGTACCCCGCCTTGTGATTTCTCTACTAAAAATTCATAAATCTTTTTTTGAGTATTTGAAATTTTTTCCATAAAAGCACCTCCACTTTATGTTTTATGAAAACATTATAGCACACCCCACCCCAAAATGTCAAACAAATGTTTGACATTTTTCCAAAAAATTTTTCATATTGTTTTTTGGGGTGATACAATGTATAAAATATTAACTTTTAAAACTCTCTCAATAATTTCTGCCACGGTATGTATATTAATAATTTTTTCATCTGTTGCGAACACATTTTTGCAAGTCTTACCAGTGTTTAAAGATACACAAAAAGAAGTGTTAATTATAATGTACCACCAGATAAGTGAAAACAGTTCGCTCTGGGGTGATTATGTTATTCCTGAAAAATTGCTCGATTCAGATTTTAAATATCTAAAAGATAACGGATATACCCCAATAAAAATAAAAGATTTAATTGATTTTACTGAAGGGAAAAAAGATTTACCCCAAAAACCTGTAATAATAACCTTTGATGACGGGCAACGAAGTTTTCTCACAAAAGTTTTACCACTTTTAGAAAAATACAACTTCCCCGCAAATATAAATATTGTTGGTTCACTCGTAGATTTATACACAGAAAACGGCGAAACTGATGACCGTTACGCTTACCTTAACTGGAACGATATAAAAACTCTTTCGGAACATCCACTTGTTGAAATCGGTCATCATTCTTACAATTTTCACTCGTTAGGACTTCGTAGGGGGATGGGTAAAATTTATGGCGAAAGCAACTCTGCTTACACTGAAATAATAAAAACCGATATTAAAACTCTCAACGACAAATTAATTTTAAATGTAGGATTTGTACCATATATAATGGCATATCCATACGGAATAAAAAATAAAACCCTTGAAGAAATAGTAAAATCTGAAGGATTTTCAGTTACACTCACTTGCAGAGAATGTATCAATAAAATTTCTGTTGGCGACGAACTTTTTGATTTAGGTAGATTTAACCGCCCATATAAATATAGCACAAGCACATTCTTTACCGAAATCATAGAATGAAAAATGCACAAATTTTCAAATATTTTTCTTTGTTTTATAACTCATTTTTAGAAAAGATTTGGTTATATTTTTAACAAGTCAAATTCTATTGACAAAAAATACTGTGTGAATTATACTTTAGTTAATATAGCAAAAATCATATTGTGATTTTGTGCAAAAACTACATTTTCAGTTGTGTTTCGCAACGAAGGAGAAAATTATGAATTTTGAACAATGGAATGGTTTTGTTGACGGCGAATGGCGGCACATAATTGACGTTCGTGACTTCATTCAGAGAAACTACACCCCTTACCACGGGGATGATGCATTCTTAAAAGGTGCAACAGAAAGAACAAAGAATTTAACAAAGAAATTTTATGACCTTTGTGAAGAAGAAAAAAAGGCTGGCGGTGTGCTTGATATTGACACAGAGCACGTTGCTTCACCTTGTAGTTATAACCCGGGTTACCTTGATAAAGAAACCGAGCTTATAGTTGGTGTTCAGACTGATGCACCACTTAAAAGAGGCGTTCACCCATTCGGTGGTATAAGAATGGCTCGTGATGCTTGTAAGGCTTATGGTTATGAACTTTCACAGAAAGTTGAAGATTATTTTAAATACAGAACTACTCACAACGACGGTGTTTTCAGAATTTATACTGATGAAATGCGTGCCGCTCGTCACTGTGCTCTTTTAACAGGTCTTCCTGATGCTTACGGCAGAGGCAGAATTATAGGCGACTATCGTAGAATTGCACTTTATGGTATTGATGCACTTATTGAAAAGAAGAAAGAAGATAAACGTTTACTCGGTTTAGAAAATGCCACTGCCGAAACAATGAATTTACTCGAAGAACTTTATAAACAAATTGAGTTTTTAGGTCTTCTTAAAGAAATGGCAAAAATGTATGGTTTTGATATTTCAAGACCTGCCCAGAATGCAAAAGAAGCAATTCAATGGACTTATTTTGGTTATCTTGCTGCTAACAAAGAGCAGAATGGTGCTGCTATGTCTTTCGGTAGGACAAGCACTTTCTTCGATATTTATATTGAAAGAGATATTAAAGCAGGTATTCTTACAGAGGAAGAAGCACAAGAGCTTATTGACGATTTAGTTTTAAAACTTCGTATGTGCCGTCACTTAAGAACACCTGAATATAACGAACTTTTCGGTGGTGACCCAATGTGGATTACCGAAAGCGTTGGTGGTATGGGTGAAGATAACCGTACTCTTGTTACAAAAACTTCATTCCGTATGCTCAACACTCTTCGCACTTTAGGTCCTGCTCCGGAACCAAACCTTACAGTTCTCTGGAGTTACCGTTTACCAGAAGGCTTTAAAAAATTCTGTGCGAAACTTTCTATTGAAACAGATGCTATTCAATATGAAAATGACGATTTAATGAGAAACGACTACGGCGATGATTACGCTATTGCTTGTTGTGTTTCTGCTATGAAGATTGGTAAACAAATGCAATTCTTCGGCGCAAGAACAAACCTTGCAAAACTTTTACTCATCACACTTAACGGTGGTGTAGATAACGTATTTGGTACAAAAATCGGTCCACAAATGGAAGTTATGAACGATGATGTTCTTGATTTTGACAAAGTTATGGAACGTTTCAGAATTTACCTTTCATGGCTTTGCAGACTTTACGTTAACACAATGAACACCATTCACTTTATGCACGATAAGTATGCTTATGAAAGAACACAGTTAGCACTTCACAACACAGATGTAGAGCGTCTTATGGCTTTTGGTGTTGCAGGTCTTTCAGTTATTGCTGACTCACTTTCTGCAATAAAATATGCAAAAGTTTCCCCTATAATCGACGAAGAAACAGGACTTATTGTTGATTTTAAAACAGAAGGCGATTTTCCTAAATTCGGTAATGATGATGACAGAGTTGACTTAATTGCTCAGAACTTAATCCGTGACACAATTACTGAACTCAGAAAAACACCAACTTACAGAGATGCAAAACACACTCTTTCTGTTCTTACAATTACATCTAACGTTGTTTATGGTAAGAAAACTGGTGCTACACCAGACGGCAGAAAGAAAGGCGAACCTTTTGCACCAGGTGCTAACCCAATGCACAACCGTGAAGTAAATGGTGCACTCGCATCTCTCAACTCTGTTGCAAAACTTTCTTATTGCGATGCAAGAGATGGTATTTCTAACACGTTCTCAATCGTTCCGGAAGCACTTGGTAATTCAATGGATGACAAAGTAGAAAATCTTGTAAGTATTCTCAACGGTTACTTCCTTAACAATGCTCACCACATCAACGTTAACGTTTTAAACAGAGAAACTCTTCTTAAAGCGTATGAACATCCAGAAGATTACCCTAACCTTACAATTCGTGTTTCTGGTTACGCCGTTAACTTCTGCAAACTCTCAAAAGAGCAACAAAAAGAAGTTATTATGAGAACTTTCCACGAAGCAGTTTGATTATGACAGGTAAAATTCATTCATTTCAGAGCCTTGGTACTGCAGATGGTCCTGGTGTCAGAGCAGTAGTATTTATGCAAGGGTGCCCTTTAAGGTGTGCTTGTTGCCATAATCCTGACACCTGGGATTTTACTGGCGGTACAGAAATTACTGCAGAAGAAATTTTTACAAAAATAAAAAGACTCAAAAATTATTTTGGTGAAGATGGTGGCGTTACCATTTCTGGCGGCGAACCTCTTATGCAACCAGGATTTATAAAAGAACTTTTTACACTTTGCAAAAATGATGGCATTTCAACCGCGATTGATACTTCTGGTTGTATTCTCAACGATAGCGTTAAAGAAATTTTAAAATTAACCGATATTGTTCTTTTAGATTATAAATATATAACCGACGAACTTTATAAAACAAAAGTCGGTTGTGAAAAAAGACACGTTGATGATTTTTTAGAATATCTTAACAGTCAGAATATTGATACTTGGTTAAGGCAGGTTATTATTAAAGATTTGAATAATAATGAAAGTTCAGTTTCTTATCTTAAGGCTTTAAAAGAAAAGTTTTCTTGTATTAAAAAAATTGAGCTTTTACCTTTCAAAAAACTCTGTATTGAAAAATATGAAAAATTAAATATTCAATTTCCACTTGAAGAAACACCTGAAACAACAAAGCAGGAAATTGAAATTTTTAATGAATTTTTAAAATAAAAACACGGAATGGAAATCGAACCATTCCGTGTTTTTTTATTCAAGTACATTATTTATTAACATTAAAGATTTATATTTATACTTTTATTTTTCCGGATTTTATGATATAATAATTCATATTTCTCTGTTTTGAGGTGACAGTTTTGAGAAAAAGAAAACTAAAAAAGTCGAACAAAGCACCTAAACTACCATTTTTTATTCTCTTTGTTATAGTTTTATTGCTTATTGGTGTTTTACAAACTAATCAATATGTGCCCGTATATCAGCAACTTGGTGAACTTGCTATATGTTTCTGGGCAATATATATTATTATTCTTCTTTTTGATTTTATAAATAAAATGGTACACAAAATACCGGAACAAAAAGAAAGAGCGGTAAAATTCAAAAAAGGTACTCTTATTGCAATAGAAGTTATCTATGTATTAATACAGATTTATTTTATTCTGGCGATTGCAATAAGTTCGTTTTCTTATAACTTAAAGACTATAAGTAGTCAGGAATTCACCTACACGTTTGGTAATATAGGGGTTCTTTTGGTTATTGCTATTTGCCTTTTGGTTTACAGAAGTTACATATCACAAAAGAAAGACTTAAAAGCAATAAAAACCGTATCATCAATGTTTTTTACACTCAGTATAATAGCTTTTGGTTTTATTGCTTTTTGCATTCTCAACATAATTCTTGAAATGGATTTTTCAAACGCAATATTCTGGTTCTACCGAATTGCAACCATTTATATTGCAGTTGTTCTTGCATTAAATTTACTTTTAACAGTAATAAAAAAGGAAACGTTAAAAGATTTTAATTACACAATTTACTTTCCTGATATAAGAAAACTGAAAAATCAAACCAACGAAGAAAGAAAAAGTTTTTTAGATATTCTTGAAACTCATACAGGTATTTCACTTAAATCATTGTGGAGTCTTAAATATGTTGCAGAAATTTTGCCGGCGGCAATATTAGCGGTAGTCGCTATTTTGTTCGTGTCAAGTTGCATTTATAAAGTTGAACCTTATGAACAAGCTGCCATTTATCGCCTCGGGTCTTTACAAGAAAGTTCAATTAAAGGTGCAGGGCTTCACTTTAAATTGCCCTGGCCTATTGATAAAGCCCAAATTTACGAAACAGACCGTGTTCAGAATATGACCATTGGTTATGAATCAAATAACACAATGGATAATATGTGGACAGAATCGCATTCGGTTGAAGAATATAAATTGTTAACCGGTAACGGAAACGAGCTTGTTTCTGTTAATATTAAATTGATTTATAAAATAGATGATTTATACACCTATCTTACAAAAAGTGCAAATCCAGAAGCAATACTAAGTTCTCAAGCATACGAATTTATGATGAACAAAACTAATTCTACTGACTTGAACACAATTTTAAGCGTTGACAGAACTGGTCTTTCTAAAGAACTTCTTTCCGCTCTTAACGAGTTCACAAAAGAATATAAAGTCGGTTTAATAGTTGAAGAAGTTATTATTGAAAGCATTCATCCACCAGTTGAACTTTCAGACGTTTATCAATCTGTTGTCAGTGCTGACGTTAATAAAACAACTACTATAACCAATGCCGAATCAGAAGCAGAGAAAATTATTTTAGAAGCTGAAAAAAATGCCAAAACAGCAGTTATAACAGCAAAAGAAAATCAGACAACAAAAGTAGCAGATGCCACTAAAGAAATGACTGTTTACAAAGCGGCTCTTGAAGAATACAGAAAAAGACCTTCGGCATTTAAACTCAGTAAATACGTTGATACTTATGAAAAGGTTATTGCTGGTAACAAGGTTTACGTATTCTCACCTAATATAGATGCAGACCTTTCGCAATACATTATAAATTCATCTGGAGAAACTTTATCAACAGGTCAAACAACCGTTGTTGGAACGGAGGAAACAAACAATGAAAATTAAAAAAATATATAAATGGATATTTGCACTTATTCTTGTTGTAATAATTGCCGTATTTGGTTTTACATTCACTGTAAAAGAAGGTTCTTGTGCAATAGTTTCACGTTTTGGTGAAGTAAGGGCAGTTTATATGGACTCAGGGCTTCACTTTAAATTGCCTTACCCTTTTGAAAACGTTTATACTTATGATACAAGAAGTCAATATATGGATTCAGGTTACACAGAAACTCTTACAAACGATAAGAAAAACGTTATTTTACAAACATATCTTGTGTGGCATATTGAAGACCCACGAAAATTCTATAACAGCGTCGGCGATAATGAAAAAGCAGAAAAATATCTTAACGATTTAACTGCAAACGTTAAAAACGGTGTTATGGGTAACTATGAACTTTCTTCTTTGGTTTCAACTGATTTAGAAAATATTAAAATCAATGAGATATCTGAAAAAATTGAAAAATCAGTTTCAGAAAATGCCCTTAAAGATTATGGCATTAAAATTGAGAAAATCAAAATAAAGAGACTTGCACTCCCTACAAATAATATTGAGAGTGTTTTTGAACAGATGATTGCTGACAGAGAAAAACAAGTAACAAAACTTCTTTCTGAAGGTGAAAGAGATGCAGCAATTATTATGAGTGAAGCAAATGCTAAAGCTGCTGAAATTTTAGCTGAAGGAAAATTAGAAGCTGCAGAGATTGATGCAGAAACCGAAAGACAGATAGCTGAAATTTATGGTGAAGCATACGACAAGAACTCTGAATTATTTAAGTTCCTCAAAAAGCTTATTGCTCTTGAAAATTCTGTAAACGAAGATACCGTAATTATTATGAAAAGTGAAGATTCACCTTTCGATATAGTTGACGAATTACAATAAATATCAAGACAAAAAAATACAAAAGGTGCGTGAAATCGGACATTTAAGGCATATTTGGTTCGAATACACTCACTCTAAGGCAGGCAAAAAGATGAAAAACAAAAGTATAGAAGTTTTTGAAACTATAATGCTTTCTGTTATGAAGTATTTTAAATGGGTTGTTGCAGGTTCAGTTGTTCTTCTTGTTCTTACAGGTCTTTATAAGGTTGACAGTAACGAAGTTGCTGTTGTGCTTCGTTTTGGTAAATTAGTCGGCGAAACTTATGAAGAACAAGTTAAAGGACCAGGTCTTCATTTTGCCCTTCCATATATAATTGATGAAGTAATTAAAGTTCCTGTAGAAACAGTTCAGGAAATTACTGTTGAATCACATTATAGTGAAGATACTACAATTAACAGAGATATAAAAAGCGGTGGTTACGTTATTACCGGTGACAGTAATTTAGTTCTTATAAGAAGCGTTGTAAAATATAAAGTCAGTGACCCTGTAAGATATGCCCTTTATATTAACGAAATAGATGAAATTGTTAAAGGTGTGGTTGGTGGTGAAACAATTCCACTTGTAACGTCAATGACTGTTGACAGCGTTCTTACCACAGAAAAAACAAATCTTGCAAACGAATTACGAAAAAACACACAACAAATCCTTAACGAACTTGATTGTGGTATTATAATTACCAACATTGAACTTACAAACGTTATTCCACCTAACGAAACAAAAGATGCGTTTGATTCTGTTAATACTGCATCTGTTAAAAAGCAGACACTTATACAAGAAGCAAACGATTACACTGAGTCTAAAATACCAAAAGCTCAGGCTGAGTCTGATTCATTAGTAAGCGAAGCAAAGAAAAATCAGGCAGAAAAAATTGCAAAAGCCACCGAAGAGGTTGCAGAATTCAACGGTCTTTATGAGCAATACAAAGCAAATCCTGACGTTATCAAAAATGGTGTATTCAGAAACAGAGTTTCTAAAGTTTTAACCGAAGCCGGTGCTACGATTATCGTTCCTGACGGTGATAATGCGGCTAAAGTTATTCTTCCATAAGAGGTAGATTATGAAGAAAATAAATAATATGGTAGAGAATAACGTAAAAGGGTATTCTCAAAACTATATATCTGACAAAGATAAAAATAAATTAAAAAAAGATATAAAAGAAGCCGTTTTTGCAATAGTATTTCTTCTTGCAGGATTTATTTATGGTAACCTTTTTCCTAATCAGGAAGTAATTCAGGGTTCTATATATCTTATTGGTGTTGCAATTATCGGAATACCAGTTCTTGTAACTGCTATAAAAGGCTTTTTACAAAAAGATATAAATTCTTCGATGGAAATTCTCGTTTCTATTGCTATTCTTGTTTCTGTTTTAGATGGTCAATATATTTTAGCAGGACTTATTCCTATAATTCTTACACTTGTTCATTTTTTAGAAGAAAAGAGTATTATGGGTGGCAGAGATGCAATAGAAGGTCTTAAAAAACTTCAGGCTGACACTGCTATTTTATTAGTTGACGGAAACGAAAAAGAAGTTGATGCTAAAACGCTCAAAACTGGTGATTTGATTTTAGTTAAACCTGGTATGTCACTCCCTATTGATGGCGTTGTTATAAGCGGTATTTCTAATATGGACCAGAAGTCATTGACTGGTGAAGCATTACCAAAAGAAGTAAAACAAGGCGATACAGTTTATGCAGGTACAACTAATATTGACGGTCTTTTGACAGTTGAAGTAACAAAAGCATATTCAGACACGTCATTCCAGAAAATTGTTGAACTTTTAGAGAGTGCTGAAAAAATGACTGTGCCAGAAACGCAGATTGTAGATAAGTTTATGACTTACTATTTACCAATTGTTTTAGTTGTTGCTGTTTTAATGTGGCTTTTCACAAAAGATATAAGCAAGGCAATTGCTATATTAGTTGTAAGTTGCCCTTGTGGATATATGCTTGTTTCTTCTGCACCTATAATTGCCGCATTAGCAAGTGCTACAAAACGTGGTATTCTTATTAAAAACCCATCATTCATAGAAAAATTGACTGACGTAAACTATTTTGTATTTGATAAAACAGGTACTATTACAAATGGTACTTTAGAAGCAGTTGATTTTCATTTAGTTAATGCCGAAACTAATGAAGAATTAATTAAAACTGCCGCTTCTGTTGCTCACGGCTCATTACATCCTACGTCAAAATCTATTATGGCTCTTATTGACGATGAAGATTACGATAAAGATTTTGAAATCACCGAAATAGTCGGTAATGGTGTTAAAGGTGTAAAGGGTAATAATGAAATAATAGTGGGTAATTCCCGTTACATTAAATCTTTAGGTTTCGAGTTACCCGAAGATATTTTAACAGAAGGTACTCTTAGCTGGGTTGTAAAGAACAAAGATGTTTTAGGCGCAATTATTTTCAGAGACATTTTAAGAAGCGATGCTAACGAAACTATTGAAAAATTGAGAACATTGGGCGTTAACACAATTGCCGTTCTTACTGGTGATAACAATATAGAAGCACAGCGTGTAATGGCTGAAGCAAACATTGACGTAATGCACTCGGAACTTTTACCAGAGCAAAAATTAGAAAAGGTAAAAGAAGCACAGAAAAATCACTTGGTTGCAGTTGTTGGCGATGGTATAAACGACTCCCTTGCTCTTTCAGAAGCAGACGTTGGTATTGCAATGGGTGCTATGGGTTCTGACACAGCAATTCAGAGTGCAGATATTTCTCTTATGAATAATTCGCTCGACAATCTTCCGTTTGTAATTGAACTTTCAAGAAAGACAAAAGCAACTATTTACCAGAATATTATTATTGCATTCTCAATCAGTTTTGTAATGATGGTGCTTGCCGCAACCGGACTTGTAACACCACTTGTCGGTGCTTTTTTACATAACATAGGCGCGTTTATAATACTTATAAACAGTGGTAAAATCACAAAAAACAAAGGGAACTGACAAAAATCAGTTCCCCTTAATTTTATCTTTTTTTATAAATAACAAGTTCAGGGTTTTCACCATTTTCTTCATAAGTGCACACAAGATTGACTTCAGGAATGCGTTACATCCGCCTGTTTCTTCTTCAACACTTCATTGACCTTTTCTGTATTTCTTCTGATTATTAAATAAATAATTGACCAAATTACAAAATAGCTGAAAATAAAAATAGCCGAAAATACCAAAATCGGTGTTTTACTCCATTCTAACCAATTATTAATAAGATACGTAGCAAGATATGTTATATATAAAACTCCACCGTGTATAAGAATTGCTGACATAAGCGGCAGACGTTCAATCTTATAAACAACGTTCATTCCACCAGCAATAAATGCGAGTAATGACAACGAAAATATACCAAGACAGACTTCTGTTACAGTTAAATTTTCTAAACCTGTTTTTTGTTGCAAAATCAAATAGAGAATTGCAAGAACAACAGGTCCGAAACCACTTGCTATTAAACCACGGCGAAAAAACTCCGAAACAATTTTTTTCATATTATTTATACCTCCTTCTTATTTGCGCAAAGCAACGCCTTGAAACATATTCTTTATATCCACATTGAAATACTGCATCTACACCGCCACTGAACACAGCATCAAACCGACGAATACGATGTTCGTTTGCAAGAGTAGATTTGTTTATGCGAATAAAATAAGATGGCAAAATTTCTTCTAAATCACGAAGGCTCTGCTGAATGCGATATTGATTACCATTCGTATCAATAGCAATCACTTTTCTGTCAAGAATGGTAATACACTCTATTTCGTGAAAAGACAATCGCCTTTTTTCATCATCACTACTCCCCATAATACCATCTGTGCCAGAAAAACTGCAGACGAGATTTTCTATCTGTTCGGTAAGATGCGACGGCTCGTGAACAATAGCAATTATTTCTTCTTCGGCATTTTTATCAATAACCAGTTTGTATTTCATCATTTCAAATCCTTATTGTTTTTTCATTTGTCTCAAAAAACAGAGCACGGCAAATCCTGTTACGACTATACTGTAAACTACAATCGGCAAAATATGTGTTTTTGCAAGTTCAAAGTCCCCTGAAAACAATGCTTTTTCCAATTCTACTGCGTGAACAAACGGTAAAAAATTCGCTATTTTCTCGAAAAAACCACCAACAAGTGTTAAATCAAACCACACGCCCGAAAGCCACGCCGAAAGATTTGTAAGAAGTGCACCGCAAATACCGCCGACTTGTTTTACTCCAAAAATACTGCCACACAGAAGTCCTAATGCAATATTGAAAATCGCCATAGGAATTATTCCTATTATAGCATAAATAACGTTTATACTTACAGTCAGTCCCATCGCAACTGCAAAAAGATAACAAATAATTGTCTGACTTATTGCAACAGGCAATAGTGGAAGCATATACCCCATAATAAAATCTACCGATTTAAACGGAGTTGTATATAATCTTTGTAAAAAAGCACTTTCTCGGTCTTTCGCAATTAAAGTTGCAGAAAAAAGCGTTATAAAAGACAAACCGAATATTGTAATTCCAGGAGTTAATTTATCAATTTCAAATAAACTTGTGGGTATATTCTTTTGTAGCGTACTCAGAAGTGCAAGTAAAATTAAAGGAAATCCGATTCCAAACCCAAGGTTTATAGGGTCACGCAAAATTTCTTTCATATTTCTTTTTGCAAAGGTTAATGTTTTCATTTTACATCCCCCTTTACAATAGAAACAAAGGCTTTTTCAAAATCATCTGTCTTTGCCAATTGTTTTAATTCTTCTGCCGTACCCACTGCAAGAAGACTTCCGTTTTTCATAATACCTATTCTGTCAGAAAGACTTTCGGCTTCTTCCATATAATGTGTTGTCAGTATAATAGTCGTTTTACCCTTTAATGAACTTATAATATCCCAGAGTTCATGCCTTGCAATAACGTCAAGACCAAGAGTAGGTTCATCTAAAAAGAGAATTTCGGGTTCACTTATAAGAGCCATTGCAATACTGACACGACGTTTATAACCACCAGAAAGTTTACCAGCTTTTCTCTGCATTATTTCACTAAGAGAAAATTTATTGGAAAGTTCGTTGATTTTTCTTGTAGTTTTATCTTTTGAAAATCCATAAATATTACAAATAAATTCAAGATTTTCTTTCACTGTAAGATTAGGTGCTACCGCTGTTTCCTGTGGCGATACTCCAATTAATCTTTTTACTTGTTCTGGATTTTTCGTTACACTATAACCAGCAATTAACGCATCACCACTCGTAGGTTTTGTAAGACACGTTAACATTTTTATTGTCGTGGTTTTTCCGGCACCGTTAACACCTAACAATGAAAACAATTCGCCGCCACTAATTTCTAAATTGAGCTTGTCAACAGCAGTAAGGTTTTTATACTGTTTGACAAGCTCAATTGTTTTAATTTTTGTCATTTTATCATCTTCCTTTTTTATTTTCATAATATCAAATAAAAAAGAAGAAGTGTTGTTTTTTGACTGTTCGGTAAAAATTAACGTCTAATCGGTTATAAATTATTTAAAAAAACTATATAATCGTTTATTGCTTCTTCAAAAAACTCGTTACAGTAAATTTCAAAATGACCACAATCATATTTTTTACATATTGATTTTTTAGCGTTTCTTGCAAGTTCCAACGCTTTTTCTGCCGGAGCTAACGTATCTTTTGAACACGCTGCAACGTAAATCGGTGTAGTAATTTTACTAAAATATTTACCAGGAGAATATTTTAAAAATTCAAGTAACGTTCTTGCCGGTGCTTTGTTTATAAATTCTGCATTACCAAGAAAATCTTGGGTTGTTTTTTCATCTGCTTCCATAAATGCCAGTTCGCCTTTATAAGTAGAGAGTTTCAGCATAACCGGGTGATACCCCGTAATACAAGTCAACAAATCAGCAATAACAAATGGCGCTCTTTTTAAAATATAACAAAGTCCTACTTCTTTGATTGTTGCCATCGTATCGGTGTAAGGACATTGGGCAATTGCACCGAGAATATCATTTCTGTGTGCCGAAAGCCACGTAACGTGACCGCCGCTGAAAGAAGAACCAAAAAGCAGTAATTTATCGCCTTTTACACGAGAGTCCTTTTTTACAAATTCTATTGCGTTGTTCCAATCTTTAAGTTGCATTTTTACGTTTATAAGTTGTCTTTTGTTACCATCGCTCGCACCATAATTACGATAATCAAATAAGAAACACGCATATCCATTCTCAGCAAATTTTTCAGCATACTCATATAATCGCATTTCACGGGTTCCACCTAACCCATGAGCCATAACAATTACAGGGCACTTTTCATCTGTTTCGGGCACATAAAACCACGCACTGCATCTTGTTCCTTCAGAATAAAAATCAACATCTTCACGATAGAATTTACAACCCAACGTATATCACCTATATTCCTACAATATCTCTTATTTCTTTTGCTTGCACGTCACAAAGACTACAATCTTTTGAAACAGCAATAAATGCCGCTGTACCCGCAGCTTCACCTATACCAACGCAAATAGGCATAACCCTAAAATTGGAATGCGCCATATGTGTACCAGAAATATTTCTGCCACAAAGAAGAAGATTTTGTTTTGTTTCTGGAATAAGGCACCTGTAAGGAATTGTGTAACCCTTAGTTTGTTTAAAATGCTTTTGCACACCTGTTTTATCGAGCCCAGCACCTGTAATATTGTGCACGTCAAAATTGAAATAAGCATCTTTTACAACGTAATCGTCAAATACTTTTGCTTCAAGTATATCTTGTTCATTAAGTGTATATTTCCCTTTAAAATGTCGTGTTTCACGAATGCCCATAAGAGAAGCAGAACTTAAAATAAAACATTTTTCATAACCTGGCACAAATTCACGAAGATATTTTACTATATCATTCATTTGCCTACGGCAGATAAGTGTAGCTTTTGTTAAATCTTCAGTATTAGTACCGTCAATATCAATTGCATTTGTCATATTACAAGTAACAACACCTGGAAGCGTTGACTTATATGTAAGAATGTGCCCTGCAGGGTATGGAATATGCTCTTTTGCAAGCGCTTGAAGTTCGCCTTGTGGTGTTTCATAAGTTGACTCGAACGACCCTAAAAATACAGCACGGTCATAATCTACCCCGCCAACTTTAAACATAAGTGTTACTGGTTGCATTTTGTTATCTGTTTCTCTGCCGAGAATAAATTCGGCACCCGCTCTTGCGGCAATATCGCCATCACCCGTAGCATCAATCGTAATTTTGGCATAAATATCGGTTTTGCCTGATTTGTTGACAACTTTTGCTCCAAGAACTTTATCTCCATCACAAATTGCATCTTCTGCAAAAGTGTAGAGCATCAATTTACAACCGACTTCGTAAAGCATTTCAAGATAAAGTGTTTTTAATTTTTCAGGGTCAATAAGATTAGTAATTTTATTTTTATAATCGCCCTCGTTATTTTCAGCAGTTCGTTTTAAAATTTCGTAATAAAGCGGGCTATCACAACTACCAGTCCAATGACTCATAAGACCAGACGTAGAAATTCCACCTACGTCACCACTTTGTTCAACAAGAATAACTTTCGCTCCATTTTTTGCTGCCGTATATGCTGCCGCAAATCCAGAAGGACCACTTCCAAGAACAAGAACGTCGGTATGTAATTCGAATTTTTCAACCATATTTATAACACCTTTATTAAAATAGTTATATCATAATCACTTTTATTATTTACGTATTCACCGTTTTGGTAAAAAGGCTCTGAATTAATATTTACAACGGCACCCTGTGGCACGTATAAATCTGCCTTAATACCTTGGGGCAATGTAAGATTTATAACACATTCTTCGCCACTTTTATTATAATCAATAGTAATTAATCCTTTTACACTTGGAACTGTACAATTTATATTGTCATAAAGAGTATATTGTGGATTAATTTCAACCTTTTCATAACCCGCTTCAAGCGGAGTAATTCCAGCAAAATGTTTACTCATAATTACAAGTGGACCACCACTCCAGGCGTGATTTTTCGTACCACGCCACGAGTCCCAGAATTCCCAGAGAGTAGAGTAATCTTCATTTACCATATCCGTATATCTCTCTTTAATTCTTTCTTTAGCTACTTCATATTCGCCCATTTTACAAAGTGCTTCAAGAACGTAATATTCCATATATGGACTTGAATTCTGTGTGGTTTCTAATACGTTTTTTATAACGTTATATTGTTCTTCACTCGCAAGACCTGAAAGAACTGCAACGGCATTTGCTCTGTCGTCAGGTTCTTTTACGTCGTCACTTTTAAAGCCTTCTTCAGTCCAGAGCGTTTTGAAACCTTTTGAAATTGCAGTTTTTCTTTCGGTGATAAATGAAATATCATCATTTTTATCTAAAATTCCTGCAATTTTTTCTGTAACAGAAAGAGCATGGTAATACCAGCCATTTTCTAATGCAGTCATATCTGCCTTACTACCCCAGTCGGGCCAATCCCACGAGCCACTTCTGTGAACAACAAGATTGTTTTCACCGATTTCCCAGAGCTTTAAGTAGTTGATTGTTGCAGGATAAACCTTTTCTAAAAATGCTTTGTCACCGGTGTACTCATAATAAGTGAAAAATCCTACAATTCCACCTAATTGCTGAACAGGTAATTCAAAATAATCACCATTTATAGGTACAACTGTCTGAAGTACGTTTGTGTCATCAACGTGCGAAAGCATCGCTTCAACACCTTTTTGGTAAAGTAAGTATGAATTACTATCCATAGAGTACATAGTCATAATCATTTCGCTTGTAACGTCGCCCCACCACTGCGCTCTTTCTCTGTCAGGGCAATCCATAAAATTGTCACGCATTGTAACGTAAAGCGTTCTTAAAGATTTCTGCCACAATGAATTCATAAATTCATCGTCACAATTAAAGTTACCGGAGAATGCACTGTTGTAACCAGTTTCACGATATTTAAGCGAAATAACCGTTACACCTTTTGGTATTTTATAAGTAATTTTTTCACCATTAACCCAACCAAGAGTTTCAAATTCCTGCTCGCCGTCTTTAGTTATATAAGTAGTAGAAACGGCACCAATTACAGTATTTTCGGTAGTTATTCTTATTTTTTTACCCGCTGGTGCTATTATTTTAAGGTAAGGCGTAACCTGTGCGTTATAAGGAATAGTTACGGTAATTTCTTCACCAAAAAGTTTATTTACTGTGTAATTTTCAAAATCTTTTGAATTCTCATAATCTTTGAGACCATAATCTTTTAAAAATGGTATTCCCCTTGGGTAAAGTTTACCGTAAATGCCTTCGCCACCGTTTGCATATTCCGTTGCATTTTCCCACGAAGAAGTGTCAAAAGTTTCATTTAACCAATTTGTCAAATCTTCTCTTGCATCAAAATAAATGCTGTATTCGGGAAGCCTGTAATTTGGCGGGTAAAGTGAACTGTCAACGTAGCCAGTGTGTCTCTTCACTTTCCAGCTTTTGTCAGAAATTATAGTTATATCTGAATTTTTTGCTTCAAAAATGAAGCCACCCTGACCGCTACCAGAATAAGAATAGCTTGTTTCGTTATCCCAGAACCACACCAATGCACAAATTGTATTTTTACCACTCTTTAAATATGGTGCAATATCTACACTGTCATAATAGCCACTGTTCTTTTCTGGACCACGTTTAACGCTTCCTTCATACACAACAGTTTCACCGTTTATGTAAAGCCAGTATTTTGAATCGGCTGAAATAGAAGCAATAAGTTCTTCGGGAATTTTCTCAACGTTTATGCTTTTGCTAAAGCACATCCAGACGTTTTCTTTCGTAAGATTTTCTTTATCCCAAATCCATTTAGCAGTCCAATCCAACTTTTCTTCGGTGGAAATAACACTATATTCGGGAATAGTCTCTGGAATGGTGTAATCATTTTTAAATGGTACCATCTCTGTTGCCCCCTGTGGAAAAAGTGAAGTAATAAAAGCTGCCGCTATGGCAAGATAAGAAACAATTGTCTGTAAAAGTTGCATAGAAACACTCCTTTATTAAAATAATTATATCACCTGCAAAATAAATCAGTAAAAATTTATACGCATAAAACAAAGAATAGGGATTATTATTTCTCTAAAATTTTTACTCTTTCTTCAATCAATTTTTCGAGTGCGATTTTCATATCATCTGGCATATAAGACTCTCTGCACATAACAATGTATTTGTCTTTGAGTTTTACTATTTTTCCAATTATTTTTTCAGCAACTTTTTGGTTTAGTCCAATCGTCTGGGCAAAAACAAAAAAGTCTTTTTTTCTTATATTTTGCTTTTTACCATTTATAGTTAATGCAAGTTCTTCCTTGTCTGTTGGAATAACTACATTTGTTGAAAGCATATCGTAAGCATCAGACAAAACATATTTTTGAGAGCCTTCGTTAGTTTCAATAAGAGAAAAGTTCTTTAAATGCATATCTGAGTTACCAATAGCAAAAGAAAAAACAATTCTTATAAATAATTCTGCAAGGTCTAAACCTTTGTTAGAAGAATGGCTTGTAACAATCTTGCCACAACGCTCATAAGAACCACGATATTTATCTTCGGTAAGTCTGCCATCAAGCTGACAAAAATCTTCCATTGCTAGTTTTTGACCATCTTTTCTGTCAATTCGCTTTGTTATATATGCAAAAGAATTGTCCTGTGATGGTAAACGAAGCAAAGCAAACGGAACAGTTTTAATGCCACTTATTTGTGCCATTCGCATTATAAGATATTCCATCTCTGGTAATGCAACATATTCTTCTGTTTGTGGTTTTAAAATATATCCCGTTGGGTAGTTTACAAGAGTTAATCTTGGAGTGTTATCAAGTGATAAATGTAACGACAATTTCTTTTGTACACCAGGAACTGTAAAACCTTTGCTCGTATTGTCGATTGCAATTTTGTTCAGGATTTCTTTTGAAACGTCAATATCAGGAAATTCGTTTGTTTCAAAGAATGTTTTAATGCATGAGTTATGCCAACCACTCACTGTTTCGGTTTTAAGTTCTTTTCCACAACATAAACATTTGCTCATTCTTTTACCTCCTTTAAGGTGATGGGAGCCGAACACCGCACGGTTTTGGAAGACAAAAATTCCCACTAACATCGTCAAAACTCTTGAAATACGTCAGTATTCCTGCGAGTTTTTCCTTGTTACTGAAAATTTTTTTGTCTTACAAAACTGCTCGCACCTAAAATTGTAAAGATTTTGGTGCAGCAAGGTGTTTCTTTGGCGCAGTCATACTGGCGTATAACGATTATAGTTAGTCGAAACAGTGTAAAATTACACTGTTTCGATACCAAATCATATATTTGGTATCGAGTTTTCTTCGAAAATTCGACTATAATCCTTTCAATGACTGTAATGCAAAATTGTATTTACGAAAAACAATTTTGCTAAAAGCCGATAAAGTCGGCTTTTCGAAACGCAACTGCGTTTCGGCTAATTACAATCATTATAACAAGACAAAAAACGGCTTAATGTGCCGAAAGATTTAAATTTTAGGCGTACGGGATTCGACTCCCGTCACCTTATCTGAACGTTACCAATGGGGTCTTTACAGGCAACAAGCAACAATCCAAAACGGTCTTTACGGTCAATTTTCCAGTTGTTACTTACAATATCAAGTAACCATCCTTCTGGAATAAGACCATCAAAAAAAGCGAAGAGCGTTTTAGATGTATATTCTTCTTTTTGAATTGGCAAAGTAAGACTTACAGGTGAATTCTTTTCGCTTTCAAGATACTCTCTGTCATATAAAAATGAGTAACCATAATCAGTTTCTTTCAAAGTTCCTGCAAAGGTTTCCCGCACATATACATACGCTGTTCTGTATGCTTCCATTAGTCATCCTTCCTTCCGGGAACTGCCTCCATGCCAAACATTGAAAGTGCCTGATTTACTTTATCCATACGAACGGTTTCTTTGCCTTGTTCAAGCTCACGAACAAAGCGAAGACCAAGTCCGCTACGGATAGCAAATTCTTCTTGTGTAAGACCTGCTTCTTTTCTTTTTTGTTTGATAAATTCAGCAATAGTATTCATAAGCATATAATACACCCTATCGGGTATAAAGTCAATAGAATTCATTAAAATTATACCCGAAAGGGTTGAAAATATACATTCAAAATCAAACTACACCCCATCGGGTATAAATATAAAAAACATATTTCGACCATAATTGACAATATAAGCCGTAATGATATAATAATTTTATAAAAGAATTTAATGAAAGTCACCTTTCTGTAGAAGATATTTTTGAATGTTTAGAAAGAGTAAACCCAATTCCACCATAAAAGATTACAGACGAGGCAAATTTCGTTACAGGTGCCTGGATTTTACTTATTGCAAAAATATTTTTTGGAAATTTTTAAAAAATTTAAAAAAATTTTTGTAGTCTTTTCAGTTTTTTGTCATATATAACTGAAAGGAGAAAAAAAGTATGGGAAAGGAGCACAGTTTCAATGAGTGATTTTAATAACAATTTAGACAATAAGGATTTTCTTGAAAAGCTCGAATTACTTCGTGATTTGGAATTTGAAAAACCTGTTGAGGAGATGGACGTAAGTCTTGTTATGGCTTGCGTAGAGTTAATATTGGAGTTGCGTGGTGAGACGGTGAATTTCACTCCCGAAGAAGTAGAAGAAAAGGTCAGAAAAATACCTTTTGTTGAAGAAACCACTTCTTTAAATACACCGCCACAGAGCGTAAAGAGTAGGTCAACAAAAGCAAAATCTCGTAAGATCTTGTTAATTGCTGCTATAATTTCAATACTTATCGCTATATTCGCAGTATCATCAATAGCATTCGACTGGAACATTTTTGACGAACTCAAAAATAGATTTGGTACTGTGTTTGATGTGCCTGTTAATCAAGAGATTGATATTAATGGAGTAAGTGTTTTCAGATATGGTGAAGATAAAGATTACACGGATATTGAAGTAGCTTTAAAAACAGAAAGGATAAATGTTTTATATCCTTCTAATCTTCCAATGGATACAGATATTAAAAAATTATTGTTTTATCAAGAAAATGGAAAAGAGAAAGTAGCTTTCGTTTTTTATGATGAAAATTTATTGTATTCTATTACACTGAAACAACAACTTTCTGATGATATTAAATCAGTAGCTAATGAAATATTAGAAATAAAAGAATTTGAGTGTTATGTTGTTGATAAAACAGAAACGAACGAAACACAAATATACTTCGAATACAATAAAAATGTATATAAGTTAATGTATAACAACAAACAAGATCTTATAGAAATAATCGAAAATCTGAAGGAGCCAGAATGAAAATTAAGAGCTTGTTTGCGATTTTACTCGCTTTAACTTTATTAACTTGCACTTGTATTTTACCAACAAGTGCCAAAGGTACCACAATTAATAATGAAGTAGAAATAATTATAAATGATGATGTTTCAACAGAAACAAAAACAAAAATTGAGCACTATTTTGCTACAGGTGAACCTACAATTGATAATAACAATTCTACTTATGGTCTTACTTGTACATTGTTAGGTCATAAAATTGAAAGTACAATAGTTGCCACTGTTAATCATAAAGTAAGCGCAACATCACCAAGATGTTTAAAGAAAACATACGAGTACGAGGCCTGTACTCGTTGTGATTATGAGACATCAACACTTATAGATAAAGAGTATATAGTATGTTGCTCATAATTAACTACAAACCCGAACTACTCACTCGAGTAGCTCGGGTTTATTTTTTACACATCAAAATACCTAACCGCATTATACATATTAACAATACCGTGTTTAATAGGCATATCTGCTTTAGTACAAGAATTGAACAAAGCGCGTTTTATTTGGTCGTTACTTAAATCTGGGTACTGAGTTTTAATCATCGCACAAATTGCTGTAACAAAAGGTGCGGCGCACGACGTTCCGTTAAAATCTTTATATTTGCCTGAGTAATATAAGTCCGATAATCTTACGTCTTCACTCGGTGCCGCAACTTTAACCCAGTCGCCATAAGTAGAAGTGTCGCTTAATACACCATTTTTTGTAATACCAGTTACCGAAACAACACCCTTACACGCAGCCGGATACTGTGGTAAATTTGTTTTGTAATTTCCCGCGGCGGCAATTTGTAACGGTTTTTTCAGCATTGTGTCAAATTCAGGAAGCATACCATAACTGCTATTTACTAAATCAACCCCATCAATTTCTGCCTGCATTTCTGCCAATCTTAAAATTGACAGGGCGGTGTCACACTCTGAAAAGATTTTATAAGATATAAATTTTACGTTTTCCAAAGTGTTTTCAATTAAAATACTACTGACTTTTGTGCCGTGAAACAACATGTTTTTATCACTTTCTGCAGAATCTTCAACAAAAGAATGGGTTTCAAGAAGTCTGTTTTTTAATATCGGGTTTTCGGTATCCACCCCACTATCAATTACCCCTACAACTATTCTGGGTAATTCATCAATAGTTTTGTCTTGCAGAATGTAGTTAAAGGCATTCTGGGTTTCTATATAATCATATCCCCACGAATTATTGTAATTTGCTTCATAAAGTCTTAGTTTTGGTTTGTGTAACAAAGCAGAGTTAATAAGTTCAATAAATTTATCTGGCTCAACGTAAAGCACGTCAGGGTTCTGAATATAGTTTAAATATGCACGGCACGCATCGTTACAATTTGCATATTGCAATAAGTAAATATTATCAAACCCGAATATGTAATCTATCGCACCATATTTGTCAATTTTAGAGTTACTTATAACTAAAAGTCTGCACGCCGAAAAATCTTTTCGCAAAATATTGGTGCCAATAACGTCCTGCGATTTGTAGTATTTAATAAATTCATAAACTTCTTTTGAAAATAGTTTTAATTTTGTTGTCTTCTGTGTTTTTTGCATCATCATCTCATCCATTGTCTGAAATTTATTTGATAACAGCTTCCACCATTACCCTTCATATATATATGACATTTTTCGACAATGACTACAAAAATTTTTTATACGCCAATCAAAAAAAGGGAAGAGCGTTTTAGATATTATAGCCTAAAGGGTCTAAAACATACATTTGAAACTAATTTTACCCGAGTAGGTGTATTTAAGATTGACAATATCTGCCATAGTGATATAATAAATTTGTATCATAAATTTAAGGGTGACTACAAATGATTGATAAAGCAGCTGCGGAAAAAATAGCAAATATGTATTACAAAGAGGTGTTTTCGTATTGTCTTTCTATGCTTCACAATAAAGTTGAAGCAGAAGATTTAACACAAGACACCTTTCTTGCATTTCAAATTAAAATAACCTTTGACGAATTAAAGGATGACCACATAATTGCCTGGCTTATAAATACCGCAAGTAATTTAATCAAACATTATTTCAGAGACAAAAAAAGATTTATTATAGAAGAACTTAATGAAAGTCATCTTTCTGTGCAAGATATTCTTGAGTGTTTAGAAAGAGTAAACCCAATTCCACCAGAAAAGATTGAAGAACAGAAACAACAAGTTTTAAGTATTTTAAACGAAAAAGAAACGGAACTTTTTAATAAAAGATACGTAGAACACAAGAGTTACAAAGAAATTGCAGAAGAATTAAAGATATCTGAAAAAGCGGCAAACGTGTATTGTTTCAGACTCAGAAAAAAGATTGCAGACGAGGCAAAACTCGTTACAGGTGCTTGGATTTTACTTATTGCAAAAATATTTTTTGGAAATTTTTAAAATAGGTGATAAAAAATTTAAAAATGGAAAAATATTAAAATCTAACTGTGGTATTTATGGTCACACCCTAAAAACCAAACAAAAAAATAACGAGTCCCAATCAAAAGATTGAAACTCGTTATTGGTCGGAGTGAATTTGATTATGTTCGCCTTCGGCGAGAGTTGCCGACATTCTCACTTCGTGCCACTTGCGGTGCCCAAAATTGTTTGCTTGCTATTCGCTTCGCACAATTTTGACCGCTACGCCTATGAGCACTCCCTGTATCATCCACTGGATGCGGTCGTGCTCATAGCCCAAACCAGACGGGCGCCTGGTTGTGCCAGAATATCGAGAATTAGAATTTTTTCAACACAAAAAAATACAAGGAACAACCAAATGGTTGTTCCTTGTATTTGGTCGGAGTGAAGAGACTCGAACTCCCGACATTCTGGTCCCAAACCAGACGCGCTACCAACTGCGCTACACCCCGATTGAAGAATTATGTCTTCAAAGCATTGATATTATAGCGAATAATGTTTTAAATGTCAATAGTTAATTTGAAAATTTTTAAAAATATTTGAAGTGGCAGATAATCATTGATTATCTGCCACTTCATTAACATCGGTTTTATTTTCTTCTGTTTCTAAAAACCGTGGTATTTCGCCTGGTTTAGTGCTGTATTCACTTGAGAATGCGGCGCCTTTGTTTGAAATTTCTGGTGGTTTAAACGCTTTTAAGAATTTTGGTAATTCTCTTTTTTCAGTTTCTACTGGTTCTGGCGTTTCTGTTAAATCATATTTTTCAACATCTTCTGTTGTTTTTGTCAAAAAGCGTCGTTTTCTTACGTCAAGGAGTCCCGCAATAAAACAAACAATTAGTAAAAGGTTACCTTCCCAGAATGCTACTTCTACTAACAAATCTATGGTTGGTGTCTTGTAAACTATTGACTGTTCGCCATTATTAACTTCATATATGGTATTTACAAAACCGAATTCGTTTGTTAAAACGTAACTTGTACCGTTATTTGTTGTTATGACCTTGCGATTTTTAAGTTCGTTGAGATTTTCTATACCCTTTTCTGTAATTGTTAAAGGTGTACCATCCTGAGAAAACACAAATCTCGCATTTTTAGTATAAACAACGATATTATTATCTTGATTAACAGATAGTGCATAGTCTGTTTTTAAAGGTAATGAGAACAAAAAAACTTCGGTTCCATTTTTAAAACCGGTAATTGCAGTATTATCGCCTACAACAACTACACCATCACTTGTTACTGCAAAGCCGTTAAAATCTGTTGGTATAAGTCCCCCAGCCTTTGTAACAACAGGCATAAAGATTAAAATCATCGAGAGAATTATAAACGGCTTTAATCTTCTTATATATTTGAAATCCATCTTTTAAAATTACATACTTTCAGGAGCCTGAATTTTGAGCATTGAAAGAACGTTTTTCATAGTATTTCTTACACAATTGCAAAGGAAAATTCTTGCCTGCATTACGCTTTCATCATCTGTCATAACGCGTTGTGCATTATAAAATCTGTGGAATTTTGTAGCAAGTTCACCAGCATAATGTGTGATTTTTGCAGGGTCATAAGTATTAGCCGCAAGAACAATTAAACCTGTGAGTGATGCTAAATGGCTGATTAAATCCTTTTCTTCAGCTGAAGAGAGAAGCATAAGTTCTTCTTTAGATGGTTTTCTTATTTTTACGCCTTCATTTTCTAATTTTCTTAAGATACTGCAAATTCTTGCGTGTGCATACTGACAGTAATAAACTGGGTTCTGGTTAGACTGTTCAACTGCAAGACCTAAGTCGAAGTCCATAGCACTGCCCGCTTCACGCATATTAAATAAAAATCTTACTGCATCAATCGGAACTTCATCGAGCAAATCAACAAGTGTAATTGCTTTACCGGTTCTTTTTGACATTTTAACAGCCTGTCCGTCTTTCATAAGGTTAACAAGTTGCATTAAAACAACGTCGAGTCTGTCGCCGTCAAGACCAACTGCTTCCATAGCACCCTTAATTCTTGCAACGTGACCGTGGTGGTCTGCACCCCAGACGTCAATAGCCTTGTCAAAACCACGTTTTAAGAGTTTGTTTCTGTGGTATGCAATATCTGCCGCAAAGTAAGTTGGATTACCATTCTGACGGATAAGAACGTCGTCTTTTAATTCTAATTTTTCAATATCTTCGTCTGACTTGCCCTGTTTTTTGAGAATTTCTGTCTGAATTTCTTTGTTTTTATACCAGAGAGCGCCGTCTTTTTCGTAAGTGTAACCATTCTTTTTGAGAATATCAATTGTCTCTTGTAACTCACCACCATTATGGAGAGAAAGTTCAGAGAACCAAAGGTCGTAGTCAATTCTGTATTTTTCCATTGCACCTTTCATTGTTTCAATGTTTTTAGGAAGTGCAAATTCTACGAGTGCTTTTCTTCTTACTTCTTCAGTTTCTTTAAGATATTTATCGCCGTAAACGTCAATAAATTCCTGTGCTCTTACTTTAATATCTTCACCGTGGTAGCTGTCTTCTGGGAGTTCAATAGCGTCTTCACCTAAAAGAAGTTGTTGGTAACGAACATCTAATGAAAGACCGAATTTATCAATCTGGTTACCAGCATCGTTAACGTAGAATTCTCTTGAAACTTCGTAACCAGCCCACTCTAAAACTGCGGCAAGGCAGTCACCTAAAGCACCGCCACGAGCGTTACCCATGTGCATAGGGCCAGTTGGGTTAGCAGAAACGAATTCAACGTTGATTTTTTTGCCGTTACCAAAGTCGCTTTTACCGTAATTGTCGCCTAAAGCGTCAATATCTGAAAGCACGTCTGCATAAAATTCATTCTTTAAGAAGAAATTTATAAAACCAGGACCGGCAATTTCACATTTTTCAAAATATGTGTTTTCTAATTTGATTTTGCTCTCTATTTCTTCTGCAATTTTTCTTGGTGGCATTCTCAAAGCCTTTGAGAGCATAAATGCCGCATTTGCTGAATAATCGCCGTTATTTCTGTCTGCTGGAATTTCTGTTTTAAATGCAGGAATTTCTGCTTCAATAAACGTGCCGTCTGCCATATTAGCTTTTAAAGCCACAGTTACAGAATCTATAATTTGTTTTTCTGCAATACTAACTATTTTTGACATATTATCATCCCTTTTTCACTTTTACTAAGACGGTTACAGTGTTTTCTGCAACCATACTCGAATTAAAATCTATTGTATATTTAAGTTTTATTTTACCACCGTGGTCACCTAAATTATTAAAAACACTACTTGCAAAAACGCCCATCATAAGAGAGCCCGCCGGTGTTTCGTAGTAACACGAATGGCGTTTATTTTTTTCAATTATAAATTGTGAATTGTAGTTACCACTTCGGGTAATTGTGACTTTTTCAGGAGAATCGAGTGAAATAGTCGTTTTACTGCCTTCCATTTCTTCGTCAATCTCTTTATATTCAACAACGTAACCATTCTCTGTTTTTTCGAAAGTACCCTGAGCGTTAACTTCAAGCACGTCGCTTTCGCCATCGTCAGTTGTCTGAACGGTTACAAATTTAATTATAGCATCATTTTTCATTGTGTTTTTCTTCTGCGTACGCTAATAATCTATCAATAAGTTCACTGTAAGGTACGCCTACCTTTGCAAAGAGTTTAGGGAACATACTGATTGATGTAAACCCTGGGAGTGTATTTAATTCATTAAGACAAATTCTGCCGTCTTCTAAAAGGAAGAAGTCAACTCGTGAAAGTCCTGAGCAGTTGAGTGCTAAATATGCTTTTTTAGCCGCTTCCTGAACTTTTGCTTCTACGCCTTCTGGTAATTCTGCAGGAATTGCAAGACCAGTTGAATCGTTTATGTATTTTGCTTCGTAATCATAAAATTCTGCAGTTGGTAAAATCTCACCAACGCAAGAAGCAACAGGTTCTGAGTTACCCATAACTGCACATTCAATTTCACGACCTACAAGAGTTTCTTCAAGAACTACTTTTCTATCTTCTTTAAATGCAATTTCTAACGCTTTTTCTAATTCTTCTTCGTTATGTGCCTTTGTAATACCAACAGAAGACCCAGCGTTTGCGGGTTTAACGAAAATAGGGAATTTTAAATAATCAACCGCCGATTTTAAATCTACTTTATTATTATCTAATTCATATTTTGTAAACGCTACCCATTTTGCCTGTGGAATTCCTGCGGCATCACAGATTGTATTTGTAATCGCTTTATCCATACACATAGCACCAGCAAGTGGTGTGCAACCAACGTATGCAATATCCGCCATTTCAAATATACCTTGAATTGTGCCGTCTTCACCATTTTTGCCGTGCATTACTGGGAAGATTATATCAATCTTGATTTTTTCTAACTTTTCACCTTTGAAAACTAAAAGTGATTTTTCACTTTTGTCTGGTGAAATAATTGCAGAAACTGTATTCTTCTCTGCCCAAGTATTATTTTCAATACTGTCAATATCGCCATCATAAAAAAGCCAGCGCCCGTCTTTTGTAATACCTAATGTGTAAACGTTATATTTTTCTCTGTTAATGTTTCTTAAAACAGATGCTGATGAACGAAGTGAAACTTCATATTCGCTTGAAGCACCGCCGAAAATTACAAGAACGTTTTTCAAAATAATCACCTTGATTTGCTAATTTTTTTAGAATACAAAAATACATTGTAAATTTTACCACATAAAAATAATTAAATCAATCATAAAATACTATGATATTTTAAGAATAGTGTTTACCTTTTCTATAAAAAATGCTACAATATGTTATATAAAATAAAAAAGGGGTAGATTTTAATGGAAATTAACGAGATTTTAAAATACGTTGACCACACACTTTTAAAGCAGGAGTCAACCTGGGAGCAGATGAAAGTTATTTGTGACGATGCAATTAAATTTTCAACTGCGAGTGTTTGTGTGCCACCGTCATTTGTTAAACAATGTAAAGATTATTGTGGCGATAAAATGAAAATTTGCACGGTAATTGGCTTCCCTAACGGATATAACACAACTGCGACGAAAGTTTTTGAAACGGAAGATGCCATAAAAAACGGTGCAGATGAAATTGATATGGTTATAAATATCGGTTGGGCTAAAGAAAAGGAATTCGATTTAATAAAAGAAGAAATTAAGGCAATAAAAAAAGCCTGTGGCGAAAAAATCTTGAAAGTTATAATTGAAACTTGCCTTTTAAGTGATGAAGAAAAGAAAGAATTGTGTAAAATCGTAACCGAAGCGGGTGCAGATTTTATTAAAACTTCAACTGGATTTTCAACCGCTGGCGCTACAAGAGAAGATATTAAACTCTTTAGCGAAAACATAGGCGAAAACGTTAAAATGAAAGCCGCTGGCGGAATTGCTTCACTTACTGATGCCGAAGACTTTTTGAAGTTGGGTGCAGAGAGACTTGGCACAAGTAGAATTGTTTCAATTGCAAAAAGTGAACAAGGTAGCGGGTATTAATAAATTTTTAAAGGGGAGATATTTATGGGATTAAAAAATGCACTTAAACTAAATATGGAAATATGTTACGTTCCAGTTGCTAAACTTAAAGACGTTAAAGAGATGATGACTAACTGGAACAATAACAATAAACTTATAAGATACTGTTCAATTGCTTCAATTGCTATATCATTTATAAATTTACATTATCTCAATGTTTCAGATTCAGATTTTGCTATGCTTATGTGCATATTCAGTGACATAATAATGGCTGTTTTAGCAATTTTAGTAAACAAAAGTAATAAATTAATTTACTACTTAACTTTTGTAGGAACAGTGTTGTTCTCCTTTTCATCTTCGTTTATCAGATTAGAAACTCTTACTTTACCTATTGCAATCGCGTTATCTTTACCATTTTTAGCCACTTGCTTTTTCACATATAAGGCAATTTTAAATTATGAAGAAGTTTACCTTAAATTAAAAGAGCGAAAAGGTTTTCCGCACTTTGTTTTCAGCACAGCAGATATGTATGCTAACAAAATGTATTTAAAAAACAAAGATGAAAAAACCGTTGCAGAAAAAAGAGTAGAAGCATCTTTCAATTCATTTAACGAAGATTCTGAAATTACAGATGAAGAAACAAAGCGAATGAATACTCTTCGTTATGAAGAATTAAAACGTCACCAGACTGACGTTTCTTCCGATGAATATTTTAAAGCAAAAGAAGTAAAACATTCTGTTGACCGAGATAAAAAATATAAATACAGACTTTCTTTTTTTGGTATTGATTTACTTATTCCACACGATGATATTGAAACTTCTTCTAAAGAAGAAAAACGACGTATTATGCGTTTGTGGTATCAAATTGGAGACGGTTTATTCAAAAACGAAGCATTAATGATTATGTTTTTGCTTTTTGATATACTCGTTATTAATATCGGTGGTATGGGTTTTAATGCATTAATTTATGTTCCGCTTCTTGTGCTTTACATATTCGGTACCAATTTAATTAAAATGAATAAACAAAGTGGTTTTGTTATTACTGTTGCTTGCCAATGTAGTTTCTTTTTCCCTGCTTTTTCTGGTCTGCACATGCTTGCTACTGGCATTGTTACCGTTACTTTTGCCTATTTTATGATATTCATTTTACCTGGACTTATTAAGTGGCGTATAAATTTCCCTTTGTATAAAAAACTCTCTAAAGAACCTGGTTTCCCATCGTTTTTTGAAGATAAAAAAGAACTTTATGGCGACGATTATCATATAATAGAAGATATTAAACCAATAGTAAAAAGAACCAATAAAGAAAAACTTATTATTAACATCGGTTACGAAGATGAAGACGAAGAAGTCAACAAACGCTTAGCCGACTTTAATTACAAAGCCAAAAATGAGACCGTTCAGAAATTAGAAAATACGGCTTGGAACGCTTTTAATTACTTGGAAACCGACGAACAAAATTCTGCTTATGACGAATTTGCTATTTATGAAGAAATAAATAAAAAACGTAGGGAAGCAGAAGTTATAGAAGAAAATATTAAACCAAATAAAGAGATGGGACGAAGAAAGAAAGATGAAGACTAACGTTATTAATTCATTAAGAGAAGAAATTTTCCCGATAGACGAAGTTACCGAAAACTGTCACGCTTCTACTGTTTTACCATTAGAAGACGGCACTGTAGTTGCCGCTTGGTTCGGTGGCACTAAAGAAGGTAACGACGACGTTAAAATTTACGTTTCAGTAAGAGAAAACGGCGAATGGGCAAAACCTTACCCAATTCACGTTGATGGTAAAGAATTGCCACACTGGAATCCTGTGTTACATTTAAGAAAAGATAACACAATCTGTCTTTATTTTAAATATGGCAAACCAATTTCTGACTGGCGTACGTATTCTTGCGTTTCCCGTGATGGTGGCAAGACTTTTACTAAACCAGAAGAATTGACACCAGGTGAAAAAGACGGCGCAAGGGGTCCTGTAAAAAATAAGCAAATAAAACTTTCTAACGGCACAATTTTAGCCCCTGCTTCTAAAGAACCAAAGCACTCGGCGTGGAAATGCTTTACAGATATTTCTGAAGATGACGGCAGAACTTATAAGCACTCAAAATTTGTTCCGGGTGTCAAGAAAAACGGCAAAGCCGTTAAATTAATTCAACCTACTTTGTGGGAAGATGAAAACGGCGTTCACATGCTTATAAGAAGTAATGCCGGTAGAATTTATAAAAGCGACAGTACCGATTTTGGCGAGACGTGGTCTAAACCTATTGAAACGCCTTACCCTAACCCAAACAGCGGTATTGATTTAATAAAATTAGAAGATGAAACTATAGTTCTTTGTATGAACCCTGTTGGCGCTGACTGGGGCAACAGAGCACCACTCGTTTTAATGCGCTCTTTTGATGGTGGCAATACGTTTGAAGAATTCTTTAAATTAGAAGATATTAAAGGCGATTACGAATTCAGTTACCCTGCTATTACTGCAGTTGGTAAAACACTTCATATTACATATACTCACGAGAGAAAGACTATTATTTACTGGCAGGTTGAGATTGAGTAAAAATTAAACCCCTTGTTAAATTTTCTAAAATTTTAACAAGGGGTTTTTATAATATTGTATTATTCCCATTAAAAAAATCATAATAAATAATGTTACCTAAT
>JAZSIE010000022.1:0-85275 GCA_045533655.1 Acutalibacteraceae bacterium
TTTACTGCTTTTATGCAATATTTGTATATTTTGCCACTTGTTGTTTTGCTATCTGTCCATGCTTTTGATGAAGCACTTGCTGTTTTCACCTTTTTGTATGAACCCCATTTTTTTGTACTTGCATTGTATTCTGAACGATATATTCTATACTCATCTGCACTTACTACTGTTGACCATTTTATTTTGATTCCATTTGTTTTAAGGTACGCTGTTGGGGTTGGTGAGATTTTGAATTCTATTGTTGAAGTTGATTTTGAATTCTTTGTTGTGCTTCCATTTACTGCTTTTACTAAATACTTATATTTCGTGCCAAGTTCTACTTTTCCATCTACATATTCTGTTGCTTTTACTGTTCCTATTTTTTTCCAACTACTATCCCACTTCTTTGTTGAAGCGTTATATGTCTTTCTGTACACCTTATATTCTGCTGCACCTTCTACTGCACCCCAAGTGAGTTTTACTCCACTTGTTGTTACCTTTGCACTTGATATTACTGGTTTTCCTAACACGTTATCTCCAACACTTGAGACAAATTTAAACCCATTTTCTTTTGCATATTTTTCTGCAACTGAACCTGATTTACCATTAATAATAAAATCATTAATTTTTTGGGATGATTCTCCATAACCAATCGCTTTTTCCCCTATACTCTTTACACTTTCGGGAATTACAATACTCTTAAGTTTTGGGCAACCGTGAAAAGCTTCTTGACTTAAGATCTCAACGCCATCACTAAGTTGAACATTAGTAAGATTTGTACAATAATAAAAAATACCAATACCCATATTTTTTATTCCACTACCAAGCTTCGCTGATTTTAATGAACTGTTATACGCAAAAGCCGACTGTCCAATAGTTTGAACACTATCAGGAATAACAATATCTTCTAATGAACCATTAGAGAAAAACGCACCATCACCAATGTATTCCAAAGAATTGCCCAATTTAACTGTTTTAATATTTTCGCAAGAATGAAATGCTCTGTCATCAAGTATCTTTACACTATCTGGTATAACAACTGAAGTAAAATTATAGCAATAACAGAATGCATATTTACCAATTTTTTCAACAGACTCGGGGATTTTTATATTTTCGAGTTTAAAACAAGCATTAAAAACATCGTCACCAATTGTTTTCAAGTTTTCTGGCAATTTAATACTTTTGAGCACTCCACAACCAATAAACAAAGCTTTTGAAAGAGTTGTAAGGTTAGATGGCAAAGATACTGATTCAAGCTCTCTACAATTTTCAAAACAATATTTACCTATCTCTGTTACTGAATCTGGAATATCAATTGATTTAAGTAAAGTACAGTTACTGAATGCAAAATCACATATGATTGTAACACTTTGAGGAATCACTACAGATTCAATTTGGTTTCCCATAACTGCAGATTCAGCAATTAATCTTGTATTCTTTTCAATAACTAATTCGCCAGTTGCATTATGGTCAACATCCAACAAACAATTATCGGCATACAAACCATTATTAACCCACTTCGAAGTATCATAAAAATATTTAGTACACAAAAAAGCACCATCGCCTACCTGTGTTGTAGTTTTAGGAATTTGAAAATTCTCAAGTTTACTACAACTACTGAAAGCACCACTACCAATAACCTTAACGCTATCTGGAATATAAACTGATTTCAACGATTCATTAGATGCGAATGCATAATCCGCAATAATTTCTACTGAATTAGGAATTGTGTATTCCGAGTCTGTTTTCCCTGTAGGATATTGCTCTATTTTTTTACCATCTGCACTAAATAACACACCTGACACAGATTTGAAATACATGCTATCCGCTGCAACAAGTATATTTTTTAATCCATAACAATTATAAAAAGACTGATAACCTAAGTTAGAAATACTTGCAGGAAGAATTATTGTTTCAATTGACTCACAATTATCAAAAGCAAAGTTACCTATAGAAGTTACTTTTTTACCATTATACTCGTTAGGTATTTCTACTGTTCCGCTTACATTTGAATTACAAAGAGTTAAACAATAACTTTCACCATCTTCATTTAATTCAAAAGTAAATGAATCGGTTGTTGCATTTGCTGTAATTGCTATTGGTGCTGTTGCACAAATTCCAACTACAAAAACTAATGCTAAAAATAAACTCAACATTTTTTTCAAAATAATCATCTCCAATATTTCATTATTTCAATTAAATTTTATTTTAGAATAAACCTACAATTTTGCCATCTTCACTAACGTCAATCTTTTCTGCTGATGGAACTTTTGGAAGACCTGGCATTGTCATAATTTCACCAGTGAGAACTACAATAAAGCCTGCACCTGCTGAAACTTTAACGTTTTTAACTGTTACTCTGAAGTTTTCTGGTGCACCTAATTTTGTTGCATCGTCAGAGAAACTATATTGTGTTTTAGCAACACAAACAGGAAGTTTGTCGAAGCCGTTTTTATAAAGCGCCTGTAATTGTTTTTGAGCATTTGGTGCAAAGTCAACGCCGTCGCCACCATAAACTTTTTTAACAATTGCTTCGATTTTTTCTTCAATTTTACAGTCAAGGTCATAAGAATACGTGAAGTTAGAGTTATCTTCTTCATTACAAAGACGAACAACTTCTTTTGCCATTTCTTCGCCGCCTTTACCACCATCTGCCCAGACAGTAGAAAGAACAGTATTTACACCTAATTCTTTACATTTGTTGATAATGAAATCGATTTCGTTATCAGTATCTGTTGGGAAGCGGTTTATAGCAACAACACAAGGAAGTTTATAAACGTTCTTAATATTTGAAACGTGACGAAGAAGATTTGGAATACCTTTTTCGAGTGCTACTAAATCTTCGTTGCCTAATTCGTCTTTTTTAAGACCACCGTGCATTTTAAGAGCACGAACTGTACCAACAACTACTACTGCAGATGGTTTAATTCCTGCTGCTCTACATTTAATATCAAGGAATTTTTCAGCACCTAAGTCTGCACCGAAACCTGCTTCTGTAATAGCATAATCTGCCGCACCTAAAGCAAGTTTAGTAGCAAGAACTGTGTTACAACCGTGAGCAATATTAGCAAAAGGACCACCATGAACGAATGCTGGTGTACCTTCAAGAGTCTGAACAAGGTTTGGTTTTAAAGCATCTAAAAGTAATGCAGTCATAGCACCTTGTGCATTTAAGTCACCACAAGTAACTGGTTCATCATTATAATTATAAGCAACAACAATTCTTGAAAGACGCTCTTTAAGGTCTGTAATTGAAGTTGAAAGGCAGAAAATTGCCATAATTTCACTTGCAACTGTAATATCAAAACCATCTTCACGTGGTACGCCGTTCATTCTGCCACCAAGACCATTTACAATGCTACGGAGTTGTCTGTCGTTCATATCAACACAACGTTTCCATGTGATTTTCTTAACGTCAATGTTGAGTGAGTTACCTTGTTGAATGTGGTTATCGAGCATAGCGGCTAAAAGGTTATTTGCAGCACCAATAGCGTGGAAGTCACCAGTAAAGTGCAAGTTAATATCTTCCATTGGTACAACTTGTGCATAACCACCACCAGCAGCACCACCTTTAATACCAAAAACTGGTCCTAAAGAAGGTTCACGTAATGCAACGCAAGTTTTGTAACCTAATCTGTTCATACCATCTGCAAGACCAATTGTAGTTGTAGTCTTACCTTCACCTGCCGGTGTTGGTGTGATAGCAGTAACAAGAATTAATTTACCTTCTTTTTTGTTATTTTTTAAATATGAAAGGTCAATTTTTGCTTTATATTTGCCGTAAGGCTCTAAATATTCATCTGTTAAACCAATTTTTTCTGCAATTTCGCTAATTGGTCTCATTTTACAACTTTGTGCAATTTCAATATCTGAAAGATATGCCATTTTAAACTCTCACCTTTCTTATGGAGAGTGGTAACCCAAATTTGTGGGTTACCATTCTGCTCTTTAATTATTTAAAATATTTAACTGCTGATTCAAACATTCTGATGTTATATTCACCATCAACGTTCTTATAAAGACCAGCACCAATTCTCTCTGAGTGACCCATTTTACCGAATACTCTACCATCCGGTGAAGTAATACCTTCAATAGCGAAAGCAGAGTCGTTAGGGTTAAACTGAACGTCGGAAGTAGCGTTACCACTTAAATCAACGTACTGAGTTGCAATCTGACCATTTTCTGCAAGTTTCTTAATTAATTCGTCACTTGCATAGAAACGACCTTCACCGTGTGAGATTGGAACGTTAACAATATCGCCTACGTTCATAAGAGAAAGCCAAGGTGATTTGTTAGAAGCAATTCTTGTTCTTACAATCTTTGACTGGTGACGAGAAATTGTGTTGTATGTAAGTGTAGGACAATTTTCGTCAGTATCAATAATTTTACCGTAAGGCACAAGACCTAATTTAATAAGTGCCTGGAAACCGTTACAGATACCACACATAAGACCATCACGATTATCTAAAAGGTCTGTAACTGCAACTTTAACAGCATCGTTTCTGAAGAATGCAGTAATAAATTTACCTGAACCGTCTGGTTCGTCACCACCTGAGAAACCACCAGGAACGAAAATCATCTGACTGTCATTCACTGCTTTTGCGAATTTCTCAACGCTTCTTGAAATACCATCTGCAGTTAAGTTGTTAATAACAATAATTTCTGCTTTTGCACCTGCATCTTCAACTGCTTTTGCACTGTCAAATTCACAGTTAGTACCTGGGAATACAGGAATAATAACTTTAGGTTGTGCTGACTTGATTGATGCAGATTTGTGTTCACTTACGCTATATTCAAAGTTTGTGATTGCTTTTTCTTCGTGAGTAATATTACAAGAATAAACGCTTTCTAATTTTTCTTCATAAGCTTTTTCAAGTTCACAAAGGCAAACTTTTTCGCCACTTAATGAAATTTCTTGATTTTCTGTAACTGTACCAAGAAGTTTACCATCAGTTACGTCATCTGTAACTTCAAGAATAAATGAACCGTAGTTGTATTTGAATACGTCGTTTAATGTAATTGAATTATCAAATGCAAAACCTAACTTGTTACCTAAGCACATTTTAAGAACTGCTTCTGCAATACCACCTAAAGTTGGTGTGTAAGCCGCAAGAACTTTTTTGCTTCTTACTAATTCTGCAACTTTATTGTAAACAGCAACAAGTGAAGTTGTAACCGGAAGACCATTTTTATCGTAATCAGGTGTTAAAAGCACAACTTTGCTACCTACTTTTTTGAATTCAGGTGAAACTACGTTTTCTGTTTTATCTGTTGTAACAGCGAAAGAAACAAGAGTTGGTGGAACATCAATTTTTTCAAATGAACCACTCATTGAGTCTTTACCACCGATTGAACCAATACCTAACTCGAGCTGTGCTTTATAAGCACCTAAGAGAGCGCTTAATGGTTGACCCCAACGTTTAGCATCTTTGTTTGGTCTTGGGAAATATTCCTGGAACGTTAAATAAACGTCTTTGAACGGAGCGCCAGTTGCAATAAGTTTTGAAACTGATTCAACAACTGCTAAATATGCGCCGTGATATGGGCTTTTTTCTGTAATGAATGGGTTATAACCCCAAGACATAAATGAACAGTTATCGGTATGTTTTTTCTCCATAGAGATTTTTTGAACCATAGCCTGAATTGGTGTTCTCTGGTATTTACCACCGAATGGCATAAGAACTGTACCGGCACCAATTGTTGAGTCAAATCTCTCTGAAAGACCACGTTTTGAACAGATATTAAGGTCAGAAGCTAATTCTTTCATATTATTTTTGAATGTACCTTTAACTTCTTTAGCGTAGCACTCGCCTTTTTCTACAACGATATCAATGTGCTTCTGTGCACCGTTTGAATTAAGGAATTCACGGCTGATGTCAACAATTTTTGCACCGTTCCATTCCATAACAAGTCTTTTTTCTGCCTGAACTTCAGCAACAACAGTTGCTTCTAAGTTTTCACTTTCTGCAAGTTCTAAGAATCTCTTAACGTCTTTTGGTTCAACAACAACTGCCATTCTTTCCTGTGACTCACTGATAGCAAGTTCTGTACCATCAAGACCATCGTATTTCTTTGGTACTGCATTAAGGTTGATTTTAAGACCATCTGCAAGTTCACCGATAGCAACTGAAACGCCACCAGCACCAAAGTCGTTACAACGCTTAATCATCTGACAAGCTTCTTTGTTTCTGAAAAGTCTCTGAAGTTTTCTTTCTTCTGGTGCATTACCCTTCTGAACTTCTGCACCACAACTTTCGAGTGACTGTAACGTGTGAGATTTTGAAGAACCAGTTGCACCACCGCAACCATCACGACCAGTTCTGCCACCTAAAAGAATAACTACGTCTTCTGGAGCTGGACATTCTCTGCGAACGTTTTCTTGTGGAGCCGCCGCAATAACTGCACCAATTTCCATTCTCTTTGCAACGTAACCATCGTGATAAATTTCGTCAACAATACCAGTTGCAAGACCAATCTGGTTACCATAAGAAGAATAACCCGAAGCGGCAGTTGTAACGATTTTTCTTTGTGGAAGTTTACCTTCCATTGTTTCGCTTACCTTTTTGAGTGGGTCACCAGCACCGGTAACACGCATAGCACCGTAAACGTAAGAACGACCTGAAAGTGGGTCACGGATAGCACCACCGATACAAGTAGCCGCACCACCGAATGGCTCGATTTCTGTTGGATGGTTATGTGTTTCATTTTTGAAGAGAAGTAACCAAGGCTCTTTTTTGCCGTCTGCTTCTACTTCAATTTTCACAGTACAAGCATTGATTTCTTCTGATTCGTCAAGCTTTTCTAATTTACCTTCCTTTTTAAGAACACGAACTGCAAGAGTTGCAATATCCATAAGGTTAACAGGCTTAGTTCTGCCTAAATCATTTCTCTTTGCAATATAATCATTATATGCTTCTTCAATTAAAGCATCTTCGAACTTAACATTATCAATTGTTGTTAAGAACGTTGTATGACGACAGTGGTCTGACCAGTATGTATCAATCATTCTGATTTCAGTTAAAGTTGGGTCACGGTCTTCTTTACGGAAGTAATCACGACAGAACATAAGGTCATCATTATCCATAGCAAGACCATATTCTTTAACGAACTTTGCAAGTTCTTCTTCATTCATTGAAATGAAACCTTTGAGAGTTTCAACAGTTTCTGGAATTGAATAATTTGCTTTTAACGTTTCATAAGTTTCAAGAGAAGCTTCTTGTGATTCAACAGGGTTAATAAGATGCTTTTTAATTCTGTCAATTTCTTCAAGAGAAAGAGAACCATAAAGAGCGTAAACCTTTGCAGTTTTAACAAGTGGTCTTTCTTTCTGTGAAATAATCTGAATACATTGTGCCGCAGAGTCTGCGCGTTGGTCAAACTGACCCGGTAAAAATTCAACTGCAAAAATTGTAGCATCGCCAAAATTCAACTCGCTACTTACGTTGTCGAGTTGTGGCTCTGAAAATACAGTTTTTACGGCATAATCGAATAAATCTTTTTCAATATTTTCAACATCGTAACGATTTACAATGCGAACGTCTTCTAAAGATTTGATACCGAGAAGATGACGAATATCATATCTTAAAGACTTTGCTTCTGCTTCAAGACCTTGTTTCTTCTCAACATAAACTCTATAAACCATTTCTTAACCCTCCATAGCTTCTAATGCTCTCTTACCTATATCTTTTCTGTAAAAAGCATTTGAGAAATTAACTTTGTTTACTCTTTCGTACGCTAAACCAAGTGCAGATTGTAACGTATCGTTAACTGCAGTAACACCTAAAACTCTGCCACCCGCAGTAAGAAGCGTATCGTTTTCTAACTTTGCACCCGCAACGTACACGTTATTTTTTATATCGTCAGCAATTTTAAGTTCTTTACCTGTTTCATATTTTTGTGGATATCCATTTGAAGCCATTACAACACAAGCAGCACTTTTTTCACTGAACTTTACTTCTGTGTTTTTCAAAGTACCATCTGTTGTTGCT
Source organism: Acutalibacteraceae bacterium (assembly GCA_045533655.1). Lineage (GTDB taxonomy): Bacteria > Bacillota > Clostridia > Oscillospirales > Acutalibacteraceae > DTU089. Next base: position 7,968 of record JAZSIE010000022.1, read on the forward strand.
CTCATAACTGTATACAAATCACTCTCAAGTAATGGTAAAACAACTTGTGTTTCAGGGTCACCGAAACGGCAGTTATATTCAATAACTTTTGGTCCGTTTTTAGTAATCATAAGACCGAAGTAAAGGCAACCTTTAAAAGTTCTGCCCTCTGCTTTCATACCCTTAATAGTAGGTAAGAAAATTGTTTCCATACAAGTTTTTGCTACGTCTTCTGTATAATATGGGTTAGGTGCTACTGTACCCATACCACCAGTGTTAAGACCTTTATCACCATCAAGTGCACGTTTATGGTCCATTGAAGAAATCATAGGCACAACCGTTTCGCCATCTGTAAATGAAAGCACCGAAACTTCGGGACCTTCTAAAAATTCTTCAATAACAATGTTGTTGCCACTTGCGCCAAAGACTTTATCTTCCATAATTTCTTTAACTGCATTTTTCGCTTCTTCTAAAGTGAAAGCGATAATAACACCTTTACCTAAAGCCAAACCATCTGCCTTAATAACAGTTGGAATTGGTGCAGTTTCAAGATATTTTAAAGCATCATTCATATCTGAAAAAACTTCATATTGTGCAGTTGGAATATTATATTTTTTCATAAAGTTCTTTGAGAACACTTTACTTCCTTCAATAATAGCCGCATTCTTTTTAGGACCAAAGCAAGGAATTCCTTTTGCTTCTAATTCATCAACGGCACCTAAAACAAGTGGGTCATCTGGTGCGACAACTGCATAATCAATTTTTTCGTTCACTGCAAATTCTACTATTTTTTCAATATCTTTTGCACCGATGTTTACACATTCAGCGTCATCTTTCATACCGCCATTACCAGGGAGTGCAAAGATTTTTTCTATATCTTTATTTTCTTTAAGTTTTTTAATGATAGCGTGTTCACGACCGCCACCACCTACAACCATTACTTTCATAACTTCCTCCGAAAAATATTAGTGATGGAATAATCTCATTCCTGTGAATGCCATTGCCATATTGTATTTATCAGCACATTCAATAACTAAATCATCACGGATTGAACCACCTGGTTCAGCAATATATGAAACACCACTCTTTTTAGCACGTTCAATGTTATCACTGAATGGGAAGAAAGCATCTGAACCAAGAGCAACACCTGTAATAGTTGCAAGATAATCGTCCATTTCTTCTTTAGTGAGTGGTGATGGTTGTTCTGTAAAGTATTTCTGCCAGATACCATCTGCACAAACGTCTTCTTCGTTTTTATTGATATAACCATCAATAACGTTATCTCTGTCTGCTCTGCCGAGTTCTGCTTTGAATGGAAGACCCAATACTTTTTCGTGTTGACGGAGTTGCCATGTATCTGCCTTTGTACCAGCAAGACGTGTGCAGTGAATTCTTGATTGCTGACCAGCACCAACGCCGATTGCCTGACCATCAACTGCATAGCAAACTGAGTTTGATTGTGTATATTTAAGAGTTATAAGAGCAATAATTAAGTCGCGTTTTGCACTTTCTGGTAACTCTTTATTTTTTGTAACAAGGTTTTTAAGAAGTTCTTCATCAATTTTAAAATTGTTTCTACCCTGTTCAAATGTAATACCAAAAACTTGTTTTGTTTCTTTTTCCATTGGAACAAAGTCGGGGTCAATTTTTACAATATTATATGTACCTTTTCTCTTTGATTTAAGAATTTCTAAAGCATCATCATCGTAACCAGGAGCAATAACACCGTCTGAAACTTCTCTTTTAATAAGTTCTGCAGTTGTTTTGTCACAAACGTCTGAAAGTGCTACCCAGTCACCGAATGAGCACATTCTGTCTGTACCGCGTGCTCTTGCATAAGCACAAGCAAGCGGTGAAGCGTCAAGACCTTCAATATCGTCAACAAAACACGCTTTTTTGAGTTTGTCTGAAAGCACAGTACCAACTGCTGCAGAAGTCGGGCTAACGTGTTTAAAAGATGCTGCTGCAGGAAGACCTAAAATTGTTTTTAATTCTTTAACTAACTGCCAACTGTTAAAAGCGTCAAGAAAGTTAATATAACCAGGTCTGCCGTTAAGAATTTCTATTGGTAATTCGCTACCATCTTCCATATAAATTTTTGATGGTTTCTGATTAGGGTTACAACCATATTTAAGTTCAAACTCTTTCATTTTTAAAACTCCTTATTTGTTTTTGTTTACGATTCTTGAATCATATTTGCCTGTTTCTAAATCAATATATCTTACAAAGAGAGAAACTTTATTGTCTTCATTTAAATTAGTCCAGATTAAATCAGTTAATTCATCAATTGAAACGTCTGGTAACTCGAGTGTTTTTGGTTCACCTTCAAAACTTGGAAGTGGGTTACCATCACATTTATAAGTATGAATAAACTTTGCTTTACCAGGAATTGGATTTGAATAAGCGTATGTATATCTCTGGCAACTTGAACCATCGCCATCTGCAGATTTCAAGATAGATAAAGCATAATTCATATCGCCATTCTCATTGTGAATTATACCTGAAATACGTGGTGTGTAGTTTGGTGCATCGTCTTCGAATTCACGGGTACGAAGTGACTGTTCAAAAGTCATTTGCTTATCCATAAGTTCGTAAATTGTATCTGTCTGGTCACCATTTGTAACAATTGTTTTGTTACCTAACACACGAACTGGTGCATAGATAATAAGGTGTGGGTCTGTCATTTTCGATTCGTCGAAAGCCTGAGTTCTTATGCCTTCGCCGTCTTCTATAAATACTCTGTTACGACTGTTTTCGCTTCTGCCCATAATGAAATATGCAGTAACTGCCTTTTTACCATCAGCACTTTTACCAATCATAATACCTCTGCCGTGATATGCGAGAGAATTAAGTTCATTAACAATAGTTTTAATTTCCATATTATCTATACCCTTTCAATAAATTATTCAGAAATAATTGTTTTGCCGTTCACTACTGTGATTTTATCATCACAGAAAAGTTTTACTGCCTGAGGAAGAATTTTCCATTCAGCATTTTCCATAATTCTTTTTTGTAAAATCTCTGGAGTATCGTTTTCTAAAACATCAACTGCTTTTTGAAGAATTATAGGACCTGCATCACATTCTGCAGTAACAAAATGAACTGTTGCACCTGAAACCTTAACTCCTTTTTTGAGTGCTTCTTCGTGAACGTGAAGTCCATAAAAGCCTTTACCACAAAAAGAAGGAATTAATGCCGGGTGAACGTTTATCATTCTGTTAGGGAATGCATCGCACACGTTTTCATCGAGTATTGTCATAAATCCAGCGTAAACAATAAGGTCTGCCTTTTCTTCAATAAGTGCATCTCTCATCGCTTTGCTGTATGAAGCAATATCAACGTAATCTTTTCTTATAAGAGTTCTTGTTTTGATATTATTTTCTGTAGCTCTTGTAAGAGCGTAAGCGCCTTCTTTAGAAGAAATTACACAAGTAATTTCACCGTTACCTAATTCGCCACGTTTTTGTGCATCTATAAGAGCCTGAAGATTAGTGCCACCACCTGAAACAAGAACAACAATATTCTTTTTACTCATAGTAACACCTATTAGTCAACAATAATAATTTTTTCGTCAGACTTAATGATTTCACCGATAATATAAGCATCTTCACCATTTGCTTTAAGAATTTCGATTGCTTTTTGGGCATCTTCTTTCTTAACAACAACGCTCATACCAACGCCCATATTGAATGTATTGAACATATCTCTTTCAGGAATATTACCTGTTTCCTGAAGAAGAGTGAAAATAGGAAGAATTTTAACTGCACTCTTGTTAACTTTTGCACCAAGACCATCCGGTATACTTCTTGGAATATTTTCATAGAAGCCACCACCAGTAATATGAGAAATACCCTTAACTTTCACTTGTTCTAAGAGAGCAAGAATTGGTTTAACGTAAATCTTAGTAGGGGTTAAAAGTGTTTCACCGATTGATTTACCACCGAGTCTTTCTAATGGAGTTTTAATATCAGCATTTTCAACGTCAAACACTTTTCTGACAAGTGAGAAACCATTTGAATGAACACCACTTGAAGGAAGAGCAATAATAACGTCGCCTGCTTCCATTTCTTTATTATTGAGAATATTTTCTTTATCAACAACACCAACAGAGAAACCAGCAAGGTCATATTCATCTACTGGATAGAAACCAGGCATTTCTGCAGTTTCACCACCGATAAGTGCAGAACCTGACTGAACGCAACCTTCTGCAACACCTTTAACGATATCTGCAATTTTTTCAGGAACGTTTTTACCACAAGCGATATAGTCAAGGAAGAACAATGGTTTAGCACCTGAACAGATAACGTCGTTAACACACATAGCAACACAGTCGATACCAACTGTATCGTGCTTGTCCATAATAAATGCTAATTTAAGTTTTGTACCAACACCATCAGTACCGCTAACAAGAACTGGCTTTTTCATTCCTTCTGGAAGTTCAAAAAGACCACCGAAACCACCAACGTCTGAACAAACACCATCTGTAATTGTTCTTGCAACGTATTGTTTCATAAGTTCAACTGCTTTGTAACCTGCAGTAATATCGACACCTGCTGCTGCATAACTTTCTGATCTTGAATTATTCATAATATCTTTCTCCTATCGTTAATTTACTTTTTAATCTTCTTTACCACTCCAACAGTAAGTACAAACTCTGTCTGCCGGAAGACCAATTGCTTTAATAAGTCCATCAAGTGACTGGAACTCGAGAGAAGCAAAGTGAAGTTTATCACAAATCACTTTTCTCATTTTCTGACCACGTTCAGTTGTTGCATCGCTATATTCATCAATATGCTTTGCACCTTCTTCGCCTTCAAGTTCGTAAATGGTACTTCTTGTAATAAGTTCCATTTCTGAATTTGCACGTGAGAAATTAAGATATTTACAACCGAACATAATTGGTGGACAAGCTGAACGCATATGAACTTCTTTTGCACCATTCTCGTAAAGGAATTCAACTGTTTCTCGAAGTTGAGTACCACGAACGATACTATCGTCAACAAAAAGAAGTTTTTTATCCTGAATTAAAGCGTGAACTGGTATTTGCTTCATTTTAGCAACCATATTACGCTCTCTCTGGTTAGATGGCATAAAACTTCTTGGCCAGGTTGGAGTGTATTTAATAAATGGTCTTGCAAAATGAATACCACTTTCGTTAGCGTAACCGATAGCGTGTGGAGTGCCCGAATCAGGAACGCCACCTACATAGTCAATATCTTGCGCTACGCCGTTTTCTCTATCCGTCTCAGCCATAATCTTACCATTTTCATATCTCATAGCTTCAACGTTTCTGCCTTCATAACAAGAAGTTGAATAACCGTAATATGACCAAAGGAATGCGCAGATTTTCATTTTTTCTCTTGCTTCTGCTAAAACTTTTACTTCTTTACTTGTAATTTCAACTATTTCACCAGGACCTAATTCTTTATAATCATCATAGCCTAATTTTTTATAAGCAAAATCCTCAAACGATACACAAAAGCCATCATCACGTTTACCGAGTAAAACTGGTGTTCTGCCCAACTTATCTCTTGCAGCAATAAGTTTACCACTTTCAGTAAGTATAAGAATTGAAGCGGAGCCTTCAATAACATCTTGTGCAAATTTAATACCTTCAACGAAACTACTTTTCTGATTTATCATAGCAGCAACAATTTCGCAAGAGTTGATTTTTGCACCAGTCATTCCGCTGAAATGACCACCACTGAATGATAAATATTGTTTAACCAACGCTTCACTATTGTTTATAACACCTACCATACAAATTGCATAGTTACCTAAATTTGAGCAGATAACTAAAGGTTGCGGGTCAGAGTCGCTGATACAACCAATTGAAGCGTTACCACTCATATCATTAAGAATATTTTCAAATTTAGTTCTGAAAGGTGAATTTTCGATTTTATGAATTTTTCTTTGAATACCTATTTCAGAATTGACTGCCGCCATACCGGCACGACGTGTGCCTAAATGTGAGTGGTAGTCAGTACCAAAAAATGCATCAAGAACTGCATCGTTTTCTGATACAACACCAAAAAAACCGCCCATATTTTACCTCCGAAATCTATAAAATTTATACGTTGAATTTTTCTTCTATTGCTTTGTTCTTTTCTAAAACAACTGCAGTATCATTTTTTCTTTTAGCAATAAGTTTTTCTGCTAAATCGTCATCTGCCACTGCTAAAATTTCGAGTGCCAAAAGTGCGGCATTAACACCACCATCAATAGCAACAGTTGCTACCGGAATACCTGAAGGCATCTGAACAGTTGAAAGCAACGCTTCCATACCACCCAAATTAGCAGATTTAACAGGAATACCAATTACAGGAAGTGTTGTGTTAGCGGCAATAGCACCTGCTAAGTGAGCAGCCATACCGGCAATAGCAATAATTGCACCAAAACCATTCTTTTTTGCATTCTCACTGAACTCTTTTGCTTCTACTGGAGTTCTGTGAGCAGAAAAAACGTGAACTTCAAATGGAGCATTAAACTCTTTTAAAGTATTAATTGCTTTTTCTGCGATTGGAAGGTCGCTGTCACTACCCATAATAATAGCAACTTTTTTCATAATATTTAACATCCTTTCGAGATTGATTTACAAAATAATAAAAGGGCGCACCCGTTCATAAAACAAGTGTGCCCAGACGGTCGGCAGTATAGCCTGAAAGTTCCGTGTGGTGCTCCACTCGGGAATGTTTTAATTTCCCCTTTCCGTCAGTAACAATCAGACAAATTTTCAATAAAAAAACTATGTTTAAATTTTAACATTTTCTTAACTTAAAGTCAATAGAACACACAATAAAACTGATGACGAAAAATAGAAGTTTAAACACCTAATTTTGTACACCTTGCCAAATAAAAATTATGTTTCTGAATAAAAAACAAAAAAGAGTGAAAATTATTCACTCTCTTCATTGATTACATTCAATTTTTCGTAACATAAATTTTTAAAAAACTCAAAATTTTCTTCACCTAAAATATCTTTGTTATTAATAAGTGATTGTTGATAATCATCAAATATTTTTTGTTTTTGAGAAGGTGATGACTTTTTATCCATATCGGCTACAAGATTGCAAAAACTCTCGTTAATAAAGCCTTTAATTATTGCATCTTTTCTGTTGTTTAAATCCTCTAATTGTTCACTTGGTCCCCTACCGTCAAAACGCCAGAAAGGTTCAATTTTCACAAGATTTTCTGTTGTTACAATCAAATCTCTCAAAGATTTAAAAAACACTTGTGGATATTTTGTTGTGTTAACGTTTTGTGCAGCTGTACTGCCAATTCTTATATTTCTTACAACATAACTATAAGTTAATTTCACTAATTTTTCTTGCGGGATTAATTTTCGTGTTACAGGTGTACCTGAAACGATTTTTTGTAAAGCAATTCTTTCTTCTCTATCATAATCACGTGGTTTAAAAGAGTAACCATTTTGCTCTTTATTTTTCTTTTTAAACAACATAAATTTACATATCCTTAATTTATTTTTGTTTATTTTATCATATACTTCTGTCCGAGTCAACAAGTGTCACTTATTAAGGGTGATGAGAACCAAAAACTGCACAAATTGTGCTACTTTCAAGGTCAAAGTTTTCTAAAAATTTGAGTTCATCTGAAATTTCAAAAAAACTACTATCAGGATATATGGTCCTTTGTTCTCCCTGAAAATCAATAGTAAGAGTTTTATTTTTTATTTTATCAAAATCTGCAACAACATCATACGAAAAAATCTGAGAATTATTATCTAAAATTACATTTGGTCTTATGCCATATTCGATAAAACATTCTCTTTGCCAATCTCTTATTAAAAATTCATCTTGAACTTTTATAGTCAAAGATTTTATTTCAGGCAAAAGTGACGGCAAATCATCCTTTAAATCAAAAGTCATATCTTTAATAAATACATTCAGTGATTTTGTTCTTTTATTATTAAAAAGTTTCAAAAAACTCTCATATATCGCCTTTTTCAAATATGGCTTTTCATTAAACAACAATCCGCTTATAAACTCATTTTGTGATAATTTTTCACTTGCAATTATTTCACCTTTATATCTTCCTAACAACTTTTTAAAATCTTCATCAACAAGATGTTTTTCTTCAACAGAAATAACAAAATGTGGTTTGTTATTAATAATCAAACCTGTTCTTGTATAATTAAATAAATCTTCGTTCACCCTCTTTTTTCGTCTTAATTTTTTTCTTTTCTCATACGTACCTTCATTTAACTTTAAAATAATCATAAAAAACGCCCCTTTTTCAAAATATATGAAAAAGGGACGAACTTTATTATTTTTAGCCTCTAATCTGGAGACCGGCTGGTTTTGAAAGATGATTCATCGGGTTAACCCAACTACCATTAATCATAAGACCAAAGTGTAAATGAGCACCAAATGAGTAACCTGTATTACCAACTTCACCGAGTTTAGTGCCTTGTGTAACGTAATCACCAACGTTAACAGAAACTTTTGACATATGAGCGTAGTAAGTTTTAACGCCATCGCCGTGGTCAACAACAACATAAAGACCATAACCGCCATTATAACCGCTATGATATGCAGTTGTAACTGTACCTGCTTTAACTGCAACAATTGTTGCACCGTAAGAACTGCTACCACGACAAATATCAATACCATTATGTTGTCTTGTAACACCGTTAAGGGTTCTCATTTTAAATGAAGAAGAAACGTAGGTATTGTCATAAGGAAGTGGCCAAATCATATTGCCAGTTGTACCGCTACCATAACTCGAGTTATTACCCGATAACTTATTTTCATAATCAAGAATAGTAGCCTCGCCACGTTCAATAGCCTTCTCATATTCTTTACTTGAAGCATTAAGTTTATTAACAACACTCATTACTTTATCAAGGTCTGCCTGAATTTCATCTTCTGCATCCTGAATAACCTGACGAGCATCTAATTGTTCTTTTTTCTTTGCTTCAAGGTCAATTTTTTTAATATCTAAATCTTCAATTTTTGTATTCAATTCAACTTTGGTTGCTTCAATTTCTTCAACTTTAGCCTGAAGTTTTACAATATCTTTTTCTAAATCTTCAATAACAGCATTATCGTGCTCTGAAATTCTTTCTAAAAGTTCAATTCTTTCAAGATATGACTGATATTGGAAATCATCAGAAGTTAAAAGATATTCTAACGATGAAGCAGAACCAGACATATAAGATGCACGAATTCTTTCACCTAATATTGTATAAGTATCAGCAATATCCTGCTGAATTTTTATAACTTGTTTATCAAGTTTTTTGATTTGCTTATTTAAAGCCTCTATCTCGTTTTCTATACCTGTGATTTCATCTTCAACAACCTTGATATCAGCATCAATCAATGCAATTTCCTGATTGTAAAGGTCAATCTGAGATTGAAGTACATCAATTTTATCCTGATAACCATCAATTTCGTCATCGTAGGTTGCAGCTTCATCACGAAGCGCCTGAATTTTCTTTTTATTCTCCGCAATTTGTTCACGGATTTCCTCAATTTTTTTATTATACTCTGCTTTTTCAGAGTCAGTAACCGCATAAACAGACAATGAAATTGACGAGAAAGCAAGAATAAGTGCAATTATTAAAGCAATAATTCTACTACTCTTAAATTTAGTCATTTTCGACAACATTGTTATGCTCCTTTAAATATTTATTAAGAGAAATAAGGCTACCGGTTGTACCAATTACAACACCGATAAACACAAATACAGCAAGGAAGAACCAGATATAATCAAGGAATTCAACTGGAGTTCCACCAAGTGTTGACATAAGGTCTGCAAACCAAATAAGTGCAATTGAATACACAACGTATTCAAGTAACAACGAAACGACTGCAGAAATAAGACCTAAAAGCACACCTTCAACAAGGAAAGGCCAACGGATAAACGAATTAGTAGCACCAACGGCTTTCATTATGCTTATTTCAAGTCTTCTGTTGTAAATTGTAATTCTTATAGTGTTTGAAACAATAAACATTGAAACAAGGAATAGAATTACAATTACACCTAAACTTATATAGGAAACTGCATTTCGTAACATTTCAACCTTACTTGCAAGGTCACTGTTTTCACGAACCTGTAAAACAGATTCTAATTTTTTGATTTCTTTTACTGTGCTATCAAACATTGAAAGGTCATCAACAACAACCTTATATGCATCGGGAAGAATTTCAGCAGAAAGACCTTCTAAAAGTGCAGCCTTGTCACCAAATTGTTCTTTTTGATTTTCAAAAGCATCTTCACGTGGCACAAATTCAACGTTTTTAACGTTATTCATATTTTGTAGTTGAAGCCCCAACGACTCCGTTTCATAATCGGTAGCTTCATCCGCTACATAAACCATAACAACGTTTTGACCTTCAATTAAATCAAGTAGTGAATTTATGTTAAGGAAAATAAGAGAACCTGTACCAACTATAATAAGACAAGCAACTAAAACTAATATTGTTGCAACAGAAAGAAAACGATTAACCCAGATATTTTTAAAGCCTTCTCGTGTTAAATAACCTAATCTGAAACCTCTCATTGCTCATCCTCCTCAGAAAAAATTGAATAAGTCTCGGTAGGACGGAAATTCTTAGGCTCAGTAGGAACATCAACAAAAGGATTTTCTTCTTTTGCTTCAATTGTTTCAACGCCATAAGTTTTCATAAGATAGTCAAAATCAACTGTTGTATCATCAGAATAATAAGTACCAACTTCATCTTCAGGATTATCAAAACGATATGGTTCAACATCAATATGCGAAGCATCCGGATAATCTGAAACAACTTTACCATTCTGAATAGTAATAACTCTGTGATTAAAAGTTTTAACAAGATGATAATCGTGCGTAACCATAATAACAGTTGTTCCGTCAGAGTTGATATGGTTAAGAAGGTTAACAATATCATAAGACATTCTCGGGTCAATATTACCAGTAGGTTCGTCGGCAATAATCATACTTGCATTGTTAGCGAGTGCACGTGCAAGTGCAACACGTTGTTGTTCACCACCAGAAAGCTGGTTAGGGAAAGAACGTGCTTTAGAATTAAGACCAACAAGACCTAAAAGATATGGAACTCTTTTTCTGATTTCTGCTTCTCTTGCACCTATAACACGCATCGCATAAGCAATATTGTCATATACGTTCATAGATGGAATAAGACGGAAATCCTGAAAAACTATACCAAGCGTTCTTCTGAAATACGGAATATCTTTCTTCCTTAAACCATTAAGGTCATACCCGTTTATATGAACACGACCAGAACTCGGAACTTCTTCTCTCATCATTAATTTTAAAAACGTACTTTTACCAGCACCGGAAGCACCTACAACAAATACAAATTCGCCATCTTCAATTCTGATATTAAGGTCAGAAAGTGCTTTAGTATTGGTATCTTCGTACACTTTAGAAACATTTCTGAATTCTATCAAACTTTAACACCCAATTTCTAAAAATTTAAACATCCACAATAAACCGTACTTTTAACAAAAAAGCACAATATAAAGTAATTATAGCACACTTTATTACAAAATGTAACCCCTTTGTAACAAAATGTGCTAAATTTATTTTTTATTAACAATTAATTCTTAATAAGAATAAATCTGCTTGTGCAAATTATTAATATTTGATTGGATTTGCATCAAGATACTTCTTAACCATAAGAGCAACTTTAAACACGATAGCATCGTCAAACTCACGTAAATCAAGACCTGTAAGTTTCTTGATTTTTTCAAGTCTGTAAACAAGAGTATTACGGTGAACAAAGAGTTTTCTTGATGTTTCAGAAACGTTAAGATTATTTTCAAAGAATCTTTGAATTGTAAACAATGTTTCCTGGTCAAGAGTTTCGATAGAACCAACTTTGAAAATCTCTTTTAAGAACATTTCACAAAGAGTTGTAGGAAGTTGGTAAATGAGTCTTGCAATACCAAGATGTTCATAACTTACAATATTTCTTTCAGTATCAAACACTTTACCAACTTCAAGAGCAACTTGTGCTTCTTTAAATGAACGTGCAAGTTCTTTAACGCCAGTAACAGTTGTACCAATACTGATAAGTGAATGTGTATAAAATTCAGATGTGAGAGCATCAGAAATTGAACGAGCAAGTTTTTCCAAATCTTTGCTGTCAATATCACTCTTAACTTCTTTAACGAGTGCAATATCACTTTCACTGATATTAATAACAAAATCTTTTGTTTTATCGGGGAAGAGATTTTGAATAACGTCGTAAACAAAAACGTCGTTTTTGTCAAGAAGTCTGATAAGAATAACAACTCTTGATGCTTCATTATTGAAATGAAGTTCTCTTGCTTTTAAGAAAATATCGCCAGGCAAGATATTATCAAGAATAATGTTCTTAACAAAGTTGCTACGATCGTATTTCTCATCATAATATTGTTTTATGCTTGAAAGAGAAACACAAAGCATACCAAGATAACCTTTTGATAATTCATCATTACCTTCAATAAACGCTGCACATTCCGGATGAACGTGAGTTCCGAAACTCTGATATGTACAATTTTCAGAAACAACAGGAGTATTTGATGAGAAGATAGCACTTGTGTTAACGTTTCTTACTTCACCGATTTTGCTTAAATCGCTGCAAGAGATGACAGCACCTGTTTCGTCGATAACACCGATAGTTTTATCAACAGCTTCTCTTATCTGATGAATTACGCTTTGAAATAATCTGTTGGACATTTTTTTAACCTCCAAATAAGTTTTTGAACAAAATGACCATTTAACAATTATACATAATACACAACTTCAACAAAAATTGCAAGTGTTTTTTAGAATTTTTCTTCATTTTTTATGCAAAATGTTAATTTTATGTGAAAAAAAGACACAAATAATTAAAAATTGCACATACAATTACATAAAATTTTATATAGTAAAAATCACCAAATAAACAATTCAAAGATGATTTTCACACTACATTATGTGTTTTTTCGGTAATTTTTGACAATTCACTTTCTGTAAGAAAACGAGCTTCGCCCTCTTTTAAAGTTTCATCTAACGAAAGATTACCGATTTTAACTCTTTTAAGTTCTGTAACAGTAGCACCGAGTGTCAAAAACATTTTTTTCACCTGGTGATACTTTCCTTCTTTAATAATAACTTTATAAGTTGGAATATCCCCATTCTCCAGTTTTTCTAAATCAGCAGAAAGTAAAACGGTACCGTCATTTAAAACAACACCATCTAAAAATGCCTTTTTCCCCTTTTCAAAATCAATTTCTTTATCAAGTTCAGCGATATAAGTTTTTGTAACGTGATGGTTTGGGGCTAAAATATTGTGAGCAAACTCCCCGTCATCAGTAATAAGACAAAAACCTACTGTATCCTTGTCCAATCTACCAGCAGGAAAAAGATTTTTACGTTTTAATTCATCAGGTAAAATATCAACAACTGTTAAATCTCTGTTATCATTTGTAGCACTGACTACACCTTTGGGTTTATTAAGCATTATGTAAACAAATTTGCCTTTTTTTAATGGTTTGCCATCTACAACAATATTATCGGTTTCACAATCAAATTTAATGGCACTATCAGTTACAACAGTGCCATTAACTTTTACAAGACCTTTTTTAATTAAACCTTTTACTTCGCTTCTTGTAGAAAGACCTGAAGAAGCAATAATTTTATCTAATCTTTCTTTACCCATACTTTTTTACTCTACTCTTTTCTGAAAGTGTGCATAAATCCTGAAAGTTCAGTTGATGAAACATCGCCACCTATAACCATTCCATCAAAAATAAGCAGATTAATACGCACACAAGTATCTTTTTCGGAATACCCAGGATAATTCTTTATTACATAAGTCCATCTCTTGACACGTTCACCTGAATAATCACGCAAATCGCAATTTTGCATAAGTTGTATTTCATTGTAATTACTGTAAACGTCGTCAAATTCTTGCGGAATAATTACTTCGCATACTTCAATTGGTTCCGAATCAACTTCCCAACCGAATTGTGAAATAAACTTAAGCCGTTCTTCATTATTTTCTGCTTTAAAATTAATAGCACCCGACTTATTTTCAACCGACTGTGCATTTAATTTTTTCAATTGAACACGTGAAACTGCAGTACAAACGCCTGCAAATATTACAAGCAAAAGAACTGCTGCGACTACTCTTATTTTTTTCTTTGAAACTGATAAAACGAACATAGAAACTTCACCCACATAATAATATGCGAGTAAAATGGGTTTAATGTCATATAAACATATCGAGATACATATTGAATATTCTTTCACCAACAAATGCTGAAACAATAATTCCTATTGACAAAAACGGACCAAAAGGAATCACACCACGCATTTCTTTTTTAGAAATAATTCTTCTGCCAATAGAGAATATAACTCCTGCAAACGCACCTAAAAACAACGAAACAATTACGGCTTTCCAACCGAGAACAAAACCGGCAGCAGCCATTAATTTCACATCGCCACCACCCATAGCTCTTCCACCAGATACAAGACCAATTATCAAAAACAAGCCTGATATAGCAAAAAGACCAATTACTTTTGAAATTATGTAATCTTTTGAAAACTCACCGGTAATTATTGCATCAATAACAATAAAAATACCACCAATAAAAATTGAAATCCACATTGAGTCAGGTATAATCTGATGTTTAAAATCAATCCACGCTGTAACAATCAAGCAAGAAGCCACAACCATATAACCAAGTAGTTTCAGACTGAGACCTTCAATGGCATTACCACCACATAAAAAGAAATAAATTAATACGTAAGAAATACCATTAAGCGCTTCAACTATTGGATATTGAGCAGAAATTTTTGCTTTACAATAACGACATTTACCACCTAAAAATATCCAACTGAAAAGCGGAAATAAATCATACCAATGCAATCTGTGTTTACAGGTTGTGCACATTGAATTGATTTTTACAAAATCGAGACCGATAGGTAAACGATAAATAAGAACATTAAGAAAGCTACCGATAACTATACCAAAAATAAAAATAATTGTCGCTATATATGCAGTTAAAAATGCCATAATTCTCAGGTTAACCCCTTTCAATGTTTAGAGTTTTGACGCTGTTAATGGGAATTTTGTCTTCCAAAACCGTGCGGTGTTCGGCTCCCGTCACCTTAACAATATCATTATATGATTTTTTTCGTTTAAAGTCAACAAAAATTAACAATAGATTTTATACAATTTTAACTTCACTTTTTCTTGCTAAATTTTAGAAAATATGTTATATTTTATTATGTATTATATTGTATATTAAGTAAGGAGGACTTTTTCGATGAAAAAGACAACCAAAAGAGTTCTTGCTTTTCTTCTTGCATCCACTTTCGTTTTTTCAGCTATGACTGCGGGTGTATTTGCAATTGCAAGTTATCTCAACCCAAATCTTGGTAGCAGTTCTACTTCTACCTATATGAGTGTCAACAGTGTTGATGACTTTATTGACCTCATTAAAACTTCAGGTAATGCTTTTGCAAATATTGATGAGCCTGAAAAGCACGATGCTGCTAATAAAGATGTTGCGCCTACCATTATCATCCCTGGTATCAGCCAATCAGTTTCTTACCTCGCAGATGAAAATGGCAACCCAGCAGTTAATTCAAATGGTGAAGAGCTTTCTGGCGGACTTCTTATTATTGACTCTTCAACTCTTCCAGGCATTTTAGCTGGTACAGTTGCTGGTCCACTTGTTACTTCACTCTTAATGCAAGCTGATATGGGTCTTTCTGATGCTGTTTACGAGACTGTTACTCAGGTTTTCTCAATTCAAGCTTCAGATAAAGATGGTAAAGCAAAAGAAAATCTCAAGACAATCACTTATGAATATCCTATTTCTCAGATGAGTCAGGATGACAGAGATTATTTCTACAGAATGATTCCAATGAAATCTGTTGTTGATGAAATCGGTGGCGAAGATAATCTTTACTTCTTCACATTCCCACTTATTTCTGACCCTATGATTACTGCTGCAAAGCTTGATAAATATATTCAGATGGTTAAAGAACAAACGGGTAAAGATAAGGTGAATATTGTTACTATCTCACTTGGTGGTACAATCCTTACAGCTTACCTTGAACTTTACAAGAATACAAACTATCCTGATATCAACAAAGTTCTCAATGTAGTTTCTTGTCTTGATGGTACTGACGTTATGGGCGACTTCTACATGAGAAACTTTAACATTGAAGATGAGTTCTTCTTCCAGGAATTCTTACCAATGGTTATGAAGGAAATGAATGGTTACGCAACCTTAGGTCACCTCATCAACGTTGCTCTCAAAATTTTCCCACGTTCAGTTATTGAAGCTATTCTTACTGCAGCAGTTGACGGTATTCTTGATACATTAATGCTTAACTGTCCACAATTCTGGGCTATGATTCCAAAGGACAGATATGATGATGTTATTAACAAATACAGTTTCATAAAGAATGACCCTGAATATTCAAGACTTTATGCAACTATTGAAAAATTCCAACAAGCAAGACTCAACCTTAAAGATAATCTTATTAAATTAAACAAGCAAGGTGCTCTTGTTCACAATGTTTGTGGTTACAACCTTGATTATAGTGCACAGGACTACTGCTTCTTTGCTGCTATGAAGTCTTCTCTTACTACAAATAGTGATGCTATTATCGATATCGACTCAACTTCTCTTGGCGCTACTTACGCTAAAGCTGGCGAAGTTCTTTCAGAAGAATATATCGCAACAAGAGACCCTAAATACATCTCTCCAGATGGTAGTGTTGACGCTTCAACTTGTCTCTTCCCTGACAACGTTTGGTTCTTCCAGGGTCAGCACCACGAAGTTGGTAGAAACGACGTTATAATTAAGCTTATCGCTAAACTTGCTTCTAACCAAATAAATTCTACTGCTGATATGCCTGATAAATTCCCACAGTTTAACGGCAACAGAAACACAAGAAATATTACTCGTTGGTGCTTTGATGATGCTGATAAGGTATTTGCTGAATATGCAGAAGACTCAACTCTTTACAATGCAGAAGATATTGAAGAACTCAGAGCTGTATATGAAGAAGCTGAAGTATATCTTGAAAATACAATCTGCGAGCCAACTTCTGCTAAAGCTTTGTTAGAAAGATTTGAATATGCTCTTTACAGAGTTGGTGTAGGTGATGCTCCTGCAGACACAAGTACAGACGAAGCACTTGAAATTATTTGTAAATTTATTGACGAAACTCTCTATGGAGTATTTGGTGCAAATGGGTTCTCTGACCTAAACGATAGTAAAATAGAAATTGATGTTCCTGTTACTTTTTAAGTAGTAGCATAATTAAAAATTTTATGATATAATCGTTTCGGAGTTTTTCTCCGAAACGATTTTTTCAGGGGTAATTTATGAAAGTTTTTTTCACAACCTTTGGTTGTAAGGTTAATCAATATGAAACGCAAGAAATGAACGAGCTTTTAGTTAAATCCGGCTATGAAGTCACAAACTCTCCGACTTCTGCTGATATAATTATAGTAAATTCTTGTACCGTTACTGCAGAAGGTGTAAGAAAAGTTCGCCAGACTGTAAGAAAACTAAAAAAGAACAACGAAAATGCCGTTATAGTTATGACTGGTTGTGCTTCACAGGCTGAACCGGATACCATAATGAACGATTTACCTGAAATTGATATTTTGATGGGAAACAGAAACAACACTGATATAGTTAACATTCTCAAGAAATACTTTGAAAATAAAATAACGTTAAATGCTCATATATGTCATTCCCGTGACGATGCTTTCATAGGTACTGGTATTACAAAATTTGATGGTCATACACGTGCATTTTTAAAAATTCAAGATGGTTGTGACAGATATTGTTCATATTGTCTTATCCCCTACGCTCGTGGATTTTCACGCTCAAAATCATTAGATAATATTGATAAAGAGTTAAAAGTATTAAATGATAATTGTTACAAAGAAATTGTATTTGTTGGAATAAATCTTTCTGATTATGGTAAAGGTACAGAATACTCACTCCCAGATGCCTTAGAACTTGCTGAAAAATATGATAATATAAAACGTATAAGATTAGGCTCTTTAGAGCCAGACCATATTACAAGAGAAATGATTGAAAAACTTGGTAAATTGAATAAACTTTGCCCACAATTTCATATTTCACTCCAGAGTGGTTCAAACTCTGTTTTAAAGAAAATGAACAGACATTATACGGCAGAAGAATATAAAACGTTAACCGAGAATTTAAGAGACGTGTTTCCCGATGCTACTATTACAACTGATATTCTTACGGGTTTTCCAACAGAAACGGAAGAAGAATTCATTGAAACTTTAGAATTTGCAAAAGAAATTAAATTTGAAAAAGCACACATTTTCCCCTACTCTGTAAGAGAAGGCACAAAAGCGGCAGAATTACCACAATTAACTAACGCTGTTAAAGAAAGCCGTGCAAAAAAATTAACTGAAATAACCAATGAAACAAGAAAAGAATATTTAAAAAAGCAGATTGGCAAAACTGTTAACGTTCTGTTTGAAACAGATAAAGATGAATATTCTGAAGGTTACACAGAAAATTATACTCCTGTAAGAATATATGATAGTATAAAGCGTGCAGGTGAAATTATTACAGTTAAAATTGCAGATGCGAAAGATGATTATTGTATAGGAATATAAAAATAAAGGCGTTGTGTAAATGAAGCACAACGCCTTTTTATTAATTACTCTCTTCCCTGAATTGTTTTGGTGAAAGACCCGTTGTTTTCTTAAATAACCTTGTAAAATAATGAACGTCAACAATACCACAATATTGTGCTATTGTTTGAATTTGTAAGTTTGTTGTTTTTAACATTTCCTGAGCCAATTCAATTCTTTTTTCATTAACGTAAGTAGTCACTGTCTTACCAGTTTCTTTTTTAAATACAGTTGAAAGATAACTTGCATTGATATTAAGACTTGAAGCAAGTTCGCTGAGAGTTAAATCGGAAGAAAGGTTACTTTCAATCATTACAACTACTTTTTGAACCGTTGGAGAATAATCTCTTACCGAATATTTATTTACAAGTTGACAGTAAACTTTAACCATTTCGAAAATTAATTTTTGAATATCTTCAACAGTAGAGCGAAGTTCAATCTTTTTTACAAATTCACTTGATATACTATCAATATGAATTGGGTGAACACCACCACGCTCAACAGATTTTCTAAAAAGTGTATTAATTACTATTGCGTAATTCTTTAAATCTCTTATTGGGTCAGCATTACGCTGGTCAATCTGAATGCTGTTAATCTGTGACATAAGGTGTTTAGCTTTAGGATAGTTACCTTGAGTTATTGCAAACAAGAATTCGTTTTCAAAAGCATACCTTGCTTCAACAAGTTTACTGTTCCAATTAAGAGAATCATGTTCAGAAAGCGATTTATTTATTATTCCCGAAACGCTATCTAAATTAGTTTCTAATTCATATTCAGCAAAGCGATAATTTGAACTACCACTCCATATAAATTCACCAAAAGTATCAATCAAAGAAATCAACTGACCTTCGTCACCAACAAGCGGTAAACCATTATAATAACTTTCAAAATCACGCATCTTTGATGGCGGAACAACGTTTTTTTCAGCTAATTCAAGAATTTCTTCGTGATTAAAATTCTTTGTCTGATACGGACCAATTACTAATATATTTTCTAAATCATCACCTGGTAGTTGTAAATAAATATACTTACACATATAACCATCTGTAAGTAAATGTATTGTATTGCGAGAAATCTCACCAAGCACTTCAACTAAAGGCTTTTCAAAATGATTATCAACTTCTAAAAGTGTTCTCAAGCCTAAATCAAGATTACTTTCAGGATTTTCTTTTGCGTTAATAATTAACGTCTGCACTCTGCATTTTTTTAACACACTCTGTAAAAAGTGTAATTCTGAATCGTAAAACAATCCTTCGCCCCTCCAATATGTTAAATCGCCTAAATAAATTCTTTAACAGAATATATTATAGTACAACTTCATCAAAAATTCAACAGATTTTAGCAATTAAATATAAATATTGTGCAATAACACCCAAAAATTTTCATAACAAAAAAATGATTTTATTGCTATAATAAAATTAAAATTAAGAATAATAACTTATTGAAGGGATGCGAGACCAATGAGACAAATTATTAACATCAACAAAGATTGGGTTTTCACAAAACCTGAAACTGCACCAGAGAACGTTAATCTTCCACATTCTTGGAACGCTATTGATGGTCAGGACGGCGGTGCAGACTATTTCCGTGGCACTTGCAAATACACTAAAACAATCGCTCGTACAGACTTACCACAAACAGATTTAGTTTACCTTGAAATTCGTGGTGCTAACTCTTCTGCCGACGTTACAGTTAACGGCAAAAAATTAGCACATCACGATGGTGGTTATTCTACCTGGAGAGTAAATATTTCTAACGTTTTAAAAGATGAAAACGTTATTGAAATCGACGTTGATAACAGTGAAAATGACAGAGTCTATCCACAAATGGCAGACTTTACATTCTACGGTGGTCTTTATCGTGACGTTAACATTATTGGTGTAAACGAAAAACACTTTGATTTAGATTACTATGGTAGTCCAAGTATTAAAGTTACACCTGAAATTACTGGTAAAGATGCTAAAATTGAAATTGAAGTTTTTGTCAGAAACGTTGAAACACCAACTTTAAAATACGTAATTAAAGATGCTACGGGTACAGTTGTTTGTGAAACTGTTTCAAACGAAAAAGTTGTTAATTTAAATATTGCTGACGTTCATCTCTGGCACGGTAAAAAAGACCCTTATCTTTACACTGCAGAAGTTGAACTCTTAGATGGTGAAACTGTTCTTGATAACGTTTCTACCCCTTTTGGTTGTCGTACATTTAAAATTGACCCAAATAACGGCTTTATTCTTAATGGTGAAGAATACCCACTTCGTGGTGTTTCACGCCATCAGGACCGTTGGGGCATTGGTAACGCATTACTCCCTGAACACCACAGAGAAGATATTGATTTAATTTTAGAAGTTGGTGCAACAACAATTCGTCTTGCTCACTATCAGCATGACCAATATTTCTATGATTTATGTGACGAAAAAGGTCTTGTAATCTGGGCAGAAATCCCTTATATTTCTCAGCATATGGCTACCGGTAGAGAAAACACAATTTCTCAGATGAGAGAATTAGTTACTCAGAACTACAACCACCCTTCAATCGTTGTATGGGGTCTTTCAAATGAAATTACGATGGCTGGTGAAAATGACCCTGATTTAATTGAAAACCACAAAATCTTAAATGACCTTGTTCACGAAATGGATAAAACAAGACTCACTACAATTGCGTGTGTTTCTATGTGTAGTATGGATAGTCCATACCTTCAGATTCCTGACGTTGTTTCATATAACCACTACTTCGGTTGGTATGGTGGCGACACAACAATGAACGGTCCTTGGTTCGATAAATTCCACCAGAAACACCCAAATATTCCAATTGGTTGTAGTGAATATGGTTGTGAAGCACTTAACTGGCACACATCTAACCCAACACAAGGTGACTATACAGAAGAATATCAGGCATATTACCACGAAGAACTCATAAAGCAACTCTTTACACGTAAATATATGTGGGCTACTCACGTTTGGAATATGTTTGACTTTGGTGCAGATGCGAGAAACGAAGGTGGCGAAAACGGTCAGAACCATAAAGGTCTTATGACATTTGACCGTAAATATAAAAAAGATGCATTCTATGCATATAAAGCATGGCTTTCAGATGAACCTTTCGTTCATATCTGTGGCAAGCGTTATATTGACAGAGTTGAAGACGTAACAAAAGTTACTGTTTACTCAAATCTTCCTGAAGTTGAACTTTTCTATAACGGCGTTTCTTTAGGTAAGAAAAAGGCAGATGACCACTTCTTCTACTTTGATGTTCCTAACAGTGGAGAAACAAAACTTGAAGCAGTTGCCGGCGAATGCAAAGATGAAAGTGTTATCAAGAAAGTTGACACATTCAACGAAGAATATCGCTTAAAAGAAAAAGGTGCAATTCTTAACTGGTTTGACGTTACTGCTCCGGAAGGTTATTTCTCAATTAACGATAAACTTTCAGAAATCTTTGAAAGCAAACGTGCTAAGCTTGTTGTAGCACTCTTTGGTATGAAACTCTTAAAGAAAATGAAAGCTAACAAAAAAGGTAAAGATGGCGAAAAGAAGAGTGGCGGATTTGATATCAACTTCAAATCTATGGGTGGCAGTATGATGCAGATGCTCGGCGGCTTCTCAATTCTTCGTATGTCTTCTATGGTAGGTATGGCTAATATTACTGTTACAAAAGAAGAATTATTAACAGTTAATGCCCGTCTTAATAAAATTAAAAAACCTACTAAATAATTCAGAATCAATCATTTAATCTCCTTATAGGGCGAAAGCCCAAAAAATTCTCATCCCTCAAAACGTAACGGCGTAGTTTGTTATAAACTACGCCGTTACACTTAGAGTGAGTGTATTCGAACCAAATATGCCTTAAATGTCCGATTTCACGCACCTTTTGTATTTTTTTGTCTTGATATACGCCAGTATAACTACGCCAAAGAAAATCCAAAATGTACGCAAACTCGGACATTTAAGGTTCTGCGAAGTTTAATACTTGGCAATTTTTTCTGTAACAAGGCAAAACTCGCAGGAATACTGTCGTATTTCAAGAGTTTTAACGACGTTACGGGGAAAAGTGACTGTATTAAACCATATCTGGTTCGAACACGCTCACTCTATATTTTATGTAAATAATTTTAATCGTCCTTAATTCCAAACACAAGTTTAAGAATACCTTTAAAAATTTTAGGACTTTCAAAAACAACAACTTTCATAAAATCACTCCTTAACATTCTTTACTACATATTATGAGAATTTTATAAATTGGTTACAGCTGCCATTCTTTAATATTTTTAACTTCGTTATACATTGTAACGTAACTTAAGTGACGACTCTCGTGAATATCCCCATTTTCAAGAGCATCAAGAATTTTACATCCTTTATCTACTGTGTGAGTGCAACTCGAAAAACGACATTTACCCAAATATTCTGAAAATTCAGGAAAACAATATGGCAAATCTTCTTTCATAATAAGTTCTCCACTTTCAATATCCAAAGAAGAAAAACCCGGTGTATCTGCAACGTAAAAATCATTCACTTTGTGAAGTGTTACGTCACGGGTTGTATGCCTTCCCCTGCCAAGTTTACTGCTGACTTCACCTGTCTCGATTGAAAAACGTGAATCAATGCAATTTAAAAGCGATGATTTACCTACGCCTGTATTACCCGTAAAGACAGTAATACCGCCCTTTATCATTTCTTTGACTTTTTCTACACCCTCGCCTGTTTTACAACATACTGAACAAACATCTAAACCCGCTTTTTTGTAAATCTCTTCAAATTCTTTAGTATCACCCAAGTCACTTTTTGAGAAAACAATGCACGGTTTGATATTTTTGCTTACTGCTATTGCTGTGAGTCTGTCGATAACCAGAGTACTTGGTACAGGCTCCTTCACAGATGAAACAATAACAAGTGTATCAACGTTTGCAACAGGTGGACGAATAAGAAAGTTCTTTCTTTCCAAAATATCATCGATGGTATTTTCACCATTCTCACGAACAGTAATGGTTACGTTATCACCAGCTAATGGTGATATTTTTTTCTTTCTGAAAGCACCACGTGCTTTACATTCATAAATATCACCATCGGCTTCAATGTAATAAAAACCACCAATACCTTTTATTATAATTCCATTTAACTGTTTTTCTGTCATTTATCAGTTCATACCCTCTAAATCATTTGAACCATTACCATCATCTACAACAGGTGTATCTGTTTCACCTTTTGAAACAGTAAGAACAATAGTTGTAGCCGTATCTACGTGTGGCGCTGACGAATATGTCGGAGACTGTGCTATAACAGTACCAGCAGGTTCACTGCTTAATTCACGATTAATCTGAATAGTTCTGTAACCTGCAGTATTTAAAATATTAATAGCTTCCACTTCACTTAAACCAACAACATCTTTATAGAAAGCGACATTGTGTGTTTTTGAATTAGAAATTCTTACATTTTCTTTTGTAAAATCTCCAACCGCTTCATAGTAAAGACAATTATCAAGGTAAATGTTGATTTTAGCATCATTTGCTTTACCTTTTACGGTTATAGCGTAACTTGAGTGTGCATCAGTATCAATATCTTCGTTAAATGTTTCGCTACCATCAACAGTTGCAGTAACGTTAATAACACCTGCTTTTGGAAGTTGAATATTAATTTCTGTTGAAGTGTAACCACTGCTTACAGTAATTATTACTTCATCACCTTTTCTTACTGGTGAGCCATCTGCCGGTGATTGACTTACAACAAAATTTTCACTGATACTGCTATCTACTGTTTCAATTTTTGAAACTACAAGACCATTTTTCTCAAGAATATTTTTAGCATCATCTAATGACTTGCCTTCTAAATCAGGCATTTTAAACTGGCTTTCAGCACTTGTATCAACGGCATAATAAACTGTAATTGTTGAACCTTCAATTACACTTGTGTTAGCACTCGGATTTGTACTTATAACATTACCAACTTCAATTATATCATTTTCAGTTGCCTGTAATTTAACAATAAAGCCCATAGATTCTAAAGTGTCACGAGCCTGTTTATAGTTTTTGTTTACTAAATCAGGAATAATTTTACCTTCACCGGATTTTGCAACGTATAATTTAATTACGCCATTTTTAGCGATTGTATCCCCTGCTTTAGGGTCCTGGTCAGTAACAACACCTTCTTCATAGTCTGAAGATGATACATAAACTATTTCAAAAGTATATTTATCCATATACTCATTATTGAATTCTATATCTTCAATATAATCCATACCAATGAAACTCTCTACCTCGGTTCTCTTTGGTCCGAGTATAAGTGTGCCATTTCTAATAAAAACACCTAAAATTATCGCTAAAATGAGAAGAAATGCAAACACAACACTCATTATAATTGTAAAATTAGTTTTCTTTACGCTATTTTGTTTGTATTGTGCTTGTGAACCCTCACGAACACGTTGCTGTGGCATATCGTCACGATAACGATTATAAGCGTTATCTTCATATTCAGAAGTTTTTATTGGCTTATATTCACCAGTTGGTTGCTTTATTGGTTCGTTCTTTTGTGAAGTATTCTTTTCTTGAATTTTACCTATATAACGTGTAGGTTCTTTGTCAACAAAATAATTCTGATAATCGAACTTGATATTAGGGTTCATTTTAAGTTCTTCTAAATCAAGAAGCATTTCAGAAGCAGTCTGATATCTGTCACGGGTGCTTTTCTGCATTGCTTTCAAAGTAATTTGTTCAAATCCGATTGGAATATCAGGATTTATACTTCTTAAAGGAACCGCTTCTTCTTGTAATTGCTTTAATGCAACAGAAACTGCACTATCTGCATCAAAAGGCAACCTACCGGTAAGCATTTCATAAAGCACTACGCCTATTGAATAAATATCTGCTTTTTCGTCTGTTAACTGACCTTTTGCCTGTTCTGGACTTATATAGTGAACTGAACCGATTGCCTTTTCTGTGAGCGTTCTTGTTTCGCCACGGCTGAAACGAGCAATACCAAAGTCTGTAACCTTTATAAGACCATTATCAAGAAGCATTATATTCTGCGGTTTAATATCGCGGTGAACAATACCTTTATCATGAGCGTGCTGAATTGCTCTTAAAATCTGAATAGAAAAGAACAACGCTTCATTCCAGTTAACAACTTCACATTGTTCGATATATTCTTTAAGAGTTATACCTTCAACGTGTTCCATTACGATATATTGAAGTCTGTCACCAAAACTCACATCATAAACTTTAACAATATTAGGATGAGAAAGAATTGCAATAGCCTTTGATTCATTTTTAAATCTTCTTCTGAATTCTTCTTTTGCTAAAAATTCTTCTTTTAATACTTTTATTGCAACAATTCTATCATCAATGCTGTCGTATGCTTTATAAACAACAGCCATACCACCTACACCGATAATATCTTGTATTTCATAACGTCCGTCTAATCTTTTACCAACATAATTTTCCATAAAAATCAGCCTTCAACGGTTACTACCGTTATATTATCCTTTCCACCTGCTTCGTTTGCCATCTCTAAAAGTTTCTTGGCAGATTCATCTTCGTCTGGATTTTTAATCATATCAAACATTTCTTTTTCGGAAACATATTCATAAAGTCCATCTGAACAAATAAGTATCGTTTCACCCTCATTTATAGGGATAATATCAACGTCAACATCAACCTCCGGATTAACTCCGACTGCACGTGTAATTACGTTTCTGTCTGGGTGTGTTTTTGCTGCTTCTTTTGTAATTCTACCCGTATCAATAAGATATTGAACAACCGAATGGTCTCGGGTAATTTGTCTTATATCGTCATTTATAAAATATGCTCTGCTGTCACCAACGTGTGCAACTGCTGCAAAACCATTTAAGATTACTACTGCTACAACAGTTGTACCCATTCCAAAATATTCTTTGTTTTCATTAGCAGTTTCAAAAACCTTTATATTGGCTGCAGTTATTGCTGAAACGAGTAAATTCTTAACAGATTTCATACTCATTGATTTACGACAACCTTTTTCAATATGCGATGAAACCTCATTAACGCATATTTCACTCGCTACCTGACCACCGGAAACACCGCCCATACCATCACAAACAACAGCCCAGGCACCACCTTCTTTAAAAAAGCCAGTTTTAAAGGCATCCTGATTCATATCACGTACCTTACCGGTATCTGTAAAAGCCTGAATTTTCATCGCTTCACCTCGTTTCTAAAATCTTTTCTCGTCTTAACTGTCCACAAGAAGCATTGATATCGCTACCTAACGTTCTTCTTATCGTAACGGTCAAGCCGTTCTTTTCTAAAATATTTTTAAAATTATTAATATTATTATCGTCACTTCGTTTATGCCCTTTTTCTGGCACTTCGTTTGCAGGAATTAAATTAACGTGACAAAGTATTCCTTTTAATTTTTTTGAGAGTTCATTTGCACACTCAGTTGTATCATTTACCCCTTTAATCAATGCATATTCAAAAGAAATACGTCTTGAAGTTTTATCGGCATAAATTTTACAAGCATTTAAAAGTTCATCAACATCCCAACTTCTGTTAACAGGCATAATCTGAGACCTGATTTCATTATTCGGAGCGTGTAAAGAAACTGATAACGTAAGTTGTAAATTTAAATCCAACAAATCATAAATTCTCGGTACAATTCCGCTTGTAGAAAGTGAAATATGTCGCATACCGATATTAAGACCATTTTCGTCGGAAACGAGTTTTAAAAATTTGATAACGTTATCGTAATTATCAAGTGGTTCACCCATTCCCATTAAAACAATTCTTGAAATCCTTAAACCTAAATCACGTTGTGCGGCATAAATCTGCCCTAAAATTTCAGATGGTGTTAAATGTCTTTTAAAACCACCTATACCCGAAGCACAGAATGAACAACCCATTTTACAACCAACTTGTGTTGAAACACAAATTGTATGGCCATATTTGTAATCCATAACAACACATTCGAGATATTCGTCATCGGGAAGTTTAAAGAGATATTTTACTGTATTATCATACCTTGAAACCAACTTTTTTTCAATAGAACAACTAAAAATTACAAAATTGTCATTTAATTTATCTTGCAATTGTTTACCTATATTTGTCATTTCATAAAATGATACGGCACCCTTTTTATGTATCCAATCATAAATCTGGGTTGCTCTGAACTGTGGGAGTCCAAGTTCTTTAATTTGTATTTTTAATTCTTCTAATGAAAGAGAAGCAATATCTTGTTTTTCCATATACACACTACTTTTTAATAAATTTTGCTATAAAAAAGCCATCGCAATTATTTATATGCGGTAAAAGTGTTAAGTAATCACCCTCGTCAATACATCTCTCAGTTTCAGGTGAAACCTTTACACTATAAAAATCTTCATTTTCCTTTAAGAACCAATCGCAGACTTTTCTGTTTTCATTCGGATTAATTGAACATGTTGAATAAATAAGAGTACCGCCGCTTTTCACGTATTTTGATGCTATACTCAATATCTCTTTTTGTATTGGTATTAATTCTTTAATATCATCAAGCGATTTATATTTAATTTCTGGTTTTTTACCAATTATTCCAAGACCTGAACACGGCACGTCACAAAGAACACAATCGGCATTTTTAAACTTTTCATTAAACACCGTAGCATCGTTTACAGTCGGAATAATGTTTTTTATACCTAATCTTTTAGCACCAGTTTTAATAAGTTCGACTCTGTGAGCGTGAATATCACAAGAATAAATTTCACCCGTATTATTCATATATTGTGAAGCAGTAAAACTTTTACCACCAGGGGCACTACAAACGTCAATAAGTTTATAGTTTTCTTTCAAACCGAGTTCTTTGACACAAATTTGAGAAGAAATATCTTCAACATAAAAAAGACCTTTTTTGTAGGCATCAAGTTCGTAAACTGCACCTTTTGTATTTATAATCAAGGCATTTTTAAGACTCGTTATTTCCGTGGAAATATTTTCTTTTTTTAGAATTTGTATTAATTCATTCTCGGTAGTTTTTAACGTGTTAACTCTTATTGTTATTTCTTTTTTATTCAAAGCAGATTTTAAAATTTCTTCTGCATTTTGTTCGTTATAATGATGTTTTAAAAATCTGACCAAATCAATTGGTGCAGAATATAATATAGAAAGTCTTTCTTCACCTGAAAGAGAATTAAAAATATTTTCTTTTTCAACAGATACTTTTCTTAAAACTGCATTAACTAACCCCGTAGCAAACTGACATTTATTGTTTTTTGTAAGCAAAACACTCTCATTAACAGAAGCGGATACCGGTATTTTATCCATAAACAGAATTTCGTATGTTCCAATTCGTAAAATTACAAGAACTTCCGTTTTCAATTTTTTTAATGGTTGACTTAAAAACTGTGAAATTATGTAATCAAGTGTGATTTTTCGCTCAGTTACACCATAAACTAACCTTGAAATAAAAGCACAATCAGTGCTGTCGAGGGAAACCCCTTTAACAGCACTGTCTAACGCGATATTAGAATAAGCTTTGTCTTTCTCGATTTTCAAAAGAATTGAAAATGCAGTTTGTCTTGCAGTAACACTCATCTTCTTCTGTTACCACCATATCTTAAAATTAACCTTAAAAGTTGCGCAAGGCTCATTGCAAGAGCGGCAACATAAGTCATTGCAGCCATTCTTAAAACCTTAGAAGCTCCTTGTTTTTCTTCGTAAGAAAGTATTCCAGTTGACTCAATTACGTTAAGCGCTCTGTTACTTGCGTTGAATTCAACAGGTAACGTAATAAATTGGAAAATGGAAGTAAATGCAAAGAAACCAATACCAACCCAGATTAAAGGTTCAAATGAAAGAATTATACCAATTATTAAAAGCGGCATTGATAGTGTTGAACCAATATTACATACAGGTAAAATTGAATTTCGCACTTTTATTGGCACGTATTTTTCAGCGTGCTGAGCGGCGTGACCTGCTTCGTGACAAGCAACGCCAACTGCGGCAATACTCGGATTATTGTAAACAGAATCTGAAAGTTTAATTACCTTGCTTATAGGGTCGTAACAGTCAGTTAAGTTACCGTTAATTCTTTCAATTCTTACATCGTGAATATTATAATATCTTAAAACCATTTCGGCTGCTTGTGCGCCTGTAATTTGCCTTACATTACCAATTTTTGAATATTTGGAAAAAGTTGATTTTAACCTTCCCTGAATTATTAAAGATATTACGAATACAGGGATAACTAAAATAAAATAATAAATATCAAAATACATTCCACCAAAATACAAAGCTTACACACCTCCATTTTTAAAATATTATATAATTCAATAATTAAAATAATCGCAAAAATTTATTAATAGAATTTTAACTTTCAAAAATTACACCATCGGAAAGATTGGCACCACGAGAAAAATCAACTGCTGACATTCTCTTCTTACCCTCTAATTGAACTTCTGTGATTAAAACCGCTTTTTTGTCGCCACAAACAACAATAATTCCATCTTTTGATTTAATGACACTTCCCGCTTGTTTGTTATAATTTTCACTCAACAAACGAGAACGGAATAATTTTAAATTTTTACCATCAAAAGTTGTTAACGCAACCGGCCAAGGGTCGAGACCTCTTATTTTATTATGCACTTCAAAAGCTTTTAAATTCCAGTCAATTTTTGAAAGTGATTTGTCGAGCATTTTTGCATAACTGCTTTTGCTATCATCTTGTTTTTGTGGATTTAATGAATTTGTTTTAATTGCTTCAAGTGTTTTTAAAAGAACGTCAGCACCTAAAACTGTAAG
This sequence comes from Acutalibacteraceae bacterium, assembly GCA_045533655.1. Lineage (GTDB taxonomy): Bacteria > Bacillota > Clostridia > Oscillospirales > Acutalibacteraceae > DTU089. The sequence continues at coordinate 38,325 of JAZSIE010000022.1, forward strand.
TCTTTCATATAAATCACCCGAAGTTTCATTTTCTTCGATTTTTGTTTTCTCAACTAAAAGAATATCTCCCGTATCAAGACCTTCATTCATTTGCATTGAAGTAACACCAGCGAATTCTTTACCGTCTAAAACAGACCATTGAATTGGTGCGGCGCCCCTGTATTCAGGCAAAATTGAGCCGTGAATATTAATGCAACCGTGTTTTGCAAATTCTAAAAAATCTTTAGGAAGAATTTTGCCGTAAGCCACAACTATTACAACGTCAGGTTTTAATTCTTCTAATATTTTTACACCAGCACCATTTTTTAATGAATCGGGTTGAAAAACCGGAATATTATTATTTTCTGCCACAACCTTTACTGGTGGCGGAGTTAAAATCGCTTTTCTGCCAACGGGTTTGTCGGGTTGAGTAAAAACCCCGACAACTTCATAATTATTGTTAATCAACGCTTCAAGTGGCTTCACAGCAAAATCGGGAGTTCCCATATAAACTACTCTCATATTATTCTACCTCTTCAATTTCGCCGACTCTCTGGAGCATTGTGCCTTCTAAAAGATTATCTTTATAAAGAATACCATCAAGATGGTCGAGTTCGTGACAGAAACAACGTGCTTTTAAATCTTCACCTTTATAAAGACACCATTTACCTTCTCTGTTCTGCGCTTTAACCTGAACAACTTTAGGTCTTTTAACCATACCACAAAGACCGGGAAGCGAAAGGCAACCTTCTTCACCAATCTGTTCACCTTCGACCTTGGTAATTTCTGGGTTAATAAGCTCTAAAAGACCATCGCCAACGTCCATAACCACAACTCGTCTTAAAACACCAACCTGCGGACCTGCAAGTCCGACACCTGGTGCTTCATACATAGTTTCAGCCATATCATCGAGTAACTCGAAAAGTCTTTCATTAAATTCTGTAACAGGGCGACATTTTTTTCTTAAAATCGGGTCGCCATCTTCACGAATATTTCTAAGTGCCATTTTAAAAACCTTTCTAAAGTGGGTTTATATCTGCCGTAACAGTAACACCACTATTTAATTTATCTTTCATAAACGCTATAAGAAGTGATGAAATCATACTTCTGAAGCGTTTATTATTTTTGCATTTTATTGTAATTACGTTTCTGTATTTATTATTGATTTTAGCAACCTTTGGTTGTAAAGGGCCTAAAACGTTAAGCTTAACATCGGAATACTCTTCGCCTACTGCAGATTTAATCTGTTCAAGAAAACGAGAAGCAGAAGTGTTACACTTCATATAATTTTCACTCATAAACATAAGCGAACAGATATCACAATATGGTGGGTAAACCATTGCTTTTCTTATGATATTCTCCATCTCGAAAAAGCCTTCGTAATCCTGTAATGAAGCGAGTGTAATAATATCATTATCTGGAAGTGCGGTCTGAATTACCGCTTTACCCTTATAATCGCCCCTACCAGAGCGACCTACAACTTGTGTTAACAAATCAAATGCCTTTTCACTGCTTCTGAAGTCATCATTGTAAAGTTGCTGGTCGATAGATATAACACCAACAAGCGTTACTTTAGGGAAATTAAGACCTTTGGCAACCATCTGAGTACCTAAAAGAATATCGTATTCACCGTTTGAAAATGCTTTTAATTTATCTTCATAAGAATATTTTGCGAGTGTAGTATCCGCATCCATTCTCAGAACTCTTGCATTAGGGAAAATATTTTCAATATCATCTTCTATTCTTTGAGTACCAAAACCTGCGTATTTTATTGTTTTATTATTACAAGTAGGACACGTGTCAGTGAAACTCATAGAATAGCCACAATAGTGACACATTAGACGATTATTTGCATTGTGGTAAGTGAGCGAAATGCTACAATTAGGACAAGTGACAACAGTTTTACAACTTTCACAAGTTGCAAACGTATTGAAACCACGTCTGTTCATAAGAAGAATGGCTTGTTTTTTATCTTCCAAAACTGCTTCTATTTCTGAATAAAGTTCGTTGCTTATTATGCTTTTACTATCTGAAATATCAACGGTTTTAACTTCCGGTAAAACTGCTTTGCCAAAGCGTTCTGTAAGTTTTACAAAAGTATATTTGCCAACAATTGCGTTTTTATAAGATTCAATCGACGGAGTTGCTGAAGATAAAAGTAAAAAAGCATCATTTTTTACACATCTGAATTTAGCAATGTCTCTTGCGTGGTAGCGTGGTGTCATTTCAGATTTATAAGTGTGCTCGTGTTCTTCGTCCATTACAATAAGACCGAGATTCTGAAAAGGTGCAAAGACTGCAGAACGTGTACCTATTGCAATTTTTGCTTCACCATTTTTCACACGCTTCCACTCGTCAATTCTTTCACCTGCTGAAAGAGCACTGTGAAAAACTGCAACTGTATCACCAAAATATGAATAAAAGACGTTAATTGTCTGCGGTGTAAGAGCAATTTCAGGCACCATAACAATAACACCTTTACCACTATTTACAACCTTTTCAATTAGTTTTATGAAAACCTGTGTTTTACCACTACCGGTAACGCCAAATAACAGTGCGGCACCCGCCTTTTTTTCATCAACCTTTTTTTCTAAAACCTCAAAAGCTTTTTGTTGATTTTCAGTTAATGGCGGAATTGGTGTAATCTTTTTTTCAGCTGTAATTTTAGGTTTTCTGTAAACTTCACTATCAAATATTTCAACATAGCCTTTTTTACTGAGTGCAGAAACAACTGCAACAGTAACGCCCGTAAAATAACAAACTTCCTTAACTGAAGCAGAACCTATATCAAGAAGTAATGAAAGAACTGAACGTTGTTTTGGCGTCAGAGAACTCAATTTACTTTCGGCATCATCTTCTGAAAGTGCAATTCTCACGTTTTTTACAGTCAAATCGCCTGTTTTTCGTTTTGTATCAACGTTAGAAACCAAAACACCTTTTTTAACGAGTTTTTCGAGCACAACAGAATCTGCCGTAAAACCCAAATCTGAAAGAATTTTTTCTTTCTTCTGGAATTTACAGCCACCTTTTAAATACTCATATACTGCTTTTTCTTCTTTTGATAATTTTTCTATTACAGAAGAAGATACAGTTTCATCTACCATAAAGGATACAATGTACTGAAGACCAATACCACTTGGAAGCATTGCTTTAGCCGCTTCAAACAACGTGCAGAATGTGTTCTCTTTTAAATACGTCACTAAAGACAACATTTCATCATCAAGAAGCGGTACTTCATCGAGTACCGCAACGATTGATTTGAGTTTAATACTCTCGTCTATTTCTGAACGAGATTTTATATTGAGAACAAATCCTTGTTTCTTTCTGTTACCATTACCAAATGGTACAAGCACCCTACACCCCTTTGAAACCTCAAATTTCTCAGGGATTAAATATGTAAAAGGTGCATCAATATGGTAAACAAGACCTTCTACTGCAACTTCTGCAATTAAGGACTCGTTATACATATATTAAAGATTTTTAATCTCGTCTGGCTCAACGATTTTGTATTTACCGTCAATAATTTCGCCGAGAGCTACTGTAACAGGTTTTTCAGTTGAGAGATTTTTTTCCTGGAGATTTGTCATAGCGATTTCTCTTGCTCTTTTTGCTGTTGCAGTTACTAAAGAGTAACGGCTGATACCTTGATTAAGAACATTTTTTAAATCTGGATTAAGCATAAATATAACTTCCTTTCAAATCAGTTATTAATAATTTCTTCAACTTTTTCTTGCATATTGCTATATTTTAATCTTTCTGCTTTTATAATTGACAAAACGTCATTTACACAAACAGATAAATCGTCATTGATAACAATATAATTATATTCCTTCGCCCTTTGCATTTCACCTTCTGCGATTTTCAAACGGCGACAAATATCTTCTTCGGTTTCCGTGCCACGATTTTTAAGGCGACGTGAAAGTTCAGTTAATGAAGGTGGCATTATGAAAATTGAAACTGCATCAGGGTAAATCTTTCTGACGTTACCAGCACCTTCAACTTCAATTTTTAAAATAACGGTTTTACCGCTATCTACCATTTCTTCAATAGCTTTTTTTGGTGTACCATAATAATTAACACCATATTTAACGTACTCTAAAAAGCCGTTTTCTTTGATTTTATTTTCAAAATCTTCTTGAGAAGTAAAGTAATAATCAACACCATCTTTTTCGCCTTCACGTGGAAAACGTGTTGTCATTGATATTGATTGTTTTACGTTTTTATCTGCTTTTTTAACTTCTGCTAAAACGGTATCTTTACCGCAACCAGCAGGAGCAGAAAGAACTACGAGTAAGCCTTTATCCTTCGAAGCCAAATTCACGACCTCCTTTTTCATCATTGAATCTTGTTAAAAGTTGTTCTGCAGAAAGAAAAGAGAGCACAACGTTATCACTATCAGTAATAATTATACCTTTAGTTTTTCTGCCGTGTGTGGCATCAATTAAATTTGCTCTTTCTTTACTTTCCTGAATCATTCTTTTAGCGGGTGCTGAATCGGGACTAATAACAGCAATTACCCTGTCAGCATTTATAAGATTACCAAAACCTATATTAACAAGTTTCATAAAACACACTCATTCTATATTTTGTATTTGCTCTCTTATTTTTTCAATTTCAGCTTTTGTATCAATTACAACTTTTGCAATTTCTACGTCCTGAGCCTTTGAGCCGATTGTATTTGTTTCACGATTAATTTCTTGAACAAGAAAGTCAAGTTTTCTACCTATTGCTTCTTCTGAATTCATCATAGAACGAAGCTGGTCAATGTGACTTCTTAATCTTACAGTTTCTTCTGCAACTGCCACTTTGTCAGCAAAAATTGCCGCTTCTGTGAGAATTCTTGATTCATCAACCTGAGAACCTTCTAAAACTTCTTTCATTCTTGTAAGGAGTTTTTCATTATATTCTTTAACTGTTTCAGGTGAACGTTCTTCAACGAATTCAACGTTTTTAATGATTGTATCTGCACGGGAGAGAACGTCATTTTTAAGTTTTTCGCCTTCTTGCTCTCTCATAGCAATAAATTTCTTAACCGCTTCTTCTAACACTGCTTGTACTTTGTTCCACAAATCATCTTCATCAACTGCATTTTTAGTTACAGATAATACTTCTGGGTACCTTGCAATATCTTGTGCAGAAACGTTTGCATTAACCGAAAACGTTTCGCCAATAAAGTGAATTGCATCATAATAACTTTTTGCTAATGGCTCGTTAACTTTAACAACAACGCTATCGTCCGCTGTTGCTTCAATTGTTAATGAACACTCAACTTTACCCCTTGAAATATAAGTTGAAAGATAACTTTTAATCTTTTCTTCTAAAAAAGCGTACGCTCTCGGAAGTCTTGTTGAAAACTCAAAATATCTGTGATTTACGCTTTTGATTTCTGCTGTAATATTGAATCCTTCAACAGAAACTTGTGCTCTGCCGAAGCCTGTCATACTTCTTATCATTTTAACGTTTCACCTTTCGTGGTTTATCATTATATTATACAAGAATTTATATACATTGTCAATTTTAGTTCTTGGTGTTTGTCAATAATTTATGAACTTCATCTGCAGTGAGTTCACGCCATTTACCAGGTTGAAGCATACCTAATTTTAATGAGCCGATTGAAGTACGTTTTAAACGGATAACTTCAAGACCTACGGCTTCACACATTTTTCTTATTTGACGATTTCTGCCTTCAAATATTTTAATTTGTAAAACGCTTCTTGTTTCACTTTTTTCAATAACTGCAACTTCTGCCGGTAACGTTTCTCTGCCATCAATTACAACGCCGTTTTCTAAATCTTCGGTTTGTTCTTTTGTTACCATTGAGCGTACTGTTACTCTGTAAGTTTTTGAAATGTGCTTTCTTGGGTGCATAACTGCATTTGCAAACTCGCCGTCGTTTGTAAGTAAGAGCATACCTTCTGAATCACGGTCTAACCTGCCAACAGGATAAACGGTAACACCAACGTCAGAAACTAATTCTGCAACACATTTTCTGCCTAACTCGTCACTCATAGTTGTTACGTAACCACGTGGTTTATGTAACATAATATAATATTTTTGTTTAACAACAGTAACTTTTTTGCCGTTAACTGTTACGTCGTCTCTTTTAGGGTCAACTTTATCGCCAATAGACGCTTTTTTGCCGTTAACCCACACTTTGCCGTCACGGATTAATTCTTCTGATTTTCTACGTGAAGCAACTGAACATTCTGATAAAAATTTTTGTAATCTTATTTCAGCCATATCGTATCGACAGTCCTTTTATAAATTTTTTTACTTTTTCAAAAAAAGTTTTTGGTTTTTCATTTTCTTTATATAATGCATTCGCATTATCAACTGAAATTAACGGAATGATTTTAACAATGTTGCCTTCAAAATCCTTAAAAACAATTTCACCTACAACGTCACCTTTTTTTACTGGCGGGTAAAGGTAATTTTTTACGTAGATTACGCTTTTCAAATCTTTGTTCGTATTAAATTCTACTTCGTATGCCAATTCAACGGAAACAGTTTTTTTATCGCTACAAACAACAGGGATTTCAGTGCCTTTTAATTCCTTGATATTTACACTTTTATTATAAAGAGAAAAACCATAGTCATAAAGTTTTTTGTGGTCATTCCAGTCATCGTAAGCGTTAAGTGTAACCGCAATTAACGTAACGCCATTTTTCTCACACGCCGTTACAAGACACCGTCCACTTGCTTTTGTATAACCCGTTTTTACACCAAAAACGCCATCGTATTCTTTCAATAAACGATTATGATTAGTAAGTTTTCGTGAAATTTCTGGTACACCAAAATCAATCACGGCAGATTCTGTTGAAGTTATTTTTCTGAAAACTGGATTTTTTATTGCAACAGACGCTAAAAGTGCCATATCAAAAGCAGTTGAATAATGGTTTTTATCGGTAAGACCAGACGGATTGGTAAAATTACTGTTAGTCATACCAATACTTTTAGAAAAACTATTCATCACTTTTGCAAAGTTTGTAATATTACCAGATATTGCAAACGCCGTAACATTTGCCGCATCGTTACCACTTTCTAAAAGCATTCCATATACCAATGCCATTAAAGTAATTTTATCCCCTGCTTTTAAACCGATTGAAGTACCTTCAACCGTTACTGCTTCTTTTGTAGCAACTACTTGCTTTTGTGGTTCACCATATTCTAACGCAATTAGCGAAGTCAGAATTTTGGTTGTACTTGCAATACCACGTTTTTCGTGCTCTGCTTTACTATATAAAACTTCAAGTGTATCTGCATTAATTAAAATTGCAGATTTTGCTGAAACTGAAAATTCCGTGGCAGTTGCAACTATATTAAATTGCAATAAAACTAAAATCAAGGATATTAATAACGAAATTATTTTCTTCATAAATAAATCACCACAAAATTATATGCAGATGATTTATTTTAAATAAGTATTATTACTCATTTGGTTGTGAATTTTTTGCTTCTTTATTCTTTGAAACAAAGTTTGTTACCTTATCAAACATTTCTGGAACCATTGTAACCGCTCTTTCAACTGCATTGTCATTAGCAGTAATGTGTTTGATTGTAACGTCGCCATCTTTAACAACAAGGAAAGCAACAGGGTTAATTGTGATACCTGCACCGCCTGCACCACCAAAAAGTTCAACGTTGTTTTTTGATGGGAAATCTGAACCACCTGAAGCAAAGCCGTATGTAACCTTTGAAACAGGGATAATTGTAAGACCATCAGGAAGATTGATAGGGTCACCGATAATTGTGCTGACGTCTACTAAATCTCTTACCTTTTCGATAGTTGTTTTTAAAATTGAGTTTGCTGATTTTTCCATAACGGACACCATCCTTTTTACTTATTTATTACTTCTTGCTGAGTCTCTTGTGTATCTTCAGCAGTTTTGTTTTTTTCGCTATTTATATTAACACTCTTTTTTGCCTTACTACCAGCAAAAAGAATTTTTAATATCACTTTAAATACTAATTGTAATGCAAGAACAATTACGGCATTAGTAATTCTTATTGGCACTACTGAAACGTTTAAATATAAATCCGCTTCATTTTTAACACCTAAAAAGTCGGGGCTTATATCAATGTCATATTTCTTCATTTTACAAGTTGAAGCAACCTTGCCTAAAGTCGGAAAAAGCCACGAAGATAACTTGCCGTATTTAATTGCAGTATCTGCAGCATCACTACCAGTAACGTGCATTGTCAGATAAAACTCATTAATAGTAAACGTTTTATAAAGTTTACCAAAGAATGAACCTAACGACTCTTTTACTGCTACAAGCATTTTTACAATACCGTCATAACCTTGTTCAATATAAATCTGTTTAAATAGGTTATTACCTTTATTATCGGTAGTATTTTCGGTTGGTGTTGCCTCTTCTGTTACTTGTTCTTGTTGTGGTTCTTCAGTTTTCTTTTTTTCTTTTTTAGGTTTCTTTTCTTTTTCGGGCTTTGATGAATCATATAGAGTGAATTTTAAAAACAGATATTTTAAAGTAACTTTATTTTTATCTGTCATTTCTAAAATCACTGAAACTTTAAAAGAGAAAAGAATAACAAAAAACAGAATTATTCCGAGAATTATATATAAAGCAGTCACCAAAACCCTCCTTTCAGAATACTTTTAATTAAATCATTCAGTTGTTACTGTTTCTTTTGTTTCTTCATCTGAATCACCATCAAAAAGTGATAACTGACCTGAATCAATATCTGACATAAGCATTTGTTTATCTACGTTTGGTAATTCTTCAAGTTCAGATAAAGCACTGAGTGAGAAGCAACGAAGGAAATCGTCAGTTGTACCATAAAGAACTGGTCTGCCTGGTACGTCTAATCTACCCTTTTCTTCAATAAGACCACGCTGACAAAGAGTTGTTACAACGCCTGAACAGTCAACACCACGGATTTGCTCAATATATGGCTTTGTTATTGGTTGGTTATAAGCGATAATTGCTAAAACTTCAAAAGCAGCTTGTGAAAGTGGCGTATTACGTTTTAAATCAAGAACTGCTCTTACTTCATTTATGTACTCTTTTTTACTGCAAATCTGATATTTGCTACCTAATTTTAAAAGACATAAACCGCTATCTTCTTTTTCATAACGCTCTTTTAAAATATCTAAAATTTCTAAAGTTACTTCACTATCGGTTCCTAATACAATAGAGAGTCTTGTGTGTTCAATAGGCTCTGCAGCGGCAAATAATACTGCTTCTGCAACTGCTAACATTTTATTTTCAATCAAGAGTTTTCATTTCCTTCCAAAAGTTCAATTTGAATATCGTCACCTTCGCCCGAAAGATAAATTGATTTATCTTTTGCGAGTTCTAATATTGCTAAAAATGATGCAACTAAATCTGAGCGACTTTCGGCTGATTTATAAAAATCAAAAAGTTTATGTTTCTTTTTTGATTTTAGTACATTCATAATTGCTTCAATTTTTGAACCAACTGAAACAATTTTTTTAGCAACAATTGTTTTGAATGAGTCAAGCGGGGGCGGAAGTTTTCTTAACTTCTTACCAACTACTGCCGCATACGCTTTTAATAATTCTGACGGTTCGTGTAATCTTTTATAAGTCAAATCTGGTTCAACGTCTTCAGGAACCGCTCTTACAACGTAGTCGAAACCAGTTGTCATACATGCTAATTTTTGTGCTAAAAGTTTGCATTCCTGATACTCAATAAGTTCTTGTGTAAGTAAATTTTTCTGTTCTTCGGCATCTTCGTAAACCGGTAAAAGTGAAACAGTTTTAATATAAACGAGTCTTGCCGCCATTTCTAAAAATTCACTCGCAACATCCATATCTTCTTCCTGCATAGCGCGAACGTAAGCAGTATACTGGTCGACAAGTTCAACAATAGGAATGTCGTAAATATCTAATTTGTGTTTTGTAATCAAGTGTAAAAGCAAGTCCATAGGACCTTCAAACACGTCTAATTTATAAGATAATTTTTCCATAATTCACCTTTTTCAAGAGTTTTAACGACGTTACGGGAAAAAGTGACTGTATTAAACTATATATATTTCAAACACACTCACTCAAAATGGTAATGATGTGATACTATAAATAAGATTTGATATAAGCATTGAAAGATAACTTAACGGAGTTGACAAAATCCCCGTAAAGAGTAAAACAAAAAGTCCAATCATAATATATCTTTCATATTGCATAATTTTGAAATAATACTTTGATGGTAAAAGTGCAGTAGCGAGTCTTGAGCCATCAAGTGGTGGAATTGGTAACAAATTAAACACGCCGAGACTAACGTTTACTTGTGCGGCATAATAAAAGAAAAACGCTATATATGCAATCCCTATATTAGTAGTGTTAACAGATGAAATTGCACAGAATAAGAACATATATACAAACGCTTGTAAAATGTTACACAATGGACCTGCTAAAGCAACTATTGCCATATCTCTTTTTGGATTTTTAAAATGCCTCATTCTTACTGGCACTGGCTTTGCATAACCAAAACCAAATAAGAAAATCATCAAAGCACCCATAGGGCTTATGTGCGCCATCGGATTTATTGTGAGTCTGCCAGAAAGTCTTGGGGTATCATCACCTAACTTTACGGCTGTAAAAGCGTGAGCAAATTCGTGTAATGGTAATGTACAAAACACTACGAACGCCATAGCACCCAAAGAAATTATTAAATAAATAAAATCTGTCTGACCAGAAATAACTTGCCTAATAACACTAATCATTTGTTTACTCCAATTATTTTTTTAATACTACAATTCTATCTATATCTTGCCCGTCTTTTATAAATTTAGCACCTTTTGCCGTTTCTAAAAACATTTCTAAAATATCTTTTGCCTGATTTTCTCCACATTCTAAAATCATTAAACCGTTAGAATTCAAAAACGGAAACCAGTTTTCTTTTAATGCTCTATAAAACATAAGACCATCTTCACCACCATCAAGTGCAAGAGAAGGTTCATATTTAACTTCTTTTTGAAGCGTTGAAATCTCATCGCTTTTTATATATGGTGGGTTTGAAATAATAATATCAGCAAACGGCAGACCAATCGGTGAAGTCGGGTCTAACATATCCTTCTTCAATATTGTAACGTTATCTGCACAAAGATTTTCTTTGTTCTTTGTTGCATAATCTATTGCCGTTTCTGAAATATCGACACAATAAACTTTGCAAGCAGGAAAAAGTTTTGCAATAGTTATACCAATACAACCCGTACCCGTGCAAATATCATAAACAACTTTTGGCGGTTCTTTCTGGAATTTTGAATAAATATATTCCGGAATAAGTTCTGTTTCAGGTCTTGGAATTAATACACCTTCACCAACTTTGAAATTATATTTATAAAATCCCCACTCGCCTATTATATATTGAAGTGGTATTCTGTTTTTACGTTTTTCTAAACACTCGTTAAAGAAGCTTGTATCTAAATTATCAATACTTTCATTTGCTCTTAAAAGAAGTTGGGTTTTGTTTATTTTAAGACAGAAATCAAACAACTGCTGAACGTCAAACTCGGGACTATCGCACCCTGCAACTGAAAGTGTTTTTATAGAGTTTCTGTAAAAGGTAAATAAATTCAAGAGTTTTCCTCCGTGTTTGACTCTGGGAGTTCATCTTCTTTTTCATTAGAATATTCAGGCAATACCGCTTTAATTGAAGCAATACCAACCTCAATTATATCGTCAGTCGGCTCTTTTGTAGAAATTCTTTGCATCATAAGTCCGGGGAAAGAAAGAATTTTTACAAAAATATTATCGTGACTGCCAGCATATTTTATAAACTCATAACTCAAAGCCACCGTTATAGGTACAATAAGTAATTTAATCGCAATCCACAATGGTCTTATATCATCAATAGTCGGGAAAAGCACTACGAGAACTGATGAAATAAAAATGCTTATTATAAGAACAACAAAAATGAAACTTGTTCCGCAACGTGGGTGGAAGCGAGATTGTTTTTTAACATTTTCAACAGTTAATTCTAAACCTGCTTCGTAGCAGAAAATACTCTTGTGCTCTGCACCGTGATACATAAACACACGCTTAATATCCGGCATTAAAGAAACAAAATAGAAATAAAGAACGAAAATCATCATTCTCAAAACACCTTCAAAAAGCGGATGAAGATTTGAAAGTGCTTCTTTAAAAAGATATTTATCAACTACATCGACTAAAAACGTCGGAAGATAAACAAACAAAAGGAATGAAAGACCAAAACCTAAAACCATTGCAATACCCGAAATTACTGCAATCATTTTAGGACCAAAATGGTCAGAAAGCCATTTGTCAAGTTTTGACATTTCTTCTTCGGGGATATTATCGTCATCGAGCCCTGCTTTTTCGGCAGATTTTTCAATACACTTAAAGCCAAAAGTTAATGACTCAACCATATTGACAATTCCACGGATAAGTGGCCAGCCTGCTGGTTTGAATTTATCTTTTAACTTTTTTTGTTCTAACATTTCAGTTTCAATTTCACCACTTGGTAAACGGACAGACATAGCGGCACCTTTTGGACCTTGCATCATAATGCCTTCAATGAGTGCCTGACCACCTATTGAAACTTTCTTTTCTTTATTTTCAGACATCTGGTAAATCTTCTCCTATAATATCATTGAATAAATTAATATTTTCATCAATTTTGACTTCTTCAATCGGCAAAATAATTGTTACTGTTGTACCTATACCTAACTTACTTTGAATATCAAGTATACCGTTATGCATTTTAACAAGTTCATCTACAACAGCAAGACCGATACCAGAACCTCTTACCTGAATATTGGCTTTATAAAATTTCATTTTAACATTTGGTAAATCTTCTTGTGCGATACCGCAACCAGTATCAAGCACCTGAATAATTAATCTGTCTCCATCAATAAACGCTTCGACGCTAACCATTCCACCCTGTTCGGTGTATTTAAAAGCATTGTCGAGCACATTAACAAAGACTTGCTTTATTCTGTTAGGGTCTGCCATCATTGGTGCTGGTAAATCCGGAGCTGAATAAGTGAGTTCTATACCATCACGCTTTGAACGTTCTTTGAAAACGAATATAGTTTCATCAAGTTCTGCTAAAACGTCAATTTTTTCAAGTCTCAATGAAAGGGTTCCATTTTGGAGTCGTGAGAAATTAAGAAGTTCTTCAACTAATTGTGAAAGTCGTTCTGATTCGCTGATAATAATATCAGTACCACGTTTTGCGAGTTCAATATCATCAGGTCCTAATTCACGAAGCATTTCACCCCAACCTTTAATTGCAGTAAGTGGAGTTCTGAGTTCGTGTGAAACTGTAGAAATAAAGTCATTTTTAATTTTATCGGTAGCAGAAACTTCGTTAAGCATATTGTTAACAGATTCTGCCAATTCGTTGATTTCGTCTTTTTCGTCTCCCTGAAGTTCTATTCGCGCATCAATATTACCTTGAGTAAAGGATTTTGTTGCATCATTGATTTTACGAACTGGTGCCACGATTGTTCTTACAAAAAATGCACCAGAAAACGTAACGAAACTCAACGCAATTAAATATATTAAGAAAACAATACCAACAAACGCATAAATATGAGCATCAATAGCCGTTAGCGATGTTACAAAACGTACTGCACCATTAAAATTACCATCAGGCATTGGAAAAACCATAGCAACACTCATAATATGTTCGCCGTTGGAGTTGAAACCTTTCCATTTACTTATACCTGTTTTTGATTTAATAGCGTTGTTTACGTCTTCCATATTTTCAAGAGTCTCCTGACCTTTAAAACCTGAAGAAGAAACACAGACTTTGCCGTGTTTGTCAACAACTATAACTTCGACTTTTGCTTTATCGGTAAAGTTATCAACAAATTCCATTGATTTTTCCTGAAAGGCTTCATCGGTACCATCTAAATACGGAGAGAAGAACGTAATAACACTATCATTTGCATAACTGTATAAAGTATTAGAAGCGTAACTGTTATAATAACCTGCAACTGCAAAAATACATACTGCAAGAATTATAAACAAAACGATTGCCGTAACTAAAAGTGTACTCGTTATCCAACGCTTTGTAATACCTTTTGGTTGCAAAAACGCTTTTGCGTGTTCAAATTTTTCACGAATTAATTCCACTTATATCCCATTCCCCATACTGTAACAAGATGTTTTGGTATTGAAGGTTCATCTTCTATTTTCATTCTCAAACGTCTCATATTAACGTCGACAACTTTTTCGTCGCCGTAATATGATTCGCCCCATACGTGTTTTAAAATATCCGTTCTGCTCAAAGCTTTACCAGGATTTGAGAAGAAATATTCCATTATCTGAAATTCAACCTGAGTTAATTCAATCTGTTCTGAATTTTTATAAAGTGCTCTATTCCTTAAATTGAGCTCAAACGGAGGAATAGATATTTTATCGGTTGGTACTTGTTGAGTATTCTGATTTGAATTCATAGCAACACGTCTGTAAACACTATCAACACGAGCCATTAATTCTGAAGGTGAAAAAGGCTTTGTAATATAATCATCGGCACCCATAAGGAGACCTGATACCTTGTCCATCTCCTGTGTTTTTGCTGTGAGCATAATTATACCAACTGTACTACTGATTTTTCTGAGTCTTTTACAAACTTCAAGACCATCCATATTCGGCATCATAATATCAAGAAGAACAACATCAAATTGATTTGGTCGTTCTGTATATGTAAGTAATGCCTGTTCACCGTCACAAGTTTCTGTAACTTCATACCCTGCTCTTTGTAGTGTAATAGCAATAATCTCTCTTATTGCGGCTTCGTCCTCTGCAATTAAAACTTTTTTCATTTTCTCACCTACTAAATCATAATAAATGAAGATTTTATAGTTTCATCGGTTATACCGAAACTTTCACCATATGAAGTGATTTCATAAATAAAATCACCATCGTTTGTTGATTTTAAAATAAATTCTTCATCATAAACATCATCAGAATCTTTTTCAACAAATCTTATAGAAAATAGAATATCTTCTATTTCATTTGTTGAAGTATTCCAGATACAATAATTAGTTTGATTTTCAATTTTATCGAACTTAACGGTTACGTTATCTCCCCAAGGGAATTTGAATAAATAAGAATGAATTGGATTATAAAAAGTTTTTATTTCATTAACACTTTTATCCTCTTCTAAATTCTCCCATTCAAGCATTGTAAAATTGTAAACAACACCAGAAATAACAATTGAAGACTCTTTCTTTTCACTGAAAAATTTTGTTGTAACCGGAATTTCAAAATTACCATCATTATCAATATCGCATGTGAGAAGTTTTGAACTTCTTAACGTTGTTTTTGCGGGGTCTTGTATAACTCTTCCTGCTTTAGAAGTTAACAAATCCCAAGAAATAACTTCAGTAAATATAGACGTATCACTTTTAAGACAATCAATAAAAACTCTTGTGTACTCTTTATCATCAAGAATAATGTAATCGTAATTGATTGCTGAAACCGATGTTATTGATGAATCAAGTAGCAGCTCACTGAATTTAACAATTACATTACCATCTTCAAGAGAAAAAGCTCTGAAATATGAGTTTTGCACTTCACCAGAATCGTCAAGATAAACGAGCAATAAATCCGGGTTACCATTTGAATTCAGGTCAATATATGCTTTTGAATTAAAATACTCATTTGCGAGTGTCTCAATCTTTAGCACGTTATCATTTTTGCAATCGACACCATAAACAGTGAGCATTTTTGTAAACTTATTGTCAAAAAGGGTCCATCCAACAACTATTTCAGGTAAATTATCACCATTGAGGTCAGGGAACGTTACATCGTAAACACCACTACCCGAACCATTAATGTCATCAATAAGAATCCACGTGTTTTTCACACAATCAAGAACTGCTATTCTTACAGAAGTATCTGTTGAAGAATCCGTATAAAATACAAGTGCTTCTTCTTCACTATCATTATCAAAATCATAAAGAACAAAAGCAGATTTATATTCACCTTTAGATGGTGTTTTTAACTGAAAGTTTTTGCCACTCATAAGTTTATTGAACGCTTCTTGTACCTCACCGCTTTTACCAGTCAGTGCTGGTGGTTTTAAAAGTGAATCGGTAGAAAAGAAATTCAACGAACATCCTGAAGTAAGCAAAAGCATTGTAACAACAAGAACTATTGATAAAATTCTTTTTAACTTCATTTACAATTCTCCATTATTATAAAGAAACTTCGACAGTATAAGTTCCGTAAATCCAGCAATTTGAACTATTCACTGTTACGTTTGCAGGCACAGACGTGGTCTGACCCGATGTTATGTTAATATCTGAAATATCTATTTCAACACTTATATCATCTTCTGTGATACTCTCTAACGCTTTTTCAGAACCAACAACAACTACCGATTTATTAAGTCCCGAAACTCTATATTCAAGATTATCCGGATTATTTACTTTCACTTTATTACTTGAAACAACAAAATAATCTTGTGAAAGACCGGATACATCAAGTTTTACTATAAATTTTTGTGTATCACTTTCATCTGATACAGGTAAATCTGTTCTTAAAAATTCAAATACGTAGTTTGAAGGTGAAACAGACTTAAAATCAATTGTACCAACAGAAAATTCTGTTGTTTTATCATATTCATCAACTGAAATATTGAAAAAATCTTTTGCTGGTGAAATTGTATATTTCAAAGGATTTAAAACATACTCATCAGGAGCATTTTTAAAGAGAAGTGTTGTATTAATCTCTTTTACTCTTAATACCGGAATTGTGAGAACAACGTTCTGAATATCTGTTGTAACGTATTTGAAATTCGTTTTTCCGTTTTCATCAAGAAGTAAAACGTCAACATCTGCCGATTTATTCGCAGAAAGTGATTTTTGAAGTTTCAGTCTTGCTACTGCCTTAACTATTCTGTTAATTTCAGTTGAAGGACCTGTAACACTGACAGACGTTTCTGAAAGATTAATTTCGCCTGTTTTAAAACCATCCTCAACAATTTCAATATCGTCAGCAACAATATCTGGTTCAATAACCATCTGAATTGTTTTAGGTACGTCAAAATAAACGTCAATACTCTTTTGTGAAATACTTGAAATAGCATAGTCGCTATTACCAAACGTCTGGTCGGATTTTAAAAGAAGTGTTTTCATTCCAGCAGAATCAACGCTATTTGTCTGTGCAATAATTTTTATATCTTCTGCATTTAACGACGAAATTTTATATTTCTTTCCCGTTACCTTAACGTCAACATAAAATTCATTGTCACCAAAAACTTCGAGACCAAACTGTGAAGGCACTGTACTATCTATTGTAACTTTAACGTTTTGAATTGTTGTTGTCATTTCAGGACTGACGTTTATAACTACGCCAAGCCAGATTACGATGGCAGCGATAAAAGAAAATATAAGCATCAATTTATCATTATGAAGCAAAACAGAAAGTTTATTTTTATTTTTCAACACTACCACCTCTTATTCTTTTTTTAGATTTTTCTTTTTTAGTATCGTCATCTATAAGATTGCTTAACAGAATTTCACGAAGGTTACTTGTTTTAACGTCACGCTCAAGTTTTCCGTTAATTGCAACTGAAATGTAACCAGTTTCTTCAGATACAACTACAACAACTGCATCGCTTTGTTCACTCATACCAATAGCCGCTCTGTGACGGGTACCTAAATCGCTACTTAAAGCGTTATTTTGTGTGAGTGGCAAAATGCAACCTGCGGCATAGATTTTTGCATCTTTTATAACAACTGCACCATCGTGAAGAGCAGAGTTTTTAAAGAAAATACCATTGAAAAGTTCTGTTGAAGAACGAGCATCAAGAACAGTACCTGATTTAATTACTTCGTTAAGTGGTGCTTCTCTTTCAAAAACAACTAACGCACCTGTTTTTGTTTCGCTCATTTCACCTGCCGCTTTACAGAAGTTGTTTACTAATTCTGTAACAGCTTCTTGATAAGCACCATCGTTTTTGAAACTGAAAAATGAGAAGTCTGTAATAGACCTTCTGCCGAAACGTTCAAGAATATTACGAATTTCCGGTGAGAATAAAACTACAAGAATTAAAAGTGCATTCTGGAAGAGTGAAGAAAGAAGGAACTCACTCGCTTCCATACCGGTAAGTTTAACTAACAAGTAAAGCAAACCGAGAAATGCCAAGCCTTTTATAAGATGTAAAGAACGAGAACCTCTGATAAATTTTATAGCTTCATAAATTATAAAAGTTACGAAGATAACATCCAATAAATCTGATGTAAAATTGAAGCTTAATAACGCTTCGCCTATTCTTTTAAAAAACTCAACTAATTCAGTCATTTTTACACCACTTTCAACAAAATTTCTATTCAAATAAACATACTACCACATATACTGTTCTATTATATCACACATTTTTATTTTTTGCAATTTTTTGAAGCAAATTTATTACGTATTTTACATCTTTTTTTGTATTAAATCTTGACGGACTGACTCTGACTGCACCAGTCATTTCTGTACCATACGTTTTATGGGCTAATGGTGAACAATGAAAACCACCTCTCACGGCTACCGACTCCCTGTTTAAAAGTGCTGAAACTTCTTCACTGTGCATATTTTTAACGTTAAAAGAAAGTAACGGAGCTTGTGTTTTTCTATCGTATTCGCTTTTGTAAAGTATAATATTACGAATACTCGAAAGTTCATTAAACAGCAATTCAATTAAATCGCTTTCTTCATTAAAAATATTTTTCACACCATAAGATGAAGTTATTTCTACCCCTTTTTTCAGTCCGCATATTGCAGGTACGTTAAGAGTACCGCTTTCAAGTCTTTCAGGAAATGCTACCGGTTGACTGAAATTGAAACTTTCTGTCCCCGTTCCACCTTCAATTATTGTTTCTTTTATTGAGCCATCGTGTAACACTACACCTACCCCCATAGGACCATATAAACTCTTGTGTCCTGGAATGCACAGGCAATTAATTCCGCTCTGTTTCATTTTTATTGGTATTACACCTGCACCTTGTGCACCATCTACCATATATAAAATATTATTCTCTTTTGCAATTCTTCCGATTTTTTCTATTGGTAAAATATCACCAAAAACATTTGAAACGGCAGTTGTTATTATAAGTTTTGTGTTACTTCTTATTTCTTTTTTCAAATTATTAAGCGTTTCTTCTTCATTTGGTGTTACAGAAAAAACTGAAAAAGTAATTATATTCATTTCTGCTAACTTTACAACTGGTCTTAACACAGAATTGTGTTCTAATGAAGATATAATTACGTGGTCGCCTTTTTTTAAAATCCCTTTTATTGCCATATTTAAACTTTCGGTACAATTAGCCGTGAAACTTACATATTCACTACCAAAACCGTCAAAAAACGCATTTAAAGTTTCTCGTGCGGAATACACCGCCATAGCCGTTTGCATTGACATATCGTGACCACTTCTGCCAGGGTTTGCACCGTATAAAGAAAACGCTTTGTTAACTTCATTAATCACTTCTCGTGGTTTCGGAAAAGTCGTTGCCGCATTGTCAAAATAAATCATAATGAATCCCCCAAATCAACTGTACCAATAATTTTTATGCCACTTTTCTGCAGAATTCTAATACATCTTTCATCAAGATTATTTACATATATAAGATACCCGCAACCTTCACCATTAGTTGGTTTTGGATTGCGGGTTAAATACGCTTTATATCCGTTTTTCTGCAACAAATCTCTACCTTTCATTGCAAGGGTAACGGAGCCTACCTTTATACCTTTTTTGCTCATAAAAAACCCTTCCATATTATATTGTTAAGTCAATATATAATATGCAAGGGCTTGAATTTTTGTTATTTTTCTATAAGGCACACAGAATGTGCTGAAATGCCTTCTTTTCTGCCTGTAAAACCTAATTTTTCTTCAGTTGTTGCTTTTACGCTTATAAAATCAACGTCTGTTTTTAAGGCTTTTGCAATATTTTCACGCATCTCAATAATGTACGGTGCAAGTTTTGGTGCCTGAGCAATTACGGTTGCATCAACGTTAACTACTTTGTAACCTTTTTGCTCTAATAATTCGTTGACCTTTTCTAATAAAACGAGACTGTCAGCACCTTTGAATTCAGGGTCAGTATCCGGAAAATGCTTTCCTATATCACCTAATGCAGCTGCACCGAGTAACGAATCAGATATTGCGTGTAAAAGCACGTCGGCATCAGAGTGACCTAAAAGACCTTTTTCATAAGGAATCTCGACACCACCGATAATACATTTTCTGTTATCTGAAAAAGCGTGAACATCATAACCGTGACCAATACGAATCATAGTTAAACACCTTATTTCATAAGATTTTCGAGACAAGCAAGTTTAACAGAAACTGTAAGAACTTTAACTGCTTGTTTTAAAGTATCAGCATCCGGGAAAGTTGGGGCAATTCTTATGTTGCTGTCACTCGGGTCTTTACCATAGGGGAAAGTTGCACCAACGTTTGTGAGTGTAACACCCGCTTCTTTACATAAAACGCCAACTCTTGAAGCGCTACCACCAGTAACGTCAAGGCTGATAAAGTAACCACCGTTTGGTTCGTTCCACTCTGCTATTTCAAGACCACTTAAATCTGAATTCAAGGTATTAATAACTGCATCGAATTTTGGTTTTAAAATCTTAGCGTGTTTTTGCATATGTGCTTTTATACCATCAAGATTTTTGAAATATTTAACGTGCCTTAACATATTGAGTTTATCGTAACTGATAGCCTGAACTGTAAGACGCTTTAAAATTTCTTTGATATTTTCTTCTGATGAAGCAAGGCAAGAAACACCAGCACCCGGGAAAGAAATTTTTGAAGTTGAAGTTACTTCAACAATCATATTTTTATTTCTTTCAGGAAGAACGGAGAAAATATTGAGTAAATCGTCACTTTTTTCTGTTAAATCGTGAACAATGTAAGCGTTATCCCAGATAATTCTGAAATCGTCGGCGGCAGGTGTTAACTCTGCAATACGTTTAACTGTTTCTTTTGAGAATGTTATACCTTGTGGGTTTGAGTATTTCGGAACAACAAACATACCCTTAACCATTGGGTCTTTAATATATTTTTCAATTTCCTGAACGTCCGGACCTTCATTAGTCATTTTTACGTTAATCATTTCAATTCCTAATGATTCACAGATAGCGAAGTGTCTGTCGTACCCAGGGCAAGGGCAAAGGAATTTAACAGTGCCTTGTTTACTCCAAGGGGTAAAACCTGCACCTAAAAACATACATTGTGAAACGTAGTCATACATAAGTGAAAGGCTTGAATTACCACCAACAATTACCATTTCTGGTTTTACGTCTAAAAGCTCTGCAAAAAGTTTCTGACACTCTGGAATACCCTGAAGTAAACCATAGTTTCTAACGTCAAAACCAGCTTCTGTTTTAAAGTTACCATCCTCAAAAACTTTAAGCATATCGTTAGATATATCAAGTTGGTCGCTACCAGGTTTACCACGTGACATATCTATATTAAGACCTTTTGCTTTAACGTCATTATATTCTTTTAAAACAGCGTTATATTGTGCTTGTAATTCGTCTTTTGACATTTTTAAATAAGATTGATTCATAAATAAACTCCAAAATTAAATGTAATTAGAATTCTGCTGTACCAGTTGTTCTTGGGAATGGAAGTACGTCACGGATGTTTGAAATACCAGTCATATACATAATGAGTCTTTCAAAGCCGAGACCGAAACCAGCGTGGTGAGTACCACCGTATTTTCTTAAGTCTAAGTACCACCAGTAGTCTTCTTCTTTAAGACCTAATTCTTTAATTCTCTCAACAAGAACGTCATATCTTTCTTCACGTTGGCTACCACCGATAATTTCACCAATACCCATTACGAGTAAGTCAGCAGCAGCAACAGTTTTGCCGTCATCATTAAGGCGCATATAGAAAGCTTTGATTTCCTTTGGATAATCTGTAACGAAAACAGGCTTTTTAAATACTTGTTCTGTCAAATATCTTTCGTGCTCTGTCTGTAAATCGCAACCCCAGTATGCTTTGAACTCAAAGTTATCGTTATTCTTTTCGAGTTCTTTAACTGCATCTGTATATGTTACTCTTGCAAAGTCTGAATTTGCAACAGTTGTAAGTCTTTCAATAAGACCATTATCAATGAATTTATTGCAGAATTCTAATTCTTGTTTACAGTTTTCAAGAACGTAGCTGATAACATATTTAATCATATCTTCTGCTAAATCCATATCATCACTAAGGTCAGCAAAAGCAATTTCAGGTTCAATCATCCAGAATTCAGCTGCATGACGTTGTGTATAAGAACGCTCCGCTCTGAATGTAGGACCAAATGTGTAGATTTTACCAAAAGACTGAGCCATTATTTCGCCTTCGAGCTGACCTGAAACTGTTAAGAATGCAGGTTTCGAGAAGAAATCTTTACTGTAATCAATTTTACCTTCTTCAGTCTTAGGAACGTTATCAAGTTCAAATGAAGTTACTCTGAACATTTCACCAGCACCTTCACAGTCACTACAAGAAATGAGTGGTGTGTGTGCATACATAAAGCCACGTTCCTGGAAGAATTTATGAATTGCAAATGAAGCAACTGAACGAACACGGAATGCCGCAGAATAAGTATTTGCTCTTGGACGAAGATGACCAATAGTTCTTAAGTATTCTAATGTGTGACGTTTTTTCTGAAGGGGGTAATCTGGTGCTGACTCGCCTTCAATAACAATTTCACTTGCATTAATTTCAAATGGCTGAGCAGCATCTGGAGTTAAGATTAACGTACCAGTAACAATAACTGCCGCACCAACGTTGATTTTTGAAATTTCTTTGAAGTTATTGATTTTTTCGTCTTCAAAAACTACCTGAAGGCTTTTAAAGCAACCACCATCGTTAATCTCAAGAAAGCCTATTGCTTTTGAAGCACGTTGAGTTCTTACCCAACCACAAACTGTAATTTCTTTGTCTGCAAATTGTTCTGCTGATTTATAAATATTTGCTATTTCAATACGTTTCATTTAGGTTTCCTCCGTATTCAAGTTATTTTTTACGTTTAATAAGAGCTTGCTTAATTTTAGGTTTCAATTCCCAAGCCTTTTCCATTTCATCTGAAAGCTGTTTAGCGAGATTTTTTCTTATCTCTTTAAAATTCTTATCATTTGCAAGGTTCATTTTTTCATAAGGGTCATTCTCTAAGTCGTAAAGATAATCTTCGAAATAAACCTTAGAGTCTTTTTTGGCAAAACCATTACCAAACGCTCTTACTGAATATTTATATTTTTTAGTTCTTATAGCTCTGCCAACCTGTGACTCACTAATCTGAATGAACACATTTTCACGCTCTGTGCCATTTTTTTCTTGCTCTAAAATCGATATTCCAGAAAAGAAAGATGGTATATAAATATCCGCAAAATCGAGTAACGTTGGTGGTAAGTCAATTAAACTTACCAATCTTTTATCCACAGTACCTCTTTTAAAAGCACCGCCACCAATAACTAATGGTGTATGAATTGAAGACTCGTGACAAGAACGCTTATATTCAATATTTCGGGTTTTGAAGTGACAACCATGGTCACTTGTGTAAATGATTACTGTATTATCATAAAGACCTTTTTCTTTAAGCTTTTCAATTAATTTACCCAAATTATAGTCTATTCTGTTAATTGCAGAAAGATAGTCGGGATACGCTTTTTTATAATCGCCTTTTAAAAAGGTTAAATCTTCCGGAAGCGGATAATCTTTATAATTATCAATAGTTTCTTTAAAGCCCTCAAAAGCTTTGTGGTCATTCTGGTGATGTGGCTCTAATTGAGAAACAAACATAAAAAATGGCTTTTCGTTTTCTTCGCTTCTGTTATTAATATATTCTATGGCAAAATCGTTGATTGCATCTGCCCTGTAGCCAATAAAATCGATTTTGTTACCATTTTCATCGAATACATATCCGTCGTAGCCATGAGAAGTAAATTCTAAAACATCAGAAGCACGCCAGTATTTATAACCACCTTGAAGTTCTTTTGGAACTGCAGTTTTTTCATAGTGCTTCTTCTTGCCTGAGGCTAAGTGCCACTTACCGATATATGCAGTGTCGTAACCATTTTCGTTAAAATAATTGGCTAAGGTTTTTTCGGTTTCAGGAAGTGCAATACCATTTTTGAAACACTCACATTGAGTAGCATATTTACCAGTTTGTAAACACGCTCTTGCAGGACCACAAACAGGCTGACAAGTGTAGGAATTAGTGTAACGTGTACCCTCTTCTGCTAATGCCCATAAATTAGGCATTAAGTCAGGTGTCAAAGTGTCAAACCTTTGCTGGTCGGAAAAGTAAAATATAATATTTGGTTTCAAAATTTTCACTCCTTCAAAACCGAATACTTAAAACTATCCACAATATCCGTAATATTATATCAAAACAAAAGTCATTTGTAAACATTTTTTAAAAAACTTATTGTATCATTTTTAAAATTATTGTATAATATTTTTACTTCTCTGAAAGTGGTGTTTACATTGACAAAAAGAATTGCAATTATTGGTGGTGGCGCTTCAGGTCTCGCAGCAGCTATTGAATCAAAAAGACAGGCAAAAAAACTTAATATTGATTTAAGCGTTACTGTTTTTGAGCATTTACCAAAATGTGCAAAAAAATTACTTGCAACTGGTAATGGCAGATGCAACTTCTGTAACACCGATATAAGCGAAAAAAATTATAACGGCGATAACGATATAATTAAAAGTGTACTTGAATCTGATTTTTCTGACACTTTAAGTTTCTTTAAAAGTTCTGGTATTCTCCCCTATTTTGAAAATGGCAGAATTTACCCACGCTCAGAACAAGCAACCGCTATAAGAGATGCCTTAATCAAAACCTGTGAGATTTTAGATATAAAATTCAAAGTCGAGATTAAAGTTAACGAAATTAAGAATATTAATAACAAATTTATAATTAATAATGAAGAATTTGATATAGTAATTCTTGCTACTGGTGGCACTTCACAAAAATCACAAGGTAGCGATGGTTCGGGCTACAAATTATTAAAAGATTTTGGGCATAAAATCACTGATATTTCCCCAGCATTAACTGCTGTTACAGTAGAAGAAAAAGGCTTTAAGGATTTAAAGGGTTTACGTGTCAAAGGTAATTTCAGTTTATATAGCGGAAGAAAGTTTTTAAAAGAAGAAACTGGTGAAATTCAGTTTACTGAAACTGCACTTTCGGGCATTCCTGTTTTAAATCTTTCTTACCTTGTAAAAAATAATAGAAATTTTGTTGCAGTAATTGATTTTTGTAACGAATTTTCTTTTAATGAGTTAGAAAATTATTTCAAAGAAACAAAATGCAAAATGCCATATTTCAGAACTGAAGAAATTCTTTCAGGACTTATTCCACAGAAACTCTCTTATTTTATTATGAAACGTGCAGGGATTAAAGAAAACACACTTTTTGGAAAACTCTCTGAAAAAGATATTAAACAACTCGTTACAAATTTAAAAGAAGCAGAATTCAAAGTAACCGGCACAAGAGATTTTGATTATTCACAAGTAACTTGTGGCGGTGCAGATAGTGGCGATTTTAACGTTAAAACACTTATGTCAAAGAAACAAAGTGGTCTTTTTGTCTGTGGCGAAATTCTTAACGTAAACGGTGATTGTGGCGGTTACAATTTACATTTTGCATTCACAAGCGGTAGACTCGCTGGTGCATCAGCAGTAAAATATTTAAACAACAAAGGTTAATGAATAATGATAAGACTTAACGAAATAAAAATGCCTTTAGGCACAACAGAACTTGAAGTAAAAAAAGAAGTCAGCAGAATTCTTCATATAAAAGAAAGCGATATAAAAGATTTTTCACTTGCAAGACGTTCAATTGACTCAAGAAAGAAAGATAATATTTTTCTTGTTTATTCTGCAAACATTGAAACTGACTTAAACGAAGAAAATCTTATTGCTTCTTTTCTTCCTAACAAGGCGTTTATTACACAGAAATATGAATACGTTTTACCAGAAAACAAACGTAAATCCAAATATAGACCAGTAGTTGTAGGCTTTGGTCCTGCGGGTATGTTTGCCGCTTTAACCCTTGCTAAAGCGGGACTTCGCCCACTTGTTTTAGAACGTGGTGGCGACGTTGACAGTAGAACCAAAAGCGTTAACACATTCTGGACAGAGCATAAATTAGACACAGAGTCAAACGTTCAGTTTGGTGAAGGTGGCGCCGGTACTTTTTCTGACGGTAAATTAACAACAGGAATAAAAGACCCACGATGCCGTGAAGTATTTATAGAGTTTGCAAAGTTTGGTGCACCAGAAGAAATACTCTACTCTGCTACCCCACATATTGGTACCGATAAATTAAAAACTGTTGTTAAGAATTTGCGTGAAGAGGTCATTCGCCTTGGTGGTGAAGTTAAATTTAACACTAAACTTACCGATTTAATTATTGCAAACGGTGCTTTGCAAGGTATTTCTTACACAGATGAAACTGGTAGCTACGATATAGAAACTGATGCTGTAATTCTTGCTATTGGTCACTCTTCAAGAGATACTTTTGAGATGCTCTATAACAAGAATTTTGAAATTACTCAAAAGCCGTTTTCTGTTGGTACAAGAATTGAACACCCACAAGAGCATATTAACAAGGCTCAATATGGTAAATTTTACAACTCTCCGCTTTTACCTAATGCAGATTACAAATTAGCGTGTCACCCAGAACACGGGCGTGGACTTTACACGTTTTGTATGTGTCCTGGTGGAACTGTTGTTGCGGCATCTTCTGAAGAAGGTGGAATGGTTGTAAACGGAATGAGCGAATATGCACGTGATAAAGAAAACGCTAACTGTGCTTTACTCGTTGGAATTGAACCACCATTTGACTCAGACCACCCACTTGCCGGTATGTATTTACAAAGAGAAATTGAAAGAAAAGCGTTTACAGAAGGTGGCGGTGATTACACAGCCCCCGCACAACTTTTAGGCGATTTTCTTAAAAATCAACCAACAAAGAAATTCGGTTCTGTAAACCCGAGTTGCCCTACTGGTGTTGCACCATCTGATTTAAGAAGAATTTTACCACACAAGGTAACAGAAACTATTGCAGGTGCAATTCAGGATTTTGACAACAAGTTAAACGGTTTTAATCTTTACGATGCGGTACTCACTGCACCTGAATCGAGAAGTTCATCACCTATAAGAATTTTGAGAAATGAATTTTACCAGACTACGAAAGTTCAAGGCATTTTCCCAAGTGGTGAAGGTGCAGGCTACGCTGGTGGCATTGTCTCTGCCGCAGTTGACGGAATTAAATGTGCAGAAGCAATAATTATGGATTTGAGATAATAGGACTACCCCCTTGATGAATAAACTTCATCAGGGGGATTTTTTATGAAATGTTTAGTTATTAATTACAGAAATACAGTATTCATACTCGCAATTATTTTTTTACTTTGCATTACAAGTGTTTCGGTGTTTTGTGGTATGGCAATTAAAAGCGATAACCCAATAAGACGATTACCGATTTACTGTGTTGAAACTACTGAAAAGAAAGTTGGAATTACGTTTGATGCGGCGTGGAGTGCCGAAGACACAGACGAAATAATTAAATTTTTAAATGAGTACAATGCGAAAGCAACAATTTTTGTTCTTGGCACGTGGGTTGACGATAATCCTGAAGCAGTTAAAAAATTCTATGACAATGGTCACGAAATTGCAAACCACTCTGACACACACAAGTTATTTAGTAAAGTTTCACGTGAAGAAGTTATTAAAGAAATTGAAGAATGCAACAAAAAGATTGAAGTAATTACAGGCGAAAAAGTAAAGCTTTTAAGAGCGCCATCTGGTGATTATGATAACAAATCAATAGAAATTGCAGAAAGTATGAATATGAAAATGATTCAGTGGTCAGTTGACTCTCTTGACTGGAAGAAGCTTTCGGTAGATGAAATGTACTCGAGAGTTGTTACAAAAACCGAAAATGGTTCAATTATTCTTTTTCATAACGGGGTTGAAAACACGCCCGAAGCGTTAAGAAAGATTTTAGAAAAATTAAAAAAAGACGGCTACGAATTCGTAACCGTCAGTGAGCTTATATATTGGAATAACGCTGAAATTGATTATAGTGGAAAGCAGAAATCAATCAGTTAAAAGTTTTTTTAATACATCAGGATTTCTTGTTGTAATATTATCTGGTGCAAAGTAGAGAATTTTATACATATCCTTTTCTTCGTTTACTGTCCATATAGAAACGAGTAAACCGTTATTATGGAAAGTGTCAACCAAATCTTTAGTTGCAGAGTCTTTATTGAAATTAATCCCTACTGCCCCGCTGTCCTTTACGATTTTTACAAGGTCGTTAAGGTACTCCGGGGTTTGTTTATTCTCTTTTTTCACTTCGTAATTAAGATAATAAGAAACAGTCGGGCATTCTTTTTTCACTGTTTCTACGTCTTCAATATTAATGCCCGTAAAGAAAATTCTGTCTGTAATATTATACTTTTCTGCTAAATCGTAAACTATGTGCAGATTATTATTACACAATTTCACGTCAACGTTAACTTGTACGTTTTCATAAGTGCTTATTAACTTAAATGCTTCGTCGAGCGTTACTTCGTTCCCCTTTGGCTTGTCGTGTGAAAGCACTGCAACATTTTCGTTATTGAAAAACAAATCAAATTCTACAATATCTGCATCATTTTCAATACCTACTTTAATTGCTTCAAGAGAGTTGTCAGCAGTACCACAACAGCCGGTATGTGCTGTGTATGTAAAATTCTCCGGTAATCTTAGTGGTTGACTTTTATAAAATTCAGTTTCTTTTTTATCATTCATAAAAATCACACCACCTGAAATAATAGTCAAACTTAATATAAGAGTTAATGCACTTATAATTATTTTTTTAATTTTCATAATTCACCAAAACAACAAGGGTTAGCCACTTTGACTAACCCCTTTTTATTAATCTAAAAAGTCCTTGAGTTTTTTACTTCTGCTTGGGTGACGAAGTTTTCTTAATGCTTTTGCTTCAATCTGACGGATACGTTCTCTTGTAACGTTGAATTCTTTACCAACTTCTTCAAGAGTTTTTGGGTTACCATCGTCAAGACCATAACGAAGGCTTAAAACTCTTGCTTCACGTGGGGTGAGAGTTTTAAGAACGTCTGAAAGTTGTTCACGCATTAATGCCATTGATGCCGCATCAACCGGTGCTTGTGCATCATCATCAGGAATAAAGTCGCCCAAGTGGCTGTCTTCTTCTTCACCGATTGGAGTTTCAAGAGAAACCGGCTCTTGTGCAACACGAAGGATTTCACGAACTTTATCAACTGGCATATCAAGTTTTGCCGCAATTTCTTCTGCGGTTGGGTCTCTGCCGTTTTCGTGAAGAAGCTGACTGTTAGTCTTTTTAACTTTGTTGATTGTTTCAACCATATGAAAAGGAATCCGGATTGTCCTTGACTGGTCTGCAATAGCACGTGTAATAGCTTGTCTAATCCACCAAGTAGCATAAGTTGAGAATTTGAAACCTTTTGTGTAGTCAAATTTGTCAACTGCTTTAATAAGACCTAAGTTACCTTCCTGAATTAAATCCAAGAACTGCATACCACGACCAACGTATCTTTTAGCAATACTAACAACAAGACGAAGGTTTGCTTCTGAAAGACGTTTTTTTGCTTCCTGGTCGTCAGAAGTAATTCTCATAGCAAGTTCAATTTCTTCTTCAGGAGTTAAAAGTGGCACACGACCAATTTCTTTTAAATAAACTTTAACAGGGTCATCAATAGCAACGTTTTTAGCATCCGGTGCAACTTCTTCTTCAACGTTTTTAGTAACGTCAAGGTCGAAAGAGAGTGCATCGAGCATTTCGTCGCCAAGGTCATCGATAATTTCAATATTGTTGCTCTCAACTGTTTCATAGAGTTTGTCGAGTTCTTCAATATCAAAATCCATTTCGAGAATTACAGCATCAATTTCGTGAGTGGTAAGTTTACCAGTAGCCTTACCTTTTTCAATCAACGCTTTAATTTGGGGTTTCTTGTCAAATCCTTCCATTTTTACACCTTTCTTTTCACAATAATGCTTTTTTGCATTAAAAATTTACTTTTTTTCGTCTTCAGATTTCTTTAAATTAGCAAAGAAATCTAAAAATGCTTTGTCGTCCATACTGGACGGTTTTTGTTCATCTCTTTTTGCATTTTCACTCTTTAATACACCTATACAATCCACACATTCTTCGAGTGTATTTGAAACAAGTTGAGTACTTGCAAAAAGTTTTGCTACAACATTCATTTCATCTGACGTTAAGTGTGGTGCTAAAAGCGATATTTCAACGCTCAAACCTTCACTTAATCTGTTTAAAATGAGTTTTAATATTTTTTTATTTAACGGCGTTATAAAAAGCTCGGGGGTTAAATCTTCCTTTAACTTGTTATAAAACGCTGTGTTATTAAGAATTGAAATAAGAAGAATATCTTCTGCCTTTGCGGCTCTCACATTTTTGGCACGTTCCGGGTCAAACGCCTTCTGCACGTCGCGTTCTTCTTTTTGGGCTGTTTTAAATTCTTCACGTTTAACTGCACGTTGTTCTTTATTTGTATTGTAATTTACAGTAGTGAGAATCGAGTCTTTTGATACGCCCAATTCTTCAGCAAGTTTTGAAGCGTAAACGTCACGTTCAATTGCACCAACACGCATAAGTAATTTTGAAGCATCGTTTAAATAATTCTGTCTGCCATCGGCAGTTTTCAAATTATATTTTGCTTTCATAATATATAAATAATACTCAATAGCGTTAAGAGCATTTTCAATAAGTGTGTTAAATTTATCTTGCCCACCACGGTTATTAAGAATCTGGTCTGGGTCCTTACCACCATCAAGCATTATAACTTTAACTTTAACGCCCGTTTTTGAAAACAACGAAAGTGCGGCTTTTACAGCCTTTTGCCCTGCTTCATCGGAGTCATAACAAAGGTAAACTTCTTCTGCATAGCGTGAAATTAAAGTAACCTGTTCTGGTGTCAAAGCAGTACCAAGACCTGCAACAGCATTAGTAAAACCAAATCTATGAAGCGTAATAACATCCATATAACCTTCACAAAGAATAAGTTTACCATTATTACCATTCTTAGCAAGGTTTAATGCAAACAGTTCTCTACCCTTTTTATAAACAGGTGTATCACCAGTGTTTATATATTTAGGTTTAGAGTCGTCTAAAACTCTGCCACCAAATGCGACAACGTTACCACGCAAATCTATAACGGGGAAAATTGCTCTGTTTCTGAAATTATCGTAGTAATTCTTTTTACCATTCTTTTCAGAAAGTTTAACTAAATCGGCTCTTACTAAATCGTCTTTACTGAAGCCTTGAGAAACAAGGTAATTTGTAAGAGAGTGCCAGTCATCTGGTGCGGCACCTAAACCAAAACGTATAATATCATTTTTAGAAAGTTTACGTTCTATAAAATATTCACGTTGGGCTTTACCTTTATCACTCATAAGAGTTTCGTGGAAAAACTTTGCTGCGGCACGATTCATTTCGTAAGTTAGTTTTCGTTTTTCGTGAACTGTGTCGTCAAATCTTTCATCTGGCATTTTAATGCCACTTCTGTCTGCTAAAAATTTAACAGCATCTATATAATCTAAATTTTCAATATTTCTTATAAACGTAATTACGTCGCCACCAACGTGACAACCGAAACAATAGTAAGAAGATGTTTCGGGGTAAACTGTAAATGAAGGCGTTTTTTCATTGTGAAACGGGCAAAGTCCTGTAAGATTTCTGCCACGTCTTTTTAATTCAACGTAACTTGAAATTACAGATTCAATATCATTTCTGTCACGAATCTGCTCTAAAAAATCGTCAGATAATCTTACTGCCATTCACCTTTCCCCCTTTCACACTCTTTTCTCTCTTCACTTTTCTTTCTTAACTTTTCTTTCTTAACTTTTCACTATACGCTCCAGGTTTTAGGAACAAACAAATCGGTAAAAGTTTTAATTGAATAAGCATCGGTCATACCAGAAATAAAGTCACAAGCGGCTCTTTCTGAACCTTCTTTTTTTGCTATTTCATAATAGAATTCAGGCATTTTGTCAGGATAGAATGAAAAGTATTTATAAAGTTGTTTAATCATATCTTCCGCTCTGAATTCTTCACTTTTACAAACTGGATTTGTGTAAACGTTTTTAAACATAAAACTGTGAAGTTCATTAAAAGCTCCCTGAACTTCATCTGACATTTTAACGTCATCAATTGTATTTTCAATAACAGACATAACAAAATTGTTAATTCTTTCAGATTTACTGAAACCTACTGTCATTCTAATTTCTAACGGAATATCGTCTTCTGTTAAGACGTTTGCTCTTTTAGCATCATCAATATCGTGATTGATGTATGCGATTTTATCGGCTAATTTGATAATTCTGCCTTCAAGCGTTTTTGCTTCAGGACCTTTTGTATGACAAAGAATACCGTCACGTACTTCTTCAGTTAAATTAAGACCTTTACCGTCACGCTCTAAACAATCTACAACTCTTACACTCTGTTCAAAATGTGTAAAACCTTTTGGGTAAACTTCGTTTAAAGCTCTTTCACCCGCGTGACCGAATGGTGTGTGACCTAAATCGTGACCTAAGGCGATTGCTTCTGTTAAATCTTCATTTAAAGAAAGTGAACGTGCAATTGTTCTTGCTATCTGACTTACTTCTAAAGTGTGAGTAAGGCGAGTTCTTAAATGAACGTTATCGGGTGCTAAAAACACCTGGGTTTTATCTTTTAAACGTCTGAATGCAGATGAGTGTAATATTCTGTCTCTGTCTCTCTGGAAAGCAGTTCTTACAGGACATTCGTCTTCTAAAACAAGTCTGCCTTTAGTATTTGCACAAAGAAAAGCATATTGTGAAAGTTCTCTTTTTTCTCTTTCTAAAGTTCTTAATCTTATTTCATTTGACACGAATATCACCTACTTACAAATATATAATACGACAAATTTTCTTTTTTCCCTTTAAAAAATTTAAATTTTTTTGAAATTTCTTAAAAATAATTAAAATTTGACAGAAATCAACCTTCTGCTATGACTGTTCCACATTCTTCCGGTGTAATTTTGCCATTAGTCAAATCGGCACAATCTTTAAAAAGTTTATTTTGCATTTCTTTTTTCAAACGGAATTCTAAAGTTACGTTTTCAGAAAATTCTGAATTTTCAACTACGCCACCTAAATCACGTATAAGTGACTCAAGTTTATTATAAAAAGTGTAATCGGCAGAAACTTTATATTTAGTCCACGGCATAAGTGTTATAATTTTCGACTCGTCAACTCCTAATTTGGCAGAGTGTGAATACGCTCTCACCAAACCACCACCACCTAAAAGAACACCACCAAAATAACGTGTTACAACAACTACGCAGTCGGTTATATCTTCTTTTATAAGTACGTTAAGTGTCGGCATACCCGCCGTGCCTTGTGGTTCACCATCGTCAGAAAAACGTTTAATATTGCCCGTTCTTATACAATAAGCGTAAACGTTGTGGGTTGCATCCCAATGCTTTTGTTTTATAGAAGCAATAAACTCTTGTGCTTCTTCTTCAGTTTTTACAGGTTTTGAGTAACTTAAAAATTTTGATTTTTTAATTACATATTCAGTTTCGGCATACTCTTTTAACGTTTTATAAGTTTCTGACATAATGACACCACCTTTTTAGAAAAACTCTTATATATACTAAAAAGGCGGTGATAACTCACCGCCTGATTTAGTAACATAATATACAACTTATTTTGAAAGGTTGTATTTCTTATTGAATCTGTCAACACGTCCGCCTGTATCAACAAGTTTTTGTTTACCTGTGAAGAATGGATGGCAGTTTGAGCAGATATCAACACGCATATCGCTCTTTGTTGAAGCAGTTTCAATAACAGCGCCACAAGCACATTTAACCTGTGTTGGAGCGTAGTTTGGATGAAGTCCTTCTTTCATTTATTGTCACCTCTTTAAAGTCTTTATACACATTAGCACGAGAATATTATCACAAACTGAAGAAAAAAGCAAGGGTTTTTTCAAATTTATTTAAAAATATTTTCAAATTTATAAAACGTATTCGAAAAATCCACAAATAAAATTAAATATAGTACAAATTATTATTCCTGTAATTGTCGGAAGTAAAAATGAAAGAAGTAGCCACTTAACGCTTTTAGTTTCTTTATAAATAGTAATAAGCGTTGTAGCACACGGAAAATGGAAAAGTGAAAACAAGATAAACGAAACCGCAGTTTTTATGCCCCAGAAATTATTTACCAATATATCTGCAATAACTTCTTTACTTTCGATTGAAATAAGTTCATTTCCATTTGAATAAAGCATTAAGCAAATTGGTAAAACGATTTCATTTGCAGGAAGCCCCAATAAAAATGA
Organism: Acutalibacteraceae bacterium; assembly: GCA_045533655.1. Taxonomy (GTDB): domain Bacteria; phylum Bacillota; class Clostridia; order Oscillospirales; family Acutalibacteraceae; genus DTU089. Next base: position 72,638 of record JAZSIE010000022.1, read on the forward strand.
GGTAAGAATTTCACCATCTAACCCCATAAGCGAACCTAAAGATGATAAAGAAGAAACGATATTGTTAATTATATTTCTTTCTCCTACGTTAAGTAGAAGCCAGATTATAACACCAGCCGGAAATGCCACTACAACTGCTCTGCCCAAAACCACCAAAGTCCTTTCTAAAACAGAACGCATTATTACTTTAGTAAACTGTGGTTTTCTGTATGGCGGTAGTTCTAATATATAGTGAGACTTTTCCCCTTTTAAAAATGTTTTTGAAAGAATATTTGAAAGTAGCAACGTCACCATAATACTTACTACAATTACTACCGATAATAATAGTGATGACAAAATAGCATTCCCAAAAGGAACTCCTACTACAAAGAATATTGAAATCAGTTTAATAATTGCGGGGAATCTGCCATTGCAAGGTGTCAGACTATTAGTAAGAATAGCTATAAGTCTTTCTCGTTTTGAATCTATAATTCTTGCACCCGTAACACCAACACAGTTACAACCATAACCCATACATATTGTTAATGATTGTTTTCCGCTTGTATTTGATTTTTGAAATTTACTGTCGAGTACGTAAGCTATTCTTGGTAAGAAACCTAAATCTTCTAAAATCGTAAAAAGCGGAAAGAATATTGCCATTGGTGGAAGCATTACTGAAACTACCCAGCCTAAAACCCTGAAACCACCAGAAATGAACATATCGTTTATAAATGAACTTACACCAAGATTATTAAGTTTTTCATAAATGAAAACTTCTATAAAACTAAAAGCTTTCATAAGTAGTTCTGACGGAATATTTGCACCAACTATTGTAATATAAAAAATTGAGAAAAGCATTAAAAGCAAGACTAAATATGACGTTACTTTGCCAGTAACAAACTTATCAATTTTTAAATCTCTGCATTCTTTTTTTGTTTTACATATTAACGTTACTTTTTCAGAAACTCTTTCAGCTTTATTATATAAACTTTCAGCAATAAGTTCCAAAAAAGTTTCCGGGTCTATACCATTTTCTTCTAACGATTTATAAGCATAATCAATTGATTTCATAATTCTTTTATTTTCTCTTATATCATACCCGAGATATTCTTTTAAGGATTTAAAAAACTCATTATCACCATCAAGCATTCTTAAAGTTAGCCAACGTTTCGAGAGATTTTTCAACTTGTATTTATAAATTGCAGAATAAATTATTTCAACAGCATCTTCAATTGCTCGTTGGTATTTTATTGGTTTATACTCTTTTTTATTATTATCGCTTAAAACTTTTTTCAGTTCTTCAATTCCTATATTATTTCTTGCCTCAAGACCTACAACCTTTACACCTAATTCATAACTTAACAAATCTAAATTAATGCTGATACCTTTCTTTTTTGCTTCGTCTAAAAGATTAACTGCTACTACTATTTCTTTTTCCAATTCTTTTATTTGTTCGATAAAATATAAATTCCTCTCTAACGAAGTTGCATCGCACACCACGAGAATTTTATCGTATTCGTTGAAGCAAAGAAAATCTCTTGCAACACATTCTTCTTTTGAATGTGGCGTTAATGAATAAGTACCCGGAACATCAATTATTGTGTACGTATTTTCTTTGTATTTATATTCACCTAAAGCAACGTCAACAGTTTTACCGGTCCAGTTACCAGTATGTTGTTTAAGACCTGTAAGAGCATTAAAAACCGTGCTTTTCCCGACATTTGGATTTCCTGAAAGTGCAATTTTTATTGTATCACTCATAATTATCACTTTGTTTTGTGATTATTATATTTTTAGCATCACCGTTTCTTAATGCAACAATGGTATTTTTTAATTTGTATGCTCTTGGGTCGCCAGTAGGACTGCTATGAAGAAACTGAACTTCTGTACCCTTTATAAAACCTATATCACGAAGGCGTTGTTTTAAATCAATATCTGTCAGAATGTTTAAAACAACACCTGTTTCTCCTGATTTCAAATCAAGTAAATTAGTCATTTTGTATCACAACCTCACTTCGCTATTACCAATATATGTGAACTTTTATGGTAATGTGATTATTGATTTTCTTACGTATTTTTGGTAAAATAAAAAAGATGTGTGAAAATTTCAAAAACAAAAAAAGAGGCGTAAAAAATGAAAACAAATAACAAACAAGGCTTTTTTTATTCGTGCTTTGCGTACCTTGTTGTAACGGTGCTTGATTTATATTTCACTTACCTTGGTACACCTAATTTAGCACTTGAAGGCAACCCCTTATATAACGTTGTATTTTTTGATTGGGGTGGACTCATTACCCTTAATCTTATAACGTTTGCTATTTACGTTTTAATTTCTTACTATGGTTTTATTGGTTACAAAAGACCTGTTACAAAAGAAACTGATTTAAAAAGATACCTTTCATATATTTCATTCGGCGACCCTAATAAATACGTAGCTATGATGTGGAAAGTCCCTAAATACTGGGCACCACAAATTGCTTGTCTTTGTTGGTCTGTTGCAGTAATTTTGCCATTTGCAAGATTATTTATTGTTATACTCTGGTTCTTTTTAATTATGAAAATAGATGCTACTATTTTCTACACAATTGTTGCTTCAATTCCTATGGGCAGAATTGACGTTGTTATTGCCATTTTAGGCGCCTGGGGATTATCTTTTGTATGGATTGCAAAGGAATTTAAAGAGAACCTTAAGAATATTGAGCGTAAGAAGAAAAAAGAAGGTAAAGTGATTGGATAAATTAAAACAGACTGTCCTTGAGCATATAAAAAAATATCCTGAAATGGAACTTCAGGATATTTTGAAAATGCTTTTTCAAAATGAATTTGGTCCTAAACATTTAGCAGAAAATGAAATAGAATGTTTCAAATCTCTTTCAACTGAAATCAACAGTATTGACTACAATGAAAACGAAGAACTTTTTGAAGATATTGGTTGCGATGCTTTAAGGCTCAATTTAAAGGCAATACCAGTAGGGACCGATTTAAACTACATAAACAAGATTATTGTTAATTCTGCAAGTGAGTTTTGTGGCACAAATGAAAAGTTGGTAGTAAAATTTGGTCTTTTAGTGGTTATGGCAGAAAACCAAGAAATTCCATTTGATATTGAAAGAGTTCGTGACGAAACAAACGCTTTTGCAAAAAATGGGTTTAAACCTATAAGTCATAGCGAAGTTTATAAACAAAACTACTCACCGTCTTACAGAGTTATAAGTAAAAAATACAAAGAATTAGTTGAGACTGTTATTGAATTAAGAAATCTTGACTTCAATAAAAAGCATATTGTTTTTTCTATTGATGGCAACTCTGCTTCTGGTAAATCTACTTTAGCAGAAAATTTAGCTAATCTTTTAAATGGCGAAGTAGTTCATTGTGACGATTTCTTTTTACCACAAGAAATGAGAACTGACAAAAGACTCTCTGAAATCGGTGGTAACATTCATTACGAGCGTTTAAAAGAAGAAGTTATTGATAAATTAAGAAAACCTACCGTTATTTCTTACAAAGCTTATAATTGTCAAAATAACAGTTTTAAAAACAAATTCTTAATGAATAAAAAAATCATTATAGTTGAAGGTGCGTATTCGAGTCACCCGTATTTTGAAAATTATGCTGATTTTAAAATCTTTTTAAAAGTAGATGAAAAAATACAAAAAGAAAGAATTTTAAAACGTAATGGCGAAGAAATGCTTAAACGTTTTACTAATGAATGGATACCAAAAGAAAATGAATATTTTAATAAATTTAAAATAGAGAATAATTCTGATATTATTTTAAGGAGTGTTTAAAATGAATTACAAAAGTGATTTAGTAAACAACATTTTACCTTTCTGGTTAAAGGATGCTATTGATTACAAAAACGGTGGCATCTACACTTGCCTCGATAAAAAAGGTAATATTTACGGCACAGATAAAAGCGTATGGTTTCAGGGCAGAGCTTTGTGGGTATTTTCTAAAGCATATAACTGCATTGAAAAGAATGAAGAATACTTAAACGCTGCTAAAAATATTTATAAATTCTTAGAAAAATGCACTGATACAGACGGCAGAATGTTTTTTACAGTAACAGAAGACGGCAGAGAGTTGCAAAAAAGAAGATATTATTTTTCAGAAACATTTGCCGCTATTGGTTGCGCAGAACTTTACAAAGCAACTGGCGACAAAGAAGTTTTAGAAAGTGCAGAAAAATATTTTAACGTTGCTTTAGAATGCTTTAAGGGTATAAGAAAAAATCAACCTAAAATAAACCCAGAAAACCAACAGACAAAAGCACTCTCACCTGTTATGATTATGCTTGCTACTGCTCAGGTTATGAGAAGTATAGAAGGTCTTTATGACAAATATAACACTATTGCAAAAGATTGCCTTAATGAAATTTTACACGGCGGTTATTTAACAGAAAGAGCGTTACTTGAAAGCGTTAGTGTTGATGGTAAATTTATTGACTCACCTAACGGCAGAATTGTTAACCCTGGTCATTCACTTGAAGCAGCCTGGTTCATTTTAGCAGAAGGTATTGTTACTAAAAATGACGAAGCAATTTCTGTTGCAAAGAAAATAATTGATATTACACTTCCGTTAGGTATTGATAAAGAGCATTTTGGTATTATTGCTTTTACAGATTTAGATGGCAAACCACCTGTTCAACTTGAATGGGATATGAAACTCTGGTGGCCACAATGTGAAACAATGATTGCTTTAAGACTTGCCTACACAGTATTTAAAGAAGAAAAATATTTAAAACTCTACGAAGAATTTAAAGAGTATTGTGAAAAATATTTTGTTGATAACGAAGATGGTGAATGGTATGGTTACCTTCACTATGACAATACTGTTTCAAATACTTTAAAAGGTAATATTTTTAAAGGTCCATTCCACATTCCAAGACTTTACATAATTATGGCAATGATGGACGAATTCGGCGGAATTGAAGAATATATGAAATAAAAAATAGCAGAGCATTTTGCATTTTTGCATTTTTGCTCTGCATTTTTTATTTTACAAGATATTGAAACCCTGTTAACACTGCTAAGAAACCGAAGTTGAAAACAGTGAACATTAAAATGTATTTTTTTGTTTTACCAGGGTTGTTTTTTGAGTATTCTCTTAAAGTAATTAAACTTGCGAGTGAAGCGATTAAAGTGCCAACGCCACCTATATTTACACCTAAAAGCAAATCTTTATAATCAGTTGTAAACTGTGAAAGAAGAATTGCAGACGGCACGTTGCTTATAAACTGACAAGAAATAATACTAAAAAGAAGTGTGCTTTTTTCGAGCAGGAACTGGAACACTTCTTTAACTGCATCTATTCGTGCCATATTGCCTGAAAAAATGAAGAATGCACAGAATGTTAAAAGCAACGGATAATCTACCATTTTAAGTGCTTTTTTATCTAAAATCAAAAGTGCAGTTGGAATTATAATTAAACCAGTCCAATAAGGAATGAAACGGAAAACAATTAAAATTGAATAAGCAAAAAGAACTAAATAAATTGCCGTTCTCGTTTTACTTACGTGCATTTCTTCGCCGTGTAACTCGAGTGGCTCTTTTTTTACAAAAATGAAGCAACAAGCAGTAATAATTGCAATAGAAATTATAAATGTCGGTAACATTGTGAGCATAAACTCGCCTGTTGGTATGTTGAACTTTGAATATAAAAACAAGTTTTGTGGGTTGCCGAAAGGTGTTATCATACCACCTAAATTTGCGGCGATATTCTGCATTATAAACGTAAACGCCATATATTTCTTTTTACCAGTTGTTTTTAAAACAAAGCAACCGAGCGGAAGAAACGTTAAAAGTGCCATATCGTTTGCAATTAACATAGAACCAATAAAGGTAATATATATAAGTGCTAATATAGCAAATCTGGCATTTTTAAAGAGTTTTACAATCTCTGCAGCCAACATATAAAAGAAATTTATATTTTTTAAAGCACACACCACTGCTAAAACGCAGAAAAGGCAAGTAAGTGTTTTAAAATCAAAATAACCTATGTAACTTTTATCAACAGGAACAATTATTGTAGTGATTAACGCCGCAATAAGAGCAATCATTAAAACAACGTTTTTCTTACAAAATCTTGGAACTTCTTTAACTATTACTGACATTTTTGTTTTTCTCCTACTCCTACACTCAAGTTCATTTAAACCTGAAATATAATAGTACCACAATACATAAATGTCAAGAGTTTTTTTGTTGGATTTTAGGTGTTAGGTGTTAGGTGTTGGGTGTTGGGTGTTGGGTATAGTTTACCTAAAACCTAACAACTAATAGCTAATAACTAATACCTAATACCTGGTCAATTCCGCCTTAAAGAGCGTATCAACCGGATACTTACCGCCACCGCTTCTATACTTTGAAGCGCCTGATTCATAGAGTAAGAAAATTGTACCGTTTACACTTTCTATTCCCTGACTCATTGGCGGGGCTGTGTAAGACGTTTTCATATCCAGTTCGTCACACGCGTAAAGATTAATTTTATTACCATCTATTTCGATTGTATCTACCCTGTCGCCTTCTGTAACGTCGTTAAATATTTTAATTACAGAGTCATTTTTTCTGCCGTAACTTGTACTGAATATAAATCCACCTGAAAGTGTACGTGTCATACCCTGCACTTGTTCTGGAATTGCAAGCATAATATCTGGCACGTAGCCGTCGTGAGTAGAGTTGATTTTTTCAATTTTAGGAAGACCATCTTTAAGATTATAACCTTCACAATAAGCGTAGAATGTTTCACCAGAATTAATAGTTGTAACCCATTGTGCATCTTTACGGGCTTTATCTTCACTTTCTACAAAATCACCAACCCACAAAATTTCACTGTAAACGTTAGCAAAAGAACCTTTTGTATTGAGTTTAAAATCTGAAACAAAGCGAACTGTTGCACCATTTTGTGCTTTTTCTAAAGTATCTACTGCGACAGTTCTTGCTGAATAATCGCTCGTTACAAAAATATAACTACCAGAAGAAGCCACACCACCAGCGTGACCAAAATACATTGAACCGTCTACGTTCTGGAGTTTCACAGCCTTAATGAATGCACCGTTTTCTGCATCTAAAATCATAAGCATTGACGGGAATTCACCGTCTTCATAATAACCGCTTATGATAATCCAGTTTTTATCGAAGTTATAGCAAATACCTTGTGGAATTATGCCTTCAAAAAGACCAGGCGTTCTGAAAGATGGCCCAAATACGTTAAGATAATTTTCATAATCGGCATTTTCAGAAACAAAATCATATAAAACAACGTTTGTGCTTGAAATGACGTCTGTAATCTCTTTTGTTCTTAATATTTTTCTGCCACTACAAGAAGAAAGCATTGAAACTACAAGTAGCAACGAAATAACAGAGAGTAAAATTCGTTTCATTTTTTCACCTTTTTTTATAGAGTGTGTGTATTTTACTACAAATCTTTAAAAATTGCAAATTTTCGCCCCCATCGAGAAAATCTTTAATTTTATCGATGGGGGCATTTAATTAAAATTCTATATTAAAATCTCCGAGTTGATATTTAGTGCATGGGAAGTTAGTTTCGCCATTTTCATCTGGGAATGGTGACCAGGTGTCATTTTCATAAACTGCTCTTTCTGCTTCGTTTTTAAAATCAGGAATTCTGTATTGAATACCTTCGTTAAGGCTACTGCGCCAACCGAAGATTGCAGTTGCAGTCATAGCGGCAGATTTATAAACGTCAAGGAATGGCTCACGGTCATTCTGAACACAGTCAAGGAAGTCATAAATTGCGTAGTAGTCGCCACCAAAGTGACCGCTCTGACTTGCTCTATCTTTATCGAACGGATATTCTGCATCGTAGAACGTTTCTTGTTCCATACCTTCCGGAATTTCCCAATCATTATAGAAAAGACGAACTTTGTAGTCATCGCCACGAACACTCTCAAGGCTACCTTTACCACAATTAAGACGATACCAGAGACCGTGACCACCGAATTTACACCAGCCGGTAACACGTGCGATTGAACCGTTACTCATTGTGCAAAGCATAACTGAAGCAACGTCTTTTGTTGGTTCTTCTTCACGCTCAATGCGAACTTCGTCACTATAAATACTAAGAGCATTAACGGCAACAGGAACTTCGCCTGTAATTTGCATAATTGGTGCTAAAGCGTGAGTTGAATAGTAGCCAGACGGCATAAGTGCACGCCAGTGTTTTGCATCCGGAGTAATTACTTTGTAACCATCGTGTGGCATTGGGTGAACGTATTCACCATCGCAGTAAACTGCACCACCGAGAGTTTTATTTTTATAAATCTCTTCCATTTTTCTTACTGTGCCAAAGTAAGCACAGTTTTCAGCAATCATATATTTTGCCTTACTCTTTTCAGCGGCACGGCACAATTTAACACAATCTGCAAGAGTTACTGCAGGGAGTGTTTCACTGTAAACGTGAATACCCATTTCGAGTGCTTTAATAGCGTATTTTGCGTGTTCATTAAAGTAGTTTGCTAAAATAACAACTTCTAAACCACTTTCAATGAATTCGTCGAATTCTTTAAAATATTTTGTATCTTCACAAGTGCATTTTTCAACTAATTCATAAGTAGATTCATCATAGTCACAAACAGCGTGAATGTAACCTTTTTCACTTAAAACTGCTGGTTCTGCAATAGCAGTACCACGTTTAAGACCAAATACACCGACTTTTAATTTATCTTTTCTTTCTACTGTGCAGAGATTTTTAACGAAATTATTGTCGTTGTCATAACAATCAATATTCATATAACCGTAACGGTTAAGCCAGAAAAGCCAACGTGCTTCCATATCTTCTTCATAAAGAACTGGTCTGAAACCTGCTTTTAAATATGATTTAACTGCAGGTACTCTGAATTCATCGGTTGTAAGACCAACGTAAGTACAATTCGCTTTTGAAAGTGCCGCTAAAGCAATCTGATTGAGGTAATTACCAAGACCTTTGCCACGGCTGTCTTTATGAACAGAAACCATGTGCACCCAGCCACGACCATTCTCTTGAACGAGTGCGGTAATTGTAGCAACAGGGTTGCCGTTTTCTGTAATGAAGAACACGTTTTCAGGCTTGTAACCGTCTGCTTCTTCAATAACTTCAACAAAGCGTGTAGCGTCTGCATCGTCACCAACAAGACCATTTTTGCAGATTTCTGCCCAAGCGGCTCTGTCTTCAACTGAACCATTGTAACTTCTGTACTCAAATCCACCTAAATCGGTTGGAAATTCGCAAGGTTCTTTTAACGTTTTATATAATTTTAACTGACTCATATCTTTACTCCTTATCTTTTATCAGTTTAATTTCTTTATAAAATTACCATCTTCATCGACGGCATCAATACCACTGTAACCGTATTCTGAAAGAAATTTGCACCAACGTTCTTCCATTTCATCGGTATAAAGAACAGGCTTATACCCTGCCCTTAAATATGATTTAATAGCAACTGCACGGAATTCTTTAGTCTGCAAAAGGATTTTTTTCATTCCGTATTTATAAATTGCCGCTTCTGCAATTGCAACAAGATATTTTGCAACACCTTTGCCACGTGCTTCGGGTTTTGCAGTAACCATGTGAAGCCAACCTGTGCCGTTTTCTTCAGTAAGGGCTGTAACTGTGGCAATTTCAACACCATTTTCCATAACAAAATAAATAGTGTCGGGGTTATAGCCTATATGCTCAATAAGACGGGTTTTGTAAGCACTTTCGAGCGTTTCATCGTCTCTTATAATACCACAACGGCAAATATCAAACCAGAGTTTAATATCGCTTTCGCTACCGTCAAATTTTCTGAAAGTAAAGCCGTTAAATTCATTCACGAATTCAGTTGGCTCTACCTTTTTATACATCATTAAGTAATCAACGTAATCCATAATTTTACCTTTTTATATGTGACAAAGTTTTATCTACCAAAGTAGAAATTTCAACAACGCCCATACCTGTAATACCAGTATCAAGTTTATTGTTTAATGGTTTAATCCACTCTGCACCGATTGAATTAAAGCCGTTTAACATACCTAAAACAGAGCCGACTGTTGCGCCGTTACAGTCTGTGTCGTAGCCTATTTCAACTGCGAGACAGATTGACTTACCAAAATCGTTATTACCATAGAGTAAAGCGATAACTACAATTAAAGCATTCGGAATTGTGTGAACAGCATCGTGTGGGTCAAATTCATCGTATTTATTATGTATAAATGAAACACATTCTTCTTGTGTAACGCCGTTTTCATATTTATTTATAATATCGTAAACTGCTTCGTAAAGTCGTGATGAAGCCGGAATTTCTGAAAGACCTGCTTTAATTACATCAATAACGTTTTCGGCATCTGCCGCACTGGAAATCATAGCACTTGCGAACATTTCGCCATAAATACCATTTTTAGTATGTGAAATTGAAGCGTCACGAAAAGCATACTCTGCCCCAAGTTCTTTATTGCCTGGTGTAATATAACCGAAGTAATCGCCACGAATTTGTGCACCAATCCACTCACGATATGGATTTTGAAACCCAGCAGAATATGGTGGTGCAAAGCCATTAATAAAATTACGGTAAGCAACCTTTTCTGCGGTAAAATATTTTTCAATAGGTTGACTCTGAAGCCAGAGTTTTGCAACGTCTTTCGGTTTAAAATCGTGACCGAATTTTTCAATTAAAATTTGCGACAACGTAGTGTAAGTTGTGTCATCATCAACCGGTGCACATTCTATTACGTCTGCCCACGCTTTATCACGAAGCCAGAAATCGTATTTTCCAATCATTTCTTCTGTAATATCGGTAGAAAGGACGTAGCGAGATAACGGGTAATTGTTTGTTTCTTTAAGAAGTGGATATAACTCGTTTGTTTTAATGCCTTCAAGTGGTTTACCTAAAAGGCAACCGCAAATTCTACCATACCAGGCACCTTTGATTTTTTCGTAGAGTAACTTGTCATCTATGGTGATTTTTTTATAACTATAAGGTTTTCTTAACGCTTTTATGCTTTCTAAATCTGACGGCTCGTTATATTTATAGTCAGGTTTAATTTTTGCATTTAAAATCTTTTTAAAAATCTCATCGGCAAGGTCTGCTTGTTCTTTTGAAAAAGGCATATTAATTGCTTTTTCAAAATCAGCTTTAAACTCGTCAATATTAAGACCTTCGTCAATACATTGTTTAAGTTCAATATCGAGAGTTTTGCAGTAAGAATCCCAATAATAGTTGCCTGAATAATCAGGGCAGATTTTGTTATAAAGCATAAAAACACCACCGTGAAAATCTTAATAGATTATATACTTTTAAATAGTAATATTCAAGAGTAAAACTACTATTTTATAGTAATTTTAAAAAGCCTTGCGCCGTGAGAATTAACCTTTGCAGAGAACTCGTTTTCGGTTACTGTGTATTCTTTGTGAGACCACATATCCCACACGCTGTATTTTGCACCACCGACTGCAATATCGGTAACGTCGAATTTAATTTCTCTCGCCTTTTCATCTGTATTAAAGAGTGCAACGTACTTGCAATTTTCACCTTTAGAAGTCCAGATAATTTCACCTTTACCTTCAACTTCTTCACGCTTGAATTGCCTTGCACCACTTGAATTTTTGAGCATATCTATTAACTCTCTATTCTGAAGAAGTGAGAGAGTGAACTCGTCGTTTTCTCGCATTTCTGCACCAATCATAAGTGGTGAACGGAAGATGCCCCACAAAGTCATCATTGTAATTTGCTCGTCGTGAGTAAATCTTGTGTAGCGGTTTCTGTATTCGGGGAGTTTTTCTGTTTTCTGAATTCTGCCTATCGGGAGCATATCGCAATCCGGCCAAGCGCCTTCTTGCACGTATTCTTGCCAGGCGTAGCATCTTTCAAACATAGCGTGAAGTTTTTCCCACTCGTCCCAGAAATCGCCTGTCATACGCCAGAGATTAGCGTGACGAGCCAAGTGCTCGTGCTCTTCAACAGGTGCCGGACCAGGTGAAAGACTTAAAACCATAGGTCTGCCACATTTGTCAATTGCTTTTCTTATCATTTCAATTTCTCTTCTTGCGGCATAAGGATTATGTGGGAATATTTCAATATTTGCAATATCATCACATTTTATGTAGTCAACACCCCATGAAGCATAGAGTTCAAAAATTGAATCGTAATATTCCTGCCCACCCTTTGCATCAGGGTCAACACCATACATATCAGGATTCCAGAGACACACAAAGGACGGTTTTGCAATATCTTTTGCAGTAACGCCTTCACACTTGATTTTTGTATTCTGGTGAGCGGCTTGTCTTGGAATACCACGCATTATGTGAATACCAAATTTAAGACCCAAGGAATGAATATAATCTGCAATAGGTTTAAAGCCTTTGCCGTCTTTAGAAGACGGGAAACGCTCAACTGACGGAATAAGGCGTGAATATTCATCCATACAGAGAGGTGCAAAGTAATGGTAATAAAAACTGTTCGCCGTGGGTTCCGACCACTGAATATCGCAAACTATATATTCCCAGCCGTAATCCTTAAGGTGCTTTGCCATATAATCGGCATTTGCAAGAAGCTGCTCTTCATTAACTGCCGCACCGTAGCAATCCCAGCTGTTCCAGCCCATAGGAGGTGTTGGTGCCAATCTCTTATGCATTTTCAATCTTCCTTTCGGTAAATTCTTATTCCGAATTCAGCCTGAGTTGTAAGG
>JAZSIE010000020.1:0-13888 GCA_045533655.1 Acutalibacteraceae bacterium
AACAGAATACGTAGTATACAGAAAGACCTACGATGCAAAGAAAAAGAAATGGTCGAGTTTTAAAAAACAAAAAACAGTTACTACAACAAGTTACAAAGATACAACCGCAAAGAGTGGAGTAAAATACAAATATTGCGTAAAGGCAAAGAGCGGTAACGTAACAAGTGCTTACATCACAACTTCTTCAGTAAAAAGATAAACCCATTCCCCCACGGCAAACTAATTTGCCGTGGGGGTCACCTGTATGTGCTGATTTTAACATACACAACCCAACACCCAACACCTAACACCTAACACCTAACACCTAACACCTAACACCTAACACCTAACACCTAACACCTAACACCTAACACCCAACCCCTAACACCCAACACCTAACACCCAACACCTAACACCTAAATAATCATTGACACAAATTGACATTTATGGTATTATTTACATTGATATATTATGAATATATTTTTGTGCAAAAAAACAGAAAAATTATGCAAAAATTACAATGAGGTGTGACATGCAATTTTTGGAATCGTTAAAAGAATATGGTTGTAATATAGACGTTGGTCTTGACCGTCTTAAAGGTAAAACCGATTTCTATAAAAGGCTTATTTCAAAATTCCCGGAAGTTATTGAGGAAAATGAATGTAAGTCGTTGTTAGTAAATAAACAAATTGAAGAATCAATAGAAAAAACTCACTTAATCAAAGGTGTTACAGCAAATCTTTCGTTTGATTCACTCTATTTCAGTTACACAAAAATAGTAGATTTTCTGAGGCAGAATAACCCCGATTCTGCATTAGAAGAATATTTGAAAATCGAAGAATTACAGAAAAATCTTGTTGAACATATAAAAAACAACTTATCTTGAGTAGGAGTAGATTACTGTGGCAGAAGCAAAAAAAAGATTATTAATAGCAGACGATAGTTTTATAGATAGAGAAATTCTCCATCACATATTAGAAAATCATTTTGAAATAACAGATGCAAAAAATGGTTATGAAGCACTCAATCTTCTTACAAAAAATGAAGAACATTACGATGCAATGCTTCTTGACGTTATGATGCCTGTTATTGATGGTTTTTCAGTTTTACAACTTATGGAAAATAACAGAATTGAAAAATTACCTGTTATTATGATGACTGCAGAAGCAACTAAAGAGAACGTTCGCCGTGCAGGTGAATATGGTGTAACTTCATTTGTTTCAAAACCGTTTGACCCCGAAACTGTTTTAGAAAAAGTTCATACACTTTTAAATATTGAGCAAAGAACACCACTTAAAGATATTGGTCCTTTAAAGGAATTTGATATTAACGATACAAACGTGTACATAGGCAGACTTCAGGGTATTTACAAAGAATATCTTAAAAACCGTGGTGCAAGTGATGAACGTTACAAGAGAGTTTCAGAATTAACCCGAATTCTTATGTCTCAATATGCTTCACAGTTTGTTGGTGATGAATACGAACCAGCAAAAATTAATATGATTACAACAGCCGCATATTTTTATAATATCGGTTATATGACAATCCCAGACAGATGCATTGAGTTTCCTAAGAAAAACGAAAGTGATTACAGAATGTATCAGAAACATACAATCGCAGGTGGCAGACTTATAAGAACTAACGTTGCTCCGAGTTGTAACTATTTTATTTCTGTTTGTACTGATATTTGTATGTATCATCACGAAAGAGCGGACGGAACAGGCTTCCCACATCAGTTAACTGCAGAAGAAATTCCGATTCACGTTCAAGTTTGTTCATTTGCAACACAATTCGATGAAGTTTTCTGTAAATTAGATGATTTCACACGTCAGAATTTTAATATAGCAATAAGCCAGTTGTCAGTTGATGCTGGTGCATTTTCAGATGAAATTTATAAATTAGCGAGAGAATGTAAAGGAAGTATTACTGATTTCTACAGAAACAGATTTGCACAAGGATGAGTGGTTTTATGCACAAAAAAATCAACACTAAGTGGAAAATAGTAGCGTTAGTGGCAAGTGCAGTAATTGTCGCGCTCGGTGCTGTTGCGGTTATGGGATTTGTTCACGAGTTTAGTGATATCGTTTACAAAGAACGTGCTTATCACTTAAATGAAACTGCAGCACAAATAACCGAAACGGTTGACGTTGCTTTAGATGAACAATGGTCTTTGCTTCAGATAATGTCAATTCGTTACCCGACTTTTGACAGTCTCACAACCGAAGAGTGTGTTTCTAAAATTACCGTAATGGAAAACAAACTCGGTCAAGATGGTCTTTTGTTTGGTATAGTTGATGAAGACGGCAACGTTTTCGCTTCAAATGAAGATAAAAAGGTTTATACACTTGGTTCTCTCAAACCTGAAGATATCGGTGAAAAAATGCTCACTATTCTTAAACCGGTTGAAGAGTCCCAGATTGAATATATGACCTTTATTATGAAAAATGAAATGCCCGTAACTTTAGGCGACGGCAGGGTAATTACTCATACCGTGGTTTTCTGGGAAATGAATTACTACAAAAGAATTTTCCATACCGAAGCCTATGGTGACGAAAACACTATTTTCATTCGCGGTTCTAATGGTACCAATATGTACGTTGAAACTGAAAAATACAAGTTTATTAACAGTCTTGACTATATGACGGTTTACCCTAATATTGAACTTGTAAACGGCGATAATATTGAAACTATTACGGAAAATATAAAAAATGATAAAAGTTCGGTTACTTCGGTAAAAAACAAAGATGATGGCAGAACGTATTTTATAACCGTTCAACCAATGCGACACAATAACTGGGATTTAGTTATGGTTGTGCCTGAAGAATTTGTTAGTGCCGAAACTGTCGATTTTGCGAGTGCTATTGTTGATACCGGTGCATTTATAATGCTTATAATAAGTTTAAGTATTTTATCACTCGTAATTTACGTTTATAAATCAAGAAACCAGACTCTTCTTTTAAAACAAGAACGAGAATATTCAAAAATTCTTCAGGAAAGTGCCGATGAAGCACATAATGCCAATATGGCTAAAACTAAGTTCTTATCTCATATGTCACACGATATAAGAACACCTATAAACGGCATTCTCGGTATGATAAATAAAGCAGAAAGGCATATAACAGAGCCAGACGTTTTAAAAGATTGCCACAAAAAAATCAGAATGTCAGCCGAGCATCTTTTAGGTCTTATTAATGATATTTTAGACGTTACAAAACTCGAAACGGGCTTAAATGAAGAAAAAGATGAACCATTCCCGATGAGTTGTATGCTTGATACGTGTTGTTCAATTATTAAAGGGCAGTTAGAAGATAAACCACATATTGAGTTGAGAACTGATTTTTCAAACATTGAACACGACAACGTACTTGGTAATAAACTTCACATTCGTCAGATTCTTCTCAATATTTTAACCAACGCAGTAAAATATACCGATAATGGCTACGTTTATTTCAAAGTAGAAGAAATAGCGTTTGAAGAAAATGAAGCAACTTACAGATTTACTATTCAGGATACTGGTATAGGAATGCACAAAAATTATATCGAAAGAATTTTTGAACCATTCTCTATTGATGACAGTGAAGCAAGAAAACATCGTCTTGGTACTGGTCTTGGTATGTCTATAGTAAAAACTAACGTAGATAGACTCGGTGGTACAATTTCTGTTGATAGCACTTTAGGTCTTGGCAGTACGTTTACTGTTACCTTTGCATTAAAACTTACCGATTTAGATGTAGTTTGTGATGCTGCAAAAGAAAGAGTAAATAAAAACTTTGCCGATGTTTCTGGTATGAAAGTTCTTTTAGTTGAAGACAACGAACTCAATATAGAGGTTGCTTTAATGCTTTTGGAAGATGCCGGTGTCAAAGCTGACGTTGCTAAAAATGGTAAAGAAGCAGTTGATAAGTTCCTTGCTTCAAAAGAAGGAGATTACGATTTAATTTTAATGGACGTTATGATGCCTGTGATGAATGGTTACGAAGCAACGCAGACAATACGTTGCTCATCACATCCGCTTGCAACGTCAATTCCTATAATTGCACAAACTGCAAATGCATTTCAGGATGATATTAAGAGGGTAAAAGAAGCGGGTATGAACGCTCATATCTCTAAACCTATTGAAGAAGAGAATCTTCTTAAAATTTTAGCGCAATATAAAAAGTAAAATAAGTTGTGAAAAGAGCTGTAAAAAACGTTGAGTTTTTACAGCTCTTTATCATTCCATTACATTTATTTTCTTGTTGAAATAAGTTTTTGTTTGTGTTATAATATAAAATGAATTTATTTGTGCATTTCTCAAATTATTATATATTACATTTGAAAGGAATTAAGCGATGATAAGACCAAGTAATCAAAGCTGTTATCTTTATTTTAAAGAGTGTACTAAAGATTTTGGTTCATATAACGTGATTGAAAATTACGGTAATATGATTAGTCATAAAAAATTCTTGAAAGATATTGATGCAATTGCAGGTTATCTTGATAAAAATAACATTAAACGTGGCGATGTTGTTACAATATTTCTCCCGAATATTCCACAATGTTTCGCAGCGTTTTATGCTGTAAATAAAATCGGTGCTATTGCAAATATCGTTCACCCTTTAATGACGCCAAATATTTTAGAAGAAATTTTAGAAACAACAAAATCAAAAGCGATTTTTGTTTACGATATGATTATGGCGCCTTGCAAAGACGTGCTTGATAAATTCCCTGGCATTACAATTGTTTGTAGCACTTCTGACTACGTCAGCACAGTTGCAAAGCCGGTTTTTAAAGCGTTTGAAAAAATCAAAGTAAAAGCAGAAATAACAAATCAGAAAAAGATTTCTTATAACACAGTCACACATTTGAGTTTCATTACAAAAGCAGTGCAGAATAATGGTGAAGAAACTGCCGTTTATCTTCACGGCGGTGGTACAACTGGTAAAAGTAAAACTATTTGTCTTTCTTCAAATAACTTAAATGCTCTTGCGTTTAAACTCAGTTTTCTTGACTCACCACACAGACCCGGTGAAGAATTCTCACTCGCAGTTTTACCACTTTTCCACGCTTTTGGTTTAGGCGTTGTGGTTCATTTCAGTATGTGCGCAGGTTTTACTGTTATCGGTATGCCACAATTCTCACCTGAAAAAGCAAATAAATATTTAAAGAAATATAACGTTACCTACGTTGTCGGTGTGCCTAATATGTTTAAAAAGATGTATGAAGCATCTAACTTTGAAGGTGAACACCTTAAAAACCTTCGTTTGCTCTGGGCTGGTGGCGATATGGTTGCCGAAAGTTTCCTTAACGAATTTAACTCTGTTCTTCAGAAGTGGGGCAGTAAAGGTAAACTTTTAAGGGGCTATGGTCTTACAGAAGTTTCATCTGTTTGTACGGCAAACGTTGCAGGTGCTTATAAAGAAAACTCAATTGGTCGTCCTTTAGCCGAACTTCGTGTTGAAATATGGGATGACCGTCACAAAAAATTACCACCAAATACAATCGGTGAGATTGTTGTCAGTGGCGATACTGTAATGAATTGCTATTTAGACAAAAGTGACGATTGCTTCTATTTTGACCGTAAAGGTAATAAATGGGTGCTTTCTGGTGACTTAGGTTATATGGATGAAGACGGTTACATTTTCTTTACCGGTAGAAAAAAGAGAATGATTATCATTTCAGGTTACAACGTTTACCCTAATGATATTGAAAATGAGATTTTAAAACTCGATTATATCAGCGAAGCGTGTGCAGTTCAGGGTTATATTGATGCAAAGCCTGTTATAAGACTTTTCGTTTCTCTTACAAATCCTGATTCTAATCACGATGAAGTTACAAAAAATCT
Organism: Acutalibacteraceae bacterium; assembly: GCA_045533655.1. Classification (GTDB taxonomy): domain Bacteria; phylum Bacillota; class Clostridia; order Oscillospirales; family Acutalibacteraceae; genus DTU089. The sequence goes on from JAZSIE010000020.1 coordinate 5,804, forward strand.
TAAAGAGTATTGTAAAAAGACACTCGAAAAATTCTCGCAACCATCAACAATTACAATTATGGATAAACTTCCACGAACACAAATGGCGAAAATCGACTTTATGAAACTTACCGATACTCCGCCAGCTCCTACTCCTACTAAAAAGGAATTAAGAGAAGAACGCCGTGAAGAAAAAAGAGCACAAAAAGAGTATAACGAAAGAAATAAAGAATAGAGTGAGCGTAGTTGATTATTACTATCAACTACGCTTTTTATCGCCTTAATTCAATAAATACACACTGAAATTTAAAATCCCTGCAAAAATGAGCCATAAAATATAAGGGATATTTAATAACGATGCGGTTTTGTTAATTTTATAATATTTAATTGTATAAATTACAACTAATATTAATAAAACTAAAAGCCATATAAACGCAAATAAATATGCACCGAAAGTAAAGAATATAAACGACCAGAAAAAGTTGAAAATTAAACTTAAATAATAAGTTATAAGTGCTTGATTCTTTTTGCCGGTGTTATAATCTGCAGTTTCAATAAGATATGCTGAAACACCCATTAAAATATAAAGAATGGTCCACACAACAGGGAAAACCCACGACGGTGGGGTAAAGAACGGTTGAATTGCAGTTGCTCTGAAATCTTCGTTAGCACTTTTTGTTGCAAAACCAGAAATTAATCCAACTAAAAGGGGAATAGCCAGATTTTTAATAAGTAGTTTCCAGTTTATATTTTCTTTTAGTTTTTTCAAAAAATCCATAATACACATCACCCGGTATATATTATTCATTTTTGTAGCTTGTATATGCAAAAAAAGTCGAGCAAAAATGCTCGACTTTAATTTTCTAAAATTCTGAGAATGGTGTTGAGATTCTACTGAGCCTGAAGTTAACGGCTGCTCTTGAACGGTTGAATCTGTAAATACTGAATACAAGACCAATACCGATATAAAGGCAAAGTGTACTTGAACCACCGGCGCTGAAGAATGGTAACGTAATACCAATAACCGGTAAAATCATGAGACACATACCAATGTTAATAAGCACTTGTGCAGAAATCATAACTGCCATACCATAGCAGAAAAGTTGTGTTGAAAAATCCCTTGAATTTTTAGCAATTTTAATGATTCTATAAACAATAGCGAATAACAAGCCGAGTGCAACAATGCAACCGAAAAATCCAGTTTCTTCACCAATAGAAGTAAAAATCATATCGTTTTCACTTTCAGGAACAATGCCACCTTGTGTGTAAATACCTTTAGTAAAACCGGTTCCCCAGAAGCCACCTGAACCAAGTGCGTTAAGACCTAAAAGTTGTTGGAAACTTTCGTCTGTGAATTGTTCCGGTCTGATAAGCGCCAAAAATCTCTTTTTCTGGTAATCACTGAAAACAAACATCCATATAAGAGGGGAAGCGGCAAGTGTTAAAAGACCACCGCAAGCAAAATACCCCCAATGAAGACCAGCAAAGAATAAAAGACCTACTGTCATAATAATGAAAACTAAAGCAGAACCCATATCACCCGTAAGAACAACAAGTCCAACTGGAACCATAGCGTGTACACCTAAAGCAATAACAGATTTTAAATTGTTGATTCTGTCTCTAACAAGTTCAAGATGCATCGAAAAGGTTATTAAAAAACCTATTTTAACAAGTTCTGACGATTGAAAATAAACGCTACCGATTTTAAGCCAACATTTAGAGTCGGGTCGTGCATCTGGTGCGGCACCAAATATAAGCGTTATAATCATAAGCACAACACAGAAACCGGCTATAATAGGCCATAGTTTCATAATCAGTTCGTAATCTATCGCAGAAATGACAAGCGTTGCAATAATACCTAAAACAGCGGCAATAATCATAACGGTAGCGTCACGCGCTATTGTCTGCCCATCTTCTAAAAGACACCTTGTTGTACTGTAAACCATAAGCACACCAAAAATAGAAGTAGCGGTAATAAGTAATAATAACAGGTTGTCAGTTTCTTGAATAAATCTTTTCGTTAAAGAAAAAAACTTTTTCAAGTCCTTGCCCCCTTGATTTTATCGTCAAATATTGTTATTATTATACATATATCTGTGTCTAATTTCAAGTGGGGTAAATGTTAAAATTATGGTTAAGGTAGAAACTTCATCTTATGAAGAAACAATAGAATATGCAAAAAAATTAGGGAGTGTTCTAAAAGGTGGCGAAGTTATTGCTTATTTCGGCGGTTTAGGAATGGGCAAAACAACGTTTACTTCCGGACTTTGCGAAGGTATGGGAATTAATGCTGAAGTTTCAAGTCCTACGTTTGCACTTGTTAATGAATATGGAAGTGCGAAAAAACTTTATCATTTTGATATGTATAGAATTACAAGATTTGACGATTTATGTTCAACAGGTTTTTTCGATTACCTTGATACAAATGCAGTTTTAGCAATTGAGTGGAGCGAAAACATTGAAAATGCTCTCCCTGAAAATTATATAAGAATTGAAATTGACCACGGCAAAACAGATGAAAGCCGTATTTTAAAAATGAGTGGTGACAAAATTTATGAAGATTCTTGGTCTTGAAAGTTCTGCTACAAGTGCCAGTGTTTCAGTTGTTGAAGATGGCAAGGTAATTGCTCTCGAAGCTTCAAACACAGGGCTTACACATAGTCAGACTTTAATGCCAATGGTTGAAAATACGTTAGAAAAAGCAGACGTTACAATTAATGATATTGACTACCTTGCAATATCAAACGGACCTGGTTCATTTACCGGTGTAAGAATAGGTGTTTCGGCTGTTAAGGGTATATGTGACCCATTAAATAAAAAGTGTGTTGGCGTTTCTACTTTAGAAGCAATTGCCAAACCTTTAGAAAGTACGGGTGTAATTGCGGTAGCCACAATGGATGCTCGTTGCAACCAAGTTTATACAGCTACGTTTGACTGTTTAAAGGGCGAAATGAAGCGTTTAACAGAAGATGAAGCAATTACTATAGATGAACTTACAGTTCGCCTTAAAACACAAGAGAAGCAGTTAGTTTTAATAGGTGATGGTGCAAACGTCTGCTATAAAAAAATGAAAGACATTTTAGAAAATATTTCAATTGCTTCTCCCGTTATCCGTTACCAGAGTGCTTCTTCAGTAGCGTTAATTGCAGAAGAATTAATTTTAAAAGATGAAAATAATGCAATTGATTCAAGTAAATTAGAACCAAAATATTTAAGACTCTCACAAGCAGAGAGAGAATTAAAAAAGAAACAAGAAAATAATTAATTGAATATAAAACAATAAGAAAGAAGGATTTTAAAATGATAGCTATTGCATCAGACCACGCAGGATTTCCATTAAAGGAAGAAATCAAAAAGTTTTTAGAAGAAAAAAATATTGAGTTTATTGATTGTGGTGCACATTCAACCGACTCTGTTGACTACGCAAAATTCGCACAAATTGCTTGCTTAAAAGTTACAGAAGGCTATGCAGACAAAGCTATTCTTTGCTGTGGTACTGGTATAGGTATCTCAATGGCAGCAAATAAAGTTAAAGGTATCCGTGCCGCTTGTTGCTCAGATTATTTCAGTGCGAAATTTACCCGTTTACATAATGATGCTAACGTGCTCTGTATGGGTGCAAGAGTAATCGGCGGTGGTGCTGCTTGTGAATTGGTTGATGTTTTCCTTTCAACTGAATTCGAGGGTGGCAGACACCAGAGAAGAGTTGACCAGATAATGCAAATTGAACAAGGCGAAATTCTTTGAATTTTACCTTGTTCAGTGGTTAGTTGTCAGTAAGTCAGTGGTCAGTTTTTTTAGCAATATAAAAGAAAGAAGTAATAGAAAATGAAAAATCAAAAACTCAAACTCACAGTAATCTCCGCACTTTTTGCCGCATTAATTTGTGTTGCGACAATGGTGGTTAAAATTCCTACACCACTTAACGGCTACATAAATTTAGGCGACTGTGTAATTCTTGTTGCGGCTTTCGCTTTACCTTGTGGCTATGGCTTTTTAGCCGCTGGTATTGGCTCTGCATTAGCAGACATTCTTTCGGGTTACACCGCTTACGCACCTGCAACGTTTGTTATTAAAGGTTTAATGGTGGTTGTAGTGTATCTCGTAACTAAACTTTTAAAATCAGATAAACCAAACTTAACACAAATTTTGTCAGGTGTTTTAGCAGAACTCTGGATGGTTTTAGGTTATTATATTTTCGAAGGCTTTATGTACGGTTTCGCACCATCACTTGCAAATATCCCGATGAACTTAATCCAAGGCGTTGCAGGACTCATTCTTGCAGTTGTTTTGATTAAGGTTTTTGAAAAGCGAAAGATGTTAGGTATTAGATTATAGGTGTTAGGTGTTGGGGAATAACGCTAATACCTAATACCTAAAAACTAACAACTGAATAAAAAACAGGCTATTGCTCTCGCAATAGCCTGTTTTTTATTCTGCATCTTTAATCGCTCTTTCAAGCCAGATAACGCCTATATCCATTGCAGCCCAAAGACCTTTTTTTTCAGTCTTTTTAACAATTGCTTCTAATGGGTTTACGTTAGGGTCAGTATTTAAAAGCTGAACTGTAACTTTGTCAGCAATCTGAACACCGTGAACCTCATGAGAATCTGCAACAGAGAGCATAAGTACGAAAGGGTCATTCATATCACCGTAATAAAGTGTATTGCCCTTACGAACGAGTGGTTTTCCTTTATAGGTAAGAAAACTTGTTTCTGATTTAGCCAAACTAAACACTCCTTAGTTCTTATTAACAAGTGTTTTAACTATTAAGATATGTTTTAAGAAGAGCTTGTAAAAGTTCATCTCTGTCAATCTTACGAATTAAACTTCTTGCATTGTTGTGAGTTGTAATGTAGGTTGGGTCCTCCGACAAAATGTAACCTACAAGCTGGCTGGTAGGGTTGTAACCTTTCTCTACAAGTGCATTATAAACCTGAATGAGAATATCTCTCATTTCCTTTTCGTGCTCATCTCTTATTGCAAATTGAATGGTTTTATCTGTCATAAGAACACCTCCTATAAAAATTATATTTCTATTATAAACTATTATAAAGAAAATTACAACAGTAAATTATTAAGAAATTTCGACAAATAATTAAATTATTTCTTAAGAGCAACGTTTATCTTAGAAAGATTATCTAAAATAGAGTCAATCCAACCCTGAACCTCTTCCATTTCAAGAGTTCTTTCTTTAGATGAGAAAATAAATCTTATAGCAATACTCTTAACGCCGTCTTTCTGGAATGTATCAATAACGTTAACGCTTGTGAGTTCTTCTAAACTTAAAGAATCCCAGCATTTTTTGAGTTCAGAGAACTTAGCACCACCTGAAATATCAAGTGAAAGGTCGTAGTAAGTTGATTGCTGTGTAGATGGCTCAACGAATGAAATGTTACCATTTGAAACGTCAATTAAATCATCAATATCAATTTCAATACAAACAGCCTTGCCGGTTTTATCAAGTTTAGTTAAAACTGATGGGTGAAGTGTGTGAAGTACACCAACATTTTTGCCACTTACAAGAATTTCTGCAGTGTTCTTTGGATGTTCATAAGCGTGAGTAGGTTGGAGTTTGTTAAATTCAGGCGCAATATGCTTAATTGAAAGAACAAGAGTGTTAACCATATTGAGCGCTTTGAAATATAAATCTTTTTCAGTTCCTTTTTTATCGAAAAGAACTACACCTAAAGAACGTCTTTCGTTTGCAGTGCCGTCTTCCTTTAAACCTTTAACAACTCTGCCGATTTCAAAAATACCGAAGTTTTCTTTAAAATCTTTGTTGTCAGAAACTGCAACCAAGAGAGTTGGAATCATTGAATTACGGATAGTACCATTGTCAGAGCTTTCAATGTTAAGAACTTTAACGTTATCTTCAACTTCAATGCCAAGTTTTTTATATCTTCTTACGTCACCCCATATATATGAGTGAACTTCGTGAAGATTGTAGTGTTTAACTAAAATATCTTTAATTTCGTTACTTTCAGAGCGTACCGCTGTGCTTCTTACAGGTTTTAACGGACTCTTTGTTGTGATAATTGAGAAGTTGTCGTAACCGTAAATACGGGTAATTTCTTCAATAATATCAGCTTTAATAGTAACGTCTTTTGTAGCTCTCCAACTTGGAACTTTAATGTGGAAGTTGTCACCATTCATTGTAACGTGGAAACCGAGAGCTTTTAAAGTTGTGTTAATTCTTTCAGTTGAAATATCAATACCCGTGTATTTATCAACGTAAGATTTATTAAAGTCAATTTCAATTTCTGGGTATTTCTTTGTGTATTCGTCTGTAAGTTGTGAAGCAACTCTTGCACCAGAGTCAATAGATTGTAAGAGATATGCAAATCTCTTTGCGGCAGTTACAGTCATTTCAGGGTCAAGCATTTTTTCATATCTTGCAGAAGCATCTGTACGAAGACCCAATCGTGAAGATGACTTACGCACGCAAACACCGTCAAAGTTTGCACATTCGAGTACAACGGCATTTGTGTCACCAACAATTTCAGAATCAAGACCACCCATAATACCTGCAATAGCAACAGGTGTTTCACCATTCTGAATAAGAAGTGTGTCTGTTGTAATATCTCTTTGAGTGTTATCAAGAGTTGTAAATTTGCAATCTGCCTTTGGTGTGTCAACAACTATTTTCTCAATCTTGTTTGCATCAAAAGCGTGTGTGGGCTGACCCATTTCAAGCATAATGTAGTTTGTAAGGTCAGCTAAAAGGTTAATACCTCTCATACCACAGTAGTACAGACGGATTTGCATTGCCATGGGACTAACGTTCTTTGTAATGTTGTCCATTTTAACGCAGGAATATCTGTAAACAAGGTCAGGTCTGTTTACCGTAACCTTAATTTTTTCGTTACCATCGTATGCCAAATCTGAAAGTGGGAGAGGCTTAAGCTCTCTGTCAGTAAGAGCAGCAAACTCACGTGCAATACCATAGTGACCCCAAAGGTCAGGACGGTTTGTAAGTGATTTGTTATCTACCTCGAAGATGATGTCGTCTATAGGGTAAATATCCTTTAAATCTGTACCGTTTGGTACATCTACATCTATTTCCATAAGTCCTGACTTATCATCAGAAAGACCAAGCTCATATGCTGAACAGCACATACCCTCTGACTCATAGCCTGCAACAGTAGCAAGAGTAATTTCACCTGCAGGCACTCTGCCACCGGCCTTAACGAAGGCAATCTTCATATTTTCACGAACATTTGGTGCGCCACAAACAACGTCGTAGATTCTGTCGCCACCATCAACCTTGAGAAGGTGAAGTTTTTTAGAATTTGGGTGGTTTTCGATAGAAAGAATCTCACCAACTACAACGTTCTGAATATCCTCACCTTTAACAATGATTTCTTCAACCTCTGCAGTTGCAAGGGTGAAGCTGTTAATAAGCTTTTTAATGTCAAGACCCTGGAGGTCAACGTATTCTTTTATCCAATTAATTGAAACAAACATTTATTTGACCTCCTTTTCCGGTTCTACGAAGGTAGTGTTTTCAAACTGTGAAAGTGACTTTAAATGACAGCTGTTGAAAACACGAATATCCTTAACACCGTATCTCATCATAGCAAGTCTTGTAAGACCAAGACCAAACGCAAAGCCCGTATATTCCTCGGGGTCAATTCCGCCATGCTTAAGAACATTCGGATGAATCATTCCACAAGGGCAAAGCTCGAGCCAGCCTGAATTTTTACAAGACGGGCAACCATCTCCGCCACAGATAAGACACTGAATGTCAAGCTCAAAGCCCGGCTCCACAAATGGGAAAAATCCGGGGCGCAAGCGTACCTTTATATCGCGCTGGAATACCTCTGAAAGCATAGTTTTCATAAAGTAGATAAGGTTTGAAATAGATATATCCTTATCTATCATAATTCCTTCCATCTGGAAGAAGGTATTTTCGTGGCAGGCATCTGTAGATTCATTACGGAAGCATCTTCCGGGGAAAACTGCACGAAGAGGCGCACCGTATTTTTTCATAATAGCATTCTGTGCTGCCGAAGTATGTGTTTTTAAAAGCTGATTTTCAGTGCTTAAATAGAATGTGTCCTGCATATCGCGTGCAGGATGGTGCTTTGGAATATTAAGCGCCTC
>JAZSIE010000033.1:0-105594 GCA_045533655.1 Acutalibacteraceae bacterium
CATTAAGCCGTTTTTTGTCTTGTTATACGCCAGTATGACTGCCCCAAAGAAACACCTTACTGCACCAAAATCTTTACAATTTTAGCTGCTTGCAGTTTTGTAAGACTAAAAAATTTTCAGTAACAAGGAAAAACTCGCAGGAATACTGACGTATTTCAAGAGTTTTGACGATGTTAGTGGGAATTTTTGTCTTCCAAAACCGTGCGGTGTTCGGCTCGCCTCACCTTAAATATTTTTATGCAGGAATGTAGTAAACGCAGTCTAACATAGCGCCTTCATAATCAACAAATAAAATCTTGCCTTTTTGGTATTCGTCGTAATACTTTATGTGCGCCTGAGATAATAATTTGACTTTTTCACTTGGATTTTCTACTACTGTTACAGGTGCAGTAGTAAAATCAGAGTATTCTTCAAGCGGTGAGCCGTAGTATTCACCATAATAATCAAGATTTTCATCTGAATAGTCTGTTAACGGATTACTAGCGTTTTCTCTTAAAAATGCAGGGATTCCACTTTCTAATTCAATATCAGGCATAAAGTAAACCGAGTTTTCTTTTATGTAACCATTATAAATGATTGCATTTTTTGAGTTATACCATTCAAGATATTCTTTCACGTCTGCTGTAAACATTTGCTCAATTTTGACTGTGTTATCGTTCAGATATCGGTATAAACCAAGAGACTTTAATGCTTTTACGGTGTTTTCCATTTCTGCAGTAACAGGTAATATTACTAATGATGCATCATCTGAATATCCGTACCAATCATACTTTTCATCCATAGCATCAGTGAAGTAATCGCCATAATAATCTTCTTCATATTTGAAAACTATTGCACCGTAAGTTTTAGAAGGCTTAAACCATTCTTCTGAAGAAAGTTCGCAATAATCTTTGTAAATTGCTTCTTTAACAAGTTCTAAATTTTCTCTTGTTAAATTGTCTTTCACTTTTGTTTCGGTGTTTTGCTTTGAAACTATTAAAACGTCATTTGTGTCGTAATTGAAGCAAGAATATGACTTTTCAGAATAGTTATAATCACCATAATAATCGTAATAATAACTTTCGCTTTCATCAGACTCTTCGTAACCATTAGTAGCTTTGTTCTGGAACAAATATCCTTTAATTAATTCGTTTGTTGCATCAGTTTTCCAAAGAGAAAGAAGACTGCCGGCAGATTTTTCACTCAAATATTGATAGTCTCTCGTAAGAGTCTTACCATTTTTTAGTGTATAAGTAATTGTCAGAGCCTCAGCAGTGTCACTATCACGATTTTCTAATATCGTTTTGTGAATTGATTTTATAACGTTAAAATCATTTTCAGTAGTGAACGTCATATAGTTGTCTTGCATGCTTAAAGTGTATTCTACTGAACTTTCTGTGTTGAACATTTCTCCACATTGAAATGTTGTTGAAATATCAATCGATTTAATATCTTCTGTGTCAGGAATTCGGTTTTCGTAACCTAACCCACCAGAAAAAGCAAAAATTAAAATTAAACCAACTACTGAAAATGGTGCTATTATTCCAAAAAGTTTATTTTTATTTAACTTAATAGTTGTTTCAATAAGTGACATTGTAATGAAAGAAAAAACTGCAGTTAAAATAAAGAATGCTGTAATATAAATGCCAGATGAAACAGTAAGAGCATAGTCATAATACCAATCAGAAATAAATGATGTCAGTAATTGTGTAGCAAATAATGAAACAGTAGTTGCAATTACAACAATCATTGGTTTGTTATTTGCTTTCATTTCAATTTTTTCTGCTTTGAATTTTTTAATAAAGTATTGTTTTATGAAAACTAAAACAGCAGTTAAAGTGATAACCCATAATGTGTTGATAATTAATTTATCATTATTAAGAACTAAGTCTTCAGTGAAAATATAGTAAGCAGAAAGTTCTTGAGTAGGGTTCAGAATGAATATGTAATCATTAATTTTTTCTCCTGCGGGATAATAAATTGAATCATACCCATAAAGAAAACCACTAAGGAATAAGTCGAGAGCGTTGTACACAGTATCCATGAGAAAAATCAGAGAAAGTCCACCGAAAACCGTTTCTAACTTTTTGCCACAAGCAATTGAACTTACAGTAAAGGCAGTAAAACCTAAAAGCACGTATTTAAGGCAAATAAAAATATCTGCTAAACCTTGTGTTATCAATTCGTTGTTTATGCCGTGTATTTTAATGTTATAGCCAATCATAATTGCTTTAATTATTATTACAGCAGCACTTAAAGTACATATTGGTAAAACAACCTTTTTATTAAACAGGGTGCTACGCTTCATAGGGAATGAAAGCGTTGTTATTCCGTGTTGCTTGTTAGTCGAAAAACTAAACGAAATAATTGCTAAAACAGAACTTGCAAAAAGAATTATAGGATGTTCTGCGTAATAATTATTTGAAAAACAATAACCATAACTTGACACAGGGTAACCATATTTATAATGGTCTTTTAATTCAATAAGTGGATTGCTACCAATAGTAACAACGTAAATAGAGAAAATTGCCACTAAAAGAATTATAATTATTACGCCTTTACCTACGCCAAAGTTTGCTAAATCGAAAAAATTATTCTTTGAAGATAGACTTGATTTTTTCATTTTTATTCTGAGCCTCCGTTTCTTCAATAAATACTTCTTCTAATGTAAGGCGTTCGCTCTCTATTGATTCAATTTCCATATTATTTAATTTGTTGATTTCTGCTTCAACGTCACCACAAACAATAATCTGTGCAGTTTTGCCACTAATTTTAATTCTGTGATAGTTTACGCTTTCTAAATCTTTCTCATTAACAGCGTTTTTAAATGTAACTAAAACTTTTCTGAAGTTTTCGCTGACATCTTCAATAGCACTATTAAGCACAACGCTTTTGCCATTTATAATTGCAACGTGGTCGCAAATATCCGACACTTCTGTAAGGTTGTGAGAAGCGATAATTATTGAAGCATTTGTTTCGTTTATGTACTCTAAAATGAGTTTTTTAAGCAATTCTTTTTTCTGTGGGTCGAGTCCGTCAAAAGTTTCGTCGATTAAAAGATATTTTGGTTTAGCTGCAAAACCAATTGCTAACTGAACTTGTTTTTTCATACCTTTTGATAAACTTCTTATCGGTTTTTTGCTATTTATCTCGAAAATTTCTAATATAGAATTGAAAATATCAAAGTTGAAATTCGGGTAATTCTGGGCGTAAAACTTAGCACCACTTTTTACTGTTGCTGTTGGTGGGAAAAACATACTCTCTGAAACGTAAAAAAGATTTTTTCTTTCTTTATCGTTATCAAAAGCATCGTTTCCATCTAATAAAACTGCACCTTCATCTGCTTTAACAACACCGGCACAAATATTAAGAAGTGTTGTTTTACCGCTACCGTTAAAGCCTGTAAGAGCAAAAACAGAAGTATCCGCTACTTCAATATTAATATTTTCTATTGCTGTAAAATCACCATATTTTTTAGTAACAGAATTTATTTTAATCATTTTTAATCTCTCTTTTCATAAATATTTTTTGCTAACGTTATTACATTCTCTAAAGGAACTCCCCGAGCCTTAGACGAAACTAAAACACGTTTTAATTCAATTTCTGCATTTTCAATAACGAGTTCGTTTTTGATTGCCTTTTCACTTACAAAAACGCCTTTGCCCGCAACGGAGTAGGTGACACGTTCTGTTTCAAGCTCCTGAAATGCACGTTTAACTGTGTTTACGTTAAGGTCTAAATCTGATGCCAACTGTCTTATAGATGGTAACTTGTCATCAGGCTTTAATTCCCCGAGATTAATTTTATTAATTATTTGCTCCTTTATTTGTTCAAATATAGGAGTTCTGCTTCTCGGGTTAATTATAATCATATTAAACACCCCCAAAAATAAATTAAGTTACTGTGATATTAACTGTGCTATCACACCTATCACAGTTTCAATATAGCACAGAAAAAACTCTTTGTCAAGAGTTTTTTTCTGTCAGTGTGGCTAGTATGGCTAGTATGGCTGGTATGAATAGTTTAATAAAAATAAAAATAAAAATACTCTATCATTTGAAAGTTGTGATAACAGTCAACTGAAAATGATAGAGTAAATTATCTTTTATAATACTAGCCAACTAGCAACTAGCCACACTAGCCACATTTAGATTTTTGCATCCCACATCCCACAGAAACTATCAATCGGGTCTTGACCTGTGAAAGCATCTGCGCCAGTGAGAAGTTTATCTATTAAAGCGTCGAGTGTGTGTGGTTTTGAGTCGTAAGCGTTAATATAAGTTCTTACTTGTGGAATATCTGCGAGCATTGTCGGGGCATTAACGCTTATTGCAACAACAGGAGTTTCAAAAACATACCACGGGATTTCACCGCCACCTTTAGACATACCAAATGAAGGTCTGCCAGACATAACGTCGCAGAGTGTGATAATTAAATCTTGTTCAGATACAAAATCTTTAATTGCATTTTTACCCGCAAAATAAAGATTAATGTTCGGTTTTTCACCTGCGGCGATTTGTTGTTGCATTTTATCGAGCGGACTAACGTAAATTGAAGCATCAAAGCCTTTTTCAATAAGTTTGTCTCTTAATTCTTCAGCAGGATTCTTTTTACCAGCACCCATCATCATTTTAATAATTGCATCCATAGGACCTGGTGCGCCTTTAATATGAACAATTGTAATCTTTTTATATTTTTGTGGAGTGATAGGTAAAACGTCTTTATCTTTATATTTAACAAGTGTAATAGCATCTTTACTTATTGCTTCACTTGCTTTTTTATATTCTTCTTTGCCTAAAACTTCATTAGCAGGAGTTTTTGGAACAAGTTCATCTTTAGCCTTTTTATTAAGTCCCATTTTTGCTTTAAGACCTAAAATTCTTGTAAGTGCTTCAATAATTCTATTTTCAGAAATAACACCAGATTTATATGCATTAAGCATTGTTTCAAAGTCTTCGTCTGGGTCGTTGAAGAATAAGAACATATCGCAACCAGCATTAATTGCCGCCGGGAGCATATCTTTTCTAGTCATTCTGTCTGTCATAGCAACCATGTGACTTGCATCTGTAACAATCATACCATTGAAACCTAATTTTTCTCTTAAAAGACCTGTCATAATTTCAGGGCAGAGAGTTGCAGGGAGCATTTCGTCATCAGTAATATTAGGTTTAATTTCACGCATATATGTTGGCATCATAATGTGACCACCCATAATAGCATCAAGGTCGTTATTTATTAACTCTTTATAAACGTAGCCGTATGTTTCCATCCATTTTTCTCTACCAAAATCATTGATGTTATTAGAAATATGAGCATCTCTGAAGTCAATACCGTTACCAGGGAAATGTTTTGCCGCACAAGCGAAACCTTCTACTGTATGAGCACCTTTTAAGTATTCAACGCTCATTTCGGCAACACGTTTTGGGTCGTTACCAAAAGCACGTGTAACAATTTCTGTGTTCTGCCAGTTGTAATGAATATCGCAAACAGGAGCGAAAGCCATATTGCAACCCATAGCAGCAGCTTCTTCGTTTGCATATTTACCTAAATTATAAGCGTGTTCATTTTTTCTTGTTGCACCGATTTTAATTCCATTACCAATAAAAGTACCGTCAGAGCAACCACCATCGCCACCAGCTTCTGTATTACAAGCAATAATAAGTGGAATTTTAGCGTATTTCTGTAAAATAGCATTTTGATTTTGCACTGCAACTGCTGGCATATTATTATAACGGCAACCACCCAAGTGATATTTTTCCATAAGATTTTTTAAGTATTCTTCATCAACACCAGCAGTGAGTTGGAAAAATAACTGACCAACTTTTTCTTCATCTGTCATAGAAGAAATAGTGTCGTTTACCCATTTAATATCTTCATCTGAAAGATAAAAAGGTTTTGCTTTTAAATTAACCATAATAAAATACCTGCCTTTTTATTGTTTTTTTAAATTTATTCTGCACCGAGATTTTTATAAAAATCTCGTTTTATTATTGTTTCGTATTCTTCATAAGAATCATTTAAAAGATGTGAAAAGCCTTGATTTATAAAGGTTTGCCACGATTTTTCTTCGTTTTTTACTAAAATAGGGAAGTAGTAAACTTTATTGCTTTCAGCCGCCTTTAAATCGCCAGGTGCATCGCCACACATTACTACTTTTTTATTGTTGTAACCCTTTTTTAATAATTCAGAAATACAAAAAGCCTTACTGCCGACGTTCTGTGTTAAAACAATATCTGTATGCTCTAAAAGTCCGTGTTTTTCCCATTCATCTAAAACAGCCCCAAGGTTTGCACTTGAAACAATAGCAACGTCTGCTTTTTCGTGTGCTAATTTTAACGCTTCTTTTACTAACGGGAATGGTTTGATTTCGCTTTCGGGCAATTTTTTAATTGCTTCGTTGACGTTTTCACTCCATTTTAAAGTTAATTTAAAAATTTCTTTTTCGGGTGATTTTTCTATCTCTTTTTTGAGTGAAGTGTTCGATAGTTCGTCGGCATTTTCCGACCAGTAAATTAAATCGTCAATCCCGTCAATCGCCCGATATTGCTCGTTTATTTCGCTTAACGCTAAACTTAAACCTTTAAAACGGTTTATTCCACGAGTCAATGTGTAAAGATTTATTTCATTCCATCTTTTTAGTATATCTTTTTCCCATTTTTGCAGTTGCCATACTTCGACCATACACGGACCAAAGCATTTTATATGTTTAATATCCATTGTGTCCATAGCACAGCCGTCACTGTCTACACAAACGAGAAAATCTTTAGTTTTTTTGAATTCTGAAAGCGTAATCATAAAAATCACCATTATTTATTAATAATATCTAAGGTTTCTTGTCTCTTTGCTTCAAGTTCTTTTACGATTTCTTTGTGTTTTTTACCAGTTAAATTATAAAAAAGCATAGGAATTACCGCTAAAAGTGAGAAAATAGCAGGTAAAATTGCGAAAAGATATAAAAGACTTGATTTTGCATCAACCGGCATAAGTTCAGGAGTCTCTGCAAATGCTTTGTAACCAACAAAAATTAAGAATAAATTGGTTACGTAACTTGTGCAGTTACCAAGAATTCTTGAAAGTGTATTTTTTAACGAACTTACAGTGGCTTCATTTCTTTCGCCGTGTGTATATTCGCCATAATCGTAAACAGACATCTGAATAAGACCTGGTATAGTATTATAAAAACCGGTTGTAAGTCCGTGGATTGCATACCATAAAACAACGTTTATAAATATATGTTGTGGTGTGTGTGCTTCGTAAGGGTATATGCTAAAAAACATAGCAAAATAGCAAAAAGCCGTTCCGAGTTTCATTCCGATATATAAATATTTATCGTCTATCCATTTTCGCACAATAGGTGCTAAAAACAGTGAAATACCGGTTGTTACAAGCGAAGCGAGTGAGGCGAATGAAAGAAGTGCCGCATAGTTGCCGTCGTTGTAAACGTAATTGAATTCAAATGGCGTACCACCAAAAAGGGTGAGTGTAAACGTCTCTGCTCTGAAACAAGCAATAAAAGCATAAGTCATAAGACCATAACCAACCGACATACCGTGGCCTAAAATTTCAGAAAGCATATATAGTATGAGTGGTTTATTCTTTATTATGTGCGAGTAAACTTCACGAAGTTTCGGAGTTTCTTCTGTTGGTGGTTCTGCAATTCGTTCTTTAGTGACAACAATGTTCCATATAGCTAGTGGAATAGCAGCGAGAGTTACTACCGTGTAACTGTAAAAATATCTTTCTGCTTCAGAGCAATCTGGCAAAAGGAAAGGAAGAAGCGCTGCAATATACGTTCCACAAGCACCGACCGACGAGCCTAAAATACTCTCGATAGCGGCTATGTAACCACGCTCTAAATTATTTGTTGTTCTTCTTGCATTAAGTGCAGTAAGTGCGGCGTTATAAAACGTTGAAAATGCATCGTTTAAAAAGTAAAGAATTACAAGATAAATTACTTTAAACGTGTCTGTTGCTTCGGGGAAAAATGATTTTATTGGTAACGTTTGCAAAATTAAAACTAAGTTGCAGGGGAGAATCATTAAAAGCAACCACGGTTTAAATCTGCCCCATTTACCAAAAGTCTTTCTCGATTTATCAAGAAAGCTTGAAACAATAACGTCGTTAGCAATATCCCAGAAACCAAGAACAAAAATTATTGTGCTGTACGTAGCAAATGCCTGTTCTGAAAGTCCTAAAAACGTTGAAGCAACAAGTCCACCAAAGAAACCACTCATTGCAGTAGAAATTTTAGATATTGCCGTACTCGAACCAAATGCAATATATTCTTTTTTAGTTATTTTTTCATTAACGTCTGTAGCCAGCGTGTTTTTAAATCGTTTCATATTGCCTCCACTTAAAAAATTTTCTTTATTTAATTATATAATAAGTATAGTTTCTAATACAATAAGACATATTTAATAAAATAACACTTGATTTTTTGTGATATGTTTTGTATAATAGCAAGGCAATTACATAGATATGGAGAGTTGTCCGAGCTGGTCGAAGGAGCACGATTGGAAATCGTGTAAACGCCTAAAAGCGTTTCGAGGGTTCGAATCCCTTGCTCTCCGCCACGAAAAACCCCGAAAGCCTTAAAAATTCAAAGGTTCTCGGGGTTCTTCTTATATAAAAATGAAAGAGGGTACTAAAAAGATAAAACAAATTATAATTCCATTTTAGAAACAAAACACCAATTTGCTAATAATTTGCTAATAAAATGACTATTTTATCAAGTAAAATCAACGATTTTTTCAAATTTATCAATAGCAATTTTTTGTTGTTTTATATCTGAATGGGTGTATATATCAAGTGTGGTTGACACTTTACTATGCCCTAACATCTGACTAACAATAGGAACTGAAACATTTTCTGAAATTAAATAACTTGCAAATGTATGTCGCAAATCGTGAAATCTGATGTTAGTATCCAAATCACATTTTTTTAGTATTTCTTTATATTTCTTATTTAACGTTGTAGCAGAATATATTTTTCCATTTTCTTGAGTAAAAACAAATTCAATTATATTTTCAAAATCAAAGGTATTCTGTATATTTTGCCATTCTAAAAATTTAGAAATTAAATAATCAGATAATTGTAAGAATCTATTACTTTTATCTGTTTTACAGTCTGTGAAAATATATCCGTTTCTATGTGGTGTTGCAGTACGTTGTATATGTAACACTTTATTTTTAAAATCAATGTCAGACCACTTTAAACCTAACACTTCACCACGTCTTAAACCTAAACTAACTGCAAGTATAATAGGCAAAGAATATTTTATATTATAACTATTCAGATAATCAAAGAATTTAATTAGATTCTCATTTAAAATTATTGTTGGTTCAAATTTATCTTTCTTTGGTGGTTCTATCATATCACAATAATTAAAATATATTTCTCTACGCTTTACACCCATTTCAAAAGCACTATGTAAAACACGATAAATATATAATTGACTGGTACCCGATAAACCTTTTTCAGAAAGTTTATAAAATAATCCATCAAGTAAATCTGCAGTTATATCTTCCAAATAATAATCACCAATAATTGATTTTATATGTTTTATATTTACTGAATAACCATTTAGTGTATTAGGTGACAACCCTTTTTGTTTTTCGCATATAGTAAGATATTTATCAAGATATTTACCGACTTTTATTCTTTCGACTTTTACCGAAGATTTTTTGATTTTTCGATTATGTTCACGCTGATAATCCTCAGCTTCTTTCTTAGTATTAAAACCACTTACCCACTGTTGCGATTTTTCACCATTTGAATTATAAGCATAATATACAAATGAATACTTTTTTCCACGCTTAACAATTGAGCCTTCTATTTCAAATCACCCCTTATAATTCATTAAACCATTTATCAAATTCAGAACGTGAAATAAAATATTGACCACCAATTTTAATAAATGGAATTTCACCTTTAATTACTAAATTATAAACAGTAGTATAACTGACACCAAGCAATTCAGATACTTCTTTCAAACTATATGTTAAACATTTACTCATTTACAATGCACTCTCCTATTTCTTCATATGTAGGATAACAAAATTTTAAATTATTAAAAACTTCAAACTCATTTATATTAAATATTTCAACCAATTTATTATAATCAGAATTAAAATAAGTTGTAGGAACTTCACGAACCAAATTTTTGCCACCTGAATAATAAAACTTTCCAAAGATTTTGCGACTGTCTTTTGTTACATATTTGGTGACATACTTTGAAACATTTTCATTATCACCATCCATTATTATTGCAGTACTAAAACCAAGTTTCCAATTATCAACATTATAAATTGTTCGACCTGCCTTATCTTTTTTATCTGTTTCAATAAGTCTTAAATTTCCGCTGCATAACATATGCATATGAATAGCGCCGTCTTTGTGATATTCGGGTAATAATAAATAATGTAAATCGTGCCTTTGCTCCATATTATTTAACCATTTTATTAACTTCTTTTTTATAGGTATTATTGCATACCTATCTATTTTTTCAGCATCTAAAGTTAAAGTTACAAAATACTTAAATTTATTCATTTTAGCGATATCAAAAACTGCACATTTTGCTCTTCTGATACTGTCTGACCTTGTGTTATCTGTGTTATAGTTTTTCTTTTCTGTTTCTTCAACTTTTTTATAACTTGCAAGTTCAAAACCTTTTTTTACAAATATCGGTTTGTTACAACAAGTAAAATTCACAGTACCATCTGGATATGCTTTAATTTTTGAGTTATATTTGACATCTTCTGAATGATATAAAACACTACCAATCAACTCATTATTCTTAATATCTATTTCTATATAATTTACCCCCTTTATATATTAAGTGAGTTAATTTTGTGGTTATAATCAAGTAATAAAGAAACCACAAAACCGAATGCAGTCCGTTGTCGCACTCCGTTTGCGACAAACGGAACTGCATTTCCTTTATTCATCAACTTTTGCGAAGTCGTCTACTACCCATTTACCAATTGAAACTAAATAGTCATTACAACGAAAAAATAATTGACACAAATCTTTCTCTATCTCATCAGGTAAAGTTAAATCATTTATAAACATAGAACACAAATTCCAAATACAATGGACATTATCGGCATAAAACTCTTTACTTTCAGATGTCTGATGTTGCATTATTATCACCTACCTTTAAAAATCTAAATTTATTAGATTTGTTTTATTTTCTCTAATATAATCTAATTTATTTAGATTGTCAATAGATTTTTGTAATTTTGTTAGAATTTTATAGATTTTTCTATTTTATTCTATTTTTTATTACAATTACAAAAAATTCTTGATATTAACAAAAAAATCAGATATAATTCAAACAAAGGTGGTAGAACTATGGAAGAATACAAATACAACAATTTATACGAAATAGAAGAAAGAAAACAATTGATTGCAGTATCTCTCATTAAATTAAGAACAGAACACGCAAAAAAGCAAAAAGAAGTTGCTGAAGCAATAGGTGTTAAACCAGGAACTTACAACACTTATGAAAAAGCAAAAATAGAACCAAGTGCAGAAATAATTGTCAGACTTGCTCATTATTACAATGTTACTTGTGATGAAATATTAGACAAAGACAATATGTTTAAGAAGAAAGAAGTCAGAGAAGAAAATTTCAGTAATCTAAAAAATGAAATTGCAGAACTCTACAAAGAAATAGAAAACTCTGATAAATCTGAAACACAAAAAGAAGTTGCAAGAAAGATTTTGCAGAAAACCGAACAACTAAAAAACTTTTTAGAAAATGTTTCAAAATCTGCTTTTGATGATACAGAAGAATAAAAAAAGAGCATAACCAAACCAATCGGAAAGGTTATGCTTTATTTTTCGTTTATTTTGCCATTTAAGGAACTTTTAACACTAATCAATGAAATAACACTAAAAAAGACTTTAAGACCCCACAGAATGAACTGCAAGGTCTTAAAATCTCATTCAAATAATTCGTAATAGTGATTTACAGTATAGATGGTAAACAATCACTATTAAAAATATAGCACAATTTCAATATTTTGTAAAGGGTAGTTTATAGCATTGCTTTTTAAACGCTCGGCGGGGTTGATGTTTTACGGATAAAATAAAACTTGCTTTTCTATCGTTCTGCACTATGTAAATAACTTTACTCTCCTATTTGTCCGCACTCGCTAAAAAGCAAGGGTAAATTATTTTTACAGTTAGTTTTTTACATAATAGGGAAATCGAAATACTGCACCCGAACAAGAAAGCGACTCTCCTAAACAAGTCTGCTAATACAACTGCTAATAGAAAATTCTAAAAACAACCTAATCGAAAACCCAAAACCATTGAAAAATAATAAACTCGTTATTTTTTTAGTGAATTGGAAATCGTGTAAACGGCCAAAACCGTTTCGAGGGTTCGAATCCCTTGCTCTCCGCCAAAAAGAGAAAAGCACCTTTTAGGTGCTTTTTTCTTTTTAGTTAAGTTCAAAAGCAAGGGATTCGAACCAGAAATGGGAGCGAACTCGGAGCAAAGAGTTTAACTGATTGTAAATAATCGTTTTATGTGATATAATCAACCTAATAGAAAATGATATAAAGGTGATTATATATGTTGAATGATAAAGCCTTGCTTGAGTTTGTAGAGCCATACTATGCTGATAAAGATATAATGCATAATATGTGGCATATTGAATTAGTGCAAAAAATGGTTGGAAAAATCCTGTCTTGCAGTAATTATAACATTAATGAAGATTGCTTGAGATTGGCAACTTATTTTCACGGATTTATATATAGTGATGAAGAGAATATAAGATGTTGGATGCAATTACAAAATTATGATGAAGAAATGATTTCTAAAACAATGAAAATAGCGTGGGAATCACAAAGAAGCGAAATTCCAGAAACTATTGAAGGGAAAATTTTGCACGACGCTCATGTTTTAGAAGGCGGAAAAACATACTTAATAGTAAAAACTTTGATTACTGGTTCTGTCAGGGGACAATCGCTGATTGATACTTTGAATTTTATGGAAAAGAATGTTTTAAATCAAAATAAATGCTATTTGCCAGAGACTGTCCCTTTGTGTGAAGAAATGAATAACTATACAAACAGTTTTTTTAAAGATTTAAAAGACGAGATTTTATAAATTATAGTGTGAAAAGGTGAATATATTTTGAACAATAAACGTCATAACGCCGAAGCTATCGCTATAATAGGTGGTGCAGATGGTCCTACTAGTATATTTACTGCTGGCGGAAAACGAAATCTTAAAGTCAGAATAAAGAATTATTTATACAAAAACAAACGAAAGAAAATTGAAAAGAAAATTGTTGCCAATACACATACACTTGAAGAAATGTTGCAATATGCCGAAAATACATATAGTGCGAAAGTGTCAGATTACAAAGTGAATGCTATGCCAAGTATCTCACGTGTTTACGAGATAAAAGAGAGCAACGATTTTCTTTATATTGAAATTGATGATACTTCTGCAACTTTTGGAATATCTTTTTCAGGAAGTAAAAAAACGACTAAAGTTTTTCAAAAGATAAGCAAAGATTTATATAGTTATTATGGTGTAGGGTGAAAGGAATTATCCGAACCGTGTTTTTTATAGACGGATTTCCGCTCACTCTTCGTTAAAATACTCGCAAATCCGTAAAGGATTCGCTCCGTTTTTGCCTTGATTGACCAAAAATCCGTTCTATAAAAAATCTTCGTCCTATAAAGCGAAAGATTTTTATTGGATTTTTGGTGTTGAGGGTGAAGGAAGGCTGACGCCTTGCAAGACCGAAACGCCGAAAAGACTTGAAAATACTCGCTTTTAGGCAGGTTCGGATAACTCATTTCACCCTAAGTGAAAAAGATATAGAAGAAAAAACTGAAAGATATTTATCTCTTTTATGTGTTTTAAGTTCGTGATTTTGTAATATACAATTAAAATAAATTAATTTAAAAGGGTGACTATTATGTTTCAAAAATTTTTAGAAGAAGTTTTAAAATTAGCACCAAGGCAGATGTGGGCAGTAGAGCAGATACCCGTTTACTTTTCACAGATGTTCGAAAGTTTTTCTTTCAAAAAAATGGGTGCTATGATTCTTGCAATAGGTGAGATGTTTGGTCTTATTATATTTGACACACCGGTTACACCAAGGGGCGAAGCGCTTGACCTTACAGGTTATAACCTTGTTTTTGTTGATGAATTTAATGGCAATTCGCTTGATACAGACGTGTGGGAGTACAGAGCGAGTGGCGAAAGACGTGGCGGTTTTAACGCTGAAAGTCAGGTCGAAGTGCGTGACGGTAATATGGTTATGACTGGCGAATATCTCACTGACGGTGAATACGGCGAAGGCTGGTACACCGCTATGATTAAACTTAAAGAAAGATATAAAAAAGGCTATTTTGAAATTCGTTGCATTGTAAACGATGAACCTGAATTCTGGTCTGCTTTCTGGATTCAGGCAGATGCACCTTACGATTCTGCAGTTTCAAAAGGTGGCGTTGGTGGTGCTGAAATAGATATTTTCGAATCATCAAATACTGCAAATAAAAAAGACAGAAATTCAGTAACTCACGCAATTCACTGTGCTGGTGTTGATGGTGTAGTAGAAGATTTTCAATCTATGAGACTCGGTGCATTTTATGGTAACGATATTTATAATGAATATAACACTTACGGTCTTGAGTGGACAGATACAGAATATATATTCTACGTTAATGGTGTAGAAACACGCCGTTCATCATTTGGTAATGGGGTGTCAGACGTAGCAGAAGACGTAATTGTTTCACTCGAAATACCTGACGAAGAAAGACTTGCAAGTCTTGATAAAGAAAGTTATAAAGCAGAATTTATTGTAGATTACGTGAAAATTTATCAGAAATAATTAGTGAAATTTGAGTCACACTAATATGTGTGACTCACTTTTATTTTGAAAAAGTTACAACAATTCTAAAAAAGGTTACTTTTTTATTACAATGTGCTGTCTTTATTTGACAGTTTTCTATATTTATAGTATTATATACAATAGGTTTCAATGCGATATTATGTCGGAAAGGAATTTTATTCGATGGGTTTATTTATTGACCTTGAAGGGTTAGACGGTTGTGGTAAAACTACACAGACCGAACTCCTTTGCAAAAGATTTGAAAAAGAGAATATTAAATATAAAAAAATCAAATTGCCAAATTACGATAGCGACTCAAGTATTTTAGTTCGTAAATACTTGAATGGTGATTTTGGTAAAAATGCAAATGATGTTAATGCATTCGCTGCTTCAGTTCTTTTTGCGGCAGACAGGTTCGCTTCATACACAGAAAAGTGGAAGAATGATTATAAAAATGGCACTTTGATTTTTTCTGACAGATATACTCCTGCAAACGCTCTTTACCAGATGACTAAATTAGAGCCAGAAGAGTGGGACTCATATTTAGAGTGGCTTTTCGATTTTGAATATAATAAAATTGGAATTCCAGAACCTACTATGGTAGTGTTTTTAGATATGCCTGTTGAAGTTTCTCAGAAACTTATGACAAGTCGTTATAATGGTGATGAGTCTAAAAAAGACGTTCACGAATGTAACGTAGAGTTTTTACATAAGTGCAGAGAGTCAGCTCTTTATGCTTGTAAAAAGTATGGTTGGAAGGTAATTTCTTGTGCAGAAAACGGTGAATTGCTTTCTATTGAAACTATAAACGATAGAATTTACGATGCTATTAAACCAATTTTAAAATAAGGCGTGTTTATGTTAGAATTCAAACCGATTTCACTCGATGACAGAGAAAAAATTGAAAATTATTTTAATTTTTTAGAAGAACCATTTTGTGATTTTACTTTTGGAAATTTATTTTTTTGGTCAGTAGTTGAAAATACTAATATTGCTTTTTTTAACGATTTTTTATTTATAAGATTTTCTGATGATGAAAATTTTTATTACACTTTTCCAATAGGTGACGGAGAAATAAAAAGTGCTTTTGATTTAATATTAGAAAATGCGAAATTAAATAACAAAAAAATGAAATTTGTTTGTTTAAATAAAAACCAATCAAAAGTATTAAAAGAAATATTCGGCGAAAAAATAAAAATAAATAAAAATCGAGATGGTTTTGATTATATTTATTCACTCGAAAAATTATCAAGTTTAAGTGGTAGAAAATATCACTCGAAGAAAAATCATTTTAATTCATTTAAAAATAAATATAATTTTATTTTTGAAAAAATAAATGAAAATAATATTGGAGATTGTATTTCATTTGCTCGTGAGTGGTATGGTGAAAACGAAGCAACACCAACGCTTTTAAGAGAACAGAAGGCGTTAGAGTGTGCATTTAAAAATTATTTTAAATTAAATTTAATTGGTGCAATAATTAAAGTGGAAAACAAAATAATTGCTTTTTGTATTGGTGAAGAAATGTATAATAAAAATATTTTTTGTACACATTTTGAAAAAGCTGATTATAATTTTCAAGGTGCCTACACAGCAATTAATAAATTATTTTCTGAATTTTTATTTAAAGATTTTAAATTAGTTAACAGAGAAGATGATGCTGGAGTTGAAGGATTAAGAAAAGCAAAATTATCTTACCACCCAGAAATTCTTTTAGAAAAATATTATGCAGAATTTAGAGATTGAAAATAAATTTTTACTAAATGAAAATAAAAAAGAAATTAAAAAAATATGGCTTGAAAATTTTCTTGATGACAATGAAAATACAGTTGATTTATTTTTAGAAAATGTTTTTAAAAATAAAAAAGGTGTTGGAGCATTTTCTAATAATAAATTAATTGCAATAATATTATTTTTGAATTCAAAAATTGTTTTTAAAGGCGAAAAAACAGATTCTGTTTACTTTTATGCAGTTTGTACTGATGAAAAATACAGAAATCAAGGTGTAATGAGAGCACTTTTCACATTTGCTAAAGAAAAAGCAAAAGAACAGGGTGCCCTAATCTGTTTTTTAGTTCCTGAAAACGAGTCGCTTTTTAAAATGTATGAAAAGTTTTCATTTCAGCGAAATATAACTTGCACTAAAAAACGTGTTTTACGAAATGAATGCGATATCAAAAACACGATGTATAAAACAACGGGTTTTTGTTACAACGATTATTTAAAATTCAGGTTGCAAGAGAGTGAAAAATCACCTGTTGTAATTTTAGATGAAAATGAATTTAATTTTATTTTTGATAAAACAAGAGACGACGTGTCAATTTTATTTTTGAAAACCGGCTATGCTATTTTTGAAAAAAATGAAGCAAAAATTTCTGTTTCTGAAATTTGTGGGAATGAAAGTGATATTCTTAATTATTTGTTTAGCACTTATCTGGATGTAACTGAAATAGAAATTTTAAAACGTAGTGAAAATGAATATACCGATTTTGGTATGACTTATTCATTTAATAATACAAATAATTTTAACAACATTTATTTTGGTATACCTTATAGATAAAGAAAGGAGTAAAGAATAATGGTTTACGTATTTTTAGCAGATGGTTTTGAAGAAATTGAAGCATTAGCACCGGTCGACTTTTTTAGACGTGCAGGTGTTGAGGTTAAAACGGTTGCTTTAAATAAAATGAGTGCAGTTGGTGCTCATAGTATTGAAGTGGCTGCTGATGTTAATATAAACGATATTATATTAAATGACGATATTGAAGCCGTTGTTCTTCCTGGTGGAATGCCTGGCTCACAAAATCTTTATGAATGTAGTAAGGTACACGAAGCAATAGATTTTGCAAATGATAACAACAAACTTGTTTGTGCTATATGTGCCGCACCATTCATTTTAGGCAGAAAAGGTCTTTTAAACGGAAAAGAAGCAACGTGCTTCCCTGGTTTTGAAAACGAACTTAAGGGTGCAAAAGTGAAAAATGAAGGCGTTGTTAAATCAGGTAATATAATTACTGCGCAAGGTGCAGGTGTTGCGTGGGAATTTGGCGAAAGAATAGCACGTGAATTAGTAGGTAGCGAACTTTCACAAAAAATACTTTTGGGGTTACAATGGAAAAAGTAATTGATATTCGCCCCATAAAGAAGCAAATGCGTTCTTCCTGCAAAGAAGCAAGACGCTCTATGGATAAAGTTATTAAAGCAAATTACGATAAAAAAATACAGAATAAATTACTTAATTTGTTTTTGGTTCGTGAAGCAGACGTTGTCTTGACTTACGTTTCAACTGAAATAGAAGTTAAAACCCTTGATTTTATCGAGATGCTTTTAAAACAAGGTAAAAAGGTTGCGGTACCTAAATGTCTTAATGATAAAGGTGATATGGACTTTTTCTTAATTAATGCTTTAAGCGATTTAAAGAGTGGTTTTTTTGGAGTTCAGGAGCCTGACCCACAAAAAGCGTTAGTTCCGTTAACAACAGAAAAATCAGTTTGTATAGTCCCGGCATTTTTATTTGATGAAACGGGCTTCCGTCTTGGTTACGGTAAAGGGTATTACGATAGATTTTTATCAAAATTCCAAGGTAAAACAGTCGGAATTTGTTACGATGAAAATATTTGTGATTCTTTAATGCATGGTAAATATGACAGACCGGTAGGACTTATAGTTACCGAAAAAAGAATTATAGATTTGTTATAAAGTATATTTAAATGAAGGAGTTAAGTTATGGCTCGAGATTTTAATGAATACGATGAACTTTTGAAGAATTATGATGATTCTTCGAGAGACATCAGCAGTCACAGTAGCGGTAATGTTAACAGAGATACAAGACCTGATTTTGAGCGTAAAGAATTTGAAATGAAGGATTTAAAACCTGAACCAATTCGTTCAAACTCTAATAAAAATGATATGTATTTCTCAAAACAAGAACCACCTACACCAAAAAGAAAGCAAAATCCAAACAGTCCTTTTTACAGAGACCCTAATAATTTGCCTACACCCAAAAGTAATGGCAGGGGTAATGATGCATTTAAGGCTGCAAAGGGATTTTTGCCTAAATCAAAGGCAGATGCTTATTTAGATGAACTCGACAGAGAAGAATCGAGAAAGCGTAGCAGATTTGAAAGAGAAAATAAAAAATATAGTGGCGAAGTTTATTTTTCAAACCCACCACAAGAAATTAAAGAAGAAGCAGAACGTCAGAAAAGAGCGGATGCTAAATCACCTTATGGCAAATATGCAAGAAATGCACGTGGTGACAAAATGGTATCGGCTCCACCGGTAACTGCTACACAAAGGCGTGAATTGGCAATGAAAAAACGTCAGAAAGAGCGTAAGGCTCAAGGTATTTTGACAGTAAAAGAAAAACTTATGAAATTAGCGATTTACGTTTTGATTGTTGCTGTTACGAGTACAATTCTCTGCGTTTATGGAATTGGTTGTATAAACGACGTTCTCGCAATAGATAAACGTGATTTAAGTTGCGAAGTTACTGTTTCAGCTGGTGCGACAGATGATGACGTAATAGATATACTTAAAGAAAATAATTTAATAAAAAACAAGTTGTTCTGCAAGTTGTTTATAAAGATTTTCCACGATGACGATAAATACGTATCTGGTTCATATACCCTTAACAGCGACTGGGGTATTGAAAAAATGCTTTCTACAATGCAGGGTGGTACTAACACCTACGAAACAATTACCCTCACGTTCCCGGAAGGCTACACAATAGACCAGATTGCAGAAAAACTTGAAGCAAACAAAGTTTGTACTGCATCAAGCTTTATTAAAACAATGCAATCTGTTGACTTCTCTACTGAGTATGCATTCCTTAAAAATCAGGCAGATAAAGATTTAAGATTCCGTACACTCGAAGGTTATATTTACCCTGATACTTACGAGTTCTATATTGGTGAAAACGCTTCAAGTGTAGTAAGAAGATTTTTAGATAACTTTGAATCAAAATGGACTGCAGATTATTCTAAACAAGCAAAAGAATTAGGTATGACGGTAGATGAGATTGTAACTCTTGCTTCAATTATTCAGGCAGAAGCGGCAAACTCTGGTCAAATGAAAGATATTTCTTCAGTTCTTCACAATCGTCTTGATAAACCTGGTACTTTCCCACGTTTAGAGTGTGACTCTACTGAAAAATATCTTATTGAAACAATTAAAGTAACTCTTACTTCATCAACAACCGATACACAAAAATATATTGCATACCGTGATTTGTATGATACTTATAGTACAGATTGTAAAGGTCTTCCGGTAGGTGCTATCTGTAACCCGGGTGGTGCGGCAATTGCGGCGGCTCTTTACCCGTCAGATACAAATTACAACTACTTCAGACACGACGTCAAAGGTAACGTTTATTATGCAAATACGTTCAGCGAACATAACCAGAATGGTTACAAAGCGGCGGCAATCTCTGATGATGATTAAAAAAAGGAAAGTCTGTGGAGAAACTCCACAGACTTTTTTGTTATATTAACTCCGAAATAATACTGTTAGAAAGTAAAAAGCCTTTTTCAGTAAGTGAAATAATGTTATTTTCAAAATTTATGAAGCCTTGTTTCTTTAAGAGTGGGGCCTTTTTTAGTATATTCTTTGTAGCATTTTCGCCATAAAGTGTGGCTAAATCGTTTAAATTCAAGCCTTTTTTTAGCCTTAGGCGAAGCATTATATATTCTTCCTTGTCACCACCATCGCAATCAAAAACAGGTGGTGAGCCATCAATAAAAGCGTTTATATCATTCTTGAAATAGTAGCGTTTGCCATTTAAAAATGAATGTGCAGATGGTCCTAAACCTAAGTAATCTTCTAAAAGCCAGTATTTTGTGTTATGTCTGCTTTCAAATCCGTCTTTTGCAAAGTTAGATATTTCATAGTGGTTAAAACCAATGTTTTTTAAGTAGTTTGAAGTGTATTCATAAAATTCACAAACAGTATTTTCGTCTGGTAAATTTAATTTATTTTGCAATTTAAAAAATGGTGTGTTTTCTTCAATATTTAAAATATATGCGCTGACGTGTGTAACGTCACATTCTTTAATAAAATCGAGCGTTTCCCTTAGAGACTGGGGGGTTTGCTCAGGTATTCCAAGCATAATATCAAGCGAAATATTAGTAATATTATTTGCTTTTAAAACGTTAATTATATCAAAAATACGTTTTTTATCTGCACTACGTCCTAATTTTTTTCGTTCAATATCAACAGAAGATTGCATACCTAAAGAAATTCTGTTTACACCACATTTTTTAAAATAAGGGATAAGTGAATAGATATCGGAATTTGGGTTGCATTCAACGGTAATTTCTACATTTTCACATAAATTATAATTTTCTTTAACTGCGGTTATAATATTATAGATTTCTTCACCACTTAAAACAGATGGTGTACCACCACCTAAGTAAATTGTATCAAAGGTCACATTTTTTCTGTTAAATAGCCCTTTAAATCGACTACCGTTTTTTATTTCATCGATAAGAGCACTAACATAAACCCCTTGTAATTCAACGGGTTTCGTTAACGAATAAAAATCGCAGTAGGGACATTTCGACCTACAAAATGGAATATGAATGTAAATACCGTTCAATTAAATCACCGGATATATTATATAATTACTGGCGGCTTTTTTCAATAGTGTTTTCTTGTTTAGCCAATACGAATTTGTTTTTGCAACCACCAAATTCCTTTTTGCATTTGTAAAGATTAAGGCATTTTATTTTTTTATTACCATCATAATAAGAAGTTTCTAAAATAATAATATTTTTATTTACAACAGAGCAGTATTGCTCATAAGAATAAGAATGTTTGTCCATAAAAATCACCTTTCGTTTATGTCACTATTATATTGTATGATGATGAAATTAAAAATATAATAGTAATAATTATGGTTAATAAGGCATATTTTTTATTGGTGATTTTATGACAAGCATTTATATATTTATTGGTGTATTAATTTTAATTTCTTTATTAATTTTTAAAAGCAGTAAATGTTTCTTTAAAGCCTTATTTACAAGCGTTTTAGGGGGCATAGGTGCAATTTGTGGAGTGAGTGCACTCTCAATGTTTGTGCCGATTTCTATTTCAATTAATTGGCTTACTTTAACTATTTCTGCACTATTTTCTGTGCCAGGAGTAATTATGTTACTATTAATAAATACGTTTTGATTATAATAAAAATCCGTTGTGTTTATACAACGGATTTTTGTTATTAATTATTAAAATAGTTTTGCGTAGCAAAAGCAACAATGTACGCTAAAAGTCCTGCAACAGTAGGGGAACTAACCCACGCTATTGCAATATTTTTAAATACGCCAAAATGCACGTTATGAACACCACGTGTAAGACCTGCACCAACAACGGCACCAACAACAGCTTGTGAAGTAGAAACCGGAATTCCCATCCATTTACCCATAATAACAACGGTTAAAGCCATTGCGATAATTACTAAAAAACCATCTATCTGACTTATATCTGCAATACTGCTACCAACAGTCATCATAACCTTTTTTGAGTAAGTGAGAACGCCAATAGCAATGGCAATACCGCCTATTGTAGCGGCAACACGAGCATCTGTAAGTAGGTTTGCCGCAACGCCAGTTTTACTGAATGCCGCATCGTAATAAAGTGCGGTAACGTTTGCAGAAGAGTTGGTACCTATACTATATGAAGCAAATGCACCGGCAAATAAATAACCAAGTTTTACAATTTTGTCGTAGTGACTTAAAGATGAAAATTTATTTTCAACAAATTTGTGGAATAAAAATACTAAAATAAAAGAAATTAACCCTGCACCTAATGGATTTAAAATCCACGTTGAAGCAAATTTACCTATCTGTGGTAAGTTGATAGCTAAAATTTCAGGATCTTTGTAGTCCGCGTAAAAAAGTCCCCAACCAATTATAGCACCCGTTATAGATTGGTTAGCTGAAACGGGGAATTTTAAGTAGCTCATTACAAAAACGGTGAGAGCTGCACAGGTGAAAATTATAGCTGCTTTTATAGCTGATTTAAGTCGCAAAGTTTCGACTGTGTTGTTTTTTATAGCTTCGAGCACCTGGCTCTCAGAAGCAATTACTTCGTTGCTTGTAGAAAGTTCTGCAACTTTATCTATATTATTGGCACCACCAATAAATGCACCGACAATTACAAGAATTGCAATTATTATAACTGCAGTTCTGTATTTTACAACACGTGTAGCAACTGCTGTTCCAAAAGCGTTAGCGCCATCGTTAGTGCCAAGCGACCAGCCCATAAATAACCCTGCGAAAAGCAAAAGGTATATCATAAATTAATCAAGCCTTTCTTGTTACTAACATAATTTGAATTTTATCTGCTAAGTTTTCAATTGTATCAGAAATATCTGCAATATTATCTGCAAATTCTTTCATTTGCATTTTTTCGGCAAGTGAAATATCCATTTTAAATATTCTTTCATAAAGGCTTTCTTCAATAGCATCAACGCTTGACTCGTGTTTTCTTATTTCGTCAAGTATTGAGTGGTCTTTTAAAAGTGAACCAAAATCAGAGAAAAGAAGGCTTATACTTCTTCTTAAAACATCAAATTGCTCACGGCTGATTGAAATTATATTAAGCAAATCTTCGCTATATTCAGCTGGGAAAATAAATTGTTGGAATACCGACATTTTAGCATAATTCTCGCATTTGTTTGCGATAGCATCACAACCAGTAGCTATTGAAATTAAGTCTTGTCTTGTAGCAGTTAAGAAAGAACTACCACTTAAAGAGTCAATCATTTTTCTTAGAGAAATATCAGCAACAGCCTCGGCATCGATTATTCCTTTTGCTAATGTGCCTAAAGTATCAAAAGATACGTTAGGTGCAGAAGAAGCACGAATGAAGCTTTCAAATTGAATAAGGCAGTTTTCAACGTCGTTAATCTGGTCCATAATAAGCATATGAACAGGGTTGTTTTTTGTTTTGTGAGGAAACATAAAATCACTCCAATATCCAAGTTTATTTTATTATAAATTAATTTTATTTTAATATCAATAAAAACTATGCTTCTTTTACCATTTTACCACAAATGTGAAGAGGTGTTAATTCTAATAAAATGGTTTCATTTAAATAATTTTTCATTTCATTATTAATATATTCTTCATCTTCTGTAAATTTATAAGATAATTTTGTTACAATGTTTTTAATTGTTTCTTCATTCTCTATTATTTTAATTTCACCAAAAACAATTACACTTTCAATGTTTAACGCCCAATCGTTTTCTTCTTTAGTGCCTTTAGTATATACACAAAACGAAGCTTTATTGTTTTCTTTTAGGCAGTCAATTCTGTGACCTGTTTTACCACAATGAAAATATATTTTATTGTTTTCTTCACAATAATAATGATTCATAGGCATACCGTAAGGGTAGCCGTTTTCACTGTTTACAGAAAGAACACCACGTATTTCAGTCTTTAAAATTTCTATGCATCTGTCATTTGAAATCTGCTTATTTTTTCTTGTTAATTCTCTGAACATATAATCACCAAATATATTATATCACAAATAGTGAAACATTGCTATGTGTTTTTAGGGAATAGATAAGAAAGAATAGATAATAGTACAAAAAGAAAAAGCCACACAATGAGTGTGACTTTTCTTTTTGGCCTGCCCAGAGGGATTTGAACCCCCGTTCTTCAGAATCGGAATCTGCTGCGTTATCCAGCTGCGCCATGGGCAGAAGTATTTTAAGTAAGGGTAAGAGTGAATAGTGAAGAAGTGGTTAGATTATAACATAAAAAGTGAAATATTGCTACTGTGGGTTAAAAACTTTTCTTTTCTATCCTTTATTTTTCTATCAGAAATTTTTTAGAGAATAGATAAGAAAGAATAAATAATAGATAATAGTACAAAAAGAAAAAGTCACACTATAAGTGCGACTTTTCTTTTTGGCAGCGGGATAGGGATTCGAACCCCAACAAACAGAGTCAGAGTCTGTCGTGCTACCGTTACACTATCCCGCTAAGACTTTGATATTATACTACCACTGTTTAAAATTGTCAAGTGTTTATTTATAATATTTTCTATAAATCGAATTTTAGAACTTTCTATTGAAAAGAGTCATATATTGTTGTATAATTTGACTTGGCAGTTTGGTAGTCATATACCAGCGGTTACTCCTTCTAACTTTTAGAAAGGAGTATTTTCTCAACGCTCCTTTCTACATACTGGTAACACCAGCGAAAGGAGATGATGCCTATGGTTTTAAGTAACTTTGATGGCATCTTGTTTTCACTATTTGAAACATCAATTGTTTCAGGCAATATTCTTTTTAACAGATATTGTCCAAAACAATCTGGTTTTGATTGTGGTATTATTAGATTTGCTCTGATAATAGAGAAAACTAACCGCGCCTCGTACTTGCGGTTAGTTTTCTAATCTCAAATGCGAAGGAGTAATCGGTAAAGATTGCCCTTCTGTCATTTGTATTTTATCATATCACTTTTTAATTGTCAACAATTTTACAATATTACTTGTTTACAATAATGTTTGTAGATTAATATAACAATAGTAATATATAATTTGTGGTTATATGATCATTTCACCAATCATTAATTTTTTACAACGTAAAGTTATGTTGCGAAATTGTAAAGTTGATGTGGTGGTATTTGAATGTGCTTTTTGTTACAATGAAATCACCAAATAAGAAGGTGGGTGTGATATGAAGTTGTCAGATAAAATAATAAAGCTTCGAAAAGCAAATGGTTGGTCGCAAGAAGATTTGGCAGAAAAAATGTATGTATCAAGGCAAGCTATTAGTCGCTGGGAAAACGGAACAGCGCTTCCAGATGCAAATAACATTCTACAGTTGAGTAAGTTATTTAATGTGACTACGGATTATTTGTTGAACGAAGAATATTCTAATGATACTGATATTCCTTTTGTAAAAGAAGTTCGTGACAAAATGAATTCCCAAAAGATTTTGTATAGAAAAAGGTTTCTTATTACTTCGCTTTTATGGTTGCTAAGCGCTGGTGTGTGGTTCGTTATAGCTATAAATTGGTTAGAGGTAATTTATTGTGTCTTAGCTGTTGTAAATGCTATTATTTCTTTGGTTTATATAATTCTTTACGAAAAGGAGAAAAAAAGAGAAACTCAATGAAATCCTGATTTTTTATAGGGTAAAAATTACAATCAACTTTTGGTATTACAAGGATTTAAACATAATTGAAAAAATATGATATAATAATTATTATCACATTCTTATAAAAAGGACTAAAAATGATTATTTTAATTACAGGTGCATCGCACGTTGGCAAAACATATTTTGCACAGAAATTACTTGAAAAATATAAATATCCATACCTTTCAATTGACCACTTGAAAATGGGGTTAATCCGTAGCGGTAATACTACGCTTACACCATTGAGTGATGACAATGAACTAACTAATTATTTATGGCCGATTGTTCGTGAAATAATAAAAACTGCTATTGAAAACAAGCAAAATTTAATTGTTGAAGGATGTTATATTCCTTTTGATTATGAAAAAGATTTTACTAAAGAATATCTTGAAAATATAAATTTTTATTGCCTTGTAATGAGTGAAAATTACATAAAAAATCACTTTGATGATATTAAGAAATATGAAAATGTAATTGAAAATCGTCTGTGTGATGATTGTGCAATAGAAACTCTTATTAAAGATAATCTTATAGTTCTTGAACTTGCAAAGGTGCATAATGTAAATTTTATTCTTATTGATGATAAATATGAAATCAATATATAAAAGGACCAACCGATACAATGTATCGGTTGGTTTGTTTTAACTAAAAAATCTTTTATCCAATATCTCACACGCAGTAATTACAAATCTGACACAAGGACGTGTTTTGTAATATTCAGGGGTTCGCTCTTCAGAAACTGGCGATTGTTTACCAGCAACTTTTAATAAATCTTTACAGATATAAGTTGAGTGAATTGCTTTGAATTCTTCTGCTAATTCCTGAATCAATTTATAATGCTCGTCTTTTGCTTTTTTGTCGGTAGGGTTAGAGTAACCGTGAAGAATACCAGCAACAAAAAACATGCCAGTTACTGCACCACAGACTTCACGAAGTCTTCCCATACCGCCACCGAATGATGAAGACATTTTTAATGCTAATTCTTTATCTAATTTTAAATCATCACAGTACGCTAAAACTACTGATTGGCTACAGTTGTAGCCGTCGCAGAAATACTGTGCAACTTTTTCGGCGTGTGTCATTTTGTAACCATCTCTTTGTCTTTTTCTGTACCAGTCTGTTTAGCACCCAAGTCGAATTTTTCAAGTACCTTAACACTGACTGCAAAACAGTCTGCAAGACCATCTAAATTCATATTGTCATAGGTGTCACGTCTTGTGTGGTAATAGTTCTGTAAATTGTGGTTGAGACCAGTAATACCAGTTGCTCTCATACCTGCTTTTGCAAATGCTGCAGAGTCAGTAGCACCACCAAGTGGGGGTACCATACCTTTTAAACAATGAATATCAAGTTCCTTTGCACATTCCATAAATAAGTCTGAAACGTCTTTGTCAACCTTAACAGTACCGTTTAAATCACGATAGTTGGTCATTAAGAATTTAGGGTCGAAAATTGTGTCGTAAGAATAAATGAACGTTGGAACATCTGAAAATTCTTCTTTGTGTTTTTCTGCCCAGAATGAAGAACCACGAAGTCCAGCTTCTTCAGAACCAGAAATAATAACGCCTACTTCTGTATTCTCAAATTCGATATTATTATCTTTAAGAGCTTTTAAAATTGCAATACCCATATAACAACCTGAAAGGTTATCGTTAGCACCGTCAACAACTCTTTTTTCGTTCCACATAAAGAACATACCAATCATAAATGGTACAAAGAGAAGTCCCCAGAGAGCCATTTTAAAATATGTAGATTCAGTATCAACCATACCGAAAGTAACGCCGTAGTTTGCTATGTAAAGAATTGAAGTAATCAAGTAATAAAATGCACCAAGTGTTGCCACAACAATGTGACCTTCAAAGAAAACACCGCCTAAACGGTAGTTTACAGGCCATTCCCAACAAGCATCAGGGTGACCGTTGAAGAAAATTCTTCTTTTTACTTCACCTGTACAAGATTTAACTGCAGTAACGTTGTGACCAGTTTTCTGGGGGAATACCCAGTCAACAATTTTTTTATACATACCAAATTGTAAAATTGCTAATAAGAAACCTGCAACTATAAGCGGAATTGAGATTATAGGGCAAATAAAAAAGAGCGCAACAGCCGAAAGAACAAGAGTGAACGTTATGTAAATCCACCCAAAGAAAGAACCGGGGTTTTCTTTGAATGATTCCATTTCGACTCTGTCACAACCACATTCGTTTTTGAGTGTTTCTGCCATATATTCACACGCTTGTTTTTCGCCGTCTGAACCAGGGTCACGCTTTGGCATTGTTTTACATATATGAGTGATTTCGTCAATCATATATTGTGCAGAAACTTTTTTGTCATTAATAAGTTTTGATAAATCCATAAATACACTCCCCAAGTTATATAGTATTATATTAATTCTATACTATTGTAAGTTTTTGGTCAATCTGCAAAATCAACAAATTTTAGAACGAAATATCGGCAAGTAGGGGAAAGTGGTCGCTTAAGTTTACAAAGCAATCTTGCGAAAGTAATGAAAGATTAGTCACGTTTACGTCACCATATATAAAAATGTGGTCGTTAAGCGTGTTGTTGAAACTCATATTTTCGCTGAAAAATTTGTTTTTAGCAACATTTTCAGCATCGGTGTAAAGCGAATTTAAGATTCCGTAACTCCCAGACGTTATAACGGATTTTTGATAATTAACACGTCTTTTTGTGTTGAAATCACCAATGACTAAAATAGGTGCAGAGTATTGAGAGTAAAGGGTTTTCGTAATACTGTAAAGTTTATTTACTTGACAGGCTTGAGCGGGGTAGTTTTCATCAATTTTGTTTTTACTTAAGAAACTTAAATGCGTATTTAAAACAATAAAAATTTCGTTTGTGCTTTTCA
Source organism: Acutalibacteraceae bacterium (assembly GCA_045533655.1). Lineage (GTDB taxonomy): Bacteria > Bacillota > Clostridia > Oscillospirales > Acutalibacteraceae > DTU089. The sequence goes on from JAZSIE010000033.1 coordinate 28,855, forward strand.
CTTTAAAAACTGCCCACACAACTCTGCGTGCTTTGAAGTTTAACGTGTCAGAAAAAACTTCGTTTCCGCTATCAATTACCTTTAGTGTATCTGAATTATAAAGAATTGCAGTCATTTTTTGTGGAAATGAAGTTTTAATCGGTGAAACAAATTTATAATTGCTTTTATTATTACTGATTTCTTTATACCAGTCAGAGCACATTTCCTGAACGCCTAAAACGTCGGGAGAATAAGTATCTCTTAAAGCGAAGAAAATATGAGAACGCTCGTTTACAGGCGTTCCGCCCCACGAATTGTAATGAGCTAAAAGATTGAGTGTCATAACTCTTATTTCGCTTTCTCCTTTGTTTAATAATAAATTATCTTTTTTCAGTTGCTCAGTAAATTCATAGGTTGGTTTTCGTTTAAAAACATTATATTCAAAAATAGGTGATGCATAAATCTGTGGCGAAAAAATAAAGACTAAGAGCGTTATAACAGCAGTTATTAAAATACGTTTATTATAATTCATAAATTTAGTATTACTCATAAAATATAAAAAATCACTGTTCAAAAATTTTTGAACAGTGATTTTTTTAGTTTTTAAGTTTTGCAGTCTGGCGTTGAGCCATAACTAAATCGTGGTAAATTCCACCTAAATTTACGAGTTCTTCGTGAGAGCCACATTCTGCAATATGTCCTTTTTCAATAACAACGAGTCTATCGGCATTTCTTAAAGTTGCAAGTCTGTGAGCAATAGCAATAGTAGTTCTGCCTTTTGTTAATCGTTGTAATGCTTCCTGAATTTTAATTTCTGTTTCAGGGTCTAAAGAACTTGTTGCTTCGTCAAGAATGAGAATTTGCGGATTTTTAAGAATAGCACGTGCAATACTTATTCTCTGCCTTTCACCACCAGAAAGCGTGTGACCGTTTTCACCGATTGTAGTGTTGTAGCCATCTGGTAGTTTAATTACAAATTCGTGTGCGTTGGCGGCTTTTGAAGCGGCAATAACTTCTTCTAAAGAAGCGTCTGGTCTCGCATAAGCGATATTTTCAAAAACACTACCAGAGAAAAGGTAAGTTTCCTGAAAAACAACGCCTATATTATCTCTTAAAGTAGATTGTTCAAAATCTCTTAAATCAACGCCGTCGATAGTAATAGAACCACTTGTAGGGTCATAAAGTCGCATACAAAGATTTATAAGCGTACTCTTACCAGCACCAGAGTGTCCAACCAGACCAATCATTTCACCAGGCTCGATTTTTAAATTAATATCCTTTAAAACTAATTCGTAAGATTTGTAACCGAAATCAACGTTTTTAAATTCAATAGCACCAGACGTGTTTAGTTCTTTTGGAGTTTCAGAATCCGTTATTTGTGGTTCTTCGTCAAGAATTTCATAAATCTTTACAAGGCTTGTTGAAGCGTCAGCAAGTCTTCTCGGGAACGAAGAAATCCAACGAAGCGGAGCGTAAAGGTAAGCGAGATATAAATTAAAACGTGTGAGTTCACCTAAAGTCATTTCGCCGTCGAGTACCATTTTACCACCGACAATAAGAACTAAAAATTCACTGAGTGCTATAAAGTTACCAACGAATGGGAACGTTCTTGCCCAGTATTTTTCGTTAGATGCGCCGACCTTTGCAAGTTCTTTTGAAACTTTCTGGAATTTTTCAATTTCTCTTTCTTCGTTACCAAAAGCCTTAACAACCCTTATGCCTTTAATAATATCGTGAAGGATTGAAGTTGCTTTAGAATTAACACGCCATTGTTTGTGATATCTTACGTGTGTGCTTCTCCAGAAACGAGAAATCATAAAGAGGGCAATAGGAACGGGGATTACTACGAGTAATGTTAAAAGCGGGTTTGTAACAATAAGAATAACGAGAACTAAAGCGAGCATTATAACTTGTTCTATTAAATATCTGCCTTGCTCGTTAAAAAAGTCTTTAACTCGTTCAGTATCTTTCGTAACTCTGGTAATAACGTTACCCGCAGTGAGTTTTGACATTGAGGTGAGTGAAAGTTCCTGCACTTTTTTATACACCATAAGTCTCAAATCGTTTGAAAAACGAGAGCCTATTTTGTTTGTAGCTCGTGTACTTAAAACTGTGATAATCTTAGAGAGTGCAAACACAACAACCATCATAACGGCAATTACAATAATACCAGTTGTACGTGAGTCGAAATATGGTGTAGCATCAGCCGTTGGCATTAAATAATCGTCAATTAATACACTGTTAAAAAGTGGCATAAATGCCGAGAGCACGTTTGAAAACGTGAGTGCAAGTCCTGCTAAAATCATCGGTATTAAATACGGCTTGAAGTATTTAATTGCTCTGCCAAATACGTAACTCTTTTTAATGCAGTAAAGACACACGCTCATGTGTCTGAATAGGTGCCTGTGACATTTAGGGCAAATTGGCAAATCTTTTGTAGAAATATCGGTTAATTCACCTGTTTTTATAAGATGATTTAACACTTTTGTAAATTCGCCGATTTCGCTCACGTAGGTCATTGAAAAACGGCAGAGTGGCAAATTGTCGCTTTGGTCATCTTTACCATTTTTCACTTTTAATTCAAGACGACCACAACCGATATCAGTGTATTGAATTGCCTCTGCAATATCACTTACGTTATATTCAATTTTTGTTGAATTGTATTCCGCCGTTACTTTATCTTTAGTTAAGGTGAGAACACCGTCAACTAAATTAAGGTCAGGCGAAAGGTCAAAAGTAATTTTTATTTCTTTCATAATCAATATAAATAAGGCTCCAATAATCTCTTGCTTTTTGCATCTGTTTTTGAAAATTCAGGCATAACGTAACGGTTGCCGTCCATATCAAAAATAAGAAGTGTATCTTCACCGGCAAAACGAACGTTACGGGTGATGTTTTTTACTGTAAAGTTCCTATCCTTTACACCTATTTTTGTTTCAAAATAGAAGTGCCCCATCTTCTCTTTAATAGATTTGATTTCTGTGATAGTAGGGCAGAAATAGCGTGTTTCAAGTTCTTCTTTTGCAAGAACAACCGAGTCGCTTTCGAGTTCTTCAATATCCCTTAATATGCCGATTTCCTTATCTTCTAAGTCAGAAATACAAATGTATTCAGTAGGTTTTGAGAAAGGGTAACTTCTTGAAAGTTTAACTCTGCCTTTTTCTTCATTGTTTAATCTCAATACCAAAAATCCGTTTTTATTTTTAAAAAAACGACATTCTTTCGGGTTTAAAAATTCAAGAGAAAGTTTAATTGTTTCCATCTTCATTCTCCTTGTCATTTTTGTTTTCATCTTCACCTATGCCAATGAATTTTAATGCTTCTTCTTGTAATTTGAATAAGCGATAATATTCGCCTTGTTTTTCCATAAGTTCTTTATAAGTGCCGAATTCTATGCATTCGCCGTCATCAATTACTGCTAATTTGTCAGCATCACGAAGTGTTGAAAGTCTGTGAGCAATAGAAATTGTAGTTCTGCCACTCTTTAATTCAGCGAGTGAATTCTGAATATTTCTCTCTGTTTCAGTATCCATAGCGGCAGTTGCTTCGTCAAGAATAAGAATTTTAGGGTTTTGAATAATTGTTCTTGCAATACTTATTCTCTGCCTTTCACCACCAGATAAATCCTGACCGCCAGAGCCTACGAAAGTTTCGTATCCGTCAGGGAGTTTAGAAATAAACGTGTGAGCAGAAGCAGCCTTTGCAGCGGCAATAACTTCTTCGTTTGTGGCATCAGGACGGGCGTAACGGATGTTGTCGGCAATAGTTCCCATAAACAAGAAAATATCTTGTGAAACAATACCAATGTTTTCTTTTAATTGTTTTAACGGAATATTTTTAACGTCAACACCATCTATTTTTACAACGCCTTCTTTCGGGTCGTAAAGACGTGCTATAAGATTTGAAATAGTTGTTTTACCGGCACCGGTTTTACCAACAATACCGAGCATTTCACCAGCTTCAACTTTCAAAGAAAGATTTTTTATAATAGGTTGTGCCGGTTCATATTCAAACTGTAATTCGGAAAGTTCAATTTCACCTTTGAAATTTTCTATTGTTACAGGGTTTTCGGGTTCTTTAATGTCTGGTTCAGTATCCATGATTTCAAAAACTCTTTGAGCAGAGTCTACACAACGTGCCCACCAGTTTGTAACCCACGAAAGAAATTCAATAGGTGCTTGTAACATCTGTAAATAAACAACGAAAGATAAAAGTTGACCAATGGTAAGTTCGTTGTATTTTACACAGAGCACACCGCCGTAGCCTAAAACAATGGCGCTTAAAGCATAAACTAAAATCGAAAGCACGGGGAAAACTGTTGCTTCTGCATTAGAAGATTTAATTTCTGCTTTCATAAGACGAGAACTGATGTTATTAAAATTCTCATATTCTTCATCTTCTTTTGAAAATGCCTTAATAATTCTGTGACCGTTTATATTGTCACTCACTTTAGAAGTGAGATTTGAATTCTGTACCCACACTTTGTGGTGAAGTTTTCTGAAAACTCTTTCGCATAACGGGTAAAGAAAAACAATGGCACCCGCAGAAACCAAAAGAATTAAAGATAACTTCCAACTTGTGAAAAACATAATTGCAAAAATACCCACAACGGTAATTGCATTTGTGATTACGTAAGGAAAACCGTCAACAAAGAACCAATAAATATTGTTAGAGTCTCTCGTTACTCGTTCCATTAAAGAACCGGTTTGCTTATGGGTGTAAAAACCTACTGAAAGTTTTTGCATAGCAGTAAAAATTTTAAGTTTAATACTGTAAACTACCCAAGGAAGCATACCTGCAATAATATATTGATATACGAACGTAAATACCCAATGTACAATTTTCAAAGCGGCAATTGTGCCTACCAATGTGAGTAACGCCACAAATAATTCTTCGTAACCTGCAGTATTATTGGGGTTTAAAACTTCATCGTAAAGTTTTTGTGTACTGAATTGTGGAATTATTAAAGAAATGCCAGTGCTTATAAGAATTGAAACAATGAAAAAGACCATTTTTCCACGTACTTCTTTAAAAAATGAAAAAAGTCTTTTTACAGTTGAACTTTTACCAGTACACTTTTTGCAGAATACTCTGCCTGGTGGGACTGGTTTACCGCATTTTTTACATACTGATTTTTTGGCAGAGTCAATATACATCTGGTAGTTTTTATTAAGTTTAAAGTTGTTAAAAATTCTTGTAAAATTTTCAGCTTGTTGCAAAAAACCGATTGAAAAACAACCTAAAGCAAAATATTCACCGTTATATTTATAAGTGAGTCTACCGGTAGCTACACATTTTTCAATGCAAATCTCATCAATTTCATTTATAGGAATTGTTGTGAGATTTAAAAGTTCAGGTTTAAATTCTAATTTTTTTCTGCTTTTCTTTTTCTCTTTAACTTCTTCATTGAAGTCGGCAATATATACGCCGTCTTTATCAAAGAAAATGTAAGTATCAGAGTAAAGAGAGGCTGAATTCATATCTGATTTAAAAGAGAAAATTAAATTATCTAAATTAAGCTTTTCTTCCTTTAATCGTTCGGCAACAGGGGGCGGAAGCTGACCTGGAGCTTTATTATTGCCGTCAGAATTTTCTGGTGGCTTTTTAATATGAAGTTTTACAAGTATTTTGTTAATTGTTTTCATACATTTATCCTTTTCATATTTATAAAAAGTCTTAATTGTAGAATTATACAATATAAATTCTTCTATTTCAAGAAAGATGTTAAAATTTTACATTTAGTTAACTAAGATAGCATTTTAAACAATGTTTGTGACTTCAATTTGTCAATTTTGCAGAAATTAAGAATTCTTAAGATTTTTAATAATAGTGAATTGACATTCACAAATGATTTTGATATAATCAATATCGGTAATTTTTAATTTGGAAGTGAATCATTTATGAGCAATATTTTACTTAAAGGTATCGCACCTGCACTTATTACACCATTTGATAAGGATGGTAATATTTTAACTGATAGTATCAAGAAAAATATTGATATGAATTATGGTCAGGGTGCAAAAGGCTTTTACATCTGTGGTTCAACAGGTGAAGGTCCTGTTCTCAGTGTTGAAAAAAGAAAACAGGTTGCAGAAGCAACAGTTGAACACAGTAACGGCAGAGGAATCATTATCAACCACGTTGGCGCAGCTTCACCAGATGAAGCAGTTATTCTTTCACGCCATGCAAAAGAATGTGGTTGTGACGCTATTTCAAGCGTTGTTCCTAATTTCTATTATAAATACAACGATAATGAAATTATCGAGTATTACAAGAGAATAGCAGATGCATCAGAACTTCCTGTTATTGCTTATGCTCAGGGTCTTTACACAGGTGATATCGTTGCACTTATGGAAAAACTCATTAAGCTTGATGGTATTATCGGTGTTAAATTTACTTTGACAGATTTCTATTCATTACACAGAATAAAAGAACTCAATGGTGGCGATATCAACGTAATCAATGGTCCTGACGAAATGCTCCTTTGTGGTCTTTCAATGGGCGCTGATGCTGGTATCGGTTCAACATATAACGTGCTTTGCTCAGAATATTGTAAACTTTACGATTTATTTATGAAGGGTGATATAAGAGCAGCACAAGAGCAACAATATAAAATTAATAAGGTTGTTACTATTATCATTAAATATGGTGTTATCCGTTCTATAAAGTATATTCTTACACTCTTAGGTGTTGATTCAGGTGAAGCTGTATTCCCAGGAACACCACTTACCGAGAATGAAAAAGCATCACTTAAGCAAGAACTTACAGATATAGGTTATTTCTTTTAAATTTTATTTTTAAGGATGGTTACATAAAATGGGAATCAGACACATTACCAGATTTGGAATTCAACGAAAAATTGTTGCTAATATGACAAGCGAAAGCTGGAAGACAATTCCACACGTTTGCTATACATACGAGCCAGACGTTACAAAGTTTCAGAAAGCTTTTAAAGAATATAGCGAGAAACATAAAGACGATGAGTATAAAGTAACTTTTAACGGTGTGCTTTTAAAATCAATTGCAGAAGCACTTAAAGAAGCACCTGAAATGAACTCTCATCTTCACTTTGAAAAGAAACTTGTTCGAGGTAAACTTACTACCTTTGATAATATTGATATTTCAGTTCCTTGGCCACTTCCAGATGGTACTATGATGACTATCAATATGAAAGATATGGGTAATAAATCACTTCAGGAGATTGGTAAACTTTCCGCTGATATAAACAGAAAACTTGCTAATACCAATCTTACAGAAGCACTTTATTCAGTTTCAATTCACGATACAATCAAAGCACTTAAAAGAGGTCACTTTATTAAAGCGTTTTTAAGAATTTTCGGTGCAAAATCACAGAAAAAACATAAAGTTGTTACTTTAAAAGGTGCAGAGAAAAAAGCGTATTATGCAATTCCTGAAACAGACAGAATTACACGTGACGATTTAGCACAGGGTACGTTCCTTGTTACAAACGTTGGTAATCTTGTAAGGGGGCTTCGTGGTGACGCAAGTGTTCTTATGATTATTCCGCCAATGGTTTGCGCTATGGCTGTTTGTGCAGTTCAGAAAAAACCAATTGTTGTAACTAATGAGAATGGTGAAGATAAAATCGAAATAAGAAACATTCTTCCTCTTACAATCTGCTTTGACCACAGAGCACTTGATTTTGGCGAGGTTGCTCCATTTATAAGAAAACTTGAAGAAATCTTCAATAACCCAGAAATTATTTTAGGTGAATAATTTATTTAGTGATGTCAGGCTGAACGTCTGGCATCATTTTTATTGATTTTTGCACAATTTTTTTATGGTATCATCAAATTATACAAATTCCCTTAATTCATATAGGAGAATGTTACAAAATTGTTAATTTGTTCATAGTTTTTATTGATTTTTTTAATATAGTTGTGATATAATGCAATATGTATGAAAGTATGTCTATTTTTAAGTATAGTAAGAGAGTGAAATATGAAGAAAAGTTTATTATTTTTACTTTCATTTGTCGTCTTGCTTTCTTCCGTGTTAATGGTTGCATCGGCGGAGGATTCAAGTTTTTCTGAAACTATGAGTGTTGAAGATACATATTTTGAAGACCTTGCTGACGATATGTTTGACGACGATGAAAACGTTACTTATGACAATGGAACAACCGCGACCACTAAAGGTGGTTTTTTAGATGGTATAGGCGACGGTGTTGGCGATTTTGTTGGCGGAGTTATTGAGAGTGTTTTTCAGGATAACGACGTTTCTCAGCAAGTTGGTAACAGAGTTAATGGAATTCTCGGTATTTTTGAGGGATTTGATTTAGATGGTCTTATTCCTACAAAGCCACCACAAACTGTCGGCAGTAACTTTTTTGATACCATTGACCCTGTTATTACAGGCTCATATAATTCAAACTTGCCGCAAAACTCAGAAGCGAGTACACCGATAACCTCGTTGAATGGTGAAGGTGTCGACTACAATACAACAGTAAATCCTTACCAGAAACCTACAACCCAGTTAAACCCTGGTGATAAGGGTGATGGCGTTAAATGGTTACAATGGGTTTTAATTTATACGGAGTGTGGGCTTCAGGGTTCAATTACCGGTGAGTATGACGATGCAACTGCAGCAGCAGTTAAAAATCTTCAGTTAAAATATGGTTTGACAGTTGATGGTATTGCAACACTCGAGGTTATTGAACAAGCCGAAGTTATGTATAATGATTACATAAGTGGTATTTCTGGGCAGACTTCTGGTGCACCGGTCGTATTTAATACAGCAGGGAACACCAATTCAACTGGTAATAACAAAAATAAGCCTGACACTAATTTTGCAGTTACTGCAATTATTGTAGTTCTTGTTATTGTGTGGATATTTGCTATTGCAGCAGTATGTATAATAGTTCACATTAAACGAAAAGGTATTAAACTTTCTGACACTGGCGAGATTGAAAAATCAGAAAAACCACAAAAAGAAAAGAAAGTTAAAAACAAAAAAGGCAAAAACGCTTCAAAACGTACGTTGGGGTCTTTAAAAGATGCTACACCTTTAAGGGAGTCGCAGACACTTAAATCTTTAGAAGATGATGTGAACGAAGATGAAAAAGAAGTTGATAACGTTCCTTTTGATGTTGATTTTTCTCAAGAAGTTGAAGAAAACAACAATCTGGAACAAGAAGGTTACACAGAAACTACTGAGCAAGACTTTGAAGCAGAAGCCTTTTCTGAAGAAAATGATTTTGAAGTAGTTGATATTGCAGGTTTTAGTGATTTTGTTGAAGATGATGACGACGGCGAAATGGTCATTTCATCGCTTTCAGAAATCAAGAAAAAACGTGCAGAGCAAGAAGCAACAAAAAATGATTAAGTAAATTTATTGTGAGAAATCACTATAAGGAGCATATAAAAATGGATAAATATCTTATTATTAATGCAGACGATTTCGGTATGTGCAGAGCCGCTAATATGGCTGTTGCAGACTTATTTGAAAAAGGCGGTATAACTTCAGCTACAATTATGACACCTTGTGGCTGGGCAAAAAATGCTGGTGTTTGGGCAAAAAATAACCCACAACACGCTGTTGGTGTTCACCTTACTTTCACAAGTGAATGGGGCGAATACAGATGGGGCCCTGTTGCAGAAAATAATACTTCATCTCTTCGTGATTCAGAAGGCTTTATGCACCACGAGTCAGACCAGTTCGAAGATGCTGCTGACCTTGACGAAGTTGAAGCAGAAATCCGTGCACAAATAGAAAGATTCAAGTCATTTGGTGTAGAACCTTCTCACCTTGATAACCACATGGGTTCTCTCTATGGTATTGCTACCGGTAGACTTGAACTCCTTCAACTTATTTTTGACATCGCTGCAGAATATAAATTACCATTCCGTTTCCCTGGTACTTTCATTCCAGAAATGATGGGTAACGAAATGCTCGACATTCAGATTCCTGAAGAAGTTATTAAAATGGCATTCCAGAAATTTACTTCTTACGCTAAAGATAACGGTGTTTTAATGCCAGACTATCTTATTCCCGGTGACTGGAGTGGTCCTTGGAAAGATGACTACGAAATGTATAGAGAATACATTTACGAACTTTACAGAAAATTCCCTGCAGGTGTTACAGAAACTTATATTCACCCTGCATTTGAATGCGATGAACTTAAAGCAATTACAGGTTCTTGGCAAAGACGTGTTTGGGAACACAAACTCTTCTCAGACCCAAAAACTTTACAACACATTAAATCTCTTGGTATTGAACTTATCAGTTACAGAGATTTAGCAAAAATTAAAGGATAATAAAAAGGCTCTGACAACAAAAGTTGTTAGAGCTTTTTTTGTTGTTAGGTTGTTGGTTATTAGCTAACACCTAACACCTAACACCTAACACCTACCTTCTATTTTTCTCGCCAACTCGTCTGACTCAAAGTCATTATTTTCAATATGCCTTTTTTCGTGTTCTAAAGCACTTTTTTTAGCTTCGTCTGAAAGGTCAGAGTTTATGTAAATATTATAATCGCCATTTTCATCGGGGACTGTAAACGCCCTGATTGTAAGTGGCATTTTTGTTTCTCTTATAAAAATACTCATTTAATTCACATCCTTTTTGTACTTCTATTACTATATGTCGAAAAATGGCAAAAGACTACACAAAAAAATGAAAAATTTTACTGTATTGTCGTAATTTGACAAATGCATTTTAAGTGCTATAATCTTTTAAGACAATTATATAAGGGGTTAAATATATGATTGATGATGTAAGAGCAGCAGAAATTGCAAAGAAGTATTATAACAAGGTCCATTCTCATTGTCTTTTTATTGTTGACGATGAATTTGATACAGACGATATAGTTCAAAACGTATTTTTGTTGTTTGAACAAAAAAGAAAAACTTTAGAAGACGAATATGTAAAAGCCTGGCTTTATAAAGCAACAGAACTTTTGATAAAAGAGTTTTACAGAAAGAAAAATGGCGAGAGCAAGAGAACTGTTGCATATAATGAATATCACGCTATGATAAGCGATATTACAGAAAGTATCGACAGAGAGATAGTAGATACACCCGAAGAACTTGACAGGAAAATAGCTATAGTTATGGACTCTCTTACTGAAAAAGAACGCAAAGTAATGGAATTATATAGAGACAGAGATAAAACTTATAGGCAAATAGGAGAAGAATTAGGAATAAAAGAAAAAGACGTTAATGTTACCGTTTGCAGAGCTAAAAAGAAGATAAGAACTGTGGCAAAAACGCTTTCGCCACAATGGTATATGCTCGTTATAAAAATTTATTTTTAAAAAATTTTAAATTTTTTTTGTAGTCTTTTGGGGAAAAGCGACATATAGTATTGAAAGGAGAAAAAAGGTATGGGAAAGGAGTTAGGTTTAAATGGATGAAAAAACAATAGAATTTAATAAATCTGAATTTATTAAAAAACTTGAACAACTTCGTGAATTAGAAATTCAGAAGCCGCTAAAAGATATCGATACAGATTTTATAGACAACATTGTTTTATTAGGTCTGGAACTTAAAGGCTTAAAAGCCACACTCACTCCCGAAGAAGTAGAAGAAAAGGTCAGAAAAATACCTTTTGTTGAGAAAACCACCACTTTAAATACACCGCCAACGAGCGTAAAGGGTAGGTCAACAAAAGTCAAATCTCATAAGATCTTGTTAATTGCTGCTATTATATCAATACTTGTCGCTATATTCACTATATCTTCAATAGCATTCGACTGGAACATCTTCGACGAACTCAAAAACAGATTTGGCACAGTTGCCAATGCGCCTGTTAATGAAGATATAGATGTTGGTGGGATTACGGTTATTTCACGTGGAGACAATAAACTTTGCGGTACCATTGAAGAAGCTATAAACTATAAAAATATAGATGTGTTGTATCCAGCCAAACTTCCTAATGGTATTGTTATTGAACAGATTATACTTGATAATAAAAATGGAAAAGATAGAGTAGTTTTTAATTTTAATGATTCGCTATTTACATATCGTGTTGATTTTGATGAAGAACTTCCTATAGATGTTTTGTCTGATACTACTGTAGAAATTAGAGAAATGAATAATATTAAGTGTTACATAATTGATGTCTCGGATTTAGGGGTAACACAAGTTTATTTTGAATACAATGATGCATTGTATCTGTTGAGATATAATGATAAACAAGGTCTTATAGAAGTAATTGAAAATCTTAAGGAGTTAGAATGAAAATTAAGAACTTGTTTGCGATTTTACTCGCATTAACTTTATTAATCTGCACTTGTATTTTACCAACAAGTGCAAAAGAAGTAACATATAATGGTGTTGAAATAATTATAAACGATGAAGTTTCAGCAGAAACCAAAACTAAAATAGAAAAGTATTTTGCTACTGGGGAACCTATAACAGAAAATGAAACTACAACTTATGGTCTTACATGCACATTGTTAGGTCACAAACTAAGATCAACTTCTGTAGATGTAATAACACATAAAGTAAGAACAACTGCACCAAGATGTCTATGTAAAACCTATAATTATATGGCGTGTTCTCGTTGTGATTATGAAACATCTGAACTTATTGCAACTGAAAATATTTATTGCTGTGCATAATAACAAATTCCCGAAACGATTAACGTCGCTTCGGGGTTATTTTTTATAAAACAAACTTTGTTTTATCGTTCATAATTTCCAACGCAGTTCCACAATTTTTAATTCTTAATTTTTAATTTTTAATTATAATATAATGCCGAGCGTAGCAGGCACGAAACTCAGCACTAAAAAGAAACTCAGGCAGTTGCCTGAGTTTCTTTCATTATTGCTTTTCTTAAAATAAGTCTTGCATCTTGTATATCGCAAACGCCGTCTAAATTTACGTCAATAAATTCTTTTCTTGTTTCGTCAAGTGGTGCCGAAAGTTTAGCGTGTGCTTTTAAAATGATTCTTGCATCTTCTGTGGTTACTTTGCCGTCGCCGTTAACGTCGCCGTAATTTATTGTTTTACCAAGGTCTATTAAATACGGGTCAATTCCCGCTTCTGCGGCATAAATAACGGCAGAAGGGCAGGTGGAGTAGCACGAATATTTAAAGTTTCTCTGGTGACCAAATTCGTTTTCAATTCTTATAGCAAAAGCAAATCTACCAACAGTTTTAACGTTTTCTGGAATCGTTACGTTAAGAAGTAACGGACAATTTTCAAAAGCGTAAGAACCAATATCTGTAACGCCACGACCAAAATCAACTGTTTCTAATGCTTCGTTATTTGAAAATGAACTAAGACCAATAGTTTTAACTGAGTTCGGGAATTTGAGCGAAGTAATACTTATACAGTTAGCGAAAGCGTAATCACCAATTGCTTTTAAACCTAATTTCGGGAACGTAATGCTACTTAACGCTTTACAATCTGAAAATGCCCTTTTTGGTATCTCTGTTAAATTAGCACCTAAATTAACACTCGTCATTTTTTTGCAACCGTAAAATGCAAACTCGCCGATAGTTTCAACGTTGTTAAGATTTATACTTGTAAGTGACTCACAAAGATTAAAACAGTTAGCACCTATTGATTTAACCGAGTTACCAATTGTAACTGTTGCAAGTTTAGGGCAGTTATAAAATGCATAATCACCAATAGTAATAACAGTGTTTGGTATTTTTACTTCTTTAATTGACGGCTTGTTTTTAAAAACGTCGTTACCAATAGCGGTAACAGTTTTGCCGTCAATTGTTTCGGGAACGTTTATTGAAGTTAAGTGCAAGTTGTTAAATCCCGTTATAGTAACAGTGTTATCGCTATTCACTTCATAAGTGTAATTTTCATAAGTTGCAGCTAAAGCAACGGGCGAAAGAATAACAGTTATAGCAATTGCGAGTACAATAGAAAGTATTTTTTTCATAACAAAAACTCCAAAAATAAATAATGTATAAATATTATAATATGCTATCATTATACAACAAATTTTTAAGTTTGTATATATGTAATTTTTAAAAACTAAAATGAAATAAAATACACAAAACTTACATATTTTTGAAAAAACTATTGCAATTCCAATGAATATAGTGTATAATCCACTCATTCCAAAAAAATATTTAGTGAGGTTTTAAAAATGAAAAAGTTTTTAAAAGTAACAGCAATTGTTCTTGTTATCGCTTTAGTTGGCGTTTTCGCTGCTTGTGGCGGTAACGGTGATGGTGACACAGACGTACAAGAAACACTTAAAATCGGTGTTCAGACAAACACAACCGGTGACCTTTATTCTTCTTGGGATTTCGGTGACGATGCAGTTGTTCGTTATGACAACGGTGCTCTCGCTGTTGAAGCACTCAAAAACAATAAAGTTGATATCGTTATTATTGATAACGAACCAGCAAAAGCATACGTTGCAGCAAACACAGGTCTTAAAATTCTTGAAACAGAATACGCAGTAGAAGATTACGCTATCTGCTTCCAGAAAGGCAACACAGAACTTAAAGATGCAGTAGACGGCGCTCTCAAAGCACTTATTGACGATGGTTCTGTTAAAAAGATTGTTGACAAATACATCAATCCAACAGAAGAAACTGAAGAATTAAAAGGTGTTCCTGTAACTGCAGTTGATACAGACAAACCAAATCTTGTTATGGCAACAAATGCAGAATTCCCACCTTATGAATACATCGATGGTGATATGTATTATGGTATCGACGTTGAAGTAGCACAGATTATTGCTGACAAATTAGGTTATGACCTTGTTATTGAAAACGTTGCTTTCGACTCAATCATTCCAGGCGTTCAGGCTGGTAAATACGATATGGGTATGGCTGGTATGACTGTTACAGATGAAAGACTTGAGAGCGTTGATTTCTCATCATCTTACGCTACCGGTATTCAGGCTGTTATCGTAAAAGAAGATGGTAAAATTCAGAGTCTTGAGGACCTTGACCCATTCTATCTTCCAGCAGAATAATTAATTCGTTTTTTTCAGGGCGGATTTTATCCGCCCTGTTTTTCCGTGTGAAAGGAGAAAATTAAATGTCAGTATTTATCGCTGAAATTTTAGCGTTTATTGGTGAATACAAAAGAATAATGATAGATGGTGACCGTTATAAATTTATTTTAGATGGTCTTAAAAATACGTTTATTATTACTCTTGGTGCTTTGGCAATAGGTATTGCAATTGGTATTGTTGTTGCGGCAGTTCGTACTTCATTTGACAAAAACAAAGAGTCAATGAAAGTACGTGGTGGTGTAGGTTACTACTCACTTGCATTTTTTAACGCTATTTGCAAATTTTACCTTACTGTAACACGTGGCACACCAGTTGTTGTTCAACTTATGATTTGCTACTTCGTTATTTTCGCTTTAGCAGATGATGGTATTCCAGTTGCAATATTCGCTTTTGGTATTAACTCTGGTGCTTACGTTGCCGAGATTTTCAGAGCAGGTATTATGTCAATCGACCACGGTCAGTTTGAAGCGGGCAGAAGTCTCGGTTTTAACTACTTCCAGACTATGCGTTACATAATAATTCCACAGATGTTCAAAGCAGTTTTACCTACTCTTTGTAACGAGTTTATAGCACTCTTAAAAGAAACTTCTGTTGCGGGTTACGTTGGCGTAACAGATTTAACTAAAGCGGGTAACACAATAGCGGGTAGAATGTTCTCTTATTTCATTCCGCTTCTTACAGTTGCGGCTATTTATCTTGTTATGGTTTTAATTCTTTCTTCATTAGTAGGAAAATTAGAAAGGAGGCTTCGTAAGAGTGAGCGATAATGCATTAATTAAAGTAACAGACCTAAAAAAGCACTATAACGGTGGCGAGGTTAAAGCTCTTGACGGAGTCAACTGTGAAATAGAAAAAGGCGAAGTTGTAGTTGTTATCGGTCCATCTGGTAGCGGTAAATCTACGTTTCTTCGTTCTTTAAATCTTTTAGAAATTCCAACTGGCGGTCAGATTATTTTTAAGGGTGCCGATATTACTGCACCTAAAACAAATATAAATAAGCATCGTCAGAAAATGGGTATGGTGTTCCAGCACTTTAATCTTTTTCCTAATATGACAGTTTTAGGTAATATGACAAGTGCACCTATTAAAATTCTTAAAAAGTCAAAAGAAGAAGCAGAAGCAAAAGCACTCGAACTTCTTGACAGAGTTGGTTTAAAAGACAGAGCAGACGCTTACCCAAGTCAACTTTCTGGTGGTCAGAAGCAACGTGTTGCAATTGTTCGTGCTCTTTGTATGGAGCCTGAAGTTATGCTCTTTGACGAGCCTACTTCTGCACTCGACCCCGAAATGGTTGGTGAAGTATTAGAAGTTATGAAAGACCTTGCTTCACAAGGTATGACTATGGTTGTGGTAACTCACGAAATGGGCTTTGCAAAAGAAGTTGGCTCCCGAGTTATTTTCTTTGATGAAGGCATAATTCAGGAAGAAGGCACACCAGAAGAAATCTTCCAAAATCCAAAAGGGGAGAGACTTAAAAGTTTTCTTAGTAAAGTGCTTATTTAATGAATGCAGAATGCAAAATGCAGAGTGCAGAATAATACTATAAAACAACTACATTCTTTTATTTTAGATTTAATCATAATCTTTAAATGAGAGAATGTAGTTTTTATTATAAATCTATAATAGCGTCGCAGACCCGAAATTCTGCATTCTGCACTCTGCCTTCTGCATTTTTTACAAATTCCCTTGATTTGTATACTCAAAAATGCTATTATAAATTAGATATATTAATAGAACCCGAAAGGAGTTTTTGTAATGCAAAAATCTTTTAAAATACTCTCTCTTTTACTTGTTGTTTCAATGCTTTTAGCGGTTGCTTCTTGTAAACCGGACGATGTAACCGAAGAACCTACAACAACAGAAAGTGAAGTTGTTTCAACTACTGAAAAAACTGATGATAAAGAAAAGGAAACACTTATTGTAAGTCTTGGTTTTAGTTTTGATTACCCACCTTTTAAATATAAAGACGGTGAGAATTTAGCGGGTATTAACGTTGAATTTATGAAAGCAGTTGCAGATGAACTTAATATGAACGTTGAGTTTATTGAAGTGGATGCCCTTAGCAGTCATTATGACCCAAAGAATTATGACGTTTTAGTAAATCGCACTGAAGATAATATTGAAAACGGAAAACTTTCACAAGTTTACGTTAAAGACGTTCAATCTGTTATTGTAAAAGCAAGTACAGATTATAATCTTTACGACGATTTCTATACGAGTTTTGATGGTGCGGGTTACCCAAAAAGTGTAAAGTCTGGTATTACAATCGGCGTAATAAAATCTTCAACAGGCGATATTTTTGCTTCTGCACCACTTAACGAGTGGGGATTTGGTCAAGATAACGTAAACGAATACACAACAAACAGTGAGTTGGTTAACGCTCTTATAAATGACGATATTACCGCTATTGTAATTGACGATGCACTCGCAAGAAATATTGTAGATAAAGTAAGTGGTTTTAAAATTCTTGATTCAACGTTTTACAGTGCTGAATACAAGGCGGCAGTTGTAAGTGAAGACAGTGAAAAACAAACTGCAATTCTTAATGCAATAAATAAGTTAATTAACGACGGTACTGCACAGGTCATTGTCGATAAATATATGGAATATTAATAGGTGACAAAAATGAATTTTGAAAAAGCTAAACAAATAGCAAAAGAATTAGTCTCACAGATGACTGCAGAAGAAAAAATGAGTCAACTTCTCTATAATTCTCCTGCTATTGAAAGACTTAATATAAATGAATATAACTGGTGGAACGAAGCATCTCACGGTATTGCGAGAGCGGGTATTGCAACAGTTTTTCCTCACGCTATTGGTATGGCGGCAACGTTCGATAAAAATCTTGTTAATACTGTTGCAGATGCAATTTCAACAGAAGCAAGAGCAAAATATAACAAGAGTATTGAATTTGGCGACAGAGATATTTATAAAGGTCTTACCTACTGGGCACCAAATATCAATATTTTCCGTGACCCACGCTGGGGCAGGGGTCAAGAGACTTTTGGTGAAGACCCTTATTTAACTGCACAATTAGCAGTAGAATTTATAAACGGTATTCAAGGCGACGGCGAATTTTATAAAGCAACTGCTTGTGCTAAACACTTTGCAGTCCACTCTGGTCCTGAAAAAACTCGTCACGGTTTTGACGCTGTTGCAAGTAAAAAAGATATGTACGAAACGTATTTACCGGCATTTGAATATGCAGTTAAAAAAGCTGGCGTTGCTGGTGTAATGGGTGCATATAACCGCACAAATGGTGAGCCTTGTTGTGCAAGTAAAACCTTGATGCAGGATATTTTAAGAAAAGACTGGCAGTTTAAGGGTTACTACGTTTCTGACTGTGGTGCTATCCGTGATATATGGGAATTCCATAAATTTGCAGACAGTATGAAAGACGCGGCGGCAGTTTCACTTAAAACTGGTTGTAACTTGAACTGTGGCGAATCTTATAAATATTTAATCGACGCTTACGAAGAAGATTTAATTACTGACGAAGATATCACAGAAGCGGCAGAATATCTTTACACAATCCGTGCACTTCTTGGTGAATTTGAAGAAACCAGACCATATAGCGATATTGGTTACGAAAAATTAGACTCTGACGAAAATAAAGCGCTCAACTTAAAAGCATCAGAAGAAACAATGGTGCTTTTAAAGAATGAAAACAACTTCTTACCACTCAATAAAAATGAGTTCAAAAAAGTGGCAGTTGTTGGACCTAACTCAATGTCACATTTAGCACTCGAAGGTAACTATTTTGGTCACGCATCAGAATATGTTACTTTAGCAGACGGCATCCGTCGTGAATTTGCTGACTCTAAAATATTCGTTGCAGACGGTTCACACCTTTGCAGTGAAGTTAAAAGTTCCTGGGATGGTTTCGAGTACCTTTATAGCGAAGGTATGGCGGCTGCATCTGAAGCAGACCTTACAGTTTTATGTGTTGGTCTCGACAGAACTATTGAGGGTGAAGACACAAACCACTCAAACGAATTCTCAAGCTGTGGTGATAAAAACACACTTTACTTACCTGCAACTCAGATGAAGTTAGCAGAATCGATCTGCGACGTTACAGACAATTTAATTGTTGTTATTACTTGTGGTAGCACTATTGACTTAGGTGAAAAGGTAAGAAAACACGCAAAAGCAATTATTCACGCGTGGTACCCTGGTGCATTAGGCGGTAAAGCAGTTGCAAATATCATTACAGGTAAAGCAGTACCTTGTGGTAAAACACCGCTTACATTCTACTACGAAACAAAAGAAATTCCATCAATGGAAGATTATAGTATGGAAAACAGAACTTATCGTTTCTATAAAGATGAGCCTTTATATCCATTCGGCTTTGGTCTTTCATACACAAGCTTTATGTATTCTGATTTTAAAGTTCTTTCAGAAGATGATGAACTTATAAAAGTTTCTGTAAACGTTAAAAATACCGGTGACTTTGACTCTAAAGAAAAAGTTCAGGTTTATGCACAGTTTACTGATTCAAGAACTACAACACCAAAATATCAACTTTGCGGTATTTCTTCTGTTGAACTCAAAAAAGGTGAGAGCAAAGAAGTAGAAGTTGAACTTGATAAATACTTTATTAAAGCTGTTTTAGAAGACGGCAGCAGAGTTACACCAGACGGCAAAATTACTCTCTTTGTTGGCGGTCATCAGCCAGATGAACTTAGCAACAAACTTTGTGGATATGAGTGCATTAGCGCTGCGCTTTGAGAATGCAGAATGCAAAATGCAGAATGCAGAATTTAGGAAGGCTTCGCCTTGATTGTAATTATTAGTGAATAAAATTAAAAAGTTCTATCATTTTTATAAACTGAAAATGATAGAACTTTTTTGTTTGTGCGATATGTTGTGCAACGCGATATATTTGCCAAGGCAAATGCGATATAAATTCACTTCTTTCATTTAAAGATTATTGTAAATCTAAAAATGAACGAATGTAGTTGTTTTTATAATATTATAATAGCGTCGCAGACCCACAATTCTGCATTCTGCACTCTGCATTCTGCATTTGAGTATAGCGAATTATTCGTGATACGTCTTCGCCAGTCCACCTTCACTCGTCTCTCTGTATTTACTAAACAAGTCTCTACCTGTTTCATACATTGTTTTTACAACAACGTCAAATGAGATTTTTCTTGTGTGAGTTAAGAAGTTTGCGAGGTTTAAAGCATTAATTGCACGCATAGCGGCAACGGCATTTCTTTCAATGCAAGGAATCTGCACAAGACCACAAATAGGGTCACAAGTTAAGCCTAAATGGTGTTCCATAGCAACTTCTGCGGCATATTCAACCTGGTCTAAATTCATATAGAAAAGGTCAGCGAGAGCCGCCGCCGCCATTGAACAAGCAGAGCCAATTTCTGCCTGACAACCACATTCAGCACCGCTTATAGAAGCGTTAGTTTTAATTATGTTACCAATAAGACCGGCAGTTGCAAGTGCATTACAAATTGCAAGGTCTGAAAATCCACGTTTTTTCTGCATATAATAGAGTACGGCTGGCAAAACACCACTTGCACCACAAGTAGGGGCTGTAACTATTGTACCACCACCAGCGTTTTCTTCACTAACGGCAAAAGCACAAGAACAAACAAGACGGCTTTCTCTTGTTTCAGGGCTTTCATCAATGTGGCGTTGATTATAAAGAATTTTTGCTTTTCTCTGAACGTCAAGACCGCCAGGTAAAACGCCTTCTGTAGTAAGACCACGTTCAATTGCGTGTTTCATTATTTCCCATACGGCAGAAAGATACAAGAAAATTTCGTCGCCTTCAACTTCTCTTACGTATTCGTGAAGTCTCATATTTGTTTTATCACAATATGCTTTAATTTCACTGAACGTGTTGTGTGGGTAAACGTCCTGAACTGCAACAGAAGGTTGACCTTCAATTTCTATTTTACCACCACCAACGCTGTAAACACGCCAGAAGTCGATTGATTTATCGTTTTCATCAAATGCTTCAAGAGTCATTGTGTTAGGGTGGTAGAGTTTGCTCTCGTCACCATCACCAAACTGAACTTCAATATTTTTGTTTTTGAAAGTATCAATAATAATCTTGTCGGTCATATGACCTTTACCGGTTTTTGAAAGTGAGCCGTAAAGGATAACTAAATAACGACTTGCTTTCGGATTTTTTTCCAAGAAAAGTTTAGAAGCGTGCTCAGGCCCCATTGTGTGTGAGCTTGAAGGGCCTTTACCAATTCTATATATCTCTCTCAATGATTCCATTATTATATCACCAGCTATTTTTAATTCTTTTTTTATTATACCAAACAATATTTATTATTTCAATGAATAAATATTTTTAGGACAATAAAACTAATAATTTGTAAAAATAGAATTAAATTTTAGGTATTTTGTTGAAAAATACAACACAATGTGTTATTATTAAATTAGAAAAATAATAAGGTGGTGTTCCTATGACAATAACTTTCTTTGGTGCTGCTCACGAGGTTACAGGTAGTTGTACTCTCATTAAAGCGAATGGTAAAAATATCATAGTCGACTATGGTATGGAGCAGGGTAAGGATATTTTTGAAAATCAGGAATTATCCGTTCCTGCTATTGATATCGATTACGTGTTACTCACTCACGCTCACATTGACCACTCAGGTCTTATTCCACTTCTTTATGCGCAAGGGTTCAATGGCAGAGTTTATGCTACTGAATCTACAACAAGACTTTGTGAAATTATGCTTCGTGACTCTGCTCACATTCAGGAGTTTGAAGCAGAGTGGCGTAACAGAAAGGCTAAGCGTTCTGGTGCTGAAAAATATGAACCACTTTATACAATAGACGATGCAGTTGGTTCAATGAAACTTTTCAGACCTTGCCCTTACGATACTGTTGTAACGGTAGATAAAGGCTTAGAAATCCGCTTTACAGATGCTGGGCACCTTTTAGGCTCTGCAAGCATTGAAGTGTGGGTTACTGAAGATAAAGATACCGAAAAGTTAATTTTCTCTGGCGATATAGGTAATTTAGAGCAACCACTCTTAAGAGACCCTACTTACTTAACCGATGCTGACTATGTAATTATGGAATCAACTTACGGTAACCGTAGTCACGGCGACAGACCTAATTATATAGGCGATTTAGTTAATATAATTCAAAGAACCTTTGACAGAGGTGGCAACCTTGTTATTCCGTCATTTGCAGTTGGCAGAACTCAGGAACTTCTCTACTTTATAAGAGAGATTAAAGAGCAGAATTTAATTAAAGGACATAACAATTTCAGAGTTTACGTCGATAGCCCGCTCGCTGTTGAAGCAACAAATATATTCTCTGACAGAAGTTCTCGTCAGTGTTTCGATGAAGAAACGCTTGCACTTTTAGATGCCGGTGTTAACCCAATTAGTTTCCCAGGACTTGAACTTTCTATTACAACTGACGACTCTAAAGCGATTAACTTTGACAAATCACCTAAAGTGATTATTTCTGCGAGTGGTATGTGTGAAGCGGGTCGTATCCGTCACCATTTAAAATATAACTTGTGGCGTGAAGATTCAACAATTCTTTTCGTTGGTTATCAGGCAGAAGGTACTTTAGGTCGCACACTTGTAAATGGTGCTACTGAAGTTAAACTCTTTGGTGAAGAAATTCAGGTTAATGCAGAAATTGCGATATTAGATGCAATAAGCGGTCACGCTGATAATGAAGGTCTTATGAAGTGGATTGGCTCATTCGAGCAAGCACCTAAAAAGGTATTTGTTATTCACGGTAATGAAGAAGCGTGCGAAACACTTACTGCAAGAATAAATGAAGAATTACACTTCTCTGCAACGGCACCATTCAGTGGCGACTGTTGGGATATCGTTACTGGCGTGTGCCTTGTTAAGAATGACGGCGTAAGAGTTAAACCAAAAGTTCCACAATCAGAATATGGTTCTGGCAGACTTCAGGGTAAACGTATTACTCCTGCATTCAAACGCCTTATGACTGCAGTGAGTCAGCTTGAACGTGTTGCAGAAAACAACGTTGAGGGTGCAAACAAAGACCTCGCTAAATTCACAGACCAGATTCTTGAGCTTTGCAGAAAGTGGAACAGGTAGTCGCTACGCGACAATTAAGAATTAAAAATGAAGAATGAAGAATTGAGGAAACGTTTCGCGTTTGATTATAAATAAATGAAAGGGTGCATTAAAAATGCCATATATTAATTTAAAAACAACAACTAAAGTTACAGATGAGAAAGCAGAAGTTTTGAAAGCGAAATTCGGTAAAGCGATTGAGTGCTTCCCTGGTAAAACTGAAAGTTGGCTTATGGTTGGTATAGAAGCAGAGCAAAAACTCTGGTTTAAAGGTGACAACAGTGCTGATTCTGCTATTGTTGACGTTGACCTTTTAGGTGGAGTTTCAAAAGACGGTGCTCTCAAAATGACTTGTGCTGTTTGCGATATCTTACAAGAAGAATTAGGCATTTCTCCAAGTAGAGTCTATATAAAATATATGGGCTATGCTGATTGGGGATGGAACAACACAAATTTCTGATTTATCAGAAATTTGTGTTAGTATGGCTAGTGTGGCTAGTGTGGCTAGTATGATTAGTTGAATAGCGGATATAAAAATACTCTATCATTTAAAGGTTGAAGTAACAATTAACCAAAAATGATAGAGTAATTTAATTTTTTACTATACTAGCCAACTAGCAACTAGCAACTTATTTTTCTTCTTTCTTCTTATGGAAGAGGATTTTATCTACTGGGAAGTAGAGGAAGAATTGAAGTGCTGAGCAAATCATCATTGCTGCGTTACGAGCGAGAGCTTCTGCCCAACCGAAACCTAAGAAAAGAGTGTTGAGTGTTGGTGAAAGCCAAGCTGAGAAGAAAATAAGTGCAATTGTGAATACTATGTAGATTGGAAGAGTGATTGCTACATTTGCACCAGAATTGAATGTTTTTTCTTTGTTAACAAAGAATGCAACAATCTGAGCAACGATGTTACCAACGTTGAAAGCGATACAATAACCAAGACCACCAGAAATAATAGCACCTGTTGCATCTGTGTTAACAGGGTAATCTAAAATTCCGAGAATGTTAATTGGTTGTGCATACATTTCCTGAACAGCAGGAATAAGTGGAATAAGGTTTGTTAATGCAATTTGAACTACCATTGCAAGAAGACTTACAACGATAAATTTAACAAACTGCCATACTGTAACGAGCAAAGAACCTTTGCTTTCAGCAGCCTTGTCAATGTCTTTTAAATTTTTAGCCATTTTAATAACCCCTTTGTTATAAATTTTAACTTATAAAGTTTAACATATAAAGAAAAAAGTGTCAACAAAAGTTGAGGTTGCATTTACTATTTTGTAACATTTAATAAATCTGTAGCATAAAATTTATTGAAAAAGTTGAGAAAATTTTAAAAAAAGTGTTGACAAGTAAAAATAAAAGTGCTATTGTAACTACATTAAATGAATATCACAAATAAAAGCGATGACGAAGACGGTTGAAAATGACTGTTTCCAGAGAGTCGGCGGTTGCTGTGAGCCGATAACAAAATTTTCTTTAAACCTATCACTTCTGAGCTGAAGGGCTGAAAAGTAATGAGTAAGCTTCTTCCGAAAAAACTGCAGCGTTAGTGCAGAGGGGTTGTTTGACCTTAAAGGTGGCAATAGAAATTATTGCAATTTGAGTGGTACCGCGGATTTGTTTTCCGTCTCAAAGTTTTTACTTTGAGACGGTTTTTTGTTTGTGTGTTTCTTTTAAAAATTTTATTTTAAGTTTCGAAAGGAATGATTGTAATGGCAGACAGTAAAGTAACAAAAAAGTTAGCAGAGGTTGCAGAGCGAATTGAGGAGTTACGTGCAATTTACGGTTTTTCAGAAGAAGAAATGTCACAAAAAGCAGAAGTATCTTTAAAAGAGTATTTATCGTTTGTTAAAGGTGAAGATGATTTACCTTTCTCATTTGTTCATAAATGTGCTTTAGCATTCGGTGTTGAAATGACAGACCTTTTAGAAGGTCAGAGTGCAAAACTTTCTTCTTACACAGTTACACGACGTGGTAATGGTAAGGTTACTGCAAATGAAGATGGTAAATTAATTCAGAATTTAGCACCACGCTTTAAACAAAAATTAGCTAATCCATATTGGGTTAATTACAAGTATGAAAGCTCACTTCAATCAAAAGAAATTGAAGTAAGTACACACGCTGGTCACGAGTTCGATTTAGTTATAAAAGGTTCTTTAAAAGTTCGTGTTGGTGACAATTACGAAGTTTTAAGAGAAGGCGACAGCATCTATTATAAAAGTTCAATCCCACACGGTATGATTGCCGTAGATGGTGAAGACTGTACCTTCTTGGCAATGGTTATGAACGATGAAGAAGAACCAGCAGAGTTCGTTTCAGAAAACGTAAGCGAAGTAAAACAAGTAGAAAGACCACTCGTAAGCGATAAGTTTGTAAAAACTTTCCTTAATGAAGATGGCGTTTGCGACAAAATCGAGTTTTATAATGAAGACAAATTCAACTTCGCATTCGATATAGTTGACGAAATCGGCAGAAAATCACCTGAAAAACTCGCTATGCTTCATATTGCAGACGATATGACTGAAAGACGTTTTACTTTCAAAGATATGAAAGAAATGTCTTCTCAAGCAGCAAACTACTTTAAATCTTTAGGCATCAAAAAAGGCGATAGAGTTCTTTTGGTTCTTAAAAGAAATTACCAGTTCTGGCTTGCTATTTTAGGTCTTCATAAGTTAGGTGCAGTTGCAATTCCTGCAACAAACCAGCTTGTTGTTCACGATTATGAATATCGTTTTCAGGCTGCCGGTGTTACTGCAATCGTTGCTACTGCAGACGGTAAAGTTACAGAAACCGTTGACGAAGCACAAAAAACTTGCCCTGATTTAAAAGTAAAAATTGTTGCTAATGGCAGTAAAGATGGTTGGCATAATTTTGACGAAGAATTTGCACTTTTCTCACGTCGCTTTGTACGTGATGAAAATTCTGCTTGTGGAGACGACCCACTTATAATGTTCTTCACGTCTGGTACAACAGGCTACCCTAAAATTGCAGTTCACAGTCATAAGTATCCGCTTGGTCACTATATCACTGCAAAACACTGGCACAACGTTTACCGTGACGGTATTCACTTCACAATTTCAGAAACTGGCTGGGGTAAAGCTTTGTGGGGTAAACTTTATGGTCAATGGCTCTCGGAAGGTGCAGTGTTCACTTATGACTTTGAGCGTTTCGATGCTTCAAAAATCCTTCCTATGTTCGCAAAATATAATATAACAACTTTCTGTGCACCACCTACAATGTACAGAATGTTAATAAAACAAGATATTTCACAGTACGATTTATCTTCAATAAAACACGCTACAACTGCTGGTGAAGCACTTAACCCAGAAGTTTTCAAACAATTCAAAAAGGCAACTGGTCTTAAAATTTACGAAGGTTTCGGTCAGACTGAAACAACACTTTCAATCGCTAACTTAGATGGTTCAAAAATCAAAATCGGTGCTATGGGTAAACCATCACCACTTTATGATATTGATTTAGTTGACCCAGACGGCAAACCAGTGCCAGATGGTGAAACTGGTGAAATTGTTGTTCACACAGAAAACGGCGCACCATGTGGACTCTTCCTTGGTTATTACAAAGATGAAGAAAAAACAAAAGAAGTCTGGCACGATGGTCTTTATCATACAGGCGATACTGCTTGGAGAGACGAAGACGGCTATCTCTGGTACGTTGGTCGTGTTGACGACGTTATCAAGTCATCTGGTTACAGAATAGGACCTTTCGAAATAGAAAACGTTATTATGGAACTTCCTTACGTTCTTGAGTGTGGTGTTTCTGCTGCCCCTGACGAAGTTCGTGGTCAGGTTGTTAAAGCAAGTGTTGTTTTAACAAAAGGTACAGAAGGCACTGAAGAATTAAAGAAAGAAATTCAGGAATACGTTAAAAAGAATACAGCACCTTATAAATACCCAAGAATTGTTGTATTCCGTGACGAATTACCCAAGACAATCAGCGGTAAAATCATCAGAAATAAACTTTAATATTCTTTATTGCAATATTTACAAATTTTAACAATAATTTTTATAAAAAATTCCAATTATTTTCTTGACAAATAACAAGAGATATGGTATGGTATTATACGTTCAAAGGCGTTGAAGAAAAGGGATTGTAACAGTTTTCCTTACAGAGAAGTGACGGTTGGTGCAAGTCATAGGTTAAGCGTTTCAGTTTGTAGTTTCTGAGCCGAGAGAAAGAAAGGCTTTGCTTAGTAGAATCTCTCCGTGATTGCTGCGTAAAGGCATAGGGGTTGATAGACTCCAAGAGTGGCAGTTTTTCTGCAATTTGAGTGGTACCGCGGGTATTATAAATTTATTATAACGCTCGTCTCAAAGGTCATATCTTTGGGACGGGTTATTTTTATTAATAACCTGTTCTCAAGGGAATAATCGGAGGAACTAAAAATGGAACAAATTACAGCACTTGATTTTAAAATCAAAGAAATGGCTGCAAGAATCAGAGAGTTAAGAGAAATTCAAAATCTCACAACTGCACAAATGGCTGAAAAAACAGGCGTTAGTGAAAGTGAGTATATTGAATGTGAAAATGGTAATAAAGACTTAAACTTTGCTTTTATTTACCGTTGTGCACAGACTCTCAATGTTGACGTTACAAGCCTTATTGAAGGTCACACACCAAAACTTGTAAACTATGTTTACACAAAAGCGGGTAAAGGTCAACGAATTGAAAAAGCCCACGGTATGACATACTACAACTTAGCTTCTGCATTTAAAAACAGAATTGCAGAGCCACTTTTCGTTCGTAGTACATACAGTGAAGAAAAACAGAATAAAGAAATCGAAGTTACTACCCACGCTGGGCAGGAACTTGATATTGTTATCGAAGGTAAATTGAAAGTTCAGGTTGGTGAACACTCTGAAATTTTAGAAGCGGGTGACAGTATTTATTACGACAGTTCAACCCCACACGGTATGATTGCCGTTGATGGTAAGGACTGCACGTTCTACGCTATTGTTCTTAACCCTACTGGTGAGCCTATTCCAGAACTTGAATATGCCAAAGCAAAAGCTAAGGCAAAAGCACTCGATAGCAAAAAATCAGTTGAAAAAGATACAAAAGACCGCATTTATCATAAATATATTGATATTGAAAAGAATGAAAACGGTACACCAACAAATATCTCTTTCAAAAATACAGAAAACTTCAACTTTGCATTCGATTTAGTTGACGCTTTAGCAGATAAAGACCCGACTAAACTTGCAATGCTTCATATTGATAAAAACAAAGTCGAAAGAAGATTTACTTTTAAAGATATTAAAAAGGCGTCTTCACAAGCTGCAAACTACTTTGCTTCATTAGGCATTAAAAAGGGCGACAGAGTTATGCTCGTTTTAAAACGCCATTATCAGTTCTGGTTTGCTATGATTGGTCTTAATAAGTTAGGCGCAATTGCAATTCCTGCACCAAACCAGTTACAAGAGCACGATTTTGAATATCGCTTCCAGTCTGCTGGCATTAAAGCAATAGTTTGCACAGGCGATGGCGATACTGCTCATCAGGTAGATTTAGCAGCAAGAACTTCACCATCTTTAGAAATTAAAATTATGGTTAATGGTGAAAGAGAAGGCTGGAGAAATTACGACGAAGAAAGTGCTCGTTTCAGTTCTCATTTTGATAGAACAGAGGAGTCACCTTGTGGCGACGATTTAATGCTTATGTTCTTTACTTCAGGAACATCTGGCTATCCAAAAACTGCAATGCACAGCCACAAATATCCTTTAGGTCATTTCCATACAGCGAAGTTCTGGCACAACGTTGACCCTGATGGACTTCACTTCACAATTTCAGATACTGGTTGGGCTAAATCAATGTGGGGTAAACTTTATGGTCAATGGCTCTGTGAAGCACCTACGTTCGTTTATGACTTTGACAGATTTGATGCAGCAGATATTCTCCCGATGTTTGCAAAATATAAAATCACAACATTCTGTGCGCCACCAACAATGCTTCGTATGATGGTAAAACAGGATATTTCAAAATATGATTTCTCATCAGTTCAGCATATGACAACTGCGGGTGAAGCTTTAAACCCAGAGGTTTATCGTCAATTTGAAACTGCAACAGGTCTTCAGATTTTAGAAGGCTTCGGTCAGACAGAAAGCACAATGATTATTGGTAATATGACTGGTGCTTCTCACAAAATTGGTTCAATGGGTAAACCTGCACCAATTTACGACGTTCATCTTGTTGATGCTGACGGTAATGACGTTAACGTCGGTGAAAATGGTGAAATTGTTATTAACGTTAAAGACGGCGCACCTTGTGGTCTTTTCAAAGGTTATTATAACGATGAAGAAAAGACAAAAGAAGTTTGGCACGACGGTTTCTACCACACTGGCGACGTTGCGTGGAAAGACGAAGACGGCTTCTACTGGTACGTTGGTCGTGTTGATGACGTTATCAAGTCATCTGGTTACAGAATCGGACCATTTGAAATTGAAAGCGTTATTATGGAACTCCCTTATGTTTTAGAGTGCGGTGTTTCTGCCGCTCCTGACGAAGTTCGTGGTCAGGTTGTTAAAGCAAGTATCGTTCTTGTTCCTGGTACTGAGGGTACAGAGGAGTTAAAGAAAGAAATTCAGCAGTATGTTAAAGAAAAAACTGCACCTTATAAATATCCAAGAATTGTTGTGTTCCGTGATGAATTACCAAAAACAACAAGTGGTAAGATTATAAGAAATAAACTTTGAGGTGATTCTCATTGAATAATAAAAGAGTTACTCTTTTTGCAGGGCATTATGGTAGCGGTAAAACAAATATCGCAGTTAATTTCGCCTTGCACCTTAAAGAAAAATATGACAACGTAGTTATTACAGACCTTGATATTGTTAACCCTTATTTCAGAACTGCCGACAGTTTAGAAGAATTAGAGAATGCGGGAATAAAACTTATTTCTTCAGAGTTTGCTAATTCAAACGTCGATTTACCAGCACTTCCACAAGATGTTTACTCAATTCTTGATGATAAAAGTGCAGTAGCAATTCTTGATATCGGCGGTGACGACAGGGGAGCGTATGCTTTAGGCAGATATGAAACTGCAATAAGAGAAGAAAATAACTACGAAATGTTGTTTGTTTTTAATGTGTATAGACCTTTGACTCCGGATGCTCAAAGTGCATTAGAGGTTATGAGAGAAATTGAAACGGCTGGTAAAATTAAATTTACTGCAATTGTCAATAACTCTAACTTAGGTGTTCTAACAACAAAAGAAGATGTAATTGCTTCTGTGAAAAGTGCAGAAGAGTTATCACGCCTTTCAGGGTTACCAATTAAAATGACAACAGTAAGCGAAAGTATAGTTAATTCTTTTAATGGCGAAATAGTTAACATTTTCCCATTGAAATTACAAAAAAAGATAGTATAATATATCTATTGATATAGGAGGCGTTTATTATGGCAAAGGTTACTTTTTTAGACAACGTTTGTAAAGGCTGTGGTCTTTGTGTTACAGCGTGCCCTAAAAAAATTGTAGAACTTGATAATTCAAGACTTAATGCAAAGGGCCATCACCCTGCACACGTTACAGATGAAAGTTTGTGTGTTGGTTGCGCATTCTGTGCAACAATGTGCCCTGATTGTGTAATTACAGTAGAAAGATAAGAGGTGGAAAAAATGGGTGAAAAAGTTTTAATGAAAGGTAACGAAGCTATTGCAGAAGCTGCAATAAGAGCAGGTTGTTTACATTACTTCGGTTATCCTATTACACCACAAACAGAAATTGCAGCTTATATGGCAAAACGTATGCCAAAAGTTGGCGGTGTATTCTTACAGGCAGAAAGTGAAATTGCTGCTATCAATATGGTTTTAGGTGTTGCTGCGGCTGGTAAAAGAGTTATGACATCATCTTCAAGCCCTGGTGTTTCACTCAAGAGTGAAGGTATGTCTTACATTTCTGGTAGCGACGTTCCAGCACTTGTTGTTAATGTTCAACGTGGTGGTCCTGGTCTTGGTGGTATTCAACCATCTCAGTCTGACTACTTCCAGGCAGTTAAAGGCGGTAGCCACGGTGACTACAAGAGAATTGTTTTAGCACCTGCATCTGTTCAGGAAATGGCTTCTCTTACAACAAAGGCTTTTGACTTAGCAGATAAATACAGCATTCTTACAATGATTTTAGCAGATGGTACAATGGGTCAGATGATGGAGCCAGTAGAACTTGAAACTGCTGAACCTACTAAATACGAAAAGCCTTGGGCTACAACTGGTACAAAAATGCAGAGAAAACACAACATTGTTAACTCTCTCTACTTAAAACCAGAAGAATTAGAAAAGAAAAACTTTGAGCGTTTTGCAAAATATAAAACAATCGAAGAAAATGAAGTTATGTATGAAGAATATCTTATGGACGATGCAGAAATCTGCGTAGTTTCATTTGGTATTACGTCAAGAGTTGCTAAAAACGCTATTGTTGAAGCAAGAGCAAAAGGCATCAAAGTTGGTATGATTAGACCAATCACTCTCTGGCCATTCCCAACAGAAGTATTAAACAAAGCGGCAGACAAATGCAAGGCATTTATTTCTGTTGAAATGAATATGGGTCAGATGATTGAAGACGTTAAACTTGCAATCGAATGCAAAAAACCTGTTGAACTCTGCTGTCGTGTTGGTGGTATGATTCCATCCCCAGAAGAAGTTTTAGAGAAAATTGAAGAAGTAAGCAAAGGAGGAGAAAGATAATGGTAGTATTTGAAAAACCAAAATCATTAACAGATGCACCGCTTCACTATTGCCCTGGTTGTACTCACGGTATTATTCACCGTCTTGTAGCAGAAGTAATAGATGAATTAGGCATTGAAGGCAGAACAATTGGTATTGCACCAGTTGGTTGTTCAGTTATGGCTTACGATTATTTCACTTGCGACTTTGTTCAGGCTCCTCACGGTAGAGCACCAGCAGTTGCTACTGGTGTTAAAAGAGCAGACCCTGAAAATCACATTGTATTTACATATCAGGGTGACGGTGACCTTGCGGCTATTGGTACTGCAGAAACAGTTCACGCTGCTGCAAGACGTGAAAACATCACAGTTATTTTCGTAAACAACGCAATTTATGGTATGACAGGCGGTCAGATGGCTCCTACAACTCTTCCTGGTCAGGTTACACAGACTTCACCTTACGGCAGAGACGTTGAAACAGTTGGTTACCCTGTAAAAGTATGTGAATTACTTTCAAACGTTGATGGTGCGGCTTACCTTGAAAGAGTTGCAGTTAACAGCGTTTCTAATATCAAAAAAGCAAAGGTTGCTATTAAAAAGGCATTCCAGAACCAGATTGACGGCAAAGGTTTCTCACTTGTTGAAGTTGTTTCAACTTGCCCTACAAACTGGGGTATGACACCAGAAAAAGCACTTAAGTGGCTCGAAGAAAATATGCTTCCATATTACCCACTTGGTGTTTATAAAGATATCTACGCAGAGGAGGCAAAATAATATGAAAAAGACAACAAATATTCTTTTTGCAGGCTTCGGCGGTCAGGGTATTCTTTTCGCTGGTAAATTTGTAGCATATAAAGGTCTTCTTGAAGGTAAACACATTAGCTGGCTCCCTTCATACGGCCCAGAAATGCGTGGCGGTACAGCTAACTGTAGCGTTATTGTTAGTGAAGACCCAATCGGTTCACCAATCGTAAGTAAACCAGACGTTTTAGTTGCAATGAACTTACCTTCACTCGATAAGTATGAGAACGAAGTTGTTTCAGGCGGTAAAATCTTTGTTGATTCAACTCTTATTGAAAGAAAAGTTAACCGTACAGACGTTGACGTTTACTACATCCCAGCAACTGGTATTGCAAGTGAAAAAGGCATTAACACACTCGCTAATATGATTATTACCGGTAAACTTTTAAAAGAAGTTGAAGAATTATCATTCGATAATATCGACGCTCCTTTAGGTAAAGTTGTTTCAGCAAGACATCAGGATTTACTCGAAGTGAATAAAACTGCACTTCAGTTAGGTTTTGACTATTAATAATATAATTTTGAAAGAAGGTTTTCTATTATGGGTTACGATTTCAGAATAGAAAAAGCAACAGTAAAAAAAGAAAAGCCAGAAGATAAAGGTCTCGGCTTTGGTAGATATTTTACTGACCACATGTTCTTAATGAACTACAATGAAGAAAAAGGTTGGCACGATGGTAGAATTGTTCCTTATGGTCCACTTCCACTTGAACCATCTGCTATGGTTTTCCACTATGCACAAGAGCTTTTTGAAGGTCTTAAGGCATACAGAACTGCTGACGGCAAAATTCAACTTTTCCGTCCACAGAAAAACATTGAAAGAATGAACAATACTTGTGACAGACTTTGTGTTCCAAGAATTGACCCTGACCTTGCTCTCGAAGCAATTAAGGCAGTTGTTAAGGTAGATGAAGACTGGGTACCACACAGCGAAGGTACTTCACTCTATATTCGTCCATTCATTATTGCAACTGACCCATTCTTAGGTGTTCACCCAGCACACACTTACATTTTTGCTATTATTCTTTCACCAGTTGGCTCTTACTACGCTAACGGTATGAATCCTGTTAAAATCTGCATCGAACACGAATACGTTCGTTGCGTAAAAGGTGGTACAGGTATGGCAAAAGCCGGTGGTAACTATGCGGCATCTCTCATAGGTCAGAAAAAAGCTGACGAAATGGGTTACGCACAAGTTCTCTGGCTTGACGGTGTTGAAAGAAAATACATCGACGAAGTTGGTGCTATGAATGTGTTCTTCGTAATCGACGGCACAGTAGTTACACCTTCACTCGAAGATGGTAACATTCTTCCCGGTGTCACAAGAGCATCTTGTATCGAAGTTCTCAAAAACTGGGGTTACAAAGTTGAAGAACGTAAACTTTCAGTTGATGAAGTTAAAGAAGCTTACAAAAACGGCAAGTTAAACGAAGCATTTGGTACTGGTACCGCAGCAGTTATTTCACCTATTGGCGAATTCTTCGACGAAGGCGAAAAACTCATAGTTAACAATAACGAAATCGGTCCAGTAGCACAAAAACTCTACGACGAACTCACAGGCATTCAGTGGGGTAAGGTAGAAGACAAATTCAACTGGACAGTTAAAGTTACAGACTAATTGAATTTTATAAAATTAACCTGACATTTAAAGTTTAAAGCTTTAATGTCAGGTTTTTTAGTGCATAACTATTTGCTTTTTTCAAAATCTTGTGTATAATGAAAAGAGAAAATGAAATAAATAGTTAGAGTGAGTGTATTAATATGATTATCTATCACGGAAGTAACGTTTGTGTGACTGAACCTAAATTGATACAATAAAATCGCTTTCTTGATTTTGGCTATGGTTTTTATACTACAACCAACAAAACACAAGCGATTGGGTTTGCAGAAAAAGTTTATTTAAGAAAAAATACTGGTGAAAAGATAGTTAATATCTATGAATTTGATGAAACCGCTTTTAATGAGTGTTCTGTTTTGAAGTTTGATTCAGCAAATGAAGAATGGCTTGATTTTGTGTCAGAAAATCGTTCAGGTACATATAAAGGTAAGCAATATGACTTAATTTTAGGTCCTGTTGCTAATGATGATGTTTACACAACTTTCACCCTTTACACTTCGGGGATTCTTACTAAGGAACAGGCTGTTGAAGCATTGAAAATTAAAAAACTTTATAATCAGTTAGTGTTTGCTACAGAGAAAGCGTTACAATATATTGAATTTAAAGGTGTTTTAGAAACGGAGTAGTTTTAATGGAACAGAAAAAATTTGAAGCAGTTCTCAAACTTTTAATTCCACAAATAATTCATTTAATTGCAGAAAATGGGAAGATTGATGAAGTTACTGCTTCAAGAGATTTTTATAATTCAAAAGTTTATGAGTTATTAGAAAACGAAGAAACTAAACTTTGGCATTTCAGTCCGTTAACACTTTTTAATATGTATGATGACGAAATTAAAACAGGTGTTTTGAACTTTCCAGAGGAGGTTTAAATATGAGTAATGCAGGTAAATTTTTAGTTTACTGTATTGAGATTTATAAAAATGCAAAAAGTCTTAATGGTAAACAGGTTATGGAATTATTTACAAAATATAATGTTTCTCAATATATTTACGATTGCTTTGAAGCACTCCACACAACCGGAGATAATTATATAATTAATGATATAGATTTATTTATTGAAGCAAGGCAAAATTGAACTTATAAAATTAACCTGACATTTAAAGTTTTTGAACTTTGAGTGTCAGTTTTTTATTTGTAAAACATTGACTTGTGAGTTTTTTGATGTGTAATTTTATTGAAAAGTGTATAAAACACATATGATTTTATATAGAAAAGTGTGTTTTTGTTACTTAATATAGAAAAGTGTATAAATTTGGTGTTTAAATTTATGGAAAAGTGTTTTTTATTGAATACAACTCTCGTATATGCTATAATTTTACATATATTGAAAACTCAATTCTACAAAGAAAGGGGTAGCTTATGTTCTCATTAAAAAATATAAAACCAGAAAAATTATGCGAACAAATCTGGTGCGAATACGAAGCGTATATAAGAAAATTTTGTGAATATAAATTGCAGTCGCAAAAAGATTTAGTAGACGATTGTGTTAACGACGTATTCTTAAGTTTACTTGAAGCACTAAAAAATAATAAAGAAATTACCTACCCAAAAGCATGGCTTACTAAAGTTGCCAACAATAAAATAACCGATATTTATAGAAATAACGAAAAGCAAAGTGAAAGAGAAGTTGCTCTTAATGAAGAAACTGTAACCGAAACTTATTGCGACACTTATAACTTCCAGAATGTTACCGACGAACAAATAGAAGAAATTAAAGAAACTGTTTTAAACGAATTAGATGAAATTGAGAGAAATTTAATTGAATGTTATTACTCTGAAAATATGAAAGTAAAAGAAATAGCCTTGCTATATAATCTATCTGAATCTAATCTAAAACAACCGTTATTCAGAGCAAGAAAAACTATTATTTATCTTTCTAAAATAGAACTCGAAAAATACGAAGAATAAATTTTTTTGAAAAAATTTCAAAAGAATTTGTAACCAAATTAAATTTTCACGACTATATAGGTGAAAGGAGAAATTTAAGCTATGACAAATAATGAGTTTAAACAAGTTTTACTTGATGATACCACGGTTTTGTCAAAACAAGAGCTTGAGGAAATTATAGAAAAAGAACTTTTGAAAAGCGAATCAGAAATGGATGCTGATTTAATAGAATATTGTCTTGACAGCATTAAAAAGCTCCAGTTAAGTGAGGAAAGTAATAAAAAGGAAGAAAGCAAAAAAGTTTTCGTTATAAATCCAAAAATGTGGCGTATGCTTGTTGCTATGTCAGTTGTGTTCGTGTTTGTTATTATATCTTCTGCAGTTTATTTTAACATTCCAGAAAATGTTACGCAGTTAATAGATGGTAATACAGAAACGAATTTGACTTTCGACAAAGCAGATGATAATGCTTATGGTAATGGTAATGGTAATGGTGGTTTTATATTACCAGAAACTGATTTAGCAAAAGAGTTAGAAAGCTTTGGTATTACGCCTGTAACATTTCCTGAAGCAATGGTCAGTAATGAATGTAAAATAACAAAAATCGAAAATTCTACTGTTGATGAAGATGTTTCACGAATTGTAAACATTAGCTTTGTTTATAAAAATTATAGTGGTTTGATGATTGTTACTAAAACTAATGCTGATACCGAATGGTATGGTAGCAATACTGCAACGGACTATGAAGCCAGTGAAATAATTAACATGAATGGATTAGATGTTTTGGTTTTTGAGCAAGAAGAAAATTGCACAATTGAATATAAAAATGATTTAACACACTATTTGTTTTATATTGAGTGCGATTTTGAAACTGCAAAGGAGTTTGCAAAAACAATAAAATAAACTTTTAAGGGGAGTTTAGAATATGAAAAAGAAAATAATTATAATAATGTCGTGTTTTTATATGTTGCTCTTGAGTTTTCCTGCGAGTGCTATGGATTCATCTACTAACGAAAAAATAAATGAAATTATTTCTGCACAGGTTAGTGAAAAAGATATTTCCGAAATTGACTTAATTCTTCTTGAACAAGAAGGAATTATGGTTTCAGAGTCAAATACCCAAGGCAATACAACTATGTTAAAATCTCACGATACAAATAACATTTATAAGGTTTATAGCTTACCGGTTTTAATGTTAACCGCTTACAAAGAAAATCCTACAATAGATTCGTTATTAACAGATGATTGTGTCTGGGAAATTTGCGTAAACAGCATACTATCTGAAAATTCGATTGCACGGGTTTCTACCAAAAATGGCGAAAAAAATTTCTCTGGAATTGCAGAAAGAACTGATTCTTATGTAACAAACGAAAAAATTGCTTTAGCAATAGAGCAAGGTGGTTTGCTTGTTTCGGCTATTAACGAAATAAAAATTGCAAAATCGGAAATTTACCATTCATATTTTGTTTTTGTTACAACAGTGGAAACAGATTATGTAATACCATTTCCGACTCGGGAAGATTTCTTAGGTGTTGAAACAGGAAAACTTTACACTCTTGATGAGTTGATGAAAACAATGGACGAAATATTTGATGAAGCAGCGCTTGAAGAAAATCCAGATTCTAATGGTGGCGTACCATTAAGAGATCCAAGTATTAATGATAATACCGGTATTATTTTTGTTGCGGTAGCATTATCTTTAATAGCTTTAGTAGTAATAATTGTTTTAATGAAAGAGAAATTTACAAAAGCCTCAAAAGTTCAATAAATCTATTGGAATAGATTTTCTTTTTAAACAAACTTGAGGCAGTTAATTCAAACAAATAATACGGACAATCAGTAAAAATCAGGGTTTGATTGAAAAAGATATCCAAATACAGAATAACCGATAAATTTCATTCTTGAACTTTATCGGTTTATTTTTTTGTTGAAATATAAGTAGAAATATGTTAAAATATTTAGGAATATGTTATTTGGCAGGTGAATAGTGTGTCTGAAACTTCACGAAAAATTATTGAAGGTGTAACAGAGCTTGGTGCAGAGAATGGTATGTATGGTATGACCAGTAAAGCCATTTCTAAAAAATGTGAATGCTCTGAGGGTGTTATTTTTAAGCACTTCAACACCTTGGAGGAATTAAAAAAAGAAGTTTATTATAATATCGATAGTGAAATTTACCAGTCTATAAGTAGCGTTGAGTTTGATGAAAGTGACGTTAAAGGTAGTATTCTTCGTATCTGGAATGAATATTTCGGCTTTCTTTTAGCAAACCCTGTTAAAACAAAATATTATAAAAATTTCAGGGCTTCAAATCTTTACAAAGACCACGACCACGCTAAAGATAACGACCACTATAACACCATTATAAGCGAATTTAACGAGATTTCTAAAAAATTTGGACTTTACGAAAAAATCAATTATGACGTTTTGTGGTATTTTATTATAGATAATTCTCTCTCTTTTGCTTTAAGAATTTCAGATGGCTCTATTGAAAATACCGAGAAAAATAAACAGACTATTTTTAATATCATATTTAAACAGATAATAGACGAATTAGGAGTTGCAAAGGTAGGTAACAATGGCTAACGATAACGATTTTTCATTTGGTAATCTTGGTAAAGATTACGACGATAGAAAAGTGAATAGCGATTATCTCGATTTGTTGAGCGAAACAAAGGTTACAGAAAGTGAAGTAAAAAGAGAAACAAGCAGTCGTGATATTTACAGTTCATCTAAGAGGGAAGTAAGTAGCAGGTCATTTGCAAATAATATTTACGTTGATGACGAGCCGGAAGACGTCTTTACTTTGTCAGATGAACCCCCACAATATGAAGACGTTTACAGTAATAGCGATATTTATTTTTCTAAAAAAAGAGCAGTAAAAATAGAGAAAAGCGAAGAAGAATATGAAGATATCCCAATTGCTCCAAGGCAAAGAGTTTCAAGGGAAAACGTTACTATGGATTTAGATGACGACGAAATTTCAGATTACGAAGTACGTCGTGGTAAACAAGTAGCACCAAAGAAAAAGAAGAAAAGAAAATCACCTAAAATTGTAATGGTTTTAGCACTCATTCTTGCAGTTGTAGTTGCTTTTTCGGGCGTTTTAATAAGTTCTGCCAACAGTATTGTAAATAACTTTACAAAAGGTGAAGAAATTGAGCATATTGAAAACGTTAATTCACTCACAAGCAGAAGCGACGTTAAAAATATTCTCTTTATAGGTGCCGACAAAGAAAAAGGCGGTGCTTCAAGAAGTGACAGTATAATGATTGTTTCGGTCAATAAATCTGCCGGCAAGGTTATTGTTACTTCTATTCTTCGAGATACTCACGTAGATATCCCCGGTGAATGTGAAGCAAAAATTAACTCTGCTTACGCCTGGGGCGGTGCAAACCTTTTAATTCAGACAATCGAGCAGAATTTTGGTTTGAAAATTGATGGTTATGCAGTAGTTAATTTCAATATGTTTACTGACCTTGTAGATGGTCTCGGCGGTATTGATATTGAAGTTACCGAAAATGAAGCGGACTACATAAATAACCGTCATAATTATAAAAACGAAACAAAACCAGACCATTTTGAAAGTGGCGAAAGCGTTCACCTTAACGGTTACCAGACTTTGTGGTATGCCCGTATCCGAAAATTAGACTCTGACTTTATGAGAACTTACAGGCAGAGAAAGGTTATTACCGCAATCGCAGAAAATATAAAAACCGAACTTTTAACAGGTAATATTTTTGGTCTTATTTCAACTGCAAAAGACGTTGCGCCTAATATCGAAACGTCTTTATCAAATTCAGAGTTTACAAGTCTTTTACTTAGTATGGTTTCTTGTGTTGCAAAATCTGGTCTCGAAATGGACAAACTCTTGGTTTCTCAACAATTACCATTTGAAGATACCTGGTGGTTTGAGTCTAAGTGGGATGGTTCTTCAATAGCACTCGATTTAAGCGAAAACAGAGAAATGCTTTATAACTCTATTTACGAGCCACAAGAAGTAGAAGAAACAGAAGATATTCAAGAAAACGAATAATAATAAAACTCCCGTCATATATTTTTATAGAATATGTGAAGGGAGTTTATTTTTATGGATATTTCATTCGAAAACGAAAAATATTGCAGTCTCAAAAAAACTTATGAAACTACTATTGAAGAAGGTGTCGAAGCAGAACTTTCTTTACCCGAATATATGCCCGAAATTTTAAGAATATTAAAGTCTCAGGCTGTGCCAAAAATTAATTCGTGGCAGACTGTGGGTGAAAGAGTAACGGTAGATGGCACTTGTGACCTTACTATGATTTACATAGGTACCGATAATTGTATTTACACTTTTACAGGCTCAAGAAGTTTTACACGTTACGCCGAAAACCTTGCTTTTTTAAATGCAGACGACGTTAACGTGAAAGCAACTGTAAAATTTGTGAATTGCAGAGCAACAAACACAAAACGTGCCGAAATCAAAGCGGGTATTAATATTTGCGTTTCTGCCTTTTCAAAAGCAGAAGAGAATATTTTGCTTTTAGAAAGTTCTAAAGAAATTCAGGAAAAGAAAATGGAACTTTCTTCAATGTCTTTAGGTTGCAAAAAAAGCAAAATGTTTTCTATGAGCGATAATTTTGATTTAGAAAGCGAGTCTGCCGCATTTATTGTAAGAAGCAGTGCTACTGCAGTTTTAGGTGAAGTCAGAAAAATCAGCAATAAAATTATGATTAAGGGCGAAACTATTGTAGAAGTTGCTTTTATACCACACGAAGATAAAACTACTGTAAAAACTTTAAGAAAAACACTGCCGATAAATCAGATTTTAGAATTTGACGGAATGGAAGAACATTTTACAGGTGACATCACTTTAGAAGTAACTGCAGTTGACGTCATAATCAAAAACGATTCACAAGGTGACGGCAGAAGTCTTGACGTAGGCGTAACTATAAATGCAGGGGTTGCTATGTGGGAGCAAAAAGATATAACAGTAATCACCGATGCTTATGCAATAAACGGCGACGTCGATTTAACTTATAAAAAAATGCAGTTTTATTCTGCACTTGATGCTGTTCGTGATACGTTTATTTTTAAAGATACAATAGATGCTTCTAAACTTGGTGCCGAGTGCATTTTAGATGCGTGTTGCGAAGAAAACGAACCAGTTGCAACTTTTGAAAACGGCAGTATTATTATTTCTGGTACAATTAAAGCGATGATAATTTTAAAAGATACTTCCGGCGGTTACGTAACAACAGAAAAAATGTTGGATTATCGCTACGAAAGAAGTTGCGAATGTGGTAATAAAAAAGTAGAGTGCACCCCGAAAGTATCTGTTTCGTCGTTTGAGTGTTTATTAAAAAATAATGAAGTAATTGACGTAAAAGCAGAACTTCAGATAAATTGTTCCGTTTTCGCTGAAACAGAAGTAGACGTTGTTTCGGATATTTCAGAATTAAGAGAAAGCGAAAAAGTAACAAGCAGTGCAATTACTGTTTATTTCCCTAATTGCGAAGAAACTCTGTGGGATATTGCAAAACGCTACAACACAACGGTTGAAAGCATCGTTTTAGAAAATAACCTTGTAGGCGACACAACAAAAGATATCAAAATGCTTTTTATTCCTTCTGGTACTTGAATAAAACGACAGAGTATCGTATAATAATAAAAGAACTTTCCCCGACTCACGTCAGAATGAGTTCGGGGAATTATTTTTTGAAAGGTACAATACTATGGAGCAAAGAAAAGTTTTAATTGTTGACGACGAACCAGATATAAGAGAAATATTAAACCTTTTGTTATCATCAAACGGTTACAAGGTGTTTTCTTCTGCCGATGGTGAAAACGCAATAAGAATTTTAAAAGAAGAGCCTACAATAGATTTAATTATTTTAGATATTATGATGCCACACGAAGATGGTGTTCAGGTTTTAAGAAAAATAAGAGAATTCAGCACAGTTCCGGCATTGTTTTTAACTGCAAAAATTCACGAAAAGGACAAAGCAGAAGCGTACGAAAGTGGCGGTGACGATTATCTCACTAAGCCGTTTTCACAAAATGAACTTCTTATGAAAGTCAATTCTTTAATAAGACGTTATCGTGATTATTCTGGTAAATCGCAAGAAAGTAGTAAAGCAGATGCAATTATGATTGATGCTAAAACTAAAAGGGCATATAAATCCGGTGTGTTGCTTAATTTAACCGATACAGAATATGACATTTTAGAATTCTTTATTGAAAACAGGGGCAAGCCTGTTGATACAAAAACACTTTATGAAAAAATATGGGATGAGAAATACGTTCCATCAGTGCAGAATACTATAATGGTTCATATTCTCAATCTTCGTAAAAAAATTGAAGATGACCACACAAACCCAGTGTTCTTAAAAACAATCTGGGGAAAGGGGTATCAGTTTGACTAATAAAAAAATAAATGGTAAAAGCTTTGTTTCTCTTAAAACAAAGATTGTTCTGTGCGTGCTTCTGGCATTTATACTTGCAGTAATTTCTTCGCTTGTTGCTTTTTATGTTAGTGAATTTGTAGTAGACGAAGTCTTTTTAAGTGAAGAAGCTGAAGCAGAGCGTGACGTTGAGCTTTATCAGTCATTTGTTGAGTTTGTAGAAACCGAAAATGTTGCTTCAACAGATACCGAAAAGCTTGATAAATGGATTAGCCAGTATAAAGACAGGGTGTATCTCACAATTTACAGAGAAGACCGTGTGTTCTTAAAAGATTTTGAAATAAGTGGCGATGAAGTTATTCCACCTGATGTTACAGAAGGTGAAAGCGATAAACCAGATATAAGTAACCCTTTAGGAGAGGGTAATTTATACAGTAACTACGACAGAACAATTTATTCTGTAGCCTTTACTGATGGTGTTTGTGCTGTAACTATAGGTCACGAATATTCACAGGCTTACACAACAATAATTATATGTATTGCTCTTGTTGTATTTTTTATTGTTTTCTTAACAATAACAAGTGGGTTTAATAACCGATTAAGGTTGAGAGTAAAACATCTTTCAGAGCAGGTTTCAGAAGTTAGTGCTGGTGACCTTAATAAACCTATAAGTCTTGATGGCAGAGATGAGGTTACAATTCTTTCACAAGATATTGAAACAATGAGAAGCACTCTTGTAGATAAAATTAATAGTGAAAACAAGGCGTGGAAGACAAATCAGGAGTTAATCACATCAATTTCACACGATATAAGAAATCCACTTACGTCACTTGTTGGTTATTCCGATATTCTCCACAATAAGCAATATTCAAGTGATGCTGAGCGAGAAAGCTATCTTAACAGATGTCGTGATAAAATTTACAGACTCAAAGAGCTTACAGATGAACTTTTCAGGTATTCGCTTGTTTATAGCAAGCCTGATGTTGAGGTTAATAAAACAGAAGAGGAGGCTTCAATTCTTTTAGGTCAGTTAATCGGTGAGCCGTTAACAGAATTAAAAAGTGAAAACTACAACACTTCTTTAACGCTTCTTATAAATGATATAAAAGTTTCAGTTGACGTTCTTGTTTTAAAAAGGGTTTTCGACAATCTTTTCTCTAATATAAGAAAATATGCCGATATTGAAAAACCGGTTGTTGCAACGGTTTCTAAAAATGGGAATATGCTTAACGTTAAACTTATTAACTATATCAAATTTATTGATAACCCTATTGAAAGTTCAAAAATAGGACTTCGTACCTGTGAAAGACTTTGTAAATCTCTCGATATAGAATTTTCTTATTTAGAAAAGAAAGATAAGTTTACTGCTGAGCTTTTTATACCTATTGTTAAAATAGTGGAAAAACAGTAATAAAAAAATTCATTTATTTGTTTAACATTTTCTATTGCATTTTTAAAAGACT
Source organism: Acutalibacteraceae bacterium (assembly GCA_045533655.1). Taxonomy (GTDB): domain Bacteria; phylum Bacillota; class Clostridia; order Oscillospirales; family Acutalibacteraceae; genus DTU089. The sequence continues at coordinate 72,669 of JAZSIE010000033.1, forward strand.
TGTGTTATTATACTTAAGTCTATGTGTGCGTTGTAATCGATAGGTTGCAACGGCAGTTAATGGCAACATTAAAGCTGGCGGTCCGCTACTGCTTCGCAGCATGAACGCTTGAAAAAATTCGGAGGTTTATTATGGACGCATTAAAACTTATTGCACAAGACAGCCTTAAGGCTGAAAAACCTGCTTTCTCTATCGGTGATACTGTAAGAGTTGACGTTAAAATCCGTGAAGGTGAAAGAGAAAGAATTCAGGCATTCGAGGGTACAGTTATTGCTATCAATGGTAGCGGTGTAACAGAAACTTTCACAGTTCGTCGTGTTTCTTACGGTGTTGGTGTTGAAAGAGTATTCCCTGTAAACTCACCAAACGTTGCAGATGTAAAAATTGTTCGTTACGGTAAAGTTCGTAGAGCAAAACTTTATTATCTTCGTGACAGAGTTGGTAAGGCTTCTAAGGTTAAAGAAAAAATTGGCTAATGCCAAACAAAACGTGGGGCAGGTGAAAATCTGCCCCTCATTGTTTAATACAACTATTATTTATATATATGAAAGGTGGCAGAATAATGAGTAAAGCAGAAGAAACAACCTTAAACTATAATTTCGAAGATGACGTTAAAGGTAAGAAAAAGAAAAGAAATAAAAAAGACTCTGAAAAAATGAGCATTTTCGATATTCTTGAACCAATTGTTGCTGCGTTACTTGTAATTACAATTGTTTTCACATTATTCTTCAGAATAGTTAACGTTAGTGGTCGTTCAATGATGCCAACCTTAAATAATGGCGATAAAATTGTAATTTCTGCAACGGGTTACGAACCACAAAGAGGCGATGTTGTCGTGCTTTCAGGTGCCGCAGGAATTAAAGAGACAATAGTTAAAAGAATTATTGCCGTTGGTGGCGATAAGGTAGATATAAACTTCACCACTGGTTTAGTAACAGTTAATGGTGTTGAAGAAGAATATACCGATTCATTAACGCTTCAGCAGTTTGATATTGCTTTCCCTATAACAGTTCCGGAAGGTTGTGTATTTGTTTTAGGTGATAACCGAGCAGAGTCACTCGACAGCCGTTCAACTGAAATTGGTTGTATTGATGAACGTTTTATAGTTGGTAAAGTGTTATTCCGTTTATTCCCATTAGGCGAAGGTAAGGTAGAATAATATGACATCTGATATCGAAAAATTTGTAGAGTCACTTGACGAAGAGCAGACCGCATCAGAAGTAACAGTTACTGAAACAGACGTAGCAGAAACTCTTGTAACTGAAGTTGATACCGACTCACAGAAAACAAATGAAGAAGAAAAGCCGGATAAAAAGAAACAGTTTCAACTCAACGTTTATGATTTTGCTTCAATAATAATGGCGGCTTTTATAATTATTACTATAATTTTTACCTTCGTATTCCGTCTTGTGGGTGTTAAAGGTCAGTCTATGGAAAGTACACTTTTTGAAAATGACTGGCTTATTACTATGGAGCAAAAAGAATACGTTTACGGTGATATAGTTGTTATAACAGAGCCAAACTATTTTAACGAGCCACTCATTAAGCGTGTTATTGCAACAGGTGGTCAGATTGTAGATATTGATTACGGTTCATCAACCGTTTACGTTGACGGCGTAGCGTTAGAGGAACCATATATAAACGAAAGTTTTATTTTACAGAATAGTGATGATATTACTTTCCCATATACTGTGCCGGAAGGTCACTTGTTCTGTATGGGTGACAACAGAAATCACTCAACTGATTCACGTTCAACTCTCATTGGCGCAGTTGATGAAAGATATATTTTAGGTAGAGCGATGTTAAGAATTTTGCCGTTTGGCAATTCTGATATTTACGATTATGAGTAATAAAGATTTTAAGAAAAAAACTAAAAAAACGGAACAACCAAAAACTGATACACAAAATCAGATTGTTCAGTGGTTTCCGGGTCACATGGCAAAAACAAGGCGACTTATTAAAGAAAGTCTGCCTTTTGTCGATTTAGTTACCGAAATTGTCGATGCAAGAATTCCTTTGAGTTCTTCTAATCCGGAACTTTCAGAAATGATTGGTAACAAGCCACGAATTGTTCTTCTCAATAAATGTGACGTTGCCGATGAAAATGCAACAAAACAATGGGTTGAATATTATAAAAATAGTGGAATTTATGCTTTGCCAGTTGATTGCCGTTCGGGTAAATCGCTTAACGCATACTTGCCACTTGTCCGTGAAATTTTGAAAGATAAAATACAGAAGAATACCGAAAAAGGTATGGTTGGCAAACCGTTAAGAGTTATGGTTGTTGGTATTCCTAACACGGGTAAATCTTCATTTATCAATAAAATGGCAGGGCGTAATCGTGCCAAGGTTGCCGACAAACCTGGTGTTACAAGAAGCAACAGTTGGTTTGCAGTTGGTAACGGAATTGAACTTTTAGATACCCCTGGTGTTTTGTGGCCTAAGTTCGATGACCCAAAGGTTGGCGATAAATTAGCGTTTATCGGTTCTGTTAAAGATGAAATTTTAGATAGTGAGACTTTAGCACTAAAACTTATAAACGTCTTAAAAAACGACTATGCGGGGAGACTTACCGAGAGATTTAAAATTACCGATTTTACCGATAAAGAAGATTACGAAATCTTAGAGATGATAGGTAGAAAACGTGGTTTCTTAATTTCTGGTGGTGAAATAGATTACGAAAGAACTTCTGTTATTCTTTTAGACGAATACAGAGCTGGAAAATTAGGTAAATTAACTCTTGAATATCCAAGAGAATACGAGTAAAATAGAAGTCAGGCAGTTAGCCTGACTTTTTATTATAGGTGAAAGATATGTTAGATTACAGTTATGAATCAAAGGCACACGAAAATGGCTACAAGGTGGTTTGTGGAATAGATGAAGCGGGGCGTGGTCCGCTTGCTGGTCCCGTATTTGCGGCGGCAGTAATTTTACCAGAGAATTACAGTCATCCTGTTTTAAACGACTCTAAAAAGCTTTCTGAAAAAAAGCGTGACGCCGTTTACGACGATATTATAAAAGATGCTTTAAGTTACAGTGTCGGTATTGCAACTGAAGAAGAAATTGACGAAATCAATATTTTAAATGCAACCTTTTTAGCGATGAAAAGAGCAGTTGAAGGTTTAAATATTAAACCTGATTTTGCATATATTGACGGCAACCAATACCCAAAAACTGGCGTTAAAGAAGAAACAATAGTGAAAGGCGACGGCAAGTGCATTTCGGTTGCGGCGGCTTCTATTATTGCAAAAGTGAGCCGTGACAGATTTATGTTAGAAATTGATAGACAATACCCAGAATATCAGTTCAGTAAACATAAAGGCTATGGCACAAAACTTCACTATGAAATGATTGAAAAATACGGTGTTTCAAAGGTGCATAGAAGAAGTTTTTTAAAAAAGATTTTAGGTGAATGATGAATAGTAGATTATTAGGTGCATTTGGTGAGCAAGAAGCGGCAAGATATTTAAGAAGCAAAGGCTACAAAATAATGACTGCCAATTTCAGAACCTACGTTGGTGAAATTGATTTGATTGCTGAAACAGACAATAATATTTGTTTTATTGAAGTCAAAACCAGAACCGAGGGTGCTATGCTTCCACCAAGCAGTGCAGTAGACTTTCATAAAGAAAAGAATATTGAGGGTAGCGCCCTTGTATATATTAATAGATATAAGGTGAAAAAACAGCCACGTTACGATATTATTGAAATAATAGTAGATGAAAATAATAAAGTAATTAGCCTTAATCATATTGAAGGGGCGTTTTAATATGAAACTCTTTGATTTACATTGTGATACAATAGGCGAGTGCTATAAAAATAAATTATCTTTAAGACACTCAGGGCTCCACATTTCATTGAATAAAGCAAAAAACTTTGAAAGTTACACACAAGTTTTTGCAGTGTGGATTCCCGATGAATTACGTGGAAAATCTGCAACCGATTACTTTAATAACGTTTGCGATTATTACTACAAAGAGTTAGAACTGAATAAAGATTTGATTGTAAGCTTTGCGAATGCTAAAAAAGATGATAAACGAGTAAAAGCAATTCTTGCTATTGAGGGTGGTGCCGCTTTAGCGGGCGACATAAATAACCTTTATAAAGTCTATGAGCGTGGAGTTAGAATTCTTACACTTACCTGGAATGCTCAAAATGAAATTGCTTCTGGTGCATTCTGTGAAAACGGTGGTCTTACTTCTTTTGGTAAAACAGTAATAAAGAAAATGGAAAAACTAAAAATGGTAGTTGACGTTTCACACCTTAATAGAGAGAGTTTTTTTGACGTTGCAGAGAATACAACTCTACCATTTATAGCAAGCCACTCAAACCCCGATATAAATAACAACTTTTACGGCAATAAACGAAATCTTCTCGATAGTCAAATTGAAATAATAAAAGACCGCAAAGGTCTTATAGGTCTTAATTTCTGTAAAGACTTTTTTGACGTCGATAATAAAACAGGTGTAAAAGCACTAAAAGTGCATTTAGATTACCTTTTAAATAAAGGTTGGGAAAATATAATTGCACTCGGCAGTGACTTCGACGGTTGTGATTTAACTAACGGCATAACAGGTCTTGAAAGCATGAACTCTGTTTATAACTCACTTATAACCGACGGCTTTTCACAAGAAATAGTTGATAGTGTGTTTTATAATAATGCAGAAAGATTTTTCAGGAATATAATTCAATAACAAAAATGACCAACCTTTTTCGGTTGGTCATTTTTGTTATTGGAATTTTAATTAATATCTCATCGAAATTGTTTCTTCAAGTCTGTCTGAGAAGAATTTTAAGAACGTGTCATTCTTTTGAGCGTTTTCTTCAACGTCGTTGTAAATGCCGTCAACTAATTCATTGTATTCATTAGAAGCTATTGTTTCACGAACGTCGTTTTCCCAAGCAGCAAACTCTGAAGCTTCAACGAAGTACATAAAGTGATAACCAAATTCTGTTTTAACGATTTCAGCATCACCAGCTTTACGAGCAGGGTCAATAGCCCAGTTTGTAAATTCTGCAACGTAGTTGCCACCTGCAGAAACGTCATCATAAAGACCGTCTGTTTCAATTGAAGCTGTGTCGTCTGTGTTATCTTTAATGAGTTTAATAAATTCTTCTTCAGTAGCGCCGTTATCTTTCCAAGTCTGAAGAAGTCCTTCTGCCTTAGCTTTTGCATCAGCATCATTTTTAGCAATTGTTGCTTCGTCAAGAGCATTGCCTTCAGCATCTTCTGTTTCAACCTGAACGAGAATGTGACGAACAGAAGCGTTAGCAACAGTTTCATCAAGAGAAGCAGGTTTAACAACGTAAATTACGTAGTAGCATTCGCTTTCGCTATCTTCAATAACTGCCTTGTTACCAGCAACTCTTTCTGTGCTGAAGAGCCAGTCTGTAACTGCAGTGCTTGCTGTAATGTCAGCAGCGTGAACGTCAGAAGCAAGTGTTGCTTCGTCAGAAGCGTAAGCATCAGCCATTGATGGTGGTGCATATTGTTTAGCAATTGTAATAAATGAACTTTCTGAAGTAACTTTTGAGTTGAATTCTTCTGCACGTGCTTTTGCTTGTTCTTTTGTGTAAACCGGGTCAGTTGAACCTTCTTCTGCTTCTGCATAAGAAACTTTGAAAATTCTTGCACTTGCAGTAACAAAGTCTAATCTGTTTTCTGCAAAGTATGAGTCAACGTCTGCTTTTGTGTAAGATGTTGTTAAGTGTTCCTGATACCATGAAAGGTAGTGTTGAGCAATAGCATCTTTTTCGAGTAATGCTCTGTAAGATTTTTCTGAAAGACCTTCACCGCAAACACGAGCGATGTAGTTATCTAATGCAAAGTCATTTTCGGTTGCGCTTTCTTCGAGTGAAGTGATTGTTTCATCAATTTCAGTTTTGATTTCTTCTTTTAATTCTTCTGTAATTTCAAAACCTAACTTTTTAGCTTCTTCACTGTTAGCTTTTTTATACATAGCGTTCATTAAGAATGCTCTTGTAGAAGCCATTTCTTTGAAGTAGTCGCCCCATGTTTCAACTGATTCAGGAGCATCGTCATAAGGGTACTCTTGTTCTGCTGGGTCAAGCGACATATCAAAACCTGTGAAATATGCACCGTAACCTGAACCGTAGCTTGAGTACATACTTTCATACTCGTAAGCCATCTGGTAAATCTGGTTGAAAAGTGACATATAGTAGTAGTTGTATTCAGCACCTGTGAGTTTTTCGTCGTCATAAGTAGCAACGGTGAGAACCTTTTGTGGAACGTTAAATACGTTTAAAAGAAGGTTGCCGGCAAACCAACCAACGAGTGAAACGCAAAGAATAATTGCAAGAGTTTTAATAGCAATTCTTACTGCCTTATCCTTTTTTGCTGAATGTTTTTTCTTTGAAGCTTTTTCAAGACGTTCTTTACGCTGTTCACGATAAATTTCAGCGTTTGTCTTAATTTCGTTATTAGCCATTTTCGAATTCATCCTTTTCTTTTTTGCTTTTGTGTTTTTTTAAAACACACATAACGCACCTATTTTATACTATATTAAAGAATTTTACAAGAGTATTTTTAATTTTTGTTATATATGTATAGAGAATTTACAGAAATTTTAAATATTAAGGTGACAGGAGTCGAACCCCGTACGCCTAAAATTTAAATCTTTCGGCACATTAAGCCGTTTTTTGTCTTGTTATACGCCAGTATGACTGCGCCAAAGAAACACCTTACTGTACCAAAATATTTACAATTTTAGGTGCGAGCAGTTTTGTAAGACAAAAAATTTTCAATAACAAGGAAAAACTCGCAGGAATACTGACGTATTTCAAGAGTTTTGACGACGTTAGTGGGAATTTTTGTCTTACAAAACCGTGCGGTGTTCGGCTCCCGTCACCTTAAATATTCTTCTAAAACTTGACCGCTATCTTTCATTTTCTTAGCGTGTTCAACACCAACGTAACGCCAGTGCCAAGGCTCGTAAGTAACCTTTGTTATATCTTGTTTGTCTTTAGGGTAACGTAAAATAAAGCCGTAGTCTTGTGCGTTTTCCATTAACCAGGTGAATTCGTCGGTGTCTTCAAACCATTCGTCAACACACACAATATCCATAGCGTAACCTAAATTGTGCTCACTGCTTCCTGGTGGCATAATGATTGTTGCCGCCTTTTCTAAGGCTTCTTCCTTTGTGTAACCTAAACTTTCATAATAAGCAACTTTATTGTTATAATTATTCTTCTGCCTGTCATAAGAACGATAACCAGAGCAAGGTGTGAGTGTAACCCCATCTTCTTTTGCGGCATTATACATCGCTTCGTAGTGCTCTGCGATTTTCTTATCGAGTTGCTCTGAAGAACCGCAAACGTAAACTAAATCGGGTTTATATGAGTCAATAATTCTGTAACCTGTGTTAACGAGTGTTAAATTCCAATTATCTTCGTCAATTGTTATAATTGTAGGGTCGTTTATTGTACCAGCGTCGGGGAGTACAGGTAATTGTTCTTCATAAGTTATTGTTGTATCAACAACTTCTTCATCATTGAAAACAGGCAAATTGTTTTCTTCATCTTTTTTTTCTTCAACTTTTTCTGTTTCGTAAAGTGTGTCACCATTAATAATTTTTTGGTTTCTGTCGTTTATTACAATACACACAACACCAACGAAAATAGCGGTTGCAAGAATTAAACATAGCAAAAATATACCGCTACGGCGGGTTTTTAAAATTGCGCTCATCGTTACACATCCCAATAAAAGATTTTGTTTTCCTTTTTCATTATAGTATCTAACACTTGTAAAGTCAATAGTTGGTAGTTAATGACAAAAGAACGGGTTAGTATTTGTGCTATTTTTACAAAGATAAAAAAATCTTAAAATAGTATTTTTTTAAATATGTTTTTGTGATATAATTACTCTGTTGTATAATGAATAACTATAATTTTTCGAATTTTGAAAGGGGCAAATCCTTTATGAAAAGAATTTTAAGCTTAGGTTTAGCACTTTTAGTTGTGAGTGCTTCATTACTCTCTCTTACTGCTTGTTCATCATCCTCGGGTGAAGAAGTTGAAGTACAGACTACTGTTCCGGTTGAATACACAGAGAGTGCAACTCCAGTTGATAAATCAAGCGAAGAAATTTTAAATTATTTCAATAAACTTGTAAACGAAATTAAAGCAGAAAGACCTGCTATGTATTATCGTTTCGAATTAAACGTTCCAAACGACAGCCTTAAGGTTACAAAAGCAGGTGCAGAAGAAGCAGAAACAATTGACGAATCACTCTCTGCTATTAACGATGCTGCTAAAGCTGTTAAAGACCTTATGTTAGAAAATATTGAAGAACAATCTGGTGATATTGCTTTTGGCGCTGATAACACAGACGTTCTTTTAGTTAAAGGTGAGAGTTTTGCTTCAAAACTTACAGTTGATGATATTAAATATGCAACTATGACTGAAGTTGGCGACCAATACTTTATAACAATTGAATTCGACGATGTTTCAGAAGTTGATGCTAAAGAAATTCTTGGTAATGCTTTCACTCTTCGCAATAAAGAGGATATTTTAAATTCAGAAGAATTTGCAAAAACAAAAGCATACCTTGAGTTACAAGATTATAAAGTAAGTTACAGTGGTTGCAAAATTACTGCAACAGTTAATCGCCTTACAGATGAAATTACTAAACTTGAATACTTCAAACCTGCAAACGTTGTAGTTTCAGCTAAAGGTCAAAATACTTTCCAGGAGCACGGCGACCTTTCAATCTTATTTACACTTGAAGATAAAGCTTATTATGAAATCAACTGGACTAACGAAAATCCTACAAGTCCGTTAGAAACAACTACTGAAGCAGTTATTGAAGCGACTATGACAGAAGCAAAATAATTCGACTTTAATAAGGGGGTGGGAAACCACCCCTATAATTTTAAAACAGGTGATGTTCTATGAAAAAAAGAATGTTAATTTTCTTAATGGTTGCAGTAATTGCACTCAGTGTGGTTTTTACTGCTTGTAATAAAGATGTTTACGTTGACCCATCAACAGATTCGGAATATATTCTTGTAACAGATGAAAATGGTAAAAAGGTTTTAAGTGAAGACGGCGAATTAGTTGTTTACGTTACTGATGTTGACGGTAAAAAGGTTAAAGATGACAATGGTGAATACGTAACTGAAATTCAGGGCTTTATAGGCCAGCTTGAAGCAAACGGCGTTGTTGAAGATTACGCTTATTACTTCACTTTACCAAGTGGCTGGAAAACAGTGAACGACCGTGGTGATTTTGAAAATATAAATAGAGGTATTAACCTCGAAATAAGTATTTTGAAAAAGACTTACGATGAGTATTACAATTCAGCAAAAATGATTTATGACGAATTAAATAGTGAAGAATATCAAAAAGAACAAGAGGTTAAACCAGAACTCTTGTGGGCTGAAAAAGAAATAGAGGGAATTGAAACAAAAGCTGGATTTTTTGGCGTGAAAAATGATGATGTTCTCGTTGTGGTTATGTTTTTTAGTCAAAACAATAATATGTATGAAATAAGATGGCAATCACAAAAAGAACTTGATTTAGAAAAGGCACAGCAAGGTGTTATTGAAATATTTAATTCAATAGAATTCAAGCCATATACTTATTACCCTGAATTAGTCGAAACTACAAACAATGGTTCATTTATTGTTGAAATAAACTAATAAGTAAAAAAGCTATAAAAAAACATAGTGTTTTTTATAGCTTTTTGTTTTTTTATAGTATTCAGAAAAACAGGTTTTAGTGTTAATTATATTTTATCTTTTAATAATTTTTCAGTTGCCATATAAAGTGATGGGACGAGCACTACTGCTGCAACAATTTCTATAACACCATTTACAGAAATTAAAACTGAAAAGATTGTTTCAAGTGCTGTTGTAACACCAGCGGTAATTGTTTCAAAACCATTGAAAAGTGTTAATGCGGTAAGTACTAAAACTGTGTTTGTAAGCGTAGCGGCAACTGCTGCAATACCTAAAGAAATTGGCTTTTTTAGTTTAGTTTTTGAAAGTGCAACAAAAACTAAACCAGCAACAATACCAACAATAATTCTTGGTACTAATGAAATCATAGGGTTCTGGAACGGAATGTTACCAGGGATTGGTTCCTGAAATGCTTTTACAATGCAAAGCGCACCCCATGTGCCACCTAAAATTGCGCCGTATTTTACGCCTAAAATACAAGCACCTAAAATAGTTGCGATGTGAATTGTTGTGATTGAAATTACGCCGACTGGAATGTAGCCTAATGGTGTGAATGTCATAACGACTGTCAATGCCATAAAGAATGCGCAAATCACAAGACGATTAAGTTTTTTCTTTTTGTTCATAAATTTTACTCCTTTGCTACTGTTCCCGTTTGGGATACAATGCGATTTTGGTTTTTATTTTATGACCTGTTTTTCTTATATATAACCAAAAGACCTTCTAAAATAAGGTTTTTGTTATAAACGATTTTTCTTTCGCAACAGTCAATAATTTCTTTTGAAAGACCGCCCGTTGCAATAGTTGTTTTAATAACTTTTCCCAACTCTTTTTCAAGGCGTGAAGCCATACCGTCGAGCATAGCGGCATTACCTAAAACTGTACCGGATTTAATGCATTCAATGGTGTTAGTACCTATCGCTTTTTCTGGTGCGCTTAAATCAATAGCGGGTAATTGTGAAGTTCTTAAAGATAAAGCATCTAAAGAAATACCAATACCAGGGGCTATTGTGCAACCTAAAAATACGTTACCTTCATCTATAACCGAGATTTTTGTTGCAGTGCCTAAATCCATAACAAGACAAGGTAATTCATATTGAGAAATAGCACCCACTGCACCGGCAACTAAATCGGCACCAACTTCTTTTGGGTTATCGGTAGCAATTTTAAGTCCATTTTTAATTCCTGCGGCAACTACAAGTGCATTGACTTTTGTAACTTTTTTAATTGCGTCTTTAAAAGCACGGGTGAGTTCAGGCACAACTGAACTGATAACAGCACCTTCAAAATCACCGTTTATATTTTCTAAATTGAAAACAGCGTTGAGTTCAATAGCATATTGCTCACTTGTTCTGTGGCGTTGAGTTGCAAGTCTCGAAACAAAAATTAATTTGTCGTCTTTATATATACCGAGTGTTATATTTGTGTTACCTATATCAGCAACTAATACCAATTAATACACCACCTTGTCAGTTTTTTATAATTATACACCCGAAAAAGTAAATTATCAAGCAAAATGAATGCTAAAAAGCAAAAAAAATTATTGAAATTGAAATAAAATACTTTAAATTTATTGTGCAATATGTTATAATATATAAAACTTTTGTGAGGAGTTGTGAAATATGGCAGATATTCAGACAACGGTTGAAACTGCTTTGAAAAAGGATATGGAAAATAAATTGAAGAAGGAGCTACAAAAAGAAATGAAAAAAGGTTCAGGTTTTGTAAAAGAATTCAAAGAATTTATATCTCGTGGTAACGTTATTGACCTCGCAGTCGGTGTTATTGTTGGTAGTTCGTTTACCGCTATTGTTAACTCACTTGTTAATAATATTATTACTCCGCTTATTACGTTAATTACAGGTAAGGTTTCTGTAAAAGAACTCTTTATTGCTCTTGACGGTAACAGTTATGAGTCTCTTGAAGCGGCAACAGAAGCAGGTGCAGCAACTTTAAGTTATGGCCTTTTTATTCAATCTGTAATTGATTTTATAATAATAGCTTTTGTTGTTTTCCTTATGGTAAAGGGTATTAACAGAATTCGTGATATCGGCAAAAAAGAAGAAGCACCAGTTGAAGAAGTTTCAACAACTAAGGTTTGCCCATTCTGCAAGAGTGAAATTAATATTGAAGCAACTCGTTGCCCTAATTGTACTTCTCAGTTAGAAGGAGAGAAAGAATGAGCAGAATAAGATATTTTATAGCACTCTGGGCTTCAAAGTCTGCCTATATACTTTTAAAACTTTTAAAAAGAAACGCAACAATGTTCCCAGGGTATTTAGCACTTAAAATTTGCCCTGATTATTTAGCTCAAACAAAGAAAAGTCCTAACGTGCTTTGTGTTACTGGTACAAACGGCAAAACAACTACAACAAATATGGTAGCCGATATTCTTTCTGAAAGTGGCTATAACGTAGTTTCAAACAGATATGGTTCAAACATCAACACAGGTGTTGCTACTGCACTCACCCATAGCGTTAACGTGTTTGGTAAACCCAAAATCGACGTTTTGGCATTAGAAGTTGACGAGCGTTTTTCAAGACTTATTCTGCCATTTATAAAACCAGATTATCTTATTGTTACAAATCTTTTCAGAGATTCAATAAAGCGTAACGCTCACCCAGAATATATTTTCAGTATTTTAGACACTTACGTGCCAAAAACCACAAAACTTATTCTTAACGCAGACTGTTTGCAGTCTTCACAACTTCTTAAAGATAATGAGCGAGTATATTTCTCAATTGACCAACTTCCAACTGACGTTACAGAATGTGTGAATTTAATCAACGACTTTTCATTCTGCCCTAAATGTAATGAAAAATTGAAATTCAACTTTTTGAGATATCACCATATAGGTAACGCTTATTGTCCTAATTGCGATTTCAAATCGTATGATGCGAAATATCATCTTACAAATATTGATTATGACAATCAGTCAATTACAGTAAGCATTGACGGTAAAGAAGACACCTACCCTATGGTAAACCGTGCTCTTTACAATATTTACAACGAACTTGCGGCTATTTCTTTAATGAATGAATTTAACGTTGATACTGAAAAAGTTAAAGATTATCTTCGTAAAATCAGTGTTACACAGACTCGTTATAAAGAAGGTAAAGTTGGTAACACGTCTATTATTCGTACAATGGCTAAAGGTCAGAACTCTGTTTCTTGCTCAAGAACTCTTGATTTTGTCGGTCACGAAGAAGGCGAAAAATCAGTATTTATTATGATTGACGATCTTTTCGAAAGAAAAGATTCTTCTGAATTTATTGGTTGGATTTATGATGCTGACTTTGAATTTTTGAATACACCTGAAATGAAACAGGTTATTTTAGCGGGTCCAAGATGTTTTGACTACAAGTTAAGGCTTTTGATTGCAGGTCTTCCGGAAGAAAAAATTCTTTGTGAAGAAGATGAGTTTAAGGCAATAAAGTTAATTGATAAAAACGTTTCAAAATTCTACCTTCTTCACGATACTTCAACTTATGATTTAGCGTGTGAAGTAGAAGAAAAAATTATAGAAGATTTTAAAGCGTTCAATGAGAATGGGGGTAAACAATAATGAAAATTGAAGTTCTTTACCCTGAAGTTTGTTGCCTTTTTGGTGACAAGGCAAATATGCGTTATTTCAAATTGTGTTTACCGGATGCAGAATTCATTGAAACACCAATAAAAGAAAATCCAAGATTTTTAACAGAAGACGTTGATATGGTTTACATTGGCTCTTGCAGTGAATCTAATCAGGAAAGAATACTTTCTCGTTTAAAAGGTTACGAAGAAAGAATTAAGACTCTTATTGATAAAGGTGTAGTATTTTTAACTACTGGTAATGCATTCGAAATTTTTGGCAAATATATTGAAAATACAGACGGAACTAAAATTGATGCTCTTAACATTTTCTCATTTAATGCAGTAAGAACTATTCCAAAAAGAAACAACTCACTTTTTGTTGGTAAATATGAAAATATTGATATTGTTGGTTACACAAGCAGATTTTCACATACTTACAATATAGATAAAAACGATGAGTTTATTTCAGTAAAAAAAGGTTTTGGTGCTTCTGCTCAAAGTGAAAACGAAGGTGTTAAAAGAAATAATTTCTTCGGCACGTACCTTTTAGGTCCGTTCTTAATTCAGAACCCACTTTTCACAAAAGAACTTATGAAAAAGTTGGGTGTTGAAAATCCTGCACTTCCTTATGAAGCAGATATTATAAAAGCGTATGAAGTAAGACTCGCAGAGCTTAATAAGGATATTGTGTTTGATTGATTAATCAATTGAATTCTATAAAAAAACAACAGTTAATTGCTTTTTTGTCGATTAACTGTTTTTTGTATTGACATTATTTAGTAAAAGTAGTATGATTTGTCTATCAGATTAAACTTTTAGTCTGTGGTGATTTATATAAAGGGGGGATACAACAATGGAAACACCAAAAGTATTTGAAAGCGAATATCGTTTTTGTCTCATTATGTGGGAGAATGAGCCGATGACTATGTCAGACCTTGCGAAAGTTTGTAAGGAGAAAATAGGTTGGTCCAGAACTACTACATATACGGTGATTAAACGATTAGAAGAGCGTGGAGTTCTCAAAAAAGAAGGCTCAACTGTAATTCCGGTATGCACAAAAGAAGAAATTCAGGTTTCTGAAGTTAATGAATTAATTGAAAAGAAATTCGAGAATAACTTGCCGGCGTTTATTGCTGCTTTTTCAAAAAGCAAAAAGTTGAGCAAAAGTGATGTTGATGAATTAAAGAAGATTATTGATGAAGCGGGAGAATAATTATGAAAGAAATACTCAATTTGCTTTTTGATATGACTTTTTTAACAAACGTCTTCATAATAGCAATACTTGGTATTCGTTTCTTGTTTAAAAACTCGTCAAAAAATTCAAGATTGTTACTGTGGTTGCTTGTAGCGATTAAGCTTATATTACCTTTTAATATAGAAAGTAAATTCAGTTTGATTCCTAAAACACTCTTTGAAAAATCGACTGATGATATTTCAGAAACCATTTCGAAGGTTGTGGTGCCATCATCAGATGTTAAGGGTGAATTAATGAATTATGAGTCGGTTTTTCTTTTAATATGGGTATTGGGTGTTACAACAATCTTGGTTTATGGCGTAGTTAGTTTTTGGAGATTATATAAAAATACAAGAGATGCGATAAAATTGAAAGATAATATTTTTCAAAGTGAAAAGGTTGTTTCTCCATTTGTTTTAGGAATAATAAAACCTAAAATATATATTCCTTTCAATTTAGATGACGAAACGCTTTCACATATTATATCGCACGAAAAATCTCATATTAAAAGTTTTGATAATGTAACAAAACTTGGTGCATTCATATTACTGACAGTTCATTGGTTTAATCCGTTGGTTTGGGTTTGCTTTAAACTTTTTACTAAGGATATTGAACTTGCCTGTGATGAAAGAGTAGTTAAAAACTACACATTAGAAAAAAGAAAATCTTATGCCGAAGCTCTGCTTAGTTGTGCAGTAAATGAAGGCAGGGGAATTATTCATCCATTGGCATTTGGCGAAGTAAGCATAAAGAATAGAATAAAATTTGTAGTGTCTTATAAAAAGAGCTTAAAAATGGTTTTAGTTCTGTTTTTTATTGCAGTAATTGTTGTAACTGTGTGTCTGGGTACAGTTCCAAAGGTCAGTGCGAAAGAATCTGCACAAAATAAAATCCCTGTTGTAGAAGAATCCACCACAGAAGTGTATGTTGAAGAAACTACAACAGAACCTGTTACAGAAGAGGTTACAGAGCCTACTACTGCAGAAATAACAGAATATTATACTGAAAATCAGGAAACTCAACCAGAATTTAATCTTGATGATATTGACCCTGAATACCGAGAAGCGTTTTCAATAGCACAAGAAGAAGGGATACACGTAGGTGAAGTTATGCTTCGTCAGTCTTTGGAAGAACAAGCTGAAGAATACAGAGAAATGTATAATGATTTTCCTACAAGGGAACAAGTAACTTACCCAGCAGTCAAAGAAATACCAGAGGTGATAGAACTTTTCCCGGAGCCTGAATTACCACGGACTGGTTTTGACGTGGGTAGTGATAAAAGCAATGGTGTACAAAGAATACCTGGTTTAACGGCGTATTCATTTCCATAAAGATATTAAGATAAATATAAGGAGAGATTAAATGAAAACAACCCGAAAAATTATAATGATGATTCTTGCAGTGATTATGCTTTTAAGTGTAGTTGCTGTATGTGCTCAAGCCGCATCACTTTCTTATACAAAAGCAAATTACGGCTCGATGGTACCAACAGATGCTAAATTTACAAAGAGTATTTCCACAGTGAAGCTTTATGGTGATTATGATTATATTAATTTCTTTATTGAGTCTAACTCGTATAATGTATATTTCTTCTATGAAATTTACTCAGATAAAGATATGACAAACCTTGTAACTGGTGGTTCTACTTATTGTTCTGATACCGGGTCTTATGTTTTTTCACCAGCAATTAAACTAAAGGGTAATTTCAAATCAGATAAAACCTATTATTGTGTTACCTACGCTGCAACTGTGGATGATGCTGAAAATATAAGCATTTCAGAAAAATCAGTAAAAACTTTTAAACTCAAAGTAACACTTAAACCTAAATTCAAGCAAAAAGTTGTTATTTTAAAAAGTGTAAAAAACACTGTGGATGGCCCTACAATCACTTGGAAGAAACTTTCAAACGGTACAACAAAGTACGTTGTGTATCGTAAAGGTGTAACCGATGCCAAATGGAAGAAAATTGCAACTGTGAAAGGTGATACTTATTCTTATACAGATAAATCAATAAAAGATAAGAACGTTACCTATATGTATACAGTAAAGGGTTGCGACAAAAACGGAACTAAAACAAGGTGTCAATATAACGGTCTTTTGGCGCTTTATGCTAAAGCACCTAAGGTTACTGCCGTTAATGTTACAACAGACAATAAAATAGAAATTAAATGGAAGAGCTCTTCTCCTACTGCTACATATAGAATTTACAGAAGTGAAAACAATGGTAAATATAAGCTTGTAGCAAAAAACATAACTGGTACAACTTACTTTGATGACACTGCAAAAAATAGTGGTAGTCGTTATAAATATGCAGTTAAAGCGGCTATTCCTACGGAGTATGGTACGGCAGTAAGCTCATATAAGGCTACTAAAAACAGAACTTTCTTAGCAGCTCCTGAGCTTAATCCTGTTACTGTAACTGATAACGGGCTTAGTATCAGCTGGAGTTCTGTAAATGGTGCTACAGGTTATACAGTTTACAGAAAAACTTTGGATGAAAAGGCTGAGTTCACAGAACTTACAAAGGTTGATGCAAATACACTTGCATTTACCGATACAACCGCAAATGCTCAAAGTGCATTTAGCTACACTGTACGTGCAACTACCGAAAAAGTGAATGGTAGTTATAACAGTAAGGGTGTTGAATATTGTACTCTTTCACAACCTGAGTTTACAATAACGCAAAATGAACATATTATTCATTTGAATTGGGAACCTGTTAAAAATGCAGAAGGTTATTATATTTTGAACAAAAATGATAAAGGTGAATGGTCTGTGTATCAGACAATAACAGCAGGTACAGATTTTAGTCTTTATGTATGGCAAACGCATGAAAAATTGCAATTAACTGTTCAGGCTTATAGAGGTGATAGGGTTTCTGACTTTAAAGAAGATGTTGCGGTAATTGATTACTGGGCTAAAGCAAATGCAGAATATGCAATTTATACTGATGCGATTTATTTTACTGACTATTCAGGTCGTTATAATACAACATATAATTTATATAGAAAACTTGCAACTCAATCCGATAATGAATATAAATTGATTTCTTCTGATATTGCTGGTTCTTCTGGTGAATGGGTGTATCTCAGTGATGACACTGATGTTGAGTATGATACTGAATATGTTTATCAGGTAAGAATGAGTTATTTAGGTGTGGAGCAACAAAGTAATATTCAGACGATAAATATTATCAAATATAGTCCGGAAAAATATATAGATTCTTTTGACGTTACTACCAAAAAAGAAAATGATAATTACGTATTCTATTTTGATGGGACTAAAAAGAATGAAGCAAAGAGTTTTAAAGAATCTGTTTATGTGAACTCTACAACATTTTGGGCGAATACTCAATCAACTGAAAAGTGGGTGTTTGATGATTGGTCTTATGATATAGATAATTTAAGATTTGGTTATGTTCTTTCAGATGAAAAAGGTTCAACACCAATTGATGGTTTTGTAGTCGATAAAAGCATAAAATAACCAAAAATTACAAAAACACACCCAAAAGTTACATTTATAGTAAAAACTAAATTAAAAAGAATAAAATACAGATGAAGGTAAAACTTCATCTGTATTTTTGTTTAGGTAAGGGTGGTATTATGAAAAGTGAAAAATGGAAGTTAGAAGAGGCAACAAGGTGTATATGTCTTTTAGTAAGTATATTTTATGGTTTCGCAATTTTTCTTGGAGGACTCATAAATATTATTGATTTTGTTGCGGATTTTTTACCTTCAGAATTGTATGATGTTTTTGACTCCGTTACAAAAATATTAAATTTTTTGATAGTTGTACTTCTTTATGTGAGTCTTATCTTATACATTACAAAATTAATATATGTTATTCCTGTAATTGTAACGATATTTTTAATATCGGTTGCTTTTATAGAATTAGTAAAAAGAAAGAATCCGAGAGTATTTGTTCATCCGTTAGTGATTTTTTCAATTGTAATATCTTTTATCGGAAGTTTCGGTATTATTCATTTTGTTGAAAATTCTTTTTAGTAAGCATTTGTGTTGTTAAGGGGTGTTATTATGAAAAAGGGTAAGTGGGAGTTAGAGCCAATAGTAAAAAAAGTTTGTTTAGCTACAACTATATTTTACGGAGTAATAATCACTCTTATTGCTTTAGTGTATTTAGCAATATACTGCTCTTCAAATGGAGTGTTAGAAAATATTGATTTAAGTGGAACTATATTTACAGTTTTACTTGGTTTATATATCGTGTTACATTATACTATGATACTTTATGTTACACCTTTTGTTATTGTAATATTTTTAATAGGTGTAATATTTAGTGAAGTTAAAGAAAAAGGCAACTCGTTAATATGTATTCACCCGTTAGTGCTCTCTTCAATTGCCACATCTTTTGCAGGTACATTGGCGATTACGCATCTTATTGAAAATTCATTTTAAAATATAAAACAGTAGTAATTTACTATTATTTATGATATAGTATAAATAATTGGGGTAGGTGGTTATAATGCTTACAATCGCAATTTGCGATGATGAAAAGAAAATATGCGATTATATAGAAAATCGCACAACTGAATTTTTAGCGAAGAATGATTTGGAAGCGGAAGTTTCTGTGTTTTATGATGGTAGCGAACTTCTTAAAAGTTGTGAAGGTAACAAACAGACTTTTGATATCATTTTTCTTGATATAAAAATGAAAACGTTGAATGGTGTTGAGTGTGCAAAACTTTTAAGAGATATTGGCGTTAATTCGCTTATTGTGTTCATTACTTCTTCTGCAGAGTATGTTTTTTCGGGTTATGAAGTTAAGGCGTTCCGTTATATTTTAAAGACCGATTTAGTCAACGCGTTTTCACGTGTTTTCAGCGAATGTCTTTTGGAACTGAAAAAACTCGACACAAGTTTCTTTACTGTTAAAACATCATCAAGTGTTAAAAATATTCCACTTTCAGATATTTTATATTTTGAAAGCAATAAGCGACTTTTAAATATACATACAAAAAATGAAGTTGTTTCTTTTTATGAGAAACTTGATAACGTTGAAAATGAACTGAAAGAAAAAGATTTTATAAGAATACACCAGAGTTTTTTAGTAAATGCACAAAAAATTAAAAGTGTATCAAAAGATTCTGTTTTGCTCTCTAATGACTTTAGTTTGCCTGTAAGTAAAAGTAAGGCAACAAAAGTAAAAGAAGCATATTTGTGGTCAAAGAGGTAGTTAAATGTTAGAGTTTTTAGAAACGTCGCTATTCTATTTAATAAGACTTTTTTCTTCAACGTTAGAAATTCTTCTTGCTTTTTTACTTATGAACGTGTTTTTTGCGGAGAAATTCAAAAGTAAAAATCCGAAGAGATTTGCGTTTGTAATAAGTGCAGGAATACTTTTAGCACTACAAGAAACTGGTCAGAGCGGTAATATTAAAACTGTTATTCAGATGCTTTTAATGATTGCTATAGTTTTCTTGATTTATGATGGTCAGAAACGATTAAAAGCAGTTTTTGTCGTTATTTATTCATTGTTTGTAGCACTTTCAAAGTTAGTGTCTTATTTTGCATTCTCGCTCTTTATTGATGAATATATAACAAGAATTCCTTATATGGATACAGAAAGTTTTTTCTACAGAATTCTTTCAATCGAAATGCCTAATATAATTATGCTTTTAATAATTATTCTTTTAGGTCTTTTCACAAAATCAAAAAACAAAAACGTTCCTTTAAGATATTGGCTTTTACTTCTTACGGTGCCTGTAACTACACTTGGTACGCTTACGGTTTACCAGTATTATATTGACCGCTTGGCACCAGGTGAAGAAATAAATGCTTATATTATTGTTTCGACAATCGGTATTCTTTTTATAAACGTACTTGTGTTTATGCTTTTCTCACGACTTCATAATCAGTTAGAAATGCAAAGACGCCAAGACCTTTTAAATACACAAATGCGTCTTGAAAAAGAGTCGTTTTTAAGAATTGAAGAAAGTTATAACAGAACAAGAGAATTAAGACACGATTTGAAAAATCATATATTCTCTTTAAAGGGTATAGCAGAAAACGGTACTAAAGAAGAACTTTTAGAATACCTTGAAAAAATGACTGATGCGGTAGAAGAAGCAACATATATTTCAATGAGTAAAAATTCTGCTGTTGATGCGGTTATAAACGAAAAAATGCTTTTAGCACAAAAGAACGGAATTGCAACACATTTTCAGGTAGAGCCACTTGAAAAGATTGCCGTGCCGAGTATGGATATATGTACAATTTTAAGTAACGCACTCGATAACGCAATTGAAGCGAATGTAAAAATAAAAGAAATGAGTGACAGATATATAGAAACGAAAATCACAAATGATGAAAGTGGAATTTTCATTTCTATAAAAAATCCGTCAACCGAAGCACCAAAGAAAAGGGCGGGGAATTACATTTCTTCAAAAACGGACAAAGAAAATCACGGTCTCGGTTTAAAGAGCATTAAAAGAACAGTTGATAAACACAAAGGCGATATGCTTATTAAATATGAAAATAATGTGTTTACGATAGTTGTAAATATATGAAACAAATCACCCTTGAATTTCAAGGGTGATTTGTTTCATTATCGTATTACTGTATTTTCAATTATTCCTGCTTTTTTAATGCAACTTTTAAGTGCATCAGCCGCAACGTCAAACGCTTCACGATTTGTTTTATATGTAAAATCGTCTTTTAATTTGTCGGCTGTGCCACCTTCTTCTTCTAAATCTTTAAGTCCGTCAAATACTTTTAAATGTGGCTCAAGAGTTAAGAACGTGTCACTTGTTTTCACTTCGTTAAATCTTTTTAAAAGTTCAACTATTTCGCTGTCGCCGAGTCCTGCCGGGCGGATGCTACCATCACTATAAACGCAGTCTTTAATGTGAAGATAGTCAATATAATCTTTTAAAAGTTCAAATGCAGGTAAAATTTTAACACCGCATTGAATAAAGTTTGCAGGGTCAAAAACGCCTTTTAATTTGCCTTTGAAATGAGAAAGAATTTCGTAACATCTTTCTTCGTTGTCACCATAAATGCCTTTTTCATTTTCGTGACAGCAGAAAATTCCGTTTTCGAGTGCGTAGTCACACATAAGTTCAATTCTTCTGAAAACTTCATCTTTGTAATCTTCAAATTTTTCATTTTCCGAGAAATAAAAACTGAACATTCTTATTCTTTTAGTGCCTAAAATCTTTGCAACCTTAACACAATTTTTGAAGTTTTCAAAGTGCTCCTCGAAATCGTCTGTAATCTTGATTTTGCCGTAATGAGAGCCGATTGCAGAAATTTTAATATCATTTTCATCTAAAATTTCTTTGAGTTTTTTTGCTTGTTCTTCGGTGTAAAGCGAAATGTTACCTTCATCAAGTCCACGTGGTTCAATGTGAGTCATTCCGTGGGCTTTGAGAGCGTTTATTTGCTCTTTTATTCCGCCACCAGCTTCATCTGCAAATGCTGAAAGATAAAATGTAGCCATTTTTATCACCTTTAATTTATAAAAATTTCTTTGTTCAATTTTACGTATTTAGTAACCAATTCGTAAAGTTTATTTGGGTTATAAATTTCTTTGAATTTGTCGTCTGTTTTGTCAATTACTGTGTAATCAATAGAAACGTCACTGTTGTCATCATACATCGGGTAGAGTGTTTCAACAAAAGGTAAAATTTCTTCATAACCAACAGTTTTTATTGCCTGGGTTATAAAATCTGTAAGGGGAGAACCGTTGTTTTTAAAGAATGTTGAAAGACTTTTTCCACTGTCTTCATCAAAATACTCTAAGCAATAAACGTATTTCTTTTCATCTGGTAATTTTAAAAATGCTTCGTTCATATCGGGTGCGTTTTCTAATTCAATCTGAATGTTCATACACACACCAGAGAGCATTTTGTTTGTATCAGTTGAATTGATTTTTTCAAGAGTAAGTGTTTTGAATTCTTGCCTTAATTCGTAATCTTTTTTCCAGATTTCTGCTTCTTTTTTTAACTTTTCACGTCTTGTTCTTGAAGCAGACATTGCTTTTATCCAGACGAAAATTGCTAAAATGCTTACTACAACAAGAAGTACCCACAAGTACCATTGTACGCCAAATAACATTTAATCACCCTTGTAATGATTTATAAATATCGCTTTTTTTGAGACCTGTTTTCTTTGCGATTTCTTTAGATGCTTCATTGATTGAAACACCGTTTTTTATTAATTCTTTAGCCATTGAAGTAGCAGTTTCTAACGTGATTTCTTCTGCTTCTTCTTCGGGTTTACCTTCTATAATAACAACAAATTCGCCTTTTGGTGCTGTTTCGTTATATTTATCTCTCGCACTGAAAAGTGTAGTGTGTTCAACGTTTTCGTGGATTTTAGTGAGTTCTTTAACGAGTGCTATTTTTCTGTCACCAAAATACTCTGCCATATCTTTTAACGTAGCAGGTAATTTGTGTGGTGCTTCATAGAAAATCATAGTGCGTTTTTCGTTCACTAATTCTTCTAAATGCTTTTTTCTATTCTGCTTTGTAGTAGTTAAAAAACCTTCAAAAGTAAATCTGCCGGCACTCATTCCCGAAATGGCAAGTGCAGTTATTAAAGCACTCGGACCAGGCACTGCGCACACTTCAATATTGTTTTCGTAGCAAAGTTTAGTTAAATCTTCGCCCGGGTCAGAAATAATAGGCATACCCGCATCTGAAACAAGTGCACAAGTTTCACCGTTTAAAATCCTCTCGATTATCTGGTTGCCACGACCTGCTTTGTTGTGCTCGTAATAACTTACCATAGGCTTTTTAATGCCAAAATGGTTAAGAAGTTTTATTGTAACTCTCGTGTCTTCAGCCGCAATAAAATCGCAGGAAGAAAGCGTTTCAATCGCTCTCTTAGAAAAGTCACCCAAGTTACCAATGGGTGTACCAACTACAAAAAGTTTACCAGCCATTATTCTAATACCGTTCCGTCATTTTTAAAGAGTGGGAGTTTTTCTAAATAAATAATATCTTTTCTGTCAGCGGCATTGCCTTCTGCAAGAATCGTCATATTAGCAACAACGTTTGCACCCGCTTTTTCTAAAAGCGTCTGCACTGCTTTTAACGATTCACCAAGAGAAATAACGTCATCGGCAATAATGACTCTCTTACCCTTGATTTCTTCTGCTTCTGCAGTATCTAAATAAAGTTTTTGTTCACCTTCAGTTGTAATTGAATTTACAACTGCTTCAAAAACGCCAGTCATATAAAGTTTTGGTTTCTTTCTTGCAACAAAGTATTTTTTACCACTTTGTCTTGACATTTCGTGAGCAAGTGGAATGCCTTTTGCTTCTGCTGTAATTATGTAATCGAATTCAGGGGCTTTTTCTAATAAATCTCTTGCACACGCAACTGTGAGTTCAGCATCGCCAAAAATAACGAAAGCCGCAATTTTAAGGTCGTCGTTTAATTTGCAGAGTGGGAGTTTTCTTTCGAGACCTGCAATAGTCATTGAATGGTACATAAATATGCCTTCTTTCAAAAAATATACAACATAATTATATAATATATTGCAAGAAAATGTCAAGAAATTATGAAGTACAGAAATAATTGTTTTAATATAAAATAATGTGTTGAAAACGGGGTGGCAAGTGGTTATAATAAAATATATGTAAAAAACATAAAAACAATTATTTCAGTACGGGGGTAAATATGCATATTCCTACTTGTGAAACACAACAGTTAAACGTTTTATCATTTTCCGAAGCACTTGAGAATGAGAAAAATGGTTCTTATGAATATGATATAAATAAATGGATTTACGTTCCTAACGAATACGTTGATTATCGTTACATTTTAGGTACAAGGGGTGAAAATCCGCTTATATGCATCGGGATAAATCCATCTACTGCAAAACCAGATGACCTTGATAATACTTTGAAATCTGTTGAAAGAACTGCAAGGTTTAACGGGTACGATAGTTTCATTATGTTTAACGTTTATGCACAAAGAGCGACTAATCCTAATGATATGGACTCTTGCAATAATGAATTTTTACATAACGAAAATATGAAAGCATTCCGTTATATACTTTCATCATATAAAAATGGTCACACTCCGGCTGTGTGGGCGGCGTGGGGTACAATCATTGAAAAAAGACCATATTTAATAAATTGCGTTAAAGAAATGATTGAAATTGGTAACGAATATGGTGCGGAATGGTTTACTGTCGGCAAACGCTCAGTTAAAGGGCATCCACATCACCCGCTTTACCTGAAAAATAATAGCCCGGTTGAACGGTTTGATATCGAAAATTATGTTGACACATTAAGTAAATAGGTGTATTATCTACAATGTGTTTTTTATATTATAGTATAAAGGAATGAGACTTTTGCCGATTACGGAATATCTCGTGAACAATGCAAAGAATTTCAAAGATGATATTGCATTAGTTGAAATTAATCCTGAAGTAGAAGAAAAAAGTAGAATGACCTGGCGAGAATATTCGCTTATTGAACCAAGTAACACAAATTCTTTAAGAAAAGAAATGACTTGGGGGGAATTTGATAAAAAAGCTAATCGTTTTTGTAATCTTCTTCTTTCAAGGGGAATAAAAAAGGGCGACAGAGTTGCTATTCTCTTAATGAATAGCATTGAGTGGCTTCCAGTGTATTTTGGTGTTTTAAAAGCAGGTGCGTTAGCAGTTCCGCTTAACTACCGTTACACAGCAGAAGAAATAAAATATTGTTTAAAACTTTCAGATAGCAGCGTTCTTGTTTTCGGGCCTGAGTTTATAGGTCGTGTTGAAGAAATCTGTGACAGAATTCCTGACGTTAAATACACATTCTATGTTGGTGAAGATTGTCCTACGTTCGCTGAAAGTTACGATGAATTAGTTACATATTGTTCAACTAAAGCACCCAATATTGCTTTAAGCGATGACGATGATGCAGCCGTTTATTTTTCGTCTGGTACAACGGGTTTCCCAAAAGCGATTTTACACGCTCACAGAAGTCTGGTTCACGCCGCAAAAACTGAACAGGCTCACCATTCACAAACTAAAGACGATGTATTTTTATGTATTCCACCACTTTACCATACAGGTGCAAAAATGCACTGGTTCGGTTCACTCGTTGTTGGTGGTAAGGCAGTTATTTTAAAAGGTACAAAACCAGAATGGATTATAAAAACTGCAAGTGATGAAAAATGCTCTATTATATGGCTTTTAGTTCCGTGGGCGCAAGATATTCTTGATGCTATTGAAAGATGCGATATTGATTTAAGTGAATACAATCTCGATAGATGGAGACTTATGCACATTGGTGCTCAACCAGTGCCACCAAGTCTTATAAAGCGTTGGCTTTCTGTTTTTCCGCATCACGAGTACGATACAAACTACGGTCTTAGTGAATCAATAGGTCCTGGTTGCGTTCATCTTGGTGTAGAAAACGTTCATAAAGTTGGTGCTATCGGTAAAGCGGGTTATGGCTGGGAAGTCAAGATTGTTAATGAAAATGGCGAGACTGTTGAAAAAGGTGACGTTGGTGAATTGGCAGTCAAAGGTCCCGGTGTTATGACTTGCTATTACAAAGATGAAAAAGCAACAAACGACGTTCTTCGTGATGGTTGGCTCTTTACTGGTGATATGGCAAGAGAAGATGAAGATGGTTTCATTTTCCTTGTTGACAGAAAGAAAGACGTTATTATTTCTGGTGGCGAAAACCTTTACCCTGTACAGATTGAAGATTTCTTAAGAAAACACAGTTCAATAAAAGACGTTGCAGTTATTGGTCTTCCTGATGCACGTCTTGGAGAAATTGCAACTGCAATTATTGAAGTTAAAGAAGGTGAAACGCTTACAGAAGACGATATTAACGACTTCTGTTACGATTTGCCAAGATATAAACGCCCAAGAAAAATTATTTTTGCAGACGTTCCACGTAACCCTACTGGTAAAATTGAAAAACCAAAATTACGTGAGATGTATTGTGGCGAAAGCGTTGTTGCGAAGCAAAACGAAATTAAATGAAATATATAAATTTATATAGAGAGAAAGATTTGATTTATGAAAAAATTACTTTTAGGTAATGAAGCGGTAGCCCGTGGTCTTTACGAAGCGGGTTGCAGAGTTGCTTCAAGTTACCCTGGTACACCAAGTACAGAAATTACAGAGTTTATTGCAGAATATAACGAAATCAAAAGCGAATGGGCACCAAACGAAAAGGTTGCTTGTGAAGTTGCTTTTGGTGCAGCAGTTGCCGGTGCTCGTTCATTCTGTGCCATGAAACACGTTGGTCTTAACGTTGCGGCGGACCCACTTTTTACATCTTCTTATACAGGTGTAAACGCAGGTCTTGTTATAATCGTTGCAGATGACCCCGGTATGCATTCATCACAAAATGAGCAAGATAGCCGTCACTATGCAAAAGCTTCAAAAATAATGATGTTAGAACCATCTGATTCAGAAGAATGTCTTAAATATTCAAAATTAGCATTCGAATTATCAGAAAAGTTTGACACACCGGTTCTTTTAAGACTTACAACAAGAGTTTCTCACTCAAGAAGTCTTGCCGAAGTTAGCGAGAGAGTTGACAATGGTCTTAAAGCGTATGAGAAAAATCCACAGAAATACGTAATGGTTCCTGCAAACGCTAAGGTTAAACACGTAGCAGTTGAAAAACGTATTTCAGAGCAGACTGAATTCTGCGAAAAAGAAGCAGTAAATTTAGGTCTTAATACAGTTGAATATAACTCAAAGAAAATTGGTGTTATTACTTCTGGTATTACGTATACTTATGCAAAAGAAGCGTTAGGAGAAAATGCATCTTATTTAAAATTAGGTTGCGTTTACCCACTTCCTGAAAAACTCATTAAAGATTTCGCAGGTGAATGTGAAACAGTTTACGTTTTAGAAGAACTTGACGATTACCTTGAAACACATTGTAAAAAGATTGGTGTAAACGTTATTGGTAAAGAAGCGTTTACTCTTTTAGGTGAATATTCACAAGGTCTTATAAAGAAAGTTATTTTAGGTGAAGAAGTAAAGAACGTTACTGCAGACGTTAATATTCCTGCACGTCCGCCAGTGCTCTGTGCTGGTTGCCCACACCGCGGACTTTTCTATGCACTTAAAAGGCTTAACGTTACCGTAAGTGGTGACATTGGTTGTTACACGTTAGGTGTTGCAAAACCACTCGGTATGATGGATACTGTTCTTTGTATGGGTGGTAGCGTTTCAGGTCTTCACGGCAGAAATTTAGCGGATCCTGAAAATGCAAAGAAAAGCGTTGCAGTTATTGGTGACTCAACGTTTATTCACTCAGGTATTACTGGTCTTATAGATATTGCATATAACAACACAAATTCTGTTACTATCATTCTTGATAACAGTATTACCGGTATGACAGGCCACCAACAGAACCCGACAACAGGTAAAAACATTAAAGGGGACCCGGCAACTGCAGTAAGTCTTGAAAGACTTTGCGAAGCAGTTGGTATTAAAAACGTAATTGTTGTTGACCCATATAACTTGAAAGAAACTGAAGATGGTATTAAGAAAGCATTAGAGTCAGATGAAGCGGCGGTTGTCATTTCAAGAAGACCTTGTGCACTTCTTAAAACAGTTAAACATAAACCTGCTTTTAAGGTTAACAAAGATAAATGCAAATCTTGTAAAGCGTGTATGAAAATAGGTTGTCCTGCTATAAGTATGAGAGACGGAAAAGCGGAAATTGACTTTACACAATGTTTAGGTTGCGGAGTTTGTGAACAACTTTGCAAATTCGATGCAATCGAAGAATAAGGGGGTGCAGTAAATGGTTAAATCAATTATGATTGTTGGTGTCGGCGGTCAAGGTACACTTCTTTCAAGTAGAATTTTAGGTACTGCACTTCTTATGAAGGGCTATGACGTTAAAGTTTCAGAAGTTCATGGTATGAGCCAACGTGGTGGTTCTGTTGTTACTTACGTGAAATATGGTGACAAAGTTTATTCACCGGTTGTAGGTCTTGGCGAAGCTGATATTATTTTAGCATTTGAACAACTTGAAGCGGCTCGCTGGTTAAATCACCTTAAAATCGGCGGTAAAATAGTTACCAACACACAAAAAATTGACCCTATGTCAGTTGTTATAGGTGATGCAGAATACCCTGACGGCGTTATTGATGCTATTAAAAATGCTGGTGTTGAAATTCATACACTCGACGCACTTTCTAAAGCAGTTGAAGCGGGGAACCCTAAATCTGCAAACGTTGTTTTAATTGGTGCTATGGCAAAGACTACCGATATTGAAAAAGATATTTGGTTAGAAGCATTGAAACAAAATGTACCGGAGAAGTTCTTAGACGTTAACCTTAAAGCGTTTGAACTTGGGTATAATTCATAAAATTTAAAATAAACTATTGACTTTTCTTTGTCATAATGGTATATTCAATTTGTTAAATGCGATGAGCAGAAATCAGTAGGTTAGAACGAATCTTAAGAGAGTTGTCGGTTGGTGCAAGACAATGAGGGTGTCTTTCTCGAATTCCTTCTGTTAGCAGTGCACTGAACAAAAGAAATTTTAAGTAGGATGCAACGGGTGTTCCCGTAACAGAACTAAAGGTATGATAGTACCTGATAAGGTCGTTACTGTGAGGTTGCGACAAACTGAGGTGGTACCACGGGAAAATTTCTCGTCCTCTGTATTCTTCGGAATGCGGAGGGCGTTTTTATTTGCCTTTTCTCATTTCGAAAAAACAAAACAGAAAGGGTGTACAAAAAATGTCACAGAATTATTATCAAAAAGAAATTGAAACTATGTCTCGTGAAGAAATGAAAAAACTTCAATCAGAAAAATTAGTTAAACAAGTAAAACACGTTTATGAAAACGTACCTTACTATCGTAATCTTATGGATGAAAAAGGTGTAAAACCAGAAGATATCAAAGGTATTGATGATTTACATAAACTTCCATTTTTATCAAAAGCAGATTTAAGAGATGCTTACCCTTATGGTCTTTTAGCAAAGCCACTTGAAGATTGTGTTCGTATTCACTCTACATCAGGTACAACAGGTCGTCGTGTAGTTGCTTTCTATACACAAAACGACGTAGATTTGTGGGAAGATTGCTGTGCACGTGCTATTGTTGCTGCTGGCGGTAGCAACAAAGACGTTTGTCAGGTTGCTTACGGCTATGGCCTTTTCACAGGTGGTGCAGGTCTTCACGGTGGTTCACATAAAGTTGGTTGCCTTACTTTACCAATGTCTTCAGGTAATACTGAACGTCAGATTCAGTTTATGGAAGACCTTAAAGCAACAATTCTTTGCTGTACACCTTCTTATGCTGCATATATTGGTGAAAGTTTAAAAGAACAAGGCTACAAACCAGAAGATATTCCACTTAAAGCGGGTATTTTCGGTGCAGAACCATGGACTGAAGAAATGCGCAGAGGTATCGAAGAAACTCTTGGTATTAAGGCTTATGATATTTACGGACTTACTGAAACAAGCGGTCCCGGTGTTGCTTTTGAATGTAGTGAACAAACAGGTATGCACGTTAACGAAGACCATTTTTATGCAGAAATAATTGACCCTGATACAGGCGAAGTTTTACCAGAAGGAAGCAAGGGTGAACTCGTATTTACTTCTCTTGATAAAGAAGCATTCCCGTTACTTCGTTACCGTACACGTGACATTTGTGTTCTTACACGTAAAGAATGCTCTTGTGGACGTACACTCGTTAAAATGGCTAAACCTATGGGTAGAACTGACGATATGCTCATTATTCGTGGTGTTAACGTATTCCCAAGCCAGATTGAAACAGTTCTTCTTAAAGAAGGCTATGAGCCAAACTATCAGATTGTTGTTGACCGTGTAAATAATAACGACACGTTTGAAGTAAACGTTGAAATGACACCAGAAAAATTCACTGATAAAGTCAGCGATATTCTCGCTATGGAAAAGAGTCTTGCAAATGCAATGAAAATTATGCTTGGAATTAATCCTACTGTTCACCTTGTTGCACCAAAGACAATTGCTCGTAGCGAAGGTAAAGCAGTTCGCGTTGTTGATAAGAGAAAACTTATATAATTTATGAAAGGTGTGTAAATTATGTCTATTAAACAGTTAACAGTATTTGTAGAAAATAAGCAAGGCGCAGTTATTCCTATAACTGAAATACTTTCTGAAAATAATATAAATATCAGAGCGTTATCTATTGCAGAAACAGAAGACTTCGGTATTCTTCGTCTTATTGTTAATGACGTAGTAGCAGCAGAAAAAATGCTTAAAGATGCAGGCTACCTTATAAAAGTTACAGACGTTGTAGGTGTTAAAATCGGCGACGCACCCGGTAAACTTACAGAAGCATTAAAGGTTCTTTCTGAAAATAAAATTAATTTAGAATATCTTTACGCTTTTATGGCAAGAACAGAAAGACACGCTTACGTTGTTTTAAGAGTTGAAGATAACGATTTAGCAATGAAAGCATTAACAACTTCTGGTTTCCACATTATTACTGAAGCAGACGTTGATAAGTTATAATAATTAAAAGTAGTGCTGAGCATTCCGATGCTCAGCACTACTTCATGTAAAACTCCGGCACGTTTCCAAGCAGAACCGTTTCGGCTAATAGAATTTCAGTTTCAACTGTTTCTGTCTGATAAAGTGTGCCTATATTTACGTTTATTTCTACTTTGATTTTTAAATTAATTCTGTGTATGGTCTGGTTGATTCCTGAAGATTTGAAACTTGATAAAATATCAGTTTCTATAAAACCATAGTCAGTTAATTTAACCTGAAATTCAATACCTATATAGTCTAAAATATAACTGTCAAAAAGATTGCCCAAAGAAACTCTTATTTTCTCACCACGGCTATCTTTTAATTCATTAGCAATAGCATTCGTTATATCTGTTTTCAATTTGTTTACTGCTATTGTGTTTGTACCTACGGCAGTCACCTCTTTTTTATCATTTAAGGAAACTGTTATTAAATCAGTGTAAGCAATATTGTTTTCTTGCAGATAACCTGCAACACATTCATTAATCATAAGAGTAACTTCGTTTTTTACTATATATTTTGCATTCTCCCTTACAACTGGTCTTATAGGAATATCAAGAAGTACAAACAGAGTAGCCAAAATTAAAAACACGCACACTATTTTAAAGGTGAGTGCGTGTTTTTGTTTTCTTGGAATATATCTTTTTGCTTTTATATGTATTCTTCGTCGTCTCGGCTTGAAATAAAACTTTACCATACACTTCACCATTATCAGTATATGCAGATGATAGTGGTTAGTTGTCAGTGGTTAGTTGTTAGTTATGAATTCATTCATAAGATTGTGCCCAACGTCAATATAATTACCAGTAGCCTTTGCAGTATTCTCTGTGAACGTTTCAATACCACTGTCAGCGTGTTTTGATTTTTGATAAATCATATATGGTACTGGGTCACTTGCGTGTGTCATAGTTTTAATTGGGGTAGGGTGGTCTGGTAAAACCATAATTTTGTAGTCATCAAGCTTCAGGAGTTCAGGGAGAATTGTTCCTAAAACAAGTTCGTCAATCATTTCAATGGCTTTTACCTTGTTGTGTGGTTCATTTCTGTGGCCACACTCGTCGGGTGCTTCTAAATGTATGTAAACAAAATCGTGAGTTTTAAGTTCATTTAAAGCACATTTTGCTTTACCTACAAAGTTCGTGTCGATGTAACCAGTTGCACCTTCAACTTCTGGTGCAGACATATTAGCGCATTTTGCAATACCTTTTAATAAATCAACTGCAGAAATAATAGAACCGCTTACGTTGTATTTTTCTTTGAAGTCGGGTAAAGCAGGTTTAGTACCTTCACCCCAGAGCCATATTGAGTTAGCGGGTTTTTCGCCTTTTGCAATTCTCTCTTTATTAACAGGATGCTCCATTAAAAAAGCGTAACTTTCTTTCATCATTTTAATTAACTCTTGTGCGTTAGGGGAAGATGAAAGATGCTCTTTAATCACTTTGCCGGAAATATCGTGTGGTGGTGTCATTTTACCTAAATCGAGAGTACCGTTGTTCCATACAAGACAATGTCTGTAAGCAACGCCACCGTAGAATTTAAAAATATCGTTACCAAAATGTTCTTGTACTGATTTTATAATTTCTCTTGCTTCTTTTGTAGAAATGTCACCAGCACTGTAATCTACCATAGTTTTATCTTCATAGTTTTCTTCACTGGAAAGTGTAACTAAATTGCAACGGAAGATAATATCAGTGTCTTTCATATCTACACCAATGCTTACCGCTTCAAGTGGTGAGCGACCAGTGTAACATTCTCTTGGGTTGTAGCCTAAAACGCTCATATTTGCAATATCGCTACCAGGCTTTAAACCGTCACCAACAGTTTTTACAATACCCATTTTGCCGTGCCTTGCCAAAAAATCAAGGTTTGGCTTTTTAGCTACTTCCATAGGTGTTTTGCCATTTAAAGCGTCAACTGGGTAGTCTGCCATACCATCGTAAAGAACAACT
>JAZSIE010000032.1:0-158706 GCA_045533655.1 Acutalibacteraceae bacterium
TAAGGTGACGGGAGCCGAACACCGCACGGTTTTGGAAGACAAAAATTCCCACTAACATCGTCAAAACTCTTGAAATACGTCAGTATTCCTGCGAGTTTTTCCTTGTTACTGAAAATTTTTTAGTCTTACAAAACTGCAAGCACCTAAAATTGTAAAGATTTTGGTGCAGTAAGGTGTTTCTTTGGCGCAGTCATACTGACGTATAACAAGACAAAAAACGGCTTAATGTGCCGAAAGATTTAAATTTTAGGCGTACGGGGTTCGACTCCCGTCACCTTAAATTTTTGTGAAAACACATTATTCCATTTTCGGTTATATCAATTACACCATAATAACCATCTTTAATACTACCAGGGTTAAAAAGATGAAGTCCGTCTTCGTAACTGTAATATTTTTCGTGAGTGTGACCGAAAAGAGCAATATTGCAGTTGTTTTCTCTTGCGGCTCTTTTGATTCCCACGTAAGAAAGCTTAACGTTTTCTTCTGCTCCGTGAGAAGCGTAAATTTTAGCATAGTCAACGTTTCTTATATCAGAAAAAGGAACGTTTCCACCAAAGTCGCAATTACCACGGACTAAAACAAAAAATTTTTTATCTTTAAAAACAGAAACCGCTTCTTCTGCTTCGTGTAACCCATCACCTAAAAAATATACTATTTCAGCATCGGGTTCATTCTGGATAGCGGCAAAAAGATTACTTACGTGCCTGTGTGAATCGGAAAGCACAAGTATTCTCATTCATAATTCACCTTGCTTTTTCATAAAAATTACTACTATATTATATAAAATTATAAGGGTGATTTCAATGTTTAAAAACGAAAAAAATAAAAATGATATAGAGAATATCAACTCTAATGACAGTTTAAAAGATTTTATAAATGAAAATTTAACCGAGAGCCAGACCGAAAAACTAAAAGAAGTTCTTTCTGACGAAAAGAAAACCAAAGAATTATTAAACAGCGATTTAGCAAAACAGTTATTTAAAAAATTAACTGGTGGTGATATTAATGGCAGACCTTGATATAAGTAGCATTCTTTCGTCTCTTTCGAGTGAAGATATAAACAATTTAAAAACTATGGCAAATTCAATTTTAGGGGGCGAGAAAAAAGAAGAACCTGAAAGGAATGAACCACAAAAAAATTCTGATAATGGAAACTTTAAAATGCCCGATTTAAGTTCTTTGGGGCTTCCTGATATATCACAATTTTCAAATCTTCTGCCGTTACTTTCACAACTTAATTCGCACGATGAGCGAGAAGATTTTATATGTGCTTTGAAACCACTTCTTTCAGATGAACGAAGACGTAAAGCAGACGAAGCAATGAAATTTATAAAACTTCTTTCAATAATTCCATTATTAAAAGAAAAGGGAATAATGTAATATGGCAGAGTATTCTTATAACGATATTATGAAAATGCAGAATGATGCAATTAAGCGTGTTAATGAAATGCAAAAACGGGCGAAGACAGTGGTAGAAGAAATCAATGAAGAAAAAGCGACGTATAACGAAACGTCTGTAAATAAAAACAAGTCGCAAAACGTAAACAGAGTAAAAATGCCGAATGATTATCTTGATGAATTAAAAAAATTCGCCTCGACTTCTTCACATTTTGAAAATAATGAAAGTAAAGAAAACAGACGTGAATATATAGATGATAAAAAAGAAAACCGCCCACAACCAAAAGGGCAGAATGATATGTTAAAAAATATTCTGAATGATTTGAAAATGGATAGTGATAAAGCGTTAATTTTATCACTCGTGTTGCTTTTAACAGAAGAAAAGGCAGATGAGATGCTGATTTTGGCATTACTATATATCTTGAGTTGAAAAGCATCGTTATTGTAAACCAAAATTTACAATAACGATGCTTTTATTAATTTTTATACTTCTCTGCTTGAAGATTGAACATATAAGCATAGTCGCCGTTTTTGTTCATCAATTCTTCGTGAGTACCAATTTCTACAACTTTACCATTTTCAAGCATTATAATTCTGTCTGCATTGACTGTTGTTGAAAGTCTGTGAGAAATAATTATAACTGTCTTTTCTTTTGCCGACTCCATAATATTTTTATTGAGTTCATATTCTGAAATCGGGTCAAGGTTTGCAGATGGTTCGTCAAGAATTATGTAAGGACAATTTTTATAGAACACTCTTGCAATAGCGATTTTTTGTTGTTCACCACCAGAAAGCATTAAACCGTTTTCGTCAAATTCTTTTAAAAGAATAGTTTCAGTGCCTTGTGGTAATTCTTTTGTGAAACCTGCAAGTTTTAGTGCTTCTAAAACTCGTTTTTCGTCATAATCTTTATTTAAAGCAACGTTTTCGCCTACTGTTGCAGAGAAAATCTGAAAATCCTGAAAAACTGCCGCAAAGCGATTTCTATGTGAAGAAACAGTTTTTTCTCTTATATCTCTACCACCAATTTTAATGCTACCGTCTTTAACGTCATAAAGTCTTAAAAGTAAATTTGTAAGTGTAGTTTTACCAGCACCATTAAAGCCGACAAGAGCGATTTTTTCATAAGGTTTAATCTCGAATGAAACGCCATCTAAAGAATCTTTTTCGTTACCTTCATAAGAAAATTTAATATTTTCTACAGAAATTGTTTCAGGTTCTTTACATTCTGCTACGTGCTCACCATCAAGAATTTCATTTTTAGTTGCTAAAAATTCTCTTTGTTTATCAATCATCTTTGAACGTTCAGAAAAGTTTTTAAGAGCAAATACAGTAAGATACATAAAACTATTGCCGATTTGACCTATGCTATTGAATGTAGCAACAAAATCACCTAAAGAAAGTTCTTTTGTAACCAATATCTTATAACCAAGATATATAACCATAACAAAAACAAATATTACACTGTTAATAATTGCTTCTTCTACAAACCATAAAGCATTAATTTTTCGGGTGTATTTTCTTTGAATTGAAATAACTTCATCTGCTTGTTTTGAAAATCTACTTTTCAAAAGTGGATAAATATTGCTTAATCGTATTTCTCCCGCATATTCAGGAAGATAAAATACCCTTGCATAATATTCTGCTTTTCTGTCTGATTCAGTTAATTTTTCGCGTCTTTCATACATAAGTTTACTTAAATATTTACTCAACGGAATACCTATTACGCAAGCAATCAGCAACATAAGTAATGCAACAGGGTCAATAGTTAATAATACTGAAGAAATTGTAAGAAAAGCGATAACTTCGCCCACATAACTCTTAACCGTACCTAACATATAGCGGATATTATCTGATGAATTTTCAATTGACAAAATGAAATCAGCATAATATTCAGGACTATCATATTTTGCAATATCAAGTGCAGCTGCTTTTTCGTAAAGTCTTGACTGGAGTTTCAAATCAAGTTTCTCGCGTTCTCTGTGAACAAATAACTCAAAAAACAATCCGTTTACTGTTTCACCAAACACAAGTATAATGAGTATAAGACCTATGCCAGATAATATTTTAACTGGTTCTCCGCCATTCTGCACTTCATCAATAACATATTTAAGACCGATTATTGAAACAAGTCTACCTGGCAAAGTACACAATGTATGCATAAAAATTTCGCCGATAACAAGCCAGGGTGAAATTTTAAACATAACTTTTAAAAGATAAAATACATTAGAAAACGTACTATGATTTGTTTTGTTTTTATTCTCTTTTTTCATTTTAGCTCACACTCCTTTCAGAATTTTTATAGCTTTCTGCCTGAAGTGTAAACATATTACTGTAAATACCATTTAAATCCATAAGCTCTTTGTGGCTACCACTTTCTTTTACAGTACCATCAGAAATTACAAATATTTTGTCCGAAAGAACTGCAGAAGAGAGTCTGTGAGAAATGTAAATTACAGTTTTATCTTTTGTTGCTTCTATAAGATTTTCATACATTTTATATTCAGCAACAGGGTCAAATGCTGATGAGGGTTCATCAAGAATAGCTAAATCTGTATTAATTGCAAACACTCTTGCAACTGCTAATTTTTGTTGTTCTCCGCCTGAAAGTCCTACACCTTTATCATCAAATTCACGGGTAATAACTGTGTTTTCTTTTTCAGGTAAATTTTCAACAAAATCGTAAGCACCACTATTTTTCATCGCTTCAACTGCTTTAATAAGTTCGTCATTTGTCGTAATTTCTTTACACAACACGTTTTCTGCAACAGAAAGTGCAAAAACTTTGTAATCCTGAAAAACTGTTGAAATTCTTTCTCTTAAAGAGTCAATATCATATTCTTTAATATTCACTCCGTTATAAAGAATTTCGCCGTTATCAACATCATAAAATCTTAAAAGCAATTTAACAAACGTTGATTTGCCTGCACCATTTTCACCAACTATTGCAACAGTCTGACCTTTTTCTAATTTAAAATTAAAATCTTTGAGTGTAGGTTCTTTTGATTCAGGGTATGTAAACGTTACATTTTTAAATTCAAGTGTTTTAAATTCTTCTGCTGTTTTTGTTCCGTTTACAACTTTGTTTTCGTAATCGAAAAACTCTTTTAAGTTACGGAAATAAAGCGATTCTTTCTTAACAGTTGATACTGCTTCAGTTAAATCGTTTATAACGTCTTTTAAGTTACCCATTGCAGTT
Source organism: Acutalibacteraceae bacterium (assembly GCA_045533655.1). GTDB lineage: Bacteria > Bacillota > Clostridia > Oscillospirales > Acutalibacteraceae > DTU089. The sequence goes on from JAZSIE010000032.1 coordinate 4,598, forward strand.
ACAATTACAGAAAAATCTGAAAGTGCTAAATTTCTTTTTACAACGTAGCGATATGTTGCATAAGCATAAGACGTAGCAACAGGAAGTGCCATACCGAAAAGTCCTGTCATCATCTCAAGAAGAGCTATTTTATAACCATATTTTTTAATTATTTCTCTGTTTTTGTTTACTGCTTTTTCAAATCTTGAGTGAAGAACTCCGTAAATGCCAGAGGTTCTCATATCCTTCGAGAACTCTTTTAAATATATTGTTCTTTTTACGTAGGCTTTAGAACGCTTGTGAAGTGTCATTTCTTTATCTTTATTGACTTCAATTTTGCTTTTTACTCCCTGAAATGCTACAACCACTAAGCCAATAAGAAGTATAAAAAGCATTTTGGGGTCAACGGTTATTACGTAAGCTATTAAGAAAGCACCGGTTATACTTCCGCCTATAACACAGGCAAAGCCATAACAAAAATTGTCAAAATGTCCGTCTGTAACAATTTCAGTTGCTCTTTTGTATTTATCAAAAAACTCGGGATTGTAATAACAATCCATATCTACGTTTACTGCTTTTTCAAATATTTTTTCGTTAAGGTTTTTATAAAAGACTTTGTTTTTTAATCCTGTAAGGTAATCAAAATAATTGTTTAAAAACCTACCAGTTATAGATAATCCTAAAAAGATAAGACATACTATAACAAAATCTTTAAAAGAAACACCATTTTCAAGTGCTTGTAAAAGATATTTTAAAAGCAGTATATCTTCAACGAATCCGGTAAAAAACCAAAAACTTAAAACAGAAATTATTCTTGTTATAACTAATTTGTCACCGCACTCGTAAAGCATCTTTAACCCATAAATAATATCTTTAAAAGTAGAGTTTTTTCCTTTCTTTTTACTAAAAATTTTCCTTTTCATCTGTACCTCCGTTTCCGGAAGTTGCTACCCCAAAAATTCTGCCCATAATAAAAACAAAAACCCCCGAAAAGCTTTAACTTTCCGGGGGATACACGTTATAATATTATGCCTTTACTACTTACGAGCAGAATTTGGACACAACAACCGGATAGTTCATTTTTTCTGTTTTTCTTGAAATCATATAATTCATCATCATTATGTCCAACTCCTTTCATAAATTTATTTTTACATTCGAATGTTTTTTCACAATAACACATTTACTAAAATTTGTCAAGCATTAGGGTGAAATGAGTTATCCGAACCTGCCTAAAAGCGAGTATTTTCAAGTCTTTTCGGCGTTTCGTTCTTGCAAGGCGTCAGCCTTCCTTCGCCCTCAACACCAAAAATCCAATAAAAATTTTTCGCTTTTTAGGTTGAAGATTTTTTATAGAACGGATTTTTGGTCAATCAAGGCAAAAACGGAGCGAATCCTTTACGGATTTGCGAGTATTTTAACGAAGAGTGAGCGGAAATCCGTCTATAAAAAACACGGTTCGGATAATTCCTTTCACCCTAAGGTGACGGAAGTCGAACCCCTTAAGGAGTTGGTTTTTTAATTTTTGGATAATAATAAACTCAACAACCAACATTTTACCCCAAATTAGTGGTAAAGTCAATACCCCATATTAGTGGTATGTTAAACTCCAGTTAAGTGATACGTAGGAGTGTTTTGTTATGCAATATGTTCAAAGAATACGAGATTTAAGAGAAGATAACGACTTGACACAAACAGAAGTTGCGAAAATTTTAAATACAAATCAAAAAGTATATAGCAGATACGAAACTGCTGAAAATGAAATGCCTATAAGACATTTAATTACTCTATGCAAATTTTACAATGTTTCTGCCGACTATATTTTAGGTTTTACAAATACACCCCACTCAATTCAGAAAGATTGAGTAATTATTAGCTTTTATAATAAAAAATTCTATCATTTTTAGTTCACAAAAAACTTTAAATGATAGAACTTATTTTTATTATTAAATTTACAATGCTGACCGCAGGTCCCACAATTTTTAATTTTTCATTTTTAATTCTTAATTTGTAGAAATTTAGTTCAAAGAACTAAATTTTTACAATACCAAGCGCATCAAGAACTGATGAAATGAGAATTAAAACAATGCATATTGGTGCAAAGTATTTTATAACAATTAAGAAAAGTTTCTTTCTTTTGAATTTGCCTGTAAGTTCAATTTCTTCAACAAACATATCTGGTTTTATAACGTAACCTATAAAGATACAAGTAAGGAAAGCAACAACAGGCATTAAAACGCTGTTACTTATAAAGTCAAAGAAATCAAGGAACGCCATTCCTATAATCTTAAGGTCTGCCAATGTTCCGTAACCGAGTGCGGAAAGTGTACCTAAAATAATTGAACCAACTAAAACTATAACTAAAGTTTTGTTTCTTGAAAGACCTGTTTTATCTTTTACAATAGAAACAACTGTTTCCATAAGAGATATTGAAGACGTGAGTGCCGCAAAAAGTACCAAAATGAAGAATAAAGTACCAATTATTGCACCGCCCGTCATACTTTCAAATACTTTTGGTAAAGTTACAAACATAAGTCCGGGACCTTTACCCAAAGCGCTCTCATCACCACCTGAAAAGGCGAAAACTGCAGGGATAATCATAAGACCTGCCAAGAAAGCAATACCAGTGTCAAAAATTTCAATTTGTTTAACAGAACCCTCAAGACTAACATCTTTTTTCATATAAGAGCCGTAAGTGATCATAATACCCATAGCAAGTGACATTGAGTAGAAAAGTTGACCCATAGCCGCAAGAACTGTTGTTGCAGAGAACTTTGAAAAATCTGGCATTAAGTAGAATTTAAGACCTTCTAAAGCACCAGGCATAAACATTGAGTAACCAGCAATGAATATTGTGAGAATAACAAGCACAGGCATCATAATTTTACTAACTTTTTCAATGCCTTTTTCAACACCTAAAAGCACGACAAGTGCAGTAAGACATATGTAAATTGCAAACCAGACAACTGGCTGGAATGGTGCAGAAATAAATGAATCGAAAAATCCGTCAGTTGCGGCGGAAGATATGTTACCGGTTATAAACACTGTACAATATTTAATAATCCAACCACCAATAACAGAGTAATAGGGGAGAATTATAATAGGAACAATTGAACAGAGAATACCTACAAATTTGAATTTCTTATTGAGTTTACCAAATGCTTCAATGGCACTTACGCCTGTTTTTCTGCCTATTGCAATTTCAGCACACATTAAAGCAAAACCGAAAGTGAGAGCTAAAACAAGGTAAACCAATAAAAATATACCGCCGCCATATTTTGCCGCAAGATATGGAAAGCGCCATATATTGCCAAGACCTACAGCCGAACCTGCAGTGGCAAGTACAAAACCTAACTTGCCTGAAAAAGTGCTTCTTTTTTCTGCCATTTTTTTACCAATCCTTAAATTTTTTAACTACACTATTATACATAAAATTTGGGAATATACAAGAGAATTTTTAAAAAATGCAGAATTCAGAATGCAGAATTTCGGAAGGCTACGCCTTGATTTTAATTGAAAGTTGAAAATTTAAAGTTGAAAGTTAAGGGGCAAAGACGATTATAATTAAATATTAAGATAAATAAATTTATCCTATCATTTAAAGTTCGATTTAGGTATCAACTAAAAATGATAGGATAAACTATTGTTTATTCAATTTATAATGTAAACGCAGTTCCAAAATTTTCAACTTTCAACTTTCATTTTTCAACTAATACAATCAATAGCGTCGCAGACCCGAAATATTCAATTTTCAACTTTCAATTTTCAATTAAAAAAGTAGTTAGAATTTTTAAATTCTAACTACTTTTTCAAGTTCTGCTTGCTCTTTAACTGCCTTTGCAACTTCGTAAGCTATTGATTTATCGAGTGCAGATGGAATAATGTTTTCTTCACTTAATTCGTTTTCTTTAATATGCTCTGCTAACGCTTTTGCGGCGACGAGTTTCATATTTTCGGTAATTTCAGTAGCATTTGCATCTAATGCACCGCGGAAAATACCAGGGAAAACGAGAACGTTGTTAATTTGATTAGGGAAATCTGAACGACCTGTGCCAACAATTCTTGCACCAGCATTTTTTGCAATATCCGGCATAATTTCAGGTGTCGGGTTAGCCATAGCAAAAACAATAGCATCACTATTCATAGTTTTTACCATTTCTTCACTTAATACGTTGGGTGCAGAAACGCCTATGAAAACGTCAGCATTTTTAATTGCAACAGAAAGGTCGCCCTTTAATTTTTCATTGTTTGTGATTTTTGCTAAAGACTGTCTTTCTTCACCTAAAGAAACGTCATTTTCTTCTATGATGCCATATCTGTCAACAAGCACCATATTTTTAGCACCTGCGGCTATAAGCATTTTTGCTATTGCCGTACCTGCCGCACCTAAACCGTTAAGCACGATTTTAGCAGAATCAATATCCTTTTTTACAACCTTTAAAGCGTTAAGAAGTGCCGCTAAAACAACAACTGCAGTGCCGTGCTGGTCATCGTGGAAAATTGGAATATCGGTGCATTCTTTTAATTTCTTTTCAATTTCGAAACATCTTGGTGCAGAAATATCTTCTAAATTAATACCACCAAAACTACCTGAAATTAAACTAATAGTTTTAACAATTTCTTGGGGGTCTTTAGATTTTATGCAAAGCGGAAAAGCATCAACGTCAGCGAATGCTTTGAAAAGTGCACATTTGCCTTCCATAACGGGCATACCCGCTTCCGGACCAATATCACCAAGACCTAAAACAGCAGTACCATCTGTTATAACTGCAACTAAATTATTCCTTCTTGTTAACTGAAATGACTTGTTAACGTCTTTTTCTATTTCAAGACACGCTTCAGCAACACCTGGGGTATATGCTAAAGACATATCTTCTTTTGTTTCGAGTGGGCAACGAGTGACAACTTCAATTTTACCATTCCACTCGTAATGTTTTTTTAATGAGTCTTTTCTTATATCCATTTTATTTATTAGCCTGTAATTTTAAATAAGCGTTAATGAAACCGTCAATATCGCCGTCCATAACTGCGTTTATATTACCATTTTCAAAGTTTGTTCTGTGGTCTTTTGCAAGGGTATATGGCATAAATACGTAAGAACGAATCTGGCTACCCCAGGCAATTTCTTTCTGAACACCTTTGATATCACTGATTTTATCAAGGTGTTCTCTTTCTTTGATTTCAATAAGTTTTGATTTAAGCATACGCATAGCAACTTCTCTGTTCTGATGCTGACTTCTTTCAACCTGACAAGAGCACACAATGCCAGTAGGAATGTGAGTAAGTCTAACAGCAGATGAAGTTTTGTTAACTTTCTGACCACCTGCACCAGATGAGCGGTAAACGTCCATTTTAATATCTTCCGGAGCAATGTCAACTTCAATTGTGTCATCAATTTCAGGCATAACTTCTAGTGATGCGAAAGACGTGTGACGTCTGCCTGAAGCATCAAATGGAGAAACACGAACAAGACGGTGAATACCGCTTTCGCTCTTCATATAGCCGTAAGCATTTTCGCCTTCAATAAGAATAACTGCAGATTTAAGACCTGCTTCATCACCATCAAGGTAGTCGAGTGTAGAAACTTTGAAACCGTGTCTTTCACCCCAACGGTTATACATTCTAAAGAGCATCTGTGCCCAGTCTTGTGCTTCAGTACCACCAGCACCAGCGTGGAATGTAAGAATAGCGTTGTTAGAGTCATATTCACCAGTAAGAAGAGTTGAAAGTGTCATAGCATCAAGTTGACTTATAAAAGCATCAACACTACTACGGCACTCGTCAAAGAGAGACTCGTCTTCTTCTTCGTTTGCTAAATCAATTAATGTGAGAGTATCTTCATAAACTGCTTTAAGGTCATCGTAAGCCTTGATTTTATTTTTTAAAGTAGCAGTTCTCTGAACTATTTTCTGTGAATTCTGAACGTCGTCCCAGAAACCATCCTGAGCACTTTGTTCTTCTAATTCCTTAACTTCTTCAGCCATTGCTTTAAGACCTAAAGCTTCTGCTAAATCTTTGAGTTTGTCTTCGTAAGATGATAATTCTAACTTTAATTCTTCAAATTGAAGCATATAAAAAATTCCTTTCTTGGAGAAAATTTAAAGTACATATTTTACCAAATACATATTATAACGAAATTATGTCAAGTTGTAAAGATATAGCGAAAAAATAATTAAAATAAAAAAATTGACTATTGGTTACCAATATGCCAAGTTTTTATATATTATTAGCACAAAACACTTGCAAATCAATACTATTCGTGATAATATATTTTCTGTATGACGCTATATAAAATGTCAGTTTTATGGAGGTAGTAAAATGTACGACCCAATTTCACCAAATGTGAATTTTGTTGAACAAGAAAAACAAATTGAAAAATTCTGGCGTGACCAAAAAATCTTTGAAAAAAGTATTGAAGACAGAAAGAACGGAACACCTTATGTTTTCTACGATGGCCCACCAACAGCAAATGGTAAGCCACACATTGGCCACGTTTTAACACGTGTTATTAAAGATATGATTCCACGTTACCGTACAATGAAAGGCTGTATGGTTCCAAGAAAGGCTGGTTGGGATACTCACGGTCTTCCTGTGGAACTTGGAGTTGAAAAACTTTTAGGTCTTGACGGTAAAGAGCAGATTGAAGAATATGGTCTTGAACCATTTATTGGTCACTGTAAAGAAAGTGTTTGGAAATACAAAGGTATGTGGGAAGATTTCTCACGTACAGTTGGTTTCTGGGCAGATATGGAAGACCCTTACGTTACTTACCACAATGACTTCATTGAGTCAGAATGGTGGGCACTTAAAAAGATTTATGAAAAAAATCTTCTTTACAAAGGTTTTAAAATTGTTCCTTATTGCCCACGTTGCGGTACTCCGCTTTCTTCACACGAAGTTGCGCAAGGTTATAAAACAGTAAAAGAACGTTCTGCTGTAGTTCGTTTTAAAGTTGCAAACGAAGATGCATATTTCCTTGCTTGGACTACTACACCTTGGACACTCCCTTCAAACGTTGCACTTTGTGTAAACCCCGCGGATACATATTGCAAAGTTAAAGCTGCTGACGGTTTCACATATTATATGGCTGAAGCACTTCTTGATAAAGTTTTAGGTAAACTTAAAACAGAAGAAACTGAAGCGTATGAAGTAATTGAAACAATGAAAGGTGCAGACCTTGAGCATAAAGAGTACGTTCCACTCTTTGATTACGTAAAACCGCTTTGCGATAAACAGAATAAAAAAGGTTTCTTCATTACAACTGACAGTTACGTTACTATGTCAGATGGTACCGGTATCGTTCATATTGCACCGGCATTCGGTGAAGACGACGCTAAAGTCGGCAGAAAATACGATTTACCATTTATTCAGTTAGTTGACGGCGCTGGTTTAATGGCAGAGCCAACACCATACGTTGGTACATTCGTTAAAGATGCAGATAAATTAGTTTTAGTTGACCTTGAAAAAGCAGGGCTTCTTTTCGATGCTCCAAAATTTGAACACGAATATCCACACTGCTGGAGATGTTCAACTCCTCTTATTTACTATGCAAGAGAATCTTGGTTTATCAAGATGACAGAAGTAAGAGAAGATTTAATTAAGAATAACAACACAATCAACTGGATTCCTGAAAGCATTGGTAAAGGTCGTTTCGGCGACTGGTTAGAAAACGTTCAGGACTGGGGTATTTCTCGTAACAGATATTGGGGTACACCACTTAATATATGGGAGTGTGAATGTGGTTGCCGTCATTCAATTGGTTCTATTGAAGAATTAAAATCAATGAGCAGTAACTGTCCGGAAGATATTGAACTTCACAGACCATTTATTGATGCAGTTACAATCAAATGTCCTGATTGCGGTAAAGAAATGCACCGTGTACCAGAAGTTATTGACTGTTGGTTTGACAGTGGTGCTATGCCATTCGCACAACATCACTATCCATTTGAAAATAAAGAATTATTTGAAGCACAATTCCCAGCAGACTTTATTTCAGAAGCAGTTGACCAGACTCGTGGTTGGTTCTATTCACTTCTTGCTATTTCAACTCTCATCTTCAACAAAGCACCTTATAAAAACGTTATCGTTTTAGGTCACGTTCAGGATGAAAATGGTCAGAAGATGAGTAAATCAAAGGGTAACGCGGTTGACCCATTTGACGCACTCGAAAGTTATGGTGCAGACGCTATCCGTTGGTATTTCTACACTAACTCGGCACCTTGGCTTCCAAACCGTTTCTACGGTAAAACAGTTGTTGAAGGTCAGAGAAAGTTTATGGGTACTCTCTGGAATACTTACGCTTTCTACGTACTTTATGCAAATATTGATAAGTTTGACCCAACTAAATATAATTTAGAAGATTGCAAACTTACCGTTATGGATAAATGGCTTCTTTCAAAACTTTATTCAATGGTAAAAGCAGTTGACGACAACTTAGCTAATTACAAAATTCCCGAAGCAGCAAAAGCACTTCAGGAATTCACAGACGAAATGAGTAACTGGTACGTTCGTCGTGGCAGAGAAAGATATTGGGTACAAGGCGAAACAGACGACAAGACTGCTGCATATATGACACTTTATACAGCACTTACTGTTACTGCAAAAACTGCTGCTCCTATGATTCCATTTATGGCAGAAGCAATTTACAGAAATCTTGTTTGTAACGTAGATAAGTCTGCTCCTGAAAGCGTTCACCTTTGCGACTTCCCGGTAATAAGAGAAGACCTTATCGATAAAGAACTCGAAAAGAATATGGACGAAGTAGTTGACATTGTTGTTCTCGGTCGTGCTGCAAGAAATGGCTCTAACTTAAAGAACAGACAACCACTTAACACAATGTACGTTAATTGTGACAAAAAGGTTGAAGGCTACTTTATAGATATTATCCGTGAAGAACTTAACGTTAAAAACGTTGATTTTGATGCTGATGCAGAATCATTCGTATCATATACGTTCAAACCACAGTTAAAGACGTTAGGTCCGAAGTATGGTAAACAATTAGGCGAAATCAGAAACGCTTTAGCAGAATTACCAAGTGACGCTAAAAAGACACTTGATACTGACGGTAAACTCGTACTTGAACTTGCAAGTGGTACAGTAGAATTAGCAGTTGAAGACGTTCTTATTGATACAGTTCAGAAAGAAGGCGTATTCACAGTTTCTGATAAAGGTGTTACTGTTGCACTTGATACTGAACTCACAGAAGAACTTATTGAAGAAGGCTTTGTAAAAGAACTTATCAGTAAGATTCAGACAATGAGAAAAGATTCTGACTTCAACGTTACAGACCATATTAACGTTACACTTTCTGGTAACGAAAAGATAGCAGATATTGCACTTAAAAACAAGCAAGCAATTGCTACAATCGTTCTTGCAGATTCAATCACAGTTAGCGAAACAGCTAATGCAAAAGATTGGGATATCAACGGCGAGAATGTAAAGATTGCGGTTGAAAGAGTATAAAACAAATAAAACCTTACAAAGTGAGAACTTTGTAAGGTTTTTTGTGTTATACTACTTTTTTATACCTTTATATATGTAGTAAGGTTTTGTGAAAATATATTCACCATTTTTATCTGCTTCTATTAAATTATCAATGAACTTTTTATATTCTCTTTTGTTGAGTTTTCTTGTTTTATTATCCACGAGCCATTTTACATACTGACTGTAATTGTAACCCATTTTACCTTCTTCGTATTCGGTTTCAATTACGCTATGAATAGAAACACTACTTATAAATAAATTTGTATTGTTAAAAATACTATAAGTCCTTCTTCCCATCCAACTGTCAAGGTCATCCATCCAAGGCTGTTTAGTAACAGCATAAGAGTGGATTACATTTCTGATTAATTCTTTATCTTTACCATTAAGGGTGATGCTGTCAAAATCTGCATTTGCACAAATTATAGTTCCATTGGGTTTTAAGATTCTGTGAATTTCTTTTATGAACTTTGATTTATCTGTAATACACTCAAGCACATCCTTTGCGATGATTAAATCGAATTTATTATCTTCAAAAGCTAAACCATCCGCACAGTTCATAACTGAAAGTTCAATGGGGGATTTATAATCGACTTCGTCAAAGTGTTTGTCAGTTATATCAATGCCAATAGCTTTTTCTATTTTATCTGGAAATTTTTCTAAAATATCTTTTAAATAACCCGCATTTCTGCAACCAATATCTAATATGGTTGCATTGTCAGGTAATTCTATAAGATTATAAATTGCTTCGTTTATTGAATATATATTGTATTCCATATATTTTTTCTCCTTTAATTGTGTTTATAATAAAAAACTGTTGAAAGCTTATGAGCCATCAACAGTATAATAAAAAGTTCAATATCTCTTTTCATCATTCTTTCAGGCACATAAGCGATTAAGCCTGTACCTAAAACGATACAAGCTATTTTCGTCTGCGTCGAATGATGAGTGAAAACATAAACTTTACCTCCCCAATTTTTCTTAATGATAGCATAAATTTCCAAAGAAAGCAATACTTAAAAAATCTTATATAGATGTGGTTTGATTATAGGAGTTTTGCATCTAAAGGGTAATGCATTTGTGCAGCAACTTTGTGGTGGGATTTTCTATTATTTATTGATATTTTGTAAAATATGGAACGATATCTGCATTGTATTCATTAAGTATTGAAGAAAAACACTGTTTTGGTTATACTCTTATTTGACAGTAGCAAAAGGGGATGATGTATTTGAAAGTTAGACTTACTGTTAGCGAAGAACGTTTTGTTGAAATACAAAATCAACTTAATGAATTAGGAATTGAAGTTGACGATGAAGCAGATTTAGTGTTGAGTGAAGCGAATAGATTTTTAGATAGTTTAATAGTTAAAGATTTTGCTTCAGATGAAAAAATTGTTTTAGCTGTAAAAGACATATCTTATATTGAAACATATGGTCATTTGGTTGAAGTGCATACTAGAGATAGTGTTTATAAGTCAACTGAGAGGCTGTATAAAATATTGCAACAGTTGGATAATAGTGAATTTATTAGGATAAGCAATTCAGTTGCTATTTCAAGGAATCATGTTAAGAAGATTAAGCCAACGCTTTCGATGAAATTTGTCTTAACTATGACTGATGATAAAACTGTAGATGTAACAAGAAGTTATTACTATATGTTTAAAGAATTCTTTAATATATGAGGTGAGAATGAAATGAATGTTTCAATTTTTGTTTTAATTGTTGTAGGTATTCTTGTTTTGATTTGCATATTAATTGCTATTTATTTTCAAATTTATAAAAAGCATATTAATAAAGCATTTTTGAAAAAAGATGGAAAAAATATTAAAATGTTACCACCTTATAAATTGATATTGGCTTTAATGGCTTTTTTTGTTTCGTTGGTGATAACAGCTACAAGTGTGGTAGGTTTGTTTTACTCAAAAGAATATTTTGAATGCGAAAAAGATACTATAAAAAATATGTCAGCCCGAACTGTTTATGTAAATAATGTTTTTTGTGCTGGAACAGCGAGAAATGTAAATGTTACAGATGTAGATAATATAAATAGTATATTGGAAGAAGCTTTTACGATAAATAGAAACGAGGTTATTCCTGTTTATACTGCTTGCGGTGGATTGTCAATGAGTGGTTGTAGCCTGAATTTGTTTGCCATTGATGAAAAATACTGCAATTATATAGGTTTGGAAGAAATGTCAGATGCTACTTTGTATTTAGCAAATTCGCAGAATGAAGATATTGTGTTGGATATAAGTGTTACAGAAATAGTTGACGGAGGATTTGTTTCTAATGATTTGGAGCATTTGACTCTTAGTACAAAAAGTGGAATTGCAGAAAATTCTCTTGTTATGACAAATAGTGTTACGCCAGGTATGAAAAATGTCGGTTTTGTTAATATGGAAACATTTTTTGAAATAACATCGTTGTTAATAAATTCAAAAATTGAAAATGAACAAGATTTTATAGAGTATGAAGATTTAGTGAAGCTTGAGGGGATATATATTTGCACTAATAATTTGAGTGGTATAAATTCTGTGAATTCAATTTTATCATTTAATAATTACAATGCTTATACACCAATAGATACATTCAGAAATTTTGAAAATACAGTTTCTAATTTATTTATAGTTTTCTTGCTTTCATCAGTGATATTGTTATTGTTAACAGTGATAAATATATTTTTATCTGTTAATGTTGCCCGAAGAATGAGAAAATAAAGATTTAGAGAAGGAAATAAAATAACCTCGGATAGATGAGTGAATTCAACTATCCGAGGTTTTTGTTTTAATAGTAACTGTGAAAAAATTAATTTTCGTTCATGCCACAGCACTTTTTATATTTCTTACCGCTACCGCAAGGGCAAGGGTCATTTCTGCCAACCTTTTGTGCTTTTTTTACAGGTTGCTTTTTAACTGTCTGGTCGTCGCTACCAGACGTTGCAGTAATTTTAACTGTCTGCTTTCTTTCAACTGGTTCTTCTTTACGAATTCTTACTTTAAGAACGAAGTCAACGGTGCCTTCTCTTATTTCGTTTGTCATTTCGTCAAACATATCAAAACTTTCTTCTCTGAAGGCAATAACAGGGTCTTTCTGTGCATAAGCACGAAGAGAAATACCACGTTTTAACTGGTCCATAGCGTCAATGTGGTCCATCCAACGCATATCAACGTTACGAAGAAGGGCACTTCTTTCAATTTCTTTAATTAAATCTTCACCGAACTCTGCTTTTCTGTCGTCATAGAGTTTTTGTGCTTTATCAAGAAGAACTTCTGCAACGTCTTCTGTTTTAGTAAGTTCTTTAATTTCATCTTCTGTAATAAGCCAGTTGTATTTTGTAGCAAGACCTTTAAAGTTCCAGTCGCTCACACTATTTGAAGCAGGGCAGTAGAAGTCTGCAGATTCAGAAATTGTGTCAACAATCATCTTCTGGATTGTTGCACTTATATCCTGACCGTCAAGAACCTTGTTTCTTTGACCATAAATAACTTCTCTCTGCTTATTCATAACGTCGTCGTATTTAAGAACGTTACGACGAACTGCAAAGTTATTGCTTTCAACTTTCTTCTGAGCATTTTCAATTGTGCTTGTGAAAAGTCTTGCTTCAACAGGCATATCACCAATTGATTTGAAAGCGTCAAGTGTATTATAGAATCTGTCACCAGCGAAAAGTCTTAATAAATCGTCTTCTGCAGAAAGGAAGAAACGGCTTTCACCTGGGTCACCCTGACGACCAGCACGACCACGTAACTGGTTATCAATACGTCTCGATTCGTGACGTTCTGTACCAATAATGTAAAGACCGCCAGCTTTTCTTACCTTTTCTGCTTCTTCTTTTGTTTCTTCTTTGAATTTTGATTCTAAATCACGGAAAGTTTTACGTGCTTCTAAAATTTCTTCATTAGTAGTTTCTGCAAAACCTGTTGCTTCTGCAATAAGTTCATCTGGGTAACCTTTTTTGCGCATCTCAAGTTTTGCCATAAATTCAGGGTTACCACCCAAGATAATATCAGTACCACGACCAGCCATATTAGTAGCAATTGTAACTGCACCGAATTTACCTGCTTGTGCTACGATTTCTGCTTCTTTTTCGTGGAATTTAGCGTTTAACACTTCGTGCTTAATGCCACTTTTTTTAAGAAGTCGAGAGAGTTTTTCACTCTTTTCAATGTTAACTGTACCAACAAGAACTGGTTGACCTTTTGCGTGTGCTTCAACAATAACTTCAATAATAGCGTTGAATTTTGCTTCTTCTGTTTTATAAAGAACGTCGTCATTATCCTGACGTGCAAGTGGTTTGTTTGTTGGAATTTCTACAACGTCAAGTGAATAAATCTCTTTAAATTCATCACTTTCAGTCATAGCAGTACCAGTCATACCAGAAAGTTTTTTGTAAAGACGGAAGTAGTTCTGGAACGTAATAGTTGCAAGAGTTTTACTTTCGTGCTCAACCTTAACGTTTTCTTTTGCTTCAATAGCCTGGTGAAGACCTTCGCTGTAACGTCTGCCAAGCATAATTCTGCCTGTGAACTCGTCAACAATAAGAACCTGACCATCTTTTACAACGTAGTCAACGTCACGGTGCATTGTACCGTGTGCTTTTAATGCCTGGTTAATATGGTGCTGAATTGTAAGGTTTTCGGCATCCATAAGATTTTCAAGACCAAAAGCTTTTTCTGCTTTAGCAATACCTTGCTTTGTGAGTGTAGCAGTTTTTGCTTTTTCGTCAACTAAATAATCGCCGTTTTCTTCTTCGGTGATTTCTTCAGCGTTAGTTTTTGCATCAAGCTCTTTAACCTTAACCATTTTAAGTCTTTTAACAAAGTCGTTTGCAACTTTGTAAAGGTCGGTTGATGCTTCGCCAATACCGGAAATAATAAGTGGAGTTCTTGCTTCGTCAATAAGAATTGAGTCAACCTCGTCGACAATTGCGAATGCGTGACCACGTTGAACACGCTGGTCTTTATACATAACCATATTATCACGAAGATAGTCAAAGCCCATTTCGTTATTTGTACCGAAAGTAATGTCTGCATTATATGCTTCTTGTCTTTCAGTGTTGTCTTTCTCGTGAATAATAAGACCAACTGTAAGACCCATAAAGCGATATAACTTACCCATCCACTCAGAGTCACGTTTTGCAAGATAATCGTTAACAGTAACGATGTGAACACCTTCGCCGGAAAGTGCATTCAAATATGCTGGTAAAGTGGCAACTAAAGTTTTACCTTCACCAGTTTTCATTTCTGCAATTCTACCTTGATGAAGAATGATACCACCTAAAATCTGAACAGGGTAGTGCTTCATATTAAGCACACGCCATGCAGCCTCTCTACAAGCGGCGAATGCTTCTGGTAAAATATCATCAAGTGTTTCACCATTAGCTAAACGCTCTTTAAATGCAGGAGTTTTAGCCTGAAGCTCAGCATCAGTAAGCTTAGAGTATTCTTCTTCTAAACCGAGAACTTTATCTTTAAGACCAGAAATTCTCTTAATCTCTTTTGTTGAGTAATCCCCAAAAAGTTTTTTGAAAAAAGACATTTTTATTTGACCTTTCATTTTGAAATTTAAAAATAATCGCTAAACATTATAACACAATACATATTATATTGCAAATGTTTTATGGAAATTTAATATTTGTTTACAATTTGCATTTTTTTAAAATTGTTGCAACAATTTTAAAAATATTGTACTCTTATTAGTAGAGAGTAAAAGGGGCGTGATTAATTTGGATATATCCTTTTTAGTGAAAAGAGCAAAAGACCGTGATATAACTGCGTTTTCGGAGTTGTATTCTCTTTATAGTGAAGATATGTATCGCTTTGCGTTATATATGTTAAACAATAAAGAAGATGCTGAAGATGCGGTGCAAGAAACAGTTATAACTGCGTTTAAACAATTAAGTAATTTAAGAGACGACAATCTTTTTAAATCGTGGCTTTTTAAAATACTTTCTAATCAATGTAAAAGTCAACTTAAAAAGAATAAGAAAAATCCTGATTTGTTACCAGAAGATGATTACATATTTTTAATTGAAGATGAAAGTGCGCCATCTTCTTTTAATAGTATTGAATTAATTGAAGCGTTAAAATCATTAACCCCACCAGATGCACAAATAATTTTACTCTCTATAATCGGCGGATTTAAAAGTGAAGAGCTTTCAAAAATTTATAATCTCTCTCCGTCAACAATACGTTCAAAACAGAAACGTGCTTTAGAAAAATTAAGAAAGGTATTAGGGTGAGTTTTATGCGAAGCGATGAAATCAATAATAATGAAATCAGCACTGAAGAAGTTTTTACAGAACAAGAACTTTCAAAGTTAAACGAAACTCTTAAAAATAATGAAAATATAGAATTACCCGAAACTTTAGGTAAAGAAAACATTAAAGTGTTACTTCAAAAAGAAGTTAATAAATTAGAAGTTTTAGAAAAAGAAACTGAAAACTTAAAGAAAGAAAATAAATCTCTCTTTAAAAAGATGATTGCAGTAGCCGCAGTTTTTGCTATTGTAGTTACAAGTGTGTTTGTTGCAAAACCTTGGCAATATTTTGCATATGATGGTGGGCCACACGACACACAACGACCTGATAATCAGGGAAATGAAATTACAGTAGTAGAAGATTATTCTGAAATTGAGAATATGTTTTTAGACTATCAGAAGAATTATAATAATATGATGAAGCTCAATGGTGCTTTTGATATGTTTGGCTCTTTAATTGATGGTGTTGCTACTGAAGATATGGAAGAAGTTATGGATAGTAATATGGCAATGCCAGAGGGAACTGTAAATGGCACAGTTGCAGGGACAGGTTCTCAGTATCTTAAAGGTGACGATGTTCTGTATGAAAGTGTAACAGAAAAATACACTTCATCTGAAAGCAGGGGTGAGCACGGCGAAACCAACGAGCAAGTAGCTGGTGTTAACGAAGCAGATATTATTAAAAATGATGGCAGATTCCTTTACGTTGTACCAGCACAAAAAACTTATTGGGAATATCAGAGTTTTTTAGAGTATGGCAAAAAGTTTGAGGAGACTACAAGTGCAAATGATGATATAGTAAGTGACACCATATATTACACACCAGGCTATAATCCTAATGAAAAGCTTTATGAAGATATGACCGAAGAAGATTTTATAAATAAAATTTTCATTGTCGAAACGGGCAAAAATGGTGCCTTAACACAAAAAGGTGCAATTAAAGTCGGTAAGCAGGAAAACGAAAAAATTAAATATTCAGAAGTAAAAGAGATTTTTGTAGATAACAACAGACTTATTGCAATTCTTGATTGCTATTCTTTCTATGGTGAAGAAAAGAGTGAAGAAAAAGAAAACAACGGCAGATATTTTTATTACGATTACAAAATGATTACTTGTGCTGTTTCTTACGATATAAGTGATAGAAGTAACCCGAAAGAAGAATGGCGTGTTTATCAGGATGGTGACTATTTATCAGCAAGAAAAATCGGTAATAAAATAGTTCTTATTTCTAACTATAACGTGCCACTTTATATGGATGGTATAAAAATTACAGACTACTGTGTGCCAGAGGTTTATTCAGGTGAAAATTCTTGCAGAATTTCTGCAAAAGATATCTGTGTTATGAGTGAAGTGCAAGATAGTTCTTATGTGGTAGTATCTACACTTGATGCTACTAATCACAAAGAAACCTTTAACTCAACTGCAGTTTTAGGCGGTGGCGAAGACGTTTATTGTACTGCTAATAATCTTTACGTAACAAGTGGAAGATTCGAAGAAACTATTTCTTCAAAACGTGATTCAGTAGCAGAAATATTTATGATTGACGACTCTGCTATTTATACAACTGAGATTTTGAAATTCGATATTTCAGGTGAAAAAATTCAGTATAAAACAAAGGGTAAAGTAAATGGTACTGCACTTAATCAGTTCAGTGTTGATGAATATAACGGATATTTGAGGATTGCTACAACTACGGGCAACTTCCAGAACGCTAAAAACAATCTTTATGTTTTAGATGAGGATATGGTAATTGTTGGTATGGTCGAAGGTCTTGCAAAGGGCGAAACAATCAAATCTGTTCGCTTTATGGGTGACACTGGTTATGTTGTGACTTTTGAGCAGACAGACCCACTCTTTGTAATTGATTTGAAAGACCCTGAAAACCCAGAAGTTTTAGGTGAACTTAAAATACCAGGATTTTCAAATTACCTTCACCCTGTAACAGAAAATTATCTTTTAGGTATTGGTGTTAATGGTGATGATGACGGCGCTGGAGACGGTATGAAAGTTTCTCTCTTCGATGTGAGTGATAAGAAAAATCCAAAAGAAGTTGCCAAATTTGAAATTTTACCACAAGAGAATACAGATAATCTCTGGGGTTATTTAGAGTCTGTTGCTTTTTATGACCACAAAGCAGTTTGTTGGGATTCTAAAAATCTTACAATGTATATTCCTTACAGAATGACTACTGAATATATGCACACAGAAGATAACAGTTATCGTTCAGAATTCAATTCTACTGATAACGTGATTGCATTGAAAGTAAATATCAAAGATGGTAAATTAGAAAAAGTGAACAACTATATTGTTAAAACAGAAGATGGTTATACCAGTTATAAACCAGTAAACAGAGCAACTTATACAGGCGATACAGTTTATAGTTATTCACAGAATGGTAGCGAAATATGCTCATTCAATAAGGCGACGGCAGAGAAATACAACACAATCACGTTAAAGTGATGAAAAACGAAACGGGTGTTGCAAGTAGCAACACCTGTTTTTTGTTTATTCTGCTTATTGTTTATTTGTACTTTTGGTGTTATAATGCACTTTGTGGTAGTATGTACAAATAAGTGCATTTATAAAAGTATTAAAGGAGAATAAACAAATGAAAAAAGTATTATCACTTTTATTAGCATTGGTTTTCGTTGTTGCGGCATTCCCTGTGACAATTGCTTCTGCGGCAGACGTAATTGAAATCAGCGATGCAGCACAATTGGCGGCTATTGGTACTAATGATAACTATCCACTTTCAGGTAGTTATAAGCTTACTAAAAGCATTAGTCTTAGTGGCTATGATAACTGGACACCTATCGGTAATGGTAGCGCTTTCTCTGGTACATTCGAAGGTAACGGCAAAACAATTTCTGGTTTAAAGGTTAATTCAACTGGTACTTATGCTGGTCTTTTCGGCCAGGTTTCAGGTACTGTTAAAAACCTTACTGTTATAGGTAGTGTTACGTTAAATTACAGTTCAAGCAGTGCTACAAGCGTTTATGCTGGTATTTTAGCTGGTAACGTAAGTGGCTGGTTTGCTACTATTGACAGTTGTTCAACATCTGGTGACGTAACCGTTACTTCAAATTGTACAGCATCATTTGCATTTACTTCTGCGAATGTTTATGCTGGTGGTGTTATCGGTAATAGCAGTTCATTTATTGGTTCAGAAATTCTTTCTCATAAATCTGGTACTGTAACTGCTTCTTATACAGGTAGTAAGGCAACAGGTAACGTTTATGCGGGTGGTATTGCTGGTAAAACAACGGGTTCACTTACTGACTGCTACAATAAAGGCGATGTAAAAGCTTCAACTTCTAAAGGCTCATCATACGCCGGCGGTCTTGCAGGTCAATGTGGTGCAACTGAAACTTCTTACAACACAGGTGCAATTACTGCTGGTACATACTGCGGTGCTATTGCAGGTTATACAACAGGTTCTTCAACAAATTGCTATTATGAAATAGGTTCTGCATCACAAGGCTTCGGTGGTAGTGGTATGAGTTCAACTCCTACTGCAACTGCAAAAAAAGCAAGTGAAATGACAAACAAAAAATTATCTGGCTTTAACTTTGATGACGTTTGGGAAAGTTCTCTTATTTCTGCACCAAACCATTACACTGTAAACGAAGTTATTACAGGTAGTGTAAGTGTTTTAGGTAACTTCCAGGTAGGCGAAAAGCTTACTGCAGATATGAGTAAGGTTACACCAGAAAAAGCTTATAATGGTGTTATTAAATACGTTAAATACCAGTGGGAATCTGGTACAAAAGACAGTGAAGGCAATATTACATATACAAAAATAAGTGGTGCTACCGGTAATACTTACACTATTGCTTCAGGTGATATGGGTAAATATATCCGTCTTGTAGTTCGTGGTCGCTTTACTTATGGTGGTAAGCTCGAAAGTAAAGAAGGCTTAGTTTCAGCAGCAGTTCCTAAAAATGTTAAAGTAGAAAATACGGATAATGGTGTCAAAGTTACCTGGGATAAAATTTCAGGTGCTTCACAATACACAATTTATAGAAGTACATATTCAGAGGGCTTTATGGGCTTTGGTGCAGGCTATAACTCATATACCTCCGTTGGTACTTCAACAACTAATAGTTATACAGACTCATCTGTTACAAATAACACAAAATATAAATATAAAGTTTCTGTTACAATGAATGGTACTGAGAGTGACCAGTCAGCAGAATCAGCAGAAATTACTGCTCAACTTCCTTGTCAGCATCAATGGGATTCGGGTAAAGAAACAACTTCTGCAAAGTGTGAAGCAACAGGTGTTAAAACATATACTTGCTCAGTTTGTAAGGGCACAAGAACAGAAGTAATCCCAGCAAAGGGTCACAACTATACAACAGTTTCAGAAACAAAAGCAACTTGTGAAAAAGATGGTAAGAAAACACTTTTCTGTTCACAATGCTTAAAGAATAAAGAAGAAGTCACAAAGGCTACAGGTCACAGTTACAATGATGGTGTAATTACAACTCAGCCAAACTGTGAAACTGCAGGTGTTAAAACATACACTTGTGCTAATTGTAATGGCACAAAAACAGAAAAAATAAACCCAACAGGTCACAGCTTTAATGCAGGTACAATTAAGATTCAACCAACTTGTACAAAAGAAGGCGTTAAAACGGCGACTTGCTCAAGATGTAACGTTACAAAGGATATTACAATAGAAAAAACAGCACATAAATTTGATGGTGGTACAGTAACAAAACAACCTACTTGTGTTGATGCTGGTTCTAAAACATATAAATGTACAGTTTGCGGAACAACAGGTACTGAAGAAGTAAAAGCATTGGGACACGATTATTCAAAAGAATTTACAATAGACAAACCTGCAACTCCTACAGAAACAGGTTCAAAGTCAAAACATTGTACTCGTTGTGATGCTAAAACAGAAGTAACAGTTATTCCAAAAACTGCTCTTAAAGCACCAGTTATTAAAACTGCTATAAAAGAAAAGGGTGTAGTAATCACCTGGGGTGCAGTAGATGGTGCAGCAAGCTATAACGTATATAGAAAAGTATATAACACTTCAACTAAGAAATGGGATAAGAACTGGAAAGCAGTAAAAACAGGTGTAACAGCAACAGAATATGTTGATGGTTCAGTAACACTTGGAACACAATACAAATACTTAGTGAAAGCGGTAAACGATGGAGCAACTAAAAATTCAGAATCAAGCGATACAGTAACATTTAAAATATCACCAACACCAAAGGCATATATCAAATCAAATGGTATCAAAATTAAATGGTCACCAGTTGTAAGTGCAGAAAGCTACAAAATTTATCGTGCAGAATATAACGAAAGCAAGAAAAAGTATAATTCTTACAAAAAGGTTAAAACAGTAAACGGCTCAACAAAAGAGTGGACAGATACAAAAGTAACAAGCGGTAAGAAATATAAATATTGTCTTAAGGCAGTAAAGGGTAGTGTAGTATGCTCTAAAGCACAATCTAACTCAATGTATTTCTTAACAAAAACAACTGTAAAAGCAGCAAAAGCAAAAACAGGTGTAAAAGTTAGCTGGAGTGCAGTAAAGGGAGCAACAAGCTTTAAGATTTATCGTTCAGAGCTTCAGAATGGTGCTTGGACAAAGTTCTCACAGATTGGTACAGCTAAGTCAAACGTTAAGTCATTTACAGATACAAAAGTTGTAAGTGGTGTTCAGTACAAATACAAGGTTAAAGCAATCAAGAGTAAAACTGGTCAGACAAGCTCTGAAACAGCAGCATTCCTTTATCTTGCAGCACCAGAAGTAACGGTAGCAGTTGCAAATGACGGTATCAACGTAAGCTGGAGCGAAAGCGCGGGTGCAACAGAATACGTTGTTTATCGTTCAACTTATGATGCAAAGAAAAAGAAGTGGTCAAGCTTTAAAAAGCAGACTGCAGTAAGTGCTACTACAACAAGCTACAAAGACACTAAGGCTAAGAGTGGTACAAAGTACAAATATTGCGTAAAAGCAAAAAATGGTAGTGCAGTAAGTGCTTATCTTACATCAAAATCAGTAAAAAGATAAACTTAAACCCCACGATAGAGAAATCTGTCGTGGGTTTTATATTGCAACGAAATATAAAAAGTGCTATAATCAATCTGCTGATATATTATTTAAAAATAAGGAGCAATAAATATGATAGTAACAAATGTTAATTCAAAAGATTTAAAGAATTTTGAAAGTATCCACCCACGCTTTAAAGCTGCTTTTGATTTTATAAAAAAAGCAGTTAATGAAGATTTGGCTGATGGTAATTACGAGATAGATGATAAGAATATTTATGCTTTTATTTCTTCTTATAAAACAAAAACAGAAGCAGAAGCTAAATTTGAAGCACACAAGAAATATATTGATATTCAATGTGTTTTAAGTGGTACAGAAATAATAGGTTTCGAGTCTCCCGAAGAAGTAAAGTTAACTGAAGATTATAAAGATGGTGGCGACATTTGTTTTTATAGTTTAAATAAGAATTACGATAAAATTGTACTTACAAAAGGTGAGTTTGCGATTATAATGACAGATGAGTTACACGCTCCTTGCCTTAGTCTTAACAACGAGCCAACCGACGTTAAAAAGGTTGTAGTTAAAATTTTATATTGATTTAAAAATATAAAACAAAAAGCCAGTAGAGTTTTTGCTCTACTGGCTTTTATTTATTTTAATTATTCAGCTTTAGGAGCATAAAGGTCCTTAAGACGAAGGAGGTGTTCATATCTCTCAGCAGCTGTTTTCTCTGAACGAGCAAAGAGTTCTTCAGCTCTTTCTGGGAATGAGCGTGTAAGAGAAGCGTAACGAGCTTCGTTAAGAAGGAATTCACGGTAGCTACCTGTTGCAGGTTTGCTATCAATTGTGAATGGGTTCTTGCCTTCTGCTTTAAGAGCTGGGTTGTAACGGAACATATTCCAGTAACCGCAGTCAACAGCCTTCTTCATTTCAACCTGGCAGTTAACCATACCACCCTTAATTGAGTGCATTTCGCAAGGAGAGTAAGCAATAATAAGTGATGGACCGTTGTAAGCTTCAGCTTCTTTAATTGCTTTAAGAGTCTGATTCTGGTCAGCACCCATAGCGATTTGTGCTACGTAAACATAACCATAGCTCATAGCGATTTCAGCAAGGCTCTTCTTAGCAACTGATTTACCAGCAGCAGCGAACTGAGCAACCTGACCGATATTAGAAGCCTTAGAAGCCTGACCACCTGTATTTGAGTAAACTTCTGTATCAAATACCATAATGTTTACATCTTCGCCAGATGCAAGAACGTGGTCAACACCGCCGAAGCCGATGTCGTATGCCCAACCGTCACCACCGAAGATCCATATAGATTTCTTTGAAAGGTATTCTTTGTTAGCGAGGATTGATTTGCAGTTGTCACAGCAAGAGCCATCGCCAATAGCAGCAACAAGTGCTTCAGTAGCAGCAGCATTTGCTTCACCATCGTTAACTGTATCAAGGTAAGCCTGAGCTTTAGCCTTGAGGTCATCAGAAGCTTTGTCTGATGTAAGGATGTTTTCAACTTTAGAAATAAGGCTGTTACGGATAGCGTTTTGACCAAGAAGCATACCGAAACCGTGTTCAGCGTTATCTTCAAAGAGTGAGTTAGCCCAAGCAGGACCCTGACCCTTAGCGTTTACTGTGTATGGTGATGTAGCAGCTGGACCACCCCAGATTGAAGAACAACCTGTTGCGTTAGAGATGTACATTCTGTCACCAAAGAGCTGTGTTACAAGACGAGCATAAGCTGTTTCGGCACAACCAGCACATGAGCCTGAGAACTCAAGAAGAGGTTTCTTGAACTGGCTTGAGATGAGGTTAGCAGATGAAGCAATGCCTTCTTTTTCTGTTACGTTATCTACGCAGTAATCAAATGCTTCTTGTTGAGCATCCTGACTTTCACGAGAAACCATTTTAAGTGAAGCTGTAGGACAAACGCCAACACAAACACCGCAACCCATACAATCCATAGGTGAAACTGCAAGTGTGTATTTGTAGCCTTTGTTTGTAACTGCTTTTTCTTTTGTAGCAACTTTTGTGATTTCTGGAGCATTAGCTGCTTCTTCTTCACTCATTGCGAATGGACGGATTGTAGCGTGAGGACAAACATAAGCACATTTGTTACAACCAATGCAAGTGTCGTTGTTCCATTCTGGAACCATAACTGCAACACCACGTTTTTCGTAAGCAGCAGCACCTTGTTCGAATGTACCGTCAGCGTGGTCCATAAATACAGAAACTGGAAGAGCATCACCATTCATATTACCAACTGGTTTCATGATGTTGTCAACCATCTTAACAAGTTTTGCTGGGCCTTCAGCTTTTTCAGCTGCAGTTGCATCAGTTGCATTTGCCCAATCTGCAGGAACGTCGTATTTCTTGAATGCACCGAAACCAGCGTCAATAGCCTTGTGGTTCATATCAACGATATCCTGACCTTTTTTGAGGAACTTCATAGCAGCGTTCTTCATATAACCGATAGCATCTTCTTTAGGAAGAACATTAGCAAGTGCGAAGAATGAAGCCTGAAGAATTGTATTTGTTCTCTTACCAAGACCGATTTCAGCAGCTAAGTCAATAGCGTTAACTGTGTAAAGCTGAATGTTGTTCTTAGCAATATATTGTTTTGTTTCAGCGTTGAGTTTTTCAGCAACTTCAGCGTCACTCCATTGGCAGTTAATAAGGAATACACCGCCCGGTTTAACGTCGTTAACAATCTTGAAGCCTTTTTCAATGTAAGCAGGTGTGTGGCAAGCAACGAAGTCTGCCTTGTTTACATAGTATGGGCTCTTGATAGGTTTATCACCGAAACGAAGGTGAGAAATTGTAACGCCACCTGTTTTCTTTGAGTCATATTGGAAATATGCTTGTACATATTTGTCAGTATGGTCACCGATGATTTTAATAGAGTCTTTGTTAGCACCAACAGTACCGTCACCGCCGAGACCCCAGAATTTACACTCGATTGTACCTTCAGCAGCAGTTGCTGGAGCTTCTTTTTCTTCGAGTGAAAGGTAAGTCACGTCGTCGTTGATACCAAGTGTGAAGTGTTTCTTTGGTTCAGCTTTATTGAGTTCATCGTAAACTGCAAATACTGATGCAGGTGGTGTGTCTTTTGAACCAAGACCGTAACGACCGCCTGTTACTGTAAGACCTGTTTTGCCACATGCTTCAAGAGCTGCAACAACGTCAAGGTAAAGTGGTTCACCAATTGAACCTGGTTCTTTAGTTCTGTCAAGAACAGCAATCTTCTTAACTGTTTTAGGAAGAGCTGCGCAGAATTTGTCAGCAGCGAATGGTCTGTAAAGTCTGACTTTAAGAAGACCAACTTTTTCGCCTTTTGCTAAGAGATAGTCAATAACTTCTTCTGCTACGTCACAGAATGAACCCATTGCTACGATAACTCTTTCAGCATCTTCAGCACCGTAGTAGTTGAAGAGTTGGTAGTTAGTGCCGAGTTTAGCATTAACTTTACCCATATATTCTTCTACGATTGCAGGAACTTCATCATAGAATTTGTTACATGCTTCTCTGTGTTGGAAGAAAATGTCACCATTTTCGTGAGAACCACGCATTACTGGATGTTCTGGGTTAAGTGCTCTTTGACGGAATGCGTCAACAGCATCCATATCGCACATTTCTTTAAGGTCTTCATAATCCCAGATTTCAATTTTCTGAATTTCGTGAGATGTACGGAAACCATCGAAGAAGTTAATAAATGGAACACGGCTCTTAATAGTTGCAAGGTGAGCAACTGCGCCTAAGTCCATAACTTCTTGTGTGTTTGTTTCAGCGAGCATTGCAAAACCTGTCTGACGACAAGCATAAACGTCTGAATGGTCACCGAAAATATTAAGTGCGTGAGAAGCTACGCAACGAGCTGAAACATGGAAAACTGATGGGAGAAGTTCACCAGCAATTTTATACATGTTAGGAATCATTAAAAGAAGACCTTGTGATGCTGTGTAAGTACGTGTAAGAGCACCAGCTGCTAATGAGCCGTGAACTGTACCAGCAGCACCTGCTTCAGATTGCATTTCGGCAACTTTTACAGTTGTGCCAAAAATGTTTTTTTGACCTTGTACTGAACATTGGTCAACATAGTCAGCCATCGGGCTTGATGGTGTGATTGGGTAGATACCAGCAACTTCTGTGAAAGCGTATGAGACATACGCAGCCGCATTGTTACCGTCCATGGTTTTCATTTTACGTGCCATTGGAATTTGCCTCCTATAAAAATAAATTTCAAACACAACTATTTTATCACTAATTTGAAAAATTGTAAACATAAAATCGTTAAAATTTCTACAAAAAAAGTGGAAAATTTGCTATATTTAAGTAATATATATATCTATATTGTAGAAAAATGGTAATAACATTGACAAAAGTCATATTATTTTGTATAATGTGAAATCATATTTTATTATGGTGAATTATAATCTTATTTAGATGAAAGGAGCAAGTCCTATAATGGATGACGCCGGACCTAGTATTATTTCTTTAGTAGTTGAGCCGAGCTTCAACACATTACAAGCAACAGCAAATGCAAAATCTCTCATTTGGCAGGTGCCGTTACTTATTATTCTTATTTTAGTTAATGCATTTTTTGCAATGAGTGAAATTGCGCTTATTTCGCTTAATGATGCAAAATTAGAAAAACAGGCAGACGAAGGTAACAAAAAAGCAAAACAGGTTTTAAAATTAACAAAAAACCCAAGTAAGTTTTTATCTACAATTCAGATAGGTGTAACACTCGCAGGTTTCTTGGCATCTGCTTCGGCTGCTACAACTTTAGCAGAAATGCTCACAACAGTAGTTGTAAATTCAACTGGTGTAAGCGAAAAAATTATTTCACCTATTGCGGTTGTTATTATTACAATTATAGTTTCTTACTTTACACTTGTTTTCGGTGAATTGGCACCAAAAAGAATTGGTATGCAGATTCCTGAAAAAATCGCTTTTAAAGTGGTTGGTGTTTTAAGAACAATTTCAAAAATTACTTCACCTTTTGTTAAAGTGCTTTCTGTTTCAACAAATGGTGTTGTAAGACTTTTAGGATTTGACCCTAACGCTTCTGAAGAAGTAGTTACAGAAGAAGAAATCAGAATGATGGTTGACGTCGGTCAGGAAAAGGGTGTTATTGAAGACGTTCAGAAAGAGATGATTAACAACATCTTTGAGTTTGATGACCTTAACGCTGGTGATATTATGACTCACCGTACTGACGTTACTGCAGTTGACGTTGAAGATGCTGATATTGAAGGTTTTGTTAATTTAGCTATTGAAAAGGGTTACTCAAGAATTCCTGTTTATGAAGGCGATATTGATAATATAATCGGTCTTATTTATGTAAAAGACTTACTTAAATACGTTGGTAAATCTATTCCTGCTAAAGCAAATCTTAAAAAGATGGCAAGAGAAGCGTACTTTATTCCTGAAACAAAATCTTGTGGTGAATTGTTTACAGAGATGAGTGCTAAAAAAATGCAGATGGCTATTGTCGTTGATGAATATGGTGGCACTGCTGGTATTCTCACACTTGAAGATTTGGTTGAAGCAATTATGGGTAATATTCAGGACGAATATGACCAGGAAGACGAAGAAATCTCAAAAATTGACGATAATACATTCACAGTTGATGGTACTATTGATATTGAAGAGATTGAAGAGCTTATAGGTAAAGAACTTCCGGAAGGCGATTATGAAACTCTTGCAGGATTTATAATTGACCAACTTCAATTCTTACCAAAAGACGGTGAAATGAACGAAGTTGAATTTGAAAATGTAAAATTCACAGTTCTCAAAGTTGATGAACGTAGAATAGAAAAAATTAAAGTCGAAATCACACCACTTCCAGAAAGTGAAGATGATGACGATGATGATGAAGAAGATGATTAAAAAAAGAACTCAAAGTTGTTGTTTGCAACTTTGGGTTCATTTTTTATTGGTTTTCTTTTTCGCCACTGCACAAGTAAGGCAGATTACATCTGAAGCCCCTGCAATAAGCAGAGTTTTTGCACATTCGTCTAAAGTAGAGCCAGTTGTTTTAATATCGTCACAAAGAAGTATTCGTTTGTCTAAAATATCAATTTCAGGGTTTACCTCAAACATACCTATAAGATTACCTTTTCTCAAAGTCCCATCAAGAAAGTGCTGTTCATCAGATTCTTGTGGTTTAAGAAGAAGTTCTTCACAAGGTAAATCTAAAAGCTCACACATTTTTCTTGTAAGTAACTCAGCCTGATTAAAGCCACGTTCTTTTTGCTTTTTCTTGTGCATTGGCACAAACGTTACTAAATCAGGTGAGTAATTTGCAACATTATTTACGTAGCATTTTGCCATTTCTTCTGAAAGAATATCGGCAATCTCAGTCTTTTTACGGAACTTTAAAAGTCTTATAGAGTTCCCCGCAGTGCCATCATAATAAAATGGTGCAAAAATTGCTTCGTAGTATGACTTGTGACCTTTACAACTGCAATCTTCTTTACTGCACCCACATCTTAAACAAAGTTCACCTGTTATTTCGTGAAGATTATCTTCACACTTTTTACAAATTTCTTCGTTGTGTTTTATAACCGCTAAACAATAACGGCATCTGTTAGGGAATAAAAATGCAATTAAAAAATCTTTAAGTTCTTGTCTGTTCATCAGAATTCAGCCTTTAAAAAGTGAGATAATGCAGAGTAACGCTTTGCTTTTTTGTCATTTTCGGTCATTTTATAAATTAAGTCGCCGGAACCTACCGTAATTAACATATCTTTAGCCCTTGTTACTGCGGTGTATAAAAGGTTGCGATAAGCGAGATTTGGAACAACTCCCATAGCTGGAATTATAACTGCTTTAAATTCGCTGCCCTGACTTTTATGAACTGTTATAGCGTAAGATAAATCTAAATCGGCTAAATGTTCAGCGGCAAGTTCTGCAATTCTGTCGTCAAAATTTATTGTAACAAGTCCATTTTTCGAGTCTATTTTTTCGAGTATTCCTATATCACCATTAAAGATACCAGTGCCTTTTTCGTCTTCACTTTCCCATTCAATATTGTAGTTGTTTTTAGTCTGCATAACTTTGTCGCCTTCACGGAAAAGTTGACCAGCAATAATAATTTCTTGCTTTTTATTATCTTTTGGGTTTAAAAGATGTTGTAAAATTTTATTTAAATTTATAGTACCCGTTTCGCCTTTTTTTGAAGGGCAAATTACCTGAATATCAGAAAGCGGGTCCCAACCATAAGCGGTTTTAAGCCGTGTTACACAAAGTTCGGCAACTGTTTCTGCTGTTAAAAACGTTGAAGGTCTTTCTATATGGAAAAAGTCTTTGTTGTCATTTTTTAAGTCGGGCATTTCGCCACGGACAATTCTGTGAGCATTACTTACAATTTTACTTTCCATAGCCTGACGGAAAACTTTGTTAAGTTCAACAACCGGTAAAACTTCTGCTTTTATTAAATCGTGTAATACGTTACCGGCACCAACTGGTGGTAGCTGGTCAGAGTCACCAACTAAAATAAGTCTGCAACCTAATGGTAACGCATCTAAAAGACTTGCAAAGAGAGAAATATCAACCATTGAAAGTTCATCTAAAATAAGTGCGTTACAATCAAGTGGGTTTTTGGTGTCTCGTCTGAAAACGGGTTTGTCATCTTCGTCCCATTCAACTTCTAAAAGTCTGTGAATAGTTTTCGCTTCTCTGCCAGTAAGTTCAGTCATTCGTTTTGCGGCTCTGCCGGTAGGTGCCGCTAAAGCAATATCAAGATTTTGTTTTTCGAAAACTTTAATAATGCCTTTTATTGCGGTGGTTTTACCAGTACCAGGTCCGCCGGTTAAAATCAAAAGACCTTTGTTTGCGGCAGTAGCAATAGCCATTCTCTGTAAATCTTCATATTTTATATTGTTTTCGTATTCAATGTTATCAATAGTTTCGGCTAAAGTGTTCATTCTCGGTGGTGGAAATTTTGCCACAACGCTCATTCTTTCGGCAATACGTTTTTCATCTCTTAATGAAGATGGCAAAAATATGAATTCTGTACCATCGATAATATGTACTTTCAACTGTGCAACAGAAACTAAAGAGTCTATTGTAATATCAATAGTATCTTCATTTATCGAAAGTAAATCGGCGCATGGTTTTAAAAGTTTTTCTCTTGGAATACAAGTGTGACCACGTGAAGCGCGATTGTGTCGCATTACGTGAAGAATACCTTCTTTTATGCGGTATTCAGGAACGGGTTTTTCTTCTAATTTATCTTCAATAATTTCTGCTTTTTCAAAAGAAATTCCAATACCTAAAGAACAAAGGCAGTAAGGATTTTCTTTAACCATTTCTACTGCCTGAATACCGAGTTTTTTATAAATTCTTACACATTCGTTAGGTGTTAATCCGTATTTTTCAAGACCTAACATAACGGTTCTCATAGCATATTGTTTCTTGAATTCTTCACCGATATTTTTTGCTTGGTCAATTGAAATACCTTTAAGTTCTGAAAGTCGCTCTGGTTCGTTTTCAATTACGTTTAAAGTATCAGCGCCAAAAGTTTCAACAATTAAAAGTGCTTTTTTAGGTCCTACACCCCTAATAACGCCAGATGAAAGATATTTTATAATCTGTTCGCTCGTTTCAGGCAGCGTTCTTGTGAATGCAGTAACTTTAAGTTGTCTGCCAAAGGTGGGGTGCATTGTAAAATTACCGGTTAAAGATACAGTTTCACCCGCAGTAATACCAGGCATAACGCCAACTGCCGTAAAGAGTTCATCATCTGTTGAAAAATCAAGAACTGTAAAGCCGTTAGCATCATTCTGGAACGTAATATCTTCAACTACACCAGTTATTGTTACAAGTTCTGCTTCCACCTTTTTCACCACACTTTTAAAATTATATTGAAATCATTTTATCACAAAATAAAAAAATATGCGATAATTTTATAGAATTTTTATAAATAAATTGAAAAAGAAATATTTGTATGATAAAATTAAAATGTTACAAAAAAATTAGTGGGATTGGTGACACTATGAAGTATTTACTTAACAAAACAAATCATTGTGATTTTAAAACAATCGCAGTAAACAGATTAGATCCACGTGCATATTTTATTGCACATTCAAAGAGACTTACAGCACATCAGATGGACTACTCTTACGAGAGATATCAGAGCGACGTTGTTACAGTTCTTTCTGGTGAATGGGATTTTAAATATTATAAGAAAAAATCTAAACTTCCGGAAAAGTTAGATACAAATAAAATTGCTTTTGATAAAATAAACGTGCCTTCTACATGGCAGAGAACGGGTTATGATAACCCGGCATACATAAACTGCCCTTATACATTTGATCCTGTGTATTTAGGACTTCCTGAAAAACAAGGCGTAAAACCACCTGAGCTTCCAGAAGATTTTTCTTGTGGCGTTTACAGAAAATTTGTAAAAATAGATGATGTAAATAAGAACTTTATAATTACGTTTTTAGGTGTTGCGGCATCTCTTGACCTTTATGTTAATGGTCAATACGTTGGTTACGGTGAGGGTTCACACAACTCCTATGAATTTGATATTACAAAATATTTGGCTGAAGGTGACAATGAAATTGTTGCCGTAGTTTTCCGTTGGACAAATGGTTCATATCTTGAAGCACAGGATATGTTCAGAGAAAACGGCATATTCCGTGATGTTCTTCTTCATAAATATGAAAAAACATATATTTACGATTATGAAGCGATTCCGGTTAAAAAAGGTAACAAGTATAATCTTAACGTTAAACTTGACGTTAAAGGTGACTTAAAAAACAAAAAGATTGAAGTTGCTTTGCACGATGGTGCTAAATTTATTGCAACAAAGACAGTTGAAGCAGAAAAAGAAGTAAAATTAACACTCGAAAATCTTGACGTTCTTGAATGGAGTGCTGAAATTCCTAATCTTTATCAATTATTTATTACTCTTTATGACGGTAAAAATGAAACAATGACAATCCGTTCGTTTACTGGCTTTAAAGATATTAAAATTAAAAATGCAGTATTCTATTTCAATGGAAAGAAAGTCAAATTAAAAGGCGTAAACCACCACGATACCCACGAAACAAAAGGTTACGCTATGAATTACGATGATTTACTTAAAGACGTTCTTCTTATGAAAGAATATAACGTAAACTGCGTTCGTACTTCACACTATCCACCAGACCCACATTTCTTAGAACTTTGCGACCATTTCGGTCTTTATGTTGTTGATGAAGCAGATATTGAAACTCACGGTCTTTACCATTTAGGTTGTGAGGGTACTGCTATCAGTAACGATGTAAAATGGGCAAAGCATTATATGGACAGAGTAAGAAGAATGTATTATCGTGACAGAAACCACGCTTCGATTACAATGTGGTCGTTAGGCAACGAAGCAGAAGGCTATAAATGTCAAGATAAATGCTATAAGATGTTAAAAGAAATCGGCACAGAAATTCCTGTGCATTATGAGAGCGTTTGCAGAACAAAACGTCAGCACTATGATGTGTATTCTGAAATGTATACTCATCCGGATGACTTAATTAAAGTAAGAGAAGGTAAGCGTGGCAAATCATACACAGAAGTACCGTTCTATTTATGTGAATATGCTCACGCTATGGGTGTTGGACCTGGTTCGTTAGAAGAATATTTCGACATCTTTATGTCACATGATATCTTTATGGGTGGTTGTATCTGGGAATGGGCTGACCACTCTGTAAAACACGATAAGAAAAAAGATGGATTTAAATATGAATATACCTATGGTGGTGACCACGGTGAAAAATTACACGATGGTAACTTCTGTGTAGATGGTCTCTTCTATCCTGACAGAACTCCGCACACTGGTGCTTTGCAGATGAAAAATGTTTATCGTCCATTAAGAGTTAAACAGTTTAAAAACAATAAACTTACAATTACAAATACCAATCGTTTCAAATCTTCAAAAGGAATTGAAGTTTACTGGGAACTTCAGGAAAACGGCGTAAACGTAATTTGTGGTTCATTCTTAACAGAAATTGAAGCTCTTAAAGATGCTACGTATACACTCGATTTACCAAAGGTGAATAAAGAAAAGAACGTTTATCTTAACGTTACTTACCTTGATGGCGATTTTGAAATTGCAAAAGAACAACTCCAGCTTAACAAAGCAGATTTTGATTTACCAAGACTTACAAGCGGTAAAATGTCAATTACTTCAAATGCCGATATTTTAACTGTTAAGTATGAAAATGGCAGTGTTGAATTTTCAGAAGAAACTGGTGAAATGTTAAGCTACAAGAGAAATGGTGTAAGCATCTTGAATAAAACTCCAGTTTCTCATAAAGGCTTTATGTTAAATCTTGCAAGAGCATACCTTGATAACGATGCTGATGTAACACTTCAGATGTGGAAGGAACAAAACCTTTCTAATCCGAAAATTGAAGTTAACGATATAAGCGCAGAAGTAAAATCAGGAATAGCAACTGTTTCAGAGTATTTAACTGTTTATGGTAAGGAAGACCCGATTTTTGATGCTCATATTCTTTACATTATCGGCGGTAATGGTGTTATAGATATTGAGGTTGCCATAAAGCGTACTGTAGAAGGCGAAAAAGTTTTAACATCAGTTCCAAGAATCGGCCTTACAGTTGAATTAGATAAAAAATTTAATAAGTTCGAGTATTTCGGACGTGGCGACAGAGAATGCCTTAATGACTTCAAAGCACAGTCTTACGTAGGATTTTACGAAAGTACAGTTGCTGAAAGTAATGAGCCTTACATTCGTCCACAGGATAATTCAAACCACTGTGATACAAAATATGTGAAGCTTATGAGTGATGATGCAGAGGTGCTCATTTACTCTGACAGAGATTTCACTTTCAATATTCATAATTATGCACAGGAAACTCTCGCTAAAGCTAAGCACAGAGAAGATGTAGTTGACGAAAAAACAACTTTTGTTACTCTTGATGGCTTTACAAGAGGTACAGGTACAAACTCATGCGGTCCTACAACTCTCCCGCAATATACTATTGATTTATCAAAAGAACTTACATTTAATTTTGTAATTGTTCCTGATAAAAAAGAGGGCTAAAATATGGCAATGTTAGAATATATTTATCATTCAACTGAGAGCGAGAATTATAAAAAAATTCTCACTCTTAGAGAAGCAGATATAAAAGATGAAAAGGCTTTTCATTTAAGCATTATTATCGGTGAAGATATTATTGCTTGTGGTAGTCTTGTCGAAACAGAAAAAGGTGTTTTTGAAATTTATGGATTGTTCGTAAAAGAACAATACAGATTAAATGGTCTCGCTACAAAAATTGTTGAAAGATTTAAAAAAGAGGCAAAAGAAAATGGTGCTGTTGAAATTTTCTCGAACGTACCGGTTTCAACTGTTCGCTTCTTTGAAAAGAATGGTATAGCGGTTGATGGTGTATCATTCCCGCAGGGAGACTCACGTTTTATAAAATGCTCATATCAATTCATTTTTGATGATGCAAATTGGGTTAGTTTCCACGGCGAAAAAGATGCAGTAATCGCACGTAAAGATTTTTATGTTGAAACAATAAAAGAAACGATTCTTTATGCCACAGGACTTGGTTTCTGCGAGATTTATATCAATGGTAAAAAGATTTCAGACAGACTTTTAGCACCAGCGTGGACTAACTACGTTTCAGTCGATTCTAAAACAATGTCTTACCCGATTTTCGATAAAATGACACAAAGAATTCTCTACGAAAAATTAGACGTAACAGAATTTTTAGTTGAAGGTAAAAACACTATTGTTTTCCATATCGGCGGTGGCTGGTTCTGTCAGTATGAATCAATCGGCGAATTAGCACCACACTATGGTGATATAATGCTCTGCTTTAAATTAATGCAAGGCGAAAGGCAAATTGCCGAAAGTGATGATAGCGTAAGATATACAAAGTCATACATAAGAAAATCTAATATTTACTATGGCGAAGAACATGATGCACGTATAGGTAATTACGATTTTTCTGTAGTGGATTGCGACGTCAGAGATTGGAAAAAGGCAGAAGAAATTAAACGCCCACTTTCAGTTTTACAGGAGCAGGATTGTATTCAGGATAAGGTTATAAGAACGATTAAACCAAAGTGTATTTATAGTCACGGCGATATTAAACTTTATGATATCGGTGAAAATATTACGGGTTATGCCGTAATTAAATTCCACGATGATACTTCACACAGTGGCGTTTGTGACGTTCGTTATGCAGAGAATATCAATGACGATTTCACGCTTAATTTTAATTCTGCTGGTTGGGAATCACGAGTACAGAAAGACAGATTTATCCGTGACAGATTTAAAACTGAATTCCACACACGCTTTACCTGGCACGCCGCAAGATATTTTGAAGTTGTCGGTGATGCAGACGTAGTTGAATACAGAGTTACTCACACAGATTTAAAACAAAAAGTGAATTTTAAATCGTCTGATGAAACGTTACAATGGATTTTTGATGCGTTTATAAGAACGCAGTTAAGTAATACACACGGTTGTATTCCATCTGACTGCCCACACAGAGAAAGACTTGGTTACACTGGTGACGGTCAGTTAGCTTGTGAAGCAGTTATGACTTGCTTTGATGCAGAAAAAATGTATAGAAAATGGATGCAGGATGTAGCAGACTGTCAGGATATTCACACTGGTCACGTTCAGCATACAGCACCATTCCGTGGTGGCGGTGGTGGTCCTGGTGGCTGGGGTGGTGCTATTGTATTTGTGCCATACTCATTCTATAAATTCTACAAAGATAAAAGTTTCTTGGGAAAATATTACCAGAATATGTTAAACTTCTTAGATTATATGGAATTGAGAAGCGAAAATGGTCTTGTTGTAAAAGAAGAATTAGGTGGTTGGTGTCTTGGCGACTGGTGTTCACCTGGCAACAAAAACCTTATTCCAGAGCCTTTTGTGAATACATATTTCTTAATAAAAGCATTTAAACAAGTTATTGAGATTTCTGATATTTTGGGTAAAGAAACTGCTGAGTTAAAAGCGAGACTTGAAAGCGTTACAAATTCATTTAAAAATGCTTATTATGACGAAAAAACAGGCACGTTCTGTTCTTCACTTGAAGCAAGTGATGCCTACGCTTTTGATATTGGCTTAGGTGACGAAAGAACACTTAAAGCAATTGTCGATAAGTACGAGTTACTTGGTGAATTTGATACTGGTATTTTTGGTACCGATATCTTAATTCGTGTGCTTTGCGAAAATGGTTATAAAGACTTAGCAAAAAAACTTTTAACTTCAGAAAAAGAAAACACTTTCTACAATATGAAAAAACACGGTGCTACAACACTCTGGGAAAACTGGAATGGTGAAGCTTCACACAGTCACCCTATGTTTGGTGCAGTTGTGCAATATATTGTCAAGTATTTCAACGAAGCGTAAATTAAAAAAGAATGTGGGTAAAAAATACCCGCATTCTTTTGTTTATATTGCGAATTTACTGAGAGTAAAATGTTATTGTATAATGATAATATAAACTATCAGGAGTGGTTTTTATGAAAAAATCTATTAAACGAATACTTTGTGCTATGTTGGTGTTAGTATTTATATTTGCTAACGCTAACGTTGCATTTGCGGTTGAACTTAAATATCCGGATGTTAAACTCAGTTATCCAAAACTTTATAATTCAACTATGTTTGATGCAACCGAATATAGTAAAACTTTTGATGTGTCGGCTTTTAACGATTACGTTGTTTCAAAACTCAAAACTGTTGATGCTGTTGAAAAATCAGCGACAATAGATATAAGTGAGTTTAAGATTCCTGTTTCTGATATTATGGCGATAGAGTATCTTGTTTGGTATAACTCTCCAGAATTATTTAATATTAATGGCTTGGGGTTTAGTGATAATGGTAGTTATTATACAACAATGCACTTTACCACAAACTATACTAAAGAAGAATACATCGATATGCACGCTAAAATGGTAGAGCATGCTGAGATTTTATTATATGATGTCAAGGATAACGATAGTTTGAGTGATATAGAAAAAGCACTTGTTTTACATGATAGACTTGTAGCATTTAATGAATACGATTATGAAAATTTGTTGAAAGGTCAACAATATGTTCCGCAAAGTTCATATAATGCCTACGGGGCTTTAGGTCTTGGAACCTCTGTTTGTATGGGTTATGCTTTAGCTTACGATTACCTTTTAGAACAAGTAGGAATTGATTCTGATTACTGCTCTTCTGATGTTCTTAACCATGCGTGGAATATAGTATATATAGATAATAAACCGTATCACGTTGACGTTACTTGGGATGACCCTGTATGGGATGTTACAGGAAGAGTCAATCATAGTAATTTTTTAAGGTCAACTCAAGGCATAATTGAAACGGGGCACGTTGGTAAAAATGGTGAGGTTGATTTTATAACTACACCTACCGATACAACTTATGATGATTATTTCTGGCAGAATTCAAATGCTTCATTTGAAGTTATAGGGGATAAAATCTTCTACATAGATGGCGTAGATATGAAGTTGTATGAAATCAGCGATATAAATGATGCTGTTACAAGAACATCGCTTACAACAATATCTGACTTAAGTAGTTTTATGTGGTGTTATAATAATGGCTCGTATTATGGTGGTACATATTCAAAATTAGGCAGTAGTTATGGGTTATTGTACTATTCAATGCCAGATGGTATTTCGTGTTATAATCCGGTAACAAAGCAAGGAAAATTAGTATTAACTCTTAAAGAACTTGAGGAAACTTATCCTGGTCGTACTTCAGATTATGATGTAACTGGAATGAACGTCTTTGCTTGTATTGTTTCTGGTGAGTATTATAACGATCCTTGGTACGAGTCTGCTGATGTTAAGAAAGATAATTATTTTATAATTACTTTACACGAAGAAGCAAGTGAGTGGACTATTGTAACTCCTGCAACAACTACAACTAAAGGTAAAAAGGTGCTTAAATGCACAAAGTGTAATGAGAATATAAAAACAGAAGAAATCCCTGTTGTCAGTGAGCATACTTGTAACTGGAGCGATTGGGAAACAATAGTAACTGCAACTTGTTCCACAGAAGGAAAACAAATTTCAAAATGCTCAATATGTTACGACGAAAAAACTCAGACGTTACCAAAACTTGAACATAGATTTACAGAGTATACAATTCAGGCTACCTGTAATGCGACAGGTTTGAAATACAAAGAATGTTCTGTTTGTAAAACCAATGTAACATTAGAAACTATTCCTGCAACAAATGAACATAAAGCAAGTAGTGAGTGGGTAACTGGTAAAGTTGCAACTTGTGGTTCTGCGGGTTACGATTACCTTCCTTGTGCTAATTGTGGTGCAGAGATGGAGAGAAAGACCACAGAAAAATTACCACACGGCGAAACAGAACTTGTAAATAAAAAATCTGCAACTTGTACTACTGAAGGTTACACGGGTGATACTCGTTGTAAGACTTGTAAAACTGTAATAACTTATGGCACAAAAATTGCGAAATCTAATCATACACCTTCGGATTGGATGACAAAAATACCTGCAACATATGTGAGTGATGGTGTTGAATATAGAATATGTACTGTTTGCAGAATAGAACTTGAAACGAGAACTATACCTAAAAAAGTGCACTCATCTGATGGTGGCACAATAACAAAGCAACCTACTTGTACTGAAAATGGCGTTAAGACATATAAGTGTACAAAGTGTGGTGAACAAATTAAAACAGAAACAATCCCAGCAACAGGTCACAAAACAACCGTTGTAAACAAGGTGGAACCAACTCTTAAAACAGAAGGTTATACAGGAGACACAAAATGTACAGTTTGTGGCACAGTAACTGCAAAAGGTACAACAATACCTAAATTGGTTCTTAATGCACCGGTAATATCAAGTGCAAAGGTAACAACAAACGGTGTTAAAATCACCTGGGGTGCAGTTGAGAATGCGGTACAGTATAAAGTTTACAGAAAAACTTATGATGCTTCTACAAAGAAATGGGATAGCAAGTGGAAGAAACTAAAAACGGTTTCTGGTACAGAATATACAGATGGAAGCGTAAAACTCGGAACAAAATACAAGTATTTAATAAAAGCTGTAAATGGTGACGTAACAAAAAATTCAAAATCAACTTCTACAATAGAATTCAAAATCTCACCTACACCAAAGGCATATTTAAAATCAAACGGTATTAAAATAAAATGGTCTTTGGTTGTCAGTGCAACTGAATATAGAGTTTATCGTGCAGAATATAATGCAAGTAAGAAAAAGTACGGTTCATATAAAAAGGTTGCAACACTCAATGGTTCAACAAAAGAATGGACAGATACAAAAGTAACAAGTGGTAAAAAGTATAAGTATTGCATTAAGGCGGTAAACGGTAAGGTTGTATGTAGTAAAAAATCTATATCAGAAGGTTTATATTATTTAACCAAACCAAAAGCAACTGCAACAAAAGCAACAAACGGTATTGTTGTTAGTTGGAATGCAGTTAAAGGCGCAAGTAAATATAGAGTTTATCGTTCAGAATTACAGAATGGTGCTTGGACGTCGTTTAAAGAAATTGCAACACCAACTGGTAAAGTGACAAATTATACGGACACAGCGACAGTAGCGGGTGTACAATATAAATATAAAGTGAAGGCAGTTAAGAGTAAAACCGGTATCACAAGTTCAGAAACTGCGGTTGTAATAAGGTAAGAAGAAGGACACGGCAAGTGAACTTGCTGTGTCCTTAATTTTTATAAAGCAAAAAAACGACCACCCTATTGGGTGGTCGCTTTTATTAGTGTCGGCATCGCCCTATTTTCCCGAGCAGCTTCCCGCTAAGTATTTTCGGCACTGTTGAGCTTAACTACCGTGTTCGGAATGGGAACGGGTGGACCCTCAACGCCATCAACACCGACTACAGAGAACTTTGATATCCTCTGAAACAGTGTTTGTATTATATCACAACAAAAATAAAAGTCAATACTTTTTTATAAAAAATTCTAAAAAATTTTTTGTTAAATCATAAAAATGTGAAAATGTTTAAAAATATATATTTTTTTATTAAAAAGATGTTGATTATTTACAAAAAATATTGCATAATGTATGAGTGGTATTTTGAATTTGTAAATCTTTTTTGTTTGGAGAGATAGAAATGGAAAAGAAATATGCTATTGCTTATGATATAGGCACAACAGGTGTTAAAACTTGTATATTTGAATTAGCGGAAAATTTAAAACTTGTAGCGGCAGCATCTGAAGGCTACAAACTTTACGTTTTCCAAGACGGTGGTGCAGAGCAGGACCCAAATGAATGGTGGTCTGCTTTATGTAGCACTACTAAAAAAGTTTTAGAAAAAAGTGGGCTCAGCACTGAAAATATTGTTGGTATTTCATTCTGTTCTCAGATGCAGGGCGTTGTTCTTGTAGATAAAGATGCTTTACCAGTAAGACGTGCTATGAGTTATATGGACCAGAGAGCGCGTGAAGAATTAAAAGAAGGTATTGCACATGGTTTTAAAATAGCGGGGGCTAACGTGCCTAAACTTTTAATTTCACTTAAAATTACTGGTGCGGTTGCGGCATCTGTAAAAGACCCTGTATGGAAATATAAATGGGTTGAAAAACATGAACCAGAAAACTTTAAACGAGTACATAAATGGTTAGACGTAAAAGAATATTTTATTGCACGTATGACGGGCGAGTTCTGTATGACTCACGACTCTGCTTTTGCTACTGAACTTTATGATATTAAAAAACGTGAATTCAGTAAAACGATGTGCAAAATGTTAAAGGTTAATTTTGACCATTTACCGGAAATTAAAAAATCAACTGAAAAAATCGGTACGCTTACCAAAAAGGCTGCAGAAGAATTGGGTCTTAAAGAGGGTACTGCAGTTTTCGGTGGTGGCGGTGACGCTTCACTTATCGGCGTTGGTGCTGGTGCAGTTGCAAATGGCGATACTCACGTTTATAGTGGTACTTCTGGTTGGGTTTCAACAGTTGTTCCAAAAAGTATTGTTGATGCTTCTGCTATGATTGCGGCGGTTGTAGGTGCCGAAGAAGGTAAATATAACTACTTTGCAGAACTTGAAACTGCGGGTAAATGTCTTGAGTGGGTAAAGGATCATTTGGCTCTTGACGAGATTGATATTTATTTGGAAAAGAAAAATATCACCGATAGTTACGAAAAGAAATACACAAGTCTTTACGACTATATGACTGAAGTTGTAAGCGAAATTCCAGCGGGTTCAAACGGTGTTATTTTCACTCCGTGGCTTCACGGTAACCGTTGTCCTTTTGAAGATCCTAATGCACGTGGTATGTTCTTTAACTTGAGTCTCGAAACAGGTAAAAGAGAGATGATTCGTGCCGTTTTAGAAGGTGTTTGTTATCATCTTCGTTGGTTTATTGAAACAGAAGAAAAGAAGGTTAAAACTTCAGATAAAATTCGCTTTGTTGGTGGCGGTGCACTTTCAGATTTGACTTGTCAGATTTTAGCGGACTGTACTGGTAAAACGGTTGAAACTGTATGTGAACCACAGAATGCTGGTGCTATGGGTGCAACGGTTCTTGTTGCAGTTGGTCTCGGGATTTGCAATTCTGTTGAAGAAGCAAAGAAAATGATTCCTGTAAATAAGACGTTTACACCGAATATGGAAACTAAAAAAGTCTATGATAAATACTACGACGTTTATAAGAATTTGTATGCTTCTAACAAAAAGAATTTTGCACTTTTGAACTCATAATACAAAATTTTACTTTTTAGTCAAAAGTTGTTGAATTTGTATTGAAAATAAAAATTTTTTCTGCTACAATAGAAATATAATTTGAAACAGAAGATGGTGTGAAAAAATAAGGAGGGCGTAATTTATGAATATTGCTTTAATGGCACATGACTCTAAAAAAGAACTTATGACACAATTTTGTATTGCTTACTGCGGAATTTTAAGCAAACATTCACTTTGTGCTACCGGTACTACTGGTAAAGTTGTTTCTGAAGCTACCGGCTTACAGATTGAAAAATATTTAAGCGGTTCACAAGGTGGCGACCAACAAATCGGTTCAAGAATTGCTTGTGATGAAATAGACGTTCTTCTTTTATTCAGAGACCCTATTTCACCAAACCCGGGTGAGCCAAATGAAAATAATATTTTAAGACTTTGTGACGTACATAACATTCCTGTTGCAACAAATATTGCGACTGCAGAAGCACTTATTCACAGTCTTGAACGTGGCGACCTTGACTGGCGTGATATTGTTAATCCGAAAGCAAGATAATTAAGAGTTAATCGAAATCGGGTGCATTTTTCTGCTCCCGATTTTTTCTGTTGATATATTAAATATAAATTTAAGGTAGGAAATAAAATAATGGCATTCAGTGTAAAAGCAATTAAAGGTACAAATGACGTTTTACCTTGTGACTCACACAAATATCAATATGTAGAACAAGCGGCGCTCGATACTGCAAAAAGTTTCGGCTTTTTAGAGATGCGCACACCAGTTTTTGAATATACAGAACTTTTTGACCGTTCTGTTGGTGAAACAACAGACGTTGTACAAAAAGAAATGTACACTTTCAACGATAAAGGTGACCGTTCAATAACTTTAAGACCAGAAGGCACTGCAGGTGCAGTAAGGGCATTTTTGGAACATGGTCTTTTTAATGAACCATTACCACAGAAAATTTGTTATTTAACGTCTTGCTATCGTTACGAAAAACCACAGGCTGGCCGTCTTCGTGAATTCCACCAGTTTGGTGTTGAAGCATTTGGTGCTGGTACTGCAGTTCAGGATGCAGAAGTAATTTCACTTGCTTACACATATCTCAATTATTTGGGTTTAGAAAACGTAGCACTTGAAATCAACTCAATAGGTTGCCCTGAATGCAGAAAAAAATATACAGAAGCGTTAAAAACATATTTTGAAAATAAAAAAGGTGACCTTTGCGAAACTTGCCTTTCAAGACTTGACAGAAACCCAATGAGAATTTTAGACTGTAAAAGTCCTGTTTGTTCAAAGATTGCAGAAGATGCACCAGTAGTTTTAGATTTTATTTGTGATGATTGCCGAGAACATTTTACGTCACTTCAGAAATATCTTGACACAATGGGTATTAAATACACAGTAAACCCACAAATCGTTCGTGGACTTGATTACTACACAAGAACTGTTTTTGAATTTATTTCAAAATATGAAAAGACAGAAGGTCTTGTTGTTTGTGGCGGTGGTCGTTACGATGGTCTTATTGAAGAATTAGGCGGCAATCCACTCCCTGCTTGTGGTTTCGGTTTAGGACTTGAAAGACTTGTTCTTGCTATGGAAAGTGCAGAAATTCCATTCCCAGAAGCACCAAAATATAACCTTTCTATTGTTACTGCGGGTGAAAATGCAGTTTTAAAAGCAATCGAAATTTCTTCTGATTTAAGAAGTGAAGGTTACAGTGTTTCTATTGATACTGTCGGCAGGTCTATTAAAGCACAGATGAAATATTCAAACAAAATCGGTGCAGAATATACCGTTGTTTTAGGTGATAACGAGTTAACTGAAAATAAAGCGAAACTTAAAAATATGAGTGATGGTACTGAAACAGAAATTTCTCTTGATAATTTTTCAGAAGAATTTTTCGGTGCAGTTGTTAAAGATAGTATGAACGGAATAGCTGATGCTTCATTTTCAGGAATAAATTTCGGCGATATTAAATTATAATTTTAAGGTGGTGCAAAAATGGAAATTATAGATATTTCAAAAGATATTCTTAAAACACCTGTTTATCCTGGTGACCCTGAAGGATATTTAGATGAAATAAAATCTATGAAAAAAGGTGAAAAGTGTAATCTTAATGCATTTTATACTTGCCTTCATACAGCTACTCACGTTGATGCACCACTTCATTTTGTCAACGGTGGAGCGTC
Organism: Acutalibacteraceae bacterium; assembly: GCA_045533655.1. Lineage (GTDB taxonomy): Bacteria > Bacillota > Clostridia > Oscillospirales > Acutalibacteraceae > DTU089. The sequence continues at coordinate 48,189 of JAZSIE010000032.1, forward strand.
AATTGACGAAATTTCACTTGCAACGTTTATTGGTGAGTGTGTTGTTGTTGAAGCACCACCGGGTCCTGTTACAGGTGCTTTTGCAGAAGATAACTTCCCATTTAATGCAGAGCGAGTTTTAATAAAAGGTAACGGCAATTCATATCTTATGGAAAGTAGTGCGTATTGTTTTGCTGACACCAATGTAAAACTACTTGGTATAGATTCTCAATCAATAGGATACGGCAGTTCAAACGAAATTGTTCATAGAGCTTTATTAACTGAAAATATTGCAATTTTAGAGGGCCTTGATTTAAGCAAGGTAGAGCCGGGTAAATATTTTTTGATGGCACAACCAATAAAAATAAGTGATGTTGAAGCCGCACCTTGCAGAGCAATTTTAATTAAAGACCACTTGTTCTGGACGGGAACAAGATGATTCGCAAGCGAATCATCTTGAATGCAGAATGTAGAATGCAGAATGCAGAATTTCGGAAGGCTTCGCCTTGATTGTAATTTAAGGAGAAATTATGAGATTAGATAAATATTTGAAAGTTTCAAGAATTATTAAAAGACGTACTGTGGCGAATGAAGTTTGTGATGCAAAGCACGTTACAGTAAATGGTAAAATTGCCCGAGCTTCTTATGAAGTTAAAGAAGGCGACCTTATAGAAATTCAGATGGGTGAAAATCTTACAAAATACAAGGTTGTTTCTATTAACGAGTATGCAAAAAAAGATGATGCTGCGGCAATGTATGAAGTTGTTAATTAAATTTTTAGTTTAATTTGGAGGTACACAATGAAACACGCTGATATTATCAATCAGATGACACTTGAAGAAAAAGTTCGTTTTTGTTCAGGTAAAGACTATTGGCACACAGATTCTATTGAAAAATACGGAATTCCAACAATTCTCTGGAGTGACGGCCCTCACGGAATCAGAAACAGTGTAGGTACTAAAGACAAAGAAAAGAAAAAGGAATTAAAAGAACAACAAAAGAAGAGCGATAACTTCTTAGGTGGTGTTCCTGCTATTTGTTACCCGACTGCGGCAACAACTGCTTGTTCTTGGAACCCAGAATTACTCTACGAAATGGGTGTTCGTTTGGGTGAAGAATCACTTAAAGAAAAAGTTTCAGTTCTTTTAGGACCTGGTACTAATATGAAGCGTTCACCACTTTGTGGTAGAAACTTTGAATATTTCTCAGAAGACCCACTTCTTGCTGGTAAACTTTCTGCGGCATTCTGTAATGGTGTTCAGAGCAAGGGTGTAGGTACTTCTTTAAAGCACTATGCGGTTAACAATCAGGAAACCCGCAGAATGACAGTCAGCGCAGTTGTTGATGAAAGAACTTTAAGAGAAATTTATTTAACAGCATTTGAAATTGCAGTTAAAGAAGCACAACCCTGGACACTTATGTGTATGTATAACCGTCTTAACGGTGTTTATGGTGCAGAAAATAAATGGCTCCTTACAGACGTTTTAAGAAACGAATGGGGCTTCGAAGGTATGATTGTTACTGACTGGGGTGCAGAGAACGAGCGTGTACCTGGTCTTCTTGCAGGTCAGAACCTTGAAATGCCAACTTCAAATGGTGAAGGTAACAGAGAAATTGCTGAAGCAGTTAAAGACGGCAGAATTTCTGAAGACCAACTCAACGAAATGGTTGATGGTGTTCTTGATGTTATCTTCAAAGCAAAAGAAGTTTTAGGTGAACATACGTATAACGAAGCAGAGCACCACGAATTTGCAAGAAAAGTTGCACAAGATTCAATGGTACTCTTAAAGAATGATGAAGATATACTTCCTCTTAGTAAAGATAAGAAATATGCAGTTATTGGTCAGATGGCTAAAAAACCACGTCATCAGGGTGCAGGTAGTTCACTTGTTAATCCTATTAAACTTGACAACGCATTTGACACAATGTTTGACCGTGGCATTAACGTTACTTATGCCCCTGGCTACGCTCTTACAAAGAAAGAAGCAAAGAATAAAACACAGGATGCGTATATTGACGAAGCGGTTAACGCCGCTAAAAATGCAGATATCGCATTAGTTTTCGTTGGACTTACAGACGTGTTTGAATCAGAAGGCTTTGACAGAAGTCACTTGAGAATTCCTGGGGAGCACGTAGCACTTATAGAAGCAGTTAAGAACGTAAACAGTAACGTTGTTTTAGTTCTTGCTGGTGGTGCAGTAATTGAAATGCCTTGGGAAGATAACGCTAAAGCAATTCTTCACAGTTTCTTGGGCGGTGAAGCAGGCGGTAGTGCAGTAGTTGATATTCTCTTCGGTGACGTTAACCCATCTGGTAAACTTGCAGAAACGTATCCTTATAAATTAGAAGATACACCTTGTTACGATTACTTCCCTGGAAACACAACAACAGTTGAGTACAGAGAAGGTATTTACATCGGTTATCGTTATTATGATACAGCTAAAAAAGACGTTCGTTACCCATTCGGTTACGGTCTTTCTTACACAAAATTTGAGTATAGCGATATTTCTGTTTCTGCTTCTGATATTAAAGATACTGACACAGTTACAGTTAAATTCAAAGTAAAAAATATCGGTGGCGTAGATGGTGCAGAAATTGCTCAGGTTTATGTTGCTAAAGAAGATAGCAAAATTTTCCGTGCAGAAAAAGAATTAAAAGGCTTTAAGAAAGTGTTCTTAAAAGCGGGTGAAGAAGCAGAAGTAGAAATTGAACTCTCAAAGAGAGCGTTTGCATTCTACAACGTTGAAATTCACGATTGGCACGTCGAAAGTGGTAAATATAATATACTTGTTGGTGCATCTTCAAGAGATATTCTTCTCACAGCAGAAGTTAACGTTACTTCTACTGTTACTGCAGAAGTTCCTGATATGAAAGCGATGTACCCAGCATACGCTACTGCAGACGTTAAGAATATTACAGACGAACAATTTGAGAAACTTTTAGGTTTCCCAATTCCTGAAAAAGACGTTGTTTGTTACCCTAACCTTACAATTGCAAATACTCTTGAAGATTCTTGTCAGGGTAAAAACGGTAAAAAGATTGTTGGTCTTATTGCTAAAATTCTTGGCACTGACAATATGGCTTACGCTATTGCAGTACAAACACCGGTTAAGAACTTTATTTCAATGTCAATGGGTGTGTTCAGTCCAAAAATGGCTGGCAGACTTCTCGACATTCTCAATGATAAAGAGCCATTAACTTGGGGTATTGTGAAACTTATTGTTAAGGCATTACCAAGTGTAATTAAGGGATTACCAGAGTTACTTAATAATATTTGATTATTTAGGAATTAGGAACCAGGAATTAGGGTTTCGCAAGACAAAGATAAATCCTATCATTTAAAGTTGGTTTTAGTATCAACTTTAAATGATAGGATGTTTTGTTTTTATAATATTAATAATTTGAATTTAACATCCGCATAATGTTGTCTGTAACTTTCTTTAAACCCACAGTTATTTGCATTGTCCTTTGTGAACCGGGAACAAAATTTTCTTAATTCTCGGCACCAAAAAGTCAATCCAGGCGTGGAAATATGCACCTTTTAATACGTTCTTTAACGTATCGCCCATAAGCCTTGCTTTCTTTTCAAGACCTGGGTAAATATCAGGGTACATAGCAATTTTGTCGCCATCAAATTTGAATGTGAGAATTCTTTTTGCAACTGCTGAAAGCGCTCTTATTGTGATTGTAAGAGTTTTTTCATCTTCCCAATGTGCATCTGAAATAACTTTGTAAGTTAAACCGCTTAAATGAATTTCACCATTGAGAGCAGTACCATTCATACCAACGGGAATAGTGTTTTTTTCATCGCCGTCTTCAGTCCAACTGAAGTGGAAACCGTATTCGTTGAATTTGAAAGAAATATCGGTCATATTACCGCCACGGTTTTCTAAATAATAAACAACGGGCATTGGTAATGAACTTACAGGAATGTGAACTGCCTTGTTAAGAAAAATTGGTTTTCTTAAAGTGTAAACTTTACCTTCAATTTCTTTTTCTAAAGAACTTCTTTCTGTAACAATTGGTGGTTGTTCCGGTGCTAATTCACATTTTACACTATCTTCTGTGTCAGTTTCATCAATAAATGAGTCTTTAATATACTTCCAGATAATATCGAGTGTCTGTTGAAGATTTGTGTTACTGCTTGTTGTAATTACACAAGCATCGTAATCGGGAATTGCAATAGCATATTGTGAGTAAAGACCTTCGCAACGGTAAGTGTTTTCCATTCCTGCACATCTCCAGAATCCATAACCGTAACCTGCTTTACTGTCTTTTTTTGCTTGAGAACCCGAGTTGTCGTTATGGTAAGCGGTAGCATCTTTAGTCCACCATTCTGGAATAACTTGCTCGCCGTTATATTTACCACCGTTCATATAGCAGAGAATAAGTTTTGCAATATCTTCCGTTTTCAAGAAAAGTCCCCAACCACCAGATTCAATTCCGGTAGGCGATTTTTCCCATACCGGCACGTCTATTCCGAGTGGCTCGAAAAGGCGGGGAGTAAGGTATTCTGTAACAGACATTTTTGTAACTCTCGTAATTGCCGCCGCCGCAACGTAGAAGTTGTCGTTTATATAACGCCAGTCTGTACCTGGCTCAAATGCCCATTTAGCATCTATAAATATTTTTAACCAGTCTTTTTCTTCTCTACCTTTCACAGATGCGGCTTTACCACTTGTCATAGAAACAAGGTGACCTATTGTCAGTTTTTCTAAATATTTATCGTGCTTTTCAGGTTTATAGTCGGGGAATATATCAAGAAATTTAGTTTCTTTTGTTAAAAGACCTTCTTCTAAAGCAAAACCGAAAGCGGTTGCTAAAAAACTTTTGCTTACAGAGTAAACCATGTGAGTATCATCACTTGTGAGTGGTGCCTGATACGTTTCAACTGCCACTTTACCGTGACGAAGAATCATAAGACTGTGAAGTTCACAATCTTCTCTTTCCATTTCGTCAAGCATTTCTCTTATTACTTTTGAAGAAATACCAGCACTTTCAGGGTTTTTAGCTCTTTCTAAATTTTTGTTTAATATTGTTTCCAAATATTTCAACACCTTTTAAAATGGGCACCGAGTTTACTCGATGCCCGCATTATTATTCAAAATCTTTGTAGTCTTTAATGTGCTTTGCTTCAGCATCATCATAAATACTGATACTTCTGAGTCTGAAGTTAATAAAGCCGTGTTCTTTTTCCATTCTGTCAGCAGTTTCTTTCCATTTAGCAGAAACGTCAACAATTTTGTTGAATAAATCTTCAACTGGTTCCGGACAACTAAGGTCAGTTGATTTAGCACCTGAAACTTCAACCATTCTCTTAAGAGCACCAGGCTGGTCCATAACAGGACAAGGACGAAGCATATTTGAACTGAATGGCTGACGCTCTCTGTAAGCCATAAAGATAGGGCTTTGGAGCGCATCAATAAGAGTTGCTTCTTTAATATTTACGTTTGAGTAGTGAGCGAAGACGCAAGGCTCACAGTCACCGTTTGCACTGATGTGGAAATATTGTTTACCGCCAGCAACACAACCACCAACGTATTCGCCATCGTTAAAGAAGTCAATAGTAAAGAGTGGTTTCTGAGAACCTTTTTCAAAACGCCATTTTCTGATTTGGTTATACATAAGTTCACGTTGTTCAGCAGTTGCCATAAGTTCGTTTGTAGCATCAGCACCAACTGGAACGAATGTGAAATACCAAGCGAATATAACACCTAAATCAATAAGGAAGTCTGCATATTCATCAGAAGCAATAACGTCTGCATTCGCTTTTGTGTAGCAAAGAGAAGCGCCAAAAGGAATACCGCGTGCTTTGAGTTTTTCCATAGCAGAAATAACTTTTTTATATGTACCTTGACCACGACGGGCGTCAGTTGTTTCTTCATTACCTTCAATAGAAATTGTGAGTAATAAGTTACCAACGCGTTTAACGTCGTCTGCGAAAGCATCGTCAACTAAAGTACCGTTTGTGAATGAGATGAAAAGACATTCTGGGTTTTCTTCACAAATTCTTATAAGGTCTTTCTTTCTCATAAGTGGTTCGCCACCTGTGTAAAGATAAACGAATGTACCTATTTCTTTACCTTGTCTAATAATATTTGTAATATCATCGTAAGTTAACTGGCTCGCTTTTGAGTAATCTGCAGCCCAGCAACCAGTACATTTTAAGTTACAAGCAGTTGTAGGGTCCAAGAGAATAGCCCAAGGAATATTACAATCGTATTTCTTTTGAGCGGCTTTTCTTAATTCGTAACCACGGATAAATGCACTCATAAAAGGTGGAACTAATTTTTCAATAATGTCTGCATCAACATATTCAATAATATGTTTAACAAAGTTTGCCCATTCGTGATTAGGGTCAATCATACCTTCTCTGAGTTTTAAAAGTGCATTGTGATAAAGGTCTTTTCCTTCTGTGAGTTTCAAACCTTTGTCAATCAATTTAATTGAGTTGTTGTCAACATCTTCTTTAAGATATTTAACACCTTTTTTTACAGCTAATTTAATAGCAGTCTCTTTAATACCCATTTTTTTCATCCTTATCTCAAATATTAAAATATATTGTTCCGAAAAATCGGATTGTTTACTTTTTATAGCGGTAATTCCCAGACTTCAGTCTGAGCACCATCGAACACGGCGTAGCCCCTTAAAGAGCCTTTGGCACCTTCGCCGTAAACGTGAAGTGGAATTGTATATTTAGCGTACGTTACGTAACCAGCCTGGTTAATTTTAACCATAATGCTCGTGCCGGTGTATTGGATTTCACCACGTGTAATAGTCATGCCCATAAGGTCAACACTATTCGGGTCAAGGTAACCAATACCACGTGAGTTGTGGTAAGGTACAGTGTCCTTATCAACGTTTTCTTGGATAAGAGTAACAACAAGAACTGTTTTGTCGCCTTCCTGATACGCTTTTGCAGTTTTTACACCGGAAGCGGAGAGTGTGAACGGACCGTTTTTAGGAAGAAGAATCTGAGTTGTTTCACCTTCTGCGGTAACGGCAGTACCATTTGAAAAATTGAGAGTCTGGTCAGTAGGCTTAACAACGGCAGAAACAAGTGAGTTAGCAACTCTCTGACCAATAGCACCACCAGTACATTCTGTAATATTAGCAGTAAAACTTTCTGCGTGGTGAACGGCTAAATTGTTTTTATAACCTTTAGTCTGATTTATTGCAGTAGTCATTTTAGAAACAATTTGTTCAGTAGTCCACGAGTAAACTGAATTGTTTTGTTGTACTGCTTGTTGTGTTGTAACAGTATTTTGCCAACCACCATCAACGTTTTGTGGTAAGGTAGTTTCCATAGGAAGAACTACTGCAGAGTTTGTAGATAACGTATTATTTTGTGGCGGTAAGGTCTCATAGTTATAAGTGGTGTTTGTGTTGTCGATTTTTTTATCGTTATTTGTAGTTTTTATGTAAGCCACAGCAACTACAGTAATACTTAAAAGAATTGCAAAAACAGAAACAGCCTGAACGTATAAATCCTTTTGGGCAAATTTCAAAACTTTTTTTAACATTTTAAACCTTTCTTTGTCACGATTGATGCACGGAAAATTCCCGTAAAATCAACGTTTGTTAAGATGTTGTTAAGAAAAAATATGTATTTGTTTTTAAAAATGCAAATATACAGTTATATTACTACATTTTTTTGAAAAAAACAAGAGTATTTGACAAGAAATATTATATGTGTATAATAAAATTGTATAAAATTTCTGGAAAGGGTGGTTATATTTGGTTAATATTTTAGTTGTTGAAGATGATGTGAAACTTAATCAGATAGTTTGTGCTCACCTTGAAAAAAATGGTTATAACGTAAGTGGTTGCACTACTCCGGAAGAAGCTTATGACGTTATGTATAAAAGTTTTTATGATATGATTATTTCTGATATTATGCTACCTAAAACAGATGGATTTGAATTTTTAGAAAACGTAAGAAAAATTAATAAAAATATTCCTGTTATTTTTATGACTGCGAAAGACGATTATGCATCTAAAGAAAAAGGGTTTAATTTAGGTGTCGATGACTATATGGTAAAACCAATTAATTTAGATGAGTTGGTTTTAAGAGTCGGCGCAATTTTAAGAAGAGCAAATATTATTTCAGATAAAAAAATTACCGTTGGCAATTTAACACTTGATATGGACGAAATGTCTGCTACAATAAATGGGGAAGACGTGCCTGTAACGGTGAGAGAATTCAATATTTTATATAAACTTCTCTCGTACCCTAAAAAGACGTTTTCACGTTCACAGCTCCTTGATGAGTTCTGGGGAGTTGATGGCAGCACGAGTCTTCGCTCTGTTGACGTGTATATTACGAAATTAAGAGAGAAATTTTCTACTTGTGAAGATTTTAAAATAGTTACGATTCATGGTCTTGGTTACAAGGCGGTATTAAAATGAAAAAAATAATAATCAAGAAAGACGTAAAACCAATTCAGAGAAACTTACCAGAAGATATTTCATTCTTTTCTTTAAAAGGTTATATAATTGTTGTTACTATAGCATTGGTATTAACACTTATACCACCGCTTATCTTTGATTTCAATTTTTCTATTCTCTTTACGAAATATGGTCTGTGGTATATTGCATATTATCTTATAATGTCAGCTGTGGTTTACAGGTTTATACTTCATTTTGTTAAGGTGAATTATAGTAAGCACTTAGAAAAAATAAGTGAAGCAACAAGACGTGTTGCCAAAGGTGATTTTACTGTCAATATTGAACTTGACGAAACTTTAAAAGATAATTCTTACATAAACATTATGTTTCGCGATTTTAACACTATGGTTGAAGAACTTAACAGTATAGAGTCGCTTAAAGACGATTTTGTTTCTAACGTTTCTCACGAGATAAAAACGCCACTTTCTGTAATAAATAATTACACAACTGCGCTTAAAGACGAGAGTTTACCTGAAAAACTCCGTGAAGAATATATTGAGACTATTATAGAAAGTACAGAAAAACTTTCAGATTTAGTTTCAAATATTTTAAAATTAAATAAAATTGAAAACAGAAACATTTTACCTGAAAAACAGAAGTACGATTTGTGCAGACAACTATCAGATTGTCTTTTGTCATTTGAGCAACAATGGGAAGAAAAGGAAATAGAACTTTTTGTTGATATTGAAGACAGGGTTATGATAAATGAACCGTTTGCTTTGCTTGATATTATATGGCAAAATCTTCTCTCAAATGCCTTTAAATTTACTGAAAAAGGTGGTAAAGTGTCGTTAATACAGAATTCAGACGATGAGTTTATAATAGTTAAAATCAAAGATACTGGTTGTGGTTTCGATGAAGAAACAAAATTTCATGTTTTTGATAAATTTTATCAGGGCGATACTTCTCACGCTGAAGAAGGTAACGGTTTAGGACTTGCTCTTGTTCAGAAAATTGCTGAAAGGAATAATTACATAATTTCAGTAGAAAGTGAAGTAGGTAAAGGAACTGAATTTATAGTCAAAATAAAAAAATAAATTTTTAATAAAAGGGGACTTTAAAATGTCTGAAAAAGTAATTTTAATTTTAGTTGATGGTATGCGCCCTGACGGTATGATGCAGTGTGGTAATCCATTTGCTGAAAAATTAATTAAAGAAAGTACATATTCATTAACAGCACAGACTGTTATGCCATCTGTTACACTTCCTTGTCATTTAGCTTTATTCCACAGTGTTGACCCTGAACGTCACGGCATTTTGTCAAACACCTTTGTTCCGCAAGTAAGACCTATCGAGAGTCTTTTTGACAGACTCGATAATCACGATAAAAAATGTGCGTTTTTCTACACTTGGGAAGAACTCCGTGATTTAAGCAGACCCGACCATCTTCACACGGCACTTTGCTTAAATCAGCATAAACAAAGTGATACAGATACAAAAATTACAGATGCGGCAATTAAATATATAAATGAAGAAAATCCTGACTTTTTGTTCCTTTATTTAGGTGAAACAGACGAAGTCGGCGGTCACGATTGCGGCTGGATGAGTGAGCAATATATGAAGAGTGTAAGTAAGGCTCTTTCTTGCACAGAAAAACTTAAAAACAGTATTTCTGACGATTACACAATAATTCTTCTTGCAGACCACGGTGGCCACGACAGAAGCCACGGCGACAACATTCCGGAAGATATGACAATCCCGATTGTATTCTGTGGCAATCGCTTTGAAAAGAATAAAGAATTAGGTGCAATTTCAATTAAAGACGTTGCAGTTACTATTGCAAAACTTCTTGAAGTTTCCCCTGCAAAAGAGTGGGAAGGAACACCTGTTATCTGATTTTCTCACGAAAATCAGATAAATTAAGTTTGTTCTTTCGAGCAAGTGAAGTTGCTTCGCAGTGAAGTTTGTCCTTTGGACAAATGAAGTTATACCTGACGGTATAAATAATGTTAAAGGTGCACTCCGATTGAAAAATCAATCGGAGTGATTTTTTATTTCAACACCTTTATAATAATGCTTTAAAATTTCGTCGTAGGTACTGCCTTGTCGTGCCATATAGTCCGCACCATACTGGCTCATTCCTACGCCGTGACCGTAACCGCTTACGTTAAAAGTTACTTCGTTTTCGGTTGCGGTTATTTTAAATGCGGCACTTCTTAAAGAAAATGCAGTTCTTATATCGCTACCGGTTAATTCTTCAGAGTTGATTTTGATTGTCAGAACAGTACCCGCTTTTGTGGTTTTGGGTTTGCCGATTATCTCACTTAAATCTGCTTTGGAGTCAATAGAAACACCCAAATCTTTCATAATAGATATGAATTGTGATTTTGAAAACGTAACAGTTGAAGAATAGGTCGGCGAGAGTTTATCGCCTTCGCTTTTAACGCTTACAAGGTAAGGCGTTTTGCTACCCCATACGTTTTCGGCGTTTTCGGTTGTGCCTGTGCATATTGCAGAGAATGCGGCAACACATATTTCATCGTTGTAGGTTATATATTCACCAAGAACTTCGGTTACTACATTACGGAGTTTTGACTCGTATTTATTAAAATCGTCACCCCATTTTTCTTTTCGCTCGTCTTCGGTTATGTAAGCTTGATGCACAGTGATGTCATTTGAAATATCGGCACCATTTATTTTACTTTTATCACTACTGTTTTTTAATCTTAAACAGTTTGTGTAACAAGCCACCGCTTGTGCTTTCAATGCTTCTTCGTGGTAAGCAAGTGGCATTTCTGCGGCAACACTACCACACACGTATTCAAACTCGCTCATAGTAATATTTTTGTTGTGGTTACTTAAAAATACTGTTATTACAGATTCTTCGTTCGTGGTGTTATCGGAATTGGGTGAAGTGGTTTCAATAGCAGTAGTCTGACTTGTGTTATCAAAGGCTTTTAAATCACTTGTATCACCACGAATTATTAAAAGTGGTGTGATTATCAGCGAAATGAATATAAAAATGATTGAAATAGCGTAATTTTTCATAATTTTTTTACTTTTCTCCTTGTGTTTTTTTATTGACTTTTTCTTTAATATGTTATAAAATAATATGAATTATTTTTTCATTTAATAACTATTGCAAAAGATTGGAGTGAACATTTTGCCGACATACATTTCACCTATTCCGAATGATGCTCTTTCTTCACTTTGCGAAGAAATTAAGAAAAACAGTGCAATATCAGCGGAATACTTTGAAAGATTTGATGTTAAAAGGGGTCTTCGTAACCGTGATGGCAGCGGTGTTATGGCAGGCCTTAGTAAAATATGCTCGGTAGAAGGTTACTATATAAAAGACGGTGAAAGAACACCGATTGATGGTAAACTTATTTATCGTGGAATTGATTTAAGAGATATTGTTTCAGGTTGCAGAAGTGAAAACCGCTTTGGTTACGAAGAAGTTTCTTATCTTCTCCTTTTTGGTAACTTACCAACAAAAGAGCAACTTGAAAACTTTAAAAATATTCTTGCTGCGGCAAGAGAGTTGCCTGAAGATTTCATTGAAGATATGATTATAAAGGCACCTTCGCCAAATATTATGAATAAACTGGCTCGTTCAGTTCTTGCATTATATTCTTATGATGACAATCCTGACGACTTGTCTATTGAGAACGTTCTTCGCCAGAGTTTGCAGATTTTAGCACAACTCCCGACGATTATGACTTATGCATATCAGGTTAAAAGAAGACATTACTACAAAAAGAGTATGTATATTCACCCTATTAAACCTGAACATTCAACTGCTGAGTCAATTCTTTACACAACACGTTCAAATCGTACGTTTACAGATGAAGAAGCAAAACTTTTAGACCTTTGCTTGATTCTTCACGCTGAACACGGCGGTGGTAACAACTCTGCATTTGCTACAAGAGTTCTTTCTTCAAGTGGTACAGATACTTATGCCGCTCTTGCTGCTGGTATCGGTTCACTTAAAGGTCCGCGTCACGGTGGTGCAAATATTAAGGTTGTTGAAATGCTCAACTACTTAAAGCAGGATGTAAGTGATATTACAAACGAAGGTCAGGTTGCTGACTTCCTTAAAAACGTTATAAACAAAAAAGCGGGCGACGGCAGTGGTCTTGTTTACGGTATGGGCCATGCGGTTTATACACTTTCTGACCCACGTGAAAAAATTCTTAAAGCAGAAGCTGAAAGTTTTGCGGAAAAGGCTGGTTTTGGTGACGAATTTAAGGCTCTTTCACTTATTGAAGAGTTAACACCGGAAATTTTTGCAAAAGAAAAAGGTCAGAATAAGAAAATCTGTGCTAATATTGACCTTTATTCAGGTCTTATTTATCAGATGTTAAGAATTCCGGAAGACCTTTACACACCGCTCTTTGCTATTGCACGTGTTGCAGGTTGGTCTGCTCACAGAATCGAAGAACTTATTGCTGGTAACAGAGTAATAAGACCTGCATATAAGAGTGTTGCAGTTCCTACAGAATACGTTTCACTTGAAAAACGTGAAAATACTGTTGGTTCTAATTCAGTATATGTTCCGTTAGATGAAAGATAATCGTTAAGTATACATAATAAGAAATTTAGGAAGGATTAAGTTATGAAGCGAATTAAGGGTGCTTATGAAGTAATTAAATTGCGCTACTTATTATTTGTTTTTGCAGCAGTTGCACTTATAGCTTTACCGCTCAGAGTGTATCAGCTTTTAGCATTAGTTGACCCAGCAACAGGTTTTTATACTGAAAGTAACGGAACTGTTTACTTGCTTTCAACTTTGCTCGTGTTGGCTGTTGGTGCATTTATTTCGTTATCATTTATAAGTAAAGAGGTGCCATCTCCAGAATTACCAACAGGAAAAAATCTTATTTTAGGTATTACTTCTGCTGTAATGACGTTGGCATTTGGTATAGATATTCTTTCTATTGAGAAAGCAATTGTTCCATCGTTACAAAACTCATCTCAGATATTTTTCAGTGTATTAAAATCTAATATTACCGAATCTGGTGGCGCATTTATAATATTGCAATTTGTTTTTGCTATTTTATCACTTGTTTATTTTCTTATTTTTGCGGTAAGCCATCTTAATGGTAAATCATCATACAGAGAATATAAAATTTTAGCATTAGCGCCATTGTGCTGGACTATAACAAGACTTGTGTCAAAGCTTATGAGTGCTATAAGCTTCTTAAGTGTTTCAGAACTTCTCTTTGAAATATTTATGCTTGTCTTCCTTATGTTATTCTTCTTAACTTTTGCAAGAATTACATCAGGCGTTTTCACAGAAGACAGTATGTGGGGAATTTACGGCTATGGTCTTTCTGCGGCTATATTCGCTTCACTCGTAACAATTCCAAGACTTGTTATGTTAGTAGTAGGTGGCGAAACAGTAGAAGGTAATGGTTTCAATTTCTCGGACCTTGCTTGTCTTGTTTTTATCGTTTCATATATATTCGCTTCATTAGGTGTTGGCTTTAAAAGTATGTTCAACAGCGACGGTACTTTCAGTTACAATGAAGCGTATGATGATGAAGACGAAGAAGAAATTATTGCTACAAATGCAGGTATTCCAAGACGTGAAGAAGCAGAAAAAGTTTATGCTGACGAAGAAACTTATGATGAAGAAGATGATGACGCACCAATAATTCCTTCCGCTACTTTGGCATCAGTTAAAAAAGATGCTGTTAGAGAAGAACAGAAAAAAGCGGAATTTGTTGATGCAGAAAACTTTGCATCTGAAGAATCAGAAGAAAGTAACGATATTTATAGTTACAGTAACCCTTCTGAAAAAGATGCAGACGATATAAATGAATTTACAGAAAGTACAGTAGAATCTCCTGTAGAAAACTATTATGAACCAGTTTACACTCAACCGGTTTCTGAACCTATGAGTGCATCGGTTGTTACAAATACTGCTACGTTACCACAAGGTGAAGTAAAACGTGGACGTGGCAGACCAAGAAAGAACCCGCTCCCCCAAACTGAAACAGTGGTAAGCACACCTGTTGTAACTTCTCAGGAATTGCCACAAGAACCAGTAAAACGCGGACGTGGCAGACCAAGAAAAAATCCGCTTCCAGAAGTAGCAGAAACAGTTTCACAGGTTGCTACAACGGGCGTTATAGAAGCGACAACTTCTGGCGCAGATGAGCCGGTAAAACGTGGGCGTGGCAGACCTAAAAAAGTTCTTACTCCAGAACAGATTGCTGAAATGGAAACTCTCGAAGCAGCAAAACAAGCTGAAAAAGAAAGAAAGGCTGAAGAGAGAAGATTAGCCGAAGAAGCAAAGCAATTAGAAAGAGAACGAAAAGCAGAAGAAAGAAGATTAGCCCAAGAGGCAAAAGCGGCTGAAGCAGCAAGAATTGCAGAAGAAAAACGTTTAGCAAGAGAAGCGAAAATTGCAGAACAACAGAGAATTGCCGAAGAAAAACGTTTAGCGAGAGAGGCAAAAATCGCTGAACAAAAAAGATTGGCAGAAGAAAAACGTTTAGCAGAAGAAAAGCGTAAAGCCGAAGAAGCAAGAATAAAAGAAGAAGCTCGTAAATTAGAGGAAGCACGTAAGGCTGAAGAAGCAAGACGTCAAGAAGAAGCGAGACGTCAAGAAGAATTACGCCGTGCTGAAGAAGAGAAAAAACGTTTAGAAGAAGAGCGTATAAGAGCAGAAGAAGCTCGCAAAGCTGAACTTATTAGAAAAGCAGAAGAAGCTCGTAAAGCTGAAGAAGCACGTGTTGCAGAGGAAGCAAGACGACTTGAAGAGGCGAGAAAGGCAGAAGAAGCTCGTAAGGCGGAGGAAGCAAGAATTGCAGAAGAAGCAAGAAGGCGTGAGGCTGCAAGAATTGCTGAAGAACAACGTAAATTAGAAGAAACTCGTAAAGCCGAAGAAGCAAGAAGACAGGCAGAAGAAGCTCGTCGTCTTGAAGAAATTCGCCGTTTTGAAGAAGCACGTCGCTTAGCGGAAGAGCGAAAAGCAGAAGAAGCCCGTCGTTTGGAAGAAGCTCGTAAGGCTGAAGAGGCAAGAAAATTGGAAGAAGCAAGACGACTTGAAGAAATGCGCAGAGCAGAAGAAGCAAAACGTCTTGAAGAAGCGAGAAAACGAGCTGAAGAAGAACAAAGAAAATTAGAAGAAGCCAGAAGAATTGAAGCTGCCCGTAAAGCAGAAGAAGCTCGTATAGCTGAAGAAGCGAGACGTAAGGTTGAAGAGGCAAGAAGACAAGCAGAAGCAGTTCGTTTAGCTGAGGAAGCAAGAAAAGCTGAAATGGAGCGTAGAGCACAGGAAGCGAGAGTTGCCGCTAAATCGGAACCAGTTGCAGATTCTTCAAGAAAACCAGCTCCACCACCAATGGTTTCTTCGAAAAAATCAGTAAGACCATCTGAACAGTTTGAAACAAGAACGTCAGAGAAAATAAGATACAAAGAAAAAGACGGAGAATACGAAGTCTACGAGGAATATATTCCTCTTAAAGGCAAGGAAGAAGTAGAAGTAGTTCCGGCAGATTTCGGAAGACTTACCTATACTGATTTCGATGAAGATGTTGGATTCGACGATAATTTTGTATTTAATGATTTTGAAGAAGAACAAGAAGACGATGGTGATTTCAACTACGGCGTTAAGGTTGTAAGAAAGAGAAAAATAGGTGAAGAACCGAAAGTTGAGAGTAAAGCACCTGTTCAGGCAATAGTTCTTACAGATGAAAATGAACCAGAAGTTCTTCCCGACATTGATGGTAAAAAGATGATGTCTCTTGCAGATATGAGAAAAAATCAGAATAAGAGAAGATTCTAAATTCGACGAAAAGGAGTAAACTATGTTTATCCAGAATATGTCGATGGCTGCACAGCAGGTTGCTGTACTTTACCTAATAGTTGCGGTCGGTTTTATAGCCGACCGCATTGGTATTTTTAAGCAAACTACTGCTAAAAAGTCAAACGATTTATTGTTTTACGTAATAACACCTGTGGTTATTGTTCAATCATTTATGAATATGGAATATAACAGAGAAACTATAAGTTCGTTCCTTATAGCATTTGTTTGTATGTTTGCAACGTTAACCGTAGGAATTCTTATTGTAATTCCGTTTTTCAGAAAAGACGGAAGCAACTCAACTATTTACAAATACGGAGTAAGTTATGGCAATATGGGGTATATGGCTTTACCACTTTGTCAGTCACTTTTAGGTAGCGAAGGTGTTTTTTATTGTTCTGCAGGTGTAGTAGCATTTAATATACTCTCGTTTGTTCATGGAATATGGCTTATGAAAAAAGGTACTGATAGTGATGAAGGTTTTAAAATAAAATCAATTATTTTAAATCCTGGTGTGTTATCAGTTGCCGTGGGTTTGCCGTTATTTATTTTTGGTGTGGATTTGCCTGAAGTTGTAAATGGTGCAGTAACCCATATAGCAAATTTGAATACACCGCTTGCTATGATATTTTTGGGAACATATATAGCAAATGCAGATTTAAAGAAAATGTTTACACAAAAGCAGAATTATATGGTTTCATTTTTGAAACTTCTTGTGTTACCAACAATAATGTTTTGTTTATTTAAGTTGCTTGGTATTACGGGTACACTTATTACTACTTGTATGATTTCAGCATCGGTGCCTTGTGCTACTAACACAGTTATGTTTTCTGCAAAATATGGAAAGGATACGGGAGTTGCATCAACAGTTGTTGCCTTTTGTTCACTTCTTTCAGTGCTTACAATTCCTGTAATGATTGCCTTAAGTCATGTTTGATATTAAAAAACTTGTTTATTCTGATATTTTGCCAATGGGTGTTTGTAGTTTCAGAAATTTGCAGAATAATCTTATTCCTTGCAGGGCAATAGAAAGAATTCCCAAGAATGCAAAAAGTGTTATTGTGGTATTATTTCCATATTACCTTGGTGGAAAAATTTATGAGAATCTGAATATTTCAAAATATGCAGTTCCAGAAGATTATCATATAATTTGCGGGGAATATTTAAAAAAGATAACAAAGTCACTTGAAGAAGTTTATCCACATAATAATTTTCAGTTTTTTTGTGATAATTCGCCTGTGAATGAAGTTAAGGCGGCTACGTTAGCAGGACTCGGTGTAAAAGGTGAAAATTCACTTTTAATTAACGAAAAATATGGTAGTTTTTGTTTTATTGGCGAAATTGTTACTGATTTAGAAATTCCTTGTGAAGATAAAGAAATTGAATTTTGTAAAAAGTGTGGTTTGTGCAAGAAAAAATGTATAAATCAAGCAATTACAACTGATGGTGTAGAAAAAGAAAAATGCCTTTCAGAAATAACCCAGAAAAAAGGCGAACTTACCGAAAGTGAAGAAAAACTTATAAAAAAGAGCGGTTGTATCTGGGGGTGCGATATCTGTCAGGATATATGCCCGATGAACAAAAATATTGAACATTCGCCAATAAAAGAATTTTATGAAACGGCAAAATCTACCTATAATGGTGATGAAGATTACAACAAAAGCCGTGCATACTCGTGGCGTAAAAAAGACGTAATAAACAGAAATCTTAAAATTGTGTTGTAAATTAGGCGAAAATCAATTATAATATACTGTGATATAGCTTAAATGGAGTATTTTGCGGAGGTGCTTTTATGAAACTTTTAGTAGGTATTGTAAACAATGATGATGCAAATGAACTTCTTAATGAAATGAATAGAGCCTCTTTTCAGGCTACTAAACTTTCAACGTCTGGTGGTTTCTTGAAAACAGGTAATATAACGTTTCTTGTTGGTGTTGAGGAAGAAAGGGTTGAGGAACTTATAGAAATATTTAAAAATTGTTGCTCAAGAAGAACACAGATTGTTCCTACTGCGCCGCCATTTATAGGTGAAGGTTTTTTAAGTGCTGCTCCAGTTGAAGTAACAATTGGTGGTGCGACTATATTTATTTTAGATATTGATAAATTTCTTAAAATATGATGATTGATTTAGAAAAATATAACGAACAGATTAAAAATGAATTTTTGAAAACTGTATCGGGTGGTAGAAGACCACACGCAGTGCTTATTGATGGTGGTACTGAAAAAGAACGTGAAGATATAGCTTACCTTCTTGCAAAGGTTTACGTTTGTGATAATGCCACTCAAAGTGAAGCGTGTAATAATTGTTCATCGTGCAGAAAAGCAGATGAAAGAATTCACCCTGATATTGTAAAAATACAAAAACCTGACGATAAAAAATATTACAGTAAAAAAGATGACGTAAAACCTATTGTTGAAGATGCGTACCAGACACCTAATGAAGCTAAAGTAAGAGTTTTGCTTATTACTGAAATGCAACTTATGAAAATCGATAGTCAAAACGTTCTTCTTAAAATATTAGAAGAACCGCCAACATATACGGTGTTTATTATTACTGCTGAAAGTGCTAATAGTATTATTAGTACAGTTCTTTCGAGAGTATCACGTTTCAGAATAGGTGAAACTATTGATGATTTGGAGTTCAGCGAAAAGACTGTAAATATTGTAAAAGAAGTGTCAGAAGCATTAACGTCAAGTTATGAATTTGATATTATAAAGGCGTTAGCGCCACTCGATGGTAATAAACAAGTTACGGTTGACGTGTTAAAGGCACTTTCTGTATTTATACGTGATGCAATAAGTCTTAAATATAATGGAAAAGTTTTATTTAAAGAGTTAGAAAATGAAGCAAAAAATGTTTCTTTTGCTTTTTCAACGGAAGCGTTGTTAGAACGTTTTGAAAGTATAAATGAGTTTTTAAAATTGACTGCGGGAAACCCCAATTATACGTTGCTCGTGGCTCATTTGTGTGCAAAATTGAAAAAATAAATTTTTGGAGATATAATATGGCAGAAGTTGTAGGCGTTAAATTTAAAGAAGTGGGAAAAGTTTATTATTTTTCTCCGGATTCTAAAAAATTTAACAAAGGCGATATGGTTATTGTAGAAACTTCACGTGGCGTTGAATGTGGTGAAATTGCGTTGGAAAATAAAGATGTTCCAGAAAACGAGATTATGCGCCCATTAAAATCTATTATACGTTTAGCCGGTGAAGAAGATATTAAAATAACAAAGGCTAATAGAAAAAAAGAGAAAGATGCATTTAATTTTTGTGAGAAAAAGTCACTCGAATTAGGTCTTGATATGAAACTCGTTGACGTAGAGTGTGCATTTGATGGTAGTAAGATTCTTTTCTATTTTACGTCTGACGGCAGAGTTGACTTCAGAGAACTTGTAAAAATTCTTGCTTCTAACTTCAAAACAAGAATTGAAATGCGTCAGATTGGCGTTCGTGATGAAGCGAAGATGCTCGGTGGTCTCGGTATTTGTGGCAGACCATTCTGTTGTGGTCAATATATGGCGGATTTTCATCCAGTATCTATAAAAATGGCTAAAGAACAAGGTCTTTCACTTAATCCTACAAAAATAAGCGGTACTTGTGGCAGACTTATGTGTTGTCTTAAATATGAGCAGGATACTTATGAGTACCTTTATAAAACAACACCAAAAGTTGGTGCTATTGTTGATACAAGAGAAGGTAAAGGCACTGTTGTTGAAACAAATATATTAGCGGGTACAGTTAAGGTTCAGCTTGAACGCCGTCCTGAAGCGGCACCATCTGTTTATTCCAAGAAAGATGTAAAGATTATAAAAGATGGTAAAATTCAGGTTGATAAGAGCGAATTGGATGCTCTTAAAGGAATTGAATAAATTTTTTGTAAAAAAATATATTTTTCTATTGAATTTTTAAAAAGATGTGTTACAATGAGTACAGACAAACTCGAAAGAGTTTTATATAAAAGAAGGAGGAGAGTAACTATGGCATACAAAATTACTGACGCTTGCATTGCTTGTGGCGCATGTGCTTCAGATTGCCCAGTAGAAGCAATTTCTGAAGGCGATGGCATCTATGTAATCGACGCTGATGCTTGCATCGATTGTGGTGCATGTGCAGGTTCTTGCCCTGTAGAAGCTCCTGTTGAAGCATAATTTTAGCACAGAACAAAAACAGAATTTAACAGACGTCTTACTTTTGTAAGATGTCTGTTTTTCTTTTTGTAAAAAAATAATTAAATTGTTAAGAAACCCTTTAATTTTCTTGAGATTTATGATATAATTCTATGGATAATGGTGTTTTATCGCATTTTGTAGTGGATGGAGGCTTTTTTCGATGAAAAGGTTTATAGATATTACTGATTTTACACGTGAAGAATTACGTGAAGCAATTAACCTTGTTACATTTGTAAATGGCAATCAGCACGTTTATGGTAAAGAGATGGAAGGCAGAATTCTTATAAACGCTTTTTACAATGAAGACCGTAATGCAAAAATGGCATTTACGACTGCTGCTACAAGAATGGGCGGAACTCATTTTGACTTTACTTGTAACGAAAATGAATCTTTAAAAGATGCAGTTACAACAATGTCTTCTTGCGGTGACGTTATTGTTTTAAATCACCCTAAAAAAGGTGCGGCAAGAGCGGCTTCTTTATATGCAACCATTCCTGTAATTAATGCAGGTGATGGTGGCAGAGCATACCCCGTTAAAACACTTGCAGATATTTCAACTGTCTGGATGGAAAAAAATCATATTTCAAATATGAAAATAGGTTTTGTTGGCGACTTTTCAAACAATACACTCGTACGTGGACTTTTACAATGCCTTAATATTTATAAGGGTAACGAATTTTACTTTATATCAGTAAACGGCAAACCTATTACAGATGATTTTATAAATATTATGGACAGGCGTGAAAAACCATTTGTTGTTTTTGATAATCTTATGGAGCCGTTACCGGAACTTGACGTTCTCTATATGACAAAAGTTGAAAAAAGTTCGTTTACGTCAGCAATTCAGTATGGCTCAAGAAAACATAAGTTTATTCTTGATGAAAGAATGCTTCTTACAGCAAAAAAAGATTTAAAAATAATGCATCAGTTTCCACGTGGTGAAGAAATAGATATAAGCGTTGACAATGACCCAAGAGCAGTATATGACAAAATGCTTAATTACGACGTAGATGCTGCGATGGCTATAATTCTTAAACTTATTACAAAGAGAACAGGTAGATTAATAAAACCAGTAGAAGAAACGGCAACTCACGATTTTAAATGTTTAAGAAGTGATTGCATAACTTCGACAGAAGATTATTTGCCACCACTTTTCTACGAAACTGAAAATGGTGAATATATCTGCAAATATTGTGGACAAAAATACGAAGCAAAGTGATTTTATGAAAATTAATAACGTTTTTATTATTGATGGAGCCGGTAGGCAAAACGGTTACACAAAAAAGCAAATTGAATATTTAAAAAAAATAACTGTCTGTGAAAACGTAGTTACATTTGAATTGTTTAAAGAAAAGTTTCATTTTTGTGATGGTTGTAATTACTGTGAAGAAAATGAAAAATGTAAACACAGAGATTTAGATTTGTTTTTTAGTGAATTTGAAAATGCCGACCTTATAGTTTTTGCTTCGCCTTTATATAACGGAACATTTTCTGCTCCGTTAAAAGCGTTAATTGACAGATTTCAGTTTTATTATACTTATTTTTATAAATATAACAAAACTCAGAAAATCAAGAAAAGCAGAAAAGCAATTTTACTTGTTTCTTCTGGCAGAGATGGTCAGAAGTGGGTTTCTGTTATGGAAGAGCAATTAAAATTTGCGTGTTCAATTTTAAATATAGAATTTGTAGGTTCGGCACTGTGTAATTATGCAGATACTACTCCGCAAATTGAAAAGGCAAAAAAAGAAATAGAAAATTTAGTTGAAAGGATTGGAAATTTATGAAAAGGTCAATAAAAAAACGCACCTTGATAATAATTGTAACAGTAGCTGTGCTTATATCACTTTTAGCAACAGTCTGTGCAATAGAAGTAAAAGACAGTCTTTTCTATATGAATACACCAACCTTTATTAATACAAAAACGAGTGAAAATACAAATGGTTTTAATATAACTGTTAAAGGTGAACTTAAAACTAAAGAAGACTACGAAGCATATATTTTCACTTTAGAAGAAAATGGTGCATTAAGCCTTAGTTTTAATCACCAGAGCGTTCAGGAGTCAATGCTCGATGGTTGGCGAGTAACACTTTATTATATTGAAAATCCAGATGATGACTGGTACGAATATAACGAACTTACTTATTTTGATGCTTTCTGGGCAGACGTAACTTCAACCTGGGGTGAAACTGGTGTAGAAGCCGGTACCTACTGTGTTGTAGTAGAACCTGGTCAACTCTTTTTAGCGGGTGACTTTGATTTAACAGTAAGTTTTACACCGACAGAAAGTTTTGAAAAAGAGTTTAACGACACGAAAGAAACGGCAACCAATTTGAGACTTAACAGAGTTATTTATGGTTCGTCGAGTCAAAGACAGGGCGATGCAGATTTAGATTATTATAAATTTGAAATTACAAACGACGGCTACATTGATATGATTTTCTCGCACGATAACAGTCAGTTGCCGCAAGTTGGTTGGGTTGTAAGACTCTTTACAGAGAATGATTACGAAATCGCTTCGTTTGCTTCAAAATATCAAGACCCTGAATTAAAAACCGGAAAAATCAACTTGCATCCAGGTGTTTATTATATTTTAGTTGAAACTCAGGTTCAAGACGGAATGACTTACAGATTAAAGATTGAAACAGGTCTTTCTGAAACAACCGAGTTTGAAATAAACGATACGCCTGAACAGGCAGAAATCTTTAAAGAAAACAGTGTAGTCAGTGGTATGCTTGCACCAAAAGTTATGGGTCTTGATAAAGACTACTTCAAGCTTACGTTAACCGAAAAGAGTTACCTTACAGTAAACTTCACTCACGAATTCGACGAAAAAGAAGGCGATGAAGATTACAACGGTTGGAATGTAAGACTTTTAAGACCTGAAAAAGACGGAACGTATACAGAAATTGTTAAACGTATTTCAAAATGGAATGACGAAGGTGTTAATATTACTGGTATGGGTCTACCTGCAGGGGACTACTACATTTTAGTTGATGCCGATTCAATGAGATATACGTCTGTTCCATATAGCCTTACTTACACTTGTCAGACAGACTTGTTATTTGAAAGTGAATCTAATAATACCAAAGAAACTGCTAATGAAGTAGGTACTCTTAAAGATTATTATGGTACACTTATTTCTACCGATATGAACTTCGACAGAGACTACTATAAATTCACGGTAGAAAAAGATAGAAATATTGCATTCCACTTCTATCACGACTACACAAACGAAAATGATTTGGCGTGGGTTGCAACAATTATTGATGAAAATGGTAACGAAATCAGTAAATTAGAATCTGCAAAGAATGAATATCAGGTAACAACGGGTGTTATTGAACTCAAGAAGGGTACTTATTATATCCTTATTGAAAATGACCTTTATTCATCTGAAGATACTTACTGGTTCAGAATTGTAGAATAATTATTATCAGGGGGTGACGACTTGAAGAAAATATTATCATCAGTATTGGTTTTAATATTGATTGTAAGTGTGTGTTGTTCTTGTACTACACCACCGATACAGAATGATAATATTCTTCTCGTCACATCCTTTTACCCGATTTATATATTCACTTTAAATATTGTTAATGGTATTGATGAAATAAACGTCACTTGTATGGCAGAGCAGAATACCGGTTGTCTTCACGATTATCAGATTTTAAGCCGTGATGCAAAACTTATTGCAGATGCTGACGTCTTTATTATCAATGGCGCAGGAATGGAAACGTTTTTAGAAGACGTTTATATGAGTAATGAAAATCTCAGAGTCATTGATTCTTCAGAAGGCGTTGCATTGATTGAGAATTGTGACGAGCATCACGAAAATCATAATGAAGAAAGTCATCACGACCATAATCACAGTGTTAATTCTCATATATGGATGTCGCCTGAAAACGCGAAAATTCAGGTTGAAAATATTGCAGAAAGTCTGAAGTCGTTTTATCCACAATATAAAGACACTATTGAAGAAAATGAAAAGAATTATATAAATCGTCTTACTGTGTTAAAAGAAGAATTAACTGAAAAAACGAAAGCTATGAAAAATGAAAATATAATTACGTTTCACGAATCTTACGATTATTTAGCAAGTGAGTATGGTTTTAACGTTATTGCAACAGTTGAAAGTCACGAAGGCGGAGAACCTTCTGCAAAAGGACTTGCCGAATTGGTGGATGTAATTGAAGAACATAACGTAAACGTGCTTTTTACAGAGCCTGATTACAAAGGTTCTTCTGCAACAGTTTTAAGTAGTGAAACCGGTGCAGAAATATGCACACTTAACCCTGTTATAAGGGGCGAACAAACTCTTACGGCTTACGAAGATATAATGAGAGAGAATATAGAAATTATTTTAAAGGCGGTGAAATAATGTCATCACAGAATGGTTGCGGACTTTGTAAAATATCCGTAAAAGACATTGGTGTAAAAAAAGGTAAAGACGTGTTACTTTCGAGTGTTTCGTTTGACCTTTTCTGTGGACAGTTAACTGCTTTAATCGGTGTAAACGGTGCAGGTAAAACAACGCTTTTAAAATCTATTCTTAATGAAATAAAACACGATGGTACAGTAACTTTTGAGTCGCATCATGGTGAGAAAATTGAAAATATAACAATCGGTTACGTTCCGCAACATCTTGATTTTGACCGCTCTGCACCAGTCAGTGTTGAAGATTTTATGATGATTAGCAGAACTAAATTGCCTGTTTGCTTTAAAAAAGACAAGAAACATATAAAATCAATAGATGAAGCACTCGATATGGTAGGCTGTCTTTCTTTAAAAAATAAAACACTCGGAGTTTTATCTGGTGGTGAAATTCAGAGAGTAATGCTTGCAAGTGCACTTTATCCACTTCCTGAACTACTCATTCTTGACGAGCCGGTTTCGGGTGTCGATTTAAAAGGTAGTGAAAAGTTTTACGAAGTTATTGCTGACCTTAAAAAGAATTACCATATAGCAATAGCAATGGTTTCGCACGACCTTGGAATTGTAAAAGAATATGCAGATAACGTTATTCTTATAAACAAATCCGTTTTAAAAAGTGGTAATGCCGAAGAAGTTTTCTCTTCACCAGAATTTAAAGAGAGTTTCTTTCGCGGATTGGATTGATTAAATGGCTTATATATATGATTTTTTAGATTTGATTCTCCCGTTTTCGTGGGCAGATTATAAATTTATGAAAAATGCACTCCTTGCAATGCTTATTATTGCACCACTTATGGGTATTTTAGGCACAATGGCAGTAAATAACAAAATGGCGTTTTTTTCAGACGCTTTAGGTCATAGTGCGTTAACGGGTGTTGCACTTGGTGTGCTTTTAGGAATTAAAAATGAAATTATTTCTCTTGTGGCTTTTGGTGTGTTACTCGCACTGATTATTACAAGAGTTAAAAATAAAGGTAGCGCTTCGAGTGATACTGTAATAAGTGTTTTCTCATCAACTGCTGTCGCATTAGGTCTTTTAGTGCTTTCTTATGGCGGTGGTTTCTCAAAATATTCAGCATATCTTGTTGGTGATATTTTAAGCGTTACCGAGGGCGAGATATTGTGTTTAAGTTTAACTTTAGTGGCAGTGTTAATTATCTGGTCCTTGATATACAATAAATTGCTTCTGATTTCTATAAATCGTGAACTTGCGGCAAGTCGTGGCATAAAAACTGTTTTTTACGAAAACATTTTTGTAATAGTAGTTGCAGTAGTTGTTATGCTTTCAATTAAGTCGGTGGGTATTCTTCTTATTAACTCACTTCTTATTTTACCTGCGGCAACGGCGAGAAATATAAGTAAGAATTCAAGAAGTTATTTGAGTGTTTCTGTTCTCACATCACTCATTTGTGGTGTTGGGGGGCTTATAACGTCGTTTTATACAGATACTTCAGCGGGTGCTACAATAGTTATGACTCTTGCAGTAGTATTTTTCGCAACATATTTATTCAGAAAGAAATAAGAAAGGAAGAGAAAAATGTTATTTTCACAAGATATAGGTATCGACCTCGGTACTGCAAATACATTAGTTTTCGTTAAAGGTAAGGGTATTGTTATCCGCGAACCATCTGTTGTTGCGGTTGACGAAAGAACAAACCCAAAAACAGTTGTTGCCGTTGGTGCAGATGCTAAAAGAATGATTGGTAGAACACCTGGTTCAATTACTGCTGTAAGACCACTTAAGGATGGTGTTATTGCAGACTTCGATATGACTTCTGATATGCTCAAAGAGTTTATTCGCAGAGCAATAAGTGGTTCACCTTTTAACAGAGCAAGAGTTATGATTTGTATTCCATCTGGTGTTACAGAAGTTGAACGTCGTGCTGTGCACGATGCTGCTAAAAGTGCGGGGGCTAGATACGTAAGTCTTATTGAAGAACCAATGGCTGCCGCTATTGGTGCAGGGCTTCCTGTTCTTGAAGCAACTGGTAGTATGATTGTTGACATCGGCGGTGGTACAAGTGAAGTTGCAGTTATTTCATTAGGTGATATTGTTACTTCAAAGTCAGTAAAAATGGCTGGTGATAATTTTGACGAAGCAATTATTTCTTACGTTAAAAGTAATTTTAATCTTTTAATTGGTGAAAGAACTGCAGAAGATATAAAAGTTAAATTAGGTTCTGCTTACCCTTATGAAGGTGAAGCGGCTATGGAAATCAAAGGCAGAAATCTTATGGATGGTCTTCCTAAATCTGTTGAGATTACAAGTGAACAGGTTCGTGAAGCTTTAGCACCATCTGTTGACCAGATTCTTGACTCTATAAGATATACCTTGGACAGAACTCCACCAGAACTTTCTGCTGATATATGTGAAAGAGGTATTATGCTTACCGGTGGTGGCGCTCTTTTAAGGGGTATTGACAAATATATTTCTGAAGAAACAAATATGCCTGTTCATATAGCAAAAAATCCACTCGATTGTGTTGTTAATGGTACGGGTATCTGCCTTGAAAAAGATTTTCTTGGCTTCAATAAGAAGGGTTAATTAAAATATGAAAAGATTTCTTAAAAGTGACAGTTTCAAACGTCTTGTAGCAATAGTTGCAGTAATTCTTTTAGGTATAATCTGTGCGGCGTTTTCTCATAATGCATCGTCGCCCTTTACAACAGCTATAAGTTTTGTGTTTTCTCCTGTGCAAAGGTTAGCTTCGAGTTTCTCAAATGAAATGACCGGACTTTCTGCATCTTTTACATCTTCTTCAGTTTATATAGAACAGATTGAAGATTTAGAAAATCAGATTTCAGAATACAGAAAACAACTTGCAGATTACGAAGAATTAAAACAAAAAGTTACAGCGTATGAAGAGTTTTATAATATTAAAGTCCAGAATCCTGACTATGAATTTGCTTATGGTACAGTAGTTTCAAGAGACGTGGCAGACCCTTATGGTTCTTTCGTTATAAATGCGGGTTCAACTTCTGGTATAGAAGTGAATGACCCTGTAATTTATGGTGACTACGTTGTAGGTGTTGTAAAAAAAGTTAATTTATCAACTTGTGTTGTTTACACAGTTTTGGACCCGAGAGTTAATATCGGTGCTTATGAATCTGCAACAAGAGAATACGGTTACGTTTCAGGTGATAGCAAACTCCTTAAAAATGGTCTTTGCAAATTGCAGGGCCTTGACCGTTCAAGTTCTATTGTAAGTGGTGGTGTTGTATGTACTTCTGGTTCGGGTGGCGTGTTTCCACACGGACTTATAATTGGAGAAGTAGAGTCTGTAACAAGCGATAAAGTTACAACTTCTACTTATGCAACAATAAAGCCTTATGCAGAACTTAATGAACTTACAGATGTTTTTGTTATTACTTCATTTATTGGTCAGGGCGAAAGTGATATTTCAGAATAACAATAGAAATCAGAACTAAAAGGTGGTGAAAGTATGAATTATGATAATAACAAACCTAAAATAAAACGTAGAATTATTTTTGCAGTTCTTATAATAATTACTGCAATAATTCAGAATACAGGTGCTCGGTTTAATGGTGTTCTTTCTTTTCATACTTTCTTGCTTATACCTTTAGCAGTTTCAATTTCTATGTTTGAACGTGAAATAACGGCGGCACTTTTAGGTGCATTTGCTGGTCTTTTGTGGGACCTTTCAAGTGGTATTGATGGTTACAATATGTTGGTGATTATGATTATTTCTGCTGTGTGCAGTATTCTTATAAGCCGTGTTATGCGTAACAATATAGTAACGGCACTCGTGCTCGGTTTATCAGCAATTTCAGTTTTTATTTTTCTTTATATAATGATTTATATAGTTCTTGATGGTGGCGGTAGTCCTATAAGTCAGATTTTCAGGTTTTATATACCATCATTCGTATTTACTTCGGCTTTTATACCGCTTTATTACTATTTAATTAAAACTATTTTTAATGCAAACAGAACAGTTGAAGAAATGTAACGGATTATAAAAATTTAAAAGGTGAAATAGATGACCAGAGAACAAAGAAAAAGAAGGACCCAAATAGGCATAGGTATAATAGTTGCAGTTTTTGTGTGCCTTGTGCTCTATCTTGTAAAGGTTCAGATAATAGATGGCGATGAATATAAAGCGGCAAGTGCTTCGTTAGCGGTTTCTAAAACTACTGTGAAGGCTTCCCGTGGTGAAGTTTATGATACAAGTGGTAATCCACTTGTTACTAACAGGCAAGGCTATGACCTTGTTTTCAAATATGCAGATTTCCCATCATATAAAGACCAGTCAAAGAGAAATATACTTATATCTAAACTTATTCAGCTTTTTGAAGAGAATGATGCAGTGTGGCTTGACAGATTGCCTATTGTCTATAACGAAAAAGGCAAATTGGCAGTTGATAAAGAAAAACAAACTGAATTTGAGTATATGGTTTCAGAAAATATGCTCGAACTCGAAAACGGTGTAAATTCAACACCAGAAGAATGTCTTGATGCCCTTATTGAAAGATATGGACTTGAGGGTTACGGCAGACAAGAAGCAAGAAAAATAGCTTCGGTTTGTTTTGGTATGAAATATAGTGGTTTTTCTGTTCCTATATCTTATACGTTTGCAGAAGACGTTCCTGCAGAACTTGTTGCAGTTGTTCTTGAAAACAGTAACGTATTTATGGGTGTTGAAGAAGAAAGCTCTACTTACAGAGAATATTCAAACACTACGGCGTTTTCTCATATTTTAGGTGTTGTGGGTTCAATCAGTGCAGAAGAATATGAATACGAAAAATTAAAACTTCAACAAGCACTTAATGATGATGAAATCACCAAAGAAGAAAAAAACTCTTTGCAAAATAATGCTTACTCTATAAATGATAAATACGGCAAGAGCGGTATTGAAAGTGTTATGGAGGAATATTTAAGAGGTAAGAATGGTATAAAAACAACAACCGAGGCTTCAGATGGAAGTGTTACAGAAGGTTATTTAATAGAACCTGAACAAGGTGCAACTGTTGTAACTACAATAGATGCAGGACTTCAGGAAGTAGCACTTGAAGCTTTAGGTGATGCTTTAAAAGAAAATAAAAATTTACCATATTTCGGCGAAGCTGGTGCAGTTGTGGTTCAGAACGTAAGAACCGGTGAAATACTGGCGTGTGTGTCTTACCCGACTTATGATATTACAAAATATTTTTCTGATTACAGTGAACTTTCAACTGATGATGATAGCCCACTCTGGAACAGAGCGCTTCTCAGTGCTTATGCACCGGGTTCAACAATGAAACCGGCAATAGCAATAGCAGGTCTTGTTGAAAATAAAATTGATGCTAAAAAAACTTATGAGTGCACAAACTATTACACTTGTGAAGACCAGACGTTCCAATGTCTTAGCCGTCACGGTTATCTCAACGTTACGTCGGCACTTGAAAAGTCCTGCAATATTTATTTCTTCGAATTAGGTAGAGAATTAGGTATTGATAAAATGAATAAATATGCCACACTTCTTGGTTTGGGGCAGAAAACAGGCGTTGAACTTCCTGAAGTTTCAGGCGTTCTTGCAAGTGTTGCCAATAAAGAAGCAAATGGCGAAACGTGGAATGCGGGTGATACCGTTCAGGCGGCTATCGGTCAGTCAGATAACCTTTTCACACCAATTCAACTTGTGAATTATTGTTCTACAATTGCTAATGGCGGAACAAGATATAAACCATATATGATTAAATCTGTTCTTTCTGCAGATTTGACAGAAGTTATTTATGAAACGACACCAGAAGTTCTCAATACACTTCCTATAAGCAAGAGCGAACTTGATATTGTAAAACAAGGTATGAGACAAGTGTTGACAAGTGAAGATAACAGCGCTTACTACAATTTCCAGGAATGTATTGTTGAAGCCGCTGGTAAAACTGGTACTTCACAACTTAAAAGAACGATTGATGATGGTACGGTAGTTGACTGTAACAATGGTTTCTTTATTTCTTATGCTCCTTACGATGACCCTGAAATTGCAGTTGCGGTTATAGGTGAAAACGTTAAGTCTGGTGGTGGTATTTCAACAGTTGCTGTTGAAATATATAACTACTATTTCGGACAAAAGAGTAAATATGATGCTATGAACAAAAATAATGTATTAATTCCATAAAATATATTTTGATTTTTGAAAGGTAGGAAGAAAAATGCCAGTTATAATGGTAGCGTCTGCAAAAGGTGGCGTAGGTAAATCTACTCTTTGTGTGGGTTTAGGCGGCATTCTTTCAGAATGTGGTAAAAAGACACTTCTTGTAGATATGGATATAGGTGTCAGAAGTCTCGATTTGTTACTTAACGTGGCAGAAAAAACGGTTTATAACTGGGGCGATGTGTTACTCAATAATTGTGAACCAACTAAAGCACTTATTGGTATCAACAGAAATTTAACGCTTCTACCTGCACCAGTTTCTTCAAATGAAGAGTTTAGTAAAGAAGAAATGAAAAAATTAATAGAACTTTATAAAGGTAGCTTTGATTATATTATCCTTGATGCACCCGCTGGAATTGAAACAGGTTTTATGCTTTCGTTAAAATGTGCCGAAGAGTGCGTTGTAGTGTCAACACCCGACCCAGTAAGTATAAGAGCGGCAAGTAATGCGGCAAATCTTATAAGAAAATCTGGTGTGAAAGAGTTAAGACTCGTTTTAAACAGATTTAATAAAAAACAACACAAATTCATTTGTGTTGACGATGTTATAGATTCTGTCGGTGCAAGATTTTTAGGAATAGTGCCGGAGTCAAAAGATATTGCTCTTACTGCAATAGGTGAAGAATTACCTTTTGACTCAAAAGGTAATATGGCGTACTTAAGAATTGCAAAACGTCTTATGGGCGAAAACATTCCTTTTAAAATTAAAAATATATAGTTGACTTTTAAAAAATTAGTAGTATAATGTCGTTGTACCAAAAATATGTGCACAGTTTTTGATACCAATTAAAACAGGGGAGCTGACGGACGTCGGCTGAGATAGAAAACAACCCTTTTCTGACCCTTTAAACCTGATGCGGATAATGCCGCCGTAGGAAAAATATGAAGTTTGTCATTTCTCTCTACGGTGGTTAATGTCGCCGTAGGGAGATTTTTATTGGAGGTCTTTAAAATGACAAACTTAACAAAAAAACAAAAAAACAGACGTCTTACAGAGAGTGCTTTGATGTTGGCACTTGCAACGATTTTAGCGGAATTTGCAGTGTTCGAATTTCCTTTTGGCGGTAGCGTAACGCTTTTCAGCCAAGTACCCGTTATTCTTATTTCTTACCGTTACGGTGTTAAATGGGGTGCTGCAACAGGTCTTGTTATGAGTGTAATTCAACTTATTTTCGGTATTAAAAACTTCTCTTACGTAAGCGGAATAACAGCGTTTTTAATTCTTGCATTGTGCGATTACCTTATAGCTTTTACGGCTCTCGGTTTAGGCGGTATGTTCAAGAATAAAATAAAAAATGATGTTTTGGCAATTTCTTTGGGTGGTGTGGTAGTAACTGTTATAAGATTTATCTGTCACTTTATAAGTGGTGCTACAATCTGGAAAGAATATGCTGAAGGTGCACCAGTTTTAGAGTATTCACTTACTTATAATGCAAGTTATATGTTACCAGAACTTATTATTACAGTTGTTGGATTGGTTGTAATAGCGGGTGTTTTTGATATTAATTCGCTTGAACTTAAAACAAAGAAAAAAAGTGAATAAATTGTAAATCTCCTTTGATTTTTTAGAAAATGTTTGAATTTTGCTGTTATTAGTGGTAGAATATAGACGTTATTTTAAAATCTCAAAGGAGGTTTTTTCTTGAAAGACGAAAAAGAAATGAATACTTCTCCTGAAAAGTCAAATGAAGAATTAGAGGCAACCCTTGATAAAACAGACGAATATGCAGAAGAAGAACTTCACGATGAATTAGAAAAATTAGCAGAAACTTTCAGAAACGAACTTAACAAAGCAAAAGAACAGGGTTCGGTTAAAATAGGTGACGTAGCAGTTGTTGATGAACACAACAACGTTATTCCACAAGAAGAACTTTGTGAATGTTGTGGCGAACGCCGTAAAGATACGAGCGTTTCAGCGAATTATCAATTCTGCTCTGAATGTCGTGAAAAAATGAAACGTTACCCGATAAGTCTTGTGAGTGCATTTATTGCTATTGTGGTAATTGTTATAGGTGTAGCTGGCGTGGGCGGTTTTATAACAGATTTCAGTGGTTATAATAGTGCTCGTCTTGCAAAAAATGCCGATAGTGAAAACAAAAAGTTTTCTGCAGTTGAATATTATGATAAAGCAATTTCTTTCTTCGATGAAAAAGATGTTGTGCCGAAAAAACTTTATAAAGATAGTGCTTCTGTGGTTTTTGATACTTTGCCATCTGGTGTAGCATCTTTTAATGATGTTGCAGAAAGACTTGAAAATTCTGTTACAGAATTTGAAGCTAAACTTCCGATTTATAAAAGTTACAAAGATTTAAGAGATAAAGCACTCGTTATGTATAATACATTCAGCGCTTTTTATACCACACTCAACAACGTTGAATATGGTACTTTTGATGAAAATGACAAAGAAACTATTAAAAAAGTTTATGACGATATAGGCGCGTTAGCAGATAAAGAATTTACTATTGATTCAATGACTGGTGGCGATGATGAGACCGTTACGTATGACAAAGCGGGTGTTTTATTTTCGCAGTTTATGTTTGCTTATGCTTATAGCGATTATGATAGTGCTTATGAAGCAATCAGCGCTCTTTGGGGAAATTATCCTGAATATATCCAGATGTTTGGCTACGAATTTGCGGTTATTGAAATTCAATCTGGTAACTATAAAAACGCTTTAAAAATTGCAGAAGCAGTAAAAGCAAATAACGCTGAAGATTCTTCACCTTACGTTGTATATGCTTATTGCGAAAGAATGAAAGGTAATTTTGACAAAGCGATTAAATATTCTGAATATGGTATTGCATTAGATAGCCAGAATCCTGATTTATACAGACAAAAGGGCATTGCTTTGATGCTTAAAGGTGATTATTCTGGTGCGAAAAAAGAATTTGAAACAGGTCTTTCTATCAGTGAATACGGTGTTTTATATTACACGTATCTCGTTGCTTTAAATGAACTTGGTGATACGGAAACGTTTGAAGAAATAAAATCTGTTCTCGATAATGCAGGTCTTACAGCACCTGAAAAAATACAAGATTATCTTGATGGAAAAATCACAGTAAAACAAATTTTCATGGAAGGTACGGGTGATGTAGAATGACGTATTTATATGTAGCAACAAGAATATTCACATATTTCGGTACCGAATTGAGAGTTTTCTGGGAACAACTGGCTTTAAGATTTTTTAAAGTTCCACAAGAAGATACAAGAACTTTTA
This sequence comes from Acutalibacteraceae bacterium, assembly GCA_045533655.1. Taxonomy (GTDB): domain Bacteria; phylum Bacillota; class Clostridia; order Oscillospirales; family Acutalibacteraceae; genus DTU089. The sequence goes on from JAZSIE010000032.1 coordinate 82,335, forward strand.
AATCTTCTGAAATGTGCGGTCACATTGAGCACGAATTAACAACTAATCTCAGTAGTTCTTTTATGGTTTGCTTTTTACCATTTTTTATGAACTTTGTAATTGGCTGTTGTTTGTTACTTACGGGCTCTTTCAGAGTATTTTACATAGGTGATATTTCACTTGTGAGTTTACTCTTTCTCTGGGTTGGTGTTTCACTTCTTTCTAACTGTTCACCATCTTTTGAAGATGCTCTTTCATTAAAAGATTATCTTTACAGAAAAGAAACTAATATTGCTTTGAAGATTATTCTTTCACCATTTTTTGCAGTTGCTTACGCTTGTGCATTTTTAGAAAGATATTCTGTTACGTTCCTTTTAGCAATTGTGTTCTCGTGGATTTTCCCAACAGTATTCAGTGTTACGTTTCCGATTATAAATCAACTTTTGAATTAAGTAAAAAAACCGATTGTCGATTTTTAGATTCGATAATCGGTTTTTTTCTTTAAAAAAATAGGTTGATTTTATCCTAAGTTTTGGGTATAATGTTAATAAAGGAGTGATACTAATGATGATAAATACCAATATTTTAGTTCCAATGACAGATGCAAATCAGAATTTTTCAAAGGTAGTAAGAATGGTTGATGAAGATGGTATGGCTGTCATTTTGAAAAATAACAAACCAAGATATGTAGTAGTAGATTTTGATGAATATAACACTATTGCAGCAGCAATACAAATGCGAAAAGTTAAAATTGAATCGACTGCTGATAAAATAATTGAAAATAATATGGAAGCATTTCTGGAGTTAGGAAAATGATAATTTTAACGGTAGAAGAGATAATTTTACTTCAAGAAAAATTGATTAATAAAACTGGTGGTTCACACGGGTTACGTGACCAGGGATTGTTAGAATCAGCGGTATTCAGTGCACAAAGTGCTTTTGGTGAGAGTGAAGTGTACCCTACAGTTGAAGAAAAATCGGCACGACTTATGTATGCTCTTACAAAAAATCATTCTTTTGTAGATGGCAATAAGCGTATAGGTGTTTTAGTGATGCTTATGACATTAAGTCTTAATGGCGTTGAACTCGAATATACACAAAAAGAATTGATTGAACTTGGGTTAGCAGTTGCAAGTAGTAGTTTGGATTATGATGGTATTTTGAAATTCATAAACGATAGAAAAAGATAACAGAAACCACAACTTTCAAAAAAGTTGTGGTTTCTGTTGTTACATTATCTTTTCAGTTAACACTATTTCATCACTATCAGTAAAGGTAGCAATAATTCCGCTTCTGTGTGCCGTTGCGTAAATCGGAACTTTTGCAACCATCGTTAAATTCCATTTAACGTTAGGGTAAATTTTACCAAGATAGTTTGTGCATATAGCGATTTCTGGTTTTAATTGTTTTAAAAATTTCTGCGAAGATGAACCGTAATAACCGTGATGACCGATTTTTAGTAAATCAACGTCGCCGATTTTTTCACCATAAATCTGTTCAAGACCAGACGTTTTTGTGAAGTCGGCACCTAAAAACGCCCTTTTTTCGCCTTTTGTAACAATGACACCAACGCTGTTTGCATTTTCACCGTTGCCGTTTAATTCTTCTGGCGTAACAGTGTTTATAAATTGCAATTTGAAATCGCCGAAATTAAATTCCCAATCAGGAAGATTTTTTATTATAACGACGTTTTTTTCATTTAATGCTTTAATTACGTCGTTATAAGTTGCTATGTTATCCCAACCGTCTTTTTCTAATTCTGTTGCAATACTTTCGTTGTACTCTTTAAAATATGCTCTGCCGATTTTTATTTGTTCGTCATTTATAATATCGTAAAAAGCACCAATGTGGTCGTAATGGTTGTGAGTACCTAAAATAAAATCAAGGTAAACTTCGCCATTTTCATTTTTTGCAACCTTTTTTAAATAACTTATAACTTCGTCTTTGTAACCTTCATACTCTGTTGTTTTTCGTGGGTTTTCATCGCCTTCGCCAGAGTCTATAAGTGCGAAATGCCCGTTGCTTTCAAGCAAAATACAGTCAGAGTTACCAGTGTTTAAAAAATGAATTCTGTCGTTACCATTTTTGTAACTGAAATCTTCAGTGGTAATTTCATAATTTTTTTCATATTTGTTGCAAAGAACGAGCGTTACAATATCTAAAATGAAAACAGAAAACATCACAAATGATATTATAATTGTCGCAATGACACGGGCTAATTTTTTCTTATCCATTCTCAGCACCGCCTTTGCTCTTATTAAAATATGAAAGTAAAATATTAAGAATTATGCCGAGTATAATTGTAATAAAAATGTTTGTTGCAATAGAAATTATAAATAAAATGAAAATTGTAGCAGTGCTTAAAACACCATTTTTAAAACTTTTTGCTAAATCACCGAAAGGCACTTGTTTCCAGGCGTTGACTATTAAAACAACTGCCGCTGAGTGAAGTGGAATTCTCATTAAAATATCATCTAAAAAGAAACAAGAGTAAACTATAAGAAAAACAGAAACGATTGCAGAAGTTAAAGAATAACCCCTGATTTTATAGTTTCTTACCGGGAATCCGCCTTGAATACCATTTAAAATTGAAGCCACGCCAGTTGAGTCTGCCCGCTTGTTTTTTGAATTAAAAAGTAAAAGCAAAGCACCAACGGAAAATGCACTCTGGAAAGCGTTTACGTAACTTTGCATTGAAAAATCAAATTCTGTGCTGAATGACGGCAAGAAAAATGATAAATCGCTTTTTGTTATAAAATCAAAATTTCGGCTCAACTCGTTTATTGGTGTGTAATTTTCTTGTGGGTTTAAAATGAGATTTAAAACTAAAGGCAGAAGAAGTGAAAAACATTCTGCCGGTAGATATTTGTTTGCTTTTTTGAATTTGAAAGGGTAGGTAATCATACAGAAAAGTGTAATTGTACCATAAAACACGCCACGCCAGTTAGGGTGGAAACCTAAAGAACGGTAAGTTTTTAAAATTTCAATTACAGTAAAACCTTCAGCACCTATTCCAAAATAGTGTGTAGTTAAAAGTGCAGTAACAGAAAAGGCAAGGCTTAAACTTAAAGCGCTTTTTACAGCAAGGTTAATTTTATAACTTTTAAATTTTTTATTAAGTGCAATAAACATTAATCCGCCAACAATTACGGAGAATGGTAAAAGCGCATTGTTTCCTGAAGATAAAACTAAAAGAAGTGGTACTGTGAAAAATGTGTCTGGAGCTAAAACTTCTGATTTCAAAGTTATTGAAATGAGAGAAACAGTTATAGCAGTAACAAGGGCGTACCATATATTAAGTTGCAAAGAAACGGCAAAACATAACGAATAAGAAAAAATGAATAAAAATGCAGTAATGCCGTGGCTTAAGTTTTTAATAAGTTGGTTGTTTTTCAGCATTTAACAAAATCCTTTATAAAAATTAAACGAGACTATTTTACATTAATTTTATTAATATAACAATACTTTTTTGAAAAATGTAGCAATTTAGTTGGTTTGTTTCTCTAATTCTATTGACTTTTTTTGAAATTCATTCTATAATTACTGTAATTAGTCGAAACGCAGTTGCGTTTCGCGAAAGCCGATTTTTCGGCTTTCAGCAAAATTGTTTTCCCAAAATACAATTTTGCAATACAGTCATTGAAAGGATTATAGTCGGATTTTCAAAGAAAATCCGATACCAAATATATGATTTGGTATCGAAACAGCGCAAATTTACGCTGTTTCGACTAACTATAATCGTTATAATGAAACAGAATTTGAAGAATGGAGTGGGATATACTATGAAATTAACCCCTGCAATGAAAATTATTCTTGCGGTTGCAGCTATTTGTATTGCAATCACACTTATTACAACAAACAATATTGCAACAGTTATGGTTCTTTATGGACTTAACACAACTCCTGCAGTTGCAACACAAGGCAGTAATACACAACAGGGTACTGTAGACAATAGCAACCAGGGTGGTGGCTATGTCGATAATAGTGCAAGTGTAAACACAAATACTAACACAAGCACTGGTACAGATGCAAACACAAGCACCAATACCAACAATAATACCGCTACTACACCAAGCGGAAGTACAAGTACAGATAACAACAGTAACTCTGCAAACAATAATGCTGATGCACAGAAACCGTCAGGTGATGCAAATGCTTCAACCGGTAAAAATGACAAGGCTTCAGTTGTTGCTGAATTCAATAAAGCAATCAATACTGTTAAAACAAACGCAAAAGAAGTTAAACAAAAAAATGTTACAAACTATCTTGCAGCCTCACCAACAATTCCAAGTGCACTTGGTTTTATCTATAAAACACTTGGTGAAGACGAATGGTTAGACGGTATGCTTCAGGACAACAGTCAGGGTGAAGCTACATATACTGGTGCTGATATTAAAGCAAAATTCCCTGTTGAGGGTGAAGACTACGCAAGTAAACTTACTGAAGCTGATGTTGCAAAAGCAGAACGCTCAGAAGCAAACGGTGTAGTTACAATTACAATTGAAACAATTCCTGATGCTAAATCAGATTCCGTAAAACACGGTGATGGTCACGCACCAAAGGCGTTCAACGTTATTCTTCCTGGTATTGTTAATGATAACATTCCGGGTGTTGCAGCAAGCCTTGTTGGTACTGCTACAATGGAATACCCTGCGTCAACAATCGTTGTAAAAATCGACAAAGCAACAGGTAATGTTATTTCAGCAGATTACGACCTCAAGTGGACAATTAACTTTGATAAGTTAAGTGCAATCATTCCATTAGGAACAAAAGCATCATACACAGTTACATACTAAGTTTAAAATTACATAAAGCAGCACCTATGAAAGGTGCTGTTTTTTATTGGAAGTGAAAAAATGCTCTCTTTAGAAAAAATAAATGAATATTTGTGTAACGAATTAAAAGAAGTTGATATTAATATCTTTGACGAAGTAACGTCTACAAATACACTTTTAAAAGAACAAGGCAAAGTAAAAAATGAGTGGTGTACGTTTGTTGCTTCATCACAGACGGGTGGTAAAGGCAGACTTGGCAGAAGTTTTTATTCTCCAGAAAATACAGGTGTGTATTTCAGTATTCTTTTAAAACCAGATTTAGAAATCCAGAAAGCAATTTTAATTACAACTGCCGCAGCTGTTGCTGTAACAAGGGCGTTAGAAACTTTGGGTTGCAAAAATGCACAGATAAAATGGGTGAACGATATATTTGTTGACAATAAAAAAGTCTGTGGGATTTTAACAGAAAGTGTTATAAATACAGAAACTAAAAAACTCCAGTTTGCAGTTTTAGGTGTTGGTATAAATCTTGTGAAGCCCCAAGATAATTTTCCAGAAGATATAAAAAATATTGCTGGTGCAGTTTTTGAAAATACAACTGAAAGCTTAAAAGAACGTTTTGTTGCGGAATTTCTTAATGAGTTTTATTGTATTTATAGAGATTTCAATAATAATTCATTTATGAAAACATATAGAGAAAAAAGCCTTTGTTTAAATAAAGAAATAGAAGTAATTCATAATGGTAATACGAAGAAAGCAAGGGTAATTTCTATTGACAACAATGCTCGTTTAGAAGTTGAATATGAAACAGGCGAGCGAGAATTTTTGAGTAGTGGTGAAATAAGTATAAAAATATAAAAAAACATTATAATTCTTGCACAAATTTTACATATTCTCTTGCATTTGACAAAATTGTGTGGTACAATGCAATGTGTATATATGGGGTATAGTGTCTAAACTTTCCCAAGTCGTTATTAGGAGGATATATATGAAGGCATTTAAAAAAGTGTTAAGCATTACACTTGCTCTTATGCTTGCAGGTCTTGCACTCTTGGTTCCTGTTGCTGCTGCAACTGATGTTCCACTTGTTGTTGTTCAGGGCTTCGCTGCTGTTCCGCTTGTAAAAAATGCAGGTACAGATCAGGAGGTTACAGTTTTCCCACCTGAAAATTTGGGTACTGAGGGTATGATTGCTGACCTTACTACTGCTATTATTACAGGCTTTATTGAATTTGGTGCAAAGGGTGCTGACTGGGCAGCTTTTGGCAAAAGGGTTCTTCCTGTTGTTGAAAATATGCTCGATGATATTGCTTACAATACAGACGGCACACCAGTAAATGACAATGTTACTCACGAAACATATGACGAACCAATGTCAGCTTATTCTGAAGAAGAACAAAAAACAATCTTCACAGCATTTGGTTTAAAATATGCTAAACAATACAATCCTGATTTAGTTTATTCTTTTGGCTACGATTGGCGTGAAAGTCCAATTGATTGCGCAGAAGACCTTAACGATTTCATTAAATACGTTAAAGCAAGAACAGGCTCTTCTAAAGTAAATGTTGTTGCTATCAGTCAGGGTTCTGCAGTTACATTAGCTTACCTTTCAGCTTTTGGTGGCTCAGATATCAATAACCTTGTTTTCGCTTCACCAGCTTGGCAGGGTACTTCACTTGCAGGTGATGTTTTCACAGGTAATATTAATCCTGATATTTACGCTTATGAAAACTTCCTTGTTGGTATGTCAGATGGTAGTGCTACAACTCACATTATGGCAGTAATTCTTTCAAGCTTTGCTACAAACGAAGAATTTACTGAAGAATATTTCTTCTTCTTGCAAGATGCAGTTAAAGGTATGAAGCCACAAATCTACGAAGAAATTATTGTAGGTATGTTAGCTGGTATGCCTGGTCTTTGGTGCTTAGTTCCAGCAGATTATTATGATGCTGCAAAAGCATTCCTTTTCCCAGAGGGTGTAGATAGCAATCTTTTAACAAAGATTGACGCTTACAACGAAATCCAAAGAAATGCTAAAGCTATTGTTGAAGATGCAGAAGCAGATGGCATGAAGTTTGGTATTGTTTGTGGTTACAACAGACAAATTGCTCCTATTAACGAAAGCCTTAACACCAGTGATATGGTTGTAGATACAAAATATGCAAGTGGTGGTGCAACTTGTGCTCCTTACCTTTCAGCATTTGATGATTGGAATGGCTCTTACACACAAGTAAAGAAGGATGGTCATTACCACGTTTCTTGGGATTACAAGGTTGACGCTTCAACATGTATGTTCCCAGAACAGACTTGGTTCATTAAAAACCTTCAGCACGTAGCTTATGGTACTTATGAAACAGATGGTACTTGCGATATTGTTATGTGGCTTCTTTCAATGGATGACCAACACACAGTATTTACAGATAAAGAAAATTATCCACAATTCAGTCTCTATAACACATATAAGAGATTTACAAAGGGTATAAACATTGATACTTGTCTTGGTGACGTTGACAACGACTACCTTATTACAACAAAAGACGCAAGAGCTGCTCTTAAAATCGCAGCTGGTCTTGTAGAAATGCCAGAAGATGAAGATAAACAAATCATCATCGACGCTAACGAAGACGGTGAAATCTCAACAGACGATGCAAGATTCATTCTTTGCTGGGCTGCTGGTATACCAACAGACGAACTTTATTAATAAATAAATCGCTATATTTGGCGCAGAACAAACCTCCGAAGTTTCAACTTCGGAGGTTTTAGTCATTTTTTCACCCGCTCGGCGTACCTTTGTACGCCTTCGGGGATGAAGAAAATGCCTTCTGCATCCAAATCTAACGATTTATATGTCAGATTTTATTTGTGTAACGTCAATTATTTCAAGAAATAATTGGCGTTACACATTATCGCTACTGCGTACTTTTCGTTCAGCATAATATTGCAAATAGCGGTTATGTATGATAAAATACAATAAATAATAATTTTCGGGAGTGTTTTATATGAACGAAAAATCTGCAAAAAATTCAAACGTTATTCAAGCTATAAAATTTGCATTGTTTTCTGCATCTGCAGGAATAATTCAGGTTGTGTCTTTTACACTTCTTAATGAATTCTTTCCGGATATTGAAGGCACAAATGCAATAACAAACTGGCTTTTTAATTCTGAATATGGTGCAAAATATTTAGTGGCGCTCATTCTTTCAGTTCTCTGGAATTTTACGTTTAACCGTAAATTTACTTTTAAATCTGCTAACAATATTCCTATAGCTATGCTTAAAGTGTTCGGTTTCTATTGTGTATTCACACCAGTTTCGGTTATTTTAGGTGAAATGGCGGCACAAAGATTTACTGCTGATTTTGTTGAATACATAATTTTAGGCGTTACAATGGCAACTAATATGGTAACAGAATTCTTATATTGTAAATACGTAGTTTACAATGAAAAGTCAGAAAATAAAGGTAAAGAGAAAATAAATGAACAAGCAACAAAATAAAAAAGTTACTGTTAATAAAAATGCTGTAAAAAAAGCACCACAAGGCAACAAATGCCCAGTTTCTAAAAAATGTGGTGGTTGTCAACTCTGGAATTTAAGCTATGATGAACAGCTTAAATTCAAGCAAGCGAAGGTTAATAAATTATTAGGTAGCTTTCATAAGGTTTCAACTATAATCGGTATGGAGCACCCGTTCCATTACAGAAACAAAGTTCAGGCGGCTTTTGGTCGCACCCGTGGTGGCGAAATAATCTCGGGTGTGTATCAGTCAAGCACACACAATATAGTTAAAATCGACAGTTGCTTAATTGAAGATAAAAAAGCAGACGAAATTATTGTAACTATAAGAAAACTCATTAAAAGTTTTAAATTGACCGTTTTTGACGAGAGAACAATGAAAGGTTTTCTTCGTCACGTGTTAGTTAAAAGGGGATTTAAAACTAACGAAATAATGGTAGTTTTAGTTACAGGTGTTATTAATTTTCCATCTAAAAATGCTTTTATAAAAGAACTTTTGAAACTTCACCCGGAAATTACAACTATTGTGCAGAACGTAAATAATAAATTTACAAGTATGATTTTAGGTGACAGAGAAGAAGTCCTTTTTGGTAATGGTTATATTGAAGACGTTTTATGTGGAAATCGTTTCAGAATTTCACCAAAATCATTTTATCAGATTAACCCAGTTCAGACAGAAGTCCTTTATGGCAAGGCAATTGAATTTGCTGAACTCAAGGGCACCGAGAGGGTGATTGATGCATATTGTGGAATTGGTACAATCGGTCTTATTGCCGCAAAAAGCGTTAAAGAACTTATCGGTTGCGAAGTGAATGCCGATGCAATTAAAGATGCTAAAATAAACGCTAAAATCAATAATATAACTAATGCAAAATTCATTTGTGCAGATGCGGGTGAATTTATGCTTAAAATGAAAGAGTCGGGCGAAAAGGCAGACGTAGTATTTATGGACCCACCAAGAGCGGGTAGCGACAGAAAATTCTTGTCTTCAGTTTTAGCGTTGTCACCTGAAAAAATTGTATATATCAGTTGTAATCCCGAAACGCAACAACGTGATTTGTTTTATTTAACCAAGAATGGCTACAAAGTCAAGAAAATTCAGCCGGTTGATATGTTTCCATATACGAGCCATGTTGAGACGGTTTGTCTGCTGTCGAAGAGATAATAATTAAAGGTGATATTATGATAAAGAAATTACTATATGAGTTTATGAGTATGGTTGAAGAGAACCAGGTTGAGATATATAATGAATTTAGTCTTCAGCACGAACTGGGAATTTTCTTAAGAGAGCAGTTGCCAAATTACAAAGTGCAGTTTGAACGAAATACAAAGTTCTTCGGTATAAAAGGAACTATAAAACACGAAATAGATATTGTGGTTTATAATGATACAGAAAAATATGCTGTTGAACTGAAGTATCCGGTTAATGGACAGTATCCGGAACAGATGTATTCATTTGTAAAGGATATTTTGTTTATGGAACAACTGAAGGATAACGGATTCGATGCTACATACTCTTTTACAATGGTGAATGATAAGAATTTTTATTCAGGTAAAAAGATAGATGGAATTTACACATACTTTAGAGATGAGGAGATACTGCAAGGCACTATTATAAAGCCAACAGGCAAGAAGGAAGAATCTGTTACATTAAAGAAAAGATATAATATTAAATGGGAAGGCAAGACGGATTATTTGAAGTATTATATAGTAGACATTAACGAAGGAAAGTAGACAGACATGTTCCCGACAACAGGGGGAGTTGATATGTTTCCGTCAACCACTGACATTAACCTTATTAACTCGACCCATGTTGAGACGGTAGTCCTTTTAAGTCGGAAAGATATCCACGAGCGAATCAAGTTTGATGTGAATGTGGAGGAATTGAATGGGACAAGTCAGTCAAAGTGAAGCGGAGGTGATACTGTGTTATTTCATGTTTTTAATTCTAAAGAAGAGAGAAGGGCATACGGCGGTTCTGCATTTATTGAAATTCAGTTTTGCAAGTTATCTACCAAAAGAAAAGTAACCGAGCGTGTAGCACTGCGCAGTATTCAGCATTGGCAAAATGATTCGTTGTATGTAGATGATGAAGATTTATTTTACAACGAATACCGCTGCATTTTTGATGCCATGGATATATTTGGTATGAATTATTACGGTGCAGAATTGATAAAACCCATTATTGAGAAACTCATCAAAGTGAAACCCAAGGATTATGAAATATTGGTTGAATGGCTAAATAAAGCAGAAGCATATACCGGCTTTTATATTTTAGGGTTATAATCAATGAAACGCTATCAAATTTCTGCGGTGGATATCCCAACTAAAGGCATTACAGACGAAACAGTGCTACTGCTTCAACAACTAAATTTGCCTGACGGCAAGTGATGTTACTTCGTAGTGAATTTTCTGCGAAGTGATGTTTTGTCTTCGACAAAGTGAGTGGCGAACTTAACATCACTTTAAACAAAGTTTAAAACATCACCAAAAGGTAGTAAATTTTTGAGAGAGTGTTAATAAAACTTATGTGTAAATGGGAGCGATTTGCAGATGCGATACATGACAAAAGAATGGTATGAAACTTTGCAGAAAACAAGTTTTCATTTGAATTTGAAAGTTTCAAAAAAGGCGGGAACTTATTCGGAGGATTATTTCAAAAAACTATATAAGCAAAAAGAAAATGAATGGTTGAGATTGTGGAGTAGTGTTTTTGAAATCAGTCTTGAGGGTGCTATTCTTAAAGATTTTAACGAACAATATGCTGATGAAATGTCTCTTGAGAATTCTGAGTTTGAAAAAATAAAAAGGAAATATATTGAACAACATAAGCAGGAGTATATTAAATCAGGCAAAATTTCTGAGTTTAATCCTGAACAAGAGAAGTTGAAATTCAAACAATCGCTACGCAGAAATATTGAAGATTTAAAGCAAGAACTTCCTGAAGACATTTTACAAAATGTAGCTGATATTAGAGTGTTAGCACTACAGGTTGCATCACGTGAAGTTAAGCAAAAAATAACAAAATACTGTAAACAAAATGAGAAGAAAGTTAATAGTGCTATAGTTGCTTATCAGAAAGAATATAGTAAGCAGTTTCAAGAGAATGAGCCAGGATTTGTTTCAGAACTTTTTTTGCATGACTGTACTTTGTTGAGTTGTCGAAAAAAAGGAAACGATATTGTTATGACAGTTGATAGTAGTAACGGTTTTACAGATATTAGCGAGATAAGAATGATTAATTGTAATGTTATTAAACAAGATGCTTTATTGTATGGTGCTTGGTGTTTATATGAAGAAGTGTACAAATCTGGAGATAGATTTGAAATACATTTTCTTTTTCAAAAAAAGAAGCGTTTAATTGATTTTATTGTTTGTGTAGATGATATAGAATATAAATACAATGAGTGAATTATATAAATATATTTTTTTAGGAGAGAATTAAAATGGCAAAGTTTGAAACTACGGTAAATGGAGATTTTAACGCAATTATTAAAAGAGTTGAAACCGAAATAATAAACGGCTCTTTTACTGCTTCACTTGAAGAGTCAAGCGATTTTTGTAGTGGTGATGCTCGTTGCAGTGTTCGTGTTTTTGAAAGATATAGTTATAGTGGTTCAAACAGAGTGAGCCTTAGTGTAACGTTTTTTCAAAATAATAATGATGAAATTCTTGTTTCTGCAATTACTTCGGGCGGTAGCCAGGGTGCATTTTTTAAACTAAATACATTTGGTGAAGAAGCGTTTCTTGATAAAATAAAAGAATTATTATGAGGTAGTATTATGTTTGTTTTTTCAATAATTTTATTTCTTACGTCACTTATGTTTATTATATTAGGTATAATCATTTACAAAGGGCATATAGAGCTTATACACTCATATCATCAGGAAAACGTGACTGATAAAGTTGGTTACGGAAAGGCTATGGGTAAGGCGTTAATTATTTTTTCTATCCCTATGCTAATTTCTGGTGTAATTGCTTTGTTTACAGAATCAGCATTACCTGTGATAATTTTAATTGTCGGTATGATAGTCGGCTTTATACCTATTATAAAAGCACAACAAAAATTTAACGGCGGTATGTTTTAATGAAAAAGAAAATTATATTTTCAATAATAATTGTTTTAATATTATCTCTCGTGGGTGGCACGGTTTATTATATAAATGATTATTATCGTGCAGAAGATTCAGCAGTTGTATTGTTTGCTTCTTCAAAAACAGATATAAGCGAAGAAAACGGTGTTTACACATTTAATTCAGAAAATGCAAGAACAGGTGTAATTTTTTACCCTGGTGGCAAGGTAGAAGCGAAAGCCTACGCACCTTTAATGCATTCTTTAGCAGAAGAAGGTATTCTTTCTGTACTTGTAACAATGCCTGGGAATCTTGCTGTTTTAGATATGAATGCTGCAGATGGAATCTGCGAGCAATATCCCGAGATTGAAAACTGGTATATGGCTGGGCACTCTTTAGGTGGTTCAATGGCTGCAAGCTATATTGCAGAAAATACCGAAGAATTTGATGGTGTAATTTTACTCGCTTCATATTCTACTGCCGATTTAAGTGATTCTGACTTAGAGGTGCTTTCAATCTACGGAAGTAACGACGGCGTTCTTAATATGGAAAAATATGAAGAATATAAAATTAATTTACCAGATGATTTTAGTGAGTTTGTAATTGATGGTGGTTGCCACGCTTATTTTGGTGCTTATGGTGAGCAAGACGGCGACAAAAAAGCGACAATTACAAGGGAAGAACAAATTGAAATTACGGTAAATGAAATAAAACAATTTATAAATAATTAAAAAAATGCTCCATTCATAAAGAAAATACTTGACGAATGGGGCATTTGGCTTTAAAATATTTCTGTTATTTTATTTCTAGTGTGAAAAACTATTTCTGGAGTTGATACAAATGATTAAAATTGGTCTTTATGGTTATGGCAATATTGCCAAAGGTGTAGAGTGCGCAATAATGCAGAACGAAGATATGTGTTTAACTTCTGTATTTACACGCCGTGACCCTGAAACTGTAAAAGTTATGACAGATGGTGTTTCTGTTTATCATGTTGATGATATCTTAAATCACAAAAACGAAATAGATGTTCTTGTTATGTGTGGTGGTAGTGCAACAGATTTACCAGAGCAGACACCAAAAATGGCTGAACACTTTAACGTTGTTGACAGCTTTGACACGCATAAGAGAATTCCTGAGCATTTTTCAAATGTTGATGAAAAAGCGAAAAAAGGTGGCAACGTAGCAGTTATTTCTGTTGGCTGGGACCCGGGTATGTTCTCACTTTTAAGACTTTACGGCGGTGCTATTTTACCAGATGGTGCAGACTACACATTCTGGGGAAAAGGTGTAAGTCAGGGTCATTCAGATGCTATAAGACGAATTGACGGCGTTATTGATGCAAGACAATATACAATTCCTGTTGAAAGTGCTTTAGAGGCTGTAAGAAGTGGTAGTCAACCAGAATTAACTGCAAGACAAAAACATACAAGAGAATGCTTTGTAGTTGTAGAAGATGGTGCTGATAAAGAACGTATTGAAAAAGAAATAGTTACAATGAAAAACTATTTTGATGAATACGATACAACTGTAAATTTCATTTCAATGGATGAATTACAGAAAAATCACAGTGGTATTCCACACGGCGGTTTTGTTATAAGAACCGGTAAAACTGGTAAAAATAAAGAGAATAACCACGTTATTGAATACAGTCTTAAATTAGACTCAAACCCTGAATTTACTTCAAGCGTAATTGTTGCATACGCAAGAGCGGCTTACAGACTTAATAAAGAAGGCGAAAGCGGTTGCAAAACTGTGTTTGATATCGCACCAAAATATCTTTCGGTTAAGTCTGTTGATGAATTAAGAGCAGGTTTACTTTAAAAATAAAAAAGAATTGCAAGTTATTAGCACAAGTTATTAGCTTGCAATTCTTTTTTTGTTTTTATTTGAATATAATTAACGGGTGATATAAATGAAAATTTTAAAAATTGGTAGCCGTGGTACAGACGTTTATATTTTACAACTTGCATTAAATAGAAGTGGATATTTAAACGAAGAACCCGACGGGATTTTTGGTGCAAGAACGCAGAATGCTGTTTTACGCTTTCAGGGAGACAATAATTTAAAACAAGATGGAATTGTAGGCGTTCGCACGTGGAACGCTTTATTGCCGTATTTAAAGGGTTACGTAATACATCAGGTGAAGCGTGGTGATTCGTTGTGGAAAATTTCGCAAGAACATAATACGAGTGTGGGTGCAATTTTAATTGCTAACCCGAACGTTAATCCCGATAATCTTCGCATTGGTTCAAATTTAGTTGTGCCTTTAGGTTTTCAGGTTGTTGCAACTAACGTGCCATATACTTATCAATTACTTACTTTTATTCTTGAAGGTCTTGAAGTCCGTTATCCGTTTTTAATGGGTGGAGCAATCGGCAGAAGTGTTATGGGCAAAAATATTCCTGTTGTTAAAATTGGCAGGGGTGAAACAGAAGTTTTTTACAACGCTTCTCATCACGCTAACGAGTGGCTTACAACGCCTGTTGTTTTAAAATTTCTTGAAGAATACGCCGAAAGTTACGCTACTGGCGGCGAGATTTTTAATACAAGAGCGCAGGACCTTTACAATAAAGCGTCGTTATATATTGTGCCGATGGTAAATCCCGACGGAGTCGATTTAGTTAATGGTGTAGTGCCTAATGGTGTTTATTTAGATAAAGCCATAAGACTCTCACAGAATTACCCTAATATTCCGTATCCGAACGGATGGAAAGCGAATATTAATGGCGTCGATTTAAATTTGCAATATCCTGCTAACTGGGAGAGCGCAAAAGAAATTAAATTTTCGCAAGGGTTTACTCTGCCTGGCCCCAGAGATTACGTTGGTACGGCACCACTGTTAGAACCCGAAGTTATTGCAGTCTATAATTTTACAAGAAATCACGATTTTAAACTTACACTTTCATATCATAGTCAAGGCGAAGTGATTTATTGGAAATATTTAGACTATGAACCAGAAAATTCAAGAAGAATTGCAGAATATTTTGGTGAAGTCAGTGGTTATGCGGTAGAAGAAACGCCTTATGCATCGGGATTTGCGGGGTATAAAGACTGGTTTATTGAAACTTATAACAGACCTGGTTACACAATAGAAATAGGCATTGGAATGAGTCCGTTGCCACTTTCACAATTCCCTAAAATTTATAATGATAATATTGGAATACTTGTTGGTGGTATTACTGAGATATAAAAATAAACTGTCCTGAAAAAACAGGACAGTTTATTTTTTATTTTACTCCACCGAAAATATCACTTTCAATGTAATCAACGTTTAACATTCTGCAGAAGTTAAGTGCGAAGAGATTGTTTGCAGTCCAAAGACCAACCTTTAAGCCTTTATCGTGGAATTCTTTAACCATATTTTTTGTAGCAACCTTATAATCTGCATCAATGTCAAAGCCATAATCAAAGCATCTTCTGTAATCACCGCAGTTTTTACCATATGTGAGCATAATATTAAGCTCTGGGAATGCTTCGTGTGCTTTTATAAGATTATCAAATTCAAATGATTGAAGTGAGCACTTTGATAAATCATACTTTTCTTTAGCTAAATTGAAAAGGTCGTTAATTTGTTCATCGGTCCATTCGCCTTTAAGTTCAATAAAGCAAATCATATTACCTTGCTTACAGATATCAATATATCTCTGGAATGTGCAAAGGTAACAAACTTCGTCAGATTTATCGTTAAATATAGGTTTTTGTGTGAGTTCAACGTAAGTTGAGTCAGCAACAAGTAATTCTGTGCCGTCCTGAAATTTAACTTCGTCATTGTGGTTAACAACGAAAACGCCGTCTTTTGTAATTCTTACGTCAGTTTCGATACCGCCTGAACCGTTTTCAACTGCACTTATAAACGCTGCTTCTGTGTTGCCAGGGTGTTTAGCACTGTGACCTCTGTGAGCAATCATACAAATATCCTTGTGCTTTTGTTCATTAGCCTTATGAATGCCGAAAAGTGCTGCAGCACCGGCACCAGCGGCTACTAATAATGCTTTACTTTTCATTATTTGTCACTCCTTAAAATTTTCATTAATTATTGTAGTATATAATAACACTCTCAAATTCTATTGTCAATAACGTCAATTTATGATAAAATTATAAAAAACAAATTTGAAGGTGTTTTTATGAAATTACTTATTGCATCTGATATTCACGGTTCTCTTAAATACTGCAACAAATTAGTTCTGCAATATAAAAAAGAAAATTGTGACAAATTAATTCTTTTGGGCGATATTCTCTACCACGGTCCGAGAAACGACTTGCCCGAAGAATACAACCCCAAAGGCGTTATTGCTTTACTTAACTCTATGAGTGATGAAATTTTAACTGTTCGTGGTAACTGTGAAGCCGAAGTTGACGATATGGTTTTAGATTTTAACGTTTTGGCAGAGTATGCTATTCTTTATATGAAAAACAGACTTGTTTTTCTTACTCACGGGCATAAATTTAACCCACAGAATATGCCAAAGTTAAAAAAAGGAGATATTCTCTTTAATGGCCATACTCACATCAGTAAAATAGAAGAAACAGGTGACGTTTTATATGTTAACCCAGGTTCCGTTTCAATACCTAAAGAGAATACACCAAGGGGATATATGATATTAACTGAAACAGAGATAATACATAAGGATTTGGACGGTAATATTCTTAATAAATATTCTTTATAAGAAAATATACAGAGTGTCGAATAATTCGACACTTTTTCTTTTTTTGTAGAAGATTGCTAAAAACGATTGACTAAAGTCACAAAATATGTTTAAATTGTAACGTGTATAATAATATTATATAATTATACCATTGTATTTATAGGAGGCAAATTTATGAAGAAAAAAGGCCAGGGAAAACAAAGAACTATAGGCTATGTTATAGCTCGTATGTCTTTAATTTTTGTTATGGTAGGTATGGTGTGGATTTCTATTATTGCAATAGCTTCAAACTTTATCGCTACAAAAAATCTTGTTTCTGAGGAGCTTCTGACTGTTGCAACAACTGCATCAAGAAGCGTTCAATGGGAATTACAATCTTATGTGAATTTGGCTGAAGCAATCGCAACAGATTCATATCTTTTATCAGATGAACATACCGCACAGGAAAAACAGGCTCACATAGCTGATAAAGCAACATCACACGGTTTGCTTGGTGGTGATATGCTCGATACAAGCGGTGTTGGTTTAGATGGTACTGATTACAGTGCTTCTGAATCATTCCAGAAAGCTTTAGCTGGTGAAGTTTACATTTCAACTCCAACAGACATTGGTAACGGAACAAAAATGATGTTTATTGCCGCTCCTGTCTGGGCAGATGGTACTGAAGGTTCAGAGGTTGTTGGTGTTGTTTATCTTATTCCATCTTCTACAGTTTTAGATGATATAGTAAAATCTATCAAATCAAGCGCTAACGGAATAACAAATATTCTCGACAATACAGGTGCTGTTATAGCTACGTCAAAGGTAGCAGAAGAAGGTGCCGAAACTCAGGATGTTACGGCTTCTGCTTCAGAGGCAGAAATGGCTACATATATGGAACTCAACGCTCGTATGATTTCTGGCGAAAGTGGTTCTGAAACTTATGACTTTGCTGGTACATCTTACTTCACAGCTTATGCACCTATTGCAGGTACAAACGGTTGGTCTATTGCATTAACTTCACCTTATGCAGACTTCTTAAGCAGTATTGCTACTGTTTCTGCTGTTATTTTCGTTTGCATTATTGTTATTGGTCTCTTTGCTCTTTATATGGCAAACAGATTTGGTAAGAAAATCGGTGCTCCAATGAGTATTTGTACTGCAATTATTAATGGTATTGGCACTGGTGATTTCTCAAAAGAAGCTCCTGTTGTTAACAGAAAAGACGAAACTAAACTTCTTGCGGATGCAACTGGCAAAGCGGTAAATGAATTAAAAGAAATTGTTTATGACGTTACTCGTGTTCTTGGTGCGGTTGCTGATGGTGACTTAACCGTTGACGTTGAAGAAAAGGCAGAAATGTACGTTGGTGATTACAAGAATATTTATGAATCACTTAAAAGTATAAAGACAAGCCTTCAGGCTACAATGGAACAGATTGACATAGCGGCTGAACAAGTTACTTCTGGTTCAGAGCAAGTTTCAATTGGTGCTTCTAACCTTTCAGAAGGTTCAACAAGTCAGGCTTCTTCAGTTGCTCAGTTGGCTTCAAACATCCGTACAATTGCAGATTTAATTAATGCAAATGCTGACGATGCCGCTAATGCATCTGGCTTAACTAACAAAGCGGGTGCGGCTATGGGTGATGCTAACGTTTCAATGGAAAGTCTTGTTACTGCTATGAACGAAATTGCAGAACTTTCTGAAGAAATTAAAAAGATTAATAAAACTATTGAAGATATTGCGTTCCAGACAAATATCCTTGCTCTTAATGCGGCAGTTGAAGCAGCAAGAGCGGGTGCTGCTGGTAAAGGCTTTGCGGTTGTTGCTGACGAAGTAAGAAACCTTGCTGGTAAATCACAAGAAGCAGCTAAAAATACAACTGCTCTTATTGAAAATACGGTTCTTGCAATTCAGAAAGGTAACGAATTAGTTTCTGACGTGGCAACCAAAATGAATGACGTTTCTGCTTCTGCTGGTGCAGTTGCTCAGATTAACGGTAAGATTTCTGAAGAAAGTAAAAATACAGCAATTTCTATTAACGAAATTACTGTTGGTATTGACCAGATTTCAAATATCGTTCAGACTAACTCGGCAACTTCACAACAATCTGCAGCGGCTGCAGAAGAACTTGCTGGTCAGGCTAATACACTTAAAAATCTTATTGAAGCATTCAAATATTAATAATACTAAAACAATTGAGTCGGTAGTTAACCTACCGACTCTTTTTTTCTATATTGTATGGAGTATAGTTTTTTCTTATTGTTGAAATTTGTTTTTTAAGGAGGATTTTAACGTTTTTTCTGTCACAGGTTTTGTAAATACTGTAATAGGCTTTGAATTCGTCGTGGTTGTCACCGCATAACCGTGATTTTTCACTCATTATTTTATCGAATACTGATTCTGTATAACCAATATCCTGTGGAATGTGTGTGACGTCTGCAAGCTTTGAGAGTGAGGCTAAGTTGTGGTCACTTGCTGGCTGAAAATCTGCTATATACTGAATACAGGTTGCCAAGAAGTAGTGAACAGTTAATTTTTCTTCGTCTGAAATGTTCCTTGTGAATTGCATAAGGTAGTTTGTGAAGCTGTGAACTTCCGCGGGGGTACTGACGTATTTATAAAAGCTGTCTTCACTTTCGTATGCTTCGAACAACGCTTCACTAAGTCCTGCGAAATTCAAGTTTTGTCGTGATTTAGAGTGATAATATTTTGGAGTAAGTATATCATTTTTTACAGTTAAAGTAACGCTTGATATCGTAGGGTCTTTATCAATTTCAGTGAAGGCGGGGTTTAAACTGTTTTGCAAAACCGTACCAACTGCTCTGGCACCTGTGCCTAAGGTTGTTGATATTTCAGCGATTTTTTCACAAGCCTTTTCATCAATATTTAATTTTACATCTGAGATTTTAAAAAGGTGCGAATATTTTTCTATATAAGAGCCTTTAGGAGATTTTAAAAGTTTACAGAAATCTTCTTTAGAGAGTGGAGGGATGTAGTGTATAGCGCCGATTCTGCCCAAAAGTTCAGCGTTGAAGCCATATTGATTCACGTCATCTAAAGTGGCGTGTTTTAAATATTCGTTTTCATCTTCTTGTATAGTGTTATTTACAAAGCCTATTGTATTTCTGCCTTTGATTCGTGTTTTTATTATTTCTTCGATACCATCAAATGCACCCGAGAAGATAAAGAGCATTTTGCTGGTATCTATAAATTCTGTCCGACTTTGCCCTAAGTCGCACGAGATGCCTTTGCCCTCGATTACCTGTAACAAGTTGAACTGGGGGTTTGTGGTTTCGCCACTTCTGAATTTCATTTTGCAGAATTCGTCAATTATTACTATACTGCTGTTGAATTTTTCTTCATCAGAACAACCTTGCTTTGCTAAACTGAAAAGCTGACTTAAGGTTGTGCCCTTGTAACCTTCAGGACTTAATGCACTGGAGTCTATTGTAAATACGTTGAGCCCTGCAACGTCAGCCAACGATTTTATTAAGTGTGATTTACCACAACCCGTTCTTGCTAATAACAATAACGAATTGTTAGGGAGAGATTGTGGGTCAATTCCCGATTCAATAGCACAGAGTTTTCTTAAATGGAGGCTTATGAGTGAGGCTAATTTGTCTAACGTTTCCTTTTGAGTGTCAAGTGCGACTATTTTATTTTGTGCTTTTTTTATGAGTGAATCTTTTGGAATATACTTCATAAATTTCTCTCCTTTCATTGTTGTGGTAGCTTAATAAAGTTAGTTTTCAGGTTTATATGGTTTATATTTTTTAACGATTTTTATAAGATTTTTTAAAATTATTCTCGGAGCGTTTTCGGTTCTGATTTTACAGAAGCGTTCGTAATACAATTTTAAATCTAAAAGACTGTTGTCGTTGCTTTTAGATAATTCATCTTTGATTAAAATGTCGAAAAACGAGTCGTCGATATGTTCTTTTGTAGTATCGCTTTTCATAAAAACTGCTCCTATAACAAGTTCTTCTAAATTGCATTCTTCTTCTTTTGCGAATTTTGTTAAGTGGCATATTACTGTTTGTAAGTAATAGAAGAGTAGCATTTTTTCATACGGGTCTATTTTTTTTAAATGGCTTATAAGATAGTTTGAAAAAGTTGTTATTTCATCGGGAGTTTTTACATATTTGTAAAATGATTCAGTGCGGATTTTTTTGTCAACTTTAAGGATTTGCTTTTCTAAGAGGTTCATAAATCTTTGGTGCTCTATATCAGCTTTTGAGAGCCCCTGAACCTCATCAGAAAAATCTTCTTGTGCTGAGTTTTTGCTGTTGCAAAACTTAATTTGTTCGTCGATTGTTGATTTGTTTTTATTTGTGAAGAGTGTGTTATCTGAAGAGACTCTCATATTTATTACTCCTTTCAGTTTTTGTTTTTATTGTTGTTTTAAATCAGCAGTAGGCGTTTGTTTTTCATTTTGTTTAGCTCCTGTCAGTTTTCTTTTTTTGTTGCCCGTATCTCTGTACGGGCTTTCACCAGCAGATGTTTGTTGAGATTTATGTTAGTCATTGTTCTTACTCCTTTCGGTTTTAGTTTTTATTGTCGCCCACCCTTTTTGGTGGGCTTATACCAGCAGAAGAAGTTTTGTCATTTTTGTTTGCTCCTTTCGTTTGTGTTTTGTGTTTCTTTCTGTCTTTACTATACCACAGATTTTTTTAAAGTCAAAGAAGTGTCACATCAAAATAGTCATATTGACAAAACGAGCGAATAGTGTTAAAATTATAGCAGAAAAACTAAAGGGGTAAAACTATGACAAACGTTGAAAAATATAGGTCTTTAGTCGATGAAAGTAAAAAATATCAGGATTTAATTGAAAACTTAAAAAATCAGGTTTTTGGTTATAACATATACTTAACTCATATTGCCGTGCGAGGTTTTTCTGCTTTTTCATTTAAAGAGGATTCTAAAGAATTTAAAGTAATAAATAAGTTTGTTGATGATATAACAGAATATTATAAATCGTTTGATGAAAGCGTTTCTTACATATTTTCTTATGAATTTACAGAAAAAGATTCTGACACAATTAAAAATATGCTTTACGTTATAATCGGTTTTTTAATGAGCGAATGCAGAAAAGAAGACTATACGTTTTTAGGTGTTGTTAAACTTTTGAAAACGTTTATGGGCAACGTTTCAGAAGAATATAACAACGACAAAACTTGTAGTGTGTTTTACAGAATATGGAAAGGTATGTCAGAACAAAGCAAAAAAGATATGCCAGATATTTTAAATAACGCTTTTAGTGAGTTGTATGAAGATTTTGATTACAACTATTTAAAGAGAATTGCAGACGGTCTCTGGCACTGTATTCGTTTTTATCTTTACGATAACAATTTAGAATACACTGGCGACCCGTTTATGATGATGGCGACAAATGATTTAATATTAGAAATATCTGAAAGGCTTTCTAATATTAAAGAAAATAAAAAGCCACATAAATCAAGAATGGAGCGTGATTTATGTGACTGATAATATAGAATATAATTTATGGCGCGAGAATTTTTTAGGTGTATTCCGTCAGATTTCAAGTGATGAAGATTTTAAAAAATTGGCTTCATTTTATCCTTATAATGATTATAATGATAATAAATGTAAGCAACGAAAAAACAATCTTCTAAGAAGTGGTAACAGAAACGTTTATCTTGATGATTTATATGCCGTTTCAAAATTTTCAGATAAAACACCCGACAATTTATTGTTAGGTCGAAATAATATTGCATTCTTCTGGTCTGAGCTTAAGGGTGAAAATCTTTTTTCAAAAGAATGTATTGAAAAAATAGTTGAGTCGCTTAAAAGCGACAAGAATTACAGAGCAATTTATATACCTAAAAAAATAGACGATTTCTTATACTATGCAAAATCGGTAGTGTTCGAAATAAATGATAAAAAAATAAGACGTCCTATTTTTAATATAAATGATAATACACTCGATTTTAAAACAACTGGAAAAACAGAGTATAGTTATAACCCAAATCTTTTTTATGGTGGTGACGCTTACGACGTTTTGTGCGATTACGTGCAAGAATTAGTTCCGGAAGATTTTAAAGAGTTCAATAGTGACGAAGCAGAAGCATTTATTGAAACAATCGGAGTTTATCTTGATGCAGGTAAAAGCGTAGCAAATAAAACAGATAACGATATAAATTTCAGAATAAAAAACTGGGTTTGTAACTGCACGTTGTGGCTTTTGCTTTCATATATCGCTGATACTTGCGAAAGAAATGGCGAAAGTGTAGAACGTTATTTTATTAAAAATAACGAAGTTTTAATATACATGCTTAAAATATTTGTATTTGGGACAAAAGTTACAAAGCAGAAGCGAGTGACAGACGAAGTTACAAGCGAAAAGAAGCGTATCAGATATTCGGCATTTTTAGGTTGTAATAATGAAAAATTAGAAAACGTAAGCGACGAGTACGATTATTATGATGATGAAATTGAATATAAAACTGCAAGTATTTCTGAAATGCAGAAATCGTCTCTTTCAGATATTTTAAATTTTGAATTAAGGTGACGGGAGCCGAACACCGCACGGTTTTGGAAGACAAAAATTTCCACTAACGTCGTCAAAATTCTTGAAATTAAGGTGAATTTATGAAAAATTATGAATTTAAAGGTAAGTGGATTGCCGCTACAACAAATATAGAAGACAGATTTGCACCACTTTTTAAAAGAAACTTTAATATAGAAAAGTCGGTGAAATCCGCCACGTTATATATATGTGGTTTAGGGTTTTATGAAGTAAAAATAAATGGTGAGTTGCCTGATGACAGTGTATTGAATCCAACACATTCACAGTACAGTAGCACAATATATTACAGAGTTTTTGACGTTACTGCTCTTTTAAAGAAAAATGAGAATGAATTAACAGTTGAACTTGGTAACAGTTTTTATAACGAATTTACAACTGTCTGGAACTGGCAAATTGCATCATGGAGAAACACACCACGATTAATTTCGGACTTGGTTATTGAATATAGCGATAATACAACTGAAATTATAAAAAGTGATGAAAGCTTTAAGGTTGCAACTAACGGTATTATTACAGAAAACAGTATTTATTGTGGCGAAACTCACGATATGAGAAATACCAGTTTAATATTTAAAGACGCAATTTTAGTAGATGCGCCAACTGGCAAACTCACGCTACAAAATGCCGAGCCAATGAGAAGAATAAAAGAATTCAAAGTAAAAGAAATTAAGAAAATGGCAGACGGCTCGTTTATTTTAACTGCACCAGAGATGATTACCGGTTGGGCTAAAATAAAGTTTAACGTGCCAAAAGATACTGTAATTACTGTTACATATATGGAGCAGTTAAAAAAGGATGGCACATTTCAGAAAATAGGTAAAGGCGAGGGCCACGATGGTAACTGGTGGCCAGAGAATTACATTCAGCATGATACTTTTATAAGTAATGGTGAAGAATGTCTTTTTGAGCCAAAGTTCAGCTACAAGGGTTTTAAATATATTGAAATTGCAGGTTGCCCTACTGAAATTACAAGTGATGATATAGTTCTTTATAAAATAGCAAGTGACGTTGAATTTATAAGTGAATTCTCTTGCTCAAACTCTCTTATAAATGACTTGCACGCTCTTATGCACAGAACAATTCTCAATAATCTTCAGGGTAAGCCTACTGACACACCAGTCTGGGAAAAGAATGGTTGGCTCGGTGACCTTAATTGCGGTCTTACTTCATTGATGTATAATTTTGATTTGAAGTTCTTTTTAGAGAGCTTTACTACTACAATGAATGATTGCTTTAACGAATTTAATTCTGTTCCCGTGATGGTGCCAAGTGCAAACTGGGGGTGGCAGAATTCACCAGTGTGGAACACGGCATTTGTGTTTACTGCAGAAGCACTTTTACGTTTTTGTGACCATAAAGGGTTTGTTGAAAGTATATACGAAAATCTCGTGAAATTCAGCAAAAATCAGATTGAAGCATTAAAAGAAAATAATTGGGTATGGGGTACAAAAGGTCTCGCAGACTGGGTTGCACCAGTAAATAGTGAAAATGAAGAAGTTGATCCGAATACTTCAGAAGGTGCAGAAATTTGTGGTACTGGTTTTGTTTATAAAATGCTCGAGAGTATGATTTATATTTCCCGAAAATTACAAATAAATAATAATGAAAAAAATAAAAATATTGAAGAATTTAAAAATGCAAGAAAAAATATTTATAAAGCATTTAACGAAAAATTCTTCAATAAAGAAAAGAATATTTATGAAACACTTTTCTGGGAGCAAAGGGGTAAACGAGAAAAATATCGCCAGACTTCAAACTTGATTCCGTTAGCGTTTAATTTAGTTCCTGAAGAGCAAAAAAATGCTGTTTTTTCTAATCTCGTTGATGATGTTAAGTGTAAAGGTTATCACCTTGACACTGGGTGTATTGGCACAAAATTTATTTTACCAGTTCTTCTCGATAATGGCGAAAATGCTACAGCCTACAAGGTTTTAACTGGGACTACATATCCAAGTTGGGGGCACTGGCTTACATTCGGTGACGACTCGGCGTGGGAGTCTTGGGAAACCACAACACGCTCAAAAGACCACTATTTTCTTGCTACTTATGATGAAATTTTGTTTTCTCATTTTGCAGGTGTTTGTGATATAGAAAACGGATTTTTAACATTTACAATAAAGCCTGTTTTAGACTGTGGCTTAGAATTTGTGAATTGTAAAATTAAAACTCCACAAGGCATTTTAAAAGTTGAGTGGCAAAAAATAGAAACTGAGAAATATAAAGTGAATATTAAAATTCCAGAAAAATCTACAGTAAAAATAATTTTAAAAGAAAAAATAAACACCACCGTAACTGGTGGCGAATACGAATTTATTGTATAAGAAACTCACCCCGACAACAAAATGTGTTGTTGGGGTGAGTTTTTAAAATTCTAATAATGCCAATAAAAACATTGAATAACCTGTCGGGTGATGCACAGCATCTGTTGAAATGAAATCAAGTTGTGCTTTTGCTTCTAATTTATATTTTCCTTCTTTAGTAATGTTAAAAAGTTCAACAAGATTAAAAGCCATTAATGAATTACCACTTGGGATTGCACCGTCATAAGTTTCTTTAGGATTTAAAATGAGTTGTTCACTTTCTTTGCTATAAAAATTAAATCCCGAAGCTGTGTCTTTAAAATCAGTAATTACTTTGTCAGAGAGTTCTTTTGCACGTGTTAAAAAAAACTCTTCTTTTGTTGCTTTATATAATTTTAACTGAGCAAAAATATAACTTGCATACTCATCTAAAAAGCCTTTAACACCACGTTTTTCTTCTCTGTAGCTTACAAAAAGTGTGTTGTTTATATAGAGATTATTTCTAAGAAAATCATCTGCTTTTTTAGCCGCATTAATATAATCTTTATTTTTACTTACCATATAAAGCTCACACATTGCAGAAATCATTAAAGAATTCCAGGAAGTCAGAATTTTGTCATCAAGGTGAAGCGAAAATCGTTTTTTTCGGTAATCATAAATAGTTTTTAAATATTGCTCAAAAGTTTTGTTTTCTGTATTGCTTTGTAAAAGATTTGGTATGCTTTTGCCTTCAAAATTACCACTTTCTGTAATGTCATAATGATGATTGAAATCTTCGCCGATTTCACTACCGAGTAAATCAATTATTTCTTCTCTTGTAAAAGTATAAAACTTGCCTTCTTCGCCGTCGCTGTCTGCATCTTGTGCGCTGAAAAAACCACCATTTTCGCTTGTCATTTCTCTTAAAATGTATGTTGCAGTTTTTTCTGCAATTTCAAGATATAACGCCTTTTTTGTTACAGAATAAGCCTTGCAGTAGGCGAGTATTAATAGTGCATTATCATAAAGCATTTTTTCAAAGTGAGGAACAAGAAAGCGTTTATCGGTAGAATATCTTGAAAAGCCAAAACCAATATGGTCAAAAAGACCGCCAGAATACATTTGAATTAAGGTGAGCTCTGCCATTTCAAGAGATTTTTTTGTTCCGAATTTCTCATAATAAGAAAGCAAAAATAAAATGTTGTGAGGTGCAGGGAATTTTGGGGCACTGCCAAATCCACCAAAAATTCTGTCAAAACTGCGTTCGTATAAAGCTACTGCCGTATGCGCTAACTTAATATCAGCGTTTCCTGTTGAAGTGTTTTTTAACTTTAAGTGCTCAATAATTTTTTCTGCCTGTTTTAATAATTCGTCTTTGTTATCGGTCCATTCATTGTGTATTGCAACAAGTAAGTTTTTAAGAGCGGTTTTTGGGAAATATGTTCCAGCAAAAAATGGTTTACCTTCCCAATCCATAAAAATACTTGTTGGCCAGCCACCACTACCTGTGAAAGCCTGACAAACCGACATATAAACGCTGTCAACATCGGGGCGTTCTTCTTTATCTACTTTAATTGATATAAAATAACGATTGAGAATATCTGCGATTTCTTCGTCTTCAAAACTTTCGTGTGCTATTACGTGGCACCAATGACAAGAACTATAGCCAATGCTTAAAAATATAGGTTTATTTTCTTCTTTTGCACGGTTAAATGCTTCTTCACACCAGGAATACCAGTCAACAGGGTTTTCTTTGTGCTGAAGAAGATATGGGCTTGTTTCACGCTCTAAACGATTACTCAAATAAATCACCTTTTTTCATTTTTATTAGCATTTGCAAATGGTGATGTTATATGCAAAAACACCACAACTTAAAAAAGTCGTGGTGTTCTTTAGTTAAATTTCTTCAAATAAAATTAATTCAGAAATCATAGGGGAATTCAGATTTATTAAAATTCCGTTATTTATAAGAGAAAAACCAGAAATATTAAAAGAAACTCTGTCGTTATCTAACCATATTTTATAATTTTTATTTATTGTTACACCTTTTGGTTTTATTAGAATTGAATTACCATTATTGTTTTCAGTTGAAAATACGGTAATAGCGCCTTTTGTTTTATCTTGGGTTGCAATTTCTAAACTTACAAACCCATTTTTATGAGCTTTATCTGTCTCAGGTGTATGGTGATAAATTAATGAATCAGGGAGTATTGGTCTTATAAACGTTTTATAAACATCAGTGCTGTGTTTTACAAATTCTAAAAGCTCTGGGTTAATTTCTGTTTTCATTGGTGCAATTACATTTAAAGACATATGACCGAGCATTGTGTTACGTAACTGCAAATCGAGTGAGCCGTGCTCGTGGCAACCCATTCCTGCAAAAAGTCTGTCAACTCGTTCAGGTGGTAAGCACATTGTCATTCCGTTTGTAATATAAATTGATTTAGGGGCTCTCTGGCAATCTGAAACCCAGGTATGATTGAAATATTTCATCTGACCTAAATCACATCTGCCACCGCCACCTGCACAGTTTTCAAAAATGACTTCTGGGAATTTCTTTTTTAAATTTTCATACATTTTATAAACCCTGTTAAAGTGCTTGATTGTAAGGCATTCTTTTACACCAGTGCCAGTGTCACGCATGTTAAAATAATCGCTGTAAGAGGTGTTATAATCAACTCTTAATAAATCTAATTTATATTCTCTTATAACTCTCTCAAGTTCGCTTTCGCACCAAGAGGCTGCTTCTTCATTAGTAAAATCTATAAATTTGTCGGTTTGCTCACCCAAAGTGTTTTTAGCACGCCATTCTGGGTTATCTTTAAATTGTGGGCAAAGCTTACCGAGTGACTCAACGTCCATCCAAAGACCAAATTTAAGCCCTTTACTGTGGCAGTAGTCAACAACTTCGGTAATACCATTGGGGTATAAATCCTTGTTTGGAACGTTAAGTCCGTTGTAATTACCCCACTCAACTTGTTCACCTTTAGGGCATACCCAACCAGCATCAATAATGAATACTTCGCCACCCATTTCTTTAAATTGGTCAATGTAATCTTTACATATTTCTACGCCCATATCTAAATGCTCTGCACCCATTCCACAACCAATTAAAAGGTTTACAGGATTTATTTCGGGTGCATTTAAAACAGATTTTCTTATATGAGCGTGTAATTCGTTTATTGCTAAGTCAAGGTCGCCCTGAATTAACCCGTGCTGAATTTCAGGCGACTTAAAGGTTTCGTGTGGAGCAATTACATATAATGGCTTGTTGCCCAAAATTTCAGCCTTGAATGAAAGATGACAGTCGGTATTTTTCTGCCCGTTCAAATCAAATGTAAAGCGACAACCACCACTAAAGCTGAATTCTGAAACCCATATTTTACCAGTAACGTTATTTCTTAAAAATATAACTGGCTGACGGAATCGGTCACGATTAAAGCGAGTGTCAATCGAAGTAGAAACAGCATCTAACTTGTGCCAGTTAAAAAGTCCCTCTTCGCCCCAGCGGTCACTATCAAAATAACCAATAGAATAAATTTCATCGGTGGCAATATCAGAAGAATAAATTTTATCTCTGTCTAATGTTTCAAGTCCACCAGCAATAAGACTTAATCTGCTTAAATTTAAAGTTTCATCTGAAAGATTTTCAATTTCTAAATATCTTGAAAATACGTTTGTGCCATCTAATATTGTGTGAATTTTTATATTAATTGGTTTAATATTGCTTTTTAATGTTAAAATGCTTTCAATATTATTTTCATTTTTTATTGTTTCAAAATCAATGAAGTCTAAATCAAAATCTACACTCTGACCATCAACTTCCATATTAAAAGCGTAAGGCTCACAAAAATTATTTTTATTAAGTCTTGTGGGGAAGCTCATTAAAACGTTTAAAGGGTAGCCAGCACTATTGTAGCCAGACGACAAGAGTGCACCATTATGAAAAGCTTCTTCATAAACTAAAGTACCACTTCTGTAAGAAATAACTTGTTCTTTTTCAGTTTTATTAAGTGTAACGTTAAAAAAATTGTGATTAGACATATATCATCCACTCCCTATTTTTGATTATATCAAATTAAAATTCTTAAATCAATCATAATTGACACATATATTTTTAAATGATATTATAAAATAAATAATTTATTGGAGTGTTGTTATGAACTACCGTAAAGATAAAAATGGCAACGATTTATCGCTTTTAGGCTTCGGTTGTATGCGCTTTCAGAAGAAAATGGGCAGAATTAATATGGAACTTTGCGAAAAGCAGATTATGAATGCATATAATAATGGTGTTAATTATTTTGATACTGCATTTATTTATCCTGGTAGTGAGAGTGCTATTGGCGAGGTTTTTGAAAAAAATAATATTCGTGAAAAAATTTATATTGCAACTAAATTGCCACCACAATTAATGGTGAATTTAGATGTTTTAGAAAAACTTTTTAAAGAACAGTTAAAAAGACTTAGGACGGATTATATCGACTTTTATTTAATGCATATGATGAGTGATATAAAAGTCTGGGAACGTCTTAAAGGTATAGGAATTGAAAAATGGATTGAAGAGAAAAAGGCGAGTGGCGAGATTCGAAATATTGGTTTTTCATTTCACGGTAACAGTGAAAAATTCTGTGAGATAATTGATGCTTACGATTGGGATATGTGCTTAATTCAATATAATTATATGGATGAACATAGTCAGGCTGGCAGAAAGGGACTCCTTCACGCTCATAACAAGGGTATTCCCGTTATGATAATGGAGCCACTTCGTGGTGGTAAATTAGTTAATAATTTACCAGACGAAGCAAAAGCGATTTTTAAAAATTATGAAGTGCAATATACACCAGCACAATGGGCGTTCAGGTGGCTTTTTAGCCAGAAAGAAGTTACAACAGTTCTTTCGGGTATGAATTCTGAAGAAATGGTAGCTGATAACATAAATACGGCATCTGTAACAAAAATCGGTGATGTTACTGAAGCGGATGAAAAAATGCTTAAAGATGTTGTTAAGGCAATTAACCACAAAATGAAGGTTGGTTGCACTGGTTGCGGATATTGTATGCCTTGCCCACAGAATATTAATATAAGCGGTACGTTCTCAGCATATAATACACACTTTACAGGTAACAAATTCTTGGGATTTAAAGAATATTTAAGAGCAACGTCGTTTGGTGGTAATGCTCCTGCATCTGCTTGTATAAATTGTGGTAAATGTGAAAGCCACTGCCCACAAGCAATTGAAATAAGAAAAGAATTGAAAAATGCAGTTAATACACTTGAAACACCAGTGTATAAAACTGCAAATAATGTTATTAAAAAATTTAGTTCGAAAAAATAATTTTTATTTTTCATAGGTTTTAGGTGATTTTATGAGTAAAGCAAAATATGTTGATACTTCAATCGGTACCGTTGCAGAAGAAGACAGCATCGAGGAATGTCACGGTGGCGGTAAAACTTACCCAGGTGCTTCTGTTCCTGGTGGTATGGTTCAGCTTTCACCCGATACAGTAACAGGTGGCGATAATGGTAGCGGTTATAACTATTGTCATAATACAATCGAGGGCTTTAGTTTTAACCATATGAGTGGTATTGGCTGGTATGGCGATTTAGGAAATCTTCAGATTATGCCTGTTATTGGTGAAACTGATTTAAGAAGTGGAAGTAATGAGCACGTAGAATTTAAAAATGGTACTGTTGGCTGGAAGTCGGAATTTTCCCACGATAGCGAAAAAACTGAAGCAGGGTATTATTCGGTGAATTTAGAGCGTTATGGCATTTTGGCAGAAGCAACTGCAGACGTTCATAGCGGTATGTTAAGATTTACATATCCACATAATGAAAATGCAAGAATTATAATGAATTTTTCTCGTAGAATCGGTGGTAAGGCAGATTTTGAGGAAATAAAAATTGTTAATGAAAATACTATTGAGGGTAAAATTATATGCACACCAAAGGGCGGTGGCTTCGGTCACGGTCACGGTAAAATTACTTATGATTTTTATTTTACCTGTGAATTATCGCAAAAGCCTTTAAAAATGCAGTTCTTTGCAAATGAAGAATTCCAAAGTGAAAATTTAAAGGAATTCAGCCACGAGGATGCTGGACTCATTTTAGATTTTGGTAATTCTGTTACAGAGCCTATTATTTTAAAATGCGGTATTTCTTACACAAGTCTCGATGGTGCAAGAAAGAATTTAAAGGCAGAAATTCAAGATTTTGATTTTGATGCACAAAGAAAAAGGGCTCTTGATTTATGGGAAAGCGCTTTTGGTATGGTAGACGTTGAGGGCAGTGACGAAATTGATTTAAAGCTCTTTTACACCTGCCTTTATCACGTGCTTTTAGACCCACGTGTTTCTGCTGATGTTGACGGAAGCTTTACTTTAAATGGTAAGGCTATGAAGGATGATAGTTATATTCACCGCACAGTTTTCAGTGGTTGGGATGTTTACAGAAGCGAATTCCCACTTCTTTCAATTATTCGTCCTGATATTGTTAATGATGAGGTTAATTCGCTTTTAAGAATTGCTGAAGAAAATAATTCATCTTTTCCACGCTGGGAGCTTTTAGGAATAAATGCGGGTTGTATGGTAGGCGACCCTGGTGCAATAGTTGTTGCTGATGCTTACCTTAAAAATATCAGAAATTATGATTTTGAGAAGGCACACAAAATAATTGTTGCTTCAACAAAAGGTGAAAAGGAATTATTCAATAAAGAATTCCACACAATAAGACCTGAATGCGAACAATATTTAAAAGATGCCTTCGTTCCTGAAAAATTAAGTGACACTTTAGAATATTTACTTGCAGATTACACAATGTATCTTTTTAGTAAAGAAAAAGGCGATAAAGAAAACGAAGAATTCTTTTTGAATCGTGCAAAAAGTTATAAAGATAATTATAATAAAAATCTCGGATTTTTAGCACCAAGAAAAGAAAATGGTGAATTTGTTTTTGAAGAAAATGAATATGATGATGACGGTTGTGTAGAAAGTAATATTTTTCAACAATCGTGGTTTGTACCTTATGATGTAAAAGGACTTTGCGAGTTATTTGGTTATGAAAGAGCGCTTAATCTTTTAGAAAGATTTTTTGAAAAAGCAGATTTTTCGAGACTTTGGAATGATGATTATAATCACTCTAACGAGCCTTGTCATAATATAACTCATTATTTTGATATTTTAGGGCTTTCACATCGCACACAATATTGGACAAGAAGAGTTCAGAAGGAATCATACAGAACTGGTGCTTACGGCTTCTGTGGTAATGAGGATGTTGGTCAGCTTTCAGCGTGGTATGTTCTTTCTGCTTTGGGCTTTGCTCAGGTTTGCCCAGGAGTTCAGGATTATTTTATTAACACACCGTTATTTAAAAAGGCTACTGTTAAATTAAATAAAGAGTATCATTCTTGTGTAAATGGTGAAACCTTTACAGTTGAATGCGACAAGGACCCATTAGAATATCAATATATAAGCAAAATGGAGTTTAACGGAAAATTAACAAAAAGACCGTATTTATCGTATTTTGAAATAACGTCAGGCGGAACGTTGAAATTTGAACTTTCAAAAGAGCCTGTAACAGATTATTTTGAAAAAGTAAATAAATCATTTTTATGATAAAATTTAAACATCTGTATTCGGTTGAATACAGATGTTTTTATATATGTCAGTATTATTTATGAATTTGAATGTTTAATTACCTCAAAATCCAGACTTGCATTTTCAATCAATTTATAAAGCTCTTTTGCTAACTCGTTGCATAACGTTTCTAACTCGCTTTTATCACCAGCAGTTTCAATATGAACTCTGTAGTTTCCAATTTCAAATTCACCATAGACAACTGCTATTCCGTTGCTTTTTATAATGTCATATCCTGTAGTTACGGGAATGTTATTAATATAAGAAATACTTTCTTCGCCCTCAATTACAATGCACGAAGGGATATCTTTTCTATTAACTTTTATATCAAAGCCGTCTATTGCTCCATCTAACATTATAAACTCATTACTACCTTCTTCAAAAGAAACATAAGCTTCAATATCGCACGTTTCGAATATAGCGCTTGCTTCAGTTTCGCTTAAATCTCTATGGTCAACTATTGAAATAGCAAGGTTGTAAAGGTAGAATTCACTTATTGTAGAAAAGTTTATTTCGTCTCCGTTTTCTAAAGTTACTATAAGTGGTTGTCTTTTTGTTGAAATGCCAATTACAGAAACTATAACAATGCAAATACAAGCCGCAAGAGCGCCCCATTTTAACCAGATTTTTTGTGATTGATTCTTTTTTGTAACGTTTTTATTTGCTTCTGCTACTTTTTGCTCGTCTACTTCGCCAATAATATTAAAAAGTTCTTCTTTTTTCATAGTTCAAAACCTCTTTCTGTAAGATAAGTTTTAAGGTTAGTTCTCATACGATTAAGATTAACTGAAACGTTGTTTTCAGTAATTTTGAATTTCTTTGCAATCTCTGAAACGGGCATTGCATACCAGTAACGACATAGGAAAATACTGCACTTTTCCTGTGAGAGTGTATTAAGAAAATTATTGATTTCTTCGACAAGAAGTTGTTTGTTTAGTTCATTTTCAACGCTTTCGTTTCCCGAAACACACTCGTTTAATTCATCGAGTACAAGTTCTATTTCACCGCCGCCACGTTTATAGGCATTTTTATAACGGAATTTGTCAAAAGAAAGGTGTCGGGTGATTTTACCTAAATATGTTGATAAAATTTGTGGCATGTGTGGTGGGATTGAGTTCCAGGTGTGAAGATACGTATCGTTAACGCATTCTTCTGCATCTTCGTCGTTACCTAATATGTTTTTTGATATTGATTTGCAGTAACTACCATATTTGGATGACGTTTCGTTAATTGCATTTTGATTTCTTTGTAAGTAAAGATTTATAATATCTTTATCTTCCAACTTAATGCCCCCTTTCACCCATATACACGTAATTAAACTTAAAATCTTACAGAAAAATCCTAATTTATAGAAATTATATCACAAAATATTCTTAACAACAATAAATAACGTTCTGTGTTATAATAATTTTGTCACCAAATTAAACTTATAATCGTTTTATTAGTGAAAGGAGGACGTTATGAGCAAACGGGATCTCGAAACTGAATTTGAAGCTAAATATAACAATTATGGCAATATGCTTTATAAAATCGCATTTTTATATTTAGGTAATGCAAGTGATTGTGAAGACGTTTTACAAGACGTATTTACAAAATACCTTTGTGGTAAAGCTGAATTCAAAAATTCAGAGCACGAAAAAGCGTGGTTTATAAGGGTGACACAAAATAAATGCTTAGATTATCTTAAAAAGTCAGGTCGTAAAAATGTGTGTATTGATGACGTTAAAGAAACCGATACATACAATTACGACGAAACCGAGCAAGATATAATTTCAAAAGTAATTGCGTTACCAGTGAAATATAAATCAGCCATAATTCTTTATTATTACAATGATTATAGCGTAGAAGAAATATCAAAAACCTTAAAAATAAGCAAATCGGCAGTGAAAAAACGATTGCAACGTGGCAGAGATATTTTAAAAATTGAACTGGAGGATTACGCAGAATGAAAAAAGATGAATTAAAAAAATCAATTGATAACATAAACCCTGATGCATATATGGGTAACAGAATTAAAGCAAAAATTAATTATAATGTACCAATAAGAAGCAACAGACGAGTTACAGTCAGCATAACTGCATTTTGCCTTGCATTTGCAATTATATTTGGCGTTGCATTTTTAACACCACCAACTGCACCAACGAGCCAGACTACAACAGATAGTGCAGTTGTTGAGAAAAGAATAAACCCGTTTATAATAGTTGCAAGTGCCGCTGAAGTTCAGAATACAGAAGCAGGGGCAGAAAATAAAGTGTTAGAGTTAAATGAAGAATATCCGTATGAGATGTTTTTAAAAGTACAGGATGTAACCAATCTTTCAGATGAACAAAAGGGAGAATATGTGCTTGATTTAGCAGAAGATTTCGAGGAATATGGTCTTACTGAAAAAGTTTTTGATACAGCCAGGGCAATGGTTTGTTCAACTGAAAATATAGCACTTATACAATATGCGTTTAATGATTTTAAATTTGATTTAGAAAATATAGAAAATGCTAAATCAATAAATGTAAAGAATACTTCAAAATATGGGCAGATGGTACATCATTATAATTTACCTAAGTTCGGTGCACCAGAACACGGTAATGATATTACAATTAATGGTCAAGATTTCGATTTTGAGAAAAGTAGTTTCTACTGGGACCATACAGAAGAAATGGAAAAAGCCTTCAATGAAAATATAAACACACCATTTTCAACTTTTAACGATACAATTACTTTTACCGTTGAATATAACGATGGCTCAAAAGCAATAGGCGTAGTTGACCTTGTTTTTGATGATAGTGGTAACGCTAAGGTTATATGTAAAAATTATGATTATGTGTCATAAGGTGATTGTATGGCAAAATTTATAGAAAGACTTATAGAATGTCCCTTTTATTTAGGTGAAGGCGATAAATTTATAAATTGTGAGGGTGAGGCTGGTAAGAAATACTCACAATTATTTGATGATAACAAAGAAAAGTCAGAGTATGAAAGAAGTGTATGCTCTGTTGACGGTGGCAGAACTTGTGAGCATTATAAAAAAATAAACAGGCTTTATGAACGTGACGAATTGCCAAAATAAAACTCGACAACCCCGAGATAGCGAAAAACTATCTCGGGGTTGTCTTTGTTAATTCTCCCTCAATTTATCTTATACAACAGCACATTTTACTAAAAGTACAATGCCAGCTATAACAAGACCTAATGGTAAAAGAAGTATTGCACCACCTGCAACAAAGAGAAGGACTACTAAAAGTGGTAACGCAAGAGTAAATAAAACTACTGCAATTATTTTTGCAACACCCCAGGTTATTTTAAATGCTAACTTAATAGCGTAAAAGAAAAGCGCTAACGTTGCTATACTTATTAAAATTTCAAACATTTTCATCACTCCTTCAATTGTAAGAAATTATTTATTTTAATTTGCAACTCCCTTGTTGCATTTTCATAATATAATATTTTTAAAATAAAGTGAATTACAATAACTGCAAATTTAAGTGGTGAAATATGACAAAAAGTGCAAAAAACAGGGGATTACCTGAATTAATCAGATAATCCCTTGATTTCGTTATACTTTTCTAAATTGATTTTACCATCTGCTAACATTCTTTCAACCCATAACTGTAAGGTTTCAACTGTTATTGAAATTCGCTCTAATTCTTGTTGGATAAATACAAAATCCTTAATTTCATCGTCGTCAATATTACCGTCAGCAGTAATTTCAATAAGTCTTTCCTGACTTTTTTTCATAGAATTAAGTGAAGAAAGCATTTCTAAAACAATTTGTGCTAAATCCTTTGTTTTGATTTCAGGAACATATTTCTGACCGATTTCGCACATTTTTGAGCAATAGTGGTTACAAAGAGATGGTTCTTTATAAATTTCTGAAAGTAAAATAACTTCTTCAGGGTGAATATTAAATTTACCGTTTTCAATTCTTTCAAGTCTTTCGTAGGTTAAAACTTGATTTCTTTTACTCGCTTCATCACAGACTTCTTCACGAGTTAAATCTAACTTTTTTCGTAATTCTTTGTAAATTGTGTCAGCCATTTTCTTTCTCCAGTTATTGATTATAGTTTTATAATATCATTAAACAGGAATTAAATCAATATTTTATTATGTTGAAATTGTTGCAATTAAATGATATAATTAAACAAAATGTTGAAAGGGAATAGTTATGAGACTTTTTGTTGACGACACAAGAGAATATCCTAATGGTTATCAGTGTTGCAGAGATGCAAATACAGCAATCACACTTTTGTCAGTTATGAAGTTTGAGCATATTTCTTTAGATTATAGTTTAGGTAAAGATAGAAAAACAGGTCTTGATATTCTTATATGGATGAAAGAGCATGATGTTTTTGTACCTGAAATAAATATTCACAGTAACAATATAAAGGGAATAGAAAAAATGAGAAAATATTGTGATGAAAATTTTCCCGATAGCAAAATTACAGAATATACATTACCGAAATAATGAGGTGAATTTATGGCAGCACTAATAGAAAAAGCAAAATCTACAATAGGTTTAGCCAAAAAATACTGGCACGAGCCACCCAAAGGAAATTATATTTCATATAAAGAAATTGCATCGTTAAGTGGTGCTGGTTTTGGCGTTTATTGGGCAACACTTTTGCCTATGGCTATAGCACTTAATGCCTCTAATTTTTTAGTGGGTGCGTGTATTGGTCTTAAACCAATGGATTTACAAATAATGCTTAATATTGCCAATATAATCGGCATTCCTTTAGGGATTTTTCGTAGCTGGTATTACGACAACCATAAATTAAAGGGCGGTAAATTCCTGCCTTTCATACAAATGTCGGTAGTACCAATGGTTCTTGTTTCTACAATTTTTGTATGGCTGCCGTATGAAAACTTCAGTTATATTTTAAAAGCAATTGTTGTAGAAATAATGTATCTGCTTTTAAATGTATTTTTATGTTTTTATAATGAAAGCTATACATATTTTCAGCAAATTATAACCCCTGATGCTCAGGAAAGAACTACAGTAATGAGCATTTCTCAGGTTATTTATTCATTAGCCCCAACAATTACAAACTTGTTTATTCCATTGCTTGCAGTTCTTACTGGTGGACTTAATAATATCTGGACTTATAGAATAATTTACCCTATATTTACTGTAATAGGTATGTTTATAAGCCTGATTTTCTTTTCAAAGGTTAAAGAACGACTTGTTTTACCTAAGAAAAAATTGGAACCAGTAAGAATGTTTGATGCTATAAGAGAGGTAGCTAAAAATAAATATTACTGGATTATTCAGTCGGCAAACTGGGTAGTGTTTTTAGAATCAGGCTATGGCGTGGTTTTGGGTTGGTCTTTTGTTTATGCCTTCGGGGGTAAATATCAGGCATCGCTCGGTATTGCTAATACAGTCATAGGTAATGCTGCACTCTGGTCAATGCTTTTAGCCCCAATAGTAATTAAAAAGATTGGTAAACGAAATCTTTTAATTACAGCTAACGCAATAAACGTTTTCGTGCTTTTGGCACTTTATTTTGTTTATGAAAATCTTTTGCTTATTTGTGTTATATGGTATATAAATACTTTTATAAACACATTCTGGAATATAGTTCAGCACAATATTAATGCAGATATGCGAGATTATCATCAATGGAAAACCGGTGTAAGAGTAGACGGACTTTTTGGGCCACTCGGTATGATAGGTACTGTTATAGGCTTTTTTACAGGTATGGTTTATCCTGCAGTCTATGAAAAAATGGGACTTTTAGAAGATTATAACGTGCTCTACGATGATAATATAAGAAATAATCTTTTTGAAGTTTTAATTCTTCTTTCTGCACTTGGTGCATTTCTTAATCTTATTCCATTCTGTTTTTACGACCTTACTGAGAATAAGCACAAGGCGTACGTTGGTGTACTTAAAATTCGTGCTATGTTTGAAAACTATGCTTTGGGCGTTTTAGAGGATGATGAATTAAAAGACGTAATGGCTACAATTTTGCAGGCTAAAGAGCTTTTTGGAAAAGAAAAACTTCCACTTGATAAATCAGAGTTGAAATCTGCAAGAAAAATGAGTAAAAAAACTCAGGAAGAAAAAGAATTAAGAAAAGAAACAATTAAAAGTGCAAAGAAAAAGCTTGCCGAAATAAAAGAAACTAATCTTGCTATAGAAAGAGCTTCAATAATAATTGAGGATTTAGAAAAATTTACAACCGAAGCAGGAAAAAGGCGAGTTTTAAATGCGAAAGAGGATTTTGCTAAGGGTGAAGGTTTTGTTTTTGATGATGCTAAAAACCAGTTGAGAATAGCAAAAAAACTATCTCGCAAAACGAAAGAAGAAAAAGAAATTCGTACTAATGAAATCAAACGTGCTAAAGCAAAAAAAGAAGCACTTGCTCTTGTAAAAAAATATGGTAAAGAAAATATAAAAGAACCAAATACTTTTGAAAAAGAAGAAATTTTAAATAGAGAAACTAAAAATTTCAAGGAGAGTATGAAGCAGAGAAGAGATTTAAGAGCTTACCTTAAAAAAGAGTCAATTTATTTAAGGGTTACAAAGCCTTATAGAGAAGCGGATAATTTAATAAAACAATCCCAGTATTATACTCATTACGAAGAATTGGTTGAGAAATATAATAGTTTTATAGCCTAAAATACAAGGACATTGGTAATTTACCAATGTCCTTGCTCTTTTAATAAAGTTATCTGTTGTTATCGTTGTTCTGATTATTTTTATTGTTTCTGTTGTTATCGTTGTTGTTCTGATTGTTTTTATTGTTCTTGTTATTTTTGTTGTTGTCGTTGTTTTGATTGTTGTTATTGTTATTATTGTTGTTATTATTGTTTTTGTTGTATTCCATTGCAATTCACCTCCCTGGAGCGAATGAAAACGCTCACTAAGAATAGTTTCTCTTGAATGCGGCAAACTATTCATAGAAAACAGAAAGGAAAATGTTATGATACTGATAAAGAACGGCACTTTATATACAATGGAAACTGAAGAACCAATTTTTGCCGATGTTCTCATAAAAAATGGAAAAATTGCAGAAATATCCCAGAAAATTGATGCGACAAAAGAAATGGAAATTATTGATGCAGAAAATAAGTGGGTTCTGCCTGGATTTATAGATGCTCACAGTCATATAGGTATTTGTGAAGATAAGACGAGCGTAGGGGTTGATGAAAGCAACGAAGATACAACCCCTGTAACACCAACAATGCGTGGGATTGATGCTATTAATCCTATGGATGGTGCGTTTCATAATGCTATTGCTTCAGGCATTACCGGGGCTATGGTAGGTCCGGGTAGTGCTAACCCAATAGGCGGACAGTTCGCTTTTATTAAAACACACAGCAGATGTATTGACGATATGATTGTTTTAGCACCATCAGCAATAAAAATTGCATTCGGTGAAAACCCGATGAATTGTTATGGGTTAAATGGTAACACGCCATCTACTCGTATGGGAACAGCATCAATTATAAGGGAAGAATTATTTCGTGCAAAGCAATATTTTGAAAATGAAAATTCTGGTGGAAAAGATTTTTCTTTAGAGTGTTACAGAGATTTGTTTCAGGGTAAAATTCCACTAAAAGCTCATGTTCACAGAGCAGATGATATTTTTACCGCAATAAGAATTGCCAAGGAATTTAATTTGAAACTTACATTGGACCATTGTACCGAGGGTCACTTAATTGCAGAAAAAATTGCCGAAAGTGGTTTTCCTGCTATTGTTGGCCCGTCACTTGCTTCGCGTAACAAAAAAGAAGTTGCTCAGTCTGACTTTAAAACCGCTGGTGTGTTGAAAAAAGCGGGGGTAACAGTTGCACTTACAACTGACCATCCAGTTTCAAGAATTCAGTATTTACCATTGTGTGCTGGTTTAGCTGCAAAAGAAGGTTTGGGTGAATATAATGCACTTCGTGCTATTACTATTGATGCAGCAAAAATTTGTGGCGTTAGTGACAGATTAGGTAGCCTTAAAGTGGGCAAGGATGCTGATATTGTTATTCTTGACGGAAATCCGTTAGAAATTGCTACAAATGTTGAAATTACAATAATTGACGGAAAAATAGTCTGGCAAAGAGAGTAAAGGAACTCTCTCTGTCAGACTTTGTCGTTTTATATCTGCTCTAACATATATTGTTTTACATCTTCTAACTTGCTCTTTTTCCAGTCGCCTTTTTCCGCCTGTTCTGCTAATGGACAAATTATATAAAAATCAAGCGTTTCGCCCGGAACCCTACCTGTTCTTAAAGGCTCTTTAAAATGCTCCTGCCATTCTTCTTCTGTTGCATTTTTAAAACGGTCAGGGTTTAAATAGGTCATTTGCCTTTTTGTTGCAGAAACTAAAACCTTAGCAGAAAGTGGTGCTAATAAGTTGTAATCTTCTTCCTGTACGTCAACAAAAATTCTTGGTAATTCTGATTTTACGATGTGCTCTTCACCGCGTTCAATTTTTAACCCCATTGGTTCAAAAGTGAACTCATTTTCTGTAAAATTAAGTTTAATTAAAAGACCGAGCTCTGTGTTGAATTGTGAACGCTGGTAGTCTGTGTCAAAAATAAAATTACCTAAAGAATAAAAAATTATTTTATCGCCAACGGTTTCATAATTCATTGGCACGTGTGGGTGGTGAGCAATAACTACGTCAGCACCCATCTCTAAAAATTTATGATAACGCTCTCTTGTGTAAGGGGATGGGAGCGGAGTGAATTCTTCACCAGCGTGAGCAACAACAATACACCAACGGCATTTTGATTTTATTTCATTAATTGAATTCTGAATAGCTTCTAAATCGCTCCAACTATAACACCCAGGGGTGTTTTCGTCAGCTTTTCTGCAAGCACGTTGGTAACCAACGCCAAACATACCAATTCCGCCGGCTTCATCTAAAATAACAGGCTTTCGTGCTTCTTCAATGTTCATTCCAGCACCAATAGTCTGTGCATTCTCTTGCTTTGCAAATTCAAGAGTTCTTTTAATGCCGTATTCTTTAGCATCCATAATATGATTGTTGCAGATGTTCCATATATCAGCATTCATATTTTTTAAAACTTTTAACGCTTTAGGGTCTATTGTGTGTAAAAGCTGTTGTACGCCGTCTTTAGTAGTGTTTTGCTCTACCTCTGCAACAGGACCTTCAACGTTAGCAATAACGTGGTCGGCACTATGAAGAAAATCTAAAACTTCTTTTGAAATTAAATTTTCATCATCCCACTTGCCGTACATATAACGGTCAAAGCCAATGTCGCCAGTAAAAACTAAAGATGTTTTTTCTTTCATAATATTTCCTCTATTGCTTTTTGTAATTCTTCTTTGATTATCTGGTGACCAGCAGAGGTCGGGTGAATTCCGTCAACGCTCCAGTATCTTGTGTCGCCATCAGAAGATACTTTATCAAATTCTGCCTGGAGTGGTACAAATTTGAG
This sequence comes from Acutalibacteraceae bacterium, assembly GCA_045533655.1. Lineage (GTDB taxonomy): Bacteria > Bacillota > Clostridia > Oscillospirales > Acutalibacteraceae > DTU089. The sequence continues at coordinate 125,167 of JAZSIE010000032.1, forward strand.
AGAGAATTGTTCAGCAACCTGTTTTGAAACTTCTGCAAGTTTTTTTACTTCGCAATTGAATTGCTCCCATAATTCAGTAGTGGCAGTTCCTTTTAAAACGAAGGGTTCTAAAATTATAAGTTTAATTTCTGGTAATGCTTCTTTAATTTCTTCAATGAGCATACTATAAATTTTACTAAATTTTTCTGGTGTAACCCCACAGCCTTGAGTAAGCTCGTGAGAAACATCGTTAACGCCAATAAGAATTGACATATAATCAGGTTTTAAATTGATTATGTCTTCTTTTATTCTTGCGTAAACGTCGGTAATTCTGTCACCGCTTTTACCACGGTTTATAAATTTAATTTTACCTTTGTTGTTTCTTTCAATATCAGAAGCTAAAAGAAAAGCATAGCCACAGCCTAAGCCGAAGTTATCAATGTTTTCATCATCTCTGTTAGCATCTGTAATTGAGTCGCCTTGTAATAAAAATGTTTTCATTCTGTATCACCGTGAATTATATTAACATAAATTTAGATTCTTTTCAATATTACACTTGTAAAGTAGTGCTTGAAAGTGCTATATTATTAATATAATTCACGGAGGTAGCAATATGTTTGATTATTCTTTTTTTGATAAAATACACGACAGAACCAACACAAGTGCAATAAAATATACTGATTTGCCAGAAGCCGAAAAAATGCCAGTAATTCCAATGTGGATTGCTGATATGGATTTTTTATCTGCACCAGCAATTACTGAGGCTTTAAGAAGAACTGCTGACCACGGTATTTATGGCTATGGTGAAATTGATGAAGAATATAAAAATCTCGTGATTGAATGGTATAATCGCAGAATGGGCTGGAAGATTGAAAAAGATGAACTTTTAACAATGCCAGGTGTTATGTTTGGTGTTACTATGGCTATTCGTGCACTCACAAAAGAAAATGATGCAGTTTTAATTTCTCAGCCTGTTTATTATCCTTTCAGTAATGTTGTTATAAATAATAATCGTAAATTAGTAGTGAATGAGCTCATTTTAAATAATGGCAGATATGAAATTGATTTTGACGATTTTGAAGAAAAAATAATAAAAGAAAACGTAAAAGTATTTTTATTCTGTTCACCACACAACCCAGTAGCAAGAGTGTGGGAGAAAGAAGAGTTAGAGAAAATTGCAGAAATATGCCTAAAGCATAACGTTTACATAATTTCAGACGAAATACATTCAGACTTTATTTTTGAGGGCAGTAAGCATACACCAATTTCTACACTTTCAGAAGAAGTTAAAATGAAAACTGTAACTTGCATTGCACCATCAAAAACGTTTAATATTGCAGGGCTTCAGGCTTCAAATATTGTTATTTCAGATGAAAATATACGAGAAAAAATATTAAAAGAACGTACTGCTACTTGTTACCATCACCTTAATATTATGTCAATAGAGGCTGTAAAAGCAGCTTATAAAGATTCAGAAGAATGGCTCGAAGGAATGCTTAAATATTTAAAGAGAAATGCAAAAGTTTTAAGAGAAGCTTTCCCAGATGACTACAAAATAACGGCACTCGAGATGGATGGAACATATTTAGCGTGGCTCGATTGCAGAAAGTTAAACCTTTCAGGCGAAGAGCTCAGTGAATTATTCCTTAAGAAAGCTGGTGTGTGGCTTCATAATGGCGCTACCTTTGGTGAATGTGGTGAGGGCTTTATGAGAATGAATATTGCTTGCCCTACTTCTGTATTAGAAGAAGCAATCAGTAGAATTAAAAGCGTTATATAAATCATTCGGTAGTCGGGTCTTTAAAGAGTGGTATTTGTGGTGGAATAAAGGTAAATATAACAAATAATACGCCAATGAATATTGTTATAAAAAGCGCAAATTTGTTATATCTGCATTGTGGGTTTCCTTTTTTAAAAAGATAATTTTCAATTAAAAATGCAACGGCAGCCGCAACGAAAAATATTGCTATATTTACAAAGTCAGGTGATTTGCCGAAAACGCCGTTATAAGTGTAAAATAACACAGGAATTAAAGTAAGACCAGTTAAAATTCCAATTAACTTTACACACCAGAAATTATTGCTATCTTTAAAAAAGCGACTTTGAATTAAAGCGTAAATAAGCATAGGAAAATAAATTAATTTCATATGCTCCCAAGTGGATTCATTAATTGCTGAAAATGGTGCAACTAAAACACTTTCATTAGTCCAACTATAAACAAAATGCAAAATGCTCCCTAGGAGTGAAACAAAAACAAAACCACCGAATTGCCACAAAAATAAATCACGTTTCATAAAAATCCCCCCAAGCATAAGTATATGCTCAGGGGGATTGGTTTATTATAGATTTAATCTGCTTCAGCAAATGGTGCTTCGTATTTAAATTCATAATGCTCACAAAAAACAGCCGTTTCCTGTTCGAAGATTTTATAATTTGTAGAAGGTGTTACTATAAGTTGTATACTACAAAATTCTTCTAGGAATCTATATCTTATTTTATAATCTAAGACTCTAAATTGTTCGATAAATACTCTTATTCGTTCTTCGAATAATTTTTGTGGTGTATCATTTTTATAAATTCTATAGGTGCGAACTCTTCTAATATCATCTGAGTGATTTCTAATAATATTTGATTCGATTCTATCTAATCTGTTTAAAATATACTCAAATGAAGTTATGTCACTCTTTTCTATTTCTTTTATGTTTTGTAGAGCCTTGGTATCATGGATTATCTCTTTCATAATTTCGTTGATTGGACCACTCACATTGGTGAAATCAATTTTATTTTCGCTTTCTACTAAATCAGATTTTAAATCAAGCACACCCATAGCATCATTGTTGTAGAAAATGACACGTTGCATTATAACATCACTCGGCAACGGGGTTCCTCTTTCTGCAATCATTATCACTGGTTTTCCGATTGCGTGTCTTAATGCCAATTCGTACATAACATTAGGATTGCGTTCAGTAAGGTTTGCGACAACTAATTTGGCATTATAAATTTCAGCTACTATTTGTTTTGTTATAGAACCAGGTTCGCTTATTTTATGAGCAACTTTAATTTCATATTTATCCAATAATGCAGGTGAAATAGCCGCTTCTATGATTCCGTCGATGTGTCTTCTTATGGGTGAATTTTCGTCTCCTATTGGAGTAATAATAAAACAAGTCTCTTTTTTTGTTTTGATTCTCTGAGATGAAATAGAGTCGGATTCATTAGATGACGCCTTAATCTCGTTCGTGCTTCTTTCTTTTACAGGCATGTATAAAACTCCTTTGAAAATTTTTGAAGTTTCCTTCATTTATATATGACAAAAAACGACAAAAGCTACATAAAAAATTGAAGGTTTTTTGAAGTTTCTCTGTTTTCACTAAACGCAAGTGTTGGTGTTTGTTGAAAATGACAATAAAAATAACTAATCCTCGCATTTACAACTTCAAGTACGAGGATTTTTGTTTTGGTTGATTTGTTTAGCGTGGGTGTGGTATAATCTTTTTGATGAATCATATCCAAGAAAAAAATACCATATCAAAGCGAGGCGAGTAATTATGAGAATAGCAGTTTGTGATGATGAAAGTGTAATTACAAATGAACTTGTTGAATTAATAAAAATACAACACCCTGAAGCTGACGTTATGTCATTTTCATCTGGTGAAGAAATGCTTGCAATACAAGAGAATTTCTCAATTTGTTTTCTCGATATTGATATGGAAGGTTTGTCTGGCATAGAAATAGCCAAAGAAATACGTAAAAGACAAGCACAAGAATCTAAAAGTATTATTATTTTCATAACTGGCTACCGTGAGTATATGGAGGATGCTTTTGATGTAAATGCATATCACTATCTTGTAAAGCCTATTAAGGAAGAAAAATTTTTTACAGTACTTGATAGAGCATGGAAAGATATGGTGGCATTAGAAGAAAATGATAAAAAGAAAATTTTAATTAAAAGTTCAGGCATATCCAAGAATGTGTTTTTGAAAGATATTTTTTACATTGAGAGTAGCAATAAAAAAGTAGTGTTTCATACGGTAGATGGTAGTTTTGAAGTATATACTAAGATGGAAGTTTTAGAAAAAGAATTAGGAGAATCTTTTTACCGTTGTCATAGATGTTATCTTGTCAATATGGAAAAAATTGAGAACTATAATTCCAATACTATTCAACTTATTAATGGTGAAAAATTGATATTAGCACAAAAGAAATATCCAGAGTTTGTAAAAGCATTTATGTGCTATGCGAAAAAGGGTGGGATTGTAAATGTATAGTGATACGGTTCTATCTATTTTTATTTACCTAATCAACAGTTTGTTGGGTGGTTGGTACATACAAAAGATACTTCGTCCCAAATACAAAAAAGAGATAGTTGTTATCGGTTGTATGATATTGTATTTTGTTGTGCAATATGTTGCTTCTGAAATGTCAGGTACCGTATATTCTTTAAATGTTGCCGGAAATATGATAATCAGTTTTTTTACTTTCTTCATTTTGGGAAGTTTACTTTTTCATGGCAACTTGACGATAAAATTATTTGTTTCTTTTAGCTTTGTTGCAGGTGTAGAAATTGTAAAATTTATTTCTAGTGCTCTTTCCTTTGTTTTAATTGGGTTTATAACGAAAATTAGTCTTTGGGTTACAGACGGAATAATTGAACAAAGCACAGAGATTATTGATGTATCTACAACTATTGTTTTGATTGTATGCATACTGATACAAACCATTATACTTTTTCTTTATTTGCTTATGATTGTGAGGCAACGTGTAGAGTGTGAAAGCCATTACTGCTTACATGAATCACTATTTCTGATTTTACCGAGCTTTACGGTTTTATGTACCGCTATATTGCTTCGTATGGTAGTGATTTCTATTGAAAATGGCATATCCATTCTTATTTATGATAAGATTACTGCCACAAGATTTTGGATTCCGTTTATTAACTTGCTTTTGTTGGGGATAGTTTTATCATCCGTTTATTTGTTTCAAAAAATGCTTCAACGGAATGAAGAGGAAAAGAAAAGATTATTGCTTGAAAACCAAATTTTTCAAATTCAGCAGGAAATAGTTGAGCTACAAGATATCTACTCAGATATGCGTTCATTGCGACATGATTTGCGAGGACATTTGGCGAATATATCTGCACTTGTAAAAGAAAATTCAACAAACAGTTATGTGTTGCCAGAATATATTGAAAAAATGGAAGAAACTATAGAACGACTTGATTTTCCACATCAAACAGGTAATCCGATTACAGATGTTATTATCTGGCGTAAAATTCAAGAGGCGGAAAAGAAAGGGGTTTCGTTACAAATTGATTTTAGGTTTCCTAACGGACAAAAGATAGATGCATATGATATAGGTATAATTTTGAACAATACATTGACAAATGCAATAGAAGCGTGTTCAGTTAGTAAAAATGGTATTGTTCTTCGTTCTTATATGAAAGGGAATCTATTTTTTATAGAAGTAGAGAATGATTTTGTTAAAGATATAATTTGGAATGAAAAAACAGGACTTCCTATTAGTAACAAAGAAAACCAAAATGCACATGGGGTAGGTCTTTCCAGTGTTCGACGTTGTGCTCAAAAATACAATGGGGATATAGATATAAATATATCCAACATAAATGATAAAAAGATTTTTCAACTTACAGTTATGATGTGTGGAAAGAATTTCACTCCTGAAAATCAGTAATTCACACCTTTTCACTTTAATTTTGATATATCCGTATTATAATTAAAGTAGAAGGTAATTACGATTTTAAGTTAGGAGGTCTTCATATGTCATTAACCATTGATACTGCATATAGAAATTATGGTTCTATTTGTAATGCTACAACTCCAAAACCGCAACCAAAAAGCGAAGATAGTGGAAAGTATGATGTTATCGAAATCTCAAAAGAAGGTTTGGAACAACTTCAAAATCAGCAAGAGCAGAAAGTAGAATTTTCTAAAGAAGAAACAATCATTGAAGATGTTGCTCAACTTATTGAGGAAGAAACTTCTGTTGAGGATTTAGTTGAAGAAGAGAAGGCTGAAGAAACCCAGGAATCTGAAGAGGAAACTCACGAATCTACATCAGTTGGTAGAGGTATGGCTATAAATGTTGGCAAGTTAGCAAGAAAACTTGCGGCGGCAAGAACAAGAGAGCAAGTACAAGCTGTTATGCAAGAAATCCGACAAGATATAGATGAATGCGAAGCAGGACGTGAACAGGGAGCAACTGTTGAAGAGGCAAATATAAATGCCGCAAAAAATTTACTTAGTCAAGCAAGTCAAAAAGTTAGTCAAGTTTCTAATCATGAAGCTACTCCTGAAGAAGAGATGGCGTTTTTGATGGCTGGTTTAATGTGAAAAAATAAATTTTGAAAATTCTATTGACCATTACGAATAATTTGATAAAATGAATATACAATATATTGCAACATATATGTTGTTTGGGCTGAACAGTATGTTCCAGGTCCAACTAATCGGCGGGGAGACTCCCCGCCATTTTTTATAACTAAAAGGCTTGTTTTGTGACAAATAAGAACAAACCCCAAGAGACTTGAATCATTGATTCAAGTCTCTTGGGTTTTTTAGCATTATTATTTAACTGTTACGTCACAATATCTGCCGATTTTGAATTTTGTTTTTGGGTATTTCTGGAGTTTACCTTCTACCGTAATACCATCAAGCTCAACCTGAACGGTGTTGCTTCTGTCTTTATTGCCATCTATTTTTGATTCCATATATGACGTGTAAGAGATGTTTTTGAAAACAACGTTTTTAATTTCAAAATTTTCTGCTTCTTCGTCATAAATCTTTACGAGAATTGGTCTGCCTTCATCACGGAATATTTCAATATTTTCAAAAAGTACACCGTCAATGCTACCTTCTGTTTGCTCTGCTACAACAACAAGTGAGCCTATTCTGTCGTTATCCCAGACACCGTCACGGTAAATTACAGCACAGTCACGGAAGGTGATATCTGAAATCTTTTTGTTTACTTCACCTGTAATTCCAAAGCATCTTGCGTAGCCACCCCAGGCAATGCAATTTGTGAAGGTAACATTATTGCTATCCATTGTACCACCGAGAGCCTTAACCTCAAAGGTATCGTCAGCAACTCTGGCAAAGCAGTTATTTACTGTTACGTTGTGGCTGTTACATATTGCAAAGCCGTCGCAGTTACCACGGTTGCCAATTATATCTACGTCGTTAATTTTTACATCGGTACAGCAATATGAAATAAATGACCACTCAGGTGAGTTTATAATTTTTACATCACGTACGTTTACGTTAGTGCAGCTGGTAAAAACAACGCCACGTCGTTCTCGTCTGTCAAGGCGGGTCATATCTATTACGCCTCTGCCCGCAAGTGTTATGTTATCACAATTATAAAAATTAATAAATGGATACCTTGTAAGCCCAAAAGCGTTATCACCCGGAGCAGTAGGCTCAATGTATTTATTTTCATCTTCGGCACAGGTAATATCAAAAAGATGGTTTGCTATAATATAAGCGCCTTCTTTAAGATAAATTACGAGATTTTTGTGTCCAACAAGGTTAACGTAGTCATATTGATAAACGCCTTTATCGAGAACCCAGACATTGTCTTCGCCGTATTTCTCTTTATATTCTGCAATCTCCTTGTCTTCATCAACCTTTTCACGAACCATAAGGGTGTAGCCGTAATATTGGTTAGCATCGTTGAAAAGGAAGGTGTAATTGCCCGTCTTATTAATTGAAGCGGTAACAGTATTGTTTTTACAATTTGCTGTTACGCCACTTTTTTCTGGTAGAACTATGGCATTATTTAATTTTACGTCGGCACCGGTTATTTCAATATTCAATGAAAAATCTGTGCTGGGGTCAACGTAAATTTCAGAAAACGAGTGAAGCGTTCCCGTGTCATCAACACGAATGAAAACCACAGAAGCGTAAACCGGAATTTCGGTGCCGTCTACTTTTACAGTATAATAAGGTGAAATTAAAACGCCGTTAATATCGTCATATCCACCCGATTGAACGTATTCGGGAAGTTCTGCAGAAGCACGACCAACAAGTTCCTGTTCTGTAAGATTAGCTTCTTCAAGTGTAACAATAGCTTCGTCAGGGTATTGAAGATATGTAAACTTACGGTTCATAATTTCAGGGTTAGTAAATACATTTGTGAAAAGAACGGATAGCGTTGTAAAAATTGTTAAAATGATTTGTACAAGATTTTGCATAAGGTTTTCCCCTTTCTTTTATTGTTTTATATTGACCAGATGCAATCTGTATAATGTGTCGGGCGGTGTGGGAATGCTTTAAAAAAGTCTTTAGCATCATTTTTGAGTTCCACACCATCAATGTAAACGGCAGTTTTTTCTGTGTGACCTTCACCGGCTAATAGCAATCTTGCGGCGGCTGGTGGTGTGAGTGAAATGTCGTAGTCGCCACTGTCTTTTTTAGTAATAGTCGCTTTTTTGTTTTGATATTCAACTTGAAAAATGCCTTTGTTCTGTTCTAATTCGTCAAGACTTAATATGCTGAATTTGCCGTATTCTTCTGGGTAAACGTTATTTTCAAGTAACGTTTTAAGGTCATATATTCTTGCGGCAATACCACCGCTACATTCATAAGATGCTTTGTCAATTCTGTCTGCAAAGCAAGAAAATGGTGAACCCTGATATTGCTTTCTTACAACAAGAGTTTTAACAATGCCGTCGTAGTTGCGTAAAAAACCGATGATTTCTGAAAGTGCTTCTGGTGTGAGTGTAAAAAGTTCTTCTGCAACAAGTTCTTCTGGGCGGTTAACTGTAAAGCGAACGTAACCATCTGCTTCACCCAAATTGTTACGGTGAATATATGTGTAATCAGCGTTTTCTAAAGGCTTTTCGCAAAATTGCCTTTTGTCATCTCTTATAATCATAAGGTTTTCTTTTTTTGCACATTTATTGTAAAGAGCACACAAGTCTTCAAATTGTTCACCTGTGTATAACTCTACGTTGTTATTGCGTGAGACGTGAGAAAGATTAGAAAACGGAACTTTTATTGAAAAAGTACGGTTAAGATTTGCAAACCCGAATTTTTCATAGTAAGAAATAGAGAACGGTGAAAGAAAACCGACTGTAATATTATTTTCTGAAGCAGTTTTACCAACGTAATTAAAAAGTGCTCTTACGCCACCAGTTCTGCGTTGTTCGGGAATACTACAAATTCCGTCAAGAACAACTGTGTTAATAATATTACCACAATAGTTGCATTTAAAATTAAACAACTCTGCACCGGCAATAAGTTTGTTGTTATAAAATGCACCAAGAATCGGCATCTCAACTTTGTTATCTACTTCTTTATCAAACTTCCATATAAATGATGCGGCAGATATTTTGAGATAATCTATTGCTTCTTCGGGTTTTATAAATCTTACTTCCATAAACTTTCTCCTTATAGAAATATATTTTCATTATACCATTCTTTACAAAAAATTCAATAATTTAATTTCTCTATTTACTTTTTTCTTCTCTTTGATATAATAAAAAATGAATTATCTCTATACAGGAGGAAAATTTATGTCAAAATTAAGAATTGCACTTATTGGTAACGGTGGGATTTGCCGTGGAAGTCATATAAAAAATTATTGTGAAGATGAAAGGGTAGAGGTTGTCGCTTTCTGCGATATTATTGAAGAAAGAGCCGTTGCTTTAAGAGATGAATATTATCCGGAAGCAGACGTTTATACAGACTATAAAGAATTACTTAAAGATGAAAGCATTGATGCAGTTGATATCTGCACACCAAACTATCTTCATTCAATAATTGCAGTTGATGCATTTAAAGCGGGCAAACACGTGTTATGCGAAAAGCCAGATGCTATTGACGTTACAGAAGTTCTCAAAATGAAAAATGCCGCAGATGAAGCGGGCAAGGTACTTATGGTTATAAGAAACAACCGTTTTGTTACTGCTTCACAATATGCAAAGAAATTTATTGAAGCGGGCAGAATGGGCGAAATTTATTGTGGTCGTTGCGGTTGGCAAAGACGTCGCGGAATCCCGGGTAAGGGCGGTTGGTTTACAACAAAAGAGCAGTCCGGTGGCGGTCCGCTTATTGACCTCGGCGTTCATATGATAGATTTGGCAATCTGGCTTATGGGCAACCCTGCACCAGTTGCAGTCAGTGCTAATACATATACAAAATTTGCCGATAACGACACAAGCGACTCTGAAAATTCAAAATTCGGCGATAAAAATGCAGAAGGTACGTTTGACGTTGAAGATCTTGCTATGGGTATGATTCGCTTTGATAACGGTGCAGTTCTTCAGATTGAATTCAGTTGGGCATCAAATATTAAAGAAGAAAATCGTTTTGTTGAACTCAGGGGAACAAAAGCAGGTCTTAAATGGAAAGAAAACGAAGTTGAATTCTTTACCGAAGAAGATGGTCAACTTTTAGATATTATTCCAAGTGGCAACGTAGATACAAATGGTCACAAGAAAAATATCCGTAACTTCATAGACGTACTTTTAGATGGTGCAGAGCCTGTTTTCAAACCTTCTCAGGGTGTAGATATGATAAAAATTCTTTGTGCAATTTATGAATCTGCTGAAAAAGGTAAAGAAATTGTTCTTTAATTCATTGACAATATTACATATTATGGTATAATATTCTTTGATTATATGGGAGGGGTTCTATGAAAAGAAAAATTTTCAAAATAATATCTCTTGTATTGGTACTTTCATTAGTTTTCAGCATTGTGCAACTTTCTGTTAGTGCCGCTACAACTACTTACAAAATCACAAACCCTTATGAAAGTGTAATGCATCTTCTTGGTAATGATAGCAATCACTACAAAACAAATCTTCATACTCACTCAACTTATAGTGATGCAACAATCCCTTTAACTGAAATGGTTAAGGAGCACTACAGTCAAGATTATGACATTCTTGGAATAGCAGACCACGGTGTTGTTGGTGAAGAATGGGATGTACAACCAACTATTATTCCACTTTACCAATATAACCTTTTAATTGGTAACAAACAAGCACACTTCACACCTGAAGAGTTTGAATCTATTCTTGCAGGAACATATTATGAAGGAACATCACGTACTAAGGGAACTGGTTTACAGTGTCTTACAGGTGCTATTGAGGGTAATATGCTTGTTTTACAGAAGAATCACGTGAATGGTTACTTTATGGATGATAAAAGAACAGAGGGTGTTCTTGGTGACGAAGGCGACTTTAACACGATGATTGAGATGATTGAAGACGCTGGTGGTGTTTCACATATTAACCACCCTGGTGACTGGCTCAGTTCTGCAAATGGCGAGCTCGTTTACGATGAAAATGGCAACGTTATGCTTACACCTAATGGTGACGAAATGACAGTTGGTTATCAGATTGCAACTGACCCAGGTAACGTTCAGTTTTTTGCGAATTCTTTCCGTCTTTATAAATCTTGCCTTGGTATCGAGGTTTACAACGCTTTTGACCGTCCAACAAGAAGCGACCGTGTTCTTTGGGATGAACTTCTTAAAGTAATTATCCCTGAGGGCAGAAATGTCTGGGGCTTTGCTAACAACGATGCTCACACTTATGAAGATGTTGACACTTGCTTTATGGACTTTATTTTACCTGAGTATTCACAAGCTAACGTTCGTACAGCTATGGAAAACGGCACATTCTTCGCAGTTTCAAGATATGAATGGGGCGACAGAATCGGTACAACTATGGAGTACCCAACAGTTACAAGCATTACAGTTGACGATGAAAATGATACAATCACAATTACTGGTAAAAATACAGATTCTATAAAATGGATTGCAGACGGTGTTTATATTCAGGAAGATACAGTTTCTGTAAACGGTGTATGCACTTCAACAATCAAACTCCAGAGTCATTCTGAAGATATTAGTTGTTACGTTCGTGCAGAACTTAACGGTGCAGGTGGCAGAACTCTTACACAAGCTTTCGTTTGCGATGACGGTAATATGAAAGACCTTGTTAACAGAACAGATAAAATGAATCTTCCACCACTTGACTTTGTTACTGTTTTCCGTAAAATACTCAAAACAATTTATAGCGTGTTTACTGGTGTTATTGTTCCAGAAATAAGTGAATAAAATTTAAACTGACATCCTTTTTTGCGATGTCAGTTTTTTTGTGAATTATATTAGAAAATAAAGAAAAAGAACGGAAAACCTACACCTGAAATTTTGTAATGTTGATTTATAAAGAACTCGACAGATTATACGTTAATATTTAAGAAGACTATGTTATATACTTTGATGAAAATAATATAAAAATTGTTTGATAAAATCAAAAATTTATGTTAGAATATTTTTACAATTATTGTTAAAAGGTGGGGTTTTGTTGGAACAAGTAATAAATACTATAAATGACGTTTTTAGTTTTTTATACGATAACGTCTTGAGTATTGCTATGTTAATTCTTATAATTTCCACAGGTCTCTTTTTATCAATAAAAACTAAGTTTTTTCAGTTTACTCATTTTAATTACGTGTTAAAAAATACGGTGGGTATGCTCTTTAATAAAAACTTACATAAGCGTGACGAGAAAAGCGTCAGTCCGTTTCAGGCGGTAACTACCGCACTTGCAGGTACTATTGGTACTGGTAGTATTGCAGGTATTTCAACTGCATTAGTTCTTGGTGGACCAGGTGCTGTGTTCTGGATGTGGGTAAGCGCTTTGCTCGGTATGGTAACAAAATATTCAGAAATTCTTTTAGCAGTAAAGTTCAGAGAAAAAACCGAGAACGGAGCAAACGTCGGTGGACCTATGTACTATATAAAAACTGGTCTTGGCGTTAAGTGGCTCGCTTCTTTGTTTGCTGTTTTTGCTATGATTGCTTGTATTGGTACAGGTAATGCTACTCAGGCAAATTCAATTTCGGGTGTTCTTGATTTGAATTTTAATATTGCACCGTGGATAACAGGCGTAGTTCTTACAATACTTGTAGGTGTAATTATTATAGGCGGTGTAAAGAGAATTGCCACAGTAAATGAAAAATTAGTACCAGTTATGGCGGTATTTTTTATATTAGCTTCAATTATTGCTATTATTTTTAATTTCGAAAAAATCCCGAATGGATTTATGCTTATATTTAAAGAAGCGTTTAATTTTAAATCAGCATTTGGTGGCGTTGCAGGTTACGGCATTCTTTCGGCAATGCGCTATGGCGTTGGTAGGGGCGTTTTTTCAAACGAAGCTGGTCTTGGTAGTGCACCTATTGCACACTCCGCATCAAGCACAGAAGACCCGGTTAAACAAGGACTTTGGGGTGTGTTTGAAGTTTTTATTACAACTATAGTTATCTGCACTATGTCAGCGTTAGTAGTTCTTACTTCAGACGTGTATCTTTCAGCGTTTAACAGTGGTGTTGCACCATCTATAAGCGGTGCCGCTCTCAGTAGTGCTTCGTTTGACGAAGCTTTGCCTTACGTAGGCGGAATCGGAATTTCTCTTTCTACAATCTTTTTTGCACTCTCAACAATACTTGGCTGGGCATATTATGGGGAAGTAAGTGTTGGTTATATTTTTAAAAACAAAGTTAAAACGGCTATTAATATTTATAGAATTATTTACGTTGTATTTGTTTTTGTGGGTGCAATTGCCGAAATAAACACAGTCTGGCTTATTGCCGATTGCTTTAACGCTCTTATGGCGTTACCTAACTTAATTGCACTTATCGGACTTTCGGGTGTTGTTGTTAAAACAACCCGTGACCATTTTAAAAGGAATATAAAATAGAAGGAAAAGGAGCAGAGAAATCTGCTCCTTAAAATTTTGTATTATTGTTTCATAAATAACTCGACAACTTGGAATTTGTCAGGATATTAATTCTTGGCTATATTCAAAAACTTTTCTATCTTCTCCGCATCCTTATATCCGAGCTGATACAATTTGTTTAACCCGATTTTGTTTCTTGTTGCTGTTTTAATTCCAAAACAATCTTTAGGATAAAGTATCAGCACTTTGCCTTGTTCTTCAAGTTCAAGAATTTCGTTTATCCTATTATGATATAATGTGTGTGACATTGTTATAGTTTTTGCAATTTGCGGATATTTAAAAAGCAATGGATTAACAAGCCATTTTGGAAAAGCAGATTTCTTATGGCTAATGGGAAGTGTCAAACAAATAATCAGCTTGTCACAACCATCTTCAAAAGCTTTTTTATATGGAATCGGGTCAGAGATACCGCCGTCGAAATATCTTATGTTTTTAAATAAAACAGGTTGACGGGTAACTATCGGTAATGCACAGCTCGCCTTTAATAAAGTAAAATCATCATAGGCGAAATCGTTTTTATAAAAATATTTTTGTTCAGCGGTCTGTGAATCAGTTACCGCAACAACAAACTTTTTGGTTGATTTTGTAATAGCATCAAAATCCAACGGATTTTTGCCGTAACTGTTTGTTATATCGGAATAAATATAATCAAGGTTGATATACATTCCTTTGCTGAAATAATTACCTATACCCATATATTGTTTTTCAAATGAATATTCCTCATAAAAACTTTTTAATCTTCCACGCTGACCTGCTATGTATGTTATGAGATTTGCACTCCCCGCAGAAACACCCAAACAATATTCAATATCAATAGAATTATCGAGGAGGTAATCAATAATACCACTTACATAGTTTCCTCTTAAACCGCCACCGATATCCATAATCCCAACCATAATACATCTCCACAAATTCAAGTTTGTCGAGTTGATTATAACACAAAACGTCGTGAGCAACAATAAATTTATTTTGTTTTCGATTTGGTTTCGTCTTAATTTATTTTCTTTTCGGTTGGATTTTTTCGTGTTCAGGATGTAAAAATTTTTGTACGCATGAAACAAAGAAAAGGAGCAGACAAAATCTGCTCCTGAAATTTTGTATTATTGTTTCATAAATAACTCGACAAATTGGGATTTGCTTAACTGCTTTCAATAGTCTATTTCTTTGACCGAGCAAACAAATGAGTAGGTATGAGGGTTATTAAAAACAATTTTATTCGGGTTGTGCGAATTCGTGCGGAACATTCTGCTCGATGGCAGAAAGTAATTCATCTACACCTATAATTTCGATATTATCATCTAATTGACTTATAAAATATTGTAAATCATCAGTGCCGATTGTCCACGGATGAATGTTTATTATCGTGTAGCCGTTGATTGATGATAACTCTGCTTTTTTTGCATTGATTATTTGGGCTTGTTCTTTGAGCCATTCGTTAGTTACTTCTTCAGGGTTCCCGCTTGGATACCACAAACTGAAACCAACAGTAACAAAAGGTTTATCGTTCGAGAAGAACACCTTTCCTTTACCTGCTGAATATCTGTCAGGGTCAAGCTGAATAATACCACCTTCAATATTATCATATCTTGAAAAATATGAAAGACGCTTTTCGAGGCTTTTATCAAAATTCAGTCCTTTGTACTCATCGAGGAATGTTATGATATTAAGACCGGATTCAAGCATAAGTGAAGCACTATAATCTGAAAACGCTTCAAGCTCTTCGGAATTCATTTTAGAGATACGTGCATATCCGCCACCTGACGGACCTGTAGTAAACGCAACGTCTTCACCTGTAGTAAGAGTGCGCTTTATGTCAACTGAAGATAATTCCTTAGCAATTGGAGAGAATGTCCAACTGACAGGCACAGGGGAATTGTAACTTTGCCAAGTATGAAATTCACTAAAACCATTCTGAATCCATTGAAGATTATCGCCATCACTATAAACTAATGAAACATAATGTTTGTTTTCATCAAGTGTAACCTCGGATGACAATTTAGTATTAAATTTGGCTTTTTCAACTTCAAAAGATGAAAGTATGCTGAGATTATAAGAATGGTCAGACGGAATTACTGAATGACCGTAACGTGAAGCAGATTCTGTAAATTTAACTTCATACTGACACCAACCAAAAATAATAGAGGCTGGTTTAAGATTTTTCATAATCTTATCACGGAAAAGTCTGCCTGTAAAATCGCTGTCTTCAATATATATAACAAAAATATTCTGCTGAATTGCAAAATCTCTCATTCCGTTTGCATAGTAATAAAGATGTACAAGTGAATCGTTACGAAAATGCTCTTTATTTTCTTTGTAAAAGTTTTTTAGATATTTTAAGTTTATGTTATCTTCACTGATATCAGCAGATTTTTTTAAACCGAGGTTTATTACTGCTTCTTCATTATCACAGGCAACAGGAAGCCAGCCATTGATTGTTGCAAGATTTGTTGCAGTATTCAGTTGACCATGGTCTTCGTAAGTTTTGAAAAGAATATACCCGCCATCAGTTATGTATGATGAGAATTTTTTAATTACAGAAGAAAAATTCCAAGGGTTACCGTCTGCATCTGTTTCAGAAAGTGTGTAGCCTGCTTTTTTCATTTCTTCAAGAGCATATCGGTTTGATTCTGAACCGTAATCAATAAATATTGCAGGTTCCTTTCTTGCAACAAGTCCTTGTAAAGCAATAATTGTATGAAGTTGTGACATGGAGAGTTCTGATATCTTAATAACCGTAATTTCATTACTTAATTCAGGTTCATCAAATTTACTCTGCATCTCGATGAGTTGCGCCTCACTTTTCGGTTCGGGTGCATCTTTTAGAAATGTCGCATCTATAGTATTAAAAAGAATAGAAAACATCATAACTGCAAAAGATAGCCATTTGATTATAAAATTCATACGATTTTCTCCTATCAAAGTGTTTTTTAAAATAACAAACCATTAACAAAATTCAAGCTTGTCAAGTTGATTATAATGATTGTAATTTATCGAAACGCAGTTGCGTTTCGAAAAAGCCGATATTATCGGCTTTTAGCAAAATTGAATTAAAAATACAATTTTGCATTACAGTCATTGAAAGGATTATAGTCGAATTTTCAAAGAAAATTCGATACCAAATATATAATTTGGTATCGAAACAGTGTATTTTACACTGTTTCGACTAACTATAATCATTATAACACAAAACATCGAGAGTAACAATAAAATTTGTTTTTCTTTCGATTTGGTTTCGTCTTAATTTATTTTCTTTTCGGTTGGATTTTTTCGTGTTCAGGGTGTAAAAATTTTTGTACGCATGAAACAAAGAAAAGGAGCAAGAAATCTGCTCCTAAAATTTTGTATTATTGTTTCATAAATAACTCGACAAATAGGAATCTGTCAGCTAAAAAATAAGTTGAATAATGATACTATTTTTTTCTCTAAAGATTTTGCATTGAACTGAGCGGATATTCTAAAAAACATTAATTCAATCATTATAACAAATGAAACCTATTTTCACCAATAAACGGAGTTACACAAGTTTTTGTCTGACAAAATGGAATAATTTTTTCTATTACATTTTGATAATCATCTTCAACTATAATAACTTTTATCATATTTCCTTTCAGTTTTTTCCTACACTTATTTTTGAATTCTTGTTCCTTTGTTGAAAAATACAAATCATAAATATTGCCATCGCCTCTTGCTTTACCTGAATACGAAAGACCATAATCCTTAACATCCATCCAAGCGATTTCTTTTTTATAGGCAAGAAACGTAACGGTAATACCGTTTGAATCAACGATAGTCTTTTTTAAAATATTAAATACAAGATAAAAGGACATTACACCTACAACAGTAGTCCAAATGCATGCAAAAACCAAGCCAAAAACATCAAGCCACATATAGTTTTCTTCAAATGGCATAAGCCCTAATATTAACTGGATGCCACTTATAAACATACCAAGAGGAATAATTAATAAAAAAACTTTTAATTTATTACAATCGAATATAATTCTATCATTCATAATTTTAAAACGACTTTCCATACTATCACCTCTATGAACTATTATAGTATAACAATATATATAATACAAGTATCACACCCCTAATTTTTACTCAACGGATTTATAGGCAGGAATAAGAAAAGTCTTTGCTAAAGCGACTTTTCCAAAAACATCAGGCGGCGGTGCCACCTGTTTCAGGGGAATTGATGATTTCAGATGGTTCGTAACCTTGAAACACCCTTTCCTTTGCTGAAATGAAAAAATAGGCTTTAATGCAAGAAAATCAAGCATTGTTTAGGTCTTTGCTGGATGTTATGAGGAATGTTGTTGAATTATGGAAAAAATATGTTATAATGAAAGGGTATGAATTTAACGACAAATTACTATTGTTTTCAATAATTTGTGTGGAGGTTAAACTTTTGGATGATAATTTGAAATTGCATATAAAAAAGCTAAAAAGACGTGCGTTTTTAAATATTATATCATTGTTGGTAGTTGTAAGTACAATTGGTGTTGGTTTACTTTTGATGATAGTACCATTAAAGATGTTTGTAGAAGGATTACTAATAATATTGATTTCAATACCTTTTATTGTTTATCTTGTTATTTCTTCTAAGAAAGCAAAAGAAGATGCGAAAAGTATATATACCCCAGTTGTTTTCAAATTAGGAAAATGTTTGTCTTATTCTGATTTAATTGATGCTTTAGAAAATTTAACATTTGAATCAAACCGTTTAATTTTATCTGACGATGTCAGGTTTTACTATTTTAAAAACAAATTTCATTCTCGAGTAATTCTTTATAAAACTGATAATTTTAATAAAAAAGAATTTGATAATCAGAAATCACGTATAAATAAAAAGGCAACTAAGCAATTTGGTTGTAAGCAAAGCTTTACAAGGTCTGAAATAGGGTCTCATATGCGATTTAATATTATTTTTGCAAATGTATTGAATGATAATTTAATATCATTTTTCAGTCGTAATACAGCACAAAATTTAAGGAGAGCAGAAGCTATTTTTAATATTGCAGTAATAGGAGAAGAAGTTATAATTCCGCCACTTTATGGTGATTGCGATTATGGTGAGATAAGTTGTTATGAAAAAATAATAAAACTTATAAATGCGAAATGAACAAAAAAATCAGGTGACTTGAATCAGAGATTCGAGCCACCTGGTATTTTTATTTTAAGACATTTTCCAAAGCTTGTTTGAGCATCTTTTCCAATTGGTTTTTGAACAAGGTTTTTAGCACAAAATTCGCCCTGGAAAATAGAAAGAAAAAATATCTGTAAAATTTCTATAAGTGGGCAAATTTGTGGTCAAAACGGTTAGGGTGAAATAAGTTATCCGAACCTGCCTTAAAGCAAATCTTTTTATGTCTTTTCGGCGTTTCGGTCTTGCAAGGCGACAGTCTTACTGCACCCTCAACACCAAAAATACAATAAAAATCTTTTGCTTTTAGGTCAAAGATTTTTTATAGTGCAGATTTTTGGTCACTCAAGGCAAAAACGGAGTTAATCCTTACGGATTGACGAGTATTTTAACGATGAGTGGGCGGAAATTTGCCTATAAAAAACACGGCTCGGATAACTCATTTCACCCTAATTACGATTTTAGAAAAAAGTAAAAACCGCTGAAACCGTTTGCCGTCAGGCAACTTCATTACAAAGTACTTCATTGTGAAACACTTCATTTACCGAAAGGTAACTTCGTTTTTGTGTTCGCAAACCCACGAAGTTCAAAGGGTTTGAAATGAAGTTTGCTCCTGAAGTCGCAAAATGAAGTTGTGTTCTCGCGAACACAAAATAAAAATCTCAAGTCATAAAAAGACTTGAGATTTTTGGTACGGTTATTCATAACACAAGAAATTCTCCGACAGTACATATTCGTAAGTTTCGTACCATAGCATTTCCTCATAAAGAAAGGAAAGTTTTTATGAACACGAATTCAAATATCACTTATAGTAAAAATGGAGATTATATGATACCAAATCTCACACTCTCGCCCGAAGAAGCAAATATAGGGCTCGGCAAATGGGGGATGATGCATAAGGATTATCTACTGAAAAACAAGAAAGTATTATTTACAACCCTACTTACTCAAGGTAAACTTTATCAGCATTGTGCCGAGGTAGAAAAACAGGCACAACAGATGTTTGATACTCTTGTTGCGCAGATGAAAGAATCTGAAGGTGTAACAGAGCAACTGAAAGAAGATGATCAGATGAAATGGGTTATGTATATGAATAATATTGAAATAAGCGCAATAGAGATTATAAACAACAACTTAATATATGTATATAATTCACCTGATTTTTAATGAATTCTAAATTTAGCCAAAAGAATAGAGGATAATTAATAAATGTTTTTAATACTATTCGATATATTATCATATGCGTCAATTAGTTTTTGTTTAAGTTCCTAACATTTTTAATTTTTGATTTAAAATGTCGAAGATTATGGATATTCAGCTATGTATGGTTGCCAATAAAAAGCCATAAATTCCTTTCTACTTGTTTCCTGAAAAACGAAAAGAAGCCTGACGAAATTAATCGTCAGGCTTCTTAACTTGTAAAAAGGAATTTGCTGGCTTCTTTTTATTTAAAAAGGAGACAAAATGAAAATAGATTTCTATATAATTTTGCAATAACTTAAATATATTACTATTATTTTTGGTTTCAATAGAAAATGCCTTTTCGTTGATTAATTATGCAAAAGTGTAGTTTTTCTGTTTTAAAACCAACTTAATTCAACAGATTTGCATTTTATTCGCACACTTTCGACTTTTTACATTTACATTAATATTGAAAAATAGTAAAATGTTAGTTATAATTTATAAAGTTTTTGATGAGAGGTTTTTCATTATGAGAATTTGTATTTGTGACGATGATACGCTTATTCACGAAAGAGTAAAAGAACTCTTGAAAAGTTATGAAGAAACACAAGGAAAGTTTGAATTTACAGATTTCTTTTCTGGAGAAACATTAGTTGAACATTATTCTAAGGGTGACAACTTTGATGTAATATTTTTGGACATTGAAATGAAAGAATTAAATGGAATAGAAACTGCTGAAAAAATCAGACAAATCACTTCTAATTCTATTATAATTTTTGTTTCAAGCCATCCCAACTATGTTTTTGATGCTTTCAGAGTAGAAGCATTGCATTTTTTGGTAAAGCCTATTTCTGATAGTGAGTTTAAAAATGTGTTTGATAGAGCTTTACATAAATATAATACGATCAATTCTACAATATCTTTAAAATGGCAAAACGAAAGATACAATATAAAGATTTCTGAAATAAAGTATATAGAAGGTTATAAACGACATGTAACTGTTTACACAAAAAGTGAAAGTTTTGAAGCTCTTGGTAAAATAGCTGAGTTATTAAAAGAATTGGAACCACATGGATTTGTTAGAACTCATCAAGGCTTTATTGTAAATATGGATTTCATTAAACGATTTGACAGTAATGATGTGATTTTATTTGATGATTCAAAAATAATGTTAAGTGTAAGAATGCGTAGAGATGCATTGCAAAAGTTTGATAATTATATAAAACGAAAGAAGTGGTAATATGAATATTTTGGCGACTATTATAGGCTCGTTATTCGAAATGTATACCGGCTATATGTTTTTATCAAAATTTGGTAGTATAAAAGTCTCAAGAAAAGTTTATTTTATTTGTTTTGCTTTATTAACAATTTTTCTGATAATTGCTTCAGCTACTTTAGTAGAAAGTGGCTTAATATTTTTTGCATTTGCATTGTGTTTTTTACTACACAGTTTATTATTTGATATTAAACGACTTAAAAAGGTGCTATTTTCTTTTGCATTAATAATAACTGTGGCATTATCAGAAATGATTATTGCTATGATAACCACTATTGTTTTAAATATGAATATAACTGAAGTTCAATCAGATGATTTTCTTTATCTTATGTGTGTTATATTGGCGAAGTTTTTAGGTTTTGCAATGTTAAAGCCTATAAAAATAGAAAAGAAAATATTTAAAGAAAAGTTTCCAATATGGTTTTCTGTAGCAACAGCACTATTGCCATTTACTTCTTTGTTTATTGTTTTTATACTTTATAGATATTGTTATGTAACAAATGAAGTTATTCATAGAATAAGTATACTTATCTCTGCTTTTGTCTTAATAATTTCTAATTTATTAATTTTGTTTATCATAGATAAACAAGAAAAGTTTTATGTAACTAAAGAAAGGTTAGCTTTTGCCGAGATACATATTAAAGAACAAAGAGCTCATTATGCAGAATTATATGCACAGCAAGAAGCTTTGAAAAAATATAGACACGACAGTAAAAATTTTTATGTTTCTTTAATATCAATTTTAGAAAACAAATCTACAGAAGAAGCCATTTCTTATATTAAAGATAAAATGTCAATAATTTCAGACAATTCAAAATCAATAAACTCAGGTAATCCTGTTGTAGATTCTATAATATATTCTAAAAAGCAGATATGTGATAATAAAGCTATTGTTTTGAAAACATCATTAAAAATATCTGAAAATATTAAAATTGATGAATTGGAATTCGGAGTTTTAATAGGTAATGCATTAGACAATGCGATTGAAGCTACAGAAGAACTTGCTGATTCAAATAAAAAAATTATTAATTTGACTATTCTTACCTCTGGCGAAATGATATCTATTGAAATCAGCAATCCAACTATTAAAGATATTGATACTATAAATATTGAGACAAGTAAAACAGATAAAACTCAACATGGTTATGGCTTAAAAGGTATTGAAACAATAACCAACAAATATAACGGCAATTTATCTTTGTGTTGTGAAAATAATATTTTCACATTATCTGCAATATTAGTTAATTTCTAAAACACTTTCGCATTTTTTCTCAACACTTTTGAACACCCCATTCCTTTTTTAAAATCAATTTATTATATTAAAGGCGCACCTTTTTGGTGTGTCTTTAATTTTTATAAGGAGAAAAAATGTATAAAAAACTTTCAATACAAATAACAAGAAAATTAATAGCTTCAAAAATAATACCCGTTGAGGATGCTGAGATTTATTATTACAGCTTTGAAGTTATGCTCTCAACATTCGTATCACTATTAACAATTGTTGTTTGGGCAATAATTTTCAAGCAACTACATAATTCATTGTATTTTCTTGCAGGCTTTTTTATTAGTAGAACAATAAGTGGTGGATACCACGCTAATACCCATACAATATGTTTCCTGTTGACACAATTAATCTTTATTGCCTTTCTGTGTTTAGTGACATTTGTTGATATTAGTAACATCAAACTAATTTTATGTATGGTTATGATATTTTCTAATTTTATAATTTTGTTAATTGCACCAATTGATAATAAAAATAAAAAATTTAGTGAAAATGAATACAAACGATATAAAAAGAAAAGCAAGGTGTTTGTTTTAATCAGTAGCGTAATGCTGCCATTTTTGTGTTTAAATGGTTTTATTGCTGAAAAAAGTTTGTATTTTTGTTTAGGTGTTTTTTCAGTTTCAATTATGCTAATTTTTGGCAAAGCCAAGAACATTATAGAATCCAAAAATAACGAAAGGAGTCTTTAGAATGAAAAAAGTTGAAAAATTCCTCGGAATGTTTGGTGCATCACTTGCATCTTTAGCTTTAATTATTGGTACTACATCAGTAAATTCTGCTTGCGCACTTTTTTTTAATCAACCAAAAGTTCCAGAAGCAATGGAAAAATTCAAAAAGTAATCAAATAAAAGATAAGCACTCAAGATTAAATATGTCTTGAGTGCTTATCTTTTTTCTATGAATAAATCTTGTGGGCAAACTTTGAAACCGTTTGCAATTTTAAATATATCAAATATACTGGGCCAACGAACTCCTTTTTCCAATGCTGAGTAATGTTCTATATCAATACTTAATTTGTTAGCTACTTTTTGTATTTCTAAATTTTTGTTTTTCCTTAGAATAATGAGATTATTTGAAAAATTTTCTATATAAAAACAAAGAATACTTTTTATCAATTTTTGATTAATAATTGTTCCAGTTGAATAAGGGTTCTTTATGACGTTGTTCTCTATAATTTTTACTGGTGTCGTATTTTCTTCGAGAGATGAATTATTTTTTATAAGTATTTTTATTAAATCTGAAATATCATATTTGTCATAAATTATATAATCAAAAGGAATATTATACATAATTGATAAAAGCAATATAACTTCTACGGGTATAGGTAGCTCTCCTTTTTCAAATCGTTTGTATTTATAACTGCTTATGTTTAGTAAGGAGGAAATTTGTGTTTCAGAAAGTTTGAGATATATTCGTAGTTCTCTTAATTTTATATTCATTATGTTCGCCACCATTAATAAAGTTAGTAAATTATAACTTTTGTTGCACAAAAAGTCAAGTTTGGTGTTTTGCATATTTTAATAATCTTGTAATTACATATACTATTAATTGAAACTTGTACAAAAGTTCAAATTTGAAGATTAGGATGAGTTTATGCAAAATAGTATAGGTGAAATCATTCGTAATAAACGAAAAGAGTTAGGTTTGACACAAGAAGAGTTGGCGGAGCAGATAGATTCTAATGTATATTATATAAGCAACTTAGAAAGAGGTCATAGAAAACCAGGAAGAAAAGTGTTGGTTGCTCTTTCAAATGCACTTTCTATTCCGATGGATACATTAATGGGTGTTGCTTCAAATGTTGTTCTACATGAAAATATAACAGAACTAGAAAGTAAGTTGAGAGAATTAGATCCAGATGACAGAGAGTTAGTGTTGGATATATTAGATAAGTTTATTGACCGCTTACAAACACCTAAATTATAATATTAGTTATATGATTTTCAACAAGTAATGCAAAACTGTTAAAACAAAATACAAAAGCGTTAAAATGTTTGTTTCTATTTTTACGAAACGAACATTTTTGCATTTTAAATCGACACATTTGCACACCATATTTATCATCACATATAAAAATATTAAGATGTAAGAGAACTTATGTTATACATAACTTCTCTTTATTATTTATTAAGATAATTGGATTTTTATGTAGAATGTGGAAAGGTGAAAATAATGGGAGATAGAAGTGCAATATCATGTTTTTTTATTATATTAAATCTATTACATATCAAGGTCAATAAAGATAATTTAGATAATAACATAGTTAAACAATATGAAGATGAAGTAATGTTATTGAAACTTTCAAAAAAGTTAAAATTGAAAGCTAAACTTTGTAAAATAAAGCCATCTAAAGTTGCTAAAATTAATTATCCGTTTATAGCCAAAAATAAAAATGGGAGTTTTTTCATAATAGCAAAAAGTAAAGATGATAAAATAATGGTTTTATTTCATGACAAACCACAGCCTGAAATCTTTTCTGTTAAACAGTTAGAAGAAATTTGGGATGGAACATCTATTATGATAACGAAACGCTCAATAATAGAACCGGAAACTGCCTTCAGTTTTAAATGGTTTTTCCCAACAATATTAAAATTCAAAAAAGAACTTATTGAAGTTTTAATAGCAGTGTTTACAGTTCAAATTCTGGGACTATTAACACCAATAATGACACAAGTTGTTGTTGATAAAGTGTTAGTACATTATAGTTTATCTACTTTAAATGTTTTATCAATAGGTATTGCGATTGTTTATATTTTTGAATTAATAATAAGTCTTGCGAAAAATTATGTTTTCACACATACAACAAACAGAATTGATGTAATATTAAGTTATAAATTATTCGAACATTTATTTGCTTTACCCCTTAAATACTTTGAAGCTCGTCGAGTTGGTGAAACTGTTGCAAGAGTTAGAGAACTTGATACGATTCGTAATTTTCTTACAGGAACGCCACTTTCCAGTATCATTGATTTACTATTCATAATTGTATATGTAGTAGTTCTTTTTTTCTACAGTACAGATTTAACGTGGATTGTAATTGGCTCAATTCCAGTTTTTGCATTACTGTCAGGTATTGTTACTCCATTGTTTAAAAAGAGATTAGACGAAAAGTTTAATGCAGGTGCCGAAACACAATCTTTTTTAGTTGAATCAATAACCGGAGTACAAACGGTTAAAACATTTTCGCTCGAAGAAAAATTTCAAGAAAAATGGGGCGATTTGCAATCAGATTATGTGAAAGCAAGTTATCGAACTTCAATGGTTTCAACTACAGCAGGAACAACAGGGCAATTTATACAAAAGATATTTGATCTTTTGATTCTTTTCTTTGGTGCAAAGGCAGTAATGAATGGCGATTTTACTGTGGGACAATTGGTTGCATTTAGAATGTTGTCGGGTCGTGTAAGTGGACCTGTTTTAAGATTGGTACAGTTATGGCAAGAGTATCAGCAAGCCGCACTTTCTGTTAAACGTATAGGTGATATTTTCAATTCTCCGGTAGAGCCAGTCCCTAAAACTCAAGTTACTTCATCAATTAAATTAAATGGTGGTATAGAATTTGATAAAGTTCATTTTAGATATAATATAGAATCATCTGAAGTCATAAAAAATATGAGTTTTAAAATTGAAGCAAATACAATAGTAGGAGTAGTAGGACGAAGTGGCTCTGGAAAAAGCACGGTTTCTAAACTTATACAGCGTTTATATATTCCTGAAACCGGAAAGATAACCGTTGATAAAATGGATATATCAATGATGAATCCAGAAGTACTCCGTTCTCAAATAGGAGTTGTATTGCAAGAAAATTTCATGTTCAATGGTTCTGTTAGAGAAAATATTGCAATACGAATGCCAGATGCTACGATTGAGCAAATTGTTAATGCTGCACAAATAGCTGGGGCTCATGACTTTATAATGGAATTGCCAAATGGATATGACACAGTTATAGGCGAAAAAGGCGTGGGACTTTCTGGTGGGCAAAAGCAACGAGTTGCTATAGCAAGAGCAATAATTTCAAATCCGAGAATACTAATTTTTGATGAGGCAACATCAGCATTGGATTATGAATCTGAAAGTATTATTCAAAATAATTTAAAACAGATTTGTAAAGGTAGAACAGTAATTATTATAGCTCACAGACTATCAACTTTGAGAGATGCTGATAAAATTATGGTAATTGATAAAGGTAGTTTAGTGGAATATGACACCCACGATAATCTTATGAACGAAAAAGGCATATATTATAAATTGTATAGTCAACAGTTAAGGGGGGATGTGAATTGAAAAATGATGTAGCTGAATATGTTCTAAAGCATAACAAGCGACACAATAATCGTTTGAAATATGATTTTATGCCACAATTACTTGAAATAATTGAAAGACCTGCACATATTGGGGGTAAAGTTATTATTTTCAGCATATTTGCATTACTTATTATTGCAATAATTTGGGCTTGCCTGGCAGAACTTGATGTTGTAGTTATAGCACCTGGAACTGCAAACCCGGTAGAAGATATTCATATAATTCAAGCTCAAGCTACAGGTAAAATTGAAGAAATACTTGTTTCAGAAGGCGAATATGTAAAAAAAGGGCAAATTGTTATGAAACTTGATGGTGATTCAATTGCTTCTGAAATAGAACTTTTACAAACGACAAAAACACAGCTTGAGATACAACTTGAACTTTACGAAGATATTGAAAAAGGGAAAGATGTTACAAACTATGCTGTTTCTGAATATGAAGAAAATATACAGCCATTTGTAAAGGCGATTATAGAGAATGAAAAAAGCTATAAACGTGAACTTTGGAATTTAGAATTACAAAAACGTTCAGCCGAGTTGGATTTAGATTTAGCTAAAAGCAGATTGAACCAATATCAGGAGTTAAAGCTTACAGAGCAAGTGGAAAGCCAAAAGATTTCAATTCAACAACAAGAAAATAGTGTAAAGCAAATTAGCACAAGTATTGAAAAATATAGAATAACTCATAGTGCAGAAGTTGCACAAAAAATATCTTCGGTTCTTTCAAAGTTACAAGAAACCGACAGCAAACTTTCAGAATATAATATTGCAGAGAAAAGTTTGAGCATTACATCATCAATTAATGGTTATGTTAATAACTTGTCTGTAAAATCTGTAGGAAGTGTTGTAACGCAAGCACAGGAATTGGCGACAATAATTCCTAAGAGCACAAAAAACGAAATAACATGTTATGTTAAAAATATGGATATAGCAGAAATCGAAAAAGGTGATGAAGTATCGATAAAGTTAGATGCATATCCGTATTCGCGATATGGAATCGTAAAAGGTAAAATAACCTATATTAGTCCAGGTTCTTTTGTAGATGAAAATATGGGAAGTGTTTATTTAGTTAAAACTGATATACAGAATAATAATCCAGATATACAAATAACTGCAGGATTAACAGGTTCTGTTGAGATAAAAACAGGTACTCGTAGTGTTATGAAGTATTTCTTAGAACCAGTTATTGATGGGTTTGGAAATAGTATGAAAGAAAAATAAATGTATTTTAGGGGGTTGATTCATGTTTCGATTCGAACGAAAAAAAGAAAAGTTTAAAGAAACAGTGGAAAAACATCAAAAAAACTATAAAAATGTAATAAAAAAACTACTGCTAATATGTGTTTGCATATTTTTTTTGAATATATGTATGGAGTTAATGTTAGGAATAGCCTATATAGAATATGTGTTAGAAAAGAATTTTTGCGATGATTTTGAGTATGTTGATAGTAATTCGGGATCATGGATGTCAATTACGACCACTTACTACTTTGAATCGAAAAAATTCCCCTATGAAAAAATCGGTGTAAGTGTAAACGATAAAATTATTTTTTGGAATTATAAAAGATGGCTATCAAATTATATATCTATCAAATATAAAACACAGGCAGAGCAAGAATTAAAAGAACTTTTTTATCCTATATATGGTGATTGTCAAGTGTATTTGAAACCAGGTTATATAAGAAGTGAATATAATATAACAAATTTATCATACGACCAATATTTAAAGACTTGTATAGATGATTCCAATATATATTTAATAGTAACGAGTTCTTTAGATACAAAAGATACAGATATATATTCTTTGACAAAAGTGTTGAAAGAAAGTAACATTTCTTTAACCAACATCACGATTTATTATAGTAAAGAAAAAATGAATAATGAGTGGTTAGAAAAAGCTGAGATGGCGCGCCACTCGATTTTATATGGTTTTATTCATTTTTGCAATGGTGAACTAGAATCAGTAGATTGGCAAAAATGGTACTAAAGTTATTTGTGGAGGTAAACGGAATGTCAATAAATATGGATAAGGCAAACAAAGAGCTAATTTACAATACATTGATGTATTTGATTAGTGATGATAACAGATTAGGAACAGCAACAAATGGTGATACAATAAATGAGATTATTTCAAATTTAGAGAACAATTTGAAAAACGAGTCAAGTAATTGGTCAGATAGTGATAAAAAACAATTTGAAATTATTAAAAATGCTGTTGCTAATAATACAGAATTAGGTAAGTGCCAAATTAATAATAGAAGTTGTGAATTAGGATATGAAACAAACGGATTAAATGCGTGTACCTTTACTGATGTTGATGGTAATATTTCAATAGTTTTTAGAGGAACTGGAAAAGGTGAATGGCTGGATAATGCTGAAGGTTTAGATGGTAAAACAAATGAAAATAACTATTATACATATGATAGTAGTGGTAGTATAATAGAAGAAAACACGGTTACACAAAGCGATTATGGTACAAGACAACAAGTACAAGCATTAAATTATATGAATCAAATTATTGCAATTAATGGTTGGACAGCCGAGACCAATATTACTGTTTCTGGTCACTCAAAAGGTGGGAATAAGGCACAATTTGTTGCCTTGTTTTCAGATTTAGTGGATGAATGTTATAGTTTTGATGGACAAGGATTTTCACCAGAAGCAATTGAAAGTTTTAAAAAATTGTTTTCTGAGTCATTTTATGAAAAAATAAGTAAAATGTATTCAATTTCTGCTGAAAATGATTATGTTAATGTTTTAGGAGAACGACTTGTTCCGGAAGACAATGTTGTATATATTGATTCAATGCAATATAAAAGTATTAGTTCCGATTTTGTAATAGGGAATTCTGTAGTTGACATTGCTTCGGAACATTATCCGCAATCTATGTTAGATTCTTCTGGGAATTTAAAAGCTATAGTAAACCAAGGTGGTTTTTCACTTTTTTTGGAATGTTTATCCAAAAAAATAATGTGTATAGAAGATTTAAATAAGCGTGAAAATTTAGTGGATTGTGTAATGGGCGTTATTCAATTATGTAAATTAACATTGCCAGTAAATATGGATAGTATATCAATTGAGCAATTTATATCAATTATATATTCGAATGAATTGGTTAATTCTTTTTTTTATATATCAAGTTTTATTCTAGAAGAAATGAAAGAATATGGGTTAAAAGATTTTTATGAGTTTCTAATCGAAGTATTAAAACAATTTAATTGTTTAGAAGAAAATTCTGCTTCTTCCAATCTTATAGAGTTCTCTTGGATTTATGATTTGTTTGGCGAAGCTGAAGCAGCTCGTATTGTTAGACGTTGGGATCCACTTGTTTTGGATATGGACGGAGATGGATTTAATCCAACAACACTAGAAGAAGGTGCGAATTTTGATTTAGATCAAAATGGTTATGCTGAAAAGATAAACTGGGTTAGTGGTGATGATGCCATTCTCGCTGTTGATAAGAATGGTGATGGCACAATTAATGATGGTAGTGAGTTATTTGAAGAAGGAATGCTTTTAGCTAATGGTGAGTATTCTAAAAATGGTTTTGAAGTTTTAGCTGAGTATGATACTAATAACGATGGAATAGTAGATGCTAATGATGTTGATTTTAGTAAGTTGCTGATTTGGAAAGACGCCAATGGTAATGGTATTTCAGAAAATGGTGAGTTGATTAGTTTAACAGATGCTGGCATTGTGGCAATAAATCTTAATTACACGCATTCCAATACTACAACTTCTTCAGGTGCGGTTCTTGGTAACATAGCAACATTTATTAAAGCGGATGGTACAGTGTTGGATATTGCTGAATATTGGGTGCTTGCAAATAAATATGATACTGTAGAAGTTATTGATGATACCATTGAGCTTGAAATATCGGAAGAGATTTTGGCACTTCCTAATGTTGGTTCAATAGGTAATATGCCATCTTTACATAGAGCAATGGCTCTTGATGAAACTGGAAGAGTACAGGAACTTGTGGAAGCATTTGTTGCATCTAAAGATATGAACGAACGCTTATCAATTGTTCAAAACTTGTTAATGATTTTAACAGGTGCAGAAAATATAGAAGCTGGCAGTCGTGGTGCTAATTTTGATGCACAAAAATTAGCGGTACTTGAAGCGACAATGGGTGAAACTTTTGATGGAACAGACGGTTCAAATCCTAATACAGTTGCCTCCTCTATACTTCTTAATGCATATAATAATTTAATTGATATGTATTGTTGTATGCTTTTAGCAGAGACAAGCCTTAGTACAGCACTCTCTTTAATTTCTGTTGATGAAGCAACTGGTAGTTTTGATTTTACATATTTAGAATTATATTTTAAATCCTTAATGGAATTAGATCCTAACAATATGTATATTCTTCAGGATTTTGCTAAATACACAAGAGTTCTTCAAAATAGTGGAGAAAGTTATGCTACATTGTTTACCGAATATGAGAAGTTTTATTACAATACATTTCCCCAATATGTTTCAGTAATAGATATTGCAGCTGCTGATTTGGTCGGTAATGAAAATAATGATAGTATTAGTGGAGATGCATCTAACAATATTATAAGTGGTAATACAGGAAATGACTCCTTAACAGGTAATGGTGGAGACGATAAACTTTACGGAGGAGAAGGAAATGACACCTTAAATGGTTCATCAGGAAACGATTTTCTTGCTGGTGGAATCGGAAATGACACTCTCAATGGTTCCGATGGAGACGACATTTACGTATTTGGTCTTGGTTATGGTAATGACAAAATTACAGATACATCAGGTATTAATACAATCAAGTTCCTTGAAGGAATCAGTTTGGAAGATTTGTATGTAACTAATACAGGATCGTATGATGTAACTATTCATATTCGCGGATGTGAAGATACTATTACCCTGTACAGATTCAGATACAATACAACCTATCAAACAGCATATGGAAACATGTTACTTGAGTTTGCCGATGGTACAGTTGTACAAGTAAACAGCGAAGGAACCCCTTTCAGAAATATGATTATGACAGAAGAAGCAGATACAGCACATGCAGGTTTCGGAGAAGATACAATTATTCATGGTCTGGAAGGTAATGATAATCTCTATGGTAACGCTGGAAATGATACCTTGTATGGAGATGAAGGAAATGACTACATAAGTGCATCATCAGGAGACGATAAACTTTATGGTGGTACAGGAGATGACTCTTTGAATGGTGATTATGGAGACGATAAACTTTACGGAGGAGAAGGAAATGACACCTTAAATGGTTCATCAGGAAACGATTTTCTTGATGGTGGAATCGGAAATGACTCTCTTAATGGTTCCGATGGAGACGACATTTACGTATTCGGACTTGGATATGGGAATGACAGAATTTCAGATACATCAGGAATTAATACAATCAAGTTCCTTGAAGGAATCAGTTTAGAAGATTTGTATGTAACTAATACAGGATCGTATGATGTAACTATTCATATTCGTGGAAGTGAAGATACTATTACCCTGTACAGATTCAGATACAGTTCAACATATTGGGATGCATATGGAAAAATGATGCTCGAGTTTGCTGATGGAACATCATATAATATTGATGTGTCAACATTAGTTTTAAAGAAAAACGATATATATAGTTATGATTTTTCTAAAACTACTGATTTACAAGATGATTCAGGTAATGATGTTCTTGTACTTGATAGTAATGCTGCAAGTATTAATTTTGAACAATTTTCACAAAACTTGAAGATTGCTTCTCTTGATTCATCGGATTATATGCAAGTAATAAATTGGTTTGATTCTGATAATTACCAAATCGAAAAAATAATTTCAAATGACAACTATTGTATTACTAACACACAAATTTCTTTGTTAATAGATAGCATGTCGCAATTTACTGCAGACAATGGTATTTCATGGTCAGAAGCAATTAGTAACAATAACGAAGAAGCTTTGGCAATAGTGAAACAGTTCTGGACAAGCAATGTGTAATATTTTTCTGAAATAATAAAAGCCTGCTCAATTGAGTAGGCTTTTATATTTGTTTTTCACTGAGTGTTGTAACATAGTTGCATTTTTTGTCGACACATTTGCACACCCACTTTACACGGGTTAATAATATAACTAATATATTCGAGAACTTGCTTTTTAGCAGGTTCTCATTTTCGTTAATAGACATTGTTCTATATAAATTTTTATAAGGAGAAAGAAAGGCAATGAAAAAATCCACTAAATTAATAGCGATACTTTTATCGGTATTAACAATCTTCGGTGTGTTTTCAACAGCTACACCTGTGTTGGCAGCAGATGTTGTTGAAGCCACAACCGCTGTTACAGAAACAGTTGAAGAAACAACCGTTCCTGAAACTTCTGATGAAACAGACACAACGGAGTCCACACAACCGACTGAATCTGTTTCAGAAGAAACGACAAGTAAACAAGAAAGTTCTTCAGAAGAACTTCGTTTACCAGATGTTGCTGAGTCAACTGATACTGACGAAGAGTTTGGTGAACCAATTGAGGTTAATGAACACTCAAAGATTTACCAAACAAGCGAAACAGAATTTAAAACTGTTTACTCTGAAATTCCAAATACATATAAAAATGCATTTGGTAAAGAAATTG
>JAZSIE010000026.1:0-52039 GCA_045533655.1 Acutalibacteraceae bacterium
TGCTATTATCAACCAGCGTACAAAGGAAGCTGTTTTCCAGAGAATTGCAGGTACTACAGAAAGTGGTGCACAGACATCTGCTCAGGGTATTGTTTCCGATAAGGGCTGGAATGCTACGTTCCCGATTCTTCTTAACATTGACGGTGAAGCAACTTACTTTATGGCTCTTAAGGACAACAACGTGGTTAAGAGCTACGCTAGGGTTAGCGTTGAGCGTGTTCAGGATGCTGTAAGAAGCGAGGATGACGCTAACCCTGACCTTGAGGCTTGCCTTAAGGCTTACGTAAACAAGGTTAAGCTGAGCACCAAGAAGATTCTTAACATTGACTACAATGCAGTGCTTCCTGATTCACTTGGTGGTGCCGATTCTTCTACAGATGGTGGTACAACAGCGCCTGCAGAAATCAAAACTGTTACAGGTGTGATTTCAGATATACGAACAGCAGTTGTTAACGGCAACAGCATTTACTATATTGCTCTCGACGGTAAGGCAGTTTACTATTCAATTGCTGCTGCAGAGGCAGAAAATATAGTTATTCTCAATGTTGGTGACACAGTAACAGTTACCTACAAAACAGCAGAAGGCAAAATTGTTGCCGCAAAGGATGTAAAATAATTTGATTAAAAGCGACTCTCGTGAGTCGCTTTTTTGATTGACAAAAAATGTGAAAATATGATAAAATTTTAATATTGTGATATGAAATGAAATCAGAAAAGAAGGTGGTGGTAAGGTGGCTAAAACTAAGGATATGACCAGCGGTGGCATTATGATGAATATTATTAAATTTTGCCTTCCGTTAATGATAGGTAACCTTTTTCAGCAGTTTTACAATATGGCTGATATTATAATTGTCGGTCAGTTTGTAGGTAAAACGGCTCTGTCTGCCGTTGGGGCTGTGGGCTCCCTTAATTTCCTTGTAATAGGCTCGGTTACCGGTCTTTGCACAGGCTTTACCGTACCTGTGGCACAGCGCTTTGGTGCACAGGATTTTACAGCATTAAAAAAATATATTGCGAATATTGTTTATACTTCTGCTGTCCTTACAGTGGTGATTACCACAGCAGCTGTTGCTCTTACAAACCCTTTACTTCGATTGATGAATACACCTGAGGATATATATAGGGATGCTTATGATTACATTGTTGTGATTTTTGCAGGCATTGGTGCTACCATTCTTTACAATATTCTTGCAAGTATTGTAAGGGCTTTGGGTGATTCAAAAACACCACTGTATTTTCTTGTTTTTTCCTCCATATTTAATATCGGGCTTGATATTCTTCTTATTACTCAATTTAATATGGGGGTACGTGGTGCTGCTGTTGCAACTGTTATTTCCCAGTTTGTTTCAGGTGTGCTGTGCTTTTTGTATATAAAAAAGAAGTTTCCTGTATTGCATATTACAAAAGAAACACGTGATATCGATTTTAATTGTATAAAAAAGCTTATATCAAACGGTATTCCCCTTGCCTTGCAGTTTTCTATTACTGCTGTAGGCTCCGTTATGCTTCAGTCCTGTGTAAATGGCTTAGGTGCAGAAGCAATTGCTGCTGTAACAATCGGTGGTAAAACGCAGCTTATGATTGTGCTTCCATCTGAAACAATCGGTGCTACAATGACTGTTTACTGTGGTCAAAACCTTGGTGCCGGTAAGGTTGACAGAATTAAAAAGGGTGTGAACATGGGAATTATACTTGCGACCTGCTATACTGTAATCGGCTTCTGTGTTGCAAGATTCCTGGGTCCGTATATTTCACTTCTTTTCATTGATGGTGGAGAGGCAGGCATAATTGCCTTGGCACAGCAATATATTAATGCAGGAAGCTATTTCTATTTCATTCTTTCCCTGTTGTTCTTGTTCAGGAACTCTATACAAGGTCTTGGTTACAGCTCTGTTGCAATGTTTGCAGGCTTCTTTGAGCTTATTGCAAGGGCAATAATGGGCTTTGGCTTTGTGAATACCCTGGGCTACAAAGCTGCCTGTATTGCAAACCCGGTAGCCTGGATTGCTGCAGATATATTCCTTATACCTGCATTCTTTGTGGTGATAAAAAAGATTGAGAAAAGGTATTTGAAATAATGTGAAGAGTTATATCCCTGTTTTGCAGGTGTATAAATAGTAGAATAAAGTTACTGTCCGTCTGCCTTCCTTCGAAGGAAGGCAGACTTGCAGATAGCTAGCTCCTTGTTATTGTTAGGCGTACAGAGATGAAAAGCTGTCGCTATAATTTGTGTTTTTTGTTCTAGTTGACAAAATGCATAAATGGAAGATATTGTATTTGTTGCTATTTGCCAAAGATTAAATATTTAGGGATTTTTTACAAAAAAGGTGTTTACAAACCGAATTTTGTATGCTAATATGTAGCTGTAAGTTACGGAACGGTTACGGAAGCATCCGAAACAGTTACGTTATGAACATTATATTTATTTTTTGAAAGGGGTTCTTTAAATGTTTAAGTTTTTAAAGAGCAAGAAGGGTTTCACCCTCGTTGAATTAATGTTCGTTGTTGTTATCATGGCTATCCTCGTT
The DNA here is from genome assembly GCA_045533655.1 of Acutalibacteraceae bacterium. GTDB lineage: Bacteria > Bacillota > Clostridia > Oscillospirales > Acutalibacteraceae > DTU089. The sequence goes on from JAZSIE010000026.1 coordinate 2,529, forward strand.
GCAGTTGCTGTGCCAATCTTCAACTCAGTTACAGGTAACTCAAGAGCAAAAACTTGTATCGACAACCAACGTTCAATCATTTCTACAATTAACCCAGCACTTTTAGAGAAGACTGTTACTGATGCTACTGCACAGACTTTCTATGTTGTTAACATCAAAGAAGGTGGCGTGAAAGGTTATTACAAAACATGTTCTGCTACTAATGGTGTAGTTACATTTACAGCTGTACTTGCAGACAATGAAGCAGGCGTACTTTTCAACGCTGCTGAATTAAAAGCTCTTTTCCAGACAGCACCATATTGTCCAGTAGATGATAGTGCTATTAAAGTTGTTATTGATGGTAATGCTGATGGTACTGCTTCAATTACAACAGAATGTTTAACAAACGGTGTTAACTCAGGTGTTACCGAAGACGTTCACAAACTTTCATAATTATTGAAATTACAAAGACCTACAAGGTTCGCCTTGTAGGTCTTTTCTTTTATGTAAATAAATTGTAAAAGGTATTTACAAATTTTAACAATTGTGCTATTATAACAATATAAAAGTTACGGATTTTTCCCACTGTTAATGGAGATGGTAAAAATGTTTCGTTTTATTAAAACTAAAAAAGGCTTCTCTTTAGTTGAGCTTATGATTGTTGTTGTTATAATGGCAATTCTTGTAGCTGTGGCTGTTCCTATTTTTAATTCAGTAACAGGCGATGCACGAGAAAAAACCTGCCTTGACAACCAACGTCAGATTTTAAGTGCAGTAGGTCGCATTTTTTCTATGAGTGCTATTACCGGTGTTAAAGATAAACAGGCTGTAATTAATTTTTATACAGATGAAAATGGCACAAGGGTAATTGAAGAAGATGGTTCTAATACGCTTTCTAATCTTTTAGGTGGTGGAACAGAAGTTACTTTAGATACTATTAAAGGTTGCTTTCAGACTATTCCTGTTTGTGGTGATAAAGAGCAAATAATTACCTTAACAATCACTGCAAACTTAGAAAGCTTTGCCGACGTTTCAGTTTCTTGCTCAGACGAGAACCATAAACTTAGCTAAAAGAATGCAGAATGCAGAGTGCAGAATGCAGAATTTCGGAAGCCTTACGGCTTGATTGTAATTAAATATGAATAGAAAAACTACATTCATTCATTTCACCTTAAATGAACGAGTGTAGTTGTTTTATATAATTGAATAAAGAATAAATGAAAAGATTAAAAAAATAATAAAAACACTTGACATCAAAATTAATATTGGCTAAAATAAAGTTGTACTTTAGATTAGCCAAAAGAGGTGTGTTATGTATTCTATTAAAAGACATATTGAAGATGTAGTTGAACGTAGAGCGAAGAATAGCAAAGCGATTCTTCTGACTGGTCCAAGACAGGTGGGTAAATCTACTTTATATAAATATCTTTTTAATGATGTCAATCAGGTTACTTTTGATGATGACCTTTTATTAGCTCAAGCAGAAGAAGATTTAAATCTCTTTTTACTCAACAATCCTTCCCCTTTAATGATAGATGAAGTTCAAAAATGCCCGTCAATTTTTAATAAATTAAAAATTGTTTTAGATAATACAGAAGATAAAGGGAATTTTTTTCTGACCGGTTCTCAGAAACTTCAATTAATGGATGGTGTAAGTGAGTCTCTTGCTGGCAGAATTTCTATAGTAGAGTTAGAAGGTTTATCTCTTCGCGAAATTTACAATGTACCTTTTACAAAACATTTTATCCCTACAAAACAATATATAGACGAACGTGAAAATGCACTCGTGAATTATCGTAAAAATCTTTGGGAAACCATACATCGTGGTAGTTACCCCGAACTTTATTCTAATTCTGAAAGAGAATGGGTAGATTTTTATCAATCTTATGTAAAAACATATCTTGAACGTGATGTAAACAAACTTGTTAAAGCGAAAAATCATTTAGCATTCGTAAAGTTTTTAACTTGTGTTGCTGCTCGTACAGGGCAAGTAATTAATTACACTAATATTGCTTCTGAAATTGGTTTATCTGAAGTTACTATTAAAGAGTGGGTATCGATTCTCGAAAAAAGTGGAATTATTTATATTCTTAAACCATACACTTCAAGTACACTTAATCGTGCTATTAAAACTCCTAAACTATATTTCAGAGATACAGGGCTTTGTTGTTATCTCACAAGGTGGTTGACACCTGAAACCTTGAAAAATGGTGCTATGGCTGGTGCAATGTTTGAGACGTTTGTTGTAAACGAAATTTTGAAATCTTATTCAAATGAAGGTTTAGAATACGATTTTAACGTCTTTTATTATAATGGTAAAGATAAAAAGCGAAAAAAAGAAAATGGTGAAGAAGTCGAAATCGATGGTGAAATTGATTTGATACTTCAGGAAGACGGAGTTTTGTACCCAATTGAGATAAAAATGTCCGCTTCACCAAAAGCAGATATGGCATCTGAATTTGATGTTTTAGATGGCGTTCCAGATAAAAAAAGAGGTATGGGTGTTATTATTTGCCTTTATGACAAAAAACTTTATTTACGAGAAAATCTCGTCGCTTTGCCGTTAGAGTATGTGTAGAGTGCAGAATGCAGAATTCAGAATACAGAGTGCAGAATTGTGGGTCTGCGACGCTATTATAAATATTATAAAAACAACTACATTCTTTCATTTTTAGATTTACAATAATCTTTAAATGAGTGAATGTAGTTTTTTCTATTCATATTTAATTACAATCAAGCCGTAAGGCTTCCGAAATTCTGAATTCTGCACTCTGCATTCTGCATTCAACAAAACGCTCACAGATTTTCTGTGAGCGTTTTGTTTATCTTATATTACCACTGCTTGTTTTAAGCATAACGTCGTGTGAACCGCCTTCAACAATACTTGTTGCTGAAACGAGTGTTAATTTTGCATCTCTCTGTAAATCAGGGATTGTAGTAACACCACAGTTGCACATTGTAGATTTAACTTTATAAAGACTCTTGTTAACGTTGTCGTGGAGTGAACCAGCGTAAGTAACGTAAGAGTCAACGCCTTCTTCAAATGAAAGTTTTGAAGAACCGCCTAAATCGTAACGTTGCCAGTTACGAGCTCTGTTAGAACCTTCGCCCCAATACTCTTTAACGTAAGTGCCGTTAATGTTGAGTTTTGGTGTTGGGCTTTCGTCGAAACGAGCGAAATATCTACCAAGCATAAGGAAGTCTGCACCCATAGCGAGAGCAAGTGTCATGTGATAGTCGTGAACGATACCGCCGTCTGAACAAATCGGAACGTAAATGCCAGTTTCTTTAAAGTATTCGTCACGTGCTTCAGCAACTTCAATAAGAGCAGTAGCCTGGCCACGACCAATACCTTTTGTTTCACGGGTGATGCAGATTGAACCGCCACCAATACCAACTTTAATAAAGTCTGCACCAGCATCTGCCAAGAAACGGAAACCATCTTTATCAACAACGTTACCAGCGCCGATTTTAACTGAATCGCCATATTTTTCTCTTACGTAAGCAATTGTGCGCTTCTGCCATTCTGTGTAACCTTCTGAAGAGTCAATGCAAAGAACGTCTGCACCAGCTTCAACAAGTGCCGGAATTCTTTCTTCATAGTCACGAGTGTTAATACCAGCGCCAACCATATATCTCTTCTGGTCGTCAAGAATTTCTTGTGGGTTTTCTTTGTGCTGTGAGTAATCCTTACGGAATACGAAATAAAGAAGATTGCCGTTATCATCAACTATTGGGAGTGAGTTTAATTTGTGCTCCCAGATAATATCGTTTGCTTCTTTTAATGAAGTTGTAGCAGGAGCAGTAACTAATTTTTCAAATGGAGTCATAAATTCAGTAACTTTTGTTGTTAAATCCATACGGCTTATTCTGTAATCACGTGAAGTAACAACACCAACGAGCTTGCCGTTTGGTTCGCCGTTTTCTGTAACTGCCATTGTTGAGTGACCCATTGTGTCAAAAAGGTTAACAACGTCTGCTAAAGTGTCGGTTGGTTTTAAGTTAGAGTCACTTACAACAAAACCTGCTTTGTAGTTTTTAACTCTTGCTACCATAGCCGCTTCATCTTCAATAGACTGTGAGCCGTAAATGAAAGACATACCGCCTTCTTTTGCCAAAGCAATAGCAAGTGTGTCGTTAGAAACAGATTGCATAATAGCAGAAATGAGCGGAATGTTGAGAGTTATTGGAGATTCTTCAACACCTTTTTTATATCTGCATAATGGTGTTTTTAAAGAAACATTAGCTGGAATACAATCAGGACCTGTGTAACCAGGAATTAAAAGATATTCGCTGAATGTTCTTGATGGTTCGTTACAGTAATGTGCCATATTTTTTACACTCCTTCGATTTTATGATTATTTCTCAAAGAGAAAATTTAATATAGTAATATATTATATCTATTTTAATTATTAAAAGCGAAAAAGTCAATGGTAATATTGCTATTATTATATAAAAAATTCTAAATATATTTGTTGTAAAATTATAACTGTTATGATATTATAGAAAGGTATTAAAATATTTTTATGCAGGAGAATAAATATGGCACATTTTGACGTTGATTTTTTAGACAAAAACAGTGAACGCTATATGTTAAGCAGAAGAATACGCAAAATTACTGACGTAATTAAAAGCGATTTCTTCATTAAAGACAGCGTTTCTACAGGCGACTTTCTTTTAAGAGACGGTCAATATACGTTTGAACAAAGAAACGAAGGCGAGTGGAAGCCTTTTAAAGCCCACGCTGATTACTGGGGTTACAAAGAATGCTATTGCTGGTTTAAGCAGACAGTTACAATTCCGGAAAGTTTTAAAGGCGAAAAAGTTATTTACCAGTTAAAACCATATTATAACAATGGCAACTGGAACCAGGTTAACCCCCAGTTTATTGTGTGGATTAACGGTGAAATGGTGCAGGGTGTTGACAGCAATCACCAATATATAACTGTAACAGAATGTGCTAAAGGTAATGAAACTCTTGAAATTTACATAAACGCTTACACTGACCCTTGGGAATATAAAGGTCAGGTGCAAATGGGTGCATTTTTACAGACTCTCGACACTGATGCTGTAAGAATTTATTACGATATTGCTTCACCTTTAGAAGTAACAAATTACTACGATGGTGATTCAACAGTCCGTGTTGATTTAATAAAGCATTTAAACGTTGCTTGTAATATGCTCGATATTGACAGTGGCGACAGAAATTCTTTCAAAGAAACTGCAAAAGCGGCTTCTGCTTATTTAAATGAAAACATCTACGGCAAAACTCACGAAGCAACTTCTTGGTCAATAGGTCACACTCACATTGACGTGGCTTGGCTCTGGAGACTCCGTCAGACAAGAGACAAGGCTGGACGTTCATTCGCAACAGTTATTAAACTTATGGAAGAATATCCGGATTATAAGTTTATGTCTTCACAGGCACAACTTTACGATTACGTAAAACAAGATTACCCAGAACTCTTCGAAAAAATCAAACAAATGGTTAAAGAAGGCAGATGGGAAGTTGAAGGCAGTATGTGGGTTGAAGCTGATACTAACGTAGCATCTGGTGAAGCACTCGTACGTCAATTCCTTGTTGGTAAAAAATTCTTTAAAGAAGAATTTGGTGTAGATAATAAAATTATGTGGCTCCCAGACGTTTTTGGTTATTCAGGTGCTATTCCACAGCTCATTAAAAAATGTGGTATGGAATACTTTATGACAACCAAAATCAGTTGGAATGAATATAACAAATTCCCTTACGATACGTTTATGTGGAAAGGTATTGACGGCACAGAAGTTCTTTCACACTTCTCACCTTGTGAAGATGCTGACCGTGACGAAAGAAAAGACTATCAGACTACTTATAACGCTTATTTAAGACCGGGTTATATCATTGGTGGTAACAAGCGTTACAGTCAGAAAGATTTAGGCAGAGACTACCTTTGCACGTTCGGTTTCGGTGACGGTGGCGGCGGTCCTACTGTTGATATGTTAGAACACGGCAAGAGAATGCAAAGAGGTATTGAGGGTTGCCCTAACGTTAAAATTGCACCATCTCTCGATTTCTTCCGTCATTTAGAAAATCAGGTTAAAGATAATAAATATCTCCCTAAATGGTCTGGCGAACTTTACCTTGAATTACACCGTGGTACTCTCACCAGTCAGGCAAGAAATAAGAAATATAACCGCAAAACAGAATGTCTTTTCCACGACGTAGAAACACTTTCTGCTATTGCTAAAAAAGAAACTAATTTCAGTTACCCTGCAGAAAGAATTTTAGAAAACTGGAAACTTATTCTTCTTAACCAATTCCACGACATTCTCCCAGGTTCTTCTATAAAAGAAGTTTATGAAGACAGTAAAGAACAGTACGAAAGTGTTATTGCAGAAGGTACTGAAATGACTGCTTCTGCAGAGGCTTCACTTATAGGTAAAATGAATCTTAAAAATGACAGTTTGGTTGTGTTTAACACAACCGGTTTCAACAGAAAAGATGCTGTTATTGCAGATATTCCGGTAGAAAACGACTTCATTCTCCTTGATGGTGACAAAGAAGTTGCTTACCAGAAAACTTACGATGGCAAAATCGTATTCGTTGCAGAAATTCCTGCAAAAGGTTACAAATCATTCGCAGTAAAATCCGGCACACAGAGCGCTTCTGCTATTAAGGCAGATGAAAATTCTGTTGATACAAAATACTTCACAGTTGAATTTACAAACGGCGATATTACAAAACTCGTTCACAAAGAAAGTGGCAGAGACGTAGCAGACGGCAAACCATTCGGTACTGTTCGTGCATTCCAGGACAGACCATTTAACCACGAAGCTTGGGATATTAAATCATATTTTGAAGAAAAAGAATTCCAGTTAGACTTTGTTGGTGCCGAAATCGTTGAACAAGGTGCAGTAAGAGTTGTTTACAAAGTAGATAAGAAAATTAGAAATTCAGTTATCAGTGCATATTACAACGTTTACGCTGATTTAGACAGAATTGACGTTGATTACAAAACAGACTGGAAAGAAACTCACGTTGTATTAAAGGGCGACTACCCAGTTGACGTTAACGCAGTTAAAGCTACGTTTGACATTCAGTTTGGTAACCTTGAACGTTCAACTACTGAAAACACAACCTGGGATTTTGCACAGTTCGAAGTTTCAATGCACAAATGGGTTGACCTTTCAGACAACAGTTTCGGTGTTTCTGTTATCAACGATTGTAAATATGGTTGCACTGTAAAGAATGGCCATATTATGCCAACACTCTTAAGATGTCAGACATTACCAAACGAAGTTCAAGACAGAGAATATCACGAATTCACGTTCTCAATTTATCCACACGCTGACCACGTTTCAAAATCAGACGTTATTAAAGAAGCGTTTAACGTAAACTACCCGGCATACGCTGTATTTGCAAAAGCAAATAATGGTACACTCGGCGACGTTTATTCATTTATAAGTGGTAACAAAGAAAATATTGTTATTGAAACTGTTAAAGAAGCAGAAGATGGCAACGGCATTATTGTTCGTGCGTATGAAAGCTGGAACAGTAAAACAGACGTTGAATTTACATTCTGCGATGATATTAAGAACGCAGTTGAATGTAATCTTATTGAAGATGGTGCTGACAAAGTTGAGTTTAGTGGTAAAACGTTAAAAACACAGTTCAAACCATTTGAAATTAAGACATTCAGAGTTAATTTTTAATCTAATAAAAGGATTTATATAATGGGATACAGTTTTTTTGCGATGCTTTCTCGTATGAAATATATTGACCGTTGGGCGTTGATGAGAAATACAGAAAGCGAAAATTTAGACAGTCATTCAAAAGAAGTTGCAGTTATTGCTCACGCTCTTGCAGTTATCGGCAACGTAAGGTTAGGTAAAAATTACAATGCCGACAGAGCCGCAGTTTTAGGGCTCTACCACGATGCACAAGAGATTATAACGGGCGATTTACCTACACCTGTGAAATATCAGAATAAAAAAATTCTTGATGCATATAAAGAGATTGAAAACTCTGCAACCGAAAGACTTGTTTCAATGCTCCCTGACGATTTGAAAAATGAATTTATGTGCGCTTTAACGGGTGAAAATGATAAAGATTTATTACCACTCGTTAAGGCTGCCGATAAATTAAGTGCGTTAATAAAGTGCATTGAAGAACGAAAAGCAGGGAATATGGAATTCAAAGAAGCAGAACGCTCTACAAGAGAACGTATTGCAGAATTGAATTCAGAAGAAGCAAACGTCTTTTTAAATGAATTTATTGGAGCATTTGAATTGACTTTAGACCAACTTTAAAAAAACGCCACCATCGGTGGCGTTTTTTATGCAGAATTGTGGAAGCCTTTGGCTTGATTGTAATTTAATATTTATAAACAGCAACTACATCCTTTCATTTTTAATTTAAATGAACGAAGGTAGTTGTTTTATTATTTTACAGGTCCCGAAATTATGCATTGTGAAATGTGCATTCTGCATTTTGTGTAGTGGACGACAAAGCTCTCTCTCTACAATCCACCCACCAGCACCTAAAATCTAATACCCAACAACTACCAACTAAACTATTGACAACACACTGTAAAAAATTGTATAATAAAAGTGTTAAATTAATAACAAATTTCAACCGTTCTGGAGGGATTGGTAATGGCTAAAAAAACCGTATTTTTAACAGGCTCATCTGGTACAATGGGCTGGGCAGGCTTTAAAGAGCTTTATGCTAAAAAAGACCAATACGACATCGTTGTTCTTAACAGAGGTAGTCAGAAAAATAAGGATAAATTCAAGCCTTATGAAAACGACCCATCTGTTAAACTTGTTTGGGGTGACCTTACAAATTACGAAGACGTTTTAAAATGTGTTACAGGTGCAGACTACGTTCTTCACGTTGGTGGTATGGTATCCCCGGCTGCTGACTATTACCCTGTAAAAACACAGAAAACAAACGTTACTGCAGCACAGAATATTGTTAATGCTGTTAAAGCACAACCAAATGCAGACGATATTAAAGTTGTTTACATAGGTACTGTTGCTGAAACTGGTGACAGAAATGCTCCTATTCATTGGGGCAGAACTGGTGACCCTCTTAAAGTAAGTGTTTATGACCACTACGCTATAAGTAAAATCAAGGCTGAGGCTGTTTTTGCTGAGTCTGGTCTCAAACACTGGGTATCTCTCCGTCAGTCAGGTATTCTTTACCCTGCAATTCTTAAAAATCTTGAACCTATTATGTATCACGTGCCAATTAATGGTATGCTCGAGTGGGCTACTGTTGAAGACTCAGGCAGACTTCTTGCTAACATTTGTGGTGACGATATTCCAGAAGAATTCTGGAGACGTTTTTATAACATCGGTTCAGGTGAAGAATACAGAATTACAAACTATGAATTTGAAGAACTTCTTCTTGGTACATTAGGCCTTGGTTCACCTAAAAAACTTTTTGACCCATATTGGTTTACAACTCGTAACTTCCACGGTCAGTGGTACTATGATGGTGACGAACTTGAAAAATATTGCCATTTCCGTGCAAATATTCCTGTTAAAGAATATTTCAAGAGTATGATGGATAAGGTTGAAGGCTACTATAAATTAGCATTCCTTGCAAAACCATTTGCACCAATTCTCAAAAAGCTCTGGATGAAAAAGATTGCAGAAACTCCTGAATATGGTACACTCTGGTGGGCAGCAAACAAAGTTGATGTAAGAATGAAAGCATATTACGGCAGTATGGAAGAATTTGAAAAACTTCCAAGAAGCTGGGATGATTTTGAAATTGTAATCCCTTCAAAGAAAACTACTGCTGATGATGTTAAGGTTCTTAACCACGGTTATGATGAAACAAAACCATTTGATTCTCTTACTCTCGAAGATTTACAAAAAGCTGCTGAGTTCCGTGGTGGTAAGTGCCTTGCAACAGAAATCGTTGATATGTATACACCTGTTAAATGGGTAAGTGCAAGAGGTAATGAGTTCGAAATGTCACCAAACCTTGTTCTTAAAGGTGGTCACTGGTGCCCTGCAGAGCTTCCTTGGCCTTGGAAATATGACGAAGAAGCAAGAATTAACCCATTCTTTGCACAGGTTTGGGACCGTGAAGGTGAAGATAACGTTTATGGACCTGAAATCTTTGATAACTTTAAGGAGAAAGTAACAGAATGAAAATATTTATGATTGGTGGCACAGGTCTTTTAGGCTGTGAGGCTGCAAGAATTTTTATTGAACGTGGTCACGAAGTAACATCAGTTGCTCTCCCTCCACTTCCAGAAGGTGCACCTATTCCAAAAGAAATGAAACTCGAAATGTGCAATATCTATGAAAAGTCAGACGATGAAATCCGTGAACTCTTAAAAGGTCACGACTGCTTCGTTTTCGCTGCTGGTATTGACGAAAGAGTTGAATTCCCTGCACCTGTTTACGATGCATATTATAAATATAACATTGAACCACTCAAGAGAATTCTTCCACTCTGTAAAGAGGTTGGTATGAAGAGTGCAGTTGTTTTAGGCTCTTACTTCGCATTCCTTGCAAAAGAAAGACCAGATATGGAATTAACTAAGAAACATCCATATATCAGAAGCAGAATTGACCAGGAAGAAGTTGCATTCTCATTTGTTGATGATAACTTCTCAGTTTCAGTTCTTGAACTTCCTTACATCTTCGGTACACAACCAGGTAGAAAACCAGTTTGGGTTATTCTTATTGAACAAATCAAGAGAATGGATAAACTCCCATTCACAATGTACCCAGGTGGCGGTACTGCAATGCTTACAGTTCGTCAGGTTGGCGAAGTTATTGTTGGTGCTGCTGAAAAAGCAAAGGGTGCACAGGCTCTCCCAATTTCAATGTATAACCTTACTTGGAAAGAATTCTTAAAAATCGTTTATGCCGCTCGTGGTATGGGTGAAAACAGAAAGATTATTTCTGTTGCACCTTGGATGATGAGAATGGGTCTTGGCGGTGTTAAGAAAGAATATGCCGCTAAGGGCATTGAAAGTGGTATTGACGTTGACGGACTTGCAGATATTATGGGAGTAAATCTCTTTATTCCAGATAGCTATTCACGTGAACTCGGCGCTACTGATGACGATATTAAAGCGGCAATCTTTGACTCAATCAAAGTTTCACAAGCAGTATTTGACGGTAAAGCAAACCTTCTTGGTATGAAGGGCGAATAAAAATTGTAGGGGATGAGCTCTGCTCTCCCGTAAATTAGTGATTAAAAAGGTTCTATCATTTCGTTTTTGAAATGATAGAACCTTTTTATTTTTTTATATAACAATTTTTATTCTTCATCAACTGGTTTAAAGTCAACTTCTGTAGCATCGTTTTCTGTAACCGGTTCTTCATTTGGCATTGTTTCAACATTACCAACGGGTTGATTTGACTCTTGCCAGAATGGAGTTTGTTGTGCTTCTTGTGGTGCTTGATATTGATTCTGGAAACCACCATCAAAGGCAGGTTGTTGTGGGTTGAACCCAAAACCATTGTTCGTATCGTAACCATATTGCATTGGTGCTTCGTAATCAGGTAAATCCATTGGAGTAATAATACCGTTTCTGATACCTTCGGCTCTCACGTAACAGTAGAATTCATTGAACGTTGCATACATATAAGGATTAACGTAAACGATATTTAAAATTCCAAATGTAAATAAACTCAAGATATTCCAACCCATAAATGAAAGACCGAGAACGAAAGCATCCATTTTGTGACCATCCATAAGTTTTTTTGATAATTGGAATGCTTCTTTAGAGTTAATGTCAGGTCTCACGGCTAAAATGTGCTCGATAAGAAAATATTCGTAAGATTTTACAATTCCAGGAATAAATAAAAGACAAAACCAGAGTGCAATTTTTAAAGCTTGAACGAATGATATTACTACAATGTTCCAGTAGTTACCATCTTTAAAGTTGCCGGTAACTTCACCGATATCTGTGTTAACGCCTTTTCTTAATTTCAAGAAGTAACGATTACCACCAACGGTGAAAATCGGAGCTAAAAAGATACCTGCTATTGTAAATACAACTGCCGTTGCACCCATAACAGCAACAACTGAGTGCAATATTTCCGTTGGAATCATTGAAAAAAGTTCTCCCAAAGAACTTCCTTCGTATTGGTAAGTAGGGTCCGAACTTTCAGCAACAGACCTGAAAGAGTTCGACGTACCACCAGCAAATACACCCATAATAAGTGCAACAATAGCAGATTCAAACCATTTCTTTTTAAAACTGTTTTTTGCGTTTTGTTTTAATAGTTTTCTGTCCATAATAAATTCCCCTTTAAATTAGCATTTTATTTCGCTTTAATTTTATAAACCATTACACCGTGTGGTGCAACACTTGCTGAAATTGAATTGTTAAGTTCTGTTGTTTCTTCTGTCCAAAGGTCAGTTGCTTCATAACTATCTACTATTGGTAAGTTAACGTAAATATCGTTATGGAGTTTATTGAAAGTAATACTCATTTCTCTTTGTGTGTTACCCTTGTTGAAGAAACAAAGTGCTATTTCGCCGTTTTCAAGTGGTTTTACAAGTATGTCTGAAACACCATCTGAAAAAATTCTTTTTGCTTGTTTACCCAATTTATCCTGGTCAATTGCAATAAGATTTTTGTTTGTTAAAATCTCTAACACTTTATTGTCGGTGTCAACAGTGCCGTCTGCTTTTAAGAATTTTCTTACGTCATTACCTAAAATAAGCGGAGCTGCCATCATACACCATAATGTGAAGTGCGATTTGTTTTCTTCCATTGTGAGTGAACCAACGCCAACTTCAAGCATATCCGGGTCATTCCAACCACCAGGAACTGCGTTTTTATAAAGTCTTACGTTTATTTCATAGCAATAAAGAAGAGAAGGGTAGTTAGGTTTAATATCCATTGTAGTACGCCATAAGTTACCAGCCTTTGAACCCCACTTCCAAGGCTGATTTAAGCCCCATTCACAAATTGAATAGCAAATTGGTTTTTCTTCTACACCATTCTTCTCTGCATATTCTTTTGTTGCTCTCTTTAACTCTTGACCCATATTTGTGTACTGACGTGCGGCAGAGTCCATACGAGAACCAACAGGGTTATTGAATTTAATTGTGTTTAAGCCTTTGTTAAGTTTGATTTTTACCTGAAGCCTGCCATCAGGTGTAAAACCTTTTGAAGATGGGAAATAACAATCGTATTCTTCTGTGTCGTTAACAGTACAAACAAGGAATTTCTTTTGTAAACCGCCTTTTTTGAATACGATTGTTAAAATATATTCGTCTGTTTCGGGTACGTCTATTGTATCAAAAACCAAAGCACCATTATTAGCACAAAGAGCACCAACAACAAATCCACTTTTGAATTTATCGTCCTTGAATACTTTTGCACCACCAAGAAGTGTGCCGTGCTCTGCTTCTAATTCTATAAAATCTTTACCATTTTTATCGCCAATGCAAATTTTATCGAGTGAAGGTGCAACAGATGGAATAACTTCATTGTGGCAGAAGTCATATTTGAAGTATTCAACGCCCCATTCTGCGAGTGTGTCAGCATCTTCTTTTTCGTGGTAAAGACTTGCAGGCAAATCTTCGCAGGTGAGAGTACCGTTTGAAGTGTAAAGACCTACTTTAAAACCGTCTTTATTTAAATCTTCAATAAGTGGTTTAATTCCTTTAGGGAAGCGTGTTAAGTCACCTTGTAATTTGCCATCTGCAGTACGAAGTGAACTTTGCCAACAGTCGTCTAAATTGATGTATTTGTAACCAGCATCTAAAAGACCTGTTTTCTTCATAGCGTCTGCTATTTCTTTTATTAAATTTTCGTCAATAGTGTGACGGAATGTGTTCCAGCTACTCCAACCCATAGGTGGTGTGAGTGCAACACCGTTGTTATAAAGTTCTTTTTCAAGTGGTTGAACCTTTGTAGCGGAGATAACTTTGTTTACTGCACACTTCGGGCAGAAATCTTGCTTTAAGAGTTTTTTGCTTACTGCATAACCTAAAGCGGCACCGCCTGCTAACGTTACTAATTTTTTAATACCCATAATTTTCACCCCATAAAATGTTTTATTAAAGCGCCAATACCAATAGCACCGCCAACTACGAGACCGGCACCAATGACTTTATTTGTGTTTAAAAGTGTTCTGTCGCTGAAGTTTCTTGCAACAAAACCTAAACTTTCACTTTGAAGCCCTAAATCTTTAAAATGATATATTCTTGTGTTGATTTTATCAGGTTCATTCTCATCAACTGTAATCATTCTTATTGTAGCTTTACAACCGTCTGTATATGCGTGGAAACCAGACGTTTTATTCTGACCTAAAATAATATCGTCAACTGTACCAGTGAAATCGTTAAGATGGTCGTGGCCAAAAAATGCCGCTTTAACGTCGCCAACCTTTTTCCAACTTTTAAATTGACCTTTATCAACAGCGGGGGAGCAAGGACCTTCGCCAAGGTAACCTTCTACTCCATCTTTTTTTACAAATCTTTTGTTTTCAAGTGGACCAATAAAACCAGGAACAGAACTGAAAAGTTCATAAGGTTTTGCTTCTCTCATAAGGTCGTATTCCTGAATAACGGGCATATGTTGGAAAAGAATTGCAGGAATAGTTTTGCCACCGTGAGCATCTTTTATTTCTTGTGCTTTCTTTTCGTACCATTCAATCTGGTCTTCGTGGACCCAGTCGTATTTAGAAACACTCTGGTCTTCTGCTAAATTGTTTGAGTCGATAAACCAGAGATTTAAAATATCTTCTTCACCATTTGAATCTTTGACTAAAATATTGCAGTTAAAGTCACCTGGGGCACTTTCATCATTTTCGCCTATAAATGCATCAATTTGTTCGTACGCTTTAACAATCTCTTTCTCTTTACCAGCATCGTGCTCGTGATTGCCTAAAACGTAGCACATAGGAATATTGGCATCTAAAATAGGTTTTAAAATTCTTTCAAGTGCTTGTTTGTGAAGAAGTGTATAATCTTCGCATTCCTTATATTCGCTACAAGTATCACCCAAAAGAACGACCAAATCGGGTTGGAATGCTTTAACACCCATCTCAAAGAGTTTGTGAGCATCTCTCTGTTTTAATTCATCTGTTTTGTTATCAATAATGAGTCGTTCGTGAATGTCACCCAAAGCCATTATTTTAAATTTGCCGTTTTTAAATTTAAGTTGTTTATCCATGAATACGCCTTCTTTGTTGTATATAAGCCTTCCCAAGAAGAAAAATGGGAAGGCTCGAAAGTTTATAATTATTTCTTGCTGATTTCTGCAATTTCGCTTAAGATATCTGCACCAAGGTCAACTTCTTCAAATTCAACTTCGCCGAATGTTAAGTCTTCAACTTTGGTTTCTTCAACTTGTTCAGATTTTTTAGCAGTTGTTTTCTTTGTTGTTGATTTAGTAGCAGTGTCTTTCTTTGCTTTTGTAGATTTAGTTGCTTTTTCTTCCGCTGTTTTAGTTGCTTTTTTTGCAGCAGGTTCTTTTGCAACTTTTTCTTTTGCAGTTCTTTTTGTACCAACAGTTTTCGCTGCTTGTTTTAAAACATCTTCTTTAGATGCAGGTGTTAAAACTTCATCGTCAATGAAAGATATTTCAGGAATATCAGTTGAAATTTCGTAAGCTGCTGGCTCATCGAATGTAATCTCTGTAACTTCTTCTACCTCAACTGGAGTTTCAAATGAAACTGAATCACCAAAATCAAGGTTTGGAATCTCAATATCAGCAACTTCATAAACTGGTTCATCAACCGTTTCAAAAGTTGGTGCAGTAAATTCAACTGCAGGTGTTTCGTCAACAATTTCAAACGCTGGTTCTGTGAATGATACTTCAGGAGTTTCATCAATAATTTCAAATGCTGGTTCAGAGAAATCAGTTGCAGGAATTTCGTCAACAACCTCGAATTCAGGAGTCTTGAAATCATCAACCGGAGTAGGCTCAACAACTTCGAATGCAGGTTCAGCGAAAGAAACTTCTTCAAAAGTTACTGGTGCCTCAACAGTTTCTTCTGCAACGAGAACGTCAACAATTTCTTCAACTGCAGGAATTTCAACTTCTGGTTTTACTGGTTCTGGAATTTCAATTTCTTCAAACTGTGGAGCTTCAAATTCTACTGGTGCTTCTTCTTTAATTTCTTCAACTGGTGTAGCGTGAGTTGTAATGTCAGGCATTGTGTCGTCTGTAAGACCAGGTAATTTAACAGCATCAGTAGGAATAATTTGTTCTTCTTCAACAGGTGCTGGTTTTTCAGCGAGTTTAGGAAGTTTAATTGATTTCTTTTCAGCTTTTTCTTTTACCGGTTTCTCTTTAACTGGTTTATTTGCTTTTTTCTCAGTTTTTTCTGCTTTAAGAGCAGCTTTTTTATCAGCTTTAGCTTGTTTCTTTGCTTTTCTTGAATTCTTTTCTTTTTCTTGTCTTTCTGCTTCTTGTGCTGCGAGAATTTCTTCTTCAGTAAGTGTAGCGTTATAAGCAACTGCAAGAGTGTTGAATAATTTGATTTTTTCAACTGAACCTACAACAGGTAAGAAGAAAAGAATTGTTCTTAAAAGAAGAATATAAGAACCACCGTGTTTTAATGAAATACCGTATTGTGGAGCGATTCTGTACATTCTTTCTGATTGTCCGTAGTTCCAGATGAATGAATAAATACCAAAACTGAATATATCGAGAATGAAAACGAGTATGTAGTTAGCGCTTTCATTGTCGTCGTCTTCGCACATCTTGTTAAGGTCTTCAGTCCAGTCAGACCAGAAGAAAAGACCATAAATGCCAAGAGTTACGATTTGTAAAAGAACGTATTTTGCTATTTTTCTTTGTTTAATCATAGGTTGAACCCCCATAAATGATTTTAGATATTAATTGTATATTATATACCACGTAAAATAATACTATAATACACAAAAAAAGTCAATAGTTATAATGCTTTTTTGACATTACAACTATTGACGTGAAATTTTACTTAATATTATTTAGAAAAGAGTGAGAGTTCTTCTTTTTCCTGTGCTTCTTTGTGTTCTTTAAGACGTTTCTGGATTTTGTCAACAGGGTTAAGAAGAACGCTTACTGAACGGTCGTGGTTCAATGTGTCAATAATAAGTGAGCAATACTTACTCATATCAACTTCAAAGTACCATTTTCTTTCTAATAATTCAGGCATTCTGTAAACCAAGTTTGTTGTGAATACGCCGTCAATAAGACCTTTTTCATAAGCTGAGTCAAAGTTCTCAAGACCGTTACAGAAAAGACCGAAGCAAGTAGAAACGAAAATTCTGTTTGCTTTTAATTCTTTTAATTTTGTAGCAACTTCAATCATTGAGTCGCCTGAAGAAATCATATCGTCGATGATAAGGCAATCTTTACCCTCAACGTTATCGCCTAAGAATTCGTGTGCTAAAATCGGGTTTCTGCCGTCAACAATTCTTGAGTAGTCACGACGTTTATAGAACATACCGAGGTCAACGCCTAAAACTGTTGAGTAGTAAATACATCTGCCCATACCACCTTCGTCTGGTGAAATAACCATAAGGTTTTCAGGGTCAATTTTAATGTCTTTGAAGTTCTTCGTTAACGCTTTAATCATCTGATATGTAGGCGCAACATCTTCAAAGCCTTTAAGTGGAATAGCATTCTGAACTCTTGGGTCGTGAGCATCAAAAGTAATGATGTTTTCAACGTTCATATTAAGGCAAAGTTCTTGTAAAGCAAGTGCACAGTCGAGAGATTCACGACTTGAGCGCTTGTGTTGTCTGCCTTCATAGAGCATTGGCATAATAACGTTGACTCTTCTTGCTTTACCTTCAACAGCCGCAATAGCTCTTTTAAGATTTGCAAAGTGGTCGTCTGGTGAGTATGGAACTTCCTGACCATACATTTTGTATTTAACACCGTGATTGAAGCAATCTACGATAATGTAAATATCGTAACCCCTGACTGTTTCCTGAATAACACATTTACCTTCACCTGAACCGAAACGGTTAAATGCAGTTTTTATAATATAACTGTCTCTCTGATAGCCATAGAAAGCAATAGTGCTTTTGTGTTCACTATCTCTTTCTTCACGCCAAGTTGCAATATAACCGTCAATCTTCTGTGCAAGTTCTTCGCAACCAGGGAGAGCGATAATCCCTAAAGGACCAACAGGAATTGTATTAAGTACACCGAATGCTTCTGACACGATAAAAACCTCCAAGATTTGTTTCACTCTTTTATGAAACGCATTTTTTACACTATATATTGTACCTATAAATTGACATCTTTTCAAGTATGTTTTAAAAAATTGTTAATTAGAATTTATCCAACAATATACGACAGATTTTGTAAGAAGTGACAAAAAACACCAAAAAGAAAAAAGACCATTAAAAAATGGTCTCGATAATCATATTGAAAAATCTTCTTTTTTGTAGTCAGATAAAACTCTTACTATTTTGGGTTCTCTTTTAAGCGGGTCATATTTGAATTTTTTACATTTTGAAAATGATTGCATAACAGCACCTTGCTTTTTGCAAAGTACAGTTTCTTTATTTGCAGTAGTAGTGCCGTGTTCACAATATGCACATTGTGGGTCAATATCTTTTCTGAAAATACTTTTCATAGAATACACCTTCAGGTTAATGATAGGTGTATTCTAACATATTTTTTTACGGTTATCAACCTGTAAAATGAAAATTAAGCACATAAACAGAAGAATTATTGAAGAACTTATGGTGTATGAAAGGTTAACAGGCTGGTTATTTACGTGTAAAACTGTGCTGGTGTTTATTGCTTCAGGGAAAAATTTTAATAGATTAAACGTAAAAAAAGCTGAAAGTGATGCATTAAGAACCCTTGCTACTAAAAAATGTTTCATTTTAACGTTACACACTTTTAAGTACGGCGAAACCTGAAATATAACTGAAAAACCCCCAAACCCCAAAATTGCAGATATTACGGGGAGTGAAACTCTGTTAGCACAAAGCTTGCAACCATTTGAAACTTCGAGAACGGAGTTTATAAAAAGCGAAATGTTTCCATTGACAACAAAATTATTTAAAATTTCTGAAAGACACGAAAATGTAAGCACCCATGCAGAAATATTTATAATTGCATTTGCTCCCGATGCAACAGAATTTAAAAATACGTTTTCGCTTTTTTCATGAGCGATAATATTGCTTGTTTCAAGTTCTTTTTTGTCACTTAAAAATCTGCAAAGGAACCCCAGTGTTAGCGATGTAAGAATAGTGGATAAATAAAGAATCAAACCAGAAAGAGAGTTACCAAGCATATTTGTACCGACAGCAGTAAGTGCAAAGGCGGGACCGGAATTAACAGTAAAATACATAAGTCTTTCTGCTTCATTTTTAGTGAGTCGGTTTGTTTTATATAAATCGGCGGTTACTTTAGCACCTATCGGATAGCCACCTGTAAGACCCATAAGAATTGGGATAAATCCGTTCTGATTGATTTTAAAAACCTTGGTTGTTAGTAATCTGAAGATTGCTGAAAGATTAAAAAAAGCCTTAGACGAAGCGATAAAACTTGCTAAAACAAGAAATGGAAAAAGAGATGGAATAATTATAGTAAGTAAAAGCGAGATTCCGTTTTTTATGCCATTTGTTGCGGCTTCTGGGTGAATTATAATAATTGCGAGAAAGGAAAGCGCAAATAAGATTTTTGGTGAATCGCAAAGTATAGTTTTCAGATGTTTTTTCACTTTCTCACCAGCCTTTTCTTAAAACTTAATATATTTTATGAGATTAAAGCATAAAAATATAACAAAAAACTCTGGAGTGTATTTATGAAATTTAAAAATCTTAAAGATGATAGTTTGAAAGGCAATATTGAACTTCATGGTAACAGAGAGATAATAATTGACGGTGCAAAAGGAGTAATAGATTATTCAGAAGATTTTCTGAAAATTGATTTAGGCAATATTTGCCTTAAAATTTCAGGGCGAAATCTTGTTATAGAATCGTTTATATATGAACAGATAGATGTAAAAGGTGAGATAGTAACAGTGGAATTTATGAATTGATGGTGATTTTGTGATTATAAAACTTTTAAGACTTCTTTTCGGATACGTTGAGTTTCAGGCAACTGACGGATTTCCAGAGAGATTTTTAAACCTTTGTAATATCAATGGAATAACTTTGTGGAACGTGCAGAATGATGGTGTAAAGGTGAAAGCCTGTACACCTATAAAAGCATATAAAAACATAAGAAAACCAGCACATAAATCCGGAATGAAAGTGAAGATTATAAGAAAAAGAGGTTTGCCGTTTTTTGCGAAGTATAACAAAGCAAGAGTTGGTGTGCTTGTTGGGGTATTCGTTTCGGTAGTGTTATTGTTTTTGTCATCTTGTGTTCTGTGGGACGTTGAAGTTACAGGTAACACAAAAATGAAAAGTGAACAACTTTTAGAGTCGCTTTCGGGATATAACGTAAAAGTTGGTTCAGTAAAATCAAAAATAGATACAAAAAGCGTAGAAAGTCAACTTCTTAAAGACTACCCCGAACTTTCGTGGGCATCTATAAATATTTTTGGTATGAAAGCAGTGCTTGAGGTTAAAGAAAATAAAGAAATGCCGGAAATAATTGATGATAATATACCAATGAATATAGTAGCGAAAAAAGATGGCAGAATTATAACAGTGAATGGTTACAGTGGAACAAACGTGGTTAAAGAAAACGACGTTGTATTAAAAGGTGATTTGCTTATTTCAGGTGTTAAAATCAATCAGGATGGCAGTGAAAGAACCGTAAGAGCAAAGGGTAAAGTTTTTGCAGAGACAACTACAAATTTAACTGCCGAAGTAAGTGGGATTCAAGAGTTAAAAGCAGTAAATGAAATGGGTATCAGATACAAATTATACGTTTTAGGTGCAGAAATACCACTCTGGGTGAAATGTAAAGGCGAAGAACTTTACAGTAGTAAAAAACTACTTAAAGGCGATTCTACAATGCTACCTTTAGGGGTTACGTGGGATGTATCATATCTTTTTACTAACCAAAACATTGAACTGACTGAAGAACAGACCGGATTGCTTTCTCTTTTAGAAGTTGTTGAGAAAAAGCGTAATGAGTTTTTAAGTGAATGTGAAATTTTGAAATCAGAATATGAGAAAAAAACAACCGGAACGGGTATATTAATAGAGAATAAAATAGTCGCAAAAGAAAACATTGCATTGGAAAAAGAACTATTTGTAGAATAAGAACCAAGAAAACAAAATAAACAAAATTTTTTGAAAATTTTAGTAGACATTTACAAAAAATATGATATAATATGGATAATTGTATAATAAAATGGAGTTAGAAATGTTTGAACAAGTTATAAATGTTGACAGGATGGAACAAGCCGTAAGCCTTTTCGGTAGTTTTGATGAAAATATCAAACTCTTAGAAAAGACTTTTAACGTTAAAATTCACAGTCGTGGGTCAGATATTAAAGTCACAGGCGAAGCAGAAGACGTTGCAAAAGGAATAAAGGCTATAAACGGTCTTTTAATGCTTATAAACCGTGGTGAAGTTTTAAACGAACAGAATGTTCGTTACGTAATTTCACTTGTCGGTGATGGCAACGAGGACAAGCTTTCTACAATGTCTAACGATTGCATTTGCATAACAAGTAAAGGTAAACCAATAAAACCTAAAACGTTAGGTCAGAAAAAGTACGTTGAATCTATTAAAGAAAATACTATCGTGTTAGGTGTTGGTCCTGCTGGTACGGGTAAAACGTATTTGGCGGTTGCTATGGCGGTTAACGCGTTCAGAGCAAAAGAAGTTAACAGAATTATTTTAACGAGACCGGCGGTTGAAGCTGGTGAAAAGTTAGGTTTCTTACCAGGTGATTTACAAAGCAAGGTTGACCCTTATTTAAGACCACTTTACGATGCGCTTTTTGATATGTTAGGTGCAGAAAATTTCCAGAAATATTTAGAGCGTGGCAATATAGAAGTTGCACCACTTGCTTATATGCGTGGTAGAACACTTGACGATAGTTTCATAATTTTAGACGAAGCACAGAATACAACCCCCGAACAGATGAAAATGTTTTTAACAAGAATGGGCTTTAATTCTAAAGTTGTAGTAACTGGTGACGTAACACAAATTGACTTGCCGGATGGTAAAAAATCTGGTCTTGTCGAAGTAACAAAAGTTTTAAAGAATATTGAACAGATTGATATTGTACGATTTACTGAAAAAGATGTTGTACGACACAAACTCGTTCAGGATATTATAAAAGCTTACGAAAAATATGAGGAGGCAAAGAAGCGAAATGTCAAAGGTAATCATAACAAATGAACAAAAAGAAGTTAAAATTCCAACTGGTGTGAAAATGCTCGTAAGAAGATGTTGTAATGCAGTTCTTCTTTACGAAGGTTTTAAAGAGGCGGCAGAAGTAAGCGTAACTTTCGTTGATGACGAAAGAATACATAGTCTTAATAAAGAATATCGTGATGTTGATAGTAGCACAGACGTTTTATCATTCCCGTTAGGTGAAAATGGTGTGTACGATAAAAATTTAGAAACAGGCGCATTACTTTTAGGTGATATTGTAATTTCAATTCCTACTGCAGTTCGGCAGGCAGAAACTTACGGTCACTCACTTCAGAGAGAAATTGGATTTTTAACAGTTCACTCAATGCTTCATTTACTTGGTTACGACCATGTTAATGGCGGTATGGAAGAAGTTCGTATGCGTGAAAAAGAAGAAAGAGTTTTAACAGAACTCGGTCTTAAACGTAACAATTCTTATTATATGGATGAGAACGAGGAATAAGTTTTTATGAATGATGTTAAAAGTCTTATGAAGAGTTTCGTTTATGCACTTCACGGCATAAAATGGGCTCTTTGTAACGAGCGTAATTTCAGAATACATATAACTTGTATGTGTTATATGTTCTATTTTCTGTTTAGATATGACTTTTTTGTTATTTCAAAAACAGAAATATGCATTCTTTTGTTATCGTGTGCTTTAGTTTTGGGCGGCGAACTTATTAACACTGGTATTGAAAAAGCAGACGATACAGTTTCAAAAGAACGAAAGAGAACAATTGCAATTTCAAAAGATGCGGCAGCAGGTGCAGTTTTAGTGTTTGCGGTGTTTTCTGTAATAATTGGCATTGTTATAATGTTTCAACCAGAAGCATTCAAGTTACTATTCAACCACTATATGACAGAACCTGTGTATGCCGTGGTATTTGCAATAAGTCTTGTAATAGCGTTATTATTTATATTTAAATTCAAAAGTTTTGTAAAGTTTATAAAAGGAAAGAAAAAATAATGGGTGAAAGAAAAACTGCTTTTATTGCTATTGTTGGTAGACCAAACGTTGGTAAATCTTCAATATTAAATAGATTGTTAGGTCAGAAAATTGCAATAGTTTCATCAAGACCGCAAACAACAAGAACTAAGATTATGGGTGTTTTAACTGAAAATGATATTCAGTTAGTTTTTACTGATACACCAGGTTTTCACAAACCTAAAACAAAATTAGGCGAAAAGATGATTAAGTCGGTTGACGATGCAATTGCTGGCGTTGATTCTTGTCTTTTTGTTACTGAAAGTAAAGGCGAAATAAGACCAACTGAAATTGAACTTTTAGAAAGACTAAAAAAAGAAAAAATTCCTGTAATTCTCGCAATAAATAAAATTGATATGCTCTCTAAAAAAGAAGAACTTATGGAGAGAATTTTAGAACTTTCAAAACTTTGCGATTTTACTGCGGTTGTACCGGTTTCTGCACAAAACGGCGACGGAATGGAAGAATTAAAAGAAGAACTTAACAAATTAGCAGTTGAGTCAGAATTCTTCTTTCCAGAAGACACTTTAACCGACCAGCCGGAGCGTGTTTTAGCGTCAGAAATAATTAGAGAAAAATTGCTTTACAGATTAAACGAAGAAATTCCACACGGTATTGCAGTTTCCATTGAAAAAATGCGTGAGCGTGACGATAGCGATATTTTAGATATTGAAGCAATTATTTATTGTGAAAGAGACAGCCACAAAGGTATTATTATCGGTAAAGGTGGTTCAATGCTTAAAGCAGTTTCTACAAGCGCAAGAAAAGATTTAGAAGAATTTTTCGATTGCAGAGTTAATCTTCAATGTTGGGTAAAAGTTAAAGAAGGTTGGAGAAATCGTGAAGGTTTAATTCACAATTTCGGACTTGACCAGTAATTAAAATTTACAATTTTTACACAAGTAATAAGTACATAAAAATATAGTTCGTGAATAAACTATTATCACAACAGTTTTGAAGGGATATGTTTTTATGGAAGGCAAAATGCTCTGGGATAAATTTACAGAAAACGGCAGGGTAGCAGATTACTTGGCTTACAGAAAATATATAAATGGTATGGAAGCCGAAGTGTCAGTAATTGATGACTGTTTGGAGTTGAAAAAAGTTGACAAAAATCAGTGCTTCGGGGTTAGTGATAAGGGAACAGAGCGTAGGTGAATATGACCGTTTAATTACTGTTCTCACGGCAAAACACGGCTTGGTTAAGGCGTTTTGCAGAGGTGCAAAAAAAGCAAAAAGCAAAAAACTTTCTGCTACGGCACTTCTTACATATTCCGAATTTACATTTAACAAAACTAAAGATGCCTTTACAGTAGATGAAGCAGAAGTAAAAGAAGTTTTTTTCGAACTTCGTCAGGACGTTACTAAAATGGCATTAGCTCAATATTTATGTGAATTAGCTTATGAATTTTGCGAAGAAGATTACGAGTCGGAGGAAATTCTCCGACTTTTTCTCAATTCACTCTATTTATTGAAAAGCGACAAAAAAACACCGTCGTTTATAAAAGCGGTTACAGAATTCAGATTAATGACGCTTTCAGGCTATATGCCACAATTAGTAGGTTGTGACAATTGTGGTGAATATGAAACTACTACAATGGGTTTTGACAAAGAAAGTGGTAAAATCTATTGCGAAAAATGTGCACCGGCGTATTCTTTTAAAGTGTCATCATCTGTAATAAAGGCTATGCGATTTGTAGCACTTTCAGATTTCGAGAAGATTTTTTCATTCACACTTTCAGAAGATAATCTTAAAATTTTCGAGTATTTAACAGAAGATTATCTTCTTAATAAAACACAAAGAAAATTTAAAACATTAGATTTTTATAATACTATTAAGGATTAAAAAATGAACGAAATGAACAGACATTTAAAGGCTATTGAACTCGATAAAGTTCTTAATATGGTGGCAGAAAGAGCGTGTAACGAAGATGCTAAAGAAGCCATTTTAAATTTAAGACCAGAAAGCAATTTACAGTTAGTAGCCGATTTATTAAAAAAGACCGAAGATGCTTACATATTGTTAGCAAAATTCGGCGGTCCGTCTTTTGGTGGACTTAAAAACGTTAATAATGCTCTTGCCCGTGCTAAAGCGGGGGCTATGCTTACGATGAAAGAGTTACTTGATATTGGTAGCACAGTAAGAGCCGTAAGAACGCTTCGTGACTGGCGTGATGGTAGTGGACAAGACCCACTCAGCATTGATATTTATTTTTCTTCACTTATGCCAAATAAGTTTTTAGAAGAAAAGATTTTTTCTGCAATTTTAAGCGAAGATGAAATGAGTGATAATGCTTCACCAGAACTCGCTTCTATAAGACGAAAAATCAAAAACCAAGAAAATTCTGTAAGAGAAAAATTAGAAAAGATTATTCGTTCACAGAATTTAAAAAACGTGTTGCAGGATGCTATAATCACTCAACGAAATGGCAGATACGTAGTTCCTGTTAAAAGTGAACACAGAGCGACTGTTTCTGGTCTTGTTCACGATACATCTTCAACAGGTGCTACTGTTTTTGTTGAACCAGCGGGAGTAGTTGAAGCAAACAACGAAATCCGTGTTTTAAAGGGTAAGGAATCGCAAGAAATCGAAAGAATTCTTTACGAGCTTTCTTCACTTGCTGGTAGCTTTTTTGATGAAATTAAAGGTAGCTATGAATGTGCTATTGAAATAAACGTTATTTTCAGTAAAGCACAGCTTGCTTATAAAATGAATGCTACAATGCCAAAGCTTAATGCAAAAGGTGTTATAAATTTAAACAAGGCAAGGCATCCTTTAATTGACCCGAAAAGTGTAGTCGCTACAGATATTCGTCTTGGTAAAGAGTTTGACACGTTAGTTATTACTGGCCCTAACACAGGTGGTAAAACTGTTGCTATAAAGACGTTGGGACTCCTCTCAGCAATGGCTATGTGTGGACTTATGCTCCCATGTGGTGATGAAAGTGAAATTTCAGTATTTAATGAGATTTTAGCCGATATAGGCGACGAGCAGAGTATTGAGCAATCACTTTCAACGTTCTCTTCACACATGGTGAATATCGTTAATATCTTAAAAACTGCAAATGAAAATTCACTTGTATTAATAGACGAATTGGGTGCTGGTACTGACCCTGTTGAAGGTGCGGCACTTGCTATGGCTATTTTAGAGCAGTTGCATTTACAAGGTGCAAAAATTGCCGCAACAACCCACTATGCAGAATTAAAGGCGTATGCCTTAGAAACCGAAAGAGTTGAAAACGGCTCTTGTGAATTTGACGTTAATTCGTTAAGACCAACTTATCGTCTTTTAATTGGTATTCCAGGTCGTTCAAACGCTTTTGCAATTTCTGAAAGACTTGGTATTGCAACTAATATTATAAACAGAGCAAAAGACCTTGTTTCTTCTGAAAGCGTTCGTTTTGAGAATGTCGTAGATAGACTCGAAGAAAGCAGACTCGAGATGGAAAAAGAAAAGCAAGAAGCAGAGAAGGTGAAGGCAGAAGCCGATGCAGAAAGAGAAAAAGCCCGTGCAATTTTGAATGAAGCACAGTTTCGTAGAGATAAAGAAATTGAAAATGCAAAAGGCGAGTCTTTAAGAATTGTTGAACAAGCAAGAAGAGAAGCAAACTCTCTTTTAGCAGAGATTGAAAAACTCAAAAAAGAGACTAAGTCTACCAAGGATGCGGCTGAGCTTTTAAGGAAAGCACGTTCAACAGTGAACTCACATCTTAATGCTATCGATGATGCAGTAAACCCAGTTCTCTCAGATATTGACGATGATGAAAATTACGTATTGCCAAGAGAACTTGAGATAGGCGATAACGTTTATTGTAAAACTATTGGTAAAAATGCAGTTGTTACAGCGTTAAAAGATAAAAAAGGTAATGTAGAAATTGCTGCTGGTATGCTTAAAATGAGAGTGAGCGAAGGCACTTTGAAACTCTTAGCTAAAAAGCAAGAAAAACCTAAAACAAGTAATCGCAGAAACTCTATTGAAAGCAGAGCAAGTAAAGATATTAACAATCGTTGTGACTTGCGTGGACTTATGGTTGACGAGGCACTTTTAGTGCTTGACCGCTTTATAGATGACCTCATAATGTCAGGACTTAACGAGTGCACAATTATCCACGGTAAAGGTACTGGTGCATTAAGAAGTGCTGTAACGAAATTCTTAAAAGAAGACAATAGAATTCGTTTCTCACGCCTTGGCACATTTGGCGAAGGCGAAAACGGCGTAACCATTGCAGAGCTTAAATAAAATAAAAAACAGTTGATTGATATTTAACCAATCAACTGTTTTTTGTTTTTATCAAGATTTCTTTTTAAAATATAAGCAGACCGAAGTAACGCAAATTAAAAAGTCAATAATAACAGCAACAATAAAAAATCCTACAAAAAATTCACAGAATTCATTCCAGAGAGTTTGACTGTATAATCTATAACTTATTGTTAAAGTTTCATCATCAAAGTTAATGTCTTTTTCTATTCTGTAGAGAAGGTCAGTTTCTTCAATGTCATTATTATAAAGTGTCTTTTTAAATTCTTCTAATTCTTCTTCTGTTTCAAAGAATGTTTTGTGAAGTGTTGAATCGTAAGTATAACCATAAATGTAATAGCCTTTATCTGTCTTATCAATATCAAATATAATTTTTTGATATGTGACAGAAAGTTCTATGCCGTTATACTCAACTAAATTATATAATTCTTTCCCGTCAACTATTGCATTTTTTATTTTGTAGTATTCTTTCTCTGCTTCTTCAAGATTTTCATATTGATATGAAATTCCATCTGTGAAAGAATACTTGTAAGTATCTGTTGTATTAAAATATGCAGGAATAAGACACAGTAACATTGAAATTACAATAACCATCACATTTGCAAATGCAGTTATTTTTATAAACTTTTTTCTTCGTGAAAGTTCGTCTTTCGTTTTAGGTTTTATTACTTTTTCTTTTTCTGCATACCTAAGATAAAGGGTGTAAGTAATTATACCAGATATAAAGAGTATTATCGGTAAAAAGAAAAATGGGAGAAGAAACGGAATGCCGAGTAAGATTAATATTATTCCGATTACCGAAATAATCGACAAAGCAATTACTGTATAGAGATATTTTATAGCAGTACACTTGGCGAGTTTAGTGTCTTCTTCTTTGATGATATCATTTGAATATAAGTTTGATTTAAGATTGTTTGTAGCGATAGCTGTAATTATTAAAGCGGTAGTAATCAGTACAATAGATATAATTATAGGAATAAAGTGATAGTTTATTGGAATAAATTTCAATACGAAATAGGGTAGAATGGCACCAACAACAGAAAGTGTAACTGCAATTACATTTAAGTTTTTGTTTTTTGTTAAAGCTCTTTCTATTAAATATTTTGCTCTTTTTTCAGTGTTTTCGGGTTTTGTTTCAGTTTCTGTTTTAGTAATTCTTTCGCCCTTTAAAATTTCATCAACAGTAACAGAATAGAGTTCTGCAATTACAGGTAACATCATAATTTCAGGGCAACCGTCATCACATTCCCATTTGCTTACTGTTTTATTAGATACATTTAATTTGTCAGCTACTTCTTGTTGAGTGTAGCCGTTAGCCTTTCTTAATGCAGCAAGAAAAGCCCCCATTGTTTTTTTCTCCATAGGTAAAGCTCCTTTGATATATTGCAGAAAACAATTTTAATCTGCGATAAAATTCTCCTACAAATAGATAAAAAATACAACTCATTAAGAGTGGAATCTCTCCACGAATCGTGGAATTGTAATTTTGTTGAGTTTTTTAAATGAAAAATTGTATTGAAATACAATAAATAATACTGTATAATATGTGTCGGAATAAGGTAAGCCATAACGGATAGGCGGTTAGTCCTCTTTTATTTTTAGAGGACACTTTTAGCCCTCTTGAAAGGGGGCGGTGCTGATGGTTACATATAGTGAGTTGTTTATGTTATTAACACTTATTGTTGCAATTATTGCACTTGTTATAGATATTATAACAAAAAAGAAATAACCGCCCACACGACCAAATGTAGCGGTTAATTCTGTTCATGTTTGGGCTAACCGTCTATCGGTTTGCCTTATTTCATTTATATTATAATGTCTTAAATAATATTTGTCAACCCTGAAATGATTTCTACCCACAAAGTGTTAAAGCAGTTTGTGGGCATTTTTCTTTTCTTACGAAATCTTAATTTGATTTTATACCTTCTCTATGTTATCATTTAGAGTAAGTAAAGGTGGTAATGTAATGTCAGCAAAAATACTTTTGGTTGAAGATGATATTTTTCTTCGTGACGGAATAAAGGAAGCGTTAAAGAAAGAGGGCTATTCTGTTTTCACAGTAGAAGACTGTAAAACTGCAAAAGCAGAGTTTGTAAAAGAAAGCCCTGACCTTTTAATTCTTGACGTTATGCTTCCTGATGGCAACGGCTTCGACCTTTGCACACTTTTTAGGTCGCTTAATAAAAACGTGCCAATACTTTTTCTTACCGCCTGTGATGATGAGGTTCAGATTGTCCGTGGGCTTGACTCTGGTGCGGATGATTATGTTACAAAGCCTTTTAAATTACTTGAGTTACTTTCAAGAATAAGAGCAATTTTAAGACGAAGCAACAACACAATTCTTAATTCAAGTGATATTACAATAGATATAAGCAATATGACAGTAAAATGTAAAGGGCAGACTGTTTTTGTAACACCTATTGAATTTCAAATTCTTTCTACACTTGTCCGTAACAATGGCGTTATAGTTACAAGAAGCGTGCTTTTAGAAAATATATGGGATAGTGACGGCGCTTTTATTGATGACAACACACTTTCTGTTCACATGAGCAGACTCCGTGAAAAAATCGGCGCAGAGCATATTAAAACTGTTCGTGGTATCGGCTACAGATGGGAGAATTAAAATGACAACTTTAGAAATTGTTTTAATATGTATTGTAGTTTTGTTGTGCTTTGTTCTTTTGAGTTTCATTTTCAAAGCAATAAAAACAAAAAAGCAAATAACTAGCTTAACAAATAGCATTGAAAAATATTTAGAAGATGGTACTTCAACAAAATTCAGCACTGACGACAATAACTTTTCTTCTCTGCAAAATGCAGTTTGCGATTTACAAAACGCTTTAGAATTACAAAAGCATAATACAGAAAACCAAACGAAGAAAAATTCAGATTTTATTGCAGATATTTCTCATCAATTCAAAACCCCTATTGCAGGGTTAAAATTGTATATCGAAATGGATAATGAATTAAATCCAACTGACCACACAGAAAAAGAATTACAACTGATTGAGAAAATGGAAGAGCTGATACAAAAGCTTTTACATCTTGAAAAGATTAAAACTGATGCTTACACAATGGACTTTGCAACTTGTGAGGTAAGTGAAATTGTAAGTAGTATTATAACCGATTTTAAGCCAATTTTTAAAGAAAAAGAGTTTACTATTACTGGTAGCAGTAAAATGCGTTGTGATAAATCGTGGCTTTTTGAAGCGATTGGTAACGTAATTAAAAATGCGTGTGAACATACTGAAGACGACGGAAAAATTGACGTTATAATTGAAGATAGTGAACAGTCAACTATTGTAACCGTTTCTGATAATGGTGGTGGAGTTGAAACGCAGGAGATATCTAAAATTTTTAACCGCTTTCACAGAACTAAAAATGCTAAACCACAAAGTGCAGGTATTGGTCTTGCAATAACAAAGGCAATAGTTGAAAAGCACCACGGAACTATAAGTGCAGAAAACACAGAAAAAGGTCTTAATATTATTATGTGCTTTCCACATTTAGATGGGTACGTAACTTATTAAAAATTAAGAAAGTGGCTTTAATCTTACGAAAATGTAAGATTAAAGTCACTTAAATTTAATGTTAGTGTTTTACAATAGAACTACAGTAAAATTATAAGGAGAATTTTTATGAGTATTATTGAATGTAAAAATTTAACAAAGGAATATTTAAGTGGTGAAAACGTAGTAGTCGCTTTAAATGACGTTACAGTAAGCTTTGAAAAAGGTGAATTTGTAGCAATTACAGGTCCTTCTGGTTCTGGTAAATCTACGTTTTTACATTGTTTAAGTAGCCTTGAAAATGCTACAAGCGGTGAAGTTATTTATAATAACGAGAGTTTAAAAAATTATAACGATAACCAACTTTCTATTTTAAGAAGAAGACGCTTCGGCTTTGTTTTTCAGGCTTATAATTTAGTTGAAGAATTAACAGGTTACGAAAACATTCTTTTACCTATTATGCTCGACAAGAAAAAGCCAGATGAAGAATATCTTAAAAAGATTATAGATATTTTAGGCATTGAAGACAGATTAAGTCACTTGCCATCTGCACTTTCAGGTGGTCAGCAACAAAGAATTGCAATTGCACGTGCTTTAGCTAATAAACCAACAATTCTTTTTGCCGATGAGCCAACTGGTAACCTTGACGGTAAAAGTGGTAGAGAAGTGCTTTCACTTTTAAAATACGTTAGTAAAGAATTAGGCGTAACACTCATTCTTGTAACTCACGACTTAAACGTTGCAGAACAGGCAGACAGAGTTATTACAATTGAAGACGGTGCAATTATTAAGGATAGCAAGGTTACTGAATAAGTAGGTGAACAAAATGAAAAAGAAAAAACTTACTTATAATTCCCTTGCATTAGGAAACCTTAAAAACCGCAAGAAGCAATATACACTTCTTATTATCGGTATAATTCTTTCGATGGTATTTTCAGCAAGTATACCTTTTCTCATTTCGAGCTCTATTTCCTCTGCAGAAGCTACCAAAAATGCTTTGTACGGCACAATGGATATAATTATTCCTGACATAACAGATAATGCAAAATGTATCGAATGTCTTGAAAGAAACTATAAAACAGTAGGTTATGCCAATATTTTCGGCTATCTTTCAAATCCTAAGGCAGATGAGGGTAGTGGTTTTTGTTTTGCAAGTTTTGATGATACATCGAGGGATATGTATATAGAATTAAAAGAAGGGGTTCTTCCTAAAAATAAAAACGAAATTGCTATTGAAGAAGATGCTCTTATACGTATGAGAATTAACGCTGAAATCGGTGATGTTCTCGCACTTGATATGTATCATCAAAACAACACAGAACTTTCTGGAAAAGCCCAAAAGGTTGAATTTATACTTACAGGTATTCTTACAAGCAAACGCCCCAATATTGAAAAAATGACAGTTTTGGATTACAAAAAAATTCCTGCAGCAATAGTATCTGATGATTATTTAATATCTGCCGGAGGCAAAGCTTCTCTTATGGCTTTTGTATCTACTGGAGAATTTTTAAATCAACAAGAATATAACAGACAATATGGTGCTTTTATAGAAAACTATGGTAATGAAGCTGTAAGAGTTCTTCAATATGAAATATCAATGTTTGTAAATTTTGATATTTTAAATGCTTTTTCAAGTATTACTTCACCTGCTATACTTCTTGCGATACTTTCATTTGTATTTATGCTTGTGGCAGATATAGGCATAATAAATGCTTTTAGCACAAACTTAAAAGAAAGAAAAAAACAAATAGGTCTTTTAAGAAGTGTTGGTGCAACTAAAAGACAAATTCTAAAAATCTATGGCAGAGAAGCTTTTATACTTTGTATTATTTGTGCTCCTGTAAGTGTTATTATATCTCTTGGTATTATATCTGTGATAGTACCATTCTTTGGTGATTATTATATATTTGAACCAGAATTCTGGGTTATTCCTGTAAGCATTTTATTAAGTGTAATTTTCGTTCTTGTTGCTTCGCTTATTCCTCTGATTTCTGCTACAAGAATTTCTCCTATGCAAGCAATCAGAAATACAGAACTTGGAAGAAAATTCAAAAACAAAAAAATTAAAACAGAAAAAAATTATGATACAGCTACATTACTTGCGAAAAGAAATATTACACTTTTTAGAAGTAAGGGTGTAATAACAAGTATAATTGTGTGTGTTGCAGTATTTACTTCTTGTTTAGGTTTTTCTTTTATAAATGCTATTAAAGATAGTTTTGAAGTATATGAACATGACTATATTGTTACTTCAGATAGTTTTGATGGAAGCAATAGTTTATCAAATTATAAAATAGGTTATAAAGGTTTAACTGAAAATAATTTGTCAGAAATTATATGTAATGAATATGTTGAAAGTATTAATATGCAGAAAAAGACCAAAGGTTATATAGTGACTGATAATTTTACTGAGTATATGCACAATTTGTGTTATTACACAAATTACTATAACACACAACCTGAAAACGTATGGGTAACGCAAGAGAATTACAAAGAGTATACACGTTCAGGTAGTGCTGAAGCTATTTTTGTAAAAGAGTGTGCAAAAATAAAAGATGATTTGGTTCCAGTTGAAATTATAGGTTTTGACGAAGAGATTATTAAAAATCTTGATGAATATATCGCAAAAGGGAGAATTGATATTGATAAATTGAATTCAGGCGAAGAAGTAATTATTCTGATACCTGAAAAACTTTTACTTACTGCAAGTCACTTAGAACAAGATTCTATGAATTATTCCTTTATTTCTTCATACGAAACAACACTTGAGGAATCACCTGGACTTGTAGCAGAAGACAAATTTCTTAGCGAAACACCTTGTGATATAACAGTTGGTCAAGGAATTACTCTTGGTTGGCTTTATGCAGATGAAAGGCCTCAATTTGACTACGATATTTATCATCTTGTAAAAGATCAACAGCCTATTGATTATGAGAAAAAAGAAAATAATACATATATAGGTGCAGTTATACACAATTTAGCTGGTTGTAACGAAGGTAGTCTTTTTTATAATATGTTTTATGACACTGTAAGAGTTATTACTACAACAGAAGGGTTTAACAAATTTACAGAAAAAAACATTCCATATCAAGCTGTAGGGGTTAACCTTAACACAGAATGCACAGCAGAAATAGATGATAATATGAAAACACTTTTCAGTGTAGTATGTGCAGGAACAAACGGCTCTATTAACTCATTTTACGAAAAAAGACAAGAACAGGAAAATGATATGAGAGCTACTCTTATTGTAATTATAGCTGTCGTTATACTCTTTTTTACAGCTTGTGGAAGTATGGTAAACAACTCGATTACCGCCCGTATAAGAGAGAGTAAACGCGAAATTGGTACACTTCGTGCAGTTGGTGCAACACAAAAAGATATAAACAATTCTTATATTCGTCAGTTAATTTCTATTTTAGGTTGGGGAACTTTAGCGGGCTTTTTAACATTTTTCGTATTCTATGGTTTGTATTATCTTGTATTTCTTTCTATAGGTGACACGCCAGATGATATTAAAGTTACCATTATAGAAACAATAGTTGCAGTTATATTGCTTTTTGTTTCGTGTGGTGCAAATATGTTTTTAAAAGTAAAAAAAGAAATGAAGCATAGTATAGTTGAAAACATAAGGGAGTTATAAAATAATGCGGAATTCGGAGTTCGGAATGCGTAATGAACTTCGCAAAATTTATACTTTATTCTTTATGGGAAGATGGTGAAATTATGAAAAAGAAAAAGTTAACATATAATTCCCTTGCATTTAGCACCTTGAAAAACCGTAAAAAGAGTTACACTCTTATGATTATAGGTATTGTTTTAGCAATGATATTTTCGTCTGGTGTTCCGTTTTTTGCTTCTTGCTTACAATCTTCACGAGAAGAAATGCAATACAGAAAACAAGGCAAACAAGATACTATTGTTACCAATGCACAGAACTATGAATTAAATAAAGCTATAGAAGATGGTTCTATAATTGGTGAAATTGGGTATGCACATATTCTTTCTTATGCATGGAACGAAAAAGAAGATTTTTCTAATGGTACAATGATTGGCTGGCTTGATGAGAGAGCAACAGAGCTTTATTACCCTGTTGTTTTAGACGGCAGAATGCCAGAGAAAGAAAACGAAATTGCTATTGAAAAAAGTGCTCTTCAAAGAATGCGACTTGATACAAAAATTGGTGAAGAAATCACATTAAAAGCCTTGGTTTGTAATAGTGATGAATTTTTAAAAGAAGAAAGTGAAGTTACCTATAAACTTGTTGGTATTCTTCATGATAAAAAATCAAATTTTGAGCTTTTTAGTAGCAATACTGTAGAAAGAGCCCAAAAACTACCTGCCGCATTAGTGGTGAAAAATTCACAGGTAGCAATTGGAGGTAAAGAAGCGTTAGTTGCTTTTTTCAATGAATCGTGGATTGATGAAAGTTATATTATGTCGAATGTTTCTTATGATGACCAGTTAAGCAACTATATTTATGCAAACTCTATAACAGACAATTATACAAAGCTTACCTATAACCTTGCTACAGTAATTTTTATTTCAGCTTTGCTTGCGTTTATGTCTTGCTTTGGCATAGTTAATGCATTTAATTCTAATTTAAAAGAACGAAAAAAGCAGATTGGTATGCTAAAGGCTGTTGGTGCAACAAGAAGACAGTTAATTTCGATTTTCGGTCGAGAAGCATTTATAATTTGCCTTTTTACAACACCTTTAAGCATTGCTGTTTCTTTTGGTGCAGTTAAGCTTTTTGCAAAAATAATGGGTGAAAATTTTATATTTAAACCTAATTTCACAGTTCTTATATTGGGTGCTTTGTTAGGTGTTGCTTGTGTTATGCTTTCAGCAATTATTCCACTTTTCAGCGTTTCAAGACTTTCGCCAATGCAGGCTATAAGAAATATTGAAATGATGCGAAAGATGAAGAATAAGAAAGTAAAATCTCAAGTATCTTTCGTTGTTTCGAAGCACCTTGCGAAAAGAAAACTTATTTTTTATAAAAGTAAAAGTGTTGCTATAGCTTCAGTAATTGCTTGTACTGTTGCAATTTCAAGCTTAGCTCTTGCTTTCCTCAATGTTCGGATTAACGATTCATACGAATATTACGATGTTGATTATACAATTCATTATTTTGGCGGTTTTGGGTCAAGTAATGGTTTTATTAATGATTTGACTGTCCAAAGCGAAGAATCGCCATTAAATGAAAATAGAAAATACGAGGTTCTTGAAATACCACAGGTATCAGATGTCTGGGGCAGAAAAGAGGCTAATTTAAACATAGTGTTCGAGGATGAAGTTCCTGAATATTTACAGGTAGTAGAATACTCAACTAATGGATTGCAAAGTTCTCGTTTTCTTACTGCTAATGATGTTTATTTTAAAGAAATTGCATCAACACCTGGTGAACATAAAGTAATCACCTCTCCTGAATTAACCGAAGAAACGGTTAAGGATTTTTTCCAAGACACTGCAAATCCAGACTATACTTATACTAAAAAAATTGCGAAATTTCACGAAAACGAGGAGCTTTTCAATGTCCAAATTGTAGGTCAAAGTCCAGAGCTTTTTATTACTAACGAAATAACAGAAGACAATTTAATTGCTGGTGAAATAAATATTGACAAATTAAATTCAGGTGAAGAAATTATAATTTTTGCACCAGAAAAAATCGGATATTGCTATGAACCATTTTCAGATAATGGTTACTCTAACACTATTTACAATTTGTCATCGGAAGCAGAAAAAGATGACGAGATGAAAAAAGATATAAAGGATAATTTAAAAGCTACAGCTGAAAATCCATTCAAAGTTGGCGACACATTAAAACTTTCACTTCTTTGTGATGATGGCAAGGGTAATGTAACAAGAGAAGATAAAGAAGTTAAAATTGGCGCAATTGTTGGTAAGAAAAGTTCTCACGGATATTTTAGAATATATACAACTCTTGAAGGTTTAGATACATTCAACACAAAATTCAATTATGAAGATTTCAACATTGTATTAGAGGAAGAATGTACTTTAGAAATTGACGAAATTATGCAAGCAGAACTTTCGAGTATATTACCTGGTAAAGATATAGTTTCTATTTTTGCTATTCACGAAGCTGAAAAACAAGAAAAAGTAAATTGGATTATTTCTATTGCTTCATTTGTTCTTGTTTTCCTTTGTGTTTCAATTTCACTTATAAATAACTCTATAAGTGCCCAAATTCGTGAAGGTAAAAGAACTTTAGGTACACTTCGTGCTGTTGGTGCTTCTGAAAAAGAACTTATTTCGTCTTTCGTTACACAAATACTTTACATTTTGATTTTAGGGTTCGGAGTGGGTAGTGTGATTTATTTATCTACAAATTCCGTTATAGGTGATCTTCTTTGGGGTGAACCATTCAAGATTAATATATTACCTATAATAATTATGTTTGTTGTTTTGGCACTAACTACATATATAAATCTTAAAATCAAAATAAAATCAATTACCAAAAACAGCATTGTAGAAAACATAAGGGAGTTGTAAAATATGAAACGAATTTTAATATTTTTAATATGTCTTTCACTTCTTGTGCTCCCTTGTGTTGCTGCAGAAGATTCTTTGGTAATAACCGAAGCAGTAACACAGAGTACCGTTACAGTACCTACTGAAAATTTATCAGAATCGACTACCGAAAAGGCTACTGAACCTACAACAAAAGCCCAACCTACAACAGAAAAAAGTACACCTGTTGTTGAAAAAGAGGATGTTGAAGAAGTTACAGAAGATAATTCTCAACCTCGTCTTATGGTAGTAAGCTATGAAATAGAAGATGGATTTATAAGTCCTGAAGAAACCAAAATACTTACTATAACCTTAAAGAATATGCATTCTAAAAAGCAAGTAAGTAACATTAAACTTTCTGTTTCAGAAGACTCTGACGAAATAAGACCTACTGGAATGGGTACAAAGTATGTTGACTCAATTGGTGCTAATAAATATTACACTTGGTCAGTTGAATTAAAGGCAGTGCATACTGCTACTATAGGTGAACATAAACTCAGTTTCAGTTGCGAGTATGAAGACCAGAACGGTTCAGGCTACAATGCAGATGACACCTTGAGAATTGAAGTAAGGCAACCCGCACTTTTAGATTTTGACGGTGCAAAGTTACCTGTAAAGGTTGTTCAGGAAGATACTGTAACAGTAAACATAAATCTTATGAACACGGGTAAAGCACCACTTTATAACTGTAAGGTGGATTTTAACGTAAAAGGTCTCGAGTCTGGTGGCAGTAGCTTTGTAGGCGAAATCGCCCCACAGGAAAGTGCAACTGCAAATGCTAATTTGAGAGTTGATTCTGAGCTTACAGGCAAGGTAACTGGCACAATAGTTATTACCTACGAGGACTCTTTCGGTGAAAAGTTTGAATTAACAAAAGAAGTTGAAACCAAAATTGAAAAGAAAGTCATAAAAGCCGAAAAGCAAGAAGAAAAAGAAAAGAAAAACCCTTTGTGGTGGTTGTTCCTTTCAGGCGGTCTTCTTTTAGGTGGCGGTCTTGGATTTGGTATTCCGTTCTTTATAAATTCAAATAAACAACGAAAAAAAGATGAAGAGAGACTTTAAAACATTTCACCCACAAAGCAATTCGCTTTGTGGGTGAAATGTTTTTAAGCAACTGTATTTACTGATTCTCTGCTGTCGTCACAAATAGCAATATAAGTTCTACCGGTGTTGAGTTTTAATTCTTCGCCTTCACTGTCGTAAAGTTTTAACATATCTGTACTGTCGCCCTTTTTCCAACTGATATCTTCATAAGAGCCGTTAGAGATATATCTGCCTTCGCCTTCACTTAAATCGAAATCAACTCTGTTTTTGGTGTCACCTGCAATTGCAGAAATATTTGTGTAAAGAATAACAATATTCTCAAAATTCTGTTGTGTTCCGTTGCTATCCATAAATGGTGCGCCGTTTAAAGATGAGTAATAAACGTTTTCTTGTTTATCGTAATTCAAAGTGTATGTGTAACCACTTGAGAATGAAACTGTCGCAGTAACACAAGAGCCATCTTTTAAAACTTTGTCGCCATCAATATTGAAACTGAAAGCGTTTTCGTAACCTTCTTTAAGAGTTGTTCTGTACTCTTTATTTTCAATTGCTTTGATAACCCATTCTTTTGTAGTGTAAGCGGTGTGTTCTGAGTCAACGTTTCTTGATTTGTCACGTGAGAAATAACTGCCGTCAACGTAGCCGTTAATATTATCAATATCGTGATTTGCGAGTTGTTGTTTTGCATAAGTGCTCTGACCGAAGTGAGTGAAAATTGCATCATAACCTTCTGCTAAATCGAGGAAATAATGTCTTGTGCTTCTTACTGGACCGATTTTATCAGGGAGTCTTGAAGCATCTGCATACATTAAAATCATTCTTGTAATGCCACCTTCAGCAACCATTTCGAAAACGATGTCTGAAGAAGTTAAGCCCCATTGTGGTCTTGCTTGTGAGTGGTTTTCAACAACTACCATAACTGGTCTGTTGCCAATAAGTTCTTCGTTGTAACCAGCTTCACCGGTTAATGGATTTCTGTAAACTACCGGTGGTTCAGTTGTAATAACTGTTGTAGGTTCTGTTGTGGTTGGTTCTTCTTCATTACCACCACAACCTGTAAATGCGGTTACAATTAATGTGAGTGCGAATATTAATGAAAGTGTTTTCATTAAACGTGTTTTTTTAAAATTTGCCATAGTATTTTTTTCTCTTTCCTTCTTTATTTAATTTCTTATTACAACCAGAATTGTACCATTTCTGAAAGGTATAAAAATAATTCTGGATTTCGTGTATCTATTGTAACATCTGAAACAGAAAATGCAAGAGCAAATGAATAAAAAATGCTTAAAATTGATGAACAGAATGTTAAAATATTCAAAAGGTGTTTTTCACCTTTACTTTCTGCATTTTCATAAAGTGCAAAAATTATAAGAATTACTGCACCAAAGAATATAAATCCAAAATCACTTATATATCTTTGTAAGAGTCCACCAGCCTGAGTGTTAAAGAAAACTATAATTAATCCAAATAAAATAAGGAGTATAGTGTGACTTAAAAGTTTCTTTTCTTTAAGAGTGTTTTTGGTTTTTCCTAAAAACCCTAAAAACCAGAGCATTGGTGTAGAAGTAATAAGTCCGCCAAAGCAGTTTTCTACAATAGTTTTGCCGACGTAGTTTGTTCTAATTGTAACCTTTTCTAAGAATGGGAATTTTGCAGAGAACACTGGTGGCTGAAATAAATAAGTGAAAAAGCCAAGACCAGTTCTTCCCATATCAAAACCACGCTTTGTAACGTCGTTTGTGGTTAACTGGTAGTTTGAACCAAAGTCAAACGGTGAACCAAAACGAATGTAATTATAAAACATAAGTCCACTCGCAACAACAATATAAGGCGAAAGAAGTAAAACTAATTCTTTAATACCTTGCTTTGTTCTAAAATTTTTTTCAATTATATATTTTCTGAAGAATAATGGTATTGCAAGGAACGTTAAAAGTAACAGTTGTGGTCTGCAACCAGCAACGAGTGCCATACAAATTGAGCCTGTTAAAAATCTTAAATTACGCTTTTCTTCGTTATAAATTCCACAAAGCCAGTTGTAAATGCCAAAAACAGAAAAAGTCATACCGGTTATAATTGGTATTCCGTAAAAGTCGGGGCGTTTAACTAAAAACATCAAACCACACGAAATAATTGACGTTATAAGCACTAAAAGAAGTGTACCAACAGATATATTTTTAAATTTCTTTTCTGCTATAAGAGTTATAAGTTTATAAGCTCCTATTGAGAAAGTAACTGCAAAAATTATTATGCCTAAAACAGTAGGAAATGGGGTATTAAAAACTAACCTGAATGGTAAATACATTAAAAGTAACGGCACAATTCCGAAATATACGTAATAGTGCCCGTCAAAATACGCTACGTCCCAGCGGTATTTATCGCCAGTCTGTTGTGATTTTAGTGAGCGTAACGTTGTGTCGTAAGGGTTCGAGAGTTCTTTTAAAGAGTCGGGCACGTCGTCGTTATCAATATACGTTTTGCCGTCAAGAATTGCACACGCTAATTCGTCATACATATTATGGTTCTGCATAGGTAGTCTTGTTAATTCAATACCGGAAGCAGTAAAATTCAGACCTACGAACAATGGATTTATAACGCTTATAATAGCAAAAATGCTACATAAAACACAAAGTGCAAACGTTGCGAGAACAGTGTAATTCTCTTTGTTTGATTTGAGTTTCATTTTATAAAGTTTGGATTTTGGTGAGAATAAATAACAAAAACCGGAAATAGCAAAAACTACAAGAATTCGTATAATAGAAAATTCAAATGGTCTTTCGGTATTTAAATAAACACCTTCTAAAATTAAAATGTCATCTTCTTCTAAATCAAAATCAACTGTAAGACCACTCACAATGCCTGAAGCGTGTACGTTTATATATTGACTCTTTTTTACTTCGGCTGAAAGCACTCTTTCGGGCGTTTCAAACGTTACTGCATTCGCTTCATCGCTTAGTTTTATTTTTAGTGGAGTGTTTTTATATGGTGAAGAAATTACGTTGATATAAATATTCTCGATTTCGGTTTCAATCTCAGGGAAGTAAAGAATATTATTGTCGGCGGTTAAAGTGTAGTGGTTGTTACTATCAATATTATAACTCATATATTGATTGAGTGAAATTTCTTCATTACCACGGGTATTATAAAAATTTACGTTGAAAATTGTGAGCTCTAATCCTAAAGTGAAAATAAGAAAACTCAAAACTACAAACGTGAGTTTTTTTGAACTATTAAAACTTGTCGCTTTTTTGTAAACAAAAAAAGCGACAAGTGAAAAAACTACCGCTAAAAAAAGCATAAGAATAATCATAGTTACTCCTTAATAAAATATAATATACCTATTAAAACACAAAACAGTTAAAAAGTAAACGATTACTAAAAATTGTAATAAAAAATTTATAAAATATACTTTACAAAGGGATTTATTTGTGTTACTATAAACCAAACAAACGTTTGGAGTTGTAAAAATGGAGAGAGTTATACTTCATTGTGATTGTAATAATTTTTTTGCATCAGTTGAAGCAGATATGAATCCCGAACTTAAAAAGTATGCTTTTGCAGTTTGTGGTGACCCTGAATACAGGCACGGCATTATTTTAGCTAAAAATGAAAAGGCGAAAAAATATGGAGTAGAAACTGCCGAACCAATATGGCAGGCGAAGCGTAAGTGTCCAGATTTGCTTTTAGTAAAACCACACTACAATAAATATAAAGAATATTCAGAAAAAATATTTGATATTTATTGCCGTTATACCGATTTAGTAGAGCCGTTTGGAATGGATGAATGTTGGCTTGATGTAACGGGTTCGCAAAAACTTTTCGGTAGTGGTCAAATGATAGCAAACGAGCTTCGTGAAATAATAAAAAAAGAAGTTGGCGTAACTATTTCTGTGGGTGTGTCATATAATAAAATCTTTGCAAAAATGGGGAGTGACTATAAAAAACCAGATGCCGTAACAGTCATAACAAAAGAAAATTTTAAAACGCTTTTATATCCACTCAAAGCGGGTGAACTTTTCACCGTAGGCAGAAAAGCCGCAGAAAAATTAAGAACACTCGGCGTAGAAACTATTGGCGATGTTGCAGAAATTGGCGAAGATGTTTTAGAAAATCTTTTAGGCGTTCAGGGTAAGGCGATTTTTCAGTATGCCAATGGTTATGATTATAGTAAAGTCAATCATTTTCAATATCGTGATGCATATAAATCAATAGGGAATGGAATGACTTTCAAAGTCGATTTAAAAACTATGGCAGACGTGCGCACCTGTGTTTATTTTCTTTCAGATAAAGTTTCAGCAAGACTCAGAAATCATAATGTGCAGTGTGCAGGGTTACAAGTCGGAATAAGAAATACTAAAATGAAAACCGTAATGCGTTCTTGTTCTCTTGATTCGCCAACAGATTTGGCGTACGATTTAGCAGAAGAAGCAATTAAACTTATAGAAGAAAACGTTGACTTGGAAAACGAACCTATAAGAGCGTTAAGCATTACTGGCATAAAACTTCTTGACTCGTCGGGAGTTTTTAATCAGGCATCTTTTTTTGATATTGAAGAACACCAGAAACACGAAAAAGAAGAACGCCTTGAACTCGCAAGAGATAAAATAAGAAAAAAATACGGACTCCAAAAACTCACCAGATGTTCACTTATGGAAAATGATTTTGGAATTTAGGTGATTATTTTGAAATGTTCAGTAGCAGACCTTCGCTCAAAAGAAGTTATTAACGTAGATGACGGCACAAGAATAGGCAGTGTGTGTGACGTTGAAATTGACACTTGCACAGGTTGTCTTGTGAGTATAATTGTCTTTTGTGGTCACGGCGTTTGCGGTTTTTTAGGACGTGGCGAAGAAATAGTAATTTGCTTTAAAGATATAGTCGTAATAGGCGACGATACAATTTTAGTAAGACGTGGGGGAGTGCGTTTGTAAATGCAGAAGGCATTTACAAAATTAAAAATTAAGAATTAAAAATTAAGAATTTTGGAAGTCTTCGGCTTGATTATAAGTTTTTACATTTTTGCTTAAACCACTATTGCAATTTAAGACGGAGGACGGTTCTCTGTCTTACCGAAAAAATCGAATAATTTTTAAAACCCAAAACTCAGTTAATTGATTTTTTAGTCGGTTAATTGAGTTGTTTTTCAACACTTTGCTAGTTTGTGTTGAAGATTGTAAAATTGCTTGATTTATTTTGCAAAATTTGATATATTGAAATCAAGAAAAAGGCACTGGACGGCGTAAGACACAGAACCGTCCCCTGTCTTGTATATTGCAGTAAGAAGAACGTTTTGGACAAAAACATTTAAATAGGGTGTGTATATGAAAAAATTTTTATTGTGTTTTGTCATAGTCTTGTTTTTTATATTTGTTTTTGTTTATTTTTATAATAAAAACATTAGTGTTAAAAACAATCCGCTAAAAGAATCGACAAGTATTTCAAATAGTATTGTAGTT
Source organism: Acutalibacteraceae bacterium (assembly GCA_045533655.1). Taxonomy (GTDB): domain Bacteria; phylum Bacillota; class Clostridia; order Oscillospirales; family Acutalibacteraceae; genus DTU089. Next base: position 46,541 of record JAZSIE010000026.1, read on the forward strand.
GGTTTGAGTGTTACACCAAAAACAGAAGATGAACTTAGAGAAATAGCATCGTGTGTATTAAATAGGGCACATAATACTAATTTATTTGATGCATATACTTTTCAAGATTTAAATTCTCTGTGGGGGATAACCGAGATATCTGCCCCTTTTGAATGCAAGGATGTTTTTGCCGATAAATATGTGCTTGAGTGTTTTAAATGTGATAGCACGTATTGTTATAGTATTTGTGAAAATGAGAGCATAGGTAAACTATTTATATTTTATAAAAATATAGATAATGAATTATTAGCTCTAAGAGTTGCTGTTTGTAAAGAAAAGTTAGAGTTTAGTGATTTTTCAAACTTATCATTACATAAATCTACAATTGATGATGTTCAAAACATAGATTCTACAACTAATTTTAGTTATAAATATCTATCTTCTTCTATTCATAAACCTGAAACTAAGAACGATGATTTGTGTGGGGTTTCAACACATATGACATCAGAAGGTATTATTTTAATTGGATATGTTGATGTGAATGGTGTTAAGTATATCGATTGTATAGAGAAAATCGAAGATCCATTAATTCAAATGGTTTTGACGGATAAGACAGGGGACGGTTCTGTGTCTTATAGAGAAACAGAATAATTTTTAAAACAAAAAACTCAGTTAATTGATTTTTTAGTCAGTTAACTGAGTTCTTTTTTACGATATTTTTGCAAAAGCAAAAGCGATATAACTGCATAAATGCAGTTGCGATATATATTCACTCTGTTCGTATGCGATCGGCACTAACAACTAACCACCAACACCTAATGACTGATGGGCAGGTCTGCCCCTACAATACTAACACCCAACACCTAAAAACTAACACCTGAATATGCCAAAAATTACAAAAACACGCCCAAAAGTTACATTTTGGTACTTTTTTAAAAATGAATTGATATTATGTAGATGAAAAGAAAACAAAAAGGAGTGTTCTTTATGAAATTAGAAAAAATTAAAAATTCAGTTTTAGGTGTAGGTAAGGGGTTATCTATATTTTCAATTGTTGTAACAATAATATCTGCAGTGATTATGGTTTTTTCAGAACTGAATCCTAATTATTATTTAGGTGACTGGTTAAATGAAATTATTACATGTTGTTTAGAGATTGTTATTTTCTGCGGAAGTGTATTTGTACTACCAGTTTTATTTGGTCTTGGTGCTATACTTACAGGAATAATCGCTTTTAAAAATCGTAATATGAAAGAGCTTCTTGATTTAAGATTTTTAATTATTATAGCAGGTATATTTTTACCCTTCGGTTCATTCTTTTTACCATAATTCTTTTAAAGGGTGATTTTATGCGAAATATAGGAAAAGTAAAACAATATTTTATGGGTGCTACGCCAGTAATTTTGTTGTGGGTTTTAGCCACTATTTCACAAGATGAAGTTCTTGTAACACCGATTTATGATATCTTGGAAGTAACTACGTTCAAAAATTTTGATATTGTCTTATATCCGATTATACCTCTAATTTCATTAGGCGTTATGTTGATATGGCTTTTTTCTTCTGCAATTATCGGTAAAAAATATGATTTGAAGTATATGTATTACGCTTCACTTATTAGTGCTGTTGTTCCTACTGCAACTTTTTTGTTTGGCTTTATGTTTTCAGATGACAGTAATATATTAGCCTGGATGTTTTGGTTGACAATAGGATTAATTTTGATACCGTTCGGATGTTTAGCCAATTATTGTTTTGAGGGTGCAAGCGATTTTTTCTTTTGTTATCTTAACGTGGATTCTTATCCAGAAATTTTTGCATTGATTTTGGTTGCTGTTACGCCGGTTTCACTTGTGTTTTTTAAAAAATGTAAGAGTAAAACGGCAGTGGTTAGCGAGGAATCGGGAATTAAGAATTAGGAACGAGGATATTATAAAAATAACTACATTCGTTCATTTAAGGCGAAAATGAATGAATGTAGTTTTTTGTTATTCATATTAAATTATAATCAAGTCCGAAGGACTTCCGAAACTTTCAATTTTAAATTTTCAACTTTCAACTTTTTAAAGATTAAGAAAAACTCTGAACGCATCGACGTACTCTCTCGCAGTAGCTTTAGTTTTGCTTTCAGCAAATATACGAAGGAGTGGTTCTGTACCAGAGAAACGGCAGATTACAAAGTCACCGTTATCAAAATAAACCTTGCAACCATCTTCGTAATTAACACGTGTTACCTTATTTTTAAATTCAGGTAACTTTTTCTCGAGCATGATAATCTGGTTAACAGTGTCTTTATATTCAGGTGCAAAAACAAGGTTATCTTCAACCATTGTGAATACACCAAATTGTTCTTCTAACTCTTTCATAATTTCAACTGGCGATTTTCCTGTAACGCTTATCATTTCAGCAAAGAGCGAAGCGGCGTAAACAGAGTCTTTACCGTGAATGTGGCCACGAACTGTAAGACCACCGGAAGATTCGCCACCGAGCACTGCATCTACTTCGTCAATTTTTGAAGAAATATATTTAAAACCAACCGGTACTTCGTAGCACTTTTCGCCGAAACTTTCAGCGATTTTATCGAGCATGTGAGTTGTAGCAAGGTTTCTTACAACTGCGCCTTTCCAACCTTTGTATTTAACAAGGTAGTAGTAAAGCATACAAAGAATTTCGTTAGCGTTAATATACGTACCATCTCTGTCAATAATACCGAGTCTGTCGCCGTCACCATCCATAGCAATACCAAGGTCATAGTCGCCCTTAACAACCATATCACGTAATGGTAAAAGAGTTTCTTCAGTCGGTGCTGGCATAACGCCACCGAAATAAGCGTCTTTATTAAGGTTTATGGTGTCAACAGTGCAACGTGTAGTGTGAAGAATAACTTGTAACGGATATGTACCGGAGCCGTGCATTGTGTCAAAAAGAACACGGAGTCCACGTTCTCTTAAAGCATCAACGTCTAAAAGTGCTAAAATATCGTCAAGGAATTTGTTGAATGGGTTACGAAGATATAACACTTTACCGTCAGTTACGGCTTTGTCAAAATCAATTGTTTCAATTGATTTTGTTTCTTCAATTAATTCTTCAATTCTTGTGGTAACTTCCTGACTCGCATCTCTGCCTTCGTCAACTATAACTTTAATACCATTGTAATTTGCAGGGTTGTGACTCGCAGTTACTTCAATACCAAAATAAAGTTCACTGTCTTTTACTGTGTGCATTATAAGTGGGGTAGGAGCAGAACGATTTAAAAACCATACGTCAATTCCACCTGCCACAAGAACTTCGGCAACCCATTTTGCTGCAGTTTCAGACAAAAATCGTCTGTCGTAGCCAATAATAATAGGCTTGTCCGTTTTTTTGAGTTCTTGAGCGTATTTTAAAATACCACTTGCAACTAATTGAATATTTTCGCGTGTGAAATCGTCACCGATAACAGCACGCCAACCACCTGTACCAAATTTAATCATAATAGCACCAGACTTCTTTAAAATTTATGCTTTTATAATAACACAGTTAAAAAACTGTGTAAAGAATTTTTTGCTTTTTGTAATAAAAAATTAAGAGAAAGCATAAATTTTAATAATGTAACAGGGGGGTGCATTATGGCGTTCAGATACGACAATAATATAAACGGACATTTTGACGAGAGAGCAATAGAGCTCGGACGATACATAGCAGAAACAAATTCGACTGTAAGGGCAACTGGTAAAAAATTCGGTATTTCAAAGTCAACGGTTTTTACCGACGTAACAGTACGCTTAAAAAAGGTTAACCCTGCACTTTATAATGAAGTAAGGCAGGTTTTAGAAAAGAACAAAGAAGAACGTCACATTCGTGGCGGAATAGCAACAAAGGAAAAATATCTCAATATTGCAAAATAATTCTTGGTTTAGGTGGGGCGTTGTAACTTGACAAACTGCTCTTGCAATTGTATATTATAATACAATAGGAGAGTGAATCAAGTGAAAAAAATTGTTAAAATTTTTGTTGCTGTTGCAGTGGTTTCAGCAGTCCTTTTCGGTATTGCGATGGGTGTTAAAAAATATAAGGAAGACAATGCTTTAGCAACGGCAGATACTGTATATGAAGTGACTGGTGATTTTGGTACAATCACTGTTAACGAGAGTGTTGCGAAACAAATGCTCAGTCAATACAGTAATGAAACGTTAGGAATTTCAAAACCGATTAACGAATACGTAATGAAACTTTCAGAGTGTCAGGTTAATAATGAAAACGGTTGTAAGGTTGAATTGTTTTTAACAGAAGATGCCGAATTACCAAGTGCGACGTATGCAATTGTTGGTTACAACTGCTTTGTTTACAATGTTCAAAGTAATAAATATCTTTTGTTGACTCAAAATGGCGCTTTTGAAATAGTTGAAGAGACGACCGCAGAAGCAACTACGTTGTTTTATGACGAAAAAAATAACGAAGCTCTCCAGAAAATGTTTAAAAAGTGTTCTAAAGATACATTGGGTTTTGAAAAAGAAATTACAGAATACGTAATGGTAACAACAGGCGCTGTTGTAAAAGCAGTTGATGGTAAAAAGGTTTATATAATAAAAATTTATGAGCAAGACGGTACAGAAACAAATTATACGTGCGCATTCAGAAAAGATGCGATTTATAAATACGATGCCGTTCAGAAGCAATATATTGAAATTAAAAAATAAAACTAAAAAAATCGGAAGCTTGTAGGCTTCCGATTTTTTTATATTAACTCAAACGTCACTCTGGAAAAATCGAGTTTTTCTAAATCAGTTTTTGAAATTCTAAATAATGCTTGTTTTTCTGTTTCTTGCAAGAACTCCGGCATATTATCGTCGAGAGGGTCATACTGAAGAAGAACGTAGTTTTCATTGTCTTCAATAAAAAGTGCTGTTTCTGTGTTATCACTTACACCACTAAAGTCTATTGAATATTCTTTGTCAGTGTCACCTAAAAAGTCGAAACCGTAATTAAAATCGTCAATAAGAGTGTCCGGTTCTTCTTCACAAAGTCTCACGTTAGGTTTAAACGTGCCGTCTTCTTGAATTGTTAGGAAGATATATAAAAATCCTTTAGGTGGCAAAAGTGTGCAACTTGTGTTTTCGCGTAATTCTGAAAGTTTTATTTGACAAAAGAAAAAGTCATCGTCAGAAAGAGTGCCGTCAGAAAGCCATTCTTCTGGCATTGTTGGTGCACCTAAAAATTTACTCGTGCCGTAATCGTAATCGCCATGCGCTTCTTCTACTTTTAATTTAACCATTTTCTGCAACTCCTAAGGTGACGAGAGTCGAACCCCGTACGCCTAAAATTTAAATCTTTCGGCACATTAAGCCGTTTTTTGTCTTGTTATACGTCAGTATGACTGCGCCAAAGAAACACCTTACTGCACCAAAATCTTTACAATTTTAGGTGAGAAAGGAGATCTAAGACAAGAGATTTTCTCTAAGAGGGAAAAACTCGCTGGAATACTGACGTATTTCAAGAGTTTTGACGACGTTAGTGGGAATTTTTGTCTTACAAAACCGTGCGGTG
>JAZSIE010000007.1:0-14266 GCA_045533655.1 Acutalibacteraceae bacterium
TATTATAATTATAATAACTACGGCGATTTCCTTTTTCAGTACACTCGGGCATTCTTACTCGATGCACATTATTTTCAAATGTTTAATTAATATATACCACAAAAATGACACTACAAACTACCATTTATCCGTAAATAATTACAATTACGGCGTAGCCCCTCAACTCAGCACTCAGCACTTTGCACTCAGCACTTTTTTGTCTTTCAGGGCAAAAATTGGCAAAATCGGGGAACAAACAACACAGTTTGCCCCCCAACACAATAATATCATTTTTTCATAACAATATTTTTTCCATAATAAGAATATATTGTAAACAATTTATAAATTGGGGGCATACCCAATATAAGGTGAAAGGAATTACACAAGAACACGAAGTACTTCTTCAACAGAAGTTGTACCTTCAAGAATTTTGTCGATACCTTCCTGACGGAGAGTGTGCATACCTTGTTTAACTGCAAGTTCTTTGATTTCTGCAGCGCTTGCACGTCTTATAATAAGCTCACGCATTTCGTTAGTAACCTGCAAGAACTCAAATACACCCTGACGACCTTTATAACCAGTATTGTTACAAGCAATACAACCTTTTGCCTTGTGAATTTTGATTGTATCGGTTGGTTTTTTGCCGTCGTGTGGGAAGTCTGGCAAACTCTTTAAGAGTTCTTCATAAGTAATTTCAATCTGTTCTTTACAACGTGGGCAAAGCACACGAATAAGACGCTGCGCTAAAACACCAACGAGTGATGACGCTGTAAGGAATGGCTCAACGCCCATTTCATCAAGACGGGTAACTGCACCAGGAGCATCGTTTGTATGCAAGGTTGAGAAAACCATGTGACCTGTAAGAGCAGATTCAACAGCGATTTTCGCAGTTTCACCGTCACGGATTTCACCGACCATGACAATATCAGGGTCAGCACGAAGCACTGAACGAAGCGCTGCCGCGAATGTCATACCGGCTTTTGAGTTCATTTGAACCTGACAAAGACCAGCCATACGACGTTCAACAGGGTCTTCAAGTGTAATAACGTGCTTTGAAATATCACTAACTTCTGCAAGTGTTGCATAAAGTGTTGTTGACTTACCACTACCTGTAGGACCTGTAACAAGTAAGAATCCGTAAGGTAAATGAATTGTATTTAAGAACTTCTCTTCTTGGTCTTTAGAGAAGTTAATATCTTTAAGCTGAACAGATTTTGAACCACGTTCAAGAAGACGCATAACGATTTTTTCGCCGTAAACTGATGGTAACACAGCAATACGAATATCGAACGTTCTCTCGTCAACCTTAACAGTTGTACGACCGTCTTGCGGAATTCTTCTTTCGGCAATATCCATACCACCGATAACTTTAACACGAGATGCCACTGAAGCGTGAAGTTTTACTGGTTGTGACATAATCTCGTGAAGAACGCCGTCTATACGAAGACGAACTCTGAGAGTTTTCTCCATTGGTTCAAAGTGAATATCAGATGCACCTGAACGAACAGCATTTGTAATAACCTGATTAACAAGCTGAACTGCTGGTTTTTCATCAAGGTCATTATCAAGTGACTCGAGAGCATCTTGTTGCTCCTCGTCCGCATCTTCAAATTCATCTACGTTAACGTTGTTGAGAATTGTGTCGAGAGCGGCATCAAGTTCAGTATCGGTAACGATAACTGGTATAATTTCCATACCGCCAGTAAGAACTGACAAGTTATCTCGTGTAACAACGTCGTTAGGGTTTTTCATAGCAACAAAGAGTCTGCCCTCTTCTTCATAAAGAGGTAAAACACCCTTTTTAACGCTATATTCAATCGGAACCATATTTGCAATAGCAAAATTGACACCAATCTCTTCAATAGAAACGTATTTACAACCTGTTTTTTGTTCAATAGCTCTTGAAACGTCTGCTTCTGTACAGAAACCTTTATCAACAAGAATCTGACCTAAAAGACCTTTTTCTTGTGCCTGAATTTCGAGAGCTTCGGCAAGTTGTTCTTCTGTGATTATATTTCCTTTAATTAAAAAGTAACCTATACTACCAGGGATTACAATGTTATTATCTGCCAAAACAAATTTCTCCTTCGTTACGGTAACAAAATTAAACCACCTTTGTTTTTGCCACCTTAGACTTTAACTTTCCAAATTAAAGTAACGATTTAATTTATTGATTAGTTGCACTCACAAGACCAGTTGAACCATCCTGCGAAAGAATTGCTATAGTCAAACTTGCTTCATAAAGACCAGCGTCAGTTGTTTTAAGACTGATTGAGTCGATTCTGTGAATCTGACGTAACGTTGAAACGTACTGCATAAATGAAACTATATTTGGGAATGAACCTTCAACCGCCAAAGTGAACTTTGTTTCTTTAGTGTCAGAAGTTTCTTCTACAGGGTCCTGAAAAGAAATAATTGAAAGACCAAAGTTTCTGCAAAGTTCTTCTGTACCTTCAGCGTGAAGATAAATATCGCCAAGACTATCTGGAAGAACTTCTTTGTAAGCTGAAAGTTGCTCTTCTGCCTTCTGGCTTTGCGCTCTTAATTCTTCCAAAGTTGCAATTTCTTGTAAATGAGTCTGGTAAGACTGACGTGTTTCTACAAGGTCTGCTTTCACGCCTAAAATTGTGTAAATCAAGAAAGCAATAAGACCAATCACTACAACAATTGCAAATATAAAGCAACCTAAAATAAAGGCGGGGTTTTCTTTTAATTCTTCAAATTTAATATCTTTTAAATCTTTTTTCATTTTACCCCTCCTTACTGTGCTGCTGTTGTTGCTTCAGTTGTAGCTGCCGTAGTATCTTCTACTACCTGAACGCCACCTTCAACTGAAACACTTATAGTAAATGTTGCAGGGTCAGTTTCATCGCCACCAACATTAGTGTTATAACTTACACAACTTACTGAAGCTACACCAGTAATTTTACTGAGTGCTTCTTCATAAGCCAAATATTCGCTTCTTGAATCACAAGAACCAACAATTGTGCACAAACGGTCTGTTTTCCAGTTAGAACATTCAATAGAATCAATGCTCACACCTGGGTGATTTATATTACTCCACTCTACAATAAAATTGTAAAGATATGGTTCTTTAAGCTGAATTTTATCGAAAAGATTAACTTTTTGTTGTAATGCAGAGTGAATATCTCTATAAGAAGAAAGTTGTTCAATCTCTGCTAAACATTGATTATCTAACTTTTCGGCTTCTTTGAGTTGACTGTTTGCAAAAAGAACAACTGCAAGTACAACTGCTAAAAATGCACCTAAAACTGCAAGACATATAAGAGAAACTGACGTTATCTTTTTAATAGAATTACGCGCATTGATTTGTTTTTTTCTGCTTTCAGGAAGCAAGCTAACTTTATATTTCACTCTATTAACCCTCCAATGCGACTTTTGCGAGACTTATGCAACCCGAGTAACCTACAGGGTCGAAGTTATTATTCATATATTCATCGTAAAGTTTTGGTAACTCTACCGGAACGTAAGACTTCTGATTGAGTGCTTCAAGAAGTGAATTTTCTACTGCAGTTGAAGCAGCCAATAAAATTTTATTTATCTGGAAACCATATTGCATCTGGAAGTAACTGATTGATGAAGAAAGTTCTGAATACATAAAATCAACTACTGAAGCAATATCTTCTTCTGTTACTTCTGATGGGGTTTCAAACACTTTTTTAACGTCTAACACTGCTCTGTCTGGAATTGTAATAGAACGAACCATTTTAATATCGCCTTCTACAATAACAACAAAGTTAAGAACGTCATCGGTTAAATTAAGGAACCCGTAAATTTCATCCGGAACAGCTTTTTCCATTGTTGCACGACACCATGCTAAGAAAGAACTATCAATATCCATAACGTCGAACTGAGTATCATTAAAGCAACTAATGAGATTTTCGAGCATTGGTGTTCTTGCACCGATTAAGAGAACGTTTACTATTGGCTGGTCATCATCATCAACAGCTTCGTTAACTACAACGAAATCGAGACCTAACTCCATAACAGGAACAGGAATAAAGTCACCCGCCTGCATTGTTATAACGCTTCTTAACTTATCATCTGGAACCTTTGGGAATGTAGCGTAACGTAAAATAACGTTTTCGTTATTTACACCTACTACAACTGGTGCTTTCTCAGTGAAACCGCCGTTAGTGTAAAGGTCTTTTAAGATTGCTGTGAATGTTTCTGGTTCTGAAATCATACCTTCAAACATTACACCTTCTGGAATTTCCTCTTTACTGAATGCAGTAACCGCTAAAGTACCATCAGGCTTTTTAACAAGCTCAACTGCTTTTATTTCGTGAGAATTATATTCAATTCCGATTGCGCTGTTTACTTTATTAGCCATTAGTTCTAACTCCCTGTGGATAAAGTGTTTTTTTTTCGGTTTTAAGATGGCATTGCTGTAGATGCCTGGAAAATAGGAAGATAAAGAGCAACAAGAAGGAAACCAACTACAACACCGAGTAACGCCATCATTAACGGTTCAAGGGTTGTACCAAGGTTTTTAGAAATTGCCGTAACGTCTTCCTCGTAGAATTCAGCAACCTTGTCAAGCATAGTAGGTAACGTACCTGCTTCTTCACCGATTGCTATCATACTTATAAGCATTGGTGGGAACATTTTTGTTTCATCTAATGCTTCGTGAATTGTTCTACCATTTTCAATCTGCTCAATAGCATTCGATACAGCTTCTGAAACAAGCCTTGAACCCGAAGTAGGACCAGCCGTTTCAAGTGCTTTAACCGCCGTAACACCACCCGATAAAAGTGTAGCAAAAATACGGCAGAAACGAGCAAGAATAGTCTTTGTTAAAAGTTCACCAATGAGTGGGAGTTTCATTTTATTGTTTTCCCATAAATTCTGCACTGGTGGGGATTTTATTAAAAATCTGATTGCGATAATCGCAACAACTACACCAACTATGTAATAATACCAATAAGCTCTGATTGAGTCTGAAAGGTTATAAATCATCTGTGTAATAGGGTTGATATCTTCAACAGTTGCAGCCATTTCTTTAAACATAGGAACCATAAAGACAATCATGGCAAGGCAAATTACAACTGCCATACCACCAACCATTTTTGGATAAGACGTTGCCGATTTAATAGAGTCTTTAAGTTGCTTATCCTTATGCAACTGGTTTGACATAGCAAGTAACGTTTTATCAAGCATACCACCGATTTCACCAGCGGCTACCATTGAGCAGTACAAATCTGTAAACACTGGGCGTTGGTTGCGGAATGCATCTGAAAGAGCCGCACCGCCTTCAACGTCTTCTGCGATAGTTCTTACAGAAGATGCAAGTGTCTGGTGGTTTGTTTGTGAAGCCAATGTTGAAAGCGCCTGAGTAACAGGAATACCTGCATCAAGCATCGCCGCAAACTGACGGCTGAACATTGACATATCTGCAAGTGGGACTTTTTTACCCCTTTTCTTTTTTGCGCCTTCTTTTACAGGCTCAACTTTGGTTGCTATAACACCAGCACCACGAAGTTTTTCATTCGCTTCTGCCATATTTTCAGCAGTAACCTTACCTGTAACAGGCTGACCTTGTTTATTTAAGGCTTCGTATATAAATTCCAAGAGTGTCCCCCCTGAGCTATAAGTTATAAGTTATGAGTTTAGAAGTTTAGAGTTGAAAATCAATCCAACGTTAATAAACCTGCATTTGACGGATAATGTCAGCACGTTCAATACAGTTTTCAATAACACTTTCTCTTGAAATTCTCTGCTCACGAAGGAGTTTGAGAAGAGATTGGTCCATAGTTTGCATACCTTCTTTTTGAGCGGTCTGCATTGTTGAGTAAAGTTGATGGTCTTTACCTTCACGAATCATACTCTTTATAGCAGGAGTATCAATCATATATTCAATAGCAGCAACACGACCACCACCAAGACGTGGTAAAAGTTGTTGTGAAATAACTGCTTTGAGTGTATTTGAAAGCTGGCTTCTCACCTGATTCTGTTGACCAGAAGGGAAAGAGTCAATAATACGTGCAATAGTAAGTGGTGCTGTTTGTGTATGTAACGTTGAAAGCACCAAGTGACCAGTTTCAGCAGCAGTCAATGCGATTGAAATACTTTCAGGGTCACGCATTTCACCTATCATAATAACGTCAGGGTCGTGACGGAGAACTGTTCTTAAAGCGTTGTTAAAGCTTAAAGTATCACTACCTAATTCACGTTGTCTTACAATAGATTTTTTATGAGAGTGCAAGAACTCAATAGGGTCTTCAATTGTAACCATATTGTACTCGAAGTTAGTATTCATATAGTTAAGCATTGCAGCAAGCGTTGTTGACTTACCACTACCAGTAGGACCAGTAACAAGAATAAGACCACGAGGTAATGTGCAAAGACGTTTAATGTCTGCAGGAAGACCTAATGTATCCAATGCTGGAATTTCAAAAGGAATTGCTCTGAATACTGCCGCCAACGTACCACGTTGAACAATAATGTTACCTCTAAAACGTGCACATCTCGGAACTGAATATGAAATATCAAGTTCTAAGTTTGTAAGAAGTGTTTGTCTATCTCTTGGAGAAAGCACCTTCATAAGCATCGCTTCAACATCAGCAGGCATCATTCTCGGAAAATCCTGCTTTACTATATCACCGTCGATTCTGATACATGGCTCCATACCAACAACAAGGTGTAAGTCTGAACCTTTTTTTTCGACGGTTAAACGAAGCAAATCTTCTAACGTAGCAGGATAATTACTTTCCTGATTTAAAAATTCTAACACAAATTTTCACTCCAATAATTTGTATAATTCAAAATGAATTAGTCAACAATATCCCACATGTTTTTGATTAAGTCAATCTTTTCTGGTGCTTCGCACACGTAAACAATGTATTTCACACCATCCTCAGATGGGTCGAGGTCTGCTGAAATAACAAATGAATCAACTGTAATTGCCGGGTCATTAAGGAACTTAACAACAAGTTCTTTCTTAGCATTAAGAGCGTTAAGTTCTGCATCACTTGTGAGTGTAGCAATCGGGTAGTACATTGAGCCTAAGTTACTATCGAGTGTTGCAATAATATTCTTAACTTTTTCTACCTGATTTGATGGGCAGTAAACGATAATTGATTTTGTAAGTTCTGGATATGAGCCAAAGTAGAATTCAACGCCATCAACATCCATATTACCCATTTTATTTTGTAATTCAGCTGCAACAATGTTCTGTAAATCGTAAGTGAATGAAACCTTTTCTGTATTGTTGCCTGAAATATCGTGTTCTTTAATTACAGCAACTGCTGCATCTACTTCTTCAGTAGTACCACGGAGCCAGAGAGTTTTCTCGTAAAGGTCGAGACCTAATACTTCTACTTCGTGACCAAATGTTGAAAGAATATTCTTAGCAGCGTCTTTATTGAGATACTGGAGTTCAATTTTAACAAGTGAAGTTTCACCGTCTGAAATTACAACGTCACTTGATGTACCATTGTTATCGCCAGTATTTGTGTCATTATTTGTTCCATTGTTTGTACCGTCATTGGTGCCGGCATTTTCATCTTTATTTTCTGAATCCTTGTCGCCTTCAACAACGTTACCATTTTCGTCAGTAACCGGTTCTTCTTCAGCATTTGCATCTGGATAGTCAACAAGCTTCTTAATCTTCATAATATCCTGAAGTTCATCGCCTGTAACGTAAACGTAAAGAATCATTGGGTGAGCAGACATTGTAAGACCTGCATGAAGACCAAGTGTTGAGAGAAGTGAACTGAATTCACTTGCAGATATGTATTTTAATTCAATAGGAGTAAGGCTTGAACTGATAGCCGCACTACCTAATGTTGTATGCTTTTTAATATCGAGTGTTTTAGCAACGTCTTTTAACTTTGCTAATTGCATTGGTGTACCAGTAACCCAGAATTCACGGTTATTATCAGCCATCTTAACAAGTGTAACTGTTACACCAAGTGTTGAGAGTTGAGACATAAGTGTATCAACTGAAATATATTTAAGAGAGAATTTAGTAAGTGCCTGTTTATCAACAAAACTTGCGTTAAGTGTTGAAGCAGTACCTACATAAATAATATTATCGTGCTTGATATAAGTCATATCAACCATACGAAGAACGTAGTCGATAGCTGCAAGAGGAGATACTTTAGGAAGAGAAAGTGAAACAGTTGTTGTACTTCCTTTAAAAATCATTGTATAACCTGTGTGAGCAAGAATTGTTTCAAGAACACCAACAAGGTCAGCATCTTTAAACTCCATAGAAAGTGAACTTGAAGAACCGAAAGAAGTTGTTGAGTCTTCTTCTACAGATGTTGCACCAGGAATGTAAAGAACCTGACCTGCAAAAAGAGTTGAAGATGCAGAAATATCATTTTCCTTTACAATACTTGAAACGGTAACACCGTATTTAGCAGCAATTGATGAAAGAGTATCACCTGTTTTAACAGTATATGTAGCCATATATTCATCAATTGAGCTACCTGCTGCTGACATCGGAAGCACTGCACCTACAAGAAGAATAATTGAAAGTGCAAACATGCTTATTGTTTTCAATGCTTGATTTTTGAATAAATTCATTTAAGTAGTCCTCCTGAATAGAGCGAAATTTTACATTTATCAAATGTAAATATATATTAAATAGGTTTACAAGCTATCTTTTAATTCGTTTAGTAGCTTCGCCTGCTTTAAAAAGAACGTGATCTTCGGTAATTTCAATTACCTCCCAGCTTGAGTCGCCGACTGTTTCACCAATCGAAAGAACAAGCACATCATCCTTGATTTCTATTAATGCAGTTTTAAGACCGCTGGAGCCAGTAGCATAACCTGTATATTTTGCGCCTGCTAAAATATCTGCTGAAAGCGGGTCTTTATTAATAATTTCCAAAACTTTTTCATCGGTGATTTCATTACCACCCGGAAGCACTTCAACAATGTTGGAGTTCGGGTTCTGAACCCCTGTGTCAGTAGAAGGGTCCTCAATTAAAACCTTGTCACCAAAGACTATTAATAAGAACACGGTTACTAATATAACAAAACCTATAACCGGAATCACGATTTTCATAATCGGGTTTTTCTGGAAAAACTCCTCAATTTTAGGGAGAATATTAACCTGCGGCTTAGGGTTTTTATTGTTCCCGCCTTTTCTTGTTAACTCAAGCGCCATAATAAATGCCTCCGAATTCAGCAATAAAATACAAAATGTAATATCCCTGTAAATGTACGGGTATATATATTTACTATAAATTTACTCACTATTTGTGTTAAAAATATCCAAAATATCACCTGATTTTGGGCATACCACACCTATTCGAGTATATTTCATTCATCATCATACTACAACTTTTGTAAATAATCAATATCTTTTTCAAAAAAAATGTAAAAATTTATGAACATTTTTTGTTCATAAATTACAATTTTGTAACATTTCATTCTCGTTTTGGTTACTATTTTTCTTATTAATCAATAAATATTAATAAATTTTTAACAAATAAAATAATCAACTTGCACAATTCTCCTACTTACAGGGTGGTTAATTCAATGTTCATAATTTTGTTCAAAACTAAAAACCACCTTCACAAAAAAGTGAAAGTGGTTTTCGTTATTTTAATATTAAATTTTAGTTACCTTCTTGTAGATTGTGAACTACTCGTTCTTGATGATGAGCTACCTGAACGGGAGCTGCTACTTGAAGAACCTGAGCGTGAACCGGAAGATGAACGTGAACTCTGGCTCTGAGCGTGTTGACGATGGTAACTCGATGCATAAGCATTCGCATAAGCGTAACCGTACCCATAATGACTACGACGATGATATCCGCCATAAGCACCTGAGAAGTAACCACCATGACGTTGTGAACTAATACCAAGGAATTTAGGGTCAGCGTAGTTGTAAATACAACCTAAAATATCTGATTTAGAAGTCATAAGGTCAGATAAAGCGTATTCAACCTGTGGAAGTGAAACTCTGCCTTCAGAAGCAACGAAAATAATTGAGTCTGCATAGTTAGAAATAATAGCAGCATCGGCAACAACACCAGATGGTGGACAGTCAATAATAACGTAGTCAAAGTTCTTTCTTGCTTCAGCAACAATAGCTTCCATACCTTTAGAAGCAAGAACTTCAGAAGGGTCAACAGTCTGTGTATCTGAAATAAGAAGGTAAAGGTTATATCTTTCAACATATTTAACTGCTTCGTCAAAAGTTTTCTGACCACTAACTATTTCATAAATACCCCTGTCACCGTCAAGAGTAATACCGAGTGTTTTACAAACAGCAGGTCTTCTTAAGTCAGCATCAATAAGAATAACTGATTTACCACTTTTAGCAAGTGAAAGTGCAATATTTGCAGAGCAAGTAGTTTTACCTTCACTTTCAGTAGAACTTGTAATAGCGAAAACAGAGTAACCTTTTTTAAGTTTTGTATTTTCAAGTTTTGTTCTTATAAGTTTGAACGTTTCAATAAATGGAAGACCAACGTTTCTGTCAGTAATAAGAAGACGTGAAATATTCGCTTTCTTCATATCAATTTTAGAAACGGTTGCCATAATGTCAACGTTATATTTGTTTTTGATATCTTCACTTGAAATAAGAATATTTTTGATTTTGTTCTGAATAACAAGAATTAAAATCGAAACGAACGCACCAAAAACAAGACCCATCAAAGAATACATAACAACTGTTCTATCAGGAACTAACTCAGATGGTGTCGGGTCATCGGCAATAGTAAAATTAGCTGTTGGGAAAGCTCTTGTTGTAATGTCACTATAACAATCCTTAATTGCGTTAGAAACGGCATTGGATAATTCTTTATCATCCGAAGTAACGGTAAGATAAACCAACGTACCTTCAGTAACAATATCAACCTTAATTAATTTTCTAAGATATGCCTTGTCATAAGTCTTGCCAGTTTTTTCAGCAACACCATCACGAATAGCAGTAATAAAATCGTTACCATTTTCAATGAGTTCTTTAAAGTTAATTGCAAGCATACCTGAAGCCTGTGCGTCAGATTGAGTAACATACATAGCCGCAGCACCAGCAATATCTTTATCTTTATTAGAAACATTAATCATAATCTGTGATTTGTATTGTTCTGTATAAGTTACTCTGGCAAAAATAAAACCAAAAAGAAGAAACGCAACCATAAAAATTGCAACAAACCACCATTTTTTAACAATAACATTTATAAGCCTTAAAATAGCATATAAACTGGCGTTATTATCTTCGACTTTGTTTTTTTCTTCGTAAGCCATTTAATTCACCATACCTTTATTTATTTCAAAATAACTTTTAAACACACTGCAAATTATTATAACATAATAAACATAGTTCTACAAGAGTTTTTTCAAAAATTTACAAACCAACATTTTTAAGGAATTTTTCTTGTTTTTCTTTAATATCATCTTCGATATTTGCAACGCCTGTTGCTTCGTTTTTTATACGGTCAAAGTCGAGTATAGTGCTTACAATTCTTACGCCCCAGAACACCGGGAGAAGCATTTTATGTTTTTTTAGAATGGGGTAGCGGTAACTGAGCCATTCTCTTTTCGGAAATAATCTTTCTAAAAAATAACTTTTTTTATTATCGCTTATTCTGAGAACACTGTTAACGTAGAAGTTAATATCAGTACCATAAGCACCACTTAAAATAATATAATCTGACATTTCTTTAATAGTTTCATCAGATTCGCCATTCATAAACCAGAACTTTGTGAGTCTTGTGAACGTTTCATCAAATCCTTTTAATCCACTTTTGTTGAGATATTCTGAAAGAAGTTGACCATCACACTTTGGTAAAAGATTTTTTAAAATATAATAGTGGTCAATTACACTTTTAATACCAGTACCAGCAGTTGCGAAGTGGTGAGCCGTGTGAGAAAGAAGATAAACGTAAAGTTCTTCATTACTCATAAGTTTTTCAAAAGAATCCGGAATTGAAACAAGACGTTCGTTTACTTTCTCGTAAAATTCGTAACCCAAATCGTAGTCGTATTTCAATTCCTGATGCAAATCTACGTTTAAAAATGGTTTTTTAGAGAGTGAACAGTCCTTTTCATCAGCACAACCAACTTCATATCCCCTGTTTTTCATAACTTCGATTGCCTGTTCATATTTTTCTGAATTGATAAAAATATCAATATCGAGCATAAATCTCATTTCGGGAATATCGTAAAGCGAAGAAACTTTTAACCCCTTTAAAAAGCAGTGTTCAATTTCTGCTTTTGTAAAATCTTCTGAAAGTCCCTTAACTTCGTGCTCTTGTGCGGTGTGACGGGCAGCGGTTTTATAAATTTCTGTTGCCATTTTAGTTTTTATTGATTCTTCAATATCGTAATATTTACAAACGTACGCCACAAAACCGCTTATTCTGTGAGCGTATGCCAATTTCATAATTTTATTAAAATCAGTGTTTTCCGGTATATCTACACTCTTGTTTTCGATAATACCTTTTATAATTTTAATAAGTATCTCGCCTGTTTCAAGGCAAGAAGCGGTATTTTTTTCAGTTGTGTTAGTTTTTTCGTTCATATTTACTCCTTACCTTTTTGAAGTGCTGAGTGCTGAGTGCAAAGTGCTGAGTTTCGGAAGGCTTCGCCTTGATTGCAATATTATATCAATAACAGCCTTTTTCTTTTTAGTACACTCTTGCATTCGTACTCGTTGCACTATTTCCTTTAAATTTCTATTATAAATAAAAATATAAAATATTCTAAAAACGATACTAAAGATTAACCTTAATTCACAAATAATTACAATACAAGCCCGCAGGGCTTCCACAACTCAGCACTAAGCACTTTGCACTCAGCACTTCTTATACTCTGCATTCTATTTAACTTTCCCTTTCACCAAATGCATTCCGTATCTAAGTCTCTTATACGGATAGCGGATATTTAAAACAGAAAGTCCAAATTTTACGTATTGCTGATATTTTTTACTATCTACTGAAAAGGTTTTGCCGTCACGTGTAATTTCTGTTACTACGCCTATAATCTGGTCGTGTGTTATGCCCTTTTCTTTTAAAAACTGGTTATCACCACACATTATATAATCGCCATTTTCAGTGAAACCAACAACTCTGTGTAAAACAAAAGCGCCATCTTGTCGTCTGTATAACGGCAAATCGCCTTTTTTAAGTTTATTTTCGCATTTTTTGAGCGTAACAGTATCACGCCCGGCAATTAAAAGCGGGCGCATACTTGTACCTGTTATTGGAATTTTGAAAGTTTTATCATTATTAAGAGCTTCTTCTATAAATGGGAGAAGCTCTTTCATAGTTACTTTGTTATTCATATTATTCTTCTAAAATGCCGAGTTTTCTTAATTTTTCGGTAAAAGCAACAACGTCTTCAATGATTGTTTCTTCATTAATATTCTGACAATTTGCTCTTATAGCAGAAATAACGTCATCAATAGTTGAGTCGGTTTCGAGTGCTTTCCACATAATTTCGGCAGTAGGGTTTAATTTAATCATACCATTTACTTTATTTACTGCATCGCCAACCGGCATAACTACTGCTTCGCCGGCAATTGATTTAAGAACAAAATTCTCATTAATCTTCATTATTATTTCTCCTTGGATTCATTTTGTTATAAGATGTTTCGACTGCTTCAAGCGACATATTACATTTAAGTCGGTAAACCGGAACTTGCGAGAGAACTTTGTCGAGAGTCTCCATAAATTGAAGCATATAATTTTTGTTAGTAGGTCTTACCGTCTGATTTAAAAAATCGATTGTAACGGTGTTGCCATCTACACGCTCTATTTCGTTAGTTTCACCACGTGAAAGGAACGTTATGCCGGCAATTTCTGTTTTTGCGTTTATGCTTTCGTCAAATTTGCCACTCCAGGGAGTACCAAAAGCGTAAAACTTGCCGTCAATGTAGCGAATCGCTGGTTTATCATCATTAAGAATTTCTGCATTTGGGAATTTTTTTAACCACAAATGAGTGTGGGTAGATTTACCTGTACCAGAATTTGCCGAAAAAAGATAGGCGTAATTTTCATATTGAACACAAGAAGCGTGAAGCATTACGCCACCAAACTTAACTATTTCTGTATAGAAATAAGATGCCGTGAAAATTGCTTCGACTTCTGCAAGTGGTAAATGTGGGTTTTCTTTCTGTCTGTCAAGGAAAAATTTTTCACTTAAATTTATTGTTACGTCAGGCTCTTTTTCGCCTGTGTAAATATATTGTTTTACACGTTCTTGCATTAGGTTATATTTTGGTTCAAATTCGACAATTAAGTCGGCAACTTTAAGTTTCAAATCGCTTCGCTCCTGATGTTAGATGTTAGGGGTTGGATGTTGGG
>JAZSIE010000025.1:0-30017 GCA_045533655.1 Acutalibacteraceae bacterium
CCCGATGGCTACAAGCCTGTTCCTAAGAGCGTTGCTGAAAAAATTATTTCTGCACGTACAAAGAAAGACTAATAAATAAGTCTTGAAATTTGCGTATAAATTTGTTAAACTATTATTAGCTAAGCTAAAAATCAATTTTTAGGAGGAAATTCAAATGGCAAAGGCAAAATTTGAACGTAACAAGCCACATGTTAACATTGGCACAATCGGTCACGTTGACCATGGTAAGACCACTCTTACCGCTGCAATCACAAAGTATCTTTCACTTAAGGGTCAGGCTGCATTCGAAGATTATGCAAACATCGATAAGGCTCCAGAAGAAAGAGAACGTGGTATCACAATTAACACCGCTCACGTTGAGTATGAAACTGACGCTCGTCACTATGCTCACGTTGACTGCCCAGGACACGCTGACTATGTTAAGAACATGATCACCGGTGCTGCTCAGATGGACGGTGCTATCCTCGTTATCGCTTCTACTGATGGCCCTATGGCTCAGACCAAGGAACATCTCCTTCTTGCTCGTCAGGTTGGCGTTCCTTACATCGTAGTATTCATGAACAAGACCGACTTAGTAGACGACGAAGAGCTTCTCGAACTCGTTGAAATGGAAGTTCGTGAAACACTTTCTGAGTATGAATTCCCAGGCGATGATACTCCAATCATCAAAGGTTCAGCTCACCAAGCTCTTATCGCTGATAACGATCTTTCACTTGACGTTTATGCTCCAATCCTTGAGCTCATGAACGCAGTTGATAGCTATATCCCAACTCCAGACCGTAAAGCTGACCTCGACTTCCTTATGCCTGTTGAAGACGTATTCACAATCACAGGTCGTGGTACAGTTGCTACTGGTAGAGTTGAAAGAGGTCAACTTAAAGTTGGTGACGAACTCGAAATCGTTGGTCTTAAAGAAGAAAGCTCAAAAACTGTTTGTACAGGTGTTGAAATGTTCCACAAACTTCTCGACTATGCAGAAGCAGGTGACAACATTGGTGCTCTTCTTCGTGGTGTTGACAGAAAAGGTATTGAACGTGGTCAGGTTCTTTGCAAACCAGGTTCAATCAAACCTCACACAAAATTCAAAGGTCAAGTTTACGTTCTTTCTAAAGATGAAGGTGGCCGTCATACTCCATTCTTCAACAACTATCGTCCACAGTTCTTCTTCAGAACAACAGACGTTACTGGCGTAATCAGCCTTCCAGAAGGTACAGAAATGTGTATGCCTGGCGATAACGTTGAAATGACAGTTGAACTTATCACTCCAATCGCTATCGAAAAAGGTCTTCGTTTCGCTATCCGTGAAGGTGGCCGTACAGTTGGTTCAGGTGCTGTTACAGATATCATTGAATAATTAGCACTTTAAGAACTAATCAACTAATTAAAAATCGGTGTGGTAGAGAAATCTACTACACCGTTTTTGTTTTTTGTGCTATTGTCGACTTATCGGTGAAAACTGTTGATTTTATTAGCGTTCTACGATTAGTAGAGAACTTCTACAAAGAGTTTCTTGATTTTTTTGTTCGTTTATGAGAAAATAAACTTGCGCAAAACACCTCGGGGTAAATTTATTTAAAAGGGGAATAAAATATGGATAAAAAATCAATGGGAACTTTTCTTACTGAGTTAAGAAAAGAAAAAGGCTTGACACAACAAGAAGTTGCCGATAACCTTAACGTGTCAAACAAAACTATAAGCAAATGGGAACGTGATGAAGGTTATCCTGAAATCACTATGTTAACAGAAATTGCAAAGTATTATGGAATCACAACCGATGAGCTTCTTGATGGTGGCAAATTTTCAAAAAAAGAAATAACAGAATTAACTGAAGATACAAATAGCAGAAATAATGAAAAACTATCAGAAGTAATTTATACGTTAAGAACTTTAAGTGTTGTTTTTCCTATAATAATTACTATTTTTAGTTTATTCAGGAATTTTTCAGAGATTATATTTGGTTGGATAATAGCACAATACGGGATTTGTTTAACTGTTGTATTATCAGTGTTATGTTTTGCTGTTAGTCTGAGTTTAGCGTTTAAAGAAAAAGCAAAGAACTCCCTTATAGAGAAAAAGGCTTTAAAAACAGTCGGCGTAACATTCTTTTTTATGTTGGTTAGTGTGTTTTTAGTAATTTTACTTGTTCTTGATGTGAGTACAGGAACACTTTTTAATTCGTACTTTTATTTAATTCCGTCAACATTTTTTGCAATTATAACAACGTTTTGTTTTGCTTTGATTTTCAAAAAGTGGTTAAATATAGAAATTTCATTAAAGAGAAACAAAAAACTCCTTAATAAAGTGGTTGTAATTGCTATTACTTTTACAGTAATTGGTTCAGTTATTACATCATTATTATCTGCGATTGAAATAAAAAATTCTGATTACGGTCCCGTTAGATGTACAGTAGATTTTATAAATGACGGAATGTTTTCTTCAAATGAAGAAGCAAAAAGTGAATATAATAAAATTAAAAAAGCGGTTACCGAAAATGCCAGAATTTTTTCACTTTATTCAGAAAATGGAAGTGAACTTGCTTTAACTGAAATTCACATTACTGCAGAAAAAACAGGTGACAGTTACATTGTAACCGACCAGTATTATAGCGATGAAAATATGAGTTTTTTCACAAAAGAAGAAATGGATGAATTCATAAAAGAGTCGATTGTTTCTGATATGCATAGTGATTACATATATAAAATGAAAGAGAATATTGTTTTTGACGACGAAAATTATTGTATAAGTTTTACATACGAAGATAAATTAGCTCTTTCTGGATACGATATAGCAATTTTTTATATTGTGATTGCTACGGGAATTGTCGGGGCTTTGTATATAGTTTTATTTATATATTATAATAAGAAGAAAATAAGAGTTTGAAAATAAAAGCAACAAGGTGATTCTTTTTGAATCACCTTGTTGCTTTTAATATTCTATTCTCTTATCTTTGTAATAAAACTCTTTATCGTTTTCGTTTATTTCTCTTAAAATCTTACATGGATTGCCAACTGCAACAACGTTTGCGGGAATATCTTTTGTAACAACACTACCAGCACCAATTACTGTGTTATCACCAATAGTAACACCAGGAAGCACTATAACCCCGGCACCAAGCCAACAGTTTTTACCAATGTGAACGGGCAAATTGAATTGTAATGCCTTTTCACGTAATTCCGGTAAAATAGGGTGCCCGGCAGTTGCAATTACAACGTTTGGACCTAACATAGTGTAATCACCAATGTAAATGTGTGTATCGTCAACCATTGTAGCGTTAAAGTTAAAGTAAACGTTTTTACCTAAATGAACGTTTTTGCCACCCCAATTAGAGTGGAATGGTGGTTCAATGTAACAGTTTTCACCGACTTCTGCGAGCATTTCTTTTAACATCTTTTCACGCTTTTCCATTTCAGTAGGGCGAGTCATATTAAAATCATAAAGTCTGTCAAGACATTTAATCTGTTCTTCAAATATTGTATCGTCACTCGGGTTATAAATATCGCCCGAGTGCATTTTTTCGTAATCAGTCATTTATATTACCTTCAATTCTTTTGGCACTAATGAACGCCATTTTGAAAAATTCATCGGGTGTGATGCCGATTAAATCATCGTGGGTGTGTTTCTCTGGTTTATTCTTCATACAAAGTTCAAGGCTAATCCAACCATTCCAGTCGAGTTTTTTAAGATTATCACAAAATCTTTGCCAGTTAACTTTGCCTTGTTTAAAAGGTATTATATGTGAGTCGTCGGTCCAGAAAACTCTGTCACCAGTAACACCCATATTGTCGTTGATATGTAAGAAAAAGAGTTTATCACCAAAATCTTTTAACAAATCGTAACCCGCATTATAACAAAGTTCGTGACCAGTATCAATGCAGAAACCACAATTCTTTCTATGACTCAAATGCTTCTTTATACCGTAAAGACATTCTACACCTTCAGTGTTTTCAAATGCTAAATTCAAGTCATATTTCTCTGCTTCGTCAATTAAAAGTGCGAAGTTTTTAATACCAATATCAGTAACTTTTGCGACAGTGTCAAAACCTATGTAAACGTGACAAACAAGAGTTTTTATTCCTAATTTACCACAATCGTTAATGCATTTTATAAGTTTTTTTAAAATTTCAGGCTTTTCTTTATTCCACATATCGCAAACGTTACTAAACGGGGCGTGAATTGATGCAATTTCTAACCCGATTTCTCTTGCGAAATTTACGTTTTGCGAAAATTCGTCTGAGTCGCACCAGTCAAAAAACACACCGTCAAAACCGACTTTTTTAACAGATAACATCTGCTCTTTTAAAGGAATATCAAAAAAATTACTTTCTACGTTAACAGCCTTTTTCATTGTTACACCTTATTTTAATTCGATAGTATATTCTGCGTATTCGCTGTCAATATTTTTACCTTCAACAAAGTTTCGTGCTTTAAAAATAACTTTATCACTATAAACTTCGCCTATGTAACCGACACCTAAATCGGTAATACCGAAGTTGTTTGGTTTTCTATAACCCGGTACGCTTAAAGAATAAACACCATTTTCTGCGTTTAATACTTCAAAAGTCTTTTCAAATACACCACCGTGAAGATGTCCGTTTATAAAGAATACGTTTTTGAATTGCTCCATAACGGCTCTTACTTCGTCTGATTGTTCGCCCATATCACCGGTTTTCCATACTTCAGGGAGTCCGTGCGTGAAAGCGAATGCCTGATGGCACATAACAAAAACAGGTTTGTTATCTTTAGTACCACGTTCTAATTCTTTTCTTAAAAATTCAACTTGCTCTTTACTTATATACGCTTTTTCAAGAACTCTTTTTTCAGTACCTATAACAATAATTGTATAGCCGTTAACGTCGTATGAATAGTAGCTCTTTTTGTTGGTATCAATGTTAAGATATTCGTTTACTTTATTCATAATAATCTTCTGATTTCTGCCATATTGCAAACGAACGTCGTGATTACCCATAGTAATAAAAAGTTTTAATTTATCTTTATATGTATCAAATACTTGGAAAAATCTGTTGTATTCGCCCTTTTTACCGAGTTCTGCAATATCACCAGCCATAAGTAAAGCATCAAATTTTTCACTTGAATTAAAAATATCTTTAAAACAGTTTTCAACGTTATGAGCAAGATATTCTTTTTTAGAAAAGTGAGTATCTGCAATAGCGGCAAAAGAGAGTTTAACGTTTTCTGAGTCAGTAAACGTAATTGGATTTTCTGTTGATAATTCATATTCAACTTCACTACTTGGTAAAAGTGCTTGTAACTGTGCTTTGTATTTTGTTATAAAAATTTCTGCAGACATTTTTTTAACCCTTTCAATTGGTGTATTTTTACAAATATTATATAATTTTTATGTGACGTTGTCAATTTAAATATATATTGATATATTGTGTAAAATGTGTTATATTTAATATAACTGTAAACAATTTTTAGGAGGTTTTTACAATGGCAGTAGATAAAAGAACATACCCAACGTGGTTAAATGGTGAGGTTAAAAGTGTTCAGAAAGAATACACCGAACCAACAAAGTTACTCGATGAAAATGGTAACTTACTTTCACCAGGCTTTGCAAGACGTAACGTTTTCGAGTATAACAGAAGTCAGGTTGTTCCAAAAATGCGTAGTAAAGAATGGGATTTTTATCAGATTTCTAATGGTAAATATGCCGTTCAACTTAACTTTGCTAATATTTCATTTGGTGGATTTATAAGTGCTAAACTTATTGATTTACATAATAAACAACACGACAGAGAACTTGATGCTAACACAGTAGTAGATGCAACCGTTCTCTATTTAGGTGGCAGAGAAAAATATAAAATGCCACCAAAAGGCGACGTGCCTAACAACCTTAAATATACAGTAGAAAGTTTCTTGGGTAAAGCAGAATTTGAATTTGACACTAAAGAAACAAGCAGAACACTTTACTTTAAAGGTAAAGCAAAAGATATGGACGTTGTTTGTGACTTCCATATGGATATTCCGGAAGGACTTGAAAATATTACAACAGTTCTTCCTTTTAAAACTATGAAAACAGGCTTCTTTATGACAACAAAGCAGAATTGTATGCCTTGTTCTGGTACGTTCAAATTCGGCGACAAGGTAGTTGAATTCTCAAAAGAAGACACTTTCTGTGCACTTGACTGGGGTAGAGTTAACACACCTTACCAGTTAGTTTGGTATTGGGGTAACGGCGCACAAAAAATCAAAGATGAAGACGGCACAGAGCATACGGTAGGTTTTGAAATCACCTGGGGTATTGGTGACGAAAGTTATGCTACTGAAACTGCAATTTTCTATGATGGTAAACTTCATAAATTCGGTGCAGTTGACGTTGAAAAATTCCCTAAAACCAATGGTTTTATGAAACCTTGGAAGTTCGTTTCAGAAGATGGCAGATTTGATATGACAATGACACCATTCTTTGATAATCATAATGATACAAACGTAGTTAATCTTTTAAGAATGCACACACACCAACTTCACGGTATATGGAATGGTACGGTTACTCTTGACGATGGCAAGAAAATCGAAATAAAAGATATGTATGCATTCTGCGAATATTGTGAAAACAAATGGTAATTTTATGACAACTTTAAAATTTTATTTACTTACAGATACTCATTATTTTGAAGAGTCTTTAGGTGCAGAAGGTAAAGCGTATGAAGAATATATGAAAACTGAAGCGTTTTACCTTAAAGAAAGCAGTATGATAAACAAAACTGTGTTCAAGAAACTTAAAGAAGATAAAGAAACCGAGATTATTATAATCCCCGGTGATTTGTCAAAAGATGGTGAATTTGAAAGTCATAAAAGTTTAATAAATGGATTAAACGATTTAAAACAAAGTGGTAAAAAGATTTTTGTGCTTACTGCCGGTCACGATTATAACGAGCACGGCAGAAGTTACAAAAATGACGAGTTCGTGCCTGTAAAGGGTACAGAGTTTAAAGAGCTTTATAATCTTTATTACGAATTTGGTTACAAAGATGCTCTTTCAGTAGATGGAGAAACTCTTTCTTATATTGCAGAAATAGCCCCCAATATTCGCTTGTTGGCACTTAATTGTGATAGCAAAAGAGAGTGTAAGGGTTTAATTGATGAGAGACTTTTAAACTGGGCAAAAGAGCAATTACAAAAAGCAACAGAAGATGGTGTTTACACTATTGCTATGTGTCATTATCCTGTTATTCCGTCTGTGCCAGTATTTGATTTAGTCGGGGATGCTCATGTTAAAAATTGGCGTGAAATAGCCTCATTTCTTGCAGATAACGGCGTAGAGCTTGTTTTAACAGGACATATGCACATTCAGAGTATAAATGAATTTACAAGTGGAAATGGCAACAAGCTTTATGATATCTGTACGGCTACAACAGTTGGTACACCAGGTAAATATCGTAAAATTGAAATTGCAGAAGATGGCACTATGAATGTGAAATCTATTAATGTAGAAGGCTTTTCATTGCCAGGTGAATTTGAAACTGCAGAAGAATTTTTTGATTGGCGTTTTAAATATTCTGTAAAAAACAAAATCAATAAAATTCTTGAGGGTGGTAGCGGATTTGTTAAGGTGTTAAAACAATTCGGCGGTAAGGTGCTTAATTCAATTAAATTAAAAACTATTGCAAGATTATTGTTTATAAAAATCGATAGTTCTTTAAAGAATGAAAAACTTATGGATTTTGCAGGCGAAATAGCTACAGCAATTTTTAAAGGCGATATGCCTTATATAAAAGGTACACCCGAATATGATGCAATAAACAAGGCTTTAAAACGATTAAGCTTCATTTTTAAGAAAATCGAACCAAAGCTTTCAAAAAATGGTGTAAAGATAGATTTAACCGATATGCTTTTAAACACTATTGGTAGCAACAAGGGGTACTCTGACAATAATGCGGTAATAAATCTGAAAGGACAAAAAATATGAGTTCAACAGTAATTCAAAATCAGGAAACAAAGCACGTTAAAACAAAAGAGTTTGTGCTTTATCTTTTAGGTATATTCTTTTATACCTGTATGACGGGTATGGTAGGTTCTTACAGAAACGCTTACTTAGTTAACGTTTTGAAAATCACAGATGACGAAGCTTCACTTTTTAATACTTTGGTAAGTGTTATTCCGTTTATTTTAAGTTTCTTCATCTCTATGTATATAGATGGTAGAAAAACTGGCAAATCGGGTAAATTTAAGCCACTTGCAATGTTTGTGGTTGTTCCAATGGCTGCAGTTCTTATGCTTTCATTCTGGACTCCAAAAGGCTTAAGTGGTACATTCCTTATGATTTACCTTGTTACAATAGCAGTTTTATGGGGTGCTTTCTGTACGTTGGGTAACTCTATAAATATGATTGCAAACGTTATGACTCCTAATATGAAAGAGCGTGACAACGTTATTTCATTCCGTAGTATTTCTTCTGCAGTAGGTAACTCTGCACCACTTGTTATTGTTCTTGTAATTGGTCTTATCTGGAAAGATAACGAAGGACTCCAATACATAATTGGTGCAGGTCTTTGTAGTGCAGTTGGTATTATCACGGTTCTTTTAGGTATGAGTACTGTAAAAGAAAGAATTACATATACTGCAGAAAAGAAGAATCCGATTGAAGGCTTTAAGGACGTTTTAACAAACAAATATGCTTGGTCGATTATTATTTCAGAAACACTAAAAAACTTCAGACAGGTTGCTAACTATATGGGCGTATTCTTAGCGGCTGCTCTTTTGGGCTCAACCTCAAAGTTCTTGCTTTTCGGTTTGCCAACAGGTATTGGTACTGCAGTTGGTATGCTCGTTATAAATATGCTTCTCAAAAAGTTCAATTCTAAAGTTCTTTATATTGCGAGTGGTATTTATTCTGTAATTGCAAATACACTTGCTTTTGCAGTAGGCTATATGTACTTTAAAACAGGCTCTTCTGTTTTACAGATTGTATTTATAATTTTCTTATTCCTTATAGGCTTACAGTTTGGTGCTTCAAATCTTTTACCAAGTATGTTCCAGGCTGATGTTCTTGAGGATATAGAGGCTAAAACAGGCAAGAGAATTGATGCTACATTACCATTCGTTATTTCAATTGGTACACTTATAAGTGGTACTATTGCAACTGCATTAGCACCAAAAGTGCTTTATGGCGATAACTCAATTATCGGTTACATTCAACCAACAGATTTAGTTCCGAACCCAGAGCAAGGTCTCGATACAAAAATTCTCTTACTCTTCTTCTACACAATCGTTCACGGTGTTATGATGTTCTTAGCAGGTGTGCCATTCTTCTTCTATAAATTAACAGGCGAAACAAAAGAAGAAGTGCACAGAAAAGTGCTTGAATTAAGAGCGAAAAATGAGAATTAACAGTTTTGGTGAAATAAACTTTTATTAGTGCTGAGTGCTGAGTGCTGAGTGCAAAGTGCTGAGTTGTGGGTCTGCGACGCTATTTATAATAATTGGTTATGATAGTTAAATTGCTTTTTCATTTGCGCCAGTGGTCAGTGAGTTGGTATTATAAAAATAACTGCATTCTTTCATTTTCAGATTTAATAATAATCTAAAAACGAGAGAATGTAGTTTTGTTATACATATTTAATTATAATTAAGCCCGTAGGGCTTCCTTAACTCAGCACTCAGCATTCAGCACTCAGCACTTTTTAGATTAAAGTTTTAATATAAAGGAGAAATTTAAAATTGACTAAAATAAACTTCATCTGCCACGGCAACATTTGCAGAAGCCCAATGGCAGAGTTTATATTTAAAGATATGTTAAAAAAGCAGGGTAGAGAAAGTGAGTTTTCCGTCTCTTCTATGGCTACAAGTACCGAAGAGATTTTTATGGGTGTTGGTAACCCTGTTTATCCACCAGCAAAGAAAATTTTAGCTGAACACGGTATTTCGTGCGATGGTAAAAGAGCAACACAAGTTAAAAAGAGTGACTATGACAAATACGATTTATTCATTTGTATGGATAGTAATAACGTAAGAAATATTATGAGAATTTTCGGGAGTGACCCCGAAAATAAAGTGAAAAAACTTATGGATTATACAGATAGAAGAATTGATGTAGCAGACCCGTGGTACACTGGCAACTTTCAGATGACGTATGACGATATCTGCGAAGGGTTAATTGCAATGCTGAACGTAGAAAGTAAAATGCGGAAATAAGTGGTTTTACGTGCTTTTACATTCACAAAAAAATATTGACAAATCTTAACAATCGGGTGTATAATACAAGGGTAATTAAAATGCAGTACTGTGGGTACTAATATTCGGAGGTAAGTTATGAAAAATACAGTTAAAAAGTCACTTTCGGCTGTTCTTGCTGTTATAATGCTTGTTTCTTGCTTCGTTTTTTCAGCATCTGCTGACGAAGTAGATAAATCAGGCTATGCAGTAGAAAGACAAAGTTGCACAGTTTACGGTGACACTGAGACTCAAAGGGGATTTTCTTGGTTTACACCAGATGATTGCGATTCAGTAGCACAGGTTGTTAAAGCTTCAGATTATCTTGTTACTGGTTTCGATAAAGCAATTTCTTTTGAAGGCGAGTCAAAGAGTTTCCAGGGTTATTACAACCACAAAGTAGTAGCAACCGGTCTTAAAAAAGGTACTACTTACTACTATCGTTTAGGAAGCCTCCAGAATGACGTATGGGGTGAAACTGGTTCATTCTTTACAGATAATGGTGACGATAGTTTTACATTTATTGCTATTGCTGACGTTCAGGCAAGTAATTACGAAAACTTTGAAGCCGCATCAAAAGTTATGGGTGCTGCAGTTAAAACGTTCCCTAAAGCAGAATTAGTTGTTAATATGGGTGACTTCGTTAACGATTGTACAAACGAAGAATGGCAATATTACAGTCAGGCTTTCTCAAAATATAATAATAAATTAACTCTTGCTCCTGTTGCGGGTAACCACGAAGGTAATATTACAAATAAATTAAACGTTGGTTGGTTCAATACTACGTTTAATCTTAAAGGTGAAGACGGCCTTTTAAATGGTACTAACGGTACTTTCTATTCATTTGACTATGGTACAGCCCACTTCTGCGTTCTTAACACGAATGATATGTACCCAATGACAGAAGCACAAAGAAACTGGATTATTAACGATTTAACTGCTTCTGATGCACAGTGGAAGATTCTTTTAACTCACCGTGCACCTTACTCAGCAGGTAAAAATATCAATAAACCAGATACAGTTTTATTACGTGAAGTTCTTATTGAAATTATTGACCAAACAGACGTTGATTTAGTTTTTTCAGGTCACGACCATATGTATATGAGAACAAAACAAGTTAAAGGCGATGCAGTTGTTGAAGACGTTAAGTACGTAACAGAAGTTTACAACGGCGTTGAAACAACGTTTGCAGTTAACCCAGATGGTACGGTTTATGCTCTTCCAAGCACTGCTGGTACTAAGAGATATGCAGTAAATACTGATGCTATGGACCCAATCTTTGATTGTGCAGACGTTTACGCTACAACTCGTTCAGAAAAAGATGAAGAGGGTAACGAAACAAACGAATTTGCTGGTGGTTGCTTCGCTGGTATCACAATTGACGGCGACAAACTTATTTATAACGCTTACGTTTTATCAGATGAAAACGAAGAAAACCCGGCAGAAGAACAGACAATTACAGAAATTGATAGTTACGCTATTAAAAAGACTAAGAAGGCAGCAGATTTAGAAGATACATATCTTCCTACTGACCCGATTGGTACAATCGACCAGACAATTGTGAATTTCATACTTGCAATTCCAAACCTTATTGTTACTTACATTAAGATGTTACTTGGTGGAATTCTTTAATAAAAATAAGTCCCGCAAAAGATTTTTTAATCTTTTGCGGGACTTTTGTTTTTAATAATCTTTTCCCCAACCTTTTCTGTTGAAGTTATCTTTGTCGTGTAAATTTTTCTTCTGACGTTCAAACTTATAATTCTGCTTTTCTTCGTCTGTCATTCTGAATGTAAATTTACGTTTTGGAACTTCTTCTAAAATAGGAGTTTTTATTTCTGCGAGTTCACTATCAGAAGCAACTGCGGAAAGAATTAAAATGTCACTGTCTTGTGGTAAAACAAGTTCTTTTTTTTGGGTAACATCAAACGTAACTGCGAAGAAATAAACTAATTTTGCAATTACGTCTTCGCCGTCTTTGTGACAGTGTGTGCTTTCAAATGCAACAGAGCAATCTTTGATTTTTGCAGTCTCTCTGAAGTCGTACATATCCCAACGAGCAACTCGCTCGAATGCAGACGGAATGAGTTTGTTTGTAATTTCACTATCAATTATAAATTCTGCATTTTTATCTTCTGTAAATGAAGCACAGATAAGTGTTAATTTTTTGCTGTTCTCTGGAATAGCAATTTTTTGTTTTTTACAAACTAAAGCGTTTTCGCCGTCTTTGTTTATCTTGTGTTCTGTGCCGAAAATTACAAAACTTTCAGGTGTAATTTCATAAGGAATTGTGTATTCAAAATCACCTTTTTCACCTTGTTTTGTAACAATATTTTTATTATATTCAAGGTCGATTGTTGTTACAGTTTGTTTGGTACCGATTTTATCGGCATTCTTCAATTTTAATGCAAAAGATTTAATTTCATAAGGTTTAAATGAAGTCGTGAGTTTTCCGTTTTTAACAGTTGCATCAGCAATAAATTCTTCACTTGCATAAACTTCTTTTGCACTTTCAATTCCATTGCCGATATAAAGTGTGAAGTTTTTAATTTCTTCTTTACTGCTTTCGTTAAGGCGGATTATAATTTCATCACTGTTTTCAGCCTTCTTAATTGCTCTTACTATAACAGATGAATCTGAAAGTGTAAGGAAAGAGTATTCACTACCGAGTGTGCCTTTATGATTGCTACACTCAATTGCAACGAGTGGTTGTGTGAAAAATCTTGCTTCTCTTTGTGTTTCTTTTGAAACTTTATTAGGGTGACTCATAATAGCGTAAGAATATCTGTTAAGACCTAAATCCATCATAGATTGCATTGAGTCAATTCTGTAATTCTTTTTAGGTGTGTGAATTGCTGTAAGTCGGAGAGTGTTAATGTTGAATTTATCCCAACCATATTTGCAGTCACTTAAAATTGAAACACCAAATTCACCATTTTGTGAAGTTATATCTGCCCACTTCTGTGCTGGTACTTCAAAGAGTTTGTCACTCATATTACCACGCTCAATAGCACCTAAACCTAAGTCAAACGTTGCTTTGTCATTAAGTGCAGTAAGTGTGAAAATATTTTTTGCCATTGTGCGAAGTGACTGCCATTCAATTTCGTTATACACGTTAACAATTTCTGATTTGCAACTTAAAGAAATTATTTTTGCAAACGTGCTTCTGTCATCTTTCTGAGTAACTTTTATAGCAACTCTTGCAGGGCCATCTTCAACAATTTCTTTTGAAACTAATAGCGGAATTCTGTCAGGAGTTTTGTTTGCTTCTTCGTAATTCATTTCCCAAGCAGGCCATGGTTCAGAACCGTTGTAGTTGAAAAGACCTGTAACAATAGGTGCTTTTAAAAGTTCCTGATTTAATGATTTATCGAAAATAGAATTTATATCGCCGTTTTCATTGAGTGTTACAATATATTTTTCGTTCTCTAAAGTGTTTTCTGTAACGTTAAGAGTTGATTTGATATCTGATGGTTTATCGCTTTCTCTTATGTCAAAAGCCTTTAGAGAAACGCCATTCATATTTGCAATAAATGCAATTTCGGTAACGCCTTTTTTCTTTTTCGTTACTTGTGCTGGTACTTCATTTTTGTTTTTATCAAATACTCTGACGAATTTAGAGTTGAAGTCAGTGAGTCTTATTGTAACAACACCGTTTCTTTCAAGTTCAATTGAGTTGTAAACAACAATTGCTCTGCCTTCACAGAATGAAGTATCAATAAGTGAAGTGAGTGCAGAAAGTGAAGTTTCCATTTCATTTTTGAACTGATTCATTGAAACGAATAAATCATTCCACGAGCGTTTATAAACTCTCTGGCAAGACGTACCAGGCATATCGTCGTGGAACTGGTGAGCAATACCGCGTTTCCACGCGCGAGTGAGAGTAGTTTTATTGTATTCGTTAACGCCTAAGAAATCTGCTAAAACGGAACTTCTTTCAGCCATATCGCCGAGTTCTTCCATTTGTCTGTTCCAACGTTTGCTCATAACACGTGAAGTGTAACCGCCAACAGCGTGATTCTGCATTACGAGTTCGTTGTTCCATAAAGGTAGTTTAGCCTTTTTGTCGTCACTTAAATTATCAAGGTCATAAAAAATTTCGTCGGCTGCTGCTGGATATATTTCTAATTCTTCGTCATTTAATTTAACTGCTTCGTCTAAAAGAACTGCACTTTCTTCTTTGGTAGCACCACCGCGGTCACCGGTGCCGTGGAATTGGTAATCCCAGTTAAGACCGAATTTTTCATTTTCTTCTAATTTGTCGTGTATGAATTCCCAATCACGAATTTTTTGGAATGGGCGTGAATATGAACCAGGGTTTACTACTGCGAAAACTTCATTTCCGTCAACGCCACGCCATCTGCCTATATTAAATGGCATACCATAAGCTGAACCCCAGGTGAGTTTTTGTGTTGTGAAACCTTTTAAATTAGCGTGGTGCATTACACTTGGGAGTGCCCAGCCAAAACCGAAACAGTCAGGTAAGAAAATATCAGTTGAGTGTTTACCGAACTTTTCACTGAAATATGAATTACCATAAAGAATGTTTCTGAAGAGTGCTTCAGGTGAAGGCACGTTAACGTCGCCATTTTCGAAAGCAGAACCGCACACGTTCCATCTGCCTGTCTTTATGTATTCTTTCATTTTCTCAAAAAGTTCAGGGTAATATTCTTCCATAAGTTCATAACGGTAAGAACCCTCAAATGAGAATTTATATGTTTTGTAATTTTCGAATAAATGGAAATTTTCTAAAAGAGTAGCCTTAATATATTCTCTTATAGTCTCTTCTAAATCCCAACTCCAGACAGTGTCTAAATGTGAAGTTGCGACTGCATAAACTTTCTTTTTTGCCATATCAAAAATTCCTTTCAAATTCATCTTTTACAACTATACAATAATTATAAAATTATTTCAATATTTAACATAAAAAAAGAAGAAATACTATTGAAATATATTGTAGAAGTAGTATAATAAAAAGGTAAATTTAAACAAGATATAGGGGTGGTATCCTTATGGCAAAATTAAGAGTTGGTATTATTGGTTGTGGTGGTATCGCAAACAGTAAACATATGTCTGCTTTAAAAGATATTAAAGAAGTCGAAATGGTTGCATTTTGCGATATTATTTTAGAAAAGGCTGAAAAGGCAGTTAAAGAATATGGTACACCAGATGCCAAAGCCTATGAAGATTATAAAGAACTTTTAAAAGATGAAACAATAGATGTTGTTCACGTCTGCACACCTAACCGTTCACATAGTTTTATTACAATTGATGCTTTAGAAAGTGGCAAACACGTTATGTGTGAAAAGCCAATGGCTAAAACATACGAAGAAGCAGTTAAAATGTGTGAAGCGGCAGAAAGAACAGGCAAGAAACTTTCTATTGGTTATCAGAACAGATGCACTGCAGAAAATGCGTATGTTAAAGCGTGTGCTGAAAAAGGCGAATTTGGTGATATGTATTACGCTAATGCTTATGCAGTTCGTCGAAGAGCTGTTCCTACTTGGGGCGTGTTCCTTAATGAATATGAGCAGGGAGGCGGTCCGCTTATTGATATTGGTACTCACGCTCTCGATATGACTCTCTGGATTATGGATAACTACGAACCTGAAATGGTAGTAGGTCAGACATTCAGAAAGTTAGCAGATAAAGAAGAGCAAGGTAACGACTGGGGACCTTGGGATGCAAATAAATTCACAGTTGAAGATTCAGCATTTGGTTTTATCAAAATGAAAAATGGTGCGGTTATTAATCTTCAATCAAGTTGGGCACTTAACGTTGCAGATCCTAACGAAGCGTGTTACACAATTTGTGGTGACAAAGGCGGTGTTGATACCCGTGACGATAAAGTCGTTGTTAACTACATTAAAA
This sequence comes from Acutalibacteraceae bacterium, assembly GCA_045533655.1. Lineage (GTDB taxonomy): Bacteria > Bacillota > Clostridia > Oscillospirales > Acutalibacteraceae > DTU089. Next base: position 16,045 of record JAZSIE010000025.1, read on the forward strand.
ATCAACGTCAGGTTATTGAAACACCAAGTTTTGAAAATGGTGGTGCAGCGTTCTTTGAAGGAATCTCAGCTGATAGTCCTAAAGATGTTGAAGCAAGAAAATGGGTAAGTTCAATTATCAAAGATACAGAAGTACCAGTTCCACCAAGACAGGCACTTTGTGTTACAAGAATTTTAGAGGGTATCTATGAATCTGCAAAGACAAACAAACCAGTATATTTTAACGATTAAGGAGTTATGGAAATGAAATTTGCTGTTCAGTTATATTCAGTTCGTGACCATATTGAAAATGGTAACGATTTATTAGATGTTTTAGGTAAAGTAAAAGAAATTGGCTTTGATGGTGTTGAGTTCGCTGGTTATCAAGGTCTTTCAGCAGAAGAACTTAAAAATAGATGTGACGAATTAGGTCTTACAATAGTTGGTACTCATTTAGGTCTTGATGCATTTGAAAAAGATAATCTCAGTAAAACTTTAGAATTCCACAAAACACTCGGAACAAAATATTTAGGTGTTGGTGGTGCACCACACTCAACTTACGAAGAAGCAAAAAATACTGCAGATGTATTAGGTAACGCTAATATAGAAGCAGAAAAAATTGGTATGAATACTTATTACCACAACCATACAGAAGAGTTTGAAGATTTAAAGAATGGTAAAACCGCTATGGATATAATCGGCGAACAATGTAAATTAGAAATTGATACATACTGGAGTTTCTGTGCTGGTATTAAAAACTCAGAGTATTTACCTGAGCATAAAGACCAGATTGCTTTAATTCATATTAAAGATGGTAAAAACAGAAAACCAACTGCTTTAGGTGAAGGCGAAAACGATTTACTTGATATTGTAAAAGGCGTTAAAGAAATCGGTCTCGATTGGGTAATTTTAGAAAATGACGACCCGGTTCCGACAGGTCTTGAAGATATCAAAAGAAGTTATAAATGGCTTAAAGAAAATTTTTAAGGAGAGAGTAAAATGAAATTAGGTGTACTTACAAATCTTTTAGGTAGCGTATCTTTAGAAGAAGCGTTAAAATATTTTTCTTCATTAGGTCTCGAAATGGTAGAAATCGGTTGCGGTGGTTACCCTGGTAATGCACATGCAAATCCTGATATTCTTCTCAACGATGACAAAGCATTAGAAGAATTTAAAGCACTTCTTAAAAAATATAATGTTGAAATCAGTGCTCTTAGTTGTCACGGTAACCCTGTGCACCCAAATAAAGAAATTGCAAAGAGTTTTGACGATGATTTAAGAAAAGCAGTTCTTTTAGCAGAAAAATTAGGCGTTCACCAGATTAACACGTTCTCTGGTTGTCCTGGCGATTGCGAAACTGCAAAATATCCAAACTGGGTAACTTGCCCATGGCCTAATGATTTTGGCGAAATTTTAGAATGGCAATGGAATGAAGTTCTTATCCCTTACTGGAAAGAATTTGTTGAATTCAGTACCGCTCATGGTGTAGATAAAATTGCACTCGAGCTTCATCCGGGTTTCTGTGTTTATAATACAGAAAGTCTCTTGAAACTTCGTAATGCAGTTGGTAAAGAGATTGGTGCAAACCTTGACTTATCTCACCTTATCTGGCAGGGTATGGAACCTGTTGCAGTTATCCGTGCTTTAGGTGATGCTATATTCCATTTCCACGCTAAAGATACAAAGATTGATAAAATCAACACTTCTATAAACGGTGTATTAGATACAAAATCTTATGCAGATGAAATTAACCGCTCTTGGATTTTCCGTTCAGTAGGTTATGGTAACGATGAACTTTACTGGAAAGACGTTATTAGTAATCTTCGTATGGTAGGTTACGATTATGCAATTTCAATTGAACACGAAGATTCATTAATGAGTCAGAATGAAGGTCTCACTAAGGCAGTAGAGCTTCTTAAAAAATGTATAATTAAAGAAGAGTTAAAAGATGCCTGGTGGATTTAAAAACACTGCGTGTTTTAATTAAGAATTAAGAATAAAAAATGAAAAATTTCGGGACCTGCGGTCGGCATTATAAATTTCAAAAACAATAAATGAAACGAGTAGTTTGTTGGATAATTTTATAATCGGCTTGCCCCACAATTCTTAATTCTTAATTCTTAATTTTTAATTCAAGAAAAGGGATAGGGAATATGTCAAAAATAAACACAGTCGTTGTCGGTTACGGTGGTATGGGTAAATATCACGCTGACAACATAGCAACATTTGAAAATTTTAATCTTGTTGGTATTTATGATATCAAAGAAGAAAGATGCGAGTTAGCTCGTGAAAATAACGTTAAGGTTTATGATAGTTTTGAAGACGTTTTAGCAGATAGTAGCGTTGAACTTATTGTTTGTGCTACGTATAACGATAGCCATAAAGATATTGCTATTCGTGCTATGAAAGCAGGTAAAAACGTTATTTCTGAAAAACCTGTTACAATGTGTTCTGAAGATTTAAAAGAGATGATTAAAGTTTCAGAAGAAACCGGTAAACTTTTTACAGTTCATCAGAACAGACGTTGGGATAATGATTACAGAACTATTAAAAATATAATAGACAAAAATGAATTAGGCAAAGTGTTCGCAATTGATTCACGAGTTTATGGTTCACGTGGTATCCCTGGTGATTGGCGCCAAGAAAAAGAACACGGCGGCGGTATGGTATTTGACTGGGGTGTTCATCTTCTTGACCAGATTTTAATGATTAACGAAGGCAAAACGATTGAGTCGGTTTATGCTACTGTTACTCACATTACAAACGACGAGTGTGACGACGGTTTCAGAACACTCATTAAATTCAAAGATGGACCTGAATGTGTTGTTGAAGTTCTTACAAATAACTTTATTGAAGCACCACGTTGGTACGTTTGTGGTGAGAATGGTACTGCAATTATTACCGACTGGGATTTAAACGGTAAAATCGTTAAAATCAAAGACTGGGAAAAAATAGATGCAGTGCCAATTCAGGCTGGTGCCGGTATAACAAAAACAATGGCACCAAGAACTGATGAAACAATTAAAGAATTTCCACTCGAAAAAATTGAAGTAAAATGGGCAGATTATTATAATAATATTTATGATTGTTTAAGAAATGGTGCTAAGCCACTTATTACTCACGCCCAGCAAGTAAGACTTATGCGCCTTATGGAAGCAATTTTTGAATCTGCAGAGAAAAATACAGTAATATATTTTGAATAATTTTATTAGGAGTTTTTGCTATGGCAGTTTTTAAACCATTTAAAGCATTACGCCCCACAGAAGAATATGCTTCACGTGTAGCGGCATTACCTTATGACGTTATGAATAGTGAAGAAGCACGAGAAATGGTAAAGGGTAACCCGTATTCATTTCTTCACGTTGATAAAGCAGAAATAGATTTAGAAAAAGGTGTAGACATTTATTCGGGTGAAGTTTATAAAAAAGCAAAAGAAAATTTAATTGCTCTCGAAAAAGATGGCATTATGAAGCAAGATGAAAAGAAATGCTTTTACATTTACCGTCAGATAATGAACGGCAGAGAGCAGACGGGTCTTGTTGGTTGTGCTTCAATTGATGATTATATTAATAACCAGATAAAAAAACACGAATTAACCCGTGCCGATAAAGAAGCAGACCGTATTCGTCACGTTGATACTTGTGATGCTAACACTGGTCCGATTTTCCTTTGCTATAAAGAATGCGACGAAGTTGATAGTTTAATTTTTGATTTTAAAAACAACAATTCTCCTGTTTACGATTTCGTAACAGAAGATGGTATTTCTAATACTGTCTGGGTAATTGAAGATGATGATTTAAATAACAAACTTTCTTCACTTTTAGAGAATGCCGGTGCATTTTATATTGCAGATGGTCATCACCGTTGTGCTTCGGCGGTAAACGTAGGTAAAAAACGCCGTGAAGAAAATCCACAGTATAATGGTACAGAAGAATTCAATTTCTTCTTAGCAGTTTTATTCCCGGCAAAAACTCTTGCTATAATGGATTATAACCGTGTTGTTAAAGATTTGAATGGTAATACTAAAGACGAGTTTATAAATAAAATTGAAGAGAAGTTTGAAGTATCAAAAACTGATACTGAAGAACCTTTCAGTCCACAAGAAAAGCATACTTTTGGTATGTATCTTGATAGCACATGGTATATTTTAAAGTCGAAGGCAGGAACGTTTAATGAAAATGACCCTGTCCAACGGCTTGACGTGTCAATTCTTCAAAATAATCTTTTGTCACCAATTCTTAATATCGGCGACCCGAGAACTGATAAACGAATTGACTTTATCGGCGGAATAAGAGGGCTTAAGGAATTAGAAAGACGAGTTAAAGAAGATATGACTGTCGCTTTTTCAATGTACCCTACAACGCTTGACGATTTAATGGATATTGCCGATGCAAATAAGATAATGCCACCCAAATCAACATGGTTTGAACCAAAACTTTTGAGTGGTTTATTTATTCATAAATTAGGAGAATAAAATGTTTAAAATAGGTTGTCATTTATCAAGTTCGGGTGGCTACTTGGCTATGGGCAAAGAAGCGGTAAGAATAGGAGCTAATACATTTCAGTTTTTTACACGTAACCCACGTGGCGGGGCTGCAAAGCCACTCGATTTAGATGATATAAATGCTTTTAATGAATACAGAAAAGAAAATAGTATTCTTTCAGTTTTAGCACATGCTCCATACACAATGAACGCCTGTGCTAAAGACGAAGGACTTCGTGAATTTGCAAAAAATACAATGCTTGACGATATTATGCGACTTGACAATATCGAAGGTGCGATGTATAATTTTCACCCTGGCAGTCACGTGAGTCAGGGTGCCGAAGTCGGAATAGATTATATTTCTTCAATGCTTAACGAAGTTATAACAGAAGACCAGAAAACTATTATTTTACTTGAAACTATGGCGGGTAAGGGTAGTGAAGTCGGTAGAAATTTTGAAGAAATAAAAGCAATTATTGATAAAGTCAATTTGAATGATAAATTAGGTGTATGTCTTGACACTTGCCACGTTTATGACGGCGGTTATGACATAGTTAATAATTTAGATGACGTTTTAAATGAATTTGATAGAATAATTGGTCTTAGTAGATTAAAAGCTATCCATCTTAATGACACTAAAAATCCATTTGAAAGTCATAAAGACAGGCACGAAAAAATCGGCGATGGCTTTTTAGGAATAGACGCTATTACAAGAATTATAAATCACGAAAAGTTAAGGGATTTACCATTCTTTTTAGAGACACCCAATGATATTGATGGTTACGAAAAGGAAATCGCTCTTTTGAAAACTCTTTACAAATATTAACAAATATTAAAGAATATGCTTTTTTCTTGAAAAAAGTGTACGTTTGTGATATTATGAAGTTTAGAGGTGAAAACTATGAAGTTTTTATGTAACAAAAAAGGTTTTTCATTAGTTGAACTTATGATGGTTGTTGTTGTAATGAGTATTCTTGTTGCAGTTGCAATTCCGACATATACGGGCATTTCAAAAGCAAGAAGGCTTGATGATTGCACTATGAATAGAACTATGATTTCGGCAGTCGTTCAGGAAGGTATGAACGGTATGTTTGATAGTGGTAAGAAGCAACCCAAAATTCTTATGAAACGAGTGCCAGAGGAAAATAAAATTACGATTCCTGTAGATGACGAGAGATTTCCGTCAGCGTATCGTGGAAAAGAATGTTTTGTATTAGTTAATAAAACTGTTACCATTCCAGTTGGTACAGGTAGTGAAGAAGTATCACCATTTACCTTGGGTGATTTGCGTGGTGGTTATCGTGGTACAATAGCAGAAAAATACGACGTTGGTTGTGAATTAGGATTTTATTTAAAAAAGCAAAGTTTAGAAAGTACTAATTTTTATCAATATATGGCTAATGCCGAAATACCACAATGTGCTTTCGAAGAGACTGCTGGTGTAGATTATTATTACTACATATTTGAAGATGGAACAGTATTGTGTAGCTGTCCAGAGTGTCTCGAAGCAATAAAAGATGCATTAGGGGAATAATTCGAATTTGGTAAAATATAAATTTTATTAATAAAGAAAGAAGAATGAAAAATGGCTAAAAAAAAGAAAAAAGCAGCTAAGTCAAGCAAGAAGATTTTGCTTATTGCAATTTCACTTGTACTTGTTATTGCTATTGCTGCCGGTACAGTTGTATTTGTTAAATATAAAGAAATGATTGACCCAAGCAATATGATTGTAGATACAAATAAATACGACTTTGATGACGAAGAAACAGTTCCGGAGACTTTGGCATCAGACGAATATTTTGATATGATTTACGAAGAAACAGCTGCAAGTTTTAAAGCGGCTCTTAAAGAGTGGGCAACAAATGACGCAGACTTGATTTATAGAAATCACGTTATTAATATTTTATGTTGCGGTGTTGATACAAGAAACCCTAATGCTATCGCAGGTCTTACAGATAGTATTATGATTTTATCAATCAACACACAGAAGAAAACAATTACAATTTCTTCAATTATGCGTGACTCATTTGCATATATTGAGAATCCGGACGGTAATGGTGGTACTTACAATAAGATAAACGCCGCATTCCCATTCTACGGTGTAGATGGTCTTATTCCTGCGATTGAAAATAACTTTAAAATCAGAATTGATGGTTATGCACTTATCAACTTCGCACTCTTTAAGGCTGCTATTGATGAATTCGGTGGTGTAACAGTTCCTGTTATGCAGTACGAAGCAAATTATATGAATGCAAACTATGAAAATTGCAGTATTGAAGCTGGCGATGCAGTTACGTTAACTGGTGACGAAGCTCTCGCTTTCTGCCGTAGCCGTAAGTGTGACAGTGATGGTGACAAGAGCAGAACTCGCCGTCAACGTCAGGTAATTATGGCAATGCTTCAGGAATGTAAAGAAATTGAAGTTTCAGAAGTTGATGATTATATTGCAACATTCTTACCTTATTTACAAACAAGTTATTCTACAACTGAAATTGCAAAATTAGCAACAAGAGCAGTTAACGAAGGTTGGGCTACTTATGAAGTTAAACAAGTTTTAGCGCCTTGTGATGAAGCACTTAAGGCTTGTAACACTTCTATGTGGTACTGGGCAGTTGACTACCCACTTGCAGCACAGACTCTCCAGCAAGAAATTTATGGCGAAACTAATATAGTTCTTGCTGAAGACAGAATTTCTGCTATTCAGTTACTTACAAGATATGGTGAATATTAATTTATGGAATTTATAGAGAGTGTAAAAGCAGAACTCGAAAAAATAGCCGAAGAATTAATTGAAAAAGCAAACTTAACAACCAACGACATTGTTGTCGTTGGTTGCTCTTCAAGTGAGATTTTAGGCGATAATATGGGTACTAATTCGAGTCCTGAACTTGGTGAAAAAGTTTTTTTAACGTTAAACAGAATATTTAAAGAAAAAGGTATTTTTGTTGCCGCACAATGTTGTGAACATCTTAACAGAGCAATAATAGTTGAAAAGGAAGCAGTGCCGTTCGGGGAATACGTTAACGTAGTACCGGTACCAAAAGCTGGTGGTTCGTTTGCAACTGCCGCTTATAAATATATGGAAAATCCTGTTGCAGTAGAAAGCATTAAAGCAGATGCTGGTATTGATATAGGCGGGGTTTTAATCGGTATGCATTTAAAAAACGTTGCAGTACCAGTTAAACTTTCTGAAAAAACAGTAGGTAATGCAATTATTTTAGCGGCTCGGACAAGACCAAAGTTTATTGGTGGTGTAAGAGCGAATTATAACGAAGAAATGATATAAAAAAACAGTTGCAGTTTAAAAACTGCAACTGTTTTTTTATATCGTTTAGATTTCTGGAATCTCAATTGTAACTTCTCTGCCTAAATCAGAAGAACGAGCAATACCATCAATAATTGCCTGGTTGTAAATTATCTGGCTTGTTGGTACTGGTGAAGGAAGATTGAATTCAATAGCATCAATGAATGAACGGATTTTCTTGTCGAAGTTATCTTCGTCGTTATTGCATTCTGGAATAACTGTTTCAACACATTCACCAGCGATGTTGTGGTAAATTGTCATTGGTCCACCAATTGAACCATTCCAGCATTCTGTAGATGGAATTCTAAGACCGCCTTCTGTACCCATAATGATTGTGTCACCAGGAGTGTCGCAGTGCATAGCCCAAGCAATTCTGAAGTCGAGAACAATGTCGTTTTCAAGACGGATATATGCAGCGGCAAAGTCATCAACACCAAAAACTTCTGTGTATTCTGGTTTCTGGAGGTATTCTGGTTTTTTACCGAAAAGACCAGCTTTGAAGCCTGTAACTGTGAGTGGTTTTGGATAGCCGATAGCGTTAAGCACCATGTCGTGTGAATAACAACCGATATCACCTAAAGCACCAAGACCTGCAGTATCTTCCTGAATGAATGATGTACCGAAAGGTGTAGGAATACCCATTCTTCTACCGCCACCGGTCTGAATGTAATAAATTTTACCAAGAACTCCGCTTTCGCAGATTTTCTTAACCATTTTCATATTTTCGTCGAAACGTGGTTGGAAACCGATAGAAAGGATTTTACCACTCTTCTTTTCTGCTTTGCAGATTTCAACTGCTTCTTCTAAAGTAACACACATTGGTTTTTCAAGAAGAACGTGAACACCGTGTTCAAGTGCATAAATAGCACAAGGAGCGTGTTGTTTGTTATATGTACAAATTGAAACAGCATCAAGGTCTTTTTCGTTGTCAATGAGTTCTCTGTCACTGTTGTAATATTTAGCACCTTCTACGCCGTATTGTTTTGCGAATGCTTCTGCTTTACCAGGAACAATATCTGCTAAAGCAACAATTTCAACGTCTTCGCATTTCATATAACTTTTAGCGTGTGCTTCTGCAATCCAACCACAGCCGATAATACCAACTTTGATTTTTTTGCCTGTGTATACTCTTTCTTCTGTTTGCTTTTCTTTAAAAGCATCTAAAATACTTGCCATAATTTTCCTCCTGAACTGCAAAAATGCAGATAATTTTTACATATAAAGATTACCATAATATTACGCTACTTTCAATAGAAAAAGCAATTTTCTTGCAAGAAAAAATGAACAAATAAACACTATATATTGTGTACTATATGACGAAAGGAGTTGAAGCGTAACAATTAGTGGGGTAAAAAAATGTTATTGTTAACAATTTGTTCACACTTCTGCAACATAATAGTAGTAACCAGTGGTTACTATATAGTTGCCAATACGAGTACGCAAGAGAGTAAAATCTCTTCTATTCAAGAAAAACCCGTCGCAAAGTGCGACGGGCTTTTTCTTTTTTATTTCTAAAATGTTATTGCAATTTATTTACATTTATTATATTATTAATATCCGATAAATCAGAGTTTAACTTTTTATATATAACAAATAATATAACAGTAGGTGAAAAGTGTGGTAATTTACCCGGAGTCCTTTAACATAAAACCCGACTCAGAAGTAACGGTTGCGTTCAGCAACCTTCTTAATACTGCATCAGAAAATGCAAACCCTAAAAGCCTTTTGTTACAGAAAGGAAATTATGTATTTTTAAGTAAGTATGCTCAAGAAAGAGAACTTTATATAACAAACACTATTGCAGATAAAGAATACAGTGAAACTGATAAAAAGCATATTCATAAAATTGCACTTGACTTAAAAGGTATAAACGACCTTGAAATAGATTTTAACAATTCAACGATTATTCTTGATGGTAAAATGACTAATATAGTTATTGAAAACTGCGAGAATATAACGTTAAAAAATCTTACGATTGAAACTGTTCAACCAAACGTTCATAAAATTACAATTTTAAAGGCTTCACCATTCTATATAACTTTTAAAATTGATGAAACAAGCAATTACAAAGAAGAAAATGGCGATTATTATTGGTATGGTACAGATTATATTTCTTACTTTACCGAAAATAAAAATACGGGTGCGTGGACTCCTACAGCGAAGCCATCTAATTATAGTCATCTTAACAAAAATGGTTCACATCCGTTTTATGGTGTATCTTCTATCAAAGAAATTGCGCCGAGAGTTTTTAAGGCTCGTTATATTGTGCCGAAAGATTTTACAGAAGGTCAGATTTTTTACGTCTTTTCTAAAATAAGAAAGAACGTTGGTATTTTTATTGATGGTAGTAAAAACGTAAAATTAGAAAACGTAACCCAACGTTTTAATTATGGTCTAGGTGTAGTAGCGCAGAATTCTGAAAATATTGAACTTAATAAACTCGATTTTTCACCGAGAGATGGTGCAGAAGTTGACTTTTGTTCACTTGCTGACTTTATTTGTATTTCGATGTGCCGTGGTACAGTCAGTGTAAAAAACAGTAATTTTAACTCGTGTGCCAATGACTGTTGTAACGTTCACGGTATTTATTTTAAAGTTTTAGACGTGCAGGGTGATATAATAACGTTAGGTTATAGCCACCGCAGAACCTTCGGGTTTAATCCTTTGAGAGTTAATGATACAATAAACTTTATTGACCCTAAAACTCTTACAGAACTTGGTTCTTCTAAAATTTTACAAAGCGAAATGATTGACAGGTATAGAATAAAACTCAAAGTTTCAACGAGGGTGAATAACTACCCTGCGGGGACTGTTGTAGAAGATGTTACGGCGTGTCCGGATTTTGAATTTTCAGAAAATACACTTAACAGAATTGCACTTCGTGGTTTACTTGTTACTACAAGGGGTAAAATTTTAATTGAAAATAATAAATTTTTAAATACTGGTATGAGTGGTATTTACGTCAGTAATGATGCTTTAACGTGGCACGAAAGTGGTAGAGTTAAATCTATGATGATACGTGGTAACGCATTTATGAATTGTGAAGAAAACTCAATTCTTATTTTACCGGAAAACAGAAGATTTCAAGGTTTTGTTCACGAGAATATTTATATTGAAAATAATCTTTTCGTGCTTAATGGTATTCCGGCACTCAACGTGAATTCAACAAAAAACATTATAATGAAAAATAACGTTTATAAAGGAAAACCATCTTTTGGTAAATATGTAATTTCTAAAAATATAGATGGATTAGTTACCGATATGTAAAAAGGTGGGCTTTTAAACCCACCTTTTCCTTATTTCGTTATCTTGCTTCGAAAGATTGGCAACAAGTGTTGTCGCTGGTTTTAGCACAAGAGTTACAAGCAGTTACTTCAATTGCATTTTTTGTGCAGTAGTTAGTTTCTTTAGCGTGGTATTTGCAAGTGTCAACTGTGCAACCGATTGAATTGTTTTTGTTTTCCATTTTTGATTACCTCCTGAAAATTTCGAGTGAGATAAACTCTACTCTCAAATTTATTATATACAGAAATTTTAGTTTTAAACGAAAGGCTAAAAAAATGAAAAAAGAAGAAGTTATTTTAAAATGTTATAAAATTTTAGAAAATGAAACACCTTTAAATTTTGACTGCGGAAAAATATGTGATTGTAAATGTTGCAAAGGTGACGAAAACACCGGAATGATTCTTTTTCCAGGAGAAGAAAATTTAATTGATTCAAATATAAAAATTAAAATATCGCAAAACGGTGAAAAAATAGCTGTTTGTAACGGTAGTTGTGACAGAACTAAAAGACCGCTTTCTTGCAGAATTTACCCGTTCTTTCCATTAATAAAAGAATTTAAAGGGAGAAGGAGAGTAAAAATAATTTTTGATTTAAGGGCAGATTGTCCACTTATTAATGACAAATTTGAATATAATAAAGAATTTTTACGCCGACTCAAAAGGGTAGGTAAAACGTTACTTAATAACGAAGAAACAAAATTACATTATCTTGAATTGTCAAATGAAATAAACGAACAAATTGAACTTTTAGAAAAACTTCAAAAAATATTTTAAAAAACTATTGACAATTCAAGATAAATCTTATATAGTAATAACAGTAATCATTACTACTTATTTGGAAGCGAGGTGAAGTGAATGAGAAAATCAAGACAGCGAGACGCAATTCTTGATTACGTAAAACTTTCTGTAGAACATCCTACGGCAGATATGGTATATGAAGCAGTAAAAAAGTCAATACCAAATATAAGCCTTGGTACAGTTTACAGAAATTTGAACCAACTTGTAGATGAAGGTTTTATTACGGTTGTTGAAACGAGTGATAAAAAAGTCCACTACGAAGGTAACTTGAACGACCACATTCACTTGCTTTGTAAAGAATGTTGTAATATTACAGATGTATTTATGAAAAATGAGGTGCCCGATATTTTTGAGCAAACAGGTTTCAGAATACAATCGCAAAAAACAGTTTATTATGGCATCTGTAAAGATTGTCAGAGTACATAGGTGAAAACCTATAATATTATTTACATGAAGGAGTTTTTAATTATGAAAAAATGGAAATGTTTAGTATGCGGTCAAATCGTTGAGAGTGAAACAGCGCCAGAAGCTTGCCCGCTTTGCAAAGCACCGGCAGAAAAATTCGTAGAAGTTAAAGATGAAGAAATGACTTGGGCTGCAGAGCACGTTTTAGGTGTTGCTAAAGGCGTTAGCGAAGAAATCATTGAGGGTCTTCGTGCAAACTTCAACGGTGAATGCACAGAAGTTGGTATGTATCTTGCAATGGCAAGAGTTGCTCACAGAGAAGGCTACCCGGAAATTGGTCTTTACTGGGAAAAAGCTGCTTTTGAAGAAGCAGAGCACGCTGCAAAATTTGCAGGGCTTCTTGGCGAACTCGTAACTGACTCAACAAAGAAAAATCTCGAAATGAGAGTTGAAGCAGAAAACGGTGCAACACTTGGTAAATTCGAACTTGCTAAAATGGCTAAAGAACAAAATCTTGACGCTATTCACGACACAGTTCATGAAATGGCCCGTGACGAAGCAAGACACGGTAAAGCATTCGAAGGTCTCTTAAAGAGATATTTTGGATAATAAATTAAATATTTTTCGTTAGCAAAACAAACCACCTGAAAACTTTGGGTGGTTTGTATTTATTAAATATCGACTTGAAAATTGAAAGTGTGGATAGTGTGGCTAGTTGGCTAGTATGGCTAGTTGACTACTGACCACTAGCCAACTAGACACTGACCACTGATAAGCGGGCGACCACAGGTCAGCCCCTAACACCCAACACCTAACACCTAACACCTAACACCCAACACCTAAAGTCTAACACCCAACACCTAAAATCTAACAACTAACCCCAAAATTTCAAAAAAATCAAAAATTTTTCAAAAAACCCTTTACAAAATGAAAATAGTGTGATAATATACAGATAGTGAAAGTTACGGAAAATTCCCACTTTCATACAGAACGGGAAAATCCCGTACATTTCAGAGTGTGTATTAAGGCGAAAGCCTTTTACATATAATGGAATACATAAAAATATTTTTAATTAGAAAAGGAGTTGTTCGTAAATGTTTAAATTTATGAAGAGCAAAAAAGGTTTCTCACTCGTTGAATTAATGATCGTTGTTGTTATCATGGCTATCCTCGTTGCAGTTGCAGTTCCGATTTTCTCAGCTGTTACAAAGAACGCAAGAACAAAAACTTGTAACTCCAACCGCCGTGAAATCGTTTCACAGCTTACAAACCTTTCAATGTCTGCAGTTGGTGCTGTAAAGACAGGTACAATCTATCTTCAGACAAATGCTGATGCTGATGATGCTGTTCTTTTAACAGCTGCTCCCACAGCTGCTCTTGCAGCTGATGCTACAGACGCTACTGGTGCTGATACAACAATCACAAAAGACAGCTTCAAAGCTAACTTCCAGGAACTTCCCTATTGCCCAGTTGCTGGTAACTACCTTACAGTTACAGTTGCAGATTCCGGTCTTTCTGCAGATGGTGCTGATTCTTTCAAGATCACAGTAACTTGTGGATCAACAGCAACTTCAAATCAGGAAGTACACGCATAATTAACAATTCAATTTATCAAACCTCTCAGAGAAATCTGAGGGGTTTTCTTTTGGCTTTTGTATTGTTTTTGGTTGCTTTTCATTTTTCGTTGTGGTAATATATTATTGAAAATTTATGGGGCGATT
>JAZSIE010000019.1:0-30693 GCA_045533655.1 Acutalibacteraceae bacterium
AAAATGAGAAAGTTTATTTTAATGACCCCTTGTGGTACCCAAAATTGTTTGCTCGCTTTTCGCTTCGCACAATTTTGACCACTGGCGCCTTTCGTGTTCCCTTCATCCGCCACAGGCGGCGGTCACACTCAAGCTACCAAATTGAGCCACATCTCGATAACTATGAGAATTGATTTTTTAAAGCAATAGAATTATACATTATACTTTTTATAAAATCAAGTATTTTAATATGTTTTTTTGTGAAAAACGTAATTGAATAGTAAAGTTTCTGGTTTTGTGTTATAATTATAATAACAAATAATCGGGCGACTAAAGGTCTGCCCTATAAACTAACATCTAACATCGACTTCTGGTTGAGAATAACAAAAAACTCCCCACTCAACCAGCGGTTTGTATACTTTTAATGTAGTCTTTGCTACAATAAAATTGAAAGGAGGGCACAGAATGGACCAGATTAAAATTGGCAAATTCATAAAAGAGTGCCGAAACAAAAATAATCTGACACAAATGCAGTTAGCAGAAAAGTTGGGTATAACCGACAGAGCCGTTTCTAAATGGGAAAATGGCAGAGCAATGCCAGATTCTGCAATAATGCTCGACTTATGTAAAGAATTAGGAATTACAGTAAACGATTTATTATCAGGGGAGGTTGTCAGTGTGAATAACTACAACGAAAATTCAGAAAAAATTATACTCGAAATGGTAAAACAAAAAGAAGAGAGTGACAAAAGGTTTTTAACTCTTGAATGGGTAATTGGTATTCTTTCTTGCATCATTTTGTTTGTGCCAGTATTTATGGCGGCATTGTTACCTATAGAAGATGGGCAGAGATTAGTCCTTATATTTTCTGGTTTTATTCCCGGATTTATCGGTTTGTGCTTTGCTATGAAAATTGAACAGATTGCAGGCTATTATAAATGTAGAAAGTGTGGTCATTGTTACGTGCCAACATATAAGGCGGTAAATATGGCTATGCATTTTGGCAGAACACGTTATATGAAATGCCCTGAATGTCACAAAAGAAGCTGGCAGAAGAAGGTTGTTAGTAAAGATTAATTTATTGTATTACCCTGTGAGGTGAAACGAATGGAAATTGAAAAAATTATAATAGGTGAAAATACAAAATATCCTTTGAATGGATTGTTGACATTGCCGGAAAATATAACCGAGCCAGTACCTGCAGTTGTGTTTGTTCATGGTTCGGGTTCAAGCAATATGGATGAAAAAGTTGGTCAATTAACGCCTTTCAAAGATTTAGCAGAAGGTCTTGCAAATAAAGGGATTGCATCCATCAGATACGACAAAAGAAGTTTTGCTCACGGCTTGAAAATGGTGAGAGATAAAAGCACGATAATAACCGTAAAAGAAGAAACCATAGACGATGCTATTCTTGCTACAGAACTTTTAAAGAAAGATTCAAGAATTGATTCTCATAATATATTCATTATAGGTCATAGTATGGGGGGAATGTTAGCGCCACGTATTGATTCTGAGGGCGGTAAATACAAGGGGCTTATTATTATGGCCGGAACTCCACGCAAATTAGAAGCCGTTATGTTAGAACAAAACGAAGCCGTTCTTAACTCTACTAAAGGCTTGGTGAATTGGATTGTGAGAAAACAAGTAGCAAAATTATCGGGTTTGTTTTCAGGGTTATATGAACTTTCAGACGAAGAGGCAAAGAAAAAGAAAGTTATGGGTGGTACTACTCTCTACTATTTTAAAGAAATGGGAGAGCACTCTGTTGCTGATTACCTTGCGACAACAAAAAAAACAATGCTTATTGTACAGGGCGAAAAAGATTTTCAAGTTTCGGTAGAAAAAGATTTTAACGAATACAAAAGACTTTTAAACGATAAAACTAACGTAGAATTCCGTTTATATGAAAATCTTAATCACGCTTTTGTGAATTACTTATATAGTGATATTTTAAAAGCTAAGCAGGAGTATAATACTGAAAGACATATAGGCGAAGAAGTTATTTCTGATATTGCAGATTGGATTATGAAGAATGTATAAATAAAACCTGGTATCACCATTGATACCAGGTTTTATTTATCTTGAAAGTTTTAACCACACCGCCATATCTGCTTCGCCACGGTTTGCGAAAGTGTAATATGGAACAAGCATTAAGCGAATAGGTGTTTTTTTGTTGTCTAAGGGTCTGTAAAGTCCTTCGAAATTTTCCTGTACAAAGGCATCTACTTCCATAATATTTGCTTTGAAGAATTCAACATACTTAATTGTAGCATTAAGATTTTTAGAAAGTGAAATTTCTGAAATTCTGTAATCTGTGTCAATATCTTCAAGACAATAAATAAACGGACCGAAAGAAACGGCAACTCGTCCGAAATTCTGGTCGATTAACGGATTGGCTTCGTTTAAAACTGCTTTCATTTCTAAATCTAACTCTATAACGAGTTTTTTGTTTTCGCATTTAATGTAAACAAAACCGTTTTGTGGTTTTTGTTTAACCTGAGTGCCGTCTGCTTTAACAGTGAATTTCTGACACCAGCCAGGAATTCTCAAGGCAACTTGTTTGCCAGTGCATTTACCTGAAACAGTGATTTTAATTTTACTGTTCAATGGGTAATCGGTTGTCTGTTTAATTTTAATTCCATCAAATGCCGCCGCAGATTTTGCATAGTGGTGAATGAAAATTGTATCTTCATCGGTTGTGTAAAGAAAATCGCCAAATGACTCAATAAATCTTGTAAAGTTCGGTGGACAGCATGAACAATCGAAAACAGGCTGTCTTTCAGTAGCAGGGTAATTCTGATTTTCCATTCTGTATTTGTGGGTGAGCCTACGCTCTTTTAAGTTGATTTCAAGTGGGTTTGTGTAGAAGAATTCTCTGCCACTTATAGAGCACGAAGCAAAAACGTTGTTATAAATAACTCTTTCTGCAACATCGTCATAAATTGAGTTTACGTCTATTAAATTCATTCTTCTGGCAAGTAATGCAAGACCAATACCCGCACAGCTTTCAGAGTATGCAAACTGGTTAGGCAAGTCGTACTCTTCAGTAAAGCATTCGCCTAAGATACCAGAGCCCACGCCACCTGTGATATACATCTTCTTCGTTGCAATATCATTAAAAATCGCTTTGCAGGCAGTTTTTAATTCTTCGTCATTGTCAATTCTTGCAAGGTCAGCCATAGCACAGTAAAGGTATTCAGCTCTTACAGAGTGACCTACTGCTTCTCTCATCTCTCTTACAGGCTCGTGACTTTGTTCATATACAAAATCAGTATGGTTATATATTGGCCTGTCCTTTTCGTTGTTACCTCTTAAATTAATAAAGTAACGTGCAAGCTTTAAATATTCTAACTTTTCGGTGTATTCCCATAATTTTATTAAAGCAAGTTCAATTTCTTCGTGACCTGGTGTTGCAAATGCTGCTTCATACTTATCCATAAATACGTCTTTAATATGAAGCACGTATTTTTCCATACATCTTAAAAATTTAGATTTGCCAGTTGCTTTGTGGTAAGCAATAGCCGCTTCTATTAAGTGACCTGCACAGTAAAGCTCGTGAGCATCACGATTTGTAAAACGCCTTGTAGGGTCACATACTGTGTGATAAATATTGAAGTAGCCATCTAAAAATTGATTATCGTGAATCCAGTCAACAATAATATCAATAACTTCTTCAAGATTTTCATCGGGAGCGTTTATAAGGGAATAGGCAACGCCTTCAATCCATTTTGCTATATCAGAATCCCAGAATATATGAGGCTTCTTTTCGTCGCCTGGCTTCCAGTCGCAAGCAAACGCAGTAACTCTGCCTGTTTCGTAAAATTGCTTATAGATTACTGGCATAGTTACATCTCTGTTTGTGTTTTGTTTTGATTCCCAGAAACCACCAAAATCAATGTTTTCAAAAGATATCTGCTTCATAGAGTCACCACCACATTCAAAATACGCTTTAATTATACAATAAATTTGAAGTTATATCAATAAAACTCAAAAATTTTAAAGAAAAAATATACAAACTTTTTTGACAAATGATAAATAATACTACTTACGAGTAGGGGAATTGGGGTTTGATTGTGTTGGTTGATTGTGAATATTGCACAAAAACAATAGACTTGATTTGTTGATTTTATTCAAAGGGGTAACAAAGCGCCATTTTTCGCCCAAATACGCTATTTTCGTCATATTGCACAAATACAAAGTTAACAAGTTGTGCAAAATAACTTGACATTTGTTAAAAACGTGCTATAATCTAACTCGTAAGTTGAACAAATCAAACAAACAAAGCAAACAAAGGAGTTAAACACAATGATGAACTTAAACGACATTAAAAACCAACTTTTAGTTGAAATCGAAAACGAAAAAGGCTTTTCTTTCAAAAAGCTTGCAAAAATCATTGAGTTAAACGCTGTTCTCAACAACCTTCAATAAGTTTTAGTTAAGGTTGTTAGAGCAACTCTAACCCACCCATAACATCTATTTCCCCTTTAATAGATGTTTTTCATATATTCATATTTATTAAAAGCCAAAACACACGCACCTGACAAAACGTCGGGTGCGTGGCTTTTTTTATTTAAATACTTTTAAATTTATTAAGTTTGTGGTACAATAAATAAGATATATTTAAAAAGGTGATTCGTTATGGATTTTAATTCGGCAAAAAAGAGAATAGAAGAATTAACTGCTATTCTCAACGATTGTATTGAAAAATATTATATGGGTAACGAAAGTGACGTTTCTGACTACGATTACGATATGATGATGAGAGAGTTGTCACATCTCGAAGATGAATTCCCAGAACTTTTAAAGTCGAATTCCCCAACTCACAGAGTCGGTGGCAGAAGTGATGAGAATTTATTCAGTAGTGTAACTCACACTGTTCCAATGGAAAGTTTGCAAGATGCTTTTTCAGACGAAGAACTTTTCGATTTTGAGAAACGCGTTACCACAGTTTTCCCTGAAGCAGAATACACAGTTGAGCCTAAAATAGATGGTCTTTCTTGCTCTTTGGAATATCGTGACGGCGTTTTAGTGAGAGCATCAACACGTGGTGACGGTCTTCTTGGTGAAGACGTTACTGCGAACGTCAGAACAATTCGCTCTGTGCCTCTTACTTTAAAAGAAAAAGTTCCGTTTATTGAAGTTCGTGGTGAAGTTTATATGTCGCACGACTCATTTAACGAATTAGTTGAAAAGCAAGAATTAAATGACGAAAAGCCTTTTAAAAATCCAAGAAATGCGGCATCTGGTTCATTAAGACAAAAAGATGCAAAAGTTACCGCTTCACGAAAACTTGATATTTTTATTTTTAACATTCAACAAATAGAAGGCGGTAAAGAGTTAAAAACTCATTATGACTCACTCGAATATTTAAAAGAATTAGGTTTCAGCGTTGTTCCAGATTTTGCACTTTGTAAAAGTGTAAGTGAGTGTATAAAAAAAATTCAGAATATCGGTGACAATCGTGGTAACTTGCCGTTTGATATAGACGGTGCAGTTATTAAGGTTAACGATTTTAGTGAGAGAAAGACTCTTGGTAGCACCGCTAAATATCCTAAATGGGCAGTTGCTTTTAAATACCCACCAGAAGAAAAGGAAACCAAACTTCTTTCGGTTGACGTTCAGGTCGGCAGAACTGGTGTTTTGACACCTACTGCAGTTTTTGAGCCGATTACACTTGCGGGTACTACTGTTAGCAGAGCAACTCTTCATAATGCAGATTTTATTAAAGAAAAGCGAATTGCAATTGGTGACACTATTGTCGTAAGAAAAGCAGGGGATATTATCCCAGAAGTTGTGACAGTTGCAAATCACAATAACGAAAATCCTGAATACACTTTACCAGAAAATTGCCCTGCTTGTAACAGCAAGGTAGTTCGTGAAGATGGTGAAGCGGCAATTCGTTGCCTTAACCCAGATTGCCCAGCGCAACTTTTAAGAAAACTCATACATTTCTGCTCAAGAGATGCTATGGATATTGAAGGATTGGGCGATGCAGTTTTAGAAGTTCTTGTAAATGAAAAACTTATTGAAAAGGCTTCTGACATTTACCATTTACAAGCACAGGATATTGCCGCACTCGATAGAATGGGCGAAAAAAGTGCCCAGAATCTTTTAACGGCTATTGAAAATTCAAAGCAAAATGATTTATATAGAGTTATATTTGCATTAGGTATCCGTCATATTGGTCAGAAGGCGGCAAAACTTTTAAGTAAAAGATTTAATAATATGGATAACCTTCTCAATGCAACACTCGAAGACGTGCTCACAATAGATGGTTTTGGTGATGTAATGGCAAAAGCCTTTACAGATACGATTTCACTTTCTGGAACACGTGAACTTATTGAAGAGTTAAAAGCAGTCGGCGTTAATATGGAAAACCTTTCAAAGACCGAAGACTTACGTTTTGCGGGTCAGACCTTTGTTTTAACTGGTACGCTTTCTCAGTTCACAAGAACTGAAGCAAGTGAAATAATTGAAAAATTCGGCGGTAAAACGTCAGGCTCAGTTTCAAAGAAAACAAGCGTAGTTTTAGCCGGTGAAGATGCTGGTAGCAAACTCAGAAAAGCGAATGAACTCGGCGTTCGGGTTATTAGTGAAGATGAGTTTAAAGAAATGATAGAATGAAATTTTGAATTGCTTACAAATTGTAAGCAGTTCAACTAATGTGGAGTGATTTTATGCACCAAAACGAATATTGGAATTCAGTAGCGGAAGAAAAGAAATTTACAACTGTTTTAGATGTTTCAATGTTTTCAAAATATGTTTCTAAAAACAGTAAAATTCTCGATGTCGGTTGTGGTTATGGTAGAATTCTTAATGAACTTTACGAGAATGGTTTTAATGACCTAACAGGCGTTGATACCGCTGAGAATATGATTAAAAGGGGAAAACGAGAATATCCATATTTAAATTTGATTGCTAATCCCGATGGAAAAATACCTTTCCCTGATAACAGTTTTGATGCTGTAGTATTATTCGGTATTCTTACTTGTATTCCTGATGATGAATTACAACAAGATTTTTTGAAAGAGGTCGAAAGAGTTCTGAAACCTCAAGGAATAATTTACGTTAATGATTTTCTCTTAAATAGAGGCTTTAAAAATTGGTTGGAATATAAAAAAGCAGAGAAAGAAACTGGTGTATATGGTGTGTTTGAAACGCATGATGGTGTTACTGTAAGACAGCATAAAGAAAGTTATATTTTAGAACTTCTTTCAAACTTCAAAAAACTTGAATATAAAAAGAGCGTTATACCAACTATGAATGGTGGTAAATCAAATTCATTTGAGTTTATTGGTAGTTTAAATAATAAGAATACGAGTATGTTTTGTGAATAAGGTTCCAATTTAATTATTTGGTGGTATTATGAAAACTAAAGAAAAATGTAGTGTTATTAATAAACTTTTGATGGGGAAAAATGAAATTTTGTTTAATCTTTTTTATTTGATTGCCGATGATAAAAATGCTTTGTTTATAACTGACAACGAATCATATATTATTGGTAAAAGTAGAAAAGCACCATCAGCTTGGTTGTTTGTAAATGATAATCTCACCGAAAATGTAGAAACAGAGATAGTTGAAGTGATTTCTAAAATACTTATTGAAACACCTGAACTTATAATTAATGGTGAATCTACTCGAGTAACTGGAATTTTAGATAAAGTTTCTGAAAAGATGAATGTTTCTTATGCTGTGAAAATGCCTATGAATGTGTATGCTTGTAATGAGTGTGTTTCGGTTGAACCTAAAGGAAAAATGATTGCACCATCAAGAAAATACGTTGAAAATATTGCTCGTCTCATTCGCCAGATGGTATTTGATTCTGAAAATATTGATATTGGAGAAAAATCAGCATACGAATGGGCAAAAGCAAGAAAACACGCTGATAATATTTTTCTATGGAAAGACGAAAATATCGTTGCGTTGGCTATGATAGCACACAAAACAGATAAATACGCAAGGATAAATACTGTTGTTACTGACCGTGAGTTTCGTGGGAAAGGGTATGCCAAAATGCTTATTGCAACGCTTACAACTCAACTGCTTAGTGAGGGAGTTGTTCCTATGCTTTATGCCGATGCTAACAATCCAGCTTCAAATGCAGTTTATCAAAAAGTGGGATATACATATCAGGGTGAAATAACAGAGTTTCAATTTCAAACGCAATAATCAATCCGAAATTCTGTATCGTACATTCAAAAAAGGTTGACATTTTTAAATGTTTTGTTATAATATAAATGAACAAGGAACTATCCGATAAACGGGTAGTCCTGCAATGGATTAAAAGAAATTAACCGCTTAGTTTGCAGACAGGGCGGTTATTTCTTTTTTATTATATCAATAACAAGTGCAATTATAGAAACAATAAGAGAAAGTAATAAGAACAATTCGCTGTATGTAACCATGAGCACCGCCCTCCTTTCATTCGGAGGGAAAAGAGTGCCCTCCAGAATAGGAGGACTAACCGCTTACCGTATGGGATAGTTCCAGGGGAGTTAAACTCCAAAAGGTATTATAACATAGAGTGTTAAGAAATTCAATATAAAACAGAACAAAAATTCTTGGGTACTTGAAAATATGTCGAGAATATGTTAGTGTTAACATAAAGATTTGTTCAGTTTTGGAGGCGATTATGGAAATCTGGGATGGATATTATAAGGATGGTACATTGGCAAATATTGATTTGGTTCGTGGTGAGCCTATTCCTGTGGGGCTTTATCACCTTGTCTGCGAGGTTTTGGTTCGTCATACAGATGGTGATTATCTTCTTATGCAGAGAGATTTGAAGAAAGATATTTACCCAGGCTTTTATGAAGCAACTGCAGGTGGTTCAGCGCTAAAAGGCGAAAATAAACTTGATTGTATAAAGCGTGAACTGTTTGAAGAAACAGGAATAGTTTGTGATGATTTTAAAGAGTTTGCCTATTACACTTTTGATGATGATAAATGTTTATTCTATTGTTTCTTATGCACTACCGATTGCGATAAAAATAATGTTAAGTTACAAAAAGGTGAAACAATATCATTCAAATGGATTAACGAAAATGAATTTATTGAGTTTGTTAACTCAGATAATATGATAGATACTCAAAAAAGACGTTACACTAATTTGTTTAAAGAAAAAGGGTATTTAAAATAAAAACAGAGGACGAAACTGTCCTCTGCTTTTTTATCTTCCCTCTTCAAACTTTACATTAGATGGATATTTGCTTTCATTTATTTCTGATTTCATTTTAGCTACTTGCTCTATATCAATGTCATAAATATTTGCAATAGCCAAAGCGTAATAAATTACATCCCATAACTCTTCGTCTATTGTGCCATTAATATCGGTGTTGTTTTGCGCTTTCAAATCTTTTCTCATTGCACGAGAAAGTTCCCCGACTTCTTCAGATAATTTCAAAAAATAATCCTTTAAAAGTTCAGGATGATAGTCTTTTTGTTTTATATAGTTCTGTAAATATTTAATAGTTGTTTTTCCATCCATAAATTTAATTCCTCGTGAACTTAACGTAGTATGCTGCTATCCATATTGAATTTTGCAAAGCGAAACTAAAGCACTTCTCTTAAATACAACCCAGCCGTTTTCTTGAACGGTGCAGGTTGTTTATTTTTGCAAAGTCTCAAAATCTCTTTACATTCCTTTTTACTCTCTTTTGTAAAATACATAGTAATAAAATCACAATTAAGATTGATTTTATCCATAATATAAAGTGGAACAGAGTTGTGTAAAACAGAATACATTTTATCGTGACACAAAACATCGAATTCAATGGTTTTTCTGTCAGTTATTTTTCGTTCACCACTACAATTACCACAGCCGTCTTTTTGTTTTAACGGGCAGTTTCTGAAAAACATAAGTGGCAAGTTGCCGTAACAGTAAGCGCCAATTTTTACATTTGAACTAATGTTATCAATGCCTTTAGCACTCAGTTCAACTGACAAGGTTATATCCTTTACACCGGTGTGTTCGTAGAATTCTACTGCATCGCTATTGGCAACATTAAGCGTGTGACCACAAAAAGCGTTAAGTTCTGCTTTTTTTATAATTTCAATACCACCAATATTGCCACTAATAGCGTTTTTGAAGCCGAAAGATTTTAATTCTTGTAAGTTACTTAAAATCTTTTCTTCATAAAACGGATAAATTAAGTCTGGTAATTCTATTATAACCTTCTCTTTGATTTCATCTAAATCTTCTTTGTGACTTAAAACTTCTTTTATAGGGAAAATCAAATATTCACATTGGTTAAAATCAGTTGAATATTGCGAAAAGTCTGAAAACCTTGCTCTTAAAGTGGGGATTTTCTTTTTGTTGCTTTCTTTAAATTCTGGTGAAACGTCAAAAATTTCTCGATTTGTGCGATTAAATTCTAAATCTAACTTCTCAACACATTCACGCCTTAAAGCATTAATTACTGATAGAGAAAGCGTTAAATTCTCGGGGTTGTTGAATTTTAAATCGCTTAAAAAGTAAGGTGTGCCACCTAATTTTTTAAGATTTTTTTCACAAAGCTCAAAAGAAAGCGGTTTATTTATCGGAATTTCTCCACCAGTACCGGTAGCAATTACAGTTATTCCGTTTGAAGTACATTGTAATATAGAGCTTTCTTTTGAAATATGGAAACACATATCAACTGGCGTAACAGGAGTGTCGGTTTTATATAAATTCTGCAATTCCTTAAAAACGTCGTTTGTGGCAGAAACAACGTCATCTTTACTTCGGTAACCAAACATATCACTGTTTCGTTTATCCATTAAATAGCCGTCTGTAAAACCACTTCTTGAAAATACTGCTTTTAACAGTTCTTTGTTGTAATCTTTGTTGTTTAAAGCATTTTTACAAGCAGTTACGGCAGAAGCAACATACTCAGGACGTTTCATTCTACCTTCTATTTTAAAAGAGGTAACACCAATATTTTCTAATTCTTCAAGATGGTCTATGTACGACATATCTTTTAAAGAAAGGGCAAAATTTTTGTTATCTACTTTCCAGTCTAATCGGCAAGGTTGGGCACAAAGACCACGGTTACCACTTCTTTCACCTAAAAAAGCGGAAATGTAGCAGTTACCTGAAACAGACATACAATGAGCACCGTGAACGAAAACTTCTGTTTCTAAGGTGGTGCTTTTTACTATTTTTTCTATTTCTTTAAATGAAAGTTCACGAGCAAGCACTACTCTTGTAAAGCCTAATTTTTCTAATACCTTTACACCACTCACGTTGTGAATTGCCATCTGAGTTGAAGCGTGTAAGGGGAGTGTAGGGCAGATTTTTTTTACTGCTTTTACTGTCGCAAAATCCTGAACTATTACTGCATCTGCACCCGATTCTGCAATTTCTTTAATGGTTTCATAAAGTGAATTTAACTCTTTGTCAAAAATTATTGTGTTTAAGGTAACGTAAACTTTAACGTTATATGAATGACAATATTTAACCGCTTCACTTAAATTGAAATTGTCAAAATTGTCTGCATTACGCCTTGCGTTAAAATTCTTCGTACCAAGGTAAACTGCATCTGCACCACTTCTTACTGCTGCTAATAATTGCTCCTCGGAGCCTACTGGTGCTAAAATTTCTGCATTATTCATTTTCTTTTCTCACTCTTAAAATGTCACCACATTTTACTTCTGTGTCGCCACAACAAATATAAAGTATCTGTTGTGGGTGACAAGCGGTTTCTAAATTTTCTCCGTCTTCTGTTTCTATTGCCTCTACTATGAATGAAGTGCCCAATGAAAGTGGAGTAACAAGCTCTAATTGGTCACCCTTTTTAAAGAAGTTACGCTGTTCAATTAAAACTTTGCCGTCCTTTGAATCTTCTAAAGCAACACCAGCAAAGGTGCAGTCCTGATGGTAAAGTCCATCGTTAAAATGATTGTGAACTAAATTGCCATAATAGAAGCCTGAGTTATAAGGTCTGTGGCTTACTGCTTCTAATTCTCTTTCTATAAGCTCCATAGGTGCACTCTTATCAATAGCACGTCTGTAAGCGTTAACAACGTGTGCAACGTAATATTCAGTTTTCATTCTGCCTTCAATTTTAAATGAGTCAATTCCGGCATCTTTAAGTTCATCTAAAAATGAAACTGCTTTCATATCGTGTGAACTTAAAATTGCAGTGTGGTCTGGGTATTCTTCAACCTTGTAAAATTCGTTTGGTCTGTTTCTTTCCATAAGATAATAACTCCAACGGCAAGGTTGAGTGCATTCGCCACGGTTACCACTTCTGTCATTTAAGAATGATGAAATAAGGCATCTGCCAGAGTACGCCATACACATAGCCCCGTGAACAAATGCTTCAAGTTCTAATTCTTTCGGGATTTTCTGGTGTAATTCACCTATTTCTTCAATTGTCATTTCACGGGCTAAAACAACTCTTGAAGCACCCATTTCGTAATAAGCGTTAGCCGCCGCGTAATTGCAACAGTTAGCCTGTGTGCTTATATGAACGTCTAAATCTGGCGCCGCCTTTTTAATAGTAGTAACTGCACCGAGGTCTGAAACAATTACCGCATCTGCACCAATTTCATAGAGCATTTTAGCGTAGTCTTTAAGTGGTTCTATTTCATTATTTTTAGTAAAGCTGTTAACTGTAACATAAAGTTTTTTATTGTGTTCGTGAGTATAGTTAACTGCTTCTATAAGTTTTTCTTCTGTGAATGCGGCTTTGTCGGCTCTTAACTGTAAAAGCGGACCACCAACGTAAACGGCATCTGCACCGAATTTAATTGCAGTTTTAAGACAATTCATATCACCTGCAGGTGAAAGAAGTTCAGGTTTAAACATATTATTAGTACCCCTATGTTAATTGGAATAAATATATTTAATATAATACAGTATTTTTAAGAAAAAAACAAGTTCTGGAAAAATATGCAATAATGTGTAGAATTATGCAACATTTGTGATAAAAAATACATTAAAGTGTTGACAGTTGCATATATATAGGTGTATAATACTGCATATTTTTAATAAAGATAGGGGTATTTTTAAATGAGCAGAGTTTATAATTTTTCAGCAGGTCCTTCAATGTTACCTGAAGAAGTGTTAAAAAAGGCAGCAGCAGAAATGCTTGACTACGAAGGTAGTGGACAGTCTGTTATGGAAATGTCACACCGTTCAAAAGTGTATGACAGTATAATTAAAGGTGCTGAGTCACTTTTAAGAGAACTTATGAATATTCCTGATAATTATAAAGTTCTATTTTTACAAGGTGGTGCTTCAACACAATTTGCGGCAATTCCTTTGAACTTTATGAACGGTAGTAATAAGGCGGATTTTATTATCACTGGTCAATGGGCTAAAAAAGCATTCAGTGAAGCGAAAAAATATGGTGACGTAAAAGCGGTAGCATCTTCAGAAGATGAAGTTTACACTTACATTCCAAAAACTACAAAAGCAGATTTCAGAAGTGATGCTGACTACGTGTATATTTGTATGAATAACACAATTTACGGCACAGTTTATAAAGAATTACCAGACACGGGTGACACACCACTTATTGCAGATATTTCAAGTTGCTTCTTATCTGAACCACTTGACGTTACAAAGTTTGGTATGGTTTACGGCGGTGCGCAAAAGAACGTAGCACCAGCAGGTCTTACTATTGCAATTATCCGTGAAGATTTATTGGGTAACGCTCGTGATATTACACCAACAATGCTTAATTACCAGATTCACGCTGATAACGATTCACTTTACAACACACCACCTTGCTATACTATATATATTTGCAAACTCGTTTTAGAGTGGATTAAAAATCTCGGTGGACTCGAAAAAATGAAAGAATTAAACGAAGCGAAAGCAAAAATGCTTTATGACTTCCTTGATAATAGCAAACTCTTTAAAGGTACAGTAAAAAAAGAAGACCGTTCACTTATGAACGTTCCTTTTGTTACAGGTAATGAAGAATTAGATGCTAAATTTGTAAAAGAAGCAACAGCGGCTGGTCTTGTAAACCTTAAAGGTCACAGAACTGTTGGTGGTATGAGAGCATCAATTTATAACGCTATGCCAATTGATGGCGTTAAAGCACTCGTAGAGTTTATGGAAAAATTTGAAAAGGAAAATGGCTAATATGGATATTTTAACTTTAAATAAAATTTCAAAAATCGGTCTTAAAGAATTTGATTCAAGTTACAATATACTTGAAGAATGTGCAAACCCGCAAGGTATTATAGTTCGTTCTGCTTCAATGCACGAGTATGAATTTTCTAATGAAACTTTAGCAGTAGCAAGAGCGGGTGCTGGTGTTAATAATATTCCGGTAGCAGATTGTGCCGGTAAAGGTGTAGTTGTATTTAATACACCTGGCGCTAATGCAAATGCAGTTAAAGAACTCGTTATTTGTGGTCTTATGGTTTCTTCAAGAAAAGTTATGGCTTCTTACGACTGGTGCAAAGGCTTAAAAGGTGAAGGCGAAAACGTAGGCAAACTTGTTGAAAAAGGTAAATCACAATTTGCTGGACCTGAAATCAGCGGTAAAACTTTAGGGCTTATTGGTCTTGGCGCTATTGGCCGTCTTGTTGCAGACTCTGCTATTGCTTTGGGTATGAAAGTTATCGGTTTCGATGCATTCTTAAGTGATGAAGCAAAAGCGTTTCTTAATTCACAAGTTCAGTTGGTAGGCAGTGTAGAAGATATTTATGAAAATGCAGATTATATTTCACTTCACATTCCTGCAACTGCAGATACAAAGGGAAGTATAAATGAAAGCACAATTTTGAAAATGAAAGACGGCGTAAGAATATTAAACTTCGCACGTGGCGAACTTGTAAATTCTGTTGATTTATTAAAAGCACTTGAAAGCGGTAAAGTTTCTTGTTACGTAACAGACTTCCCGACAGATGACGTTATTGGTGTAGAAAACGTTGTAGCTTTACCACACCTTGGTGCTTCAACACCAGAGTCAGAAGAAAACTGTGCTTATATGGCGGCAGTTCAGATGAAAGAATTTTTAGAAAAAGGTAATATTAAAAATTCTGTTAACTTCCCTAACGTAATGTTAGATGATGACGGCAACAGAATTTCTGTAATACACAAAGCAGATTTAAACACAAACGACATTCTTTCAGTATTTACAGAAAAAGGCGTTACAGTCAAAGCGTTCAAATCAGGCACAAAAGGGGAATATACATATTCACTTTTTGTTGTTGATGGTAACGCAGATGTTGTCGATGCAATTTCAGGACTCAGCGGCGTTGTTAGAGCAAGAGAAATCAAAAACTAAAAATTCTGGAACGCTACATTTTTTACTATAGTGAAGAATATAAAATCAAAAAAATGAATATTCAGAATGATAAAAAATACAGATTTTTCTGTATTTTTTATCATTTTTACTTGCATATTCAAAATAATGGTGTTAAAATAATGTTAATTTTCAAATATGATGTCATGTGGGGTGTGAAATATGGCAAGTATAAGTAACAGAAAAGATTTAAGAACTGAGCTTCGCACAATGCGATTCGAGTTCGACATTTTACAAAGAATTCCTTGTAGCGAAGAAGAAAACAGAGCGTTTAAACGCTACTTGGAAGACGGTCAGGATTTACCGCAAGGTGTTTACCGTTACAGAAGTTCTGACGGTAAAAATTCTGATTCTGAGTTCTACACAGTTTACGAACCAGATTTGAACGAAAGAGAAATTACAGAATATCTTACCTTGAAAAAATTGCAGATTTTAAATTCAATAAAAAGCACAATTGCAGTATTCGGCTCAGTTATTACTGTGTTGCTTTTGGTGCTCGTGATTTTAGGCTTAGTGTAAATGTGAATTATGAATAAAAATAAATGCATTTTATCATTTAGTAAACTCTAAATGATAAAATGCATTTTTATATTTCTGATTGCGGGCGACCACAGGTCTGCCCCTACAAACTATCCGACTCACTTACATATCTTTTAACTTCAAGTGTAAGTTCATATTTATCTTTAAGTTTCGCTTGATTTTTCATATCTTCTGAATTGTGATGAAAATGTAAAGCGTCATCGTCTTTCCATTTTTCAACGAGTAAAATCAATTCTTTATCCCTTACAGAATAAAAATACTCATAACCTTCGTTGCCGTCTTTGTTTCTTGCTTTGTCAGCTAATCCGCTTTTTTCCATTTCTTCCATAAACATTTTTGCGGCACCATTTTTGCCCTTGTAATATAAATTTAACGCTATACTCATAAAATCACCTTTTCCTTTTTTCTATATTATTTCAACGATTTCTAAATTTATACAATAAAAAACATCCTATCATTTTAAGTTACACTAAACTAAAAATGATAGGATGAATTTAATTCTATAGATAATTTAATAGCGTCGCAGACCCTTAATTCTGCATTGTGCATTTTGCATTCTGCATTTATTTAAACGTGAGATTTGCATACTTATCCCACTCAACGCCACCTAAGTTTAATTTGCTACCGTTAGCAGTAACATTATCAATTGTAGCGTTGATTGTGTTGTTTTTACCGTTTGAAGTAAACTTTGGTTTTAATTCACCAGAGTATTTAATGTTTTTGTAAGTAACATTGTTAATCTCAAAGTTTTCAACGTCACTACCATAAATAAGACAACCAATAGGTCTGCCTGTATCTTTGAAAATTTCAATATTTTCAAAAGTTATATTGTTAATTGAACCACCTTGTTGTTCAACAATAATAGCGAGTGAAGAAACTCTGTCGTTATCCCACGTAGCATCACGATAAATTACTGCGGAATCTTTAAACGTAACGTCGCTAATAGGTGAGTGAACTTCACCACAGATGCCGAAGCATCTTGCTTTACCACCCCAACCAATACAGTTCTGGAAGGTAATATTTTTACTGTGAATACCAGTAGGTCCGCCCAAACCTTTAACGTCAAATAAATCGTCACCAGTTCTGCAGAAACTACGGTTAACTAAAACATTCCTTGAACTACAAATAGCGTAAGCGTCAGAGTTCATTCTGTAACCGAAAATGTCAACGTCGGCAATATTAACGTTGTCGCAGTTATACGTAATAAATGACCATTCAGGTGAATTTATAATTTTCACACCTATCACTTCAATATCAGAGCAGTTTGTGAAAACTATGCCACGGCGTTCTCTACGGTCGAGTTTTGTTAAATCTATAATTCCTCGTCCGTAAAGTCTTACGTTAGAGCAACCGTGGAAGTTTATAAACGGCATTCTTGTAAGACCAATGCTGTTAGATGTAAGTGCTTCGTCTTCTGTGTAAAGGTTTTCGTCACTTTGTGAATTTATATCATACTTGTGATTTGCTATAAGGTAAGCACCTTGTTTTAAATAAATAACAGTGTTGCTCTTTTTTATATTTATATAATCAAGGTAATGAACACCGCTTTCATAAACTATAACGTTATCTTTACCATAAGCAGTTTTCAATAAATCAATTGTTGCGTTGTCATCAATTTTTTCTTTTACAAAGAGAGTAAATGCAGATTCTTGACCAGCATCATTGAAAAGGAATGTGTAAGTACCGAGTTCTGTAACGGTTACTGTCATTTTACCACTTTTTACAGATGGTGAGATATTGAGAGACTCTGGTAAGCAAATAGCATTTTTGATTTTGAAATCATCTGAATCGAGTTCAATAGTAATTTTACTTGTATTGTTTGCATCAATGTAAATTTCAGAGAATGAATGTAATTCACCTTCTTCGGTGTCGCCAACGAAAACAATAGTTGAATAAACCGGAACGCTTTTATCATTAATTTCGAGAGTGTAGTACGGTGAAATAACAACACCATTAACGTCACTGTACCCTTGGCATTCTTCGTATTCACCATCACCGGTAGTAGCACGGTTTCTGTATTTCTTTTCTGTTATTCCATTAGCTTTTAAGGTTTTAACTGCATCTGCGGGATATTGAAGATAAGTGTAATCCGCATATTCTGGTGCAGGTGCCTGTGTAGTAGGCTCTGTGGTAGTCGGAACCGTAGTAGTTGGCTTTGTTGTGGTAGGTTTTGTAGTAGTCGGAGCCGTAGTTGTAGGCTTCGTCGTAGTTGGTTTTGTAGTAGTCGGAGCTGTAGTAGTAGGCTTCGTTGTAGTTGGTTTTGTAGTAGCGGGAGTTGTTGTGGTTGGTTGTAAAGTGGTGCTTTCAACAACTGTTGTACTTTCAGTTTCAATATCTAAATCCGGAATTGAAGTAAATCCCATTGAATTAAGAATTGAAAAAGCAGCCATAATTAAACTGATAATCAATTTGATATAGTCCATAAACATTCATTCCTTTTCAAAAGTAAATATATATTTCATTTTATCATTAACTAAAGAAAAAAGAAAGTATAATATTGAATAATTTACCAATAATTAAATTGGCGACTATCGCTAATTTTTTTTCGGAAAAGGTGATTTTATGGAAAAGTACTTATGTCCTTGTGGATATGAATACAAAGTTGCAGAAGGTGACCCCGATAACGGAGTAGCACCAAATACCCCTTGGGGCGAAGTTCCGGCGGATTGGGTTTGCCCAGTGTGCGGACTCGGTAAAGAAGAATTTACGAAAGAGTGAAAAAGAGTGGTTGTGACTATTTTAGTTGCAACCACTCTTTTTACTTTTTTCACAAAAAATCAACTTTAAATTTTATATACAAATTATAGATAATATTGTATTTGTTCTTGACTATTAACACTATATATACTATAATGATATGGATAATGCAAAAGTGTTTTTTGTGTTATCTCATAATATAGTAGTTTTGTGATTATAAATATAATTTTTGCATAGATTTATATTTTTTATATAAGAGTTAGAAACTCAACAAAACTTCATTACTATATTCGTGAGAACGATTTTTATCGTTCGCCTTAAAATATATTTTTAGAAAGGGGCATTCCGTTAATGGATCCTATCACAATTATCATTGCAGTCGCTTGTGCGGTTGTATTTGGTGTTGGTGGATTTATCATCGGTGGCGCTCACAGAAAAAAAGTTGCTGAATCTGCTATTGGCTCTGCTACTGAAGAAGCAGCTCGCATTGTTAATAATGCTATGACCGAAGCAGAACAAAAAAAGAAAGAGGCAATTCTTGAAGCCAAGGATGAAATCCACAAGCAAAGAACAGAAACAGAACACGAACTTCGTGAAAGACGTGCTGAAGTTCAACGTCAGGAAAAAAGAATGATTCAAAAAGAAGAAAGTCTTGACAAAAAAGTTGAAGCACAAGAAAAGAAAGAAGAAGCACTCCAACAAAAACTTAAAGAAGTTGAAGAAAAAACACTCGAAATTGAAACAATCAAAAAGAGTCAGTTTGATATGCTTGAAAAAATCTCTGGCTACAGCAGAGAACAAGCAAAAGAAGTTCTTCTTAAAAATTTAGATGAGCAGTTAACTCACGAAAAAGCACTCAAAATTTATGAGTATGAGCAACAGACAAAAGACGAAATGGATAAAATCGCAAAAGAAGTTATTTCTGGCGCTATCCAACGTTGTGCGGCAGACCACGCTGCAGAAGCAACAGTTTCAGTTGTTGCACTTCCTAACGACGAAATGAAAGGTCGCATAATTGGTCGTGAAGGTAGAAATATCCGTACAATTGAAACAATCACAGGCGTTGACCTTATTATTGACGATACTCCTGAAGCAATTACAGTTTCTTGTTTCGAGCCTGTTCGTCGTGAAATCGCACGTCAGACTCTTGAAAGACTTATTCAGGACGGTAGAATTCACCCTACACGTGTTGAAGAAATGTACGAAAAGTGCAAAAGAGAAGTTGAAACTACAATTAAACAGACTGGTGAAAAAGCAGTTATTGATGCGGGTGTAAACGGCGTAAGCGGTGAACTCGTGAAACTTTTAGGTAAACTTAAATACCGTACAAGTTTCGGTCAGAACGTACTTAATCACTCACTTGAAGTTTCTTACCTTTCAGGTCTTATGGCTGCCGAAGTTGGTGCAGACGTTAAACTTGCAAAACGTGCTGGTCTTCTTCACGATATCGGTAAAGCACTTGACCACGAGTACGAAGGTTCTCACGTTGAGTTAGGTGTTGAAGCGGCAAAGAAAAACAGAGAAAGCGAACAAGTTGTTCACGCTATTCACGCTCACCACGGTGACGTTGAAGCGAAAACTATTATCGCGGCTATTGTTCAGGCTGCGGATGCTATTTCTGCTGCAAGACCAGGTGCAAGACGTGAAAACGTTGAAACGTATATTCAGAGACTTCAGAAACTTGAAGAAATTGCAACTTCATTTGAAGGTGTAGATAAATCATTCGCAATTCAGGCTGGTAGAGAAGTCAGAATTATTGTTAAACCTGATGTTATTTCTGACGATCAGATGACAATTGTTGCAAGAGATATTGTTAACAAGATTGAAAATGAACTTGAATATCCAGGTCAGATTAAAGTTAACATTATCAGAGAAAGTCGCGCAGTTGACTTTGCAAAATAATTAATCAGTTAATTAAAATGAAAACGGAACATCTTAAGGGGCGTTCCGTTTTTGTGTTTATTTTAGTCGTAAGACATAGAAACGAGTATAAAAATGCGTTTATTATTTATTGGTGACGTTGTAGGTCAGGGCGGTTGCGAATTCTTAATGAAAAAACTCCCCGACTACAAAAAAGAAAACAGCGTAGATGTTTGTATTGCAAATGGTGAAAATTCAGCACAGGGTAACGGTGTTACACCGGTTTCTTGCAAGATGCTTTACGATAGCGGTGTTGACTTTATTACTTTAGGTAATCATTCATTTAAAAGACCGGAAGTGTTAGAGTATCTTGATAAAGAAAGTGCAATAATAAGACCATATAATTTCCCAGATGGTGCAAGTGGCAAAGGTGTAGGTATAATTGACAAAGGGCGCTTTAGAATAGCCGTTATCAATTTAATGGGTACTGTTTATATGGAAGCACTCAACAACCCGTTTTTAGAGATTGATAAAGCGTTAGAAGAAACTGATGGTTGTAAAATAGTTATTGTCGATTTTCACGCTGAAGCAACTGCAGAAAAACGTTCTATGGGTTATTATCTTGATGGCAGAGTTACTGCTCTTTTAGGCACTCACACTCACGTACAGACTGCAGATGCGCAGATTTTGCCAGAAGGTACGGCGTATATTACAGACGTTGGTATGACAGGTCCTAAAGAGTCTGTTTTAGGAATAGAACCGAGACTTGCCATTAAAAAAATGAAATATCATATTCCTGTAAGATTTCAGAATACAGAAGGCAGGCATGTTATGAACGCTTGTCTTATTGATATTGATGAGAAAACAGGCAAGGCAACGTATATTAAAAGGGTGGTGCTTAAATGAAAAAAGTAATTTCAATTTTACTTATTCTCTCTTTTTGTGTAACACTCTTTTCTTGCCAGAATACAGGTGATGAAAACGAAGGCGAAGGTAACTGGGATTACGTTTTACCAACACCTGTTGTTAATGCAGATATTTCTTTGCCATTCACCTCGGCAGATAGTTTTAACCCTTATAAAGCGAAAAGTAAATTAAACAGAGATTTAATTCCACTTATTTATGAAGCACTTTACAGTGCAACAGAAGACGGTTACGGCTACCCGCAATTAGCACTCAGTGCAACAGAAAAAGGTAACACGTTGACTATAAAATTAAAACAAGGCGTTACGTTTTCAGATGGCACACTTTTCAATGCAAGTAACGTAGAGTATTCTTATAATTTAGCAACGAAAAATGCTTATTACAAAAACAACCTTAAAAATATTGAAAGTTTTAAAGTCGTTGATAATTTTACGTTGAAAATTACGTTCAGTGGTGTAATGTTATCGCCGCTTAATGCACTTTCATTCCCGATTGTATTAAAAAACGGCAACGTATTTTTAGGTACTGGTAAATACGTTATTAAATATCTTGAAGAAACACCTTATTTAGAAGTTAATAAAAATCATAGTAACTTCAGTGGTGAGTGGAATAACCAGATAGCACTTTTTGATATGGCTGGTTCTACAAGTGAAGTTTACGCTTTCAAATCTAACAAAATCAGCGTTTATAAAGATGATTTGACAGATGGTAAATACGAAAATCTTTCTTCAAAAACTGTTTCTGTGCCAACTAATAATTTAGTTTATGCAGGTCTTAATATGCGTTGGGGTGGTTCTATTACTTCAGTTGCGTGGATAAGACGTGTTATAAATATTGGTATTAACAGAATTGATATAAGTGCCGCTTCATTCCTTGGTCAGTGTGAGCCGACCACAATGCCGTTTAAACCGAGTTTTTATAAACTCTCTGGTCAGGAACTTATAAGTACCAAAGGTGACCTTAACAGAGCAATAAGTATTTTAGAAAAAAATGGTTATGATAAATTTACAGACGAGGGTTACAGAACAGACGGTGTTAACACGTTAAGGCTTTCAATTCTTGTCTGCAATAATAACCCCTACAAAAAAAGCGTTGCAGAAGCATTACAGAAGTCACTCGCAACATTGGGTATTAAAGCAACAATAAGCGTAAAAAATAAAACCGATTACTTAAAAGCGTTAGAAGAAGGTTTTTACGAAATCTATATTGGCGAAATAGAATTACCAGCCGATTACGATTTGAGTGAATTCTATAACGCAGAAGGTCAGGTTAATTACGGAATAAGCGAAAAGGCTTCGGTTAATTATGAAAACTTCAAAAAAGGTAATCTTAATATGACCGAGTTTGTTGAAAGTTTTAACACAGACGTTCCGTTTGCACCGTTATTTTTCAGAAAATCTGTTATGTCTGTAAACCCAGAAGTTAGCGGTATTACCACCACAGAAGGTAACGTTTATTTATCAGCAAGTGATTGGAAAGTTAAAAAGTAATTTAACATTTTACTACTTGTATTTATTTTCCAAATAATATATAATTGTAGCGTTGTTTAAATGCTAATTTTAGGAGGCGTTTTAATGGACCCAATAAAAGTTGATTTTTCAGGTAAGGGTAAACCAACTGAGGTTGTTATTCCACCTGATAAAAAGGTTCTTAAAATCATAATTGCAATTCTTATTACAATAGTAGGTGGTGCGGTTTCATATTACTTTATGTTACCGGCAATAAACCTTAAATCACTCGATTTTTACTATTTTATTGCATCTTTACTCGGTCTTTACATTGGCTCTACATTCCTTTTAAGTAAAGCGTTTATTAAGCCTGAGTATATTCCTTACGTAAGAAAGAGAGCAACAATTCCAGTTATTATTGGTCTTGTATTCGCTTTAATTCTTGGTGTAGGTTATTTAACGTCTTGCGAACTTTTCAGAGCAAGAGCATACAGTGAAATTATTGACGTAAAAACAGAAAACTTCGGCGAAAATGACAAGAGTATAACAACAATTACAAGTCTTGAAGATTTTTCTGCAGTGCCAATGATTGATAAGGAAGTTGCCGAAAACCTTGCTAACAAAAAGTTAGGTGAACTTTCTGCTTACGTTTCACAGTTTGTTATTGATAGTGCATATTCTACACAGATTAACTACAAAGGTAATCCTTACAGAATTTTCCCACTTAAATATGGCGACGTGTTCAAATGGTTCAACAATACCCGTGAAGGTATTCCTGCATATATTGCAGTTAATATGTACACACAAGAAGCAAACACTGTTATATTAAAAGATTCAGGTCTTGAAAACATTAAAATTTCAACAAATGAATATTTTAACGAGAAACTTAACCGTGTGCTTCGCTTTAACTTCCCAACATATATGTTTGGTACACCATCACTTGAAATCGACGAAAATGGTAAACCTTGGTGGGTATGCGAAGTAGTTGACAAAACTGTTGGTCTCATCGGCGGTACAGACGTTATTGGCGTTGTGTTAGTTGACGCGGCTGATAAAAATAACATTAAAGAATACTCACTTGAAGAAATCAGAACAAATAAAGATATTCAGTGGATTGACCAGATTTATTCTGACGATTTACTCGTAAAACAATATAACTACTTCGGTAAATATAGTGGTGGTTTTATCAATGCTTACATCGGTCAGTCAGGTGTTGTTTCAACAACTGCTGGTTCAAGTTATATTGCTTCGGGTGATGACGTTTGGCTTTACACTGGCGTTACTTCAGTTACAAGTGACGACTCTATCGTAGGTTTTGCAATTATTAACCAGCGTACAAAAGAAGCAGTATTCCAGAGAATTGCCGGTACTACTGAAAGCGGTGCCCAGAAATCTGCAGAAAGTATTGTTTCTGACAAAGGCTGGAAAGCAACATTCCCTGTACTTCTTAACCTTGACGGCGAAGCAACATACTTTATGGCTCTTAAAGACAACAGTGTTGTAAAGAGTTTTGCAATGGTTAGTGTTGAAAGAGTTCAGGATGCAGTTCGTAGTGAAGACGACGCTAACCCGGATATTGAAGCTTGTCTTAAAGCGTATGTAAATAAAGTCAAAGCAAGTGCAGGTCTTGTGCTTAATATTGACTACAATGCAGTTCTTCCTGATTCTATAAGCGGTGGCGAAACTACCAACAATGGTGATTCAACCAATAACGCAGAATCAACAATTGCAAGTGTAACAGGTGTTATCACAGATATCCGTACAGCAGTTGAAAATGGCAACAGTGTTTACTATATAGCACTTGATGGCAAAGCAGTTTACTACTCAATGTCAGCAGTAAGTGATAATAACGTTGTTATTCTTAACGTAGGTGATACGGTAACTATTACCTACAAAACACAAGAAGGCAAAATCATTCCTGCAAAGACTATAAAATAATTTTTATCCCCTATGTAAATTTTTAGAATTTACATAGGGGATATGTGTTTTTAAATAATCAACTTTTTTTCTTCTCTCAACTCACCATTCTCATACACAACAGTTTTAACTTCATATTTTGTAAACTGTAATGGAAGGGTAGTTGAATTAACAGAGATTGAAGTTTTAACATAATCATTACTATTATTTAAAAGACGGAATACTGTTGCGTTTTTGCCGTCTGCCTTTTTCATAGTAACGAGTGAAATTGTATCATCTGCAAAAGACAAGTTAAACTCTTTTTCTTTATTCTGTGATGGTACTGGGAACAAATTGAGAGCATAAGGTTTCTGTGTGAATTCCTGTGCTTTTCTTTCTAATTTGTTTGTGTCTGTTACAGTTAAACGGAAAGAAAAACTATTTTCACCCTGGTCAATTTTCTTCGTGAAGCGGTCACTCGGAATTAACTGACGGTCATTTATAGGGTGAGCACAGTATGTAACGCCACGCACAAGTGAAATATATAAAGCGTTATTCTCAAAATGACTACCGTAAGTGCCGTTATTTATAAGTGTGAGTGTTTTGTTGTTGCTCTCTACACCTATGAATCTTAAAGAAACGTTTTCTCTTGCATCTGTAAATAATTCTTCGGTACCAAAAGCGGTCTGACCGATTAATTCGCCATTAACCGAAACAGGCACTTTTAATTTTATTATTTTCTCAACGTCACCCATAAAGAGAGTAACGTCAATATCTACGTCATCGTTGAGTTTGTAAATTTTATATTTAATTACTGCTCTTGTATTTTCATGCTCGAAAAATGCTTCTACACCTAAAAAGATTTCGCCGTCTTCAATAACCTGAATACTCTTCATATTTTTGAAAACACCACTTGGTACTTCTGAAAGTTTAAATGTTTTCTCGTTAGTGCCAAGTCTTTTTTGTTGCTCGTCACTCATTCCCCAAGGGTCAGCGTTATCGTCGAATGAAACTAACTCGAAGCCGTCTTTTACGTAGTCAACACCATCAACTGAATATTTCTTTAAAAGACCGGTTGTTTTATCAATTTCAACGTATTTTCTGCCATTGTCGAAGATGAGAGCGTTAAGTTCTGCTTTCTTTTTAATTGGTTCGAATTCTACGTAAACAGAAAATCTGTTAAGTTCAAGTGGTTCTAATTCACACTCGAAAGCAATTCTTTTACGCCAGTCAAGGTTCAAGTTGCTTTCTTCTTTTATAACCTGATATTTAAGTTTATTACCATTTTCGTCTAAAACAGTAAGTTTTGAATACATTTCATCTGACCAGTTCTGGTCTTGTAACATAAATTCACATTCTACTGTGTCTTTGAATTTATATGGATGTGGGTTGAAAACGAAAATTGGGTATTCGCCTGGGCGAGAAACTTCTTTTACTGAAGAAAGTGCAAAAACGGCTCTTGTTTTAAGTTTTTCTGCTTCTAAAAGACCGTGGTCTAAAAGTTTTAAGCCGTTATCTTCACCACATTGAATTGAAGAACCGGGGAGTACATCGTGAAATTCTGCGTTTAATAAATCTTCAGTTATTTCGTGGATTTTTGCTTCTGGATATTCTTTTAAAAGTCCTTTGTTATAAGCAGAAGTAAGAATTTTTTCAGTAAAGAAAAGTTCATTTTCAAGTAAAGCGTGTTTCTTCTTTACTCTGTACATTGAAGTATAACAACCAGGCATTGAAATTCTTAAAGATTTATTATAAAAATACGTTGGCTCAACTTCACTGAAATATTTTTCAGGTGTTGAGTGTAAATATTCATTTTCAGAAGTGCTTATTAAATCTGCAATATCGGTTAAGTCTTTGTCTGATGGACCACCACCGTGGTTACCAACACCCCAGAGAATGAGCGTTGTTTCGTGATCGTCTTCATTCGCTTTTTTTTCGATTGCTTCTCGTGATTTACCCAAACCCGAATTATAGCCACGAGCTCTGAAAGCCTTGATTTTACTTCCGTCAAGACCTTCCCAATAAAATAGATTATCGTCTAAATCTAATAAACTGCCACCAGGACGAGTGAAAATGTAACTGTCCTGACCACATTTTTTCATAATCTGCACAAGACCAACTGTGTGCCCGAATGGGTCAAAATTAATTGCGGTAGTAGGGTGAACTCCGAATTTTTCTAAAAAATATCTTTTTGCTTCTAAAATCTGCCTTACAAAACTTTCGCCCGATGGCATATTGCAGTCGGGTTGCAAATACCAGCCACCCATAATGTGCCATTTGCCTTTTTTTACTAATTCCTGAATTTTAGAAAAAAGCTCTGGGGCATATTCTTCAACGTATTTATAAACTGTCACTTCGTTATGGCAGAAAATGTAATCGTGCTTTTCTGCTAAATTAACTGCAGATTGAAAAGTTGAAAGCACTGCACTTGCACCTTCTTGCCAGTCCCATTGCCATATTGGGTCAATGTGAGCGTTGCATATTAAATGTACTTTTTTCATTATGAATTCCTTTCAGCAAATCTAACAGCTTCCATAGCATCTTTTGCATAATGGTCAGCACCGATTTTGTCTGCATATTCTTGTGTTAAAACTGCGCCACCAACAACCACCTTGCACCAAGGTGCTTCTTTTCTTAAAAGTTTAATTGTTTCTTCCATAGCGGGTACGGTTGTAGTCATAAGAGCACTGAGTCCCACTAATTTTGCATTTGTTTCAATTACAGTTTTAACTATCTGTTGTGGTGGTACGTCTTTGCCTAAATCTATAACGTCAAAGCCGTAGTTTTCAAGTAAAAGTTTTACAATGTTTTTACCTATATCGTGAATATCGCCTTTAACGGTAGCAATTACAAAAGTGCCTTTTGATTTTGCTTTTTCACCACTTTGCATAAATGACTTAATAACTTCAAAAGCACATTTTGCAGACTCTGCACTCATTAAAAGTTGTGGTAAATAAATAGTTTTATTTTCAAAACCAATACCCACTTCATTAAGAGCAGGGATTATTTCACCATTTACAATTTCGAGTGGCTCTTTTGTTTTCAAAAGTTCTTTTGTGATTTCACTTGCACTTTCTTTAAAACCTTTTATAACAGCCGTCATAAGCTGGGAAGAATTATTTTCCGTAGCAGAAGCAGTTTCTTTTTTGTTATCAATTACAGTAGACGTAAAACTATCTGCAACACTTATGTAGTCGGCACAATTTTCGTCGAGTCCTTTTAACGCCTTAAAGGTGTAATACGTTTTCATCATTTCACTTGAGTATGGGTTCATAATTGCACCAGAAAGCCCATTTTCAAGTGCTAATGCGAAGAATACGCTATTTATAACGTCTCTGTTAGGGAGACCGAAAGAAACGTTTGAAACGCCTAAAGACGTGTGACAACCAAGTTCATTTTTTATTACGTTAAGTGCTTTAAGTGTTTCGTTTGCAGCTTTTTGGTCTGCACTTATTGTCATAGCAAGTGTGTCAAAAATAATATTGTTCTTTTCAATACCATATTCTTTTGCAACTTTTAAAATATTCTTTGCAATTTCAATTCTGCCTTCTGCAGTTTCTGGAATACCATTTTCATCTAAAGTAAGAGCAACAACTACACCACCATATTTTTTTACGAGTGGGAATATTGCTTTCATACTCTCTTTTTTACCATTTACAGAATTTATAAGTGCTTTACCATTATAAATACGGAGTGCATTTTCCATAGCAGAAACGTCTGCAGTGTCAATCTGCAAAGGTAAATCAATTACTGCTTGTAATTCGCAAACTGTATTTTTAAGCATAGTAACTTCGTCAATATCAGGGAGTCCGACGTTTACGTCTAAAATGTGAACACCTTTTTCTTGTTGGCTTACGCCTTCGTTTAAAATATAAGAAATATCATTTTCAATTAACGCTTGTTTGAATCTCTTTTTACCAGTCGGGTTAATTCTTTCGCCAATAAGAATTGGTGAATTTAAAAATTTAACCGCCTTTGTATATGACGAAACAACCGTTAAATTTTTATTTTTGGTTTCTATTGGTTTTAAATCTTTCGATTTTTCTGTGAGTGCTTTTATGTAGTCGGGTGTGGTGCCACAACAACCACCAACAACCCTGAGACCTTTTTTCAAAAGTTTAGTAACGTCTTCTGCAAATTCTTCTGGCGTTACGTTGAATTTGGTTTTGCCATTCTTTACTTCTGGGAGACCCGCATTTGGTTTAAGAATAACAGGCACAGAAGCATTTTCTAATAATTCTTCTGCAACCTTTGTGAGTTGTTTTGGTCCTAAAGAGCAGTTTGCACCTATTGCAGTAGCGCCCATTCCTTCTAAAAGTGCCACCATAGCAGAAGGTGTAGCGCCAGTCATAAGTTTACCGTCTTCGTTATATGCGTTAGAAACTAAAACTGGCAACCCACAATTTTCTTTTACTGCAAGAAGTGCTGCTTTAGTTTCGTAAGAATCGTTCATTGTTTCAATTAAAACAAGGTCAACGCCGTATTTTACACCAAGTTTTACAGTTTTTGAAAATACATTAACTGCATCTTCAAAGTCTAAATCGCCCAAAGGTTTTAAAAGTTTACCCGTAGGGCCAATATCAAGTGCTATGAATTTTTCGTGAGTGCCGTTAGCAAGTTCTTTTGCTTTTTTGGCGTTACAAATAGCAGATTTAATTATTTCTTCTAATTCATTATCATCAAACTTCAAAGAGTTTGCACCAAAAGTATTAGTGCAAACTACGTTACTACCGCTATTAAAATAACTTTTATGAATATCTGTTATAATTTCCGGGTGTGAAATATTCCATTTTTCAGGGTGCTCGCCAGGTTGTAATCCATTAGCCTGAAGTAACGTACCCATTCCACCATCAAGGTAAACTATATTGTTTTTTAAGTATTCTGAAAAATTCATAATATACTCATATTTCCTTTCGCTTTATACCAACAAAAGCAGTAACAGATTTTGTTGGTGACATAAGTAAACTATCATTTAAAGTAAGACCTATTTTTTTACTGCAATCTAACGTTTTAAAAATATCTTTTTGGTAAGTTAAATCTAAATCACCAAAACCAGCACTGAACCTTGGTTTTAAATCAACGTTTAATTCGTTTTTTATATCTTTTGTAAAACTATCGCAAAGAGTTTCAATCTGTGTAGCACCGATTGATTGAAAAAATAACGCTTTTGTTGGCGAAAGTTTTCCGTATTTCATAATAAGTCGGTCAAGCTCTGTGCCGAGAGTTGCACCAAAAACAATTGCACTTTCACAATTTTTTAAATTTAATGCAAGTTTTTCTGAAATTACCTTAAAAGCATTAAAATCAATAGCACTTTCTTTAATATTAACAGGCAAAATGCAGTAACAGACTTTGTAAGAAACAACGTTTTTTGCTTCTTCAATACACTCATTCAAGAGTTTTTCTAACTCGGGCGTTAATTCTTTAGAGTTACTATATCTTAATATTTCCTTTTTATCAAAAGGCAGGTTATTATAAGTTTTAGTCAAAACAGTAGTGTTCATTTTCCTATAATATCTGAAAGATTACTTTGAATTTTTTCTGCAACGCCAGGTTTATTCATAGAGTAAACGTGAATGTTTGTAAGACCATTTGCATAAAGGTCTATAATCTGGTCAGTAGCGTAAGCAATACCAGCCTGTTTCATGGCGTCTGGGTCACTACCGAATTTATCTACAAGACTTTTGAAACGCTGTGGCATAAATGAGCCTGACAGCTTGATGGCGCGCTCCACCTGGTTGCCGTTGGTAATGGGCATAATACCGGGGATGACGGGCACGGTTATCCCTGCCTCGCGGATCTTATAAAGGAAGTTGTAAAGGAGATTATTGTCGAAAAACATCTGTGTGGTCAAAAATGAGCAGCCTGCGTCCACCTTTTCCTTGAGATATTTTATATCTTCACGCTGGTTTGCGCTTTCCGGGTGTATCTCGGGATAGCACGCACCGCCAATGCAGAAGTCTGCGCCGCTTTCCTTGATATCGTGGATAAGGTCAACCGCGTGCTTGTAGCACCAACCGCTTCTGTCGCTGGCTTCAAG
Organism: Acutalibacteraceae bacterium; assembly: GCA_045533655.1. Lineage (GTDB taxonomy): Bacteria > Bacillota > Clostridia > Oscillospirales > Acutalibacteraceae > DTU089. The sequence continues at coordinate 30,633 of JAZSIE010000019.1, forward strand.
CTCAGGGGTGAGGTCCCCGCGCAGTGCCATTACGTTCTCGATTCCGGCAGCTTTCATATCC
>JAZSIE010000029.1:0-32171 GCA_045533655.1 Acutalibacteraceae bacterium
CATTAAAAAAATCATAATAAATAATGTTACCTAATTGTAAATTTAAGGAAATAGAGTAAAAACTTTTCAAAAAGTCTTGATTTTTTTATTAAAAGGTATTATTATACTTTTAGCACTCAAATTAAGAGAGTGCTAAAACACAAGAAAATTTAATTTATATTTCTCATAGGAGGTATTTTATATGACACTCAGACCACTTGGCGACAGAGTCGTTCTTAAATTCTGCGAAGCAGAAGAAACAACAAAAAGCGGTATTATTTTAGCAGCAGCCGCACAAGAAAAACCACAGACTGCAGAAGTTATTGCAGTTGGCCCTGGTGCTATTGTTGACGGCAAAGAAGTTAAAATGGAAGTTAAACTTGGTGACAAGGTTATTTTAAGCAAATATTCTGGCACAGAAGTTAAAATTGACGGCGAAGAACTTGTTGTAGTTCGTCAGAATGATATTCTTGCTATTGTTGAATAATTTAAAACTTATTTAATTTAAGGAGTAACTTATTATGGCTAAACAGATTATTTACGGTGAAGAAGCTCGTAAGGCTCTTCAGGGCGGTATTGATAAACTCGCTAACACAGTTAAAATTACACTCGGTCCAAAAGGCAGAAACGTAGTTCTTGACAAAAAATATGGTGCACCACTCATTACAAACGACGGTGTTACAATCGCTAAAGAAGTTGAACTTGAAGACCCATTTGAAAATATGGGCGCTCAACTCGTTAAAGAAGTTGCAACAAAAACAAACGACGTTGCTGGTGACGGTACTACAACTGCTACTCTTTTAGCACAGGCTTTAATTAGAGAAGGTATGAAAAACGTTGCCGCTGGTGCTAACCCAATGGTAGTTAAAAAAGGTATTAAAGGTGCAGTAGATAACGTTGTAGAAACAATCAAATCTAACTCACAACCAGTTAAAAATTCAAGCGATATTGCAAGAATTGCTACAATTTCTGCAGCTGACAGTAACGTTGGTAAACTTATTGCAGAAGCAATGGAAAAAGTTACTGCAGACGGCGTTATTACAGTTGAAGAAAGCAAAACTGCAGAAACAAGTTGCGACGTAGTTGAAGGTATGCAGTTTGACCGTGGTTACATTTCACCATATATGGTAACTGATACAGATAAAATGGAAGCAGTAATTGACGATGCATTCATTCTTATTACAGATAAGAAAATCACAAATATTCAAGAGATTCTTCCACTCCTTGAACAAATTGTTCAGGCTGGTAAAAAACTCGTTATCGTTGCAGAAGATATTGAAGGCGAAGCACTCGCTACACTTCTTGTTAACAAATTACGTGGCACATTCACTTGTGTTGGTGTTAAAGCTCCTGGCTTTGGCGACAGAAGAAAAGAAATGCTTCGTGATATTGCAATTCTCACAGGCGGTGAAGTTATTACAGAAGAATTAGGTCTTGACCTTAAAGATGCTACTGTTAATCAACTTGGTCGTGCTCGTCAGGTTAAAATTCTTAAAGAAAACACAATTATTGTTGATGGTGCTGGCGACAACGAAGCAATTAAAACTCGTATTGGTCAGATTAAAAATCAGATTGAAACAACAACTTCTGATTTCGACAGAGAAAAACTTCAGGAAAGACTTGCAAAACTTTCAGGCGGTGTTGCAGTTATCCGTGTAGGTGCGGCTACTGAAACAGAAATGAAAGAAATGAAGTTAAGAATTGAAGATGCTCTTGCAGCAACGAAAGCGGCTGTTGAAGAAGGCTACGTTGCTGGTGGTGGCGTTGCACTTCTTAATGCAATCCCTGCTCTTAAAGAATATATTGAAAAAATTGAAGACCTTGACGAGAAAACGGGCGCTAAAATCGTTCTTAAAGCAATTGAAGAGCCAGTTCGTCAGATTGCAGCTAACGCTGGTCTTGAAGGTTCAGTAATTATTGATGGTATTCTTCGTTCAGGTAAAACAGGCTACGGCTATGACTTTGCTACTGAAACATTCACAGATATGGCTGAAGCTGGTATTCTTGACCCAACTAAAGTTACTCGTTCTGCACTTCAAAATGCATCATCAGTTGCGGCTATGGTTCTTACAACAGAAAGTCTTGTAACAGATAAACCAGACCCAGCAGCAGATGCGGCTAATGCGGCAGCGATGGCAGCAGCACAGGGTGGCGGAATGTATTAATCATATATAAAAAATTTTCTATTAGCCAAAATTGAAAAAATATCATTTTTGGCTAATAGAATACAAGTAAAAATCAACTCACCATAGATTCATTACGAGTCTGTGGTGAGTTTTTGTATATACTATAACTAAGATTATCAACGAATCTTCAACCAATTAAAGCATTCTATTAGCCAAAAACGAAAAAATGTTGATTTTGGTGTATAGAAATGTTATAATACATTCACGAGGTGATTTTTCTGTGAAATTGATTGAAAGAAAACAATATTTAGATAAAATGATTAACGTTATTGGCACTCCGGATATTAAGGTTATAACTGGTGTTCGTCGTTCGGGTAAATCAAAATTGCTGGATGCTTTTAAGGAATACATTGAAAAAAATATCCCAAACAATAATATTATTCATATCAATTTCAATCTTCCTGAATATGAAGATTTACTCGAATATCGCCCTTTGTATGATTATATTAATTCTCAATATAAAAAAGACAAAGAAAATTTTGTTTTTATTGATGAAGTTCAGATGTGTAACGGCTTTGAAAAAGCAATAAACGGTCTGCATGCAACTGAAAAATACGATGTTTATATTACAGGTTCTAATGCTTTTCTTTTAAGTTCTGACCTTGCTACTTTATTTACGGGAAGAACTTTTGAAATTAAAGTTTTTCCGTTTTCTTTCAGTGAGTATTTGCAATATTTTGATTACACTGATAAATACACAGCATTTGACAAGTTTTTACTTGAGGGTGGTATGGCTGGTTCATATCTCTACAATGAACAAGAAGCAAAATACGACTACCTTGCCGAAGTTTTCAATACTTTGATAGTCAGAGATATTCGCCAAAAATACAAAATACGCAACCCACAGCTGATGGATAAAATTGTAGATTATTTAATGGATAATATTTCAAACCTTTCTTCTTCAAGAAATATTGCAAGCACTTTGAGTGCTGCTATGGAAAAGATTCATCACACAACTGTCAGCACATATATGCAGTATCTTTGTAATGCATTTGCTTTTTACAAATTTCGCAGATACGATATTAAAGGGAAAAAATATCTTTCAACAAACGACAAATATTATTTAAGCGACCACACTTTTCGCTATGCAAAACTCGGCACTAAAAACTTAGATAGTGGCAGGGTGATTGAAAATATCGTTGCTATGGAATTGTTAAGACGTGGTTACGAAGTTTATGTTGGCGTTTTATATAAAAAAGAAATTGATTTTGTTGCTATTAAAAGAAGTGAAAAAATTTATATTCAGGTTTCTGATAATATAACCTTGCCCGAAACTTTTGAACGAGAGGTTGAACCACTCTTAAAAATAAAAGATGCTTATCCAAAAACGGTAATAGCACGAACAAGAAACCCCGAATATCAATATGAGGGTGTTAGAATTGTTGACGTTGCTGATTGGCTGCTTAATAAATAGAATGTTTTTCAAAATGAAGACATTAAACTGATACAGTATAACTTTAAAACTCACCACAGATTTTTAGTCTATGGTGAGTTTTTCTAATTTCTAATTCTTATTTCCTGATTTCTTCAAAATCTGCTTTCTCACTATAAAATAACAGAAGAATAAAACAACAAACGTAATTCCCCATGAAATCGGGTACGCCCAGTAGAGAAATTCGAGTGTCGGGTTTGTCGGGTAAAGAGTGAAAATCCAAAGAATACGAAGACCGCAGGCACCTAAAAGTGTAACAATCATTGGTAAGAACGATTTTCCCATACCCCTTAACTGTCCACCGGTTACGTCCATAAGTGAGCAAAGGAAATACGTTGGTAAAATCATTGTAAGTCTTAATGCACCTACTTCTATAACTTCTGGGTCTGTTGAAAAAATTCCAATAAGCGGTTCTTTAAATATAACGCCAAAAGCACCCATTGAACAACCAATTGCTATTGTCAGAGCAATACATCTGAAATATACTTTGTTGAAGTTTTCATATTTTTTAGCGCCGTTGTTCTGTGACGAGAAAGTCATTGACGTTTGTGAAATTGCATTTGTGCAAGTGTAAACAATAGCATCTATATTAGAAGCGGCAGTGTTACCCGCAATTGCGGCGGCACCGAAAGAGTTTATCGTTGTCTGAATAACTACGTTTGAAAAAGAGAAAAGTGAATTCTGAATACCTGCAGGAATACCTACAATTAGAATTCTTTTAAGTTCTTCTTTATGAAAACGTATCTTTTTGAAATACAGTTTACAGGAGTTGTTCATTTTTAAAAGCACAACTATAATTGACGTTGCAGAAATGTATTGTGAAGTTATTGTAGCAATAGCAACACCCGCAACACTCATATTAAATTTAATAACAAGTATTAAGTTCAATGCTACGTTAACAAGACCAGAAACTGAAAGAATAAAAAGTGGCTTTTTTGTGTCACCGGTTGCCCTTACAATTCCTGCACCAAAGTTAAACACCATACCTGCAGGTGCACCTAAAAAGAATATTTTTAAGTAGAGTGTAGAAAGTGGTAAAACATCTTCTGGTGAATCCATTAAAAGAAGCAATTCCCCAGAAAAGAAGTAACCGAATATCGTAACGAAAACGCCACTGCAAAGAGCGAGTGCCACAGCACAATGAACGCAACGCTTAACTGAAGAGTCATCACGGGCGCCAATGTACTTTGCAGTCATAACACCAGCACCCATCGACATACCTAAAAACACGTTGAGAATTAAGTTTACAAGCGAACTTGTAGCACCAACTGCCGCAAGTGCAGTACCACCAGCAAATCTGCCGACTACTACAACGTCTGCCATATTGTAGAACATCTGCAAAAGACCTGTTAACATAAGCGGTAAAGAAAATCTTAAAATTTTCTTTAAAAAAGGCCCGTTTGTCATATCAAGAGAATATTTTGAAGCCATTCTTTTAAATCCTTTCAAAAATCTGCAAGTATTATACTCTTTTAATATAAATTTGTCATTAGTCAAATTTATTGACTTTTAACGCATTTTGATATATAATTTTGTAAAAATCCTGACACAAAGATTGTTTCTGACTGAAAGGTGTTATAATTAAGAATTGAGTAATGTTTATGCATTGCTTTTGTTGTCTTATATTATGGCACCCCTATGGGTGCCTTTTTTATTAGGAGAAATTTATGGAAACACGAGTAGCAGTTTTAGCAATAATTGTTGAAAACACAGAGTCCGTTGAAGAACTCAATAAAACTTTACACGAATACGGCAATTTTATTGTAGGCAGAATGGGTATTCCATATAGAGAAAAAGGAATTCACATTGTATCGGTTGCAATAGATGCCCCACAAGATAAAATTTCTGCTTTAGCAGGTAAAGTAGGAAAGATAAAGGGAATCAGCGTTAAAACTGCTTATTCAAACGTAACGGGTGCAACAGAATGACAGAAATAGCAAAGAAGTTAATAGATTTTCTCTCTGAAAATCATTATTTAAGCGAAGATGAGTATTTATATTTAATTAAAAATCGTAACGAAGAAACCGCCGAATATTTAAGGCATAAAGCAGACAAAGTCCGTCGTGAGATATACGATAATAAAATCTTCGTTCGTGGATTAATTGAAATAAGTAACATCTGTAAAAATGATTGCTACTACTGTGGAATAAGAAACAGTAACAAAAACTGCGACAGATATAAATTGAGTGAAGCAGATATTTTGGCGTGTTGTGAAAATGGTTATAAATTAGGCTTTCGCACCTTCGTTTTACAAGGTGGTGAAGGTGTATTTTCAGTTGACTTTATTTGCGATATCGTTAAGAAAATCAAAGAAAAACACCCCGATTGTGCCGTAACACTTTCGCTTGGTGAATATCAAAAAAACGACTTTTCAAAAATGAAAGATGCCGGTGCAGACCGCTATTTATTAAGGCACGAAACTATCAGTAAAAGTCATTACGAAAAACTCCACCCACAAAATATGTCTTACGAAAACAGAATAAGATGTTTAAAAAATTTAAAAGACCTTAAGTTTCAGGTTGGTTGTGGCTTTTTAGTCGGTTCACCTTTCCAAACGGAAGAAATAATTGCAAAAGAGTTTAAATTTATAGAAGAATTTTCACCAGAAATGTGTGGAATTGGTCCGTTTATACCACAGAAAGACACACCATTTAAAAATGAAAAATCGGGTACTGCCGAAGAAACGGCGTATTATCTTTCAATTATAAGACTTATAAAACCAAATATTTTACTCCCCGCAACAACTGCTTTGGGTACAATAAAACAAGGTGGCAGAGAATTAGGTATTCTTTCAGGTGCAAACGTTTTAATGCCGAATCTTTCGCCAGAAAAAGAGAGAAGTAAATACGCTCTTTATGATAATAAGTTAGCAACCGGCGTTGAGTCGGCAGAACAAATTGAAATTTTAAAAAAACAAATTAAAAATATCGGTTATGAAATAATTTGTGACCGTGGTGATATTAAAATATAAAGGAAGTAACAAAATGTCAAATTACAACGTTAAATCTTTAAAGGCAGAAGAATTTATTTCAGACAGTGAAATTTTAGAGACTATAAAATATGCTGAAGAAAATAAAAATAATATAGAACTTATTGAAAGCATTTTAGAAAAAGCAAGACCAAGAAAAACTGAAAACGGCACGGTGTGTGCAGGTCTTAACCACCGCGAAGCATCTGTTTTACTCGCTTGTGAAAATAAAGAAATTGTTGAAAAAATGTATAGTTTAGCACGAGAAATAAAGCAGACTTTTTATGGCAACAGAATTGTTATGTTTGCACCGTTATATCTTTCTAATTATTGCGTAAATGGCTGTGTTTACTGCCCTTATCATATGCAGAATAAACATATTGCAAGAAAAAAATTAACACAGGAAGAAGTAAAGGCAGAAGTAATTGCTTTACAAGATATGGGTCACAAAAGACTTGCTATTGAAGCAGGTGAGGACCCTAAAAACAACCCGATTGAATATATTTTAGAATGTATCGACACTATTTACTCAATAAAACATAAAAACGGTGCTATTCGCAGAGTCAACGTAAATATTGCCGCAACTACTGTTGAAAATTATAAGAAGCTTAAAGATGCCGGTATTGGTACATATATTCTCTTTCAGGAAACATATCATAAAGAAAGTTACGAAGAATTGCACCCGACTGGACCAAAACACAATTACGCTTACCACACCGAAGCTATGGACAGAGCAATGGAAGGTGGAATTGACGACGTTGGTTTAGGCGTTCTTTTCGGTCTTGAAAAATACAAATATGAATTCGCAGGACTTTTGATGCACGCTGAACACCTTGAAGCAGTTCACGGCGTAGGTCCACACACAATAAGCGTTCCACGATTAAAAAGAGCAGATGACATTGACCCCGACCAGTTTGATAATGGTCTTGCTGACGATATTTTCGAAAAAATTATTGCTTGTATCAGAATTGCAGTGCCATACACAGGTATGATTATTTCTACCCGTGAAAGTCAGGAAGTTCGTGAAAGAGTGTTAGAACTCGGTGTTTCACAAATCAGCGGTGCTTCAAGAACTTCTGTCGGCGGTTACACGGAAGAAGAACGTCCACACGATTCAGAACAATTTGATGTTTCTGACCAGAGAACTTTAGATGAGGTTGTAAACTGGCTTATGAAAAACGGGCACATCCCGTCATTCTGTACCGCTTGTTACAGAGAAGGCAGAACTGGCGACAGATTTATGAGTCTTTGTAAAACCGGTCAGATTATAAACTGTTGTCACCCTAACGCTTTAATGACACTTACAGAATATCTTGTTGACTATGCAAGTGAAGATACTAAAAAAATAGGCTTCGAGCTTATAGATAAAGAATTAGAAAAAGTTTCTAACCTTAAAGCAAAAGAACTTGCAAAGCAGAATGTTATTGATATAAAAGCATCTAACAGACGTGACTTCAGATTTTAAGGTGATAAAATGAGTTTAAATGAAAAAGTTTCAGCCGAAAGACTTCATATTGCATTTTTCGGACTTCGTAATGCCGGTAAATCGAGTGTTGTTAATTCGGTTACAAATCAGGAGCTTTCTGTTGTTTCAGATGTAAAAGGCACTACAACCGACCCTGTAAAAAAAGCGATGGAGCTTTTACCGATTGGTCCTGTTGTCATAATTGATACTGCAGGTATTGATGACGAAGGCGATTTAGGTGAACTCCGTGTTAAAAAGACGATAAATACATTAAATAAAACGGATGTTGCGATTCTTGTAGTTGATGCAACAAAGGGACTCCAACAAGAAGATATGAAATTAATTGAAGATTTCAAAAAACGTAATATTCCATATATAATTGCATTTAATAAATGTGATTTAATCGCCGAAAAGCAAGAATTAAAAGAAAACGAAATTTATATAAGTGCTAAAGAAAATAACAATATAAATGAATTAAAAGAGTTAATAGGTAAAATAAGCAGAACAACCGAAAATGAAAAAACTCTTTTAGGTGATATTATAAAATCAGGTGATACAGTAGTTTTAGTAACGCCTATTGACAGCAGTGCACCAAAAGGCAGACTCATTTTGCCACAACAACAGACAATTCGTGAACTCTTAGATATCGGTGCAACTGTTATTGTTACAAAAGATACAGAATTAGAAGAAACACTTACAAAACTTAAAAATCCACCAACACTTGTAATTACCGATTCACAAGCGTTTAAAAAAGTGAGTGCAATTGTGCCACAAAATGTAGAATTAACTTCATTTTCAATCCTTTTTGCACGTTATAAAGGTGAATTATGGGGTGCAGTAAAAGGTGCAGATGAATTAGACAATTTGCAAGACGGCGACTGTGTTTTAATTTCTGAAGGATGCACCCATCACAGACAATGCGGTGATATAGGTACAGAAAAATTACCAAACTGGATTAAAAGTTATACCAGTAAAAATATATCTTTCTATTTTACTTCTGGTGGCGATTTTCCAGATGATTTAAGTAAATATAAACTCATAATTCATTGTGGTGCTTGTATGCTCACAGAAAGAGAAATGAAATCAAGAATTGCACTTGCAACAGAAAAGCAAATTCCAATTTCTAACTACGGCATTATTATTGCAAAAATTAACGGAATACTTGAAAGAGCAATAAAACCACTACTATAATTTTAGGTGTTGGGTGTTAGGTTTTAGATATTAGAAAAGTTCTATCATTTAAAGTTTTCGTAACTAAAAATGATAGAACTTTTTACTTTTATTAACTAATTATTATAATCAAACGCGAAGCGTTTCCGAAATTCTGCATTCTGCATTCTGCATTTTGAATTAAAAAAGGTCGCTTTCGCGACCTTTTTTTATTTCCCTGCTTTTTTAGAATACTTCATTTTATAAATTATTCTCATAAGATTTGCTTCAAAAGCGTTGATTGCTTTAACGCCACTGTAAAGATTTGCACCAACGAGAGTTTTACAACCTTTATCCATAACAATTTCAACTGCTTCTGCATCATACTTTGTACCTGCAACACATATTGCACCGTTATCTTTTAAGAGAACTGCATTTTTATTGCCGAGTGCTTTAACAACTTTTGCAGATGAAGCACCAAAAACCGCACATTTCACTGTCGGACCAATAAGTTGAGCAAAATCGTCAAGAAGCGGTTTCATTGTTTTGCCTTGAAGTGAAATTGTCTTAACGTATTCATTGTGAGAATGGTGAATGAAGTTTACGTCTTCTCTCTTTTTATAAATAGCAAGGTGTAAATCTGTACTTTCAGGTTTTTCACCGCTACCAATTACGTCGCCTGAATTTACGTTTACCTTAACTACTTCTGCACCATCTTTATAAATTGTTATTGTTTCACCGTTTCTTTCACTATCAATAGGTGCAAATTCTTTTTCTGCTTTATAAGAAGCATCTGATGTAAATACACCTTTAATATAATCTTTAACTGCACCGAGTGTTTCAACTACTTTACCGGAAACTTCGCTACAACGATCTGCTATAAATTTTTCACAAACGTCTTCTAAAGTAGAAGCAACTTTAAACGCATCGTCGTAGTCACTACCAACACAAACTGCACCGTGGTGTGCTAAAATAATCGCTTTTGATTTTGAACGATTAAGTGCATCAATAACACCTTGTCTTAATTTGCCTGTACCAGGGAGACCATAAGTAGCGCAAGGAACGTCGCTACCGATAATAGCAGAATGTTCTTCTGTGAGCGAAGTAACGTCGCAACCTAATGCACTTACAATAGAAGCATTTGCCTGATGTGTATGAATTACGAAATTGCAGTCAGGTCTTAACTGATAGCAAGAAGCGTGAATTCCTTTTTCAGAAGACGGTTTAACGTCTCCGTCATAAGAACAGTCAGCAATATTAACGAGTACAATATCGTCTGGAGTTAAATCTTCATAAGCTCTACCACTTGGAGTAATAACAAACTGTGTGTCACTTACTCTGCAACTGATGTTACCCCATGTACGAACAATAAGTTCTGCTTTTAATAATTCGTGACCAGCTTTAATAACTATTTGCTTTGCTTCGAGAATATCCATATTATATTTCTCCTTTACTTACTAATAAAGCACGGAAAAATCCGTGCCTTATAGATTATGTTAAATTATTAGCCTTCTTTTTTAGCAACGTTCTGGAATACTCTGTCAAATCTTACGAGTGCTTCGTCGATAAGCTCAGGTGTGTACTGAGCATTAGTGTAAAGACGGCTACCTGCAAGAGTAACGAGACCTTCTGCCATATATGCAGCACCCATGTGTTGCATTTCTTTCTTTCTTTCGCTTGTAGCTTTAAGAACAGATGGGATTTCCCAAGGTTTAGACCAGTTGATTGAGTAGTGCATTGTACCAACTGTATCAATATGACAAACAGAACCCTGGTTAAATGCAACGAATGGAAGGTCATATTTCTTAATGAGTTCCTGAAGACCTTTTGTAAGTCTGTCACCCATAATACCAGCTTTCTGGCAAGCGTTTTGTCTGTCGATTTCTTCAAGAGTGAAGTAACCAGCAACGCAAGAAAGTGGAGTAGCAGCCATTGTACCACCCATAAATGCTTTCTTAACTTTTTCGCCACTTGCATCAAGACCAGCACCAAGATATTTCATATATTCTTTCTTACCGCCGATACCACCAGCACCTGGGTAACCACCAGCAATAACTTTACCAAAGATTGTAAGGTCAGGTGAAACACCATAGTAACCTTGTGCACCAGCCATACCAATTCTAAAGCCTGTAACAACTTCATCAAATATAAGAAGTGCGCCATATTTACGGCAGAGTTTTTCAACACCCTGGTTGAAGTCTTTGTCGAGTGGTCTTGTACCGCTTTCTGGACCGATTGGTTCCATAAATACAGCAGCAGTGCCACCTTTTAATTGGTTTTTACGAAGAACTCTTTCAAGTGAATCAAGGTCATTTGGGAAGAATTCCTGAGTATGTTTAAAGAGATAAAGTGGAACACCGTGAGCCTGTGTGAATTTTGAACCAGGAACACGAATACTGTAACCGAGCTGGTCAGACCAACCGTGGTAAGCACCACCCATTTTAACTATGTTCTTTTTCTTTGTAGCAAGTCTTGCAACACGAACTGCTGCCATACAAGCTTCAGTACCTGAACCGAGCATACGGAACATATCAACAGTTTCAACACTGTCAGAAATTTTCTTTGCTAATTTATATTCAAATTCATGGAAAAGACCTGTTGAAGGACCACAAGTATTAAGAAGGTCAATAACCTGTTCTCTTACTTCTTTAGGGTTAGAACCAAGAACTGTTGGACCACCAGCCTGAAGGAAGTCGAAATATTCATTACCATCAATATCGTAAAGCATCATACCGTCTGCTTTAGTGAATACGAGTGGGAATGGATAGTTAAAAGCAAGGTTATGTTGAACGCCACCAGGAATAACCTGTTTTGCTTCTTCAATCATTTCTTTACTCTTTGCACATTTTTTGTCGAAATACTCTTCTTCATATTTCTTGAGAACTTCTGGCTTGATTGTGTAAATTGGTTGCTTAATGAGATTGTCAAGTTGTTTTGTAACTTCTTGAGCGTCATGATATTCTGTAATTGCGAATCTTGTGTCCATTATAAAACCTCCTGAAAATTTTCACACCAAAAAGTGAATTTGTGTTCACTTGTAATTATACTATTGTTAATTATAAAATGTCAAGTGATTTTCTATAAAAAATTTGTGTTTTTTCACCAAAGTTTTGTTGACTTTAATGATACAGTCTGTTAAAATATAATAGTGTATTTATATAAAAGAAGGGAGTCTTTGAAAATGCAGAATTTAATGGATTCGCGAACACTCGCATACATAAATATGTTTGGCGTTTTAGGTACGTTAGAAAATCTTTGTGAAATTGTGCCTGAAGCTTCTGAAATTATTAAAGACCAAAAGCCTATTTCTATCGGTTTTGAGGTTAAGGGTGGTCCATCTGCTACTTTATTCTTTAAAAATGGCAAATGCCGTATGGAACAAGGTTGTGGCGCTTGTGACGTAAAATTGCCTTTTTCTTCACCGGAAAAATTTAACGGACTTATAGATGGTACTGTTACACCTATTCCGTCAAAGGGCTTTACTCACATTAACTTTTTACTTAAAAAATTCACTCCTTTAACTGATGTGCTTTCAAAATATATGAGAGCATCTGAAGAAGATTTAAAGGACCCTGTATTTTTTGAGAGAAGCACTCGTCTTATGCTCTACACAATAGGTGTTGCTATTTCACAGATTGGTAACAACGATGAAATCGGTAAATTCAGCGCTTCTCACATTATTGACGGTAGCATTTTCATCGGTATCAAAAACGATATCGGCGTTGAACTTGTTTGTAAAGACAACCGTCTTGTTACAATAAAACAAGCACCAGAAAAATACAGAGCCGCTATGATTTTTGACTCAATCGAAACAGCAAGAGCTCTGTTTGACGGTAAAATCAATGCACTTACTTGTATTGGTACTGGTAAAATCGAAATGCACGGTATGGTTAATATGCTTGACAACGTTAACCGTATTTTAGACCGTGTTGCATTATATCTTGCGTAAAAGGGGGATTTAAAATGTCTTTTCCATTATACACAACAACAAAATCAGACGAATGGTATCAGAGAGCTTCTCAAGTCATTCCATCAGGCGTTTATGGGCATTTAGGTCCTGCAGAAGGTCAGTTTATTCCTGTTAACAGATGGCCACGTTTTTCAGAAAAGGCTAAAGGCTCTTATTTCTGGGACGTTGACGGTAACCAATATATCGACTATATGTGTGCTTATGGTCCTAACATTTTAGGTTATTGCGACGAAGATGTTGACAATGCCGCTATTGAGCAGATTAAAAAAGGTAACTGCGTTTCTTCACCAGATAAAATTATGGTTGAATGTGCAGAACTTTTAGTTGACACAGTTAACACTGCAGACTGGGCATTCTTTGCAAAGAATGGTAACGATGCTACACAAGGTGCAATTCTTACTGCACGTGCTTACACTCACAGAAAGAAACTCATTTTCTTTAATGGTTTCTATCACGGCGTTTCACCAATGGTGCAAAAAATTGACTACCCTGGTGTTACTCCGGAAGACGTTGCAAACAATTTATATTGCAAGTGGGACGATATTGAAGGTCTTAAAAAGACTTTAGAAGAAAATGAAGGCGAAGTTGCCGCAATTATTGCTCAACCATATAACCACGGTAACTTCTTCGACAACGCTTTACCAATTGACGGTTTCTGGCAAGAAGTAAGAAAACTCTGCACAGAGAAAGATATTGTTCTTATTATAGACGACGTTCGTGCAGGTTTCCGTCTTGACCTTGCTGGTTCTGACCATTTCTTTGGTTTTGAAGCAGATATTATCTGTTTCTGTAAAGCACTTGCAAATGGTTACAATATGTCTGCATTCTGTGGTAAAGAATTTTTAAGAAGTGCCGCTTCTTCACTTTCTTACACAGGTTCTTACTGGATGAGTGCCGTACCATTTGCCGCTTGTATTGCTTGTATTAATAAATTAAAAGCAATTAACGCACCTAAACTCTTTAACGACCTTGGCACAGAACTTTTAACCGGTCTTAAAAAAGCAGGTGCAGAAAACGGCTTTGACCTTGTAACGTCTGGTCCACCAGCACTTTTCTATTTAAGAATTGCTAACGACGACTCAATGCTTCTTCATCAGGACTGGATTGCAGAATGTGTTAACAGAGGTGTATTCTTTGCATCTCACCACAACCACTTTATTAACGCTGCATTAACTCACGAAGATATTAACAGAACTATTGAAATTGCAGACGAAGCATTTAAAGTAGTTAGAAATAATCACCCTGAACTTTTTAAATAAGAAATTATTAAATTAAAATAAATTTATAATGGGAGGTAATTCTGATGGCATTATCAAAACAAGAGTGGTTAAAGCTTGAAAAGAAAGCTCACGAACTTCGTAATCTCTGCCTTGATACTACATACTGGGCAGGTAGCGGTCATATCGGCGGTGGTATGAGTGCTATGGATATTATGACAGTTTGCTACCACAAATATATGAAATTAAAGGTTGAAGACCCTAACTGGGAAGACCGTGACAGATTTATTTTAAGTAAAGGTCACGCTGGTATTGCTTATGCACCTGTTCTTTGCGATTTTGGTTTTAATGATAAAGAAATGCTTAAAACTTTTAACCTTTCAGGTTCAAAAATGGGTATTCACCTTGATGCTAACAAGGTTCGTGGTGTAGACGCTTCAACAGGTTCACTCGGTCACGGACTTTCAATAGGCGTTGGTACTGCTCTTGCAGCACGTCTTTTAAAGAAAGATTACAAAACATTCGTAGTTTTAGGTGACGGCGAATTAGACGAAGGTTCAAACTGGGAAGCAGCAATGTCTGCGGCTCACTACAAACTTACAAATCTTATTACTTTTGTTGACCGTAACCACAATATGATTGACGGCCCAACAGAAGAAGTTATGGCTCTCGAGCCACTCGCTGACAAGTGGGAAGCATTCGGCTTCATCGTTAAAAAAATTGATGGTAACAACATCAAAGAACTTTGTGATGCTATTGACTTTGCATATAACAATGATACTGACAAACCTGTTTTAATCCTTTGCGATACAATTAAAGGTTGCGGTATCGACTTTATTGAAGGCGATTACAAATGGCACTATGGTGCATTTGATACAGAAAAATATGAAAATGGTAAAAAAGCTCTTGAAGCATCTTACCAGAAACGTGTAGAACGTGCTGAAAAGGAGGGCGAATAATATGGCTGGTGGTTTATCTTATACAGCAGAACAATCAACATCTCTCTCAACTGCTGAAATTTATGGTCAGGCTCTTGTTGAATTGGCAGAAGCACACCCAGAAGTTGTTGCTTTAACAGCCGACCTTGCAAAATCAACTAAAATCGGTGATTTCCAGAAGAAATTCCCAGATAGATTCTTTAACGTAGGTATTGCAGAACAAAATATGTTTGGTATTGCCGCAGGTATGGCAAAGGCTGGTCTTGTACCATTCCTTTCATCATTCTCACAATTCGCTTCATTCCGTTCAGCAGACCAACTCCACACAGACCTTTGCTACCAGAACGTTAATGCAAAAGTTATTGCTACTCACTCTGGTACTTCATTCGGTCAGGCTGGTTCTACTCACCACGCTATCTGCGACTTGGCTTTAACCCGTTCAATTCCAAATCTTACAGTTATCTGCCCGGCAGATGGTTATGAAACTTATAACGCTGTTATGGCGGCTTATAATACACCAGGTCCATTCTATATAAGAATTAACCGTGGTTTCGACCGTGTTCTTTATAAAGATACAGATTACGGCTTTGAAATTGGTAAAGCAGTTGAAGTTCACGAAGGTACTGACCTTACAATTATTGCTTGTGGTTCTTGTGTATTCCAGGCAGTTCAGGCGGCAGAATTCTTAAATAATGCAGACGGTCTTAAAGTTCGTGTATTAGATATGCACACAATTAAACCTATTGACCGTGAAGCAATTTTAAAAGCAGTTACTGAAACACGCCGTATTATTACTGTTGAAGACCACACAGTTTTAGGAGGGCTCGGTTCAGCAGTTGCCGAAGTAGTTGTTGAATCTGGTAAAGGTTGTGCATTTAAGAAACTTGGTATTCAGGATGAATTTGCACCTATCGGTCTTCAGGAAGATATTATGTCTATGCTTGGTATCGACTCAAACGGCATTATTGCCGCTGTTCGTGAAGTTATGAAGGCTGACTTCGAAGAAGATAACGACTGGGACGACGAATTTTAATTTGTAAGACAAATTAAAATTCAATGAAGAATTAAGAATGAAAAATGAAGAATTGTGGGACCTGAGGTCAGTATTGTAAAATTATATAATCAACGCGAAGCGTTCTAAAATTTTTAATTTTAAATTCTTAATTTTTAATTTCAAAAAATCGAAGGGACTGAGATTTTTGGCAGATAAAGAACAACTTTATTCCAATAAAATATTTCTTTGTGGTGCTTTGCCACTTTTAAAAACCATAGTCCAGGATGTTCCATCACTTAAGAAGAAATTTGAAAAAGTTCATTGTGTTTATCAGGTAAGTTGTATTGATAAAGATGCTCCTGACGGCAAATGGGCAACTCACTTTGTTGTAAATGGTGATGAATGGTTAATTCACGCTAACAAAGTAGCCCAAAGGGTAGATAAACAAAAATACGTTGAACTCGAATTCAAGAGCGTTGAAGCAATGAATGCCTTTTTCAAGGGTAAAATCGGCCCAGCAACACTCCCAAAAATGAAAGGTGTTAATTTCATTTATGAATTCGGCGTGTTTATGATGGCACTTCTTAAAATGGCAGACCTTTTAGGACTTGAGAAACCACCGGAAAAAGAAGAAGATAAACGTCTTTTAGTTAAATGTTACTTCTATCTTCTTTCTGCTGGTATAAGTGCTCTTAATAAAATGGGGCACGAAACAATTCACGATTGGACCAGTAAAAGTCCTGACCGTGTTTATGCCTGGAAAGTTGACGGCGAACCGACTGTTTCTGCTTACATAAGAATTAAAGCAGGTAAAAGTAAAGCTGGTCGTGGCGAATATAAAAGAGCGTTACCATTCTTTACAATGCGATTTAACAATCTTGACAGTGCATTAGGTATTTTAATGTCTATTGACGATATGATTGAGTCAGTTCAGAAAGGTAAACTTATTATGGACGGCGCGCCAGAATTCGGCGCACAAATCGGCGAATATATGATTATGGTCGGCGATTACGCTAAATAATAAGGTTTTTTAACAAAATCTTAAAAAATTTTACTTGACACGTTGGCGAAATTCTTGTATAATGACATACGTATTATGATATTTATACCTTTGTTGGTAACAACGGAGGGAGGGAATGTTAAATGAGTCAGGTAAAAGTTAAAGAAAACGAGTCCTTAGATAGTGCACTTCGTAGATTCAAGAGACAAACATCAAGAGACGGTGTTATCCAAGAAGTACGTAAAAGAGAGCATTATGAAAAACCCTCTGTAAAGAGAAAGAAAAAATCCGAGGCTGCTCGTAAACGCAAATATTATTAAAAACAGAGAGATGATGCCTTATGGGTATCATCTCTTTAATTTTTATTTCTTATTTTAGGAGTGTTCAATTTGCAAAACAAATTTTTAAATATATTAAAAACAGAAAGTGATGCTGTAATTATTACTTCGCCTGAAAACAGAAGATATTTTACTTCGTTTAATTCTTCTGACGGCTATCTTGTAATAACAAAAAAAGAAGCGGTATTTTTTACAGACAGTCGTTATATTGAAGCGGCAACAAATACTATAACTGCTTGTAAATGTGCGCTTTTAAAAAGAGTTAATGAAACAATTGCACCATATTTAAAAGAATTAAATATAAAAAACATTTATTTAGAAACAGAAAGACTTACCGTTGCTGAATTAAATAACTTAAAAAAGACTTTTGATTTTTGTTTAGTTGAGGCAAAAGATGAAGTAGATGAAATTATAAATAAATCTCGTGCTGTTAAAACAGATTATGAAGTTGACTGCACTAAGAAAGCACAGAAAATTGCAGAAGATGCTTTCTCTCACATTTTAACGTTCATTAAAGAAGGCGTTACTGAAAAAGAGATTGCTTTAGAACTTGATTTTTATATGTTAAGTCACGGGGCAGAAGCAGTTTCTTTTGAGACAATTGCAGTTAGTGGTAAAAATTCTTCTATGCCACACGGTGTACCATCTGATAAAAAAGTTGAAAAAGGCGATTTTGTCACAATGGACTTTGGCGCTACCTATAACGGCTACCATAGTGATATGACAAGAACTGTCATAGTAGGTGAACCAACCGAAAAGCAAAGAGAAGTTTATGAAACTGTTTTAAAAGCACAAAAAGCATCTTTAGAAGTTTTAAAGAATGGTGTTACAGGCTTTGATGCAGATAAAGCTGGTCGTGATATTATTGACGCTAAAGGCTACAAAGAAAACTTTGGTCACGGCACAGGTCACGGCGTAGGTGTCGAAATTCACGAGTCACCAAATCTTTCACCATATAGTAAAGCGACTTTAGAAACTGGTAACGTTGTTACAGTTGAGCCTGGTATTTATATTCCAGATGAATTTGGTGTAAGAATTGAAGATATGGCACTCATTACTGAAGATGGATATATTAATCTTACAAGTTGTGAAAAAGAGTTGATTATTTTATAATGTACGAAAACTTTGAAGAACTTAAAAAAGACTGTTTTTCTTGTCAGAAATGCTCTTTAGGAACTACCAGAACAAACCTTGTTTTTGGTGTGGGTAACGAAAGCGCCGACATATTATTCGTTGGCGAAGGTCCCGGTGAAAATGAAGATTTGCAAGGTGAACCATTTGTTGGCAGAGCGGGTAAACTTTTAGATAAATATTTAGAAGTTATAGGTTTAAGTAGACAAAAGAACGTTTATATTGCAAACATTGTTAAATGCCGACCACCGCAGAACCGTGACCCTAAGGAAGAAGAACAAGAAGCGTGTATAAACTGGTTAAGAGAACAGACTAAACTCATTAAACCAAAAATTATAGTCTGCCTTGGCAGAATTGCCGCAACAAGACTTATTTCACCAGATTTTAAGGTGACAAGAGAGCATGGGCAATTTATTAAAAAAGGTAATATTTATTTTATGGGCACGTTTCACCCAGCCGCACTTTTAAGAAATGAAGCACAAAAGGCAGATGCTCTGTCTGATTTTCAGAAATTAAGAGAAAAAATAAAAGAATTAGAAATTGAACTTTAATTTTGTTATATAATATGGTAAAATTATGTTATTAATTGACAAAGGGGAATAGTTATGTCAGCAAAAGAATTAATTTTAAACGGTCAAGCCGTTTTAGGTATTGAATTTGGTTCAACAAGAATTAAAGCAGTGCTTATTGATGAAAACAATGCACCAATCGCTTCTGGCGCTTATGATTGGGAAAACAGTTTTGTAGATAACATCTGGACTTATTCACTCGATGAAATTTACGCTGGTATGAAAGGTGCTTATGCATCTCTTAAAAAGAATGTTAAAGATGAATATGGCGTAACACTCAAGAGTTTAAAAGCTATTGGTATAAGTGGTATGATGCACGGCTATATGCCTTTTAATGATAATGGTGATTTACTTGTTCCTTTCAGAACGTGGAGAAATACTATTACAGGCGAAGCCGCAACAAAACTTTCAGACCTTTTTGGCTTCAATATTCCACAGCGTTGGAGCATAGCTCACCTTTACAGAGCAATTTTAATAGGTGAAGAGCACGTTAAAGATATTACATATTTCACAACACTTGCTGGTTTCATTCATTGGAAATTGACTGGTGAAAAGGTTTTAGGCGTTGGCGAAGCATCTGGTATGTTCCCTATTGATGATGACACAAGAAAATTCAATGCTGAATATATCGAAAAATTCAATGCATTAGACAAAGTTAAAGCATTTCCTTGGAAATTGCAAGATATTCTTCCAACAGTTCTTTCTGCTGGCGAGAGTGCTGGTACATTAACAGCGACAGGTGCACTTTTACTTGACGAAGAAGGCGACTTAGAAAGTGGCATACCAATGTGCCCACCGGAAGGTGATGCTGGTACCGGTATGGTAGCAACAAACTCAGTTGGTGTAAGAACTGGTAACGTTTCTGCTGGTACTTCTGTTTTTGCTATGATTGTTCTTGAAAAAATGCTTTCAAAACGCTATGAAGAAATAGACCTTGTAACAACCCCTGCTGGTGATGCAGTTGCAATGGTACACTGTAACAACTGTACTTCCGACATTAACGCTTGGGCAAATCTCTTTAAAGATTTTGCAGACACAATGGGTGTAACACTTAATATGGGTGATATTTTTACTGCACTCTTTAAAAAGAGCTTAGAGGCAGATGACGATTTAGGTAACATTCTTTCTTACAACTATTTCTCAGGTGAACATATTACTGGTTTCGAAAGTGGCAGACCGCTTCTCTTTAGAGAACCAGACAGTAACTTTAACCTTGCAAACTTTATGAGAGTTCAACTCTTTACTTGCTTTGGTGCTTTAAGAACTGGTCTTGACATTTTGAAGAAAGAAAACGTTGCTATTGATAAAATTTTAGGTCACGGTGGTTTCTTTAAAACACCACTTGTTGGTCAGAACGTGCTTTCTGCAGTTATGGACACACCAGTTTCTGTTATGGAAACAGCTGGTGAAGGCGGTGCCTGGGGTATTGCCGTACTCGCTTCATATATGGCGAATAAAGGTGAAAAATCACTTGCAGAATTCCTTGAAGACGACGTTTTCGCCTCACAAAAAATGGTAACTTCTACTGCAGATGATAAGCTTAAAGAAAGCTTTAATAACTTTATGGTTCGTTATACAAAAGGACTTAAGGTTGAACGTGCGGCAGTTGAGCTTTAATTCGGAATTCGTAATGCGTAATTCGGAATTTTATTAATAAATTAAACCCTTGTCAGAAAAAGATTCTGGCGAGGGTTTATTGATTCTAATTTTCAATAGTAAACAAATCTTCAACTGTAGTTTTTAAATATCGAGCCATTTTCATTGCTAACTCAAGTGTGGGGTTATATTTATTGTTTTCAATAGCAATAATTGTTTGTCTGGAAACTCCTAATGCTTCAGCCAAATCTTCTTGCCTGTAGCCCTGAGCTTTTCGCAACTCTTTAATTTTATTTGTCATTTTTCACCTCGAAAAAATAATAGCAGTTCCGATAGATGCTATTATAGCGAAAGTGATTAAAATTGGCAATACTATTTTCAATACCTTAGAAAAAGTTGCTGGTTCTTCATCTTTTACTGCTTTATGTGTTAAAATAAGCTGTGAAATTGTCTGTATTAATGAAGCTGCAGCAAGAAGCATGCAAGGATAAGGGTTTAAATCACTATGATAAACATAAACTTTATAGCTTTCGTACATTGTCCAGCATAAAAGAGCAACTAACAAAAATATAAATGCATTTCGTTGTGCCTTAAAGGCAATTTGTTGTTCCATTTCATCCATTCTGTGAAAACCTAATTTTTTAAAGAACTTTTTCATAATATCGCCTCCAAAATGTAAAGAAGTTTTTACATTTATATTATAAGTATAAATACACAAAATGTCAAGAACTTTTTACATTTTGGATGCCGTGTTCACGTTTTTTAACGAATTTAACATTTTTTCACGAAAATGATTGACAACCGTTAACGAATGTGTTATTATGTTAACAACAGGGAATGAAAGTGCACACATTTCTTGTAATATGTTAACAAAGGTGAATAATATGTTTATTGAAGAAAGACATCAGGCAATATTAGATTTATTAAATGAAAAAGGCAGTATTACTACTACAGAAATTCAAGAAAAATTTGCTGTAAGTTATGATTCTGCAAAAAGAGATTTAAGAATTCTTGAAGAAAAAGGACTTCTTAAAAGAACACATGGCGGAGCTATAAAGTTAAGACAAATAGCTTTTAGCAAACCACCAAAGGTAACTTGTAAAGACATTAAAGAAGTAAAAGAAAATTATTTAGAAATTGCTAAAAAAGCTGTTTCTATGATTGAAAATAATGATGTTATTTTTATTACAAGTGCAACTGTTGGTTACCTTATGACACAAAATCTACCTGCTGACATTAAAATCAGAGTAGTTACCAATTCTATTATAATTGCAGAAGAATTGAGAAAAAATGATAATATTTCTGTTATTATGCTCGGTGGCGAAATGGATGACAAAGGTAATTGCTATGATGCTATTGCAGTTGAAACAATAAGAAGATTAAGATTTGACAAGTGCTTTATTACATCAGCTTGTATTTCTGTAAAATTTGGTTTATCAATTCAAAGAAGTCAGGCAATCAGCTTCTGGAATGCTCTTATTGATAGTTCAAAACAAACTATTGGTTTATACCCAACTGCAAAAATAGGTTTTGACTCTATCGTCAGCATTTGTCCAGCAAACAGACTTAATACATTAATTACAGACTGGGATGCATCTGAAGACGATTTAGCTCAATTTGAAGAACTTGGAATTGATGTTATTGTAGTAGATAAGGAAGAAAATTAGTAATAAATTTATCCTATCATTTTTAGTTGAAATCCAAAAATCAACTTTAAATGATAGGATAATGTCTTTTATATAAAACGCCTCTCTTCGAAGAGAGGCAGACCGTCACATTTAATTTTTGTACTCGTTTACAGTTTATGAAAAATTTAAAATGATAAGATAAATTTATTTATTACCTTTTCTAACATCTAACACCAAAAATCTAACAACTGACCACTGACTTACTGACTCAGTGCTTCACTAATCTCTGCTTCCTTTATCTTATCCTGCTCCTCGTTATACTCAATCGCTTTCTGATTAGCCTCCCGAACTCTTTCCACTAACCCATCTTCATAAATATCGCTATAAAGGAAATTCATTACTTCAATACGTGGTGGGTCTTTCGGTACACCACCAGCTTCACTTGCTTCTGGTTTTGATTCTTCAAGCACACAATCTATAGCATAAAAAGTAACACCGGATTTATCAAAAACAGATTTAATATTTAAAAGCATTTCTGCAAGTTTTTCGGGTGATGTATCTCTATTATAAATATATATTGTAAGCTTCCCTGCTTTTTTACCAAGCTCATCTATATCATAAATACCATCT
Organism: Acutalibacteraceae bacterium; assembly: GCA_045533655.1. GTDB lineage: Bacteria > Bacillota > Clostridia > Oscillospirales > Acutalibacteraceae > DTU089. The sequence goes on from JAZSIE010000029.1 coordinate 23,191, forward strand.
ATTTCAAGTGTTTCTCTATATATTGCATAGTCAGGTCTTGAAGAGTCTTCGCCGTATTCTTTTGATGTGAATTCTATATCACCATGAGAAATGTGCATAAAAAACGGGAACTCATTGTTTTCAAAGACTTTATCAACCTCTTTTCTGTACTCTTCACCGATTCTATAAGCGGTATTCCAACCACTCGTAACTTCTTCGTAACTATCAATTATAAGTTTTCCCATCCAATCGAATGACAATGAAAAATGACTGTCTATACTTGTAGGTGAGGTTATTCTTGCGTAGTATCCGCCAGTTTTAAAGTCATAATTTACTTCTTCGACTACAAAATCTTTGTCGCCATAATTTTTAGCTAAATGCTCTTCGGCACCTTTTGTTGCCAAAAATTTCGAAACAGGGTTACCGACTAATGCATTTGCAAAAAGACCAATACCAATTATTAAAACTATTGCTAATACTAATGCTAAAACCTTTAAAATCTTCTTTTTCATAAATTATTTCTCCTTTCTAAAAGCAAAGTGTATTAAGAATGCTATTATAATTCCAGCGAATACAAACACTGTGAATATTGCAGTCCAGAAGAATATATCATAAAGTTCAACCTCTGCAAATTTAAATATACAAGCGAAAAAATTTATTACGAGTAGTAATATTGGTAATTTATAAAAAGCTCTGAATCTGAAAATTATATAACCAAAAACGCCAACAACTGGCATTATTAAGCTGTTGTAAAATACATCGCCACTGTCCATTGAAAGAAAACCGAAGAAAATAAAGAATATTATCAGCAAGTAAGAAATACTGTGGACCTGCATATTCATTTTCTTCATTATTTTTTTGAATGGTTTAATGTCTTCAACTGGTTTTTTAGTTTCTTCCTCAAAGACTTCTTTTAAGTCATCACCACTTTGTAATGTTTCAAATTCCTTTTTACAGGCTTCACATTCAGATAAATGATTTTTAACAAAAATCTCGGTTTCTTCGCAAACAAGGTTTTCTAAATATAACGGCAAAAGGTCCGAAACTATTTTACACTCATTTTTCATTTTTCTCACTCTCCAGTCTTTCTTTTATAAGTTTTCTCGCACGGTGATAAGTGACACACGCCCAGTTTTCATTTTTATTAAAGATGCCGGCAATTTCTTTAAAACTTAAATCGGCATAAACACGCCACATAAAAACTTCACGGTACGGTTCATCTATTTCGTGCAGAATTTTTTGTATTGCAAACGCCTGCAATTTACTCTGAACTTCATTTTCAACGCTATTTTTATTATCGGGTAGATTTATTAATTCAGTTTCATCAACGTCCTGAACTTTAGAGTTTTTCTTTACGTAAGTATAATAACTATTTTTTGCAATCTGGCAGAGCCACACTCTTATTTCACATTCGCCACGAAAATTGTCAATTGATTTGAGCGCTTTAAAAAACGTTTCGCTCGTTACTTCTTCCGCTACGTGTTCATCGCCTGAAAGACGTTTTATATAAAGATAAACATCATTAAAATATTCTTTATAAACTTTTTCAAAATCGGTCACTTTTTCACCCCTTTCACCTATAAGACTCGCTAAAAAGAAAAATCTTACAAAGTTTTTTAAAATTTTTATTTTTTATTATAACATATTTTTAAGAAAATTTAAAAGGTGGTCAAATGACCACCTTTTTGTTATACAATTCCTTCTAAGAAATTGGTTTCTAAAACTGTTAAATCTCTGCGAACACGGAAAGTTTTTACTTCGTGCTTTTTAATATCAAACCAGAAACCGTTATCAAAGAGTTTAGACATCAACATACATCTCGTGCAGTCAACACCTTTTGTTTCGTAAAGACGGATTATTAAATCTCCACTACCATCTTCACAACGTTTGAGTGCTGTAATTTCTACGTTTTCTGCATCAACGTACATAAAACTGTCAACAGGCTCTTTGTCACCTTTGTGGTAACTTTCTGGAACTACAACAACATTTTCACTGAAAACGTGTGCTTCTTTCATAACGTCGCTTTCTTCTGCTTCGCCACTATGAAGATAAATTCCGTAAGAGAATCTGTTTAAACCTTCATCTGTAAAGTCGAAGTTTGCTTCTGGACGGTAAGAATAATGGTCTGCAAAAATAACGTTTCTTAAAGCGGTGAGTCTTAATTCTGTACCAACACAGTCATAACTGTATTTTGAATCACTCATAATTGCAATACCGCTACGTTTTCCATTTTTAGTAACAGTAACGTCTGCCCAGTTAAGTGCTGGTTCTTCTTCTCCATTACAAGGTCTTTTTATAAATCCACCAGGAATTTCGTAAGTAGAAATTTCATCTTCGCCACCTACTGCGAATGACATTTTAAGAAGCGAAAACTTCTCTTGCCACATAGCTTTGCAATCTACTCTTAAAGTCTTTTGGTTTTTTGCTAAAATAAAATCTTGTGTTAAGTAAGAGTCGTTGAATTTATGAACAGTTCTTATTACGCTACGAAGTTCACCATCTTCAATTCTTTTTATAGAAACGAGTTCCATAAATCCTTTCACGTTATGGAATTTAAATACGTTGTGAGCCCAGGTGTCAGTTTCTTCATCACTTATAACTGTTGGAATTGCAACGTAGTTTTCACTTGCATATTCAACGCCGTTTTCTTTGTTAACAAGGTTTTTAATGTAACCGGTTTCTCTGTCGAAAGCAACCATAATATGCTCGTTTTCCATAAAGAGATTCTGACCTACTGTTACTTCTTTTTCTGCCTTTGTGTCTTTGTCACGTTGAAGCCAGTAAGTAGCGTAACCTAATGACTTGACTTTAGCCATAAATAAAGTGTCTAAATGATTGTCATTAGTTCTTGAAGACCTTACGTTCTGGAAAAGTATCTCTTTACCATCACTATCTTTAACAGATTTTGACGGATGAAGAACTCTTACTGGAATTTCTACGTCATAAGAATGTGGATTGAAAACAACAACTGGTCTTGGGAAGTCGTTATCAAGAGCAACCTGACTGCTTGTGTTTTCTATTAAAACTGCTTTGTCAACACCATCAATCCACGTGTCAATTCTTCTTGCAATTTTTAAAACTGCATTGTTGTATTCTTTTGAAGCAATATTTTGAGCATAACCTTCGCTCATCTTCACGTCTTCGTATGCTTCTCTTATTGAGCAACCACATAAAATATCGTGGAACTGATTAAAGCAGACTTCACGCCACGCATCTTTAAAATTTTCCGTACCAGCTTTTGAATCTGTTACTATTGAAGAAATAGTGTCCCATTTTTCAGCAGATGCTAAAAGATTTTCGGACTTTCTGTTTAATTCTTTTACGAGTGAAGTTGCACTGTAACAACCACTTGCGTGATGTTGTAACTCGTCATCCCAAGAAGGTAAATCGAGTGGTTGAGTCATTAATTCTTCAAAGAAATCGTCTGGTGAACTGAATTCAAGGTCGTTAAAGCCTTCACGTCTTAAATTCTCTTTTAAATATTCAATATCACCTTTTGTTGGTCCGCCACCATGGTTACCAACACCGTAAAAGAGCATCATTCCGTGGCCTGTTTCGTTTGCTCTTTCTTCCATATCCTGCATTTTTCTGTCGAGTGCTTCTTTGCCATTTGAGCCGTAACCGTCAGGAATTCTGTAAGTCATAATTCTTGAGCCGTCGGCACTATCCCACCAGAAAAGGTTTTCTGGAATATCTTTGTTTTCGTGAGTACCTGGGCGGTGCATAACGTAACCAGTCATACCCGCTTTAACTAAAAATTGTGGTAAAAATGCACTGTGACCGAATGAATCAACGTTGTAGCCTGTTTTACAGATTTTACCGAATTTTTCGTGGTAATAAAGTTGACTGTAAAGAGCCTGACGAGCGAAACTTTCGCCGCTTGGCATATTGCAGTCTGGTTGAACCCACCAGCCGTTAACTGGTATCCATCTGCCTTTTTTAACCATCGTTTTAATTTCTTCAAACATTTTTGGGTCAATATCTTCAACCCATTTATAATAAGCGGCAGAAGAACAAGTAAAAACAAAATCGTCGTATTCCTTTAATCTGTCTAATGCGCTTCTGAAAGTCTGTAAAACTTCGCCACAACCTTCTTGCCAACGCCAGAGCCAGATTGGGTCAAGGTGAGCATTACCTATAAGTTTTATTGTTTTATCCATATTATTCTGCCTCCGCTATAAATCCGAAATATCTGCCTATCCAATAAGCGAACGTATAAGGGTAACAACCTTCAACAACTGCCGCACCACCACTATCTTCGTTTTTGAATTCTAATGGGTTACGGTCATATTTTGCAATAAAATGCTCATCGTTAGGTGGTAATGCTGAAACTTCTTTGTAGTCACCCATAAATAATTTTTGTGGGTAATCTATACGGGAAGTCAACGAAACGCCACTTGCAATTCTTGACATATTAAAACGATAGAACCACGTTCTTATTCTTTCTGCATCTGGTTTTGCATTGTCAGGGTCAGAAAGAAAATATAAGAAGTCATAACCTGGGTTATATTCAGGTTGTAATGAATAACGCCAACTTCTGAAACCTTTTCTGTAAATCTCTTTTAATTCAGGGTCGTTTTCAAGAGTTGTAAGTCCCCAGAATGAAAGCACTGCTAACATGTGGTCGCCATACATAATTTCTTCACGGTCATCGAGTCCGCCAGCTAACGCTACCTGATGGAATCTGTCAAAGTGCTTTGTAACTAATTCTTTATAACCGTCTTTATAAAGGAGTTTGTTATATTCTTCTTCCCATTTACCTTTTTCGCCGGTAACCCTCATTGTAACTTTTAAATACATTAAAAGTTCAGCCGCATTAAGACAAGCATCTGCCCAACCCATATAACTGTTGAAATAATCTAAATTCCACTTAGCCCAGGTTGTCGGATTGCCGTCAATTTCAATAATTGCATAGCCACCTTCAATAATGTGGTTCATTGTGTTTACGGCTGCTTCTTTAATAATTGCATCAAGTTCAGGGTCTTCACGACCTAAAAATTCGTGAGCAACTAAAAGATGAATATAGTGGTGAGTAATTTCATCACTACTTGTGTCACCTTTATAAACAATATCTGTATCAGAAAAACCTTCACTTGTGTAAAGTTTTCTGAGTCTTTCAGGAATTGGAGCGTCTGCTTTAATTTCTTTACCTACTAACTTTTTCTTTTGTGAATCAGTTGTAGTAACACAAACTGCAGTTTCACCATTTTTCTTGTAGAATAAGCCGTCATCTGGAATTGGCTCTGCAGTTGTTAAGTATGAACGTGCAACAAAGCCGTTACCACGGCCTGCAATATACATTAAAAGAAGACAAGCTTCACACGCACGTGTTGCAGATTCACGGGCTTTAAGAGTTTCTGGTGCGTAGTCGCCTAATTCTTTTTTAAGAGTAGCATAACGGAAAATTTCACCAATAGCAAAACCTACTGTGAAAGAACCGTCGTTATCAGAGTGACCATAATTAACGGCAGATTTTACGTTGCCTGGCTCTGCTAATCGCTTCTGACTTGTCATACCACGGCGGTCAACGTATTTGTGAGTTTCTTCGGTAAGAATTTTTGCTTTTTCTTCCATACTCATTTTTGTCATTTTAATGTGAGTTGCACCTTTTTCTGTAAGTGCCCACACACCAAAATTACCGTCGCTTTCGAGTGCAAGAACGTTGTTATCTAATAAATCACGTCTTGCGCTGAAGTGCATTATTACGTCATCTTTTCTGTCCGCATTTTCATCGTAACGGGTAACACCACCATTTGAACCAAACCACATAACTCCGTCTTCACCGTGACAGTAGCAGGTGTAGTCAGATTTTCTTTGTGGTAATGGGTAAGGGAAGCCTTCTAAATTAGGTTTTTTGGGTGATTTTTCGTGAAGTGCTTTTGGTACTTCAATATCATATTTTTTATAATGACTTGAAGACCTTGTAAGTCTTGGAAAAAGAATTATAGGATTCTTCATAATAAACTCCTTATTACAAATAAATATACAGTTTAATTTTACCAAAAGGTAATGTAAAGTGCAATATAATTATTAAAATAAATATCTTAATTTTAATATATTTTTTCGCTTCACCTATTGGAATATTTTAAATATTGTGCTACAATATAAAGTTGTAAGAAAGATTATAAAATTGAAAGGTCTTATGTTTATGGATACTTCTATTTTTGAACAATATGAATCTGAAGTTCGTTCTTATTGCAGAAATTTTCCTGCAGTTTTCGCAAAAGCAAAAGATGCTATAATCACAGATGAAAACGGCAAGGAATATATTGACTTTTTCTGTGGTGCCGGTGCTCTTAACTATGGCCACAACAACGACCATATTAAAAAACAAGTTATTTCATATCTTGAGAGCGATGGAATTATTCACTCGCTCGATATGTTCACATCTGCAAAACGTGATTTTATAGAATATTTTGAGAAAAACATTCTTATTCCACGTGGCTTCAATTATAAAATTCAATTCCCTGGCCCTACTGGCACAAATGCAGTAGAAGCCGCTTTAAAACTTGCAAGAAAAGTTAAAAAGAGAAATAACATATTTGCATTTATGGGTGCATTCCACGGTATGACGTTAGGTTCACTTTCAATGACTACTGACCGTGATGCAAGAGAAAGTGCTGGTGTAGTTCTTACAGACGTTACTCACATTCCTGCTCCTTATATGTTCCCTGAGTTAGACGTTATAGAATATATGCAGACTCTTTTAGATGACGACCATTCAGGTGTAAGCAAACCTGCGGCAGTTGTTATTGAACCAGTTCAGTCAGATGGTGGTATCCACGTATTTTCAGTTGAATTCTTAAAAGCATTAAGAGAATTCTGCACTAAAAACGACATTCTTTTAGTTTGTGACGATATTCAGGTCGGCTCTGCAAGAACAGGCTATTTCTTCTCATTTGAAAGAGCGGGTATTGTTCCTGATATTGTTACTCTTTCAAAATCAATCGGCGGTTATGGTATGCCTTTTGCACTTACTCTTTTCAAACCAGAAATTGACGTATGGAATCCAGGTGAGCACAACGGCACGTTCCGTGGTAGCCAACTTTCAATAGTTGCCGCAAAAGCTGGTCTTGAAGTTATGCTTAATGAAAAGGTTGAAGAAAACGTAAGAAGAAAGGGCGCAATTATTGAAAAATATCTTAAAGAAATTGCTTCACTTAACGACAAATTAGAAATTCGTGGTATCGGATTTATGTGGGGTATTGACTGTAACAAACTTTGTCCGTCAACTCTTTCAAAACAGATTGTTCACGATTGCTTTGAGAACGGTCTCATCTTAGAAAGAGCTGGTAGAAATAACGATACAGTTAAACTTATGCCTGCACTTATAATTGATGAAGCAACTTTAGAAAAAGGTCTTAAAATCCTTCTTGACGTTGTTAAAAATTTAGTAAAATAAAAATAATAAAAGCCGTCTTTTTATATGACGGCTTTTAGTTTTAGGAGTTATTATTATGCAAGACGTTTTTTGTAACTTAAAATTAACAGGACTTGCTTCTTCACTTTGTAATGCACTCTGTGTTGAGTCACCTGAAGAAAGTGAAAAGTCTATTGACGTGCTTAATAAATTCGCAAAAAACAAAAAAATTGACAGAATTTTAATGTATAACCCAGATGCAGTTGCACTCTGGATTTATGAAAAATACACTGAACTTTTTTCTGACGTAATGATAAATACACAATTAACGTTACCATTAAAAACAGTAATGCCTTCAGTAACACCAGTTTGTTTTGGTACTATGTACACGGGTGTAGAACCAACTGTTCACGGAATTCAGAAATATGAAAAGCCAGTTATTAAAACCGATTCGGTTTTTGATGCATTAATAAGAGCAAATAAAAAGCCTTGCATTGTTTCAACTGGTAATGACAGTATGTCAAAAATATTTTTAGAAAGAAATATGGATTATTTTATAGTAGAAACTCCTGACGAAGCAAACGAAAAAGCACTCGAACTTATTAAAGAAGATAAATATGATTTTATTGCAGTTTATAACGGAAACTATGACGGCACTATGCACAAATTCGGCCCAGAGCACGAAAATTCTTTAAACGCTTTAAAACATAATATCAACGCTTTTAAAACGTTAGCAGAAGCAGTTAAAGAAAACTGGAAAGACCACAACACACTTATAGGCTTTGCACCAGACCACGGTTGCCACGAAATTGACGGTGAATGTGGTAGTCACGGACTCGAAATGCCAGAAGATATGAATATAATTCATTTTTACGGGATAATTTAATTATGAAAAATCGTGAAAAAATTTTAAAAATTGTCTTTTCGGCTATGTTTTTAGCGCTTTGTTACGTTTTACCATTTTTAACAGGTCAGATTCCAGAAATCGGCTCGATGCTCTGCCCGATGCACATTCCAGTTCTTCTTTGTGGATTTGTTTGTGGTTGGCCCTGGGGACTTGTAGTTGGTGTAACTGCTCCGCTTCTTCGCTCGTTTACTCTTTCGATGCCGCCGCTCTTTCCTACCGCTATTTGTATGGCATTTGAACTTGCAACTTATGGTGCAGTTTCTGGTCTTTTACATAAAATACTCCCTAAAAAGAAACCTTTTATTTACGTTTCATTATTAGTATCAATGGTTATAGGCAGAATTGTGTGGGGAGTTGCGATGCTTATTTGTATGAGTATTAATGGCAACGCTTTTACGTTTACTGCATTTATTGCTGGTGCATTTACAAACGCTATACCAGGTATAATAATACAAATTCTCTTAATTCCTGTTATTATTATGATTATTGAAAATCCTAAAATTTCAAAGTTTAAAAAGTAACGTTAGGGTGAAATGAGTTATCCAAACCTGCCTAAAAGCGAATATTTTCAAGTCTTTTCGGCGTTTCGGTCTTGCAAGGCGTCAGCCTTACTTCACCCTCAACACCAAAAATCCAATAAAAATCTTTCGCTTTATAGGTCGAAGATTTTTTATAGAACGGATTTTTGGTCAATCAAGGCAAAAACGGAGCGAATCCTTTACGGATTTGCGAGTA
>JAZSIE010000011.1:0-32886 GCA_045533655.1 Acutalibacteraceae bacterium
CTATATGGTACTGACATCTGTACGTCGAGTGTGATAGAGTTTTTATTTCATTGTTACCATCTTTTTTTAACATGTTTTTAACCTCCTTGTATTTTAGTAATGCGGTCGCCAAACCATTTCTATTATACTTGGAGGTTAAATCTTTTCTCTACGTTTTTGTGGCTTGCCTTTGCTCGCCACTTTTTGTTTTTACTAAAGCTTTTTTATTCCCCCGGTAGAACCGGGGGTTTTCTCTTTGCTGAAGAGACAACAAAAGGCTTTTCAGAAATGTCAGTGTTTCTGAAAAGCCTTTAAGTTTTACTTTAATGTAATTTTAAAAAGTCTTGCACCGTGCGAATTTACTTTTGCTGCAAACTCACCTTTGGTTACTGTGTACTCTTTGTGCGCCCACATATCCCATACGATGTATTCTGCGCCGCCTACAGAGATGTCGGTAATATCAAAGCTGATTTCTCTTTCTTCATCATCTGTGTTGAAAAGTGCTACATATTTGCAGTTTTCACCTTTTGAAGTCCAGATGATTTCGCCCTTGCCGTCGGTTTCTTCACGTTTGAACTGTCGTGCACCGCTTGAATTTTTGAGCATATCAATAAGCTCTCTGTTTTGAAGCAGAGAAAGCGTAAATTCGTCGTTCTCGCGCATTTCAGCACCGATCATAAGCGGAGATCGGAATATACCCCAAAGGGTCATCATTGTTATCTGCTCATCGTGTGTGAGACGTGTGTAGCGATTGCGATATTCGAGCATTTTTTCAGTTTTCTGGATTCTGCCGATTGGCAACATATCGCAATCCGGCCATGCGCCGGGCTGCACGTAATTCTGCCAGGCATAGCAACGCTCAAACATTGCGTGAAGCTTGCTCCATTCATCCCAGAAATCGCCGGTCATTCGCCACATATTGGCATTCGCTGCAAGGTGTTCATGCTCACAAACGGGGGCAGGTCCGGGTGAAAGGCTGAATACAATATCTCTGCCACATTTGTCTATGGCTTTCCTCATCATTTCTATTTCTTTTCTGGCAGAATAGGGATTGTGGGGAAATATCTCAGTGTTAGCTATGTCATCACACTTGATATAATCAACGCCCCACGAAGCATAAAGCTCAAAAATAGAATCGTAATACTCCTGCGCGCCTTTCTTGTCTGTTTCCAGTCCGTACATATCGGGGTTCCACAGGCAGACTGAGGAGGGTTTTGCAATATCTCTTGCTGTAACGCCTTCGCACTTGATTTTTGTGTTGCGGTGTGCGGCCTGCCTCGGAATACCTCTCATAATATGAATACCGAATTTAAGACCAAGGGAATGAATATAGTCGGCAATCGGCTTGAAGCCTTTACCATCTGCAGAAGAGGGGAAGCGTTCAACAGAAGGGATAAGGCGAGAATATTCATCCATACAAAGTGGTGCAAAATAGTTGTAATAAAAACTATCGGCAGTAGGCTCTGACCACTGAATATCACAAACGACGTATTCCCAGCCGTATTCTTTAAGATTTTCTGCCATATAATCAGCATTTGCTAAAAGTTGTTCTTCGTTAACAGCGGCACCATAACAATCCCAACTATTCCACCCCATTGGTGGTGTTAAAGCGAGTTTTTTATGCATAATTTATCATTCCTTTTTAGGATAATTCATAGATAGAAATATTATACAATGTTATATTGTTTTTTTCAATATATAAACTATAAAACAAATTTTAAAAATTAAGAATTTAATATCAAAAAACACTTGACAAATACTACTAATTCAAATATAATGTTAGTCGTTCCTAACTGGGATATGGACCATTAGCTCAGTTGGTTAGAGCAACCGGCTCATAACCGGTTGGTCCGGGGTTCGAGTCCCTGATGGTCCACCAATTAAATATAGGGGCATAATGTAATGGTAACATTCCGGTCTCCAAAACCGTCCTTGTGGGTTCGAGTCCTACTGCCCCTGCCAAAAAATAGCGAAGCGAATGCTTCGCTATTTTTTTATCCAAGCCGACAGGCTTGGTATATCACCACGCTTTAGCGTGTATATCATCGCCGTAGGCGTATATCATCACGCTTTATCTGGTACGTAACGCTTGAATTTAAAATATTTTATGCTATAATCGAAATATAATTATTTCAATTCAGGAGTGTATAACTATGGCATGGTTTAACGAAGCTATTTTTTATCATATATATCCGTTAGGAATGACGGGTGCACCAAAAGAAAATTCTTACAGTGAACCAGTTTCAAGACTTAATACACTTTTGCCGTGGATTAATCATATTAAAGAAATTGGTTGTAATGCAATTTACATAGGTCCACTTTTCGAGTCTGTCGGTCACGGTTACGAAACGACAGATTACAAAAAGTTAGACTCCCGACTTGGCACAAATGAAGATTTAAAAAACTTTGTGGAAGAATGCCACAAAAATGGAATAAGAGTTATTTTAGACGGTGTGTTTAACCACACTGGTCGTGACTTTTTCGCATTTAAAGATATTAAAGAAAACAGAGAAAATTCACAATATAAATACTGGTATTGTAACGTGAATTTCTGGGGTAACAATTCATTTAACGACGGGTTTTCTTACGAAAACTGGGGCGGATATGATTTACTTGTAAAATTAAATCAGAAAAACCCTGCTGTAATAAACTACATTTGTGACGTTATTCGTTTCTGGGTTAAAGAATTTAACATCGATGGACTTCGTCTTGATGCCGCTGATGTTATGGATTTTGACTATATGAAAGCGTTAAGAAACGTAGCAAACGAAGTAAAACCTGACTTCTGGCTTATGGGTGAAGTTATTCACGGCAATTACTCACGCTGGGCAAACGAAGGAACGCTTCACTCGGTTACAAACTATATGCTTCACAAGGCGTTATACTCTGCACACAACGACCACAACTATTTTGAAATTGCACATACAATTAAATACGTCAGTGGTATGGTTGGTAACAACTTGAGTCTTTACACTTTTGTTGACAACCACGACGTTGAGCGTATTTACACTAAACTTAACAATAAATCTCACTTTGTACCAGTTCACGTTATGCTTTATACCTTGCCGGGTATTCCGTCAATTTATTATGGTTCAGAATTTGGTATTGAAGGCAGAAAAGAGCGTGGCTCTGACGATAGTTTAAGACCAACACTAAATTATGAAGATTACAAAGACTCTGTAAATACTAACCCTTGCACAAAGTTAATTTCTGCTTTAGGTAAAATAAGACAGAACACCCCTGCCCTTTTATATGGTGATTATAAAGAATTGGAGTTACAAACTACTCACTTCGCTTACGAAAGAACACTCGACGGCAATTCTGTTATTATAACAGTTAACAATGGTGATAATTCAGTGAACTTCAACCTTGCTTGCAGTAATGCAAAAGAATACGTTGGGGCACTCAGTGGCGAAAAAGCAACTGTAAATAACGGCAGAATTCAAGTAACCGTTTCAGGTAATTCGGGTGAAATATGGATTCCGAAAGATATTATAAATGATACTTTCAAACCAATAGAAACAATAAAAATTGAAAAGGCTCCCGAACCTGTAAAGACACCAGATCCTGCCCCAATTATTGAAGAAACCAAAGAAGAAACACCAACTGCTATTGAAACAGAAACTACCATAGAAAAGAAAACAGAGAACGTAACACTTGACCTTAACAAACCTTATGAAAAAATGACAATAGAAGAGTTACAAGAAGCAATTTTAGAAAAAATGAGAAAAAACGGACCTGTAACTGAATATATGTTAGGCACAGTAAGAGAAAACGTGTACCGTGATTCGTTAATAAACTGGGTTAAAAGTTTTAATTTAAAATTATAAGGAGCAGATTAATAATCTGCTCCTTTACTTTTAACCAAAGAAATCTGAAAGTTCTACGTTATAACCGTGTTCTTTTAAATCATCGTAAGAATTAAAGTTATTAAAAATTGTGTAAACTGCACCTAAAAATCTTACTACCCCATCTTTTATAGACGTAAAGAAACCAGTGTCTTCGTGACCGCCATCATTTGTAGTTTTCTTTATTGTAAACGAATTTATAGGCACGTCTTCACCTAATTCATAAGAGTTAACTGTAATTGAATCTTCTTTAAAATCAAGAACGAAATAGGTGGCTGTATCTGTAAGATATTCTGCACCAATCCATTCTTCGTTGAGTCCTAAATCATCGTCGTCACGTGGTCTTCCCAATGAGCAAGAAACTGCATAAATTGTACCTTTAGGGTCAACCATTTCTGACTGCAATTTTTCTACTCTTATATTCTTATATAAAACGTCGGTTATTGTGTAATAATGGCTATGACCTAAAAGTACCAAGTCAATCCCGAACTCGTCGGCAATTGGTCCCCAGATTGTACGAAGAAGGTTGTTTTCGCTTTCTCTGTGCTCAATTCTACCACTATAAAGGTCGTGGTGGAACATCATAATTTTCCACTTAACGTCCGGATTAGCTTTAATTGCTCTTTTTACAAAATCAGCGTGAGCCATAGCGTTACCACTGTTTGAGTCCATTACTAAAAAGAGTGCCTCGCCTTTTGTGAACCAATAGTCAGTGCCGTTATATGAACGAATTAAAGCTTCAGCATCTTCATTAGGAACGTTTTTAAATACTTTATAAGCCGCACCTTTTCTGTCGTGGTTACCCATAGAAGTTGCTATTGAAATACTCTTTGTTAATGGTGAAGATGTGAATGCTTTATATTCACTTTCAAGGCCTTCTGTTGCCTGGTCACCAGCAGAAAGAAGAAGCGAAATATTTTTATTCTTTTTTAAAGCATCTTCTAAAGTTTCGTGAAGTCTGTAAGACGTATCTGAAAGAGAATTTTCATTTGCATCATCTATTGCTGTAATGTGAATATCTGTTGCGTACATAGCGGTAAACTCTGCACCGCCATCTGTTTTAAATGAATAAACTTCTGACTTGAAATCAACACTTTCGCATTGATAGTAATATGTAGTATTTTCTTTTAAACCAGTAACTGTTACTTTATTACTAAAACCACTTTCAATTGCTTCAACCTGAGTGCCTTTAAAAATCTCTGCACCAGTTAAATCTTTTTTAGTAGAAATTGTAACAGTTGGCTCACATTCTGTTTCTGAATACCACGAAAAATTACGTTCACTTTCGTTAGTACCGACGAACATTATAATTCCCGCTTTTGCGTCCTTACTTTCCCAGACAGTTGCCCAATCATCTTCATTCACTGCAAATGACGGAACTGCAAGTGTGAAAACAAGAGTTAATGCAAGAATAACTGAAAGAATTTTTTTCATAATATACCCCCCATTTTATTTTAACATTGTTTTTAATGCTTCTGCACGAGTTTTAATATTGCCGTTTTTTGCAGATTCTATTGCAACGTCGCAATACTCTTCTGCCGAAGCCTTTTGACCAATAAGTTTTAAAAGACTTGCTACGTAAAGAGCAATTTGTGCTTTTTCATCTAAATCAACAATTACATCGTCATCTATTACAGAGCGTAATTTTTTAATTGCGTTACGAGCACAGTGAACACTGAGTTTAATATCCCCTGCATCTTTACAAGCAAAGTGAAGATTTAACCAAAGCATACCAATTGTTGCTTTATCGTCAGAGTTAATAGTTTCATTGATATGAATTGCCTGTAAATAAGAAAGAATAACGTTATCAAATGCACTTTTTAAAATTTCTTCGTTCTTTTTAATAACTAAAGCGTGTTGTGTTTTTAATGTAAGTTTCAACTTATCAACTTCGTTATCATCAATAGTAAAGAATTTATTTGTAGAATTACTATATGTACAATGCGGACAACGTGTAACGTCAAGCCACAAAGGGTCTGCGTTATAATAAATTGCTCTGCCTGTTTCTTCAACTTCTCTGATTTGAAGCATATTTTTTCTTACAGTTTTAGCTTTTACCATTCCACCACAGACTGGGCAAGGTTGCTCTAAAATCTTAATATAATTAGGGTCCTGCACAGGTTCTTTTACGTTATGACTGAATGTAAATTGTGGTGGCAAAGAGAACGCCACAGCTTTTTTCTTTTTATTACTTTGTGAGCGTTTATATAACTCTTCGTTGAGCTTTCTTATTCTGTTACTCATTCCACTCATTATTACTTCTGCCATATCTGGACAAGTTTCAAGGAATTTTTGAAGATTGCTTTTATCAATTGCTATACAAACAGTATCTTCTAAAGCAATACAGCTGGCGCTTCTTGGTTGTTTATCAAAAATAGCCATTTCCCCAAAGAACTGACCTTCCCCTATTGTCGCAACCCTTGTGAGATTACCTAAAACGCCTGTAATAAATACACCTATTGAGCCACGAAGAACAACATACATTTCTTTACCTAACTGACCTTCGTAGCAGATATATTCATCCTTATCAAAGTATTTAGGTTTTGAAATTCTTTCAAGTTCAATTTGATTTTTAATTGCCATAATTTATTTTCCCCTTTGGGTTGATTTTTGTTCAGTCAGGTTATTTTAAAACAACCTGACTGAAGCTTTTGTTTAATTAAGGTCCTGTAATTATACTTTCATCTTTACCTGCTGGAAGTGTGATGTCAGTAGTAGTCAATGACGAACAACCTGTAATATTTACAGAAGAAATATTACTGCAATTTGTAAGGTCAAGAGAAGCAAGTTCAGTATTATTCTGAATACTAAGACTTGTAAGACCACTAAAAGCTTGTAAATCAACAGTAGCAAATGTATTACCATCAAGAACAAGTGTTGTTAATCTGGATTTTTCTGTTAAGTTAGAAAGCATTGAATCTACTGAAAGCACATTAAGATTTGCATTAGTAGCGTTAAGTATCATTAAGTTAGTTATATCACCTAAACCAACTGAACCCCAATCTGAAATTTGAGTATTTGAAACATTAAGCTCAGTAATTAACGAACAGCCACTTATGCTTAATTCAGTAAGATTTGTACAAACAGAAACATCAAGATTAGTAATTCCTGTACCACTTAAATTGAGTTCTGTAACCGTACTTGGTATAGTTCCTAATGATGTAAGAACAGAACAACCTGAAGCATTAAGTGAAGTGAGTACCGTACAAGTTGAAACATCAAGCGATGTAATAGCTGCATTACTTGCATTCAATGAGGTAAGTCCGATACAACCAGTTACAGTTAAATCTTTAAGCATAGTATAATTTGATACATCAATTGTTGTGACTGCGCTATTATTTGAAACATCAATAGACTCTAATGTATCCTTAAGCATACTTGCAAGTTCACTATCTGATAAATCCGCATTACTTGCTTTAAGTGTTTTTAAGTTAGTTAAACTATCTATATTAAGATTACTTACATTAGTCATCCGTGTATCGCTTATATCAATTGAAGTAATCGCAATACAATCATTAATATAAGCCACACTTAATGTTTCCAGACCTGATAAATCCAATTCCTGAAGCAAATTACTGTTAGATATCTGCATATACATCATACTTGTGCAATCAGTGACATTTAGATTTATCAAATTATTGTTGGTTTCCGTATTTATATCCAAAGACTCTAACGATTTACAATTTCTTACATTTATTGTTTCTATACATAAACTATAGCTTGCGTCAAGGCCCACAATTGCAGTATCACTTAAATTTAGGTTCACAAGAGAAGTACATCCAGAAACAATAATTTCACTGATATCTGTACCACTTGCATCAATAGATGTAAGTGAAGCACAATCTTCTACTAGCAACGAACTAAGTGCACTACAATTAGTAACATCAAGAGTTTCAATTCCTGAATTATAAACATTAAGGTCTGTAACCGTACTTGGTATAGTTCCTAATGATGTAAGCGTTGTGCAACCAGAAACATTAAGCGTTGTAAGTGCCGTTAAGTATGTTACATCAAGCGAAGTAAGCGTTGTGCAATTTGTAATTGCAAGACTTGTTAATGCAGTATTTGTTGTGACTGCTGCAAGCTTGACATCTGTAAGTAATGGAGCATTATTAACGCTTATGGTTGCAAGAGCAGAGTTATTATAAACCCAAAGCTTACTTAATTTACCGTAACCATCAAGAGAAAGTGAAGTAAGACCTGTATTAAGAAGGGTTACACTTTCTAAAGCAGTACAATCTCCAATATTCAAGGATGTAAGAGAAGAAACGTCTGATAACACTAAAGTTTTAAGTGTCGTTATACCAGTAAATTCAAGCGTAGTTACGTTAGAATTATCGACTAACGCGAATTCTTCAAGCGATGTATTAGTTGAAACATTAACGCCAGTAAACGTACTAATACCATTAAGGTAAATATTCTTAAGAGCAGTATTAGACGAGAAATTCATAGTATCAGTAGCACCATTGAAGGTTGTAACACCTGAATATGATAGATTAAGAGTTTCGAGTGCTGTAAGAGAGCTTACCGCAAGAGTTGCTATGCCTTTGCAGTTATACAAATTCAAGTTGGTTAACGCCGTACAGTTATTAATATTAAGAGAACTGAGTGTTGTACTTTCACTTGAACGAGTTAAATCAAGGTTTTTAAGACTCGCACAATTTGTTACCCATACTTTTGTTAGCTTTTGATTACTTGATAAATCAAGTGCACCGATACCAGTATTAACAAGGTTAAGAGTTGCAAGTTCTGTACAAGTATTGATACCTTGAATTGTTGAAAGTGTGGTTGTTGCTGTCATATTTACATCGGTAAGAGCAGTACAACCAGTAACATTAAGTGACTCAACTTTGTTGCCACCCATTGTTATTGTTGTAAGTGCAGTTTTACCACTTAAATCTACTTCACCTGCAAAATATTGACAACCGCCGAGGTCAATTGTTTTTAAAGCATTCAAATCGGTAAAATCAATTGTTGTAAGACTTAAACAGTTATTAATAGTTAACGTTTCAAGTGACGTACAACCACTTAAATTAATACTATTTAAAGCATAATCTGCTATAGTGTTATCATTTATAACAAACGACGTAAGAGCACTACAGTTACTCAAATTAACAGTTTCAACTTTTATATTACTGTTAAGGTTTAATTCAGCGATATTTGTACAACCACTTACGTTCAACTCTATAAGAGCCGTACAAGTATCAAGACCTGTAATTTTTTCATCTGTAAGGTTTGTGCAACCTGAAATATTAAGTGTTTCGAGCCCTGTGAGACCTGTAACGTCTAATTCAGTTAGTAAAGTAAGACCTGATAAATCAAGTGAAGTAATACCAGAGTTATAAGCACAGTTTACATTTACTAAGTTGGTAAAGTTTTTAATACCCGTTAAATCGGTGTAGCCACCATCGGTTGTGCTATTACCTGAAACGTTTATAGTTACAACGCCTGTAACTTCATCGCCAATTAAAGCGCTGTTACCATCCGCATCATAGGTAGTGCTTATATATGACAAGAACATACTGTCAGGGAAATTGGTAATGTTTAAATCTACCCAGACACCACCGCAACCATTCACACAAGTAAGACCATCGTCTGACTTTTTGTGAGAAGCCGGTATTGCTTCTGTGTAACTCCAACCACAAGTACAAGTGCGAGTAAGTACACCTGCTGTGGTACAACTATTTGGAGTTGTTACTTCATCTGTGTAATCGTGGTAAGAGCCATCTTTAACTGTACTACCACAAACAGAACATTTTGTGTGAATATCGGCACCACTACCATTTTCTTCGGTATGACCTGTTGCTGGTATAACCGTCTCAGAAAGTGTTTCAGTACATACTGAGCAACTAACAGTTGTTTTACCATCTTCTATACAAGTAGCATCTACTGTTGCAGTCTTTTCTGTATGACCAGTAGCAGGAATTGTCTCAGTATAATTATAACCACATTCACAAACGTACGTTGTGCCACCATCTAATGTACAACTTGGGTTTGTTGTGCTCGTAGTATAACTATGATTTGTTGATAAAACTTCATAACAAACAGAGCACTCTGTATGAGCATCTTTTGCACCAGAGAAAATTTCACTGTGACCAGTTGCAGTTAAAACTGTTTCAGAAAGTGTTTCGCTACATACTGAACAACTAACGGTCTTTTTACCATCTGTTGTACAAGTAGCGTTAACTGTGTTTGTTGTTTCACTGTGACCAGTAGCCGCTAAAACAGTTTCACTGATAATTTCACCACAAGTTGAACATTTTACTGTTTTAAGACCATTTTCTGTGCAAGTTGCTTTTGTTTCTTCTATTGTTTCTGTATGAATATGAACAGTTGTTTCTTCTGTTGTTTGCTCGGTAGTTGTTACAGTCGTACTTTCAGTAGTCGGTACGGTTGTAGTTGAAACGGTTGTCGACGGAACTGTTGTTGTAGGTGCAGTTGTCGATGGAACTATCGTTGTAGGAGCAGTCGTTGACGGAACAGTTGTTGTAGGTGCAGTTGTCGATGAAACTGTCGTAGTAGGAGCAGTTGTTGACGGTACTGTTGTAGTAGGTGCAGTTGTCGATGGAACTGTTGTAATTTCAGTTGTAGTTTCATCGCCTACCCCATCGTTTGGTGGACCCTGAACTGCTACCACCTTTGTAACAGGCTCTGTAGTAGTTACAAGTGACTTATTGTCATCTGGAATAACAATTTCTACGGGTTCTTTTACCTTCTGAGCAACTTCGTAAACAGAAGTTTTCTCTGTAACGTCAATATTACGTTCTACAATTTTTTCTTCAATTTCTTTGGTTTCAATAAACATTGAGTGACCATTTTCTGAAGCGAAGTAGATATCGACTAAGTCATCATCTGGAATGTCTTCAACAACAATCGGCATCAAAACGCTTTCCAATGTTATTGGTGCACTCTCAATGATTTCACCATTCAAATTCGTTTCTGTTGTTGTGTCGTTTGGCTTATTTTCATTAGACGGTTTACCAACTAAATCACTTAAATCGACTTTGACATCGTCAACTAAGTAAACTGTTTCTTTGTCATCCATATTAACAGTTGCTTTAAAACCTTCTTTAATAGTGACTTCAATATCTTCAACTTCACCACTTGGCTGAATACGTTTACTTGAAACAGCACCACCGTATGTCATAACGTCGGTATTAAGTTCGCCTTTATCGTTACGTGATAAATCAACTCTGAAAAGTGTACCACGAACCGCAAGAATGGCGTTAGGGGTGTTTACAATAAAGTCTTCATCAACTTGTAATGGTTTAGTAACCTCTGCCACAAGAGCACCACGCTCAATGTTAATTGATGTTTTACCACCACTGACTTCGCTGAAAATAGCCTTTGTGCCTGATTCTAATTTTACATATTTATCGTCATCAAGTAAAAGTCTTATATAACTATTGCCACCAGTTACAACAGTGTAACCTTCTTCAAGATGCATACCAGTGTAAGCTGAGTACTCTATATTATCGTGCACTACGCCCACTGTACCCTGAATTTCGATAACAGTTATAGTGCGATAACCTTCATTTGAATCACCGAAAGCAAGAACTGCCGTAAGTGCAGTTGCAATTATTGCCGTAATTAAAAATATGATTATAGCAACTTTTGTTTTTTTATTATTTTTTGCCAAAAGCAG
Organism: Acutalibacteraceae bacterium; assembly: GCA_045533655.1. Lineage (GTDB taxonomy): Bacteria > Bacillota > Clostridia > Oscillospirales > Acutalibacteraceae > DTU089. Next base: position 11,473 of record JAZSIE010000011.1, read on the forward strand.
TTCCTCCTTTCGTAATATTTAAACCTTATGGTTTTAAATTTTATTTAATAAAGCCATCTTCTTCTAATTGCCTTAAAGATGCTCTTTGGTCAGGGATATCAACAGTTTCAATTAAAATTGTTGCATCAGTTAAAAATCTGTCGTAACAATTATAAAACTGAGTTCTGTTAATCTTACCACTGCCCCACGCCAAGTGTGTGTCAACCTTTAAATCGTTATCGTTTAAATGAACGTGTTTTATATAATCTTTTAATTCTTCTGCCCATATCATTGGGTTGGTTTTTGATAAAACAGCGTGTCCCCAATCAAGACACAAGCCAAAATTATCGTATTTCGACAAAGTTTTTGCAACTTCTTTTAATATGTATGGGTCTTGCTCAAACATATTTTCAATGTAAATGTTTATATCCAGATTTTCTTCAATTATTGGTCCCCACACGTCAGTATTAAGTTTCGGGAAATGTTTAACATACAACGGTTGATTTAAGTGTGGATTGTAGTTAAGGTGAAATACTACTGCATTTGCACCAATTTTACGTGATATTTCAATACTCTGGTTAATTCGATGAATTGAAACTTCTTTAATTTTTTTATCGGTACTGTATGGCAAAACGTCAATGAACGCACCGTGATTCGTTGTGTAAGATGGTAATTTATAATCCTTATAGATATCAAGTGTTTTTTTGCAATACTCTTCGTCGTCAAGAAACCTTGCAAACATAAAGTCGTTATATTCAAAACCAGCACTATACCCTTTTGCGACTCTTATTGAGTCATCTAAGTTTTTTAAATCGGGAATAACAAGTATTTTTTTCATAATTTATTCACCTTCCGGACTTGTGTAACCAGTAATACCGGTTACTGAATAAACGAACACTCCATTATTTTTACCTTTAAGCGGTATTTCGCCAACGTCTTCAACAGTAATTCTGTCACCTAAAGCATCACGGACTGGTTTACTTATATAAACAGTGCCCCTTGGTGCATTTGCTTCAAGACGTGCCGCAGTGTTTACTGTGTCACCAATTGCAGTGTAATCCATACGGAAATCGCAGCCGATATTACCAACAACGGCTGGACCACAGTTGACACCGACACCGAAACCTACGTGTTTGTTATAACGTTCAACAAATTCTTTTTCAATTTTGTTGCCACCAGCGACGATATCCCAAGCGGTAATTACTGCTTTATAAATATAATCTTCTGTATCAAATGGTGAGTTAAATACAGCCATTGTAGCATCACCAACGAACTTATCAAGAGTACCGCCGTGACGGAAAATACAACGGGTTGTAAGTGCTAGGTAATCGTTTAAAATATCAACAACCTGTTCAGGCTGGAGACTTTCAGAAAGAGTTGTAAATCCACGGATATCAACAAACAAAACTGCTATATCACGATTTTCACCACCGAGTTTCAACTCGTAAGTGCCGTCTTTTGCAATTTCTTCTACAACTTGTGGTGCTACGTATTTACTGAATGCTTTTTCGATGCTTCGTTTTGCCATTCTTGCTTTATAGTAATGAACAGCAACGTAAATTATTGCAATAACAATTGCTAATACCGGAACGGAGAGAACGTTAGTCATTAACCCTTGATTAAAGAGAATAAACCCTGCTAAAAGTTTTAATATTGCAGTTGCAAGGCATATAATAATCGTTTTTGCTACGCTTAAATTCCAACAAGCAAAAGTGATAATTGCAATGATAAGTGCAGAAATTAAAGCATCAACTACTTTGTTTACGTTTTCGAGTGTTTTACCTTCCATAATAGCCTGAATTACGTTGGCGTGAATTTCTACTCCGAACATCTGGCTGCTTCTGTCAACCGGAACGAAGTAAGAGTCCATCATACCAGCAGCGTAAGCACCAACTAAAACAATGCAATCGTCAAACGCTGAAGCCGGTACGTTACCTTCTAAAACGTCAATAAGTGAAACGTTTTCATAATCGCCAGGGTTACCGCTGTAACGGAAGTCGATAATGCTTTTATCATTCAGAGAAACCTCACTGAGCCCCTGACTTTCAGCGTATTTTTCATAAACCTTCATACTGAAGCTTGTGGTTGTTACATCTTCTGATTCTTCAAAAGTTAAAAACGAACTTCTTATAAAGCTATCGTCATTATCCATAAGTGCATTAACAAAGCCCGTGTCAACAACGTCACGTAATGCTTTATATGGTAAAACTTGTTCTTTTACAGTCATTGAGTTTTCAATTAAATTACCGTTTTCATCTTCTTGTAATTCTTTTGAGAAAACGTAACTGAAACCACAAACTACGTTGCCGTATTTTTCACAAGTTTCTGCAAATTCTTTGTCAGTTTCTGCATCTTTTTCGCTTGAAAGAAGAATATCGAAACCAACTACTGCAGGAAGAATTTCTTCTGAAACACAAAGAGTGTTTAAAAGCTTTGTGTAAACAGAACGGTCCCACGTAGAAATATCGCCTAATTTATTCATTGTTTTATCATCAATTTTAATTATTCTTATTTCACCAGTTGTATCAGAAGCGTGGTGATATAAAACATCTTCACTTGCTTTATCTGCTGCAGAAAGCAAATTTAAAAACACTGCTAAAAAAGCAACTATTCCTGCTAAAAGCGAAGCCAAAATTCTTTTTAAATCTTTCATTATGTAACCACCAAATTTAAATATAAATATACATATTACATTTTACTATATATTGGAAAGAAATGCAAGAAAAAGATAAAGTAAAAACCAAGTGTTTTTACACTTGGTTTCTAATTCATTTTGATATTTTCGCCTTCATCAACAATTCTTACAAATTTCGGGCGTTCAGAAAGTGTTTTATTTGGGGAATGAAACGTAAGATAGAGATTATTGTCATCTTTAAAAATCATTCCGTGACCGCCATCGTCGTCAATGAGCGGGTCTAAATGTGTGAAATTCATATTTAATTCGCCATCGTTAAATTTAACGAGACACTCAGCATACTGGTGATTTATAAAGGTTGACCAGAGCATGAAAAGCTCGTTTGTTTCAGAACGATACATAAAAGGTCCGTCGGTAACGTAATGTTCACCGTCGGGCTTTTTATCTGCCCAATGTGGTGACGAACCCTTAAAGAGTGTAATTACTTCCCCTACTATCTCAGTTAAATCGCCATTTAACTCTGCGTAGCAAATTGTACCATCAATTATCTGAGTATGCTCGTGACAGAAAATAATAAACGGCTTATTATTTTTATCAATATAAAATGTACCGTCAAGACATTCCCATTCTTCTGGCGTTACCGCACCTTTGCTATGTGGTTTAAACTCGCCTGACGGTGTGTCAGATTTTAAAATATATGTACCTCTTAATCCATTCGGTTTTGTAAAGGTTGCAAACATATAATAAGAATCTTTATATTTATGCACCTCTGGTGCCCAGTTCACGTTAGTGTTCATATTATATTTTTCTGAGTTAAAGCACTCAATCGGCTCAGACCAGTTTTCTAAATCGGTTGATACATACACGTCAAAACCGCCAGTTTTCTGACCAAAATTTGCACCTCTCGTGCCATACATATAATATTTTCCGTTTTCAAATAAAACAAATGGGTCACGAATGTTTATTTCGTTGGTTTTCATAGTTTGCTCCTTTAGGTGTTAGGTGTTGGGTTTTAGGTGTTGGGAATATTATATCACATCATTTTTTTACAATCAATTTGTTATTGAAATAAATTTACAAGGTGTTATAATTAAGGGGAATGGGGTGAAAATATGGATTTTAAAAATATTAATTTCAAATGGCAATTCAGAAGTTATCAGCAGTCTGTACTTGATAGTGCAGATAAACACTTAAAAGATGGTAAAATTCACATTGTTGCGGCACCCGGTAGCGGTAAGACAATTTTAGGCTTAGAGCTTATTAAAAGACTCAACTCCCCTGCTCTTATTTTGTCACCATCAGTTACGATACGACAACAATGGGGTGAAAGATTTTGTGAGGCATTTTTGCCAGAAAATGAAAAGGCAGAAAATTTCATTTCTTATAATTTAAAAGAACCGAAATTACTCACGTCTATTACATATCAGGCGTTACACGCAGCTTACACAAAAACGAATATTGATGAAGAAGCTGACGATGAAGAATTTGAAAATGAAGAAGCTGCAGATTTTACAAATTTTGAAATTTTAGACTTAATTAAAACTGCAGGAATAAAAACAATTTGTCTTGATGAGGCACACCACTTAAAAAGCGAATGGCAAAAGGCGTTAGAAAAATTTATTGATGCTTTAGGTGGCAGTGTTAAATTAATTTCACTTACTGCAACTCCGCCTTATGACAGTGCACCTCAGGAATGGGCAAAATATTCTTCACTTTGTGGTGAAATAGATGAAGAGATTTTTGTGCCACAATTAGTTTCTCAAAAAACTCTTTGTCCGCACCAGGATTATATTTATTTCAGCTACCCGACTGAAGATGAATTAAATAATTTAAATGAATATAAAGAAAAAGCAAAACAAACCACAAACGAAATAATTAAAAGCGGTTTACCACTTAAAGCATTAGAAATTTCTAAAGTTTTAGAAGACACCGAAGAAAGTGAAATTTTACTTTATGACAACTTAAATAATTTTAGAGAATTATTTTTAGTTGCAATGTACGGTGGTGCCGAATTAAATCAGAATATATTAAAAAAAGCATTCCACGTAAAAGAAGAATTAAAATGCAATATGGCAAATGCTGAAAAAGCGTTTCAATTTATTATTGAAGCTCCTGAAATTTTTTCAGAAGAAATTTCAGAAGAATTAAAACAAACGCTTTCACAAAATGGTTTAATCGAAAAGAAAAAAGTAAGACTCATTTCTAATGACAAAATTAATAAATCACTTATTTCATCAAGTGCAAAATTAGACAGCATTAAAACGATTGTTGAAAGTGAATATTTTAATTTAAAAGAAAATTTAAGAATGTTGGTGCTCACTGATTTTATTAAAAAAGATTTATTAAAATTAGTTGGTACAAATGACGATATTCACGATATGGGCACTGTGCCTGTTTTTGAAAAAATAAGAAGAAACGTAAACCCTGAATGTAAAATTGCCCTTCTTTCAGGTACGCTTGTTATTGTGCCCGATTCTGCTTTAGAAACAATAGAAAAAATTGCAGATGAAGAATGTGTTTCATTCACAACTAAAAATATTGAAAACACTTTGCACACTCAGATTAATTTTAGTGGTTCTAATAAAAATAAAGTTAAAATTATTACACGTACTTTCCAGACGGGTGTTATAAACGTTTTAGTCGGTACTAAATCGCTTCTTGGTGAAGGTTGGGATTCACCTAATATCAACTCGCTTATTTTAGCAAGTTTTGTTGGTAGTTTTATGCTATCTAACCAGATGCGTGGCAGAGCAATAAGAATTGATAAAAATAATCCCGACAAAATTTCTAATATATGGCATCTTTCTACTGTTGAGCCAAGCGCTGACGGCGACAACTCGACTATTGCTGGTGACGATTTTGAAACTATTAAAAGAAGATTTAATTGTTTTCAGGCTCCGGCTTATAATCAGAACGTTATTGAAAACGGAATTGACAGAATTGATATTTTAAAACCACCGTTTACAGAAAGTAATATTAAAAGCATAAATCAACAGATGCTTTACCTTGCATCAAATCGTGAAAACGTTAAAGAAAAATGGAATGGCGCTATTAGGGGTAGCAATCACCCTGAAATTGTTGAAGAATGTGAAATTCCGAAAACTGTGCAACCAACAAGCGTAGTTCACAAAAATAAAATAATTTCGTGTGTTATAGCGTTTCTTGTTTTTGTTGCAATTCTGATTGGAATTATAATAGGTGGATTTTTAGGCTTTATTTTATTCGCACTTTCTATAGTTGGAATTTATTTCTTATTAAAAAATTCAAAAATTGTATTTAAACATTTGTCACCAGAAAAAACTGTTGAAACATTTTCAAACGCTGTTTTTAAATCTCTTAAAGAAATTGGCGAAATTGATACAAAAGGTGCTAAGGTTTATATTGGCAAAAGAGAAGATGGTAGTGTGAGTTGCTCTTTACAAAAGGCAACTGCCAGAGAAAAAAATGTTTTTAAAAACGCAATTACAGAAATGCTCTCGCCTATTGATGACCCGAGATATTTAATTGTTGCCTCAAATAATTCATCTCAAAAAACAAAATATAATTATATATTCAGTTACGCTTGTCCGAGTGTTTTAAGTGTAAATAAAGAAACTGCAGAAATATTTAAAAGCCATTTAAAAGCTACTGGTGCTAATTTTGATTTAATTTTTACAAGAAATCAGAATGGCAGAAAAGAGCTTTTTAAATGCAAAAAAGCTTCTTATATAAATCTTAGCAAAAAGAGTGTTAAGAATAAAAGGAAAGTTCAGTAAACATTATAATAAAAATCCGTTGTCATAGACAACGGATTTTTGTTATATCAATTATCTTGCGGATATTTAACACCTATTATTTTTCTGATTTCATCCATCTGCTTTGTTACATAAAGAGTTTGCTCGTGGGTAACTACGGGGCTTTCTTTAAGACCTTTTAAAACACAATCTGAAAAATGGGTAATTTGTTCTTCAAAGCCGTTACCCTTATATGGTGTTGAAATAATCTCACTTTCACCATTATTAAGTTGCAATTTAATTTCTTGTGGTGCATAAAAGCGTGGTAAATAAGCGTAGCCCTTTGTACCATAAATATAGCCCTCGTTTGGTTTTCTTAATAAAACAGCACTTGAAACGTCAGCAATTGCACCGCTTTTATGTTTCATTAAAACACAAGTGTGAGCATCAACATCATTAAAAAGATTTGCCTGAGCGTTAACTTCTAAAACCTCTTTACCAAGATACCAACTTGCAAAATTAAGACCATAAACGCCAACGTCAAGAAGCGAGCCACCACCGTTCGTATTTTTTAAAGCATGGTGGTCTAATTCATCTTCATCAAATGCATAGCAGAATTTACCTTCGACACCTAAAATATCACCCAGTTTTCCACTTTCGACTATCTCAAGCATTTTTAAGGTACCAGGTACTAAACGTGCCCACATCGCTTCCATTAATAGAACGTCATTTTCTTTTGCACAATCAAACATTTCTACTGCTTCTTTTGTGTTTATGCACATCGGCTTTTCGCAAAGCACGTGCTTTTTATTATTCATCATAAGAAGCGAAGCATGAATATGCTCTGAATGTGGAACGGCAATATATGCTGCATCAATCGTGTCGCTTTCTGCCATATCCTTATAACTGTAAAATCTATTTTCAATTTTAAATTCATCACCAAATTTTTGGGCATTCTCTTTTGTTCTGGATGCTACTGCAACAAGCTCTGCATTCTCTACATTTTTGATTGCATTTGCAAAACGATGAGCAATTGTACCTGTTCCGACAATACCGAATCTGATTTTTTTAATATTTTCACTCATAATTAATCACTCCTAAAACACTACAAATAAATTATAGCATAACAGCATAGCACTGACAAGAAAAGATAGCCAAAAATTACAAAAAACATACCAAAAATTACATTTTTACAAACTTTTTTAATATTTTGTGTATTATAAAACCACAAGTTAATTACGCAACAAAATGGAGCACAACAAAATATTCAAAAAGTAGTGACAAAATTTTTGAAATATGATTATATAGTGATGAGGTGAGATTATGACGAAAATTTCAAAAAACATTAAAAGACTCAGAAACGCTCGGAACATAAGTCAGGAAGCGTTAGCTGAAAAACTTTTTATTTCACGTCAGGCGGTTTCTTCTTGGGAAAATGACAGAACCCAACCTGATATAGAAATGATTAGTAAATTAGCTGAAGTGTTTAACGTTTCAATTGAAGAACTTATTTACGGAGAAAAACGAAAACTCGAACTTGAAAACGAAGAACCAAAACAAAATAACAAATTGCTTATTATAATCTTTTCGGTTTTAGGTTCTTTGTTTGTTACAATCGGAATTATCTTTTTCATTTTCTTTGGTTGGGAAAATTTTGGCATAAGTCTAAAAACATTCTTGGGGTTACTACCAATGTTAGCTGGTCAGGCAGTTGCAATTTACACTTACAAGAAAAAAAGGAACTCGGTTGCATTCACTGAAAGCGGTGCTTTGGTGTGGTCTATTGGCGTTACTGCTACCCTGTTTTTAGTCAATGGAATTCTTGGAATTAATATTGAACTTTTTGTTCTGTTTGCACTGAGTGCAATTTTAATTCTCCCTGCCGTATATATCTTTAACTCGGTTTCAACTTTAACAGGATTTTTTGTGTTGGTATTAACCGCTACAGCTAATAATATCAACGATTTATCAACAATTTGCTTCTTAGTTGCAGGTATGTTTTTCGGTATATATTTTACAAAACACTCAAAAGGTAAAGTCGAAGAAATTCGACATAATTTCAGCGTGTGGATTTCAACGATTGTATCAATAATTGCAATATTTATATTAATTATTTCGCTTGAGTCAGGCTTCTTTATTGTAAGTATTTTCTCAATACTTTTTGCAACCGCAACAACACTTTTTGCACTCAGCAAAGAGAGAACTTTTCAAAAGCCATTTTACCTTTTTGGTACTTCTGGGTTAATAATACTTCTCTTAGCATCATCAGTTTTATACGGTGATTTTGGCGATATAGATTTTCTATTTTCTTATACCGTTAACTATAACGAATTACTACTCGGCTTCTTTTTAAACTTAGTTGTTTATGCAGTTGTGATTGGTTTAAGTTGTTATTTCAACAAAAACTCATTTAGTAAAAATCCGTTGAAAATAGCAATTTTAACGATAGGTTGTATTTCAACTTTTTCGGCTCTTATCTTTGTTGATAGCTTTACTTTGGTAGCAATTATTTTAACTATTGCCCTTTCTGTTTGCTATATTATCCTTGGTTCAAAATTAAACAAATTCTACGAACTCAACTTAGGACTCATAGCAATACTTATACTTATGTACAGAGTCATACTTGAATATATTGACAATTTACTCGGCATTGGTTTTACGTTTATTTTTACAGGAGTCATACTTTTCTCAGTAAACTTCGTACTTTTAAGAAAAGCGAAAAAAGAGAAAGAGAGTCTTATTTCAAACTCCCAGGTTTCTGAAATCACAGACGGAGGTGACGCTGATGCTTAAAGAAAAAGGAAAGATAATTTTAATTAGCGTTTTAGTAATTCAGTTAATTACACCATTTACATTTTTAATTTATCAAAATAATTTTAACAAGCATTTAGAAAACCCTAATGAATATATTAAATTAAATATTGATTCAATTTGTTTTGAATATGAAAACAGATTTACTATTTATTTTGATGAATCTTATTTAACTGAATATGATAATTATTTTTATGGATACGTTTATTTTGAACCTTCAAAAAATAATGAATATTCAGAAATAAAATTTTCTGAAAATAAACCCGAAACAAATGAATATCTTGAATTTTACAAATTCGATAATTTAATGTGTTATGAAGTTGATGACCCTTATAATATTTATGAAAAACACGGATATTTAAAATTATATGATAAATATAATGAATTAGAAAATATTGCTCGTGGATTTTATGATGCACCTTTAACCGAAGCGTATGCTTTAATTGGAATTTATAAAAATGAATATAAAATTATTGAAATTTATATTGGTGGTTACACTTTAGAAGAATACGTTAAACTCTACGAAGCCAATGAAATCGACCTTTTACGCTATCACAACTACAACTGGGGTATTGATTTCACAAAAGAAGATTATTTAAAAATAATTCCAGAAAACAAAAGAGATTTATATTATTTAATTTTAAATCAAACCGAAGTGACAGAAGTTTTTTAAAATAATTGTCCACAACATTTTTTATGTTGTGGACAATTATTATTTATTTCTTTATTTTTTTACCAACAATTATTTTAAAAGAAATATTAAATAAAATGAAACTTATTATCATAATTACTGGAATAAACAACGTACCAGAATTCCATTTTTCTAAAAATCCGTTTATATTTATTATTTGTAATAAATCGATTGAAAAAAGAGTGCTTTCAAATTCACCTAAAAGGAAATAAACTAAACCCGCAATTAAAAAATAATCTGGTAATATTTTAATTGCAAATTCTCGTGGTAAAATATCAAGCGGTGTATCTAAATTTTTCGCAATTAAATTTTTCTTTACTAATTTAATTACAGGGTAAAATAACGCCGCACTTAAAACAATGGTTAATATAATTTCAACTATTTCTTCATCCCAGAAAAACTCGTTTAATCTGAATGAAAATGCACGAACAAGAATTATAACGAACGAAAAGAACAATGTTAAAATTCCGTTATAAATAAGACTAAAACGTTTATTCTTAATTGACGTTACGTAGGTATAATCTTCTTCCGAATTTGTGTATTTCTTTGGTAAAAGAGTGATTACGAGCATTATAAGAAGTCCTAAAATGAATCCTGTAAAGTATTCCCACGTTGACCACTCACAACCTGCTATAAAAGCTGGAGTTGTCACGTTTGCAAAGAATCCTCTATCTGAATCTAAAATCAAAGGAATATCTGCAACAGTAATTGCAATTGCACAAGCAAGGTTAATTAAAGTAGAAATAAGTGCTGTAAATTTATCTTTTAAAACAACTGCAACTGACACGCTTGAAGCCAATACACCAATTGCACTCGAAATTACTTTTACACTTGTAAAATAGTTACGGCAGAATGGTATTTTCTTCGCCCAAGGTGCAGAGCCAAACTGTGTAATAAACGCCTTCATTGGTGACATATCGTGCCCTGCATCACGCAGACCTTCGGCACAGGCTTCAACTGCTTCAGGGTTAATAACTTGTAATATGTAATGAGAAATTGTGAAATTTGCAATTATCATTGTTACGTAATAAACACCAATAAAAATCACGTAATCTTTAAATTCATATTTCTTTTTAGAAAACAGTGAAGCAAGTGCAACTGCAAAAAGTGGCAACCAACCAAAGCCTAAAAGAAGCATAATGATAAGACCACTGTATTCACTTATTTCAATATATCTGAAAGTTTCTTCGCCAACAAAATTTGCATTACTGCCTAAATACCCGTTCATCTGTGAGTTGAGTGTTCCCCATCCACCAGCCGTAAGTGCCGCAAAAACTGCGGGAAGCGGTAACATTTCATAATTCATTTTTTTACGTTTACCGTAAAGTGCGTAAATAAAGAGCATAAATACAAACGCAACGGCAAACATCCCCCATTTTGCACCAAAGCCGTGAGAACCCCTTGCACGCCACATAAAGCCCATAAGACAAGCACCAGCAATAATTGAGAGTATTTGCTGATACCATTTAAGATTATCTTGTTTAGTTATAGTCAAAAAACCACCACCCCTACTTTATATTTTCATTATAAATACATAGAATATTTTAGTCAATATTCTATTTTTAATTCTTTACCTAATTTTGTTGAAATTTGTCGAAATTAATGTTAAAATGATAATATCAATTAATCAGGTGGTGAAAAGATGCTTTGTAACAGAATTAAACAATTCAGAACTTATAATAATGTTGAAACTGAATCTTTGGCTAAAATTCTCAAGATTGAACATTCTGAATATCTTAAATATGAATCTGGCGAAATTGTACCTGATATAGATATTATTGCCTCTCTTTCAAAAATATATAAAGTTACTATAAATGAATTTTATGGTCATGAAAAGAGACTTGCCGCTTTACAGAATGAAGACTCGCCTTATAAAACTCCCGAAGAATATGAGGCACTTAAATTCGCTGAACTTTCTATTGATGAAAAAGAGATAATATTAGCTTATAGAGCCTCAACCAAAAACAAAGAGCGATTTTTAAAACTAATAGAAGATGAAGAAAACTAAAAAAAGCGATTGAACTCCTTAATTTCTAAAGAAGTCAATCGCTCTTTGTTTTATTTAAATTATTTAATAATTTCACCCATAAGACCTGGTGTTGCAAGAGCAGCGTTGCTTTCATCTGTATCAATGTGCATAGCTGCTGCGAAGTTAGGGTTAACACGAACAACAACGTCACCAAAAATAAGGTTTCTGCCTTCTGTTTCAACCTTAACGTTAACAATTTCTTTATCTGCTACACCGAATTCCTCAGCATCTGCAGGAGTTAAGTGAATATGTCTTTTTGCAACGATTACGCCTTCTTTAAGTTCAACTTCGCCCTTAGGACCAACAAGTTTACAAGCACCGCTACCTGCAGTGTCACCGCTTTCTCTTATTGGTGCTGCAACGCCGATTGAACGAGCATCTGAAGCTGAAAGTTCAACTTGTGATGATGGTCTTGTAGGACCGAGAATTGAAACTGCCGGGAATTGACCTTTTGCACCAATAACTGCAACTCTTTCTTCACAAGCATATTGACCCGGTTGTGATAAATCTTTTTTCTTTGTGAGTTCATAACCTGCACCGAAAAGTGTTTCTAAATCTTCTTTAGAAACGTGAACGTGACGAGCAGATGTTTCAACAAGAACTTTTGCCATTTTAAAATCCTTCTTTCAAAATATGTAATAGACAACAAGCACCTTTATAAAAGATATTATAAAGGTGCTTTGAATTTAAAAATTAATTATTTTGCACTTTCTTCAACTGCAACAGCACAAGCAACTGTCATACCAACCATTGGGTTGTTACCTGCACCTAAGAGACCCATCATTTCAACGTGAGCTGGAACTGATGAAGAACCAGCAAACTGAGCATCACCGTGCATTCTGCCCATTGTGTCTGTAAGACCATAAGAAGCAGGACCAGCAGCAACGTTATCTGGGTGAAGTGTACGACCTGTACCGCCACCTGAAGCAACTGAGAAGTATTTTACGTTGTTTTCCATAGCCCATTTCTTATAAGTACCAGCAACTGGGTGTTGGAAACGAGTTGGGTTAGTTGAGTTACCTGTGATAGATACGTCAACTTGTTCTTTACGCATAATTGCTACGCCTTCGTTTACATCGTTTGAACCATAGCAACGAACTTTAGCTCTTTCACCGTTTGAATAAGCTGTTTCGTTAACGATTTTAAGTTCATCTGTGTAATAATCGTAATCTGTTTCAACGTATGTGAAACCGTTGATTCTTGAAATAATCATAGCAGCATCTTTACCAAGACCGTTAAGAATAACTCTTAATGGTTCTTTTCTAACTTTGTTAGCAGAACGTGCAATACCAATAGCACCTTCAGCAGCAGCAAAGCTTTCGTGACCTGCAAGGAATGCGAAGCATTTTGTGTTATCATCAAGAAGCATTGCACCAAGGTTACCGTGACCAAGACCAACTTTTCTCTGGTCAGCAACTGAACCTGGGATGCAGAATGCCTGAAGACCTATACCAATTTTAGCAGCAGCCTCTGCAGCTTTTGTTGCGCCACTCTTAAGAGCAACTGCAACACCGAGTGTGTAAGCCCAAACAGCATTTTCGAATGCGATAGGTTGAACACTCTTAACTTCTTTTTCTACGTCAATACCTTTTGAAAGGCAAAGTTCTCTTGCAGCCTCAAGGCTTTCAATACCATATTCGGCAAGGCACTTTTCAATACCGGCCATTCTTCTTTCTTTACCTTCAAATCTCATATCATTAGCCATTTTCAGTATCCTCCCTTATCTTATTCTTCTCTTGGGTCGATATACTTAACAGCGTCAGCAAAACGACCGTAGTTACCTGTGTTATTTTTGAGTGCTTCGTCAGCAGACATACCGTGACGGATATCTTCCATCATTTTACCGAGTTTTACGAATTCGTAACCGATAACCTGATTGTCAGCATCAAGTGCCATACGTGTGATATAGCCTTCTGCCATTTCCATATAACGTACGCCTTTTGCTTTTGTGCTGAACATTGTACCAACTTGTGAACGGAGACCTTTACCTAAGTCTTCGAGACCAGCACCAACAACAAGACCATCTTCTGAGAATGCTGATTGGCTACGGCCGTAAACAATCTGAAGGAAAAGTTCACGCATAGCAACGTTGATAGCATCACAAACTAAGTCTGTATTAAGGCACTCTAAAAGAGTTTTGCCAGGGAGAATTTCTGCTGCCATAGCTGCAGAGTGTGTCATACCTGAACAACCGAGTGTTTCAACAAGAGCTTCTTCAACGATACCGTTTTTAACGTTGAGAGTGAGTTTACAAGTACCCTGTTGTGGAGCACACCAACCCACACCGTGTGTGAAACCTGAAATGTCTTTAATTTCGTATGCCTTCACCCATTTTGCTTCTTCTGGAATAGGTGCAGGACCGTGCTGTGGACCTTTTGCTACTATGCGCATGTTTTCTACTTCGTGTGAATAGTTCATAAATCATTGACTCCTTTCGGACGTTTATTTTTTTACTATAATATTTTAGTACATAACCGCCTTTAAGTCAAGAGTAAAATGCTCCTTTAAGCAACAATTTATATATATGTTTATGGTAAATTTTATTAATAATGAATAAAGACTTGTTTTTCTTGTCGAATTTCTATATAATATTGTATTGGTGAAATTTTCTTTTCAGAAAGAGTAGATTTATGGTATTTTCAAGTTTAATTTTTATTTATGCTTTTTTACCGTTAACGCTTTTAATTTATGCGGTAACAAAAAAGAATAATTTAAGAAATTACATACTTTTAATTGCTTCACTTATTTTTTATACGTGGGGCGAACCTACCTACGTCTTAATTTTAGTCGGAATGACGTTTGTTGACTGGCTTTCTGCTCTTATTATACAAAACACTTGTGAAAAAAACTCAACAAAAAAACTCGTTTTGGCACTTACTATTACTATTAATCTTTTAATAATTGGTTTCTTTAAGTACACGGGATTTTTACTGACAAATATAAACGCAATTTTCGGTGTACCGGAAATAATTCCAGAAATACTTTTACCAATTGGTATTTCTTTTTACACGTTCCAACTTATTTCTTACGTTGTTGACGTTTATAAAGGTGAAGTACCAGCACAGAAAAAGTTTACATATTTGCTTCTTTACTCAAGTCTTTTTTATCAATGCATAGCTGGTCCTATTGTAAGATATTCTGACGTACAGAAAGAAATTGAAAACAGAAGAATTGATTTTACAGAAGTTTGTGAAGGTATTACAAGATTCTCAATAGGTCTTGGTAAAAAAGCGTTGATTGCAAACGTATGTGGTTCACTTTCTGACCAACTTTTAGTTTCTACTGAGTTTATGTCGTCACCAGAAACAGTAGGTGCGGCACTTTCTGAACTTTCTTCACGTTCGGCTATCGGTATTCTTTTCGGTGTATTCTTCTATATGCTTCAGATTTATTTAGATTTCTCGGCATATTCAGATATGGCAATCGGTATGGGACTTATGGTTGGCTTTCATTTTAAAGAGAATTTCAACTATCCATACATCGCAACTTCTATTACTGATTTCTGGAGAAGATGGCACATTTCATTGAGCACATTTTTCAGGGATTACGTTTACATTCCACTTGGCGGTAACAGAAAAGGAAGAACGAGAACTTACATAAACCTTCTTATTGTGTGGTTTTTAACTGGTCTCTGGCACGGTGCGGCGTGGAATTTCATTTTATGGGGACTTTTCTTCTTTGTTTTTCTTGTAATAGAAAAAGCGGGATTTTCAAAGGTACTTAAAAATGCACCACCATTTTTAAGCAGAGCATACACTTTAATTATAGTTTACTTCGGTTGGATTTTATTCAGATTTTCTGACTTTAAGTTTATTCCGATAGTTTTAAAAGGTCTTTTCGGCTTAAATGGTAATGGATTTATAGACTTTGAAACAAAGGCACTTCTAACTTCTAATTTATTTTTTATTGTTCTTGCAATAATTGCCGTTACACCTTTAACAAAAAAGATTAAACAAATTTTTATTTCAAAATGTGACACCGAACAAAAGAAAAAGGCTTACGAGATTATTTCGATTGCAATACCAGTAATTATTTTAATTCTCTCTACCCTTTCACTTGTTGGTGACAGTTACAACCCATTCCTTTATTTCCAATTTTAAGAGGTACACTGGATGATTTATAATAAACCACGTGATTTTGTTTTTAAGGCACCTGCTCCTGAAAAGGAGAAGAAACAAAAGAAACAAAAGCTGAAAAAAGAGTCTTCTATAACTGAGGTAATAATTATAAAACAAAAGCCTAAAAGAGAAGAAATTATAAAAATTGCATCATTTTTTATAACACTTTATTTAGGTACTGTTTTAGCTTTTATTGTTCCGTTAAGACCTACATATTCTGAATCAGAAAAACGTTTGCTTCAGGAATTCCCTGCGTTTACTTTTGAAGCATTTTACACGGGCGATTATTTTGATAAAATTACGCTTTGGTTTTCTGACACATTCCCATTAAGAGATGGTTTAACAAGAGTCAACTCTGCATTAAAATCGCTCTCTGGATTTTCTTCAGTTAAAATCCACGGTGACGTTGAAGGTGGCGACGATATTCCTGACGTACCATTAGACGTAGTTGTTACCGTTACAGAAGATACTACAACAGAAACTACTACCACGCCAACTACAACGGAAGAACCAACGGTTACTTCACCAAACGTTGTGGAAACAACCGGTGATATTAAAGAGACAATACCAGCTGATATGAATATTCAGTCTTTGGGGGCAGTTTTACTTGCCGGTAACTCGGCTTATGAATATTATAACTTTTCAAATTCACTCGCACCAAGGTACATAAACGCTGTTAACAATATAAAAAATGCATCGCACAACAAATCCAACGTTTACACACTTGTTGTTCCTACAAGTATTGATATTGAACTTAACGATGCTATAAGAAAAGATATTAATTCATCTGACCAGAAAAAAGCACTCGAATATTTTAATTCATCATTTAAAAATACGACTGCCGTTACTGGTATTTATGAAAATCTTCGCAACCACAGAACTGAATATTTATATTTCAGAACTGACCACCACTGGACTGCTCTTGGTGCTTACTACGCTTACGAGCAATTCATTTACACTAAAGGTGTTGAACCTGTTTCACTTAACCAATATAACGTTCTTTCATTTGATGGTTTTCTTGGCAGTTTCTACGCAAGTACAGAACAATCGCCTGCACTTGCAAAAACACCTGACACAGTTATTGCTTATGAGCCATTTAACGAAGTAAGTTTTAAAATCACACCAAAAGATGGTGAAACGTTCCAGTGGGACGTTGTTGCAGACGCTACTAATTATGCACCGAATATGAAATACACCGCATTTATTGGTGCTGACCAACCTTACTCTGTGATTGAAAATCTTGATAAAGACGATGGTGAAACTTGTCTTGTTATTAAAGATTCATTCGGTAATGCTTTTATACCATTCCTTATTCCGCACTATAAAACAATTCACATTGTTGACCCGAGATATTATGACGTTACTCTCAGTAAATTTTCTAATAAGAAACAGATTGACGATATTATTTTCATTTCTAATATTTCGACTACGAGAAACGAAGTATTTATAAGGGCGATGGAGAAATTTATAAAATAATGCAGAATTGAGAAACGCTTCGCGTTGATTATAATTTAATATGAAAAAGAAAAACTACATTCTCTCATTTTGGGTTTAATGAGAGAATGTAGTTGTTTTTATTTTAAATATATTATTTAGCTTTTGTTGGCGCCATATGGAACAATAATCTGAAAGCATCTTCGTTCATTTCTGGTGGGTATGTACCTGTCAGGAGTGTACCATCTTCTAACTGTACAGCAAATGCATGCTCTTCTGCCCCACCGTATGGTAAATAAACGTGCCCCTTTGTAACTGTTGCACCTGGATATTCTAAATCTGAAATAGTTCCACTTACGCCTTTTTCCTCAAAATATTCGGATTTCGAAGAGAACTTATTTACACCCATATCAATTATATAAGTTTCTTCAATTTCTTCATAATTTTTAGCAGAATACTCAAGTTTTATATTGCCGTTTGAATTAGAAATTACATTAATTTTTGAGTTGGGAGTTGAATATAAATATAAATCACATATATTTTTACCAGAAGTATCTTTTAAAGTTATTATAGAATCCTTTTCAATACCATTACCACCATTAAAATTGAGCCCTGAAAATACTTTTTTCATTACTTCATTTGTATATTCTCTATCGGTAGTTCCCATAAAGATAATTTCAACAGCAGAGCTTCCATAGGCTGTTTCAGTAGCAATAAAACCTGTTGGTATGTAATAACAAACAAAATCACTTGAAGTATAACTCTTATCATTTTCTATATTTGAGAACGAAAGTGTGTAAACATACATTAAAATATCATTAATGAAAATTTGTTCATTTTCCTCAAAATTTATATTGCCAGTTGAACTTCTATTTTTTAACAAGTCAATCTGATCTGCAATGTTATCGCAATCAGCTGGTTGAATCGTTGTGTTCACAGCAAATTTTTTGCCACCCTTTTCAGCGATAAACTCAAACGAAACACTTGTTAATTCATCATCAAAATTAAAACCGCTAAATGAGTTACAAAACTCAGAAAGTCCATCTGCATCAATTTTCACTTCAAGACCTATATCGGATACTGTTAATGTCTGAATGCCTTTTGGCAGACCAATTCCTTCGAAATCAATAATCCCTGTATCTTCAACATCATTTTTATTAGTTTGTTCATTATTTGTTGATGTTTTCCCACCGCTACAACCAACAAAAAGTATTGCACTCATTAATAAAACAAGTAAAACCGCTAATAATTTTTTCATAATTTCCACCCTCGTTTAACTATATATCTGACAAGTTATAGTATATCATACACACATATTCAATTCAATAAAAAAATTCTATCATTTTCAGTTTTTGAAAATAATAGAATTTTTTATTAACCAACACTAACGACTAAAACTAACAACTCACGGAAGTTGCCTGAATTCATACCCTTGACTTCTCGCATAGTCAATTATGTCGCCAAGTGCTTCGGCGTTATCTTTTGAAACGGCGTGTAAAAGAAGTACGCAACCTGGGTGCAGACGACTGGTAACTGTATCAAAAGCGTACTGTTTGCCTTTTAAATTATTCACGTCCCAATCGGCATAAGCACTTGACCAGAAAACTGACTTATAACCCGCATTATTAACTAAATCAAGAGCACTTTCTGAATAAGCACCTTGTGGAAAACGAAAGTAGTTACTTGAATAACCAAAATGAGTTCTTAAATAGTTATCTACGTTTTCAATTTCTTTTGCCATTTGAGTTCTATTGATTGTTGAAAAATTTGGGTGTGTGTCTGAATGGTTACCAACAACGTGACCTTCTAAAATCATTCGTGAAGCAACCTCGGGTGCAGATTCTAAATATGGCAAGGTAACAAAGAATGCCGCCGGTACTTCCTTTTCTTTTAACACGTCTAAAATTTCATCGGTACAACCATTTTCGTAACCACAGTCAAACGTAAGATAAATAACTTTTTCACCACTTGTATCTAAACAAAGAGCGTTATATTTATCATATACTTTTTGAAAATTCACAGATATTTCGTGTGGTTTACCATCCTTTGATACACCGTAAGAGTGACTTTCGCTCTTTTCACTAAGATTTTTCAAATTATCTTTATCAACAACGGGTATAGTAGTTTCAAGAAGTGGTTCAAGACCTGTGTAAGTTTTACTGGTGCCTGTATTTTCACCATAAAGAGACTTATTGTTTCTTTTAATTGTACTCATACCTTCGGGGAATGGTGCTTCGGTTGGTCCTGTTGTGCCGGTAATTGTAGTTGTAGTTTCAGTTAATTCATTTGTAGTGTTTGTTGTATTTTCTTCGGTGTTACCACCACAAGCAGAAAATAATGTAATGCAAAAAACAATTAATCCAAGACATAATTTTTTCATAAAATCACCCTTTCAACGTGTGTCAGGCTATTAAATAAAAAATTTAATAGCCTGACGATTCTTATTTAAACATATATTGCATATTACCCATTATGCCATCAACTGTTTTTGCTGATTTTTTAGCAAGTTTTTTCATTGTTTTTTTAGGATTACTTTTCATATTACCGGCAACCATTGAAGCCGCTGCACCCGCAGCCATAATTGCGCCACCGATTTTAAGCATATCTGTTGTCTTTTTGTTCATTTTTTCACTCCCCTTCAAAATTAGTTTTGACTAAAACTAAAAATTTAAACGCTTTTGATTGCATTAAATAATGGGAAGTGATATAATACATAATCAGTAAAAATCTTACATTTATTTTAATGAAATTTTTTAGGAATGGTTTTATGGAAAAACAAAAAAGACTGGTTGCTATAAACGACGTTTCGGGCTTTGGCAGATGCTCGTTAACTGTTGCTTCACCTATTATTTCTGCTTCTGGAGTTGAGTGTGTTTGTATGCCAACGGCAGTGCTTTCAACTCACACCGGTGGATTTACAGGCTACACTTACAGAGATTTAACGAGTGATATGCCACTTATAACTGAACACTGGAAAAGCATTGACCTAAAATTTGACGCTATTTACAGCGGTTTTTTAGGTTCAATAGAACAGATTGACATTGTAAAGGATTTTGTTAAAAAATTCAAGACAAATGACAATATTTTAATTGCTGACCCTTGTATGGCAGACCTTGGCAAGATGTACGTGCTTTTCAACGAAGAATTTGCTAAAAAAATGACTTCGCTCTGTTCGTTAGCAGATATAATTTTACCAAATATTACAGAAGCGTGTTTTATGACTGACACTGAGTATATTGACGGCATTCAGACACAAGAATATATTGAAAAACTTTTAAACAAACTTATGGATTTAGGTGTTAAAAACGTTGTTTTAACCGGTGTTTCGTTTAACGAGAATGAAATTGGTGCGGCGTGTATGGGTGAAGATAGAATAGCCCAATATTATTTTAACGAAAAAATACCCGAGAATTACCACGGCACCGGCGACGTTTTTGCCAGTTGCTTTTGCGGTGGACTTCTTAACGGATTTTCACTTTACGACTCAATGTGCATTGCGGTAAGATTTACTTGTGACTGCATTAAAAGAACTAAAGAAAGTTCACCAGACACTCACTACGGCGTTGATTTTGAACGTGGAATACCATATTTATTAAAGGAATTAAAAAAGATATGAGCGAATTAAACATTGTTTTGGTTGAGCCAGAAATACCACAGAACACGGGTAATATTGCAAGAACCTGTGCGGCTACCGGTGCAAGGCTTCACATAGTAAAACCAATGGGTTTTACTATTGACGATAAAAAATTAAAAAGAGCCGGTCTTGATTACTGGTACCTTTTAGACATTACTTATTATGATAATTTAGACGACTTTTTTTCTAAAAACAAAGACGGTAAATTTTTCTTTTTTACAACAAAAGCAAGGCAGACTCACTCTGACGTTACATACACCGACAAATCATTTTTATTTTTCGGTAAAGAGACAAAAGGGTTACCGGAAGAACTTCTTTTAGAGCACCCAGACGAGTGTGTAAGAATACCGATGATTGACGATGCAAGAAG
>JAZSIE010000034.1:0-9439 GCA_045533655.1 Acutalibacteraceae bacterium
GATCCGACTTTCTGTGATATCAATACCTGTGTAGCGGTCTACGTACTTCTTATCGAAGCTTAAGTCGATAACGGGGTACTTCTTATTATATACGTCTGAAAGTCTTGATGCGATCTGGCATTCGGGGTCGATATCCTTCAAAAGCTTTAAGAAACGTCTTATAGCGTCCGCTGTCATCTCGGGGTCAAGAGTTTTCTCGGAGCGCATACTTGCATCTGTACGAAGACCAAGTCTTGAAGATGATTTTCTTACAGAAACACCGTCAAAGTTAGCACATTCAAGAACAACTGAATTAGTGTCGCCAACGATTTCAGAATCAAGACCACCCATAATACCAGCAATAGCAACTGGTGTTGTAGCGTTTTTAATTAAGAGTGTGTCTGTGGTGATATCTCTTTCTGTGTTGTCAAGAGTAGTGAATTTACAGTCAGCGTCAGGTGTGCCGATTTTAATTTCGTCAATTTTGTTGCCGTCAAAAGCGTGAGTTGGCTGACCCATTTCGAGCATAATGTAGTTTGTAAGGTCAGCAAGTAAGTTAATACCACGCATACCGCAGTAGTAAAGACGAATTTGTAATGAAAGGGGACTGGTATTTTTAGTGATGTTATCCATCTTAACACAAGAATAACGGTAAACAAGGTCAGGTCTTTCAACAGTAACCTTAATTTTTTCGTCGCCGCTATATGCTAAATCTGATAATTTAAGTGGCTTTAATTCTCTGCCGGAAAGTGCAGAAAATTCACGTGCAATACCATAGTGACCCCAAAGGTCAGGACGGTTTGTGAGTGATTTATTATCAACTTCAAAAATAATATCGTCAATAGGGTAAATTTCTTTTAAATCTGTACCGTTAGGAACGTCTACGTCAATTTCCATAAGACCGGATTTATCATCAGAAAGACCGAGTTCAAAAGCAGAACAACACATACCTTCTGATTCGTAACCCGCAACCGTTGCTTTTGTAATATCACCAGCAGGAACTTTACCACCAGCTTTAACAAAAGCGATTTTCATATTTTCTCTTACGTTTGGTGCACCACAAACAACGTCGTAAACTCTGTCGCCACCGTCAACTTTGAGAAGATGGAGTTTTTTAGAGTTAGGGTGATTTTCGATAGAAAGAATTTCACCAACAACTACGTTTTTTATATCTTCACCTTTAACAATGATGTCTTCTACTTCAGCAGTAGCAAGGGTAAAACTTTCAATAAGTTTTTTAATGTCGAGACCTGAAAGGTCAACGTATTCTTTAATCCAGTTAATAGAAACAAACATTATTTACCCTCCTTTTCATCATCAATAAAAGTTCTGTTAGTAAATTGTGAAAGTGATTTTAAACTGCAACTGTTAAATACACGAATGTCTTTAATTCCGTAGCGCATCATAGCAAGACGGGTAAGACCTAAACCAAATGCGAAACCAGTGTATTCTTCAGGGTTAATGCCACCCATTGAAAGCACGTTAGGGTGAATCATACCACAAGGGCAGAGTTCAAGCCAACCCGAACCTTTACAAGATGGGCAACCGTCACCACCACAGATAAGACACTGAATGTCAAGTTCAAAGCCAGGTTCAACGAATGGGAAGAAACCAGGTCTTAAACGAACGGTAATATCACGGTTAAATACTTCTGAAAGCATAGTTTTCATAAAGTAAATAAGGTTAGAAATAGAAATATCTTTATCAACCATAATACCTTCCATCTGGAAGAATGTGTTTTCGTGACAAGCGTCAATCTTTTCATTTCTGAAACATCTGCCAGGGAAAATAACTCTTATAGGTCTGTCTGCTTCAAGTTCTTTCTTATATTTAATAAGAATAGCATTTTGTGCAGCAGAAGTGTGAGTTTTTAAAAGTTGATTTGAACTTAAGTAATAAGTATCCTGCATATCACGTGCCGGGTGATGCTTTGGAATGTTGAGTGCTTCAAAGCAGTGGTAATCGTCAACAATTTCGTCATAGTCTTCAATTGAGAAACCCATACCGGCAAAAATATCTTCAACTTCTCTTTGAACAAGAGTAATTGGGTGATATGAACCTTTATCTTCATTAAGTGGGAAAGATACGTCGTAATCTTCAGCAGAATTAATAAGAGCTTCTTCTTCTGCCTTTTTGATTTCTTCATTCTTTTCTGTAAGTGTTTTTTCAATGAATTGTTTTACTTCATTGATAATCTGACCAGCTTCTTTTTTCTGCTCATTAGGAATGTTTCTTAATTCGCTCATAAGAGAAGTAATAGGGCCTTTTTTACCAAGAAACTCAATTCTTAATTGTTCGAGTTCGTTGGAAGAAGAGGCACTATTTACTTTTTCTAAAAATTGTTCTTTTAAAGCGTTAGCGTTTTCAAGCATTTTTAGTTCTTCCTTTCAAATAGTTATTTATGTAACAGGGTAGGGAACTTTAAGACAAAAAAATAACGCCCCATCCCAAAAGGGACGAAGACATCTCCGCGGTACCACCCTTATTTTTGCATAGAGCAAACACTCTTTTGTAATGTAACGGTTACACCCGTTGTAGCCTACTTAGTTTCAACCACACCGCTCACAAGTGAACTTCAAAAGCGTTTTACGAAAATGCTCACAGCCAAGGCACTTCTCTCTGAACAAAAACTGCTCTTTACTCTCTTGCTCAACGCGTTTAGAGTATTTTAACATAATACCATTTAAAATGCAAGAGTTTATTTAATTAAAAGTTGAAAGTTGAAAGTTGAAAGTTTCGGAACTGCGTTTGGCATTATAAATTGAATAAAAACAGTTTATCCTATCATTTATTGTTGATATTTAAAACAACTTTAAATGATAGGATATAGTTTTATATTTAACTATAATTGGCTTTGCCCCTTAATTTTCAACTTTCAACCTTCAATTTTCAACTAATACAATCATTTCCGAAACTTTCAACTTTCAAATTTTTAATTAAGCGCTGCTATCTGGAAAGCCGACCTTGTAGTTTCCGGTACTGTTGTTTCAGCAACCTTGTTGTCTGGATTATGAGCTTCGCAATCACAGAAAATGTCGATTTCAGGAATACCACTTGGACGAGGAACAACCTTTAAGTAATATGTTCCACCGGCAGGGCAACAACTAACTTCACCATTGTGAACGTCGTGTAATAATGAATAAACTTCGTCAGCATTACGTGGTGAAACGTAAGATGTAATCTGTGCATTTCCGTCAACAGATGCTATTGCATAGTCATAATCAGCGTTAAAATTATTGGTGATACACCATTCTTTAGCTTCTGACTGTAATTCTTTTAATTGAAGATTGCAAATCTTCTTGTTACTTGAAGCCATTATTGAACTGTATGCAGGAACAGCTACTGCAACAAGAATGCCGATTACTACAACAACAATCATTAATTCAACTAATGAAAAACCTTTTTTCGAACACATAAACTTTAACATAACTGAACCCCCTAAATTCATTTTCGAGAATGTTTGGAACCACGAACGAAACTTTTTCGTAACTCCTTACAGTTTTATTGTAGCATATAATATAAGATTTGTAAAGAAAAAACATAAATGTTTATAACTTTTGTTAAATTTTACCAAAACGCAATTTTCTCATTTGTTTTATATATATAATAAATGTTGGGGAAATGTTAATAAAATGCAGAATTCAGAATGCAGAGTGCAGAATTGTGTGGCTACGCCTGTAATTATAATAAATTGTTGTAGCAATTAATTTATATTTTCATTTTTCAAATTACAAAATTAAGAATTAAAATTAGTATTAAATACACAAATAAAAAATTCTATCATTTAAAGTTTATGAAGAACTAAAAATGATAGAATTTTGTTGTTTTATTCAATAATAATTATATTCCAAGCCCGTAGGGCTTCCGAAATTCTGCATTCTGCATTCTAAATTTTGCATTCACAATATTAATTCGCCCCGCGAATTAATATTGTGTCAGTGTTCCCGCTTCATATTCCCATACTTCAAAGTTGGTTTCAAAAACAGGGGAGTTAGGGTTTATTTTAAAATCACGGTTTTCTGCATTTCTGAAACAAGGGTCAGAAATTGTTGGGTTGTTGTAGTAACCATTATTTTGCATCTTTTTAACTGAAATATTACTGTCAGAAAAAATCTTTTCTTCATTTACGTAATCCCAGTAAATGTTATTGTTATCAGTAAACCAGTCTTTCTTAACTGCCGTTTTATACATTGCTTCATCTTCACTTACTAAAATATTGTTATAAAGATAAAGTGAGTTGTGGTCTTCTTTACGTGTAATAAGCATCTGACCATCATCACTGAAAGCAAAAATATTGTTTTTAATTAAGTTATCTTTACCATAGTGCTGATGAAGTGAGTTAGAAGAACAGTCGTAAACAAGATTTTTTTCAACAGTTATGTTACTTGAACCTTCGTCAAGGTAGATACCCCAACCGCCGTAACCTGTGCTACCTTCGTAGCAACCAACGTTGTGAATAATGTTACCGCTTAAAACTGTGTCTGGCTGAATACCGAGAGTGTAAATACCACCCATATCAGAAAGCCAGCCGTTACCTATATTATAAATTAAGTTATTTTGTACTTTGATATTATTAGTTGGGTTATCTGTGTAGCCCCAGTTCCAACCAACAGAAACTGCTGTGTACCAACCGTCGTGAATTTCATTATATGTAATATCACAATCAGTAGCGTGAGTAATAAGCA
Source organism: Acutalibacteraceae bacterium (assembly GCA_045533655.1). Classification (GTDB taxonomy): domain Bacteria; phylum Bacillota; class Clostridia; order Oscillospirales; family Acutalibacteraceae; genus DTU089. The sequence goes on from JAZSIE010000034.1 coordinate 4,665, forward strand.
CACCAATTGAGTTGTTATAAATTCTACCGTAATAACTTATATGGCAGTCGGTAACGTCAACGTTAGTTGTCTTTGCAGGTATTTCAAACGGACCGTCAATAAAAATTGCGTTACCACCAATCTGGTCAAACAAACAACTTTTTACAACAGAATTTTTTGAACCGGTGTTATATTTAATTGCCGTGTTTGAAAGATTTTTAAATTCGCAATTTATAAAGTTAACACCAGTTGAATTTGTAACGTTTATAACGGCAGGAGTTTCGTACGCTGCCTGTGGGTGAGTAGGGTTATATTTAATATTACTGTAAAGTGGGTGTGTTTCATCTAATTTGGAAATCCAAGCGTTACCTGAAACAAAATCCCAGTCAGTATTTTTAAATTTAATACCACTGAAAGTAATATCTGAAACACCATTTATTTCAATGAATTTTTGTGTAACAGGAGCCGATAAAACAAGTGTATCGGCACTTTCGTCTTTTTCAGGAATGTAATAAAGTTTCTTTTCAGCTCTGTCAAGATACCATTCACCGGGCTCTGTTAGCGCTTCTCTTACGTTTTCATAAACGAAGTTGTCGCCTTCTTCAATAGTCATAGCGGCAGGTTTTGAAACTTCAACTCTGCCGGTAGAACTATCTGTTGAATGAAGTGGTAAAATATCGTCGCACCACTTGTGCATAATTCTTACGTTGACGTCAGAAAGATTAATAAAGTCTCTTGTTTTGTCAGTGTAAAATGCGGCGTGTAAATCAAAGAAACCACTTTCGTTACCACCATTAACGTCATCAGCGTTAAATGAATCTTCATCCTTAGCATCTGTAACTGTGAAACAACCTGTTTTTGGCCATTTACTTACACTTAAACGTTTATCACCTTTAAAAAGTGAACGGAAATAAAGGCTGTCTGTGTCAACGTCTGTAACAAACGCCTTAGTTGCATTTATTATTGTAGGTGTCCACTCTGTGAAATCTACACTACCAGAAAAAACAACTTCTTCATTCGGGTATGAGCGATATGTAACGTTACTGTAGTCAGAAGAATCAAAGCTTAATTCTTCAGTGAATAAATACGTGCCACTTCTGAACCATACAGTTATTTCTTCATTTGTAATACCCTTTAAGGCTTTTAATTTTTCTTTAGCACCTTTAAGTGTTTTTAAAGGACTTTCGAGTGTACCTTTATTAGTGTCACTACCATCTGGTGAAACAATTAAATCATATTTACCCATTTTAAATTCACCTTCATCGAATGCTACTTGTGTTATTGTTGAGTTGTGATAAATGCCGTTGTCACTATTAATATTATCATCAACGTCAGGCGAAGGTGACGGTGTTGAAATTGAACCAATAAGCACAATAAGTGATGATAAAAGTGAAATTATAGCTTTTAAAATAATTGCTACGTCCATAAAAAATCCCCCTGTCAGAATTAATATATCTTAAGTTTAATATAGAAATTATAAAAAATCAATCTTCTGAGAAAAATTCTCTTTACTTTACAAAAATATATGGTAAAATATGTATAATATTATTTTTAGGAGTGTTAATATGAGCGAAATTAAATTAGGCGTTCAACTCTTTACTTTGCGTGACAAATGTCAGAATGCTGAAGATTTTGAAGAAACTTTAAAATTCTTGCAGAGCATTGGCTGTAACGTAATTCAGATTTCTGCAATCGGTCCTATTGACCCTGTAATTGTAGGCGAACTTGTTAAAAAATATAATATGGAAGTCTGCGTTACTCATAAGCCTTATGACAGAATGAAAAACGATTTAGATGCTTTAATTAAAGAGCACGATTTAATTAACTGCAAAAATATTGGTATCGGCGCTATGCCGTTTAACCTTCACGACAGTTACGAAGGCGTGTGGGGATTTATTAATAAATGTAACGAAATCGACGAAAAAATGCAGAAACAAGGTAAAAAACTCTGCTACCACAACCACGCTTTTGAATTTGAAGTTAACGACGGCAAAAGAACTTTTGAAAGACTTATTGAAGAAACTACAATGGATTTCATTCCGGATACTTATTGGATGCAGGTCGGCGGTGTAAACCCTGCGGAATATATTAAAAAGTTAAAGGGCAGAGTAGAAGTTTGCCACTTTAAAGATATGCGAATTGTAAATAACGAGCAACGTTTCGCAGAATGTGGCACCGGTAATATTGACCTTGGTGCTTGTTACAGAGTTTGTAAAGAAATTGGTGTTAAATATATTGTAATCGAGCAGGATTTATGCTATGATATGGATGTATTTGAGTCAGTAAGAATAGGCTTTGAAGGTTTAAAACGAATTGCAAAGGAGAATGACTGATATGTCAAAAGGTAAAATTGCTTTAATTACACTCGCTTTTGTTGCTATAACGTTAGTAGCACCATTACTCTTATTATTAGCATTTGTTGATGCAAACAGTTTCAGCGTTTACATTGTTGTTTTCGGAACAATGTTCTTCGGTTCAATCGGCTTCTTGTTTGCTATGCTTCTTAAAACAAAGGCGGATATAAGAGAAATGGTTGACGAAATCAAAGTTCAGAACGCTGCTATTGCTTTTAAATTAACAGAAATGAAAAAGCAAGGTGGACTTCAACAAACAACCCCTGTAGAACCAAAACCAATGGCACAGACGGAAGTTAAAGAGAAGTTTGATGATTTTAATTGATTATTAGTGGCTAGTTGGCTAGTATGGCTAGTTGGCTAGTGGTCAATTTATAACAATAAAATAATCCTATCATTTTTAGTTTATTCTAAAACTTTAAATGATAGGATTTTGTTGTTTTTACAAAAAGCCTCTCTTTCGAAGAGAGGGGGACCATCGCTTGCGATGGTGGAGAGTTCTTCGCCACGAGTTAAATTCCAAAATCGCAGTCAGTCGGTAGAAAAATAAATTAACTCCCGTAACCGTAGGGGATGAGGTCTGCTCTCCCGCAAAAAAGTGCTGAGTTGCGGAAGCCTTACGGCTTGATTGTAATTTAATATGAATAACAAAACGACCTACAAGTAATAAATTTACTTATAGGTCATTTCTTTTTAAATTCTTCACCAGTTATTAAATAATTTATCGAAACGTTGAAATATTCTGACATCTGAACAAGTAGAGCAAGTGATGGTTCACGTTTTCCTGTTTCATAATGGGAAAGGGCTTCACGTGATATGTTTAAGTCAATAGCAACTTTTTGTTGGTTTAATTTTTTTAGTTTTCTTGCATTTTTTAAACCAATCACAATACCACACCCACTTTCAAATTTCTCTTGAATTTATTGTAACAATTTGTTACAATAAATTTGATACATTATGTAACAAAACGGAAGTGGTGCAACTTTATGAATTTTTATGAAATTTATTATAACGAAATAGCAAAAAGATGCGGAACGGATTTAGACGGTGCAAAAGTAGTTTTAGCAAAATATATAATTTTATTAAAAGAAAGAATTGATAAATCAAACGATGAACATATAAAAACATTGTGGTATGAAGAATTTAACGGCAAAGAATACCCCACACAAGAAGAATTTTTAGAAGCAATGTTTCTTTTTGGCGAAAATCCATTTATACCTAAAAAATAATTAAAAAAACAAAAACTACATTCTATCATTTGTTTTGAATGATAGAATGTATTTGTTTTTTTATAATTGATTTTTACTTTAATGGTTTTGGTGTGTCGGTGAATTCTAAAATGTTAAGACAGGGGACGGTTCTCTGTCTTGCTGAAAAATCGAATAATTTTTAAAACAAAAACTCAGTGCATTGATTTTTAAAGGCAGTTAACTGAGTTGTTTTTTAACACTTTTTCTTGTTTATGTTGAAGATTGTAAAATTGCTTGATTTATTTTGAAAAATTTGATATATTCAAATCAAGAAAAAGGTACCGGACGGCGTAAGACATAGAACCGTCCCCCTGTCTTCGATTTTTAAAGTTATAGATATATTTAAACAAAATCCTGCTATCGGTGCATTAGGGGATGTTGCAGGGCTAATTATATCAAATTTTTCTGATAATACTATTGAGTATATAGATTTTTTGGAAAATTCAATGGATATGTCAGATCCATATACTACATATTTTGTTTTGGAGTATATCTTTGTAACAACAAGTTCTTATGGTAGAACCTATAGTTTACTTGATGAACCGATTTTGAAAAAGGTGGGATAATTACTTTGCTCTTTAAAACGATAAAGAAAAGAGAAGAGGATATCAAGAAAAAATACTTGTTTTACATTTTTTTAGGATTATATCATTCTCTTTTGCTTATAGGGTGGTATGAATTAAAAAAGAATGAGGTTATATGGATTTTCGGAGAAGTACTTATAGTTGTAATTTCATTGTTTTATTTAATTTTGTCTTATATATATGTTGACTGGGGTAATATAAAACTTAAGTCAGAAAAAATGGTTGTTTGGTATGTTCCTAAAGGTTTTTTGAAAATCAAATATGAAGATATAAACTTCATAGATATTGAACCAATAAGCGATATTGTTGATTATAAAGTTTATGGTTACTCTAAAAAAGAGCAGAAAATTGTTTATTTATCTACCAATAAAGGTAATTACAAAATATATTGTAAAACGCCAAAAAAACTCATAAATGCAATACATTCACAAATTAACAAACTTAATCAAAATAATTTGGATATAGCAAATTGAATTAAAAACTCAGTTAATTGATTTTAGTCAGTTAACTGAGTTGTTTTTACGATATTTTTGCAAAAGCAAAAGCGATATAACTGCATAAATGCAGTTGCGATATATATTCACTCTGTTCGTATGCGATATGCCTTC
>JAZSIE010000021.1:0-46005 GCA_045533655.1 Acutalibacteraceae bacterium
TGTGCTCAAAAAAATCTCAAGGGTTTTTCTTTATCGTTGTTTAATTTTCAAGGTTCGTTTCGCACCCTCCTGCGCTATCGCTCTCTCGAGTGCTTGCATATAATATCAAATCTAAACACTTTTGTCAACACTTTTTTTCAAATTTTTTTGAAAATTTTTAAAATATTTTTTCGAGCCAAAAAATTCACAATATGTAGTACAAAATACTCTACAAACCACAATTTTTTTGTTCATAACTTTGAAGAAAACGTGTATAAAACTAAATTGAGTGAAAATACTATAAAAAACTATAAATAAAGGGATATGATTATTATGAAACAAATTCTTTCAAAAACACCTTTTTTCAGATTTACGGCGTTTATTCTTGCACTTGTCTGTGTGATTTCGACTTATACAATATATGTAGAAAGACAAGAAAACGAAAATGCAATTATGGTTCTTTCAAAAATCGGTTCTCGTGGTGAAGAAGTCAGACGTATTCAGACTAAACTCAAACAATTAGGATTTTATAACGGTAGTATAGATGGAATTTATGGTTCTGCTACTCAAAAAGCAGTTAAACGTTTTCAATCTTCAGTTGGAATAACATCTGATGGAATTGCAGGTAGTAAAACACTTTTATATTTAGGTCTTGATTCTTCTTCCGGTGGCGGCTCTTACGGTTCTTACAGTTCATCTGATATGTGGCTTCTTGCAAAAGTAATTGAAGCAGAAGCACGTGGCGAAAGTTACGTAGGTCAGGTTGCAGTTGGTGCAGTAGTTTTAAACAGAGTTGAGTCATCGTCTTTCCCTGATACAATTTCGGGTGTGGTTTATCAGGCGGGCGCCTTTTCTGCAGTTACAGACAGCAACTGGTCGGTTTCTCCTTCGGCAACTTCAAAAAAAGCGGCACAAGATGCAATTAACGGTTGGGACCCGAGTTACGGATGCTTATACTATTATAATCCTGCAAAGACGTCCAATAAATGGATTCGTACCCGTCCTGTTGTGACAACTATCGGGTCACACGTATTCTGCAAATAACGCTCTGCGTTATTTGCAGAAATTAAAAATTAAGAATGAAGAATTAAGAATTATGGGACCTGCGGTCGGCAATCTTATTTTCATTATCGTAAGTTTTTCGTTTCATTTTTACTAACTACATTTACACTAATAATGAAACAATAAACTTTATTATACTATAATCCATTAAAATTACGGCGTAGCCCCGAAATTCTCAATTCTTAATTTTTAATTCTTAATTCCCTATATATAATAGTATACAAAAAACTTTGTCGAAAAAATAACAAAACACTTGTAAATTTTCCCATTTTATAGTATGATATACTGGGTGAATTTAGAAGTGATTTTATTTCATCCGTACTACTGTTTAATTTTTAATTATATATATTCTGCAAAGGAGAAATGACCATGCAAAAGGTACAATTTACCGAAACTGTCCTTCGTGATGCTAACCAGTCACTTATTGCTACAAGAATGAAATTCTCTGAATTTCAACCAATTCTTGAAACACTTGACAAAGCTGGTTACTATTCACTTGAATGCTGGGGCGGTGCTACTTTTGACTCATGCCTTCGTTACCTTAATGAAGACCCATGGGAAAGACTCAGAAAAATTAAGAAAGCTTGTCCTAATACAAAGCTTCAGATGCTCTTAAGAGGTCAGAACCTTTTAGGTTACCATCACTATCCAGACGACGTTGTTCGTATGTTCGTTAAAAAGAGTGTTGAAAATGGTATTGATATAATCCGTATTTTTGATGCACTCAACGACGTTAAGAACATTGAAGTTGCTGTTGATGAAACAATCAAAAATGGCGCTATTGCTTCAGGTGCTATCTGTTACACAATAAGCCCTATTCATACTCTCGAGTCTTACGTTGAACTCGCAAAGAATATGAAGAGCATTGGCTGTCAGACAATAGCTATTAAAGATATGGCTGGTATTTTAAGCCCTGCTGAAGCTTATAAATTAGTTTCTGCTCTCAAAGATGCAGTTGATTTACCACTCGTTCTTCACACTCACAGCACAACAGGTCTTGGCTTTATGACTCTTTTAAAAGCAGTTGAAGCTGGTTGTGACGTTGTTGATACTGCTATTTCTTCAATGTCAGGTGGTACTTCACAACCTGCAACAGAAACACTTCAATATACACTCGAAGAATTAGGTTATGACACCGGTCTTAACGGTGAAGTTCTTAAAGAAATCGGTGACTTCTTCAAGCCAATAAGAGCTGAATACTTAAAGAGTGGTCAACTTTAACCAAGAGTTCTTGCAAATGACACAAAAGAACTTAACTATCAGGTTCCCGGTGGTATGCTTTCAAACCTTGTTGCTCAACTTACTGCACAAGGCAAGATGGACAAGTTCGACGAAGTTCTTCTTGAAACTCCACGAGTTCGTGAAGATTTAGGTTACCCACCACTTGTTACTCCTATGAGTCAGATGGTTGGTGTTCAGGCAACAAACAACGTTCTTGCTGGTGAAAGATATAAAAACGTTTCTAAAGAAGTTAAATCTTATCTCAGGGGCGAATATGGTAAAGCACCAGGCGAAGTTAACGAAGATATACGTAAGCAAATTCTTGGTGATGCAGAACTTATTAAAGGCAGATATGCTGATACACTCGAACCAGAATTTGAAAAAGCAAAGGCAGAAATTGGTGACAAAGCTAAATCTGACGAAGACGTTCTTTCGTATATCGCATTCCCTGCACAAGCAGAAAAATTCTTTGATTACAGAGAAGAAATGAAAGACAAGACTTACACTTATGAATTTAAGTCTGTTGAATAAGGGGGATTTTAAATGACTAATCTTCTTTTATCAACAACTATGGGACTTTCAGAAGTTTTAGGTCTTTCGGGATTTGGTTTTGGTATAGTTCTTGTAGTTCTTGCCTTTCTTGCAATATTTGTTTTAGGTCTTTCTTCATTCTTTAAAAAGAACAAAAAAGAAAAGGATGAAACACCCGAAAAACAAGAAACTGTTGCAGAAGTTATTCAGGAAACACCTGTTGTTACAGAAACAAAACCGCAAGAGTCCGTTTACACCGGCTACGTTACTCTTGAAGGTCTTAGCGAACAAGATGCGGCAGTTGTTATGGCAATCACTTCTCACAAGACAGGTATTTCACTTGAAAGACTCGGCTTTTGTTCTATAAAACTTAAAAGCCCTGAACTTATTAACGTAACTGAACAAGATGCGGCGGCTGTTATGGCTATTACGTCACATAAAACAGGTATTCCGCTCGAAAATCTTTACTTTAAATCTATTAAATTATTGGAGGATTGACTCTCATGAAATATGTAGTAACTTTAAATGGTAAAAATTATGAAGTTGACGTAACTGAAACAGATGCTATTGTTACAGGCGTTACACAAGTTCCTGTTATGGTAGCGGCAGCTCCGGCTGTTGCGGCAGCTCCTGTGGCTGCACCGGCAGAAGCTCCAAAAGCAGAAGAAGCTCCGGCAGCACCTAGTGCACCCGCTGCTCCAACAGCAAGTGGTACTCAGGTTAAGGCTCCAATGCCAGGTAGCATTCTTGCAGTTAAAGCAAGTGCCGGTCAGGCAGTTAAAGCTGGTGACGTTATTGTTGTTCTTGAAGCTATGAAAATGGAAAATGATATTGTTGCTCCTTGCGACGGTACAATTAAAGAAATCCTTGTAACAAAAGGTTCAACAGTAAATACTGATGATATTCTTGCAATTATCTGATAAGAAAGGATGATTGATATGGATTTCTCATCTGTACTTATAAATCTCTGGGAACAGTCGGGAATTTATTTATTAGAGTGGCAGAACCTTGTTATGATTGGCGTTGCTCTTGTTTTCCTTGTTCTTGCAATTAAATTCAAATTTGAACCATTACTTCTCGTTCCAATTGCATTCGGTATTCTTCTTGCTAACCTTCCTGGTGCTAATATGATGTTAGATACAACTGGTGGTGAATTGGGTAGTTTCGGTCAGATGGCAGTTGAGGGTGCCCATTGGTATGATTCGGGTGTTTTAAGAATTCTTTACGTAGGTGTTAAAACTGGTATTTTCCCTTGTCTTATCTTTATGGGCGTTGGTGCTATGACAGACTTTGGCCCACTTCTTTCAAATCCTATTAGCCTTCTTTTAGGTGCGGCAGCACAATTAGGTGTTTACTGTGCTTTTATTATTGCTATTTTAAGTGGTCAATTCACACCACAAGAAGCGGCATCTATTGCTATAATTGGTGGTGCAGACGGTCCTACTGCAATTTTCCTTGCAAGTAAACTTGCTTCACACTTGTTAGCACCAATTGCATTAGCGGCTTATTCATATATGGCGCTTATTCCAATTATTCAACCGCCGATTATGAAACTTTTAACAACAGAAAAAGAACGTAAGGTTGAAATGAAACAATTAAGAACTGTTTCTAAAACGGAAAAGATTATTTTCCCTGTTGCAGTTCTTATAGTTTGTGCGGCTCTTCTTCCATCAGTAGTACCACTTTTAGGTATGCTTATGTTAGGTAACCTTTTAAAAGAATGTGCCGTTACTGACAGACTTTCTGACACAGCTCAAAATGCTCTGATGAACATCGTTACAATTTTACTTGGTGTTACTGTTGGTGCTACTGCTAATGGTCAGGATTTCCTTCAACTTAAAACTTTACTTATTGTTGCTCTTGGACTTGTTGCATTCTGCTGCTCTACTGCAGGTGGTGTTATCTTTGGTAAAATACTTTATGTTGTTACAAAAGGTAAAATTAATCCACTTATTGGTGCCGCAGGTGTTTCAGCAGTTCCAATGGCAGCACGTGTTGCACAGAACGAAGGTAGAAAATACAACCCTACAAACTTCTTACTTATGCACGCTATGGGTCCTAACGTTGCAGGTGTTATAGGTTCAGCTGTTGCGGCAGGTTTCTTGCTTGCTTTGTTCGGAAGTAATTAATTTTTCATAAATAAAAATGCTATGGTAGTTATTTACCATAGCATTTTTTTATTTATTAAATTCACCTTGCATATCAATTGAAGCAAAATCTTTTAATGGGAATTTAACAGGCAACCCCGTTTTCTGACTTTTATATATTGCTAAAATAATTTCTATTACACGTCTGCCAACGTATAAGTCAACGTAAGGTTTTCTGTTGTTTTCTAATGAGTCTATAAAATCTCTGTAAAGACTTGTGTGACCGTTACCATAAACGTTTTTTGCTTTTTCATCAACTTCAATTGTTTCGTCATCTTCTGGAAGATTGTCTGAAAAACTCCACGAATCAACTTTATTGGCATACATTCCGCCGAGTCTTACAGTACCCTTTTCGCCAAAAATAGTAAGAGTCTGCTCAAAATCTTCGAAACAGTTTACAGTACCTTCAATAGTAGCAAGTGCACCGTTTTTAAATCGCACAACTGCAACGCCTATATCTTCACCTTCAATGCATTCGTGAAAAGCGTTGTTTGTCATTCCGTAAACTTCAACTACTTCTTCACCGAGCATCCAGGAAAGTAAATCTACTCCGTGAATACATTGATTCATTAAAGTACCACCGTCACTTGCCCATTTACCGCGCCAGTTTTCTGCAGTGTAATAATCATCACCACGATGCCAACGAATATTAATAGACCCGTGAGAAATCTTACCAAAACGATTTGTTGTTACTGCGTTATGTAAATGTTGAACTGCAATATTAAATCTGTTCTGATGCGAAACACAAGCAGTTACGTTGTTTTTCTCTACTGCTTCAATCACCCTGTCTGCATCCGCTAACGACATAGCAAGCGGTTTTTCAACTATAAAATTAATTTTATTTTCGGCACAATAAATTGCAATTTCAGCGTGAAGACCGCTATCGGTTGCAATCGCAACAAAATCAGGTTTTACAGTTTCCAACATTTCTTTATAATCAGTAAAAATCGGTGTTTTACTATTCAAAGAAAAATCTTTAATTAAACTTTCTGCTTTTTGTGGAATTAAATCACAAAGAGCAACAATTTCTAAATTATTTAAGGTTGCCGCTTTAATATGATTTTTAGAAACTCTTCCACAACCAATAAGTGCATATTTCATAAAACAACTTATCCCCTTGGTGCATAAGTATCTTCGTAATACATAAACCTATCCATAATTTCTTCGTCAGTTTTCTTCATAATTTTCTGGATTGCAGGACCTAAATTAGGTGCTCTGTCTTCAGTATTATGAGTATCAGAACCCAAGAAATCAACAGCGTGATTTTTAATAAGTTTCATCGCTTTATGAGATGAGAACGTACCTAAAATATATTCGGCATTCATCTGCATTAAAATGCCTTCTTTTTTAAAGTCATAAATCCAGTCGAGGTTTTTCTGATATGAGAAAAATCTTTCGATATGAGCAAGAACAGGAATTACGTCTAAATTTTCACCTAAAGATAAAACTTCTTTAATAACTTTATCAGACCATTTTTCAAAAGGCATTTCAACAAGAAGAAGGTCTGTACCCTGCAAAGTGAGTTTTCTTAAATCTTCTACACCACTCATACCACGGAAGTATTTAACTTCTGCGCCACAGAAAATTTCAGGGAGCCCTTGTTCATCTTTAATTCTTTCACGAAGTAACTGTTCCGCCGCATTTCTGCGAACTAAAAATTCATCTGGTGACTCACCACTGTGAGCAGCATAAAAGTGTGGTGTTGCGGCAACTCTGTCTATTCCCTGTTCTGCCATCATTTTAAGAATTTTTACTGATTCTTCGACGTTTTTACTACCATCATCAAGTCCTGGTAAAATATGTGAATGGAAATCTGTCATAACAATTCCCCTTTTATAAATTATTTGAATTAAGGTGACGAGATTACTCCCGTCACCCTATTTTTAATTTATTTTACGTATTTTCTGCTGTAGTTATTACTCTTAGCACCCTCTGCACTGTTGTAAACGAAACCAAGAATTTTAACGTTAGCAAATTCAAGCTGACGAATTGCTTCTCCGAGTTCTGCTGTTGTAGCTCTACCACCACGAACAACGAAAACAATACCATTTAAGTATTTAGAGCAAACGAGTGCGTCTGAAACGATTGTTACTGGTGGAAGGTCAATAATAATATAATCGTAGTGAGCTGAAAGACCGTTTAAGAGTTTTTCCATACGAGCAGAACCTAAAAGCTCTGTTGGGTTTGGTGGTGTATTACCAGCAGGCATTACGTCAAAGCCTTTATCTTCAAGTCTGTAAATAGCTTTTTCAACGTCATTCATACCAACAAGAAGGTTTGAAAGACCAGGTGCTGCTTTAAAGCCTAACTTTTTGTGAATTGTAGGTAAACGCATATCTGAGTCAATGAGTAAAACTCGCTTACCTGCTTCAGCCATAGCCATAGCTGTGTTAGCGGCAGTTAAACTCTTACCTTCTGATGGAATTGTACTTGTAACACCGATAACGTGACATTTTGCATCATCTGAGAAAGAGAAAAAGAGGTTAGTTCTTAAAAGGTTATAAGCTTCTTTCGCTGCAAAGCTGATACCGTTAGCGGTAACTTCATTTTTTGTGTAATAAGATTTTCTTTTCTTTGCCATTTCTTATTCCGCCTTTCCGCTTGTAGAATCAGCCCCAGCTTCTTCTCCAGATTTTGCAGGAGTTTTGCTTGGAGTTTTTCTCTTATAGTATTTATTCTTAGAAGTTGCAGTTAAATCCGGGATAACTGCAAGAATTGGATATTTATAGTGTTCAATAAGATATTCTTCTGAGTGAATTTTATTATCAAGAACAAATTGCAAGAATATAAGTGCAACTGCAACAACCGCACCTGCTAATGCACCGATTGCAACGTTTTTAATGTAGCTTGGTGAAACAGGCTCGTTATTGATGATAGCATAGTCAAGAATTTTAACCGAACTGCTTTCAATAATTTCTGAAATTCTTGTTGGTAAAACTTCTGCAATAGTGTTAGCAATTTCTGCTGCTTCTTTTGCATCTTTACTTACAACAGTAACTTCAAAAACCTCAGTATTATCAACTGCTTGTGCTGAAATCATACCGCTTAATTCTTCATAGTTATAATCAAGGTCTGCTTGTTTTATAACTTCGTTTAATGTTGTACGACTTTTTAATGTAACAATATATGTCTGAACAAGTGTTCTTTGTAAGTTAACGTCTGACTGTGTCATTGTTGTATTATTCTGATTTGTATTGTTTACATAAACCTTAACGCTTGCCTGATATTCTGGTTCAATAAAATTGTAAGTAACGCCAAAAGCGATACCACCCATAACTACCATAGCTAAAACAATTGCCCAAGCTTTGCGCCATAAAATAAGCACGAGCTTTAAAAGGTCAATTTCTATCATATCTCGTTCTTTTTGTGCCACTACATATTCCTCCAATATAAATAGTCATATACTCCGTAATTATAACCTATAAAAACCAAACTGTCAATAAAACTTACGCCAAATTGCGACAAAATTTGATATAATTTTTGTAAGTTATTCATATATTTGTAATCTTTTCATTTTTATGCTATAATTCAATCTACAAGGTGGGATTTACTATGAACGACTGGATGAAAAACATTCCAGATGATTACTTGATTGCAAATATAAATTTACCAGGTACCCATAATAGTTGTGCGCAATATATAAATTTTAAGTTTATCAGTAAATGTCAGAATAAGAATATTTTTGACCAATTAAAAATGGGTATTCGTTTTCTTGATATAAGATTTAATTTTGATGGGAATAATCTACTTATAAATCATAGTTTTTTAAAGTGCAAATCTTCAAAATTAAAAAAAGAAAATCTTCTTTTTAAAAACGTTCTTGACGATTGTAAAACTTTTTTAAAAGAAAATCCTACTGAAATAATACTTATGTCAATAAAAAGAGAAGCTGGAAAAAGTGAAGAAGAAACTTTTGACTATTTTTACAATACTTTTGTTAAAGATAGTGATATCTTCTATTTAAAAAATGAAGTACCATTTTTAAATGAAGTACGTGGCAAAATCGTTCTTTTAAACAGATGTGGTGCTGATATCGGCAACACTGCATATACCGATGAAAATACCGGAATAAACTTAACCGGCTGGCCTTACCAGAATTCAAGAAAAGAAGCTGATTTAGAAAAAGTTATGATAGTAAAAAGAAATGCTAAAAGTGAAAATTTCTTCTATCTTCAGGATTTTTTCAATCTTAAACCGAAAAAGAAGTGGGAACTTGCCGTTATGCCTGCAATTCATAATGCACCACAGGATAACGCTATAATTTTGAATTTCTTTTCTGGTAGCAATCTCTTTTCATCACCTAAAAGGTATTCGAGAATTCTTTTTAAAAGATTTTCTGAATATAAACTTATGCCACTAAAAAAATACGGTTGGTTTATTTTAGATTTTCCTAACAAAAAGATAATTAAAAAGATAATTTTATCAAATTATTAAAAATATATCACCGATGAATTTTCAAAAATTCATCGGTGATTTTTAATTCATACTTATATTATTAAAAAGCCTTTGAACTTCTTTTTTAAGAAGTGCGTTTTCTTCCATTTTAAGTGTAGGGTCTTTTTCACAAATTTCTTTTGCTCTTTGCTGTGCTTCATAAAGAATTTTTGTGTCACTCATAAGATTTGCAATATGCATATCAGGAAGACCGTGTTGTCTGCTACCGAAAAAGTCACCTGGTCCACGAAGTTCCAAATCTCTCTGAGCAATTACAAAACCATCGTTTGTATCGCAAAGAACCTGAAATCTCGTAAGCGCTTCTTCGTTTTGCGCATCTGACAGAAGCACACAGGTGCTCTGCAATTTGCCACGACCGATTCTGCCCCTTAACTGATGAAGTTGAGAAAGTCCGAAGCGTTCAGCATTCTCAATAATCATAACTGTTGAATTAGGCACGTCAACACCAACTTCTATAACAACAGTTGAAATAAGAAGTTCAATTTCGCCAGAATAAAAACGAGCCATAACTTCATCTTTTTCTTTTGGTTTCATCTGACCGTGCAACAAACCTAAGGTATAATTTTTAAACTGGTTTGCTTTTAAATAATCGTAATATTCAGTTGCAGGAACTAAGTCGCTTTCACTTTCTTCAACAAGTGGGCAAACAATATAACCTTGCTGACCATTATCCATTGTTTTTCTCAAAAAGTCATAAAGTCTCGGGCGATAAGGTGAATTTACCCTGTACGTTTTAATTGGTAAACGACCTTTTGGTAATTCGTCAAGTACAGAAACGTCAAGGTCACCGTAAATCACCATTGCAAGAGTTCTTGGAATTGGCGTTGCAGACATAACTAAAACGTTGACATTTTCACCTTTTTTAGAAAGTGCCGTTCTCTGCTCTACACCAAAACGATGTTGTTCGTCGGTTACAACGAGACCTAAGTTTTTAAAAATAACGTCATTTTGTATCATAGCGTGAGTGCCGACAACCAACTGACACTCGCCACTCTCTAATTTTTCTTTTATTTCACGCTTTTTCTTTGCAGGAGCGGAACCTGTTAAAAGTTCAATATTAATTTCATCATTAAAGAAATTTTTAAGAGTTTTAAAATGCTGATTTGCAAGAACTTCTGTCGGCGCCATAAATGCTGACTGAAAACCATTTTTTATTGCGGTGTAAATAATTGCAGCGGCAACTGCCGTTTTACCAGAACCAACGTCACCTTGCACAAGTCTGTTCATTGGTTTTTCGCTCATCAAATCACTTACTGCTTCACTCACTGCTCTTTTTTGTGCAGTAGTCGGCTCAAATGGTAATTTTTTATAAAACTCCTCGCTTTTATCTATTTTTACAGGAACAGTTTTTCTTACTTCAATTTTACTTCTTTGTGATAATAAACCTAACTGTAAAATTAAAAGTTCTTCGAAAATAAGACGTCTTTTTGCTTGTCTTAACAATTCTTCACTTTCAGGAAAATGAATATTTTTTAAAGCATCTTCTAATGGTAAAAGTCTGTATTTTTCCATTAAATATTGTGGAAGAACTTCTTTAACATTACCTTTTACTTCTTTCAAAGCAGTTTCTACTATTTTTTCAATATTTTTAGAAGTCAAATTAGAATTTGCTTTGTAAATTGGTCTTAATCTCTGCTTTTCACCAGCTAATTCAAATTTTGGTGAAAGCATAGTTCTGCTACCATATTTGTCGAGAGTAACTTTACCAAAAAACAGATATTCTTCATTTTCTTTAAGAGAATTCTTGATATATTTATTATTAAAGAAAACAAGCGGCAACGTACCATTCATATCTGAAATAGTTGTTTTAGTTAAAATTTTACTACCTTTTATTGTTACTTCAGAAACTCTTTCAATTACCATAGCCTTTAAACAGACTGTTTCATTTAAAGGTACTTCTGAAATTTTTGTAATGTTGTTCCAGTCTTCATATCTTTTAGGGTAATAACGCAAAAGGGCACCTATGGAAAAGATGCCGAGTTTTTCTAAATGTTTAGCCCTTGTTTCGCCAACACCCTTAAGAAACTGAACTCTTGTATCAATCTCTACCATAATGCCCTCCGGGAATTTAGAATTGAGAATTATGAATGAAGAATTTCGGGGATACGCCGTAATTTTATTTGTTTACCTTATAAGAAAGATTATTGTTTCATTTGTAGTTTACATCCATTACGTAACACACTAAATAGAAATATAAACTTTCTAATGGAAAATTATATTGCCGACCGCAGGTCCCACAATTTTTCATTCTTCATTCTTAATTTTTAATTTATTTTATACACGCAATTCCTTGTAAATCTTCAGGAGTATCGATAGGTTTACTTATAATGCATTTATCACTTACCATTCTTGAAACAAAAGTAATACCTTTCATTTGTGTAATAGCTGAGTTATCCTGAGGTATGCAATATTGTGTAAGCACTAATGGTTTAATATCTCTTTCAAAAAGATCTAAAGCACTTTTTAAAATTGAGGTATCTGTACCAATACCACAAAGGAAAAGTTCTTGTATTTTATCACCGTCGTTAATTTTAGTAACTCTCTCAAGAAAATCTTCTGTCACACAAGAGTAAATACTTCTGTTTACAACTAAATCGGCAGTAAGCTCATCAACAAGCTCAATTTCTTTGCCTTTATGCATATCATAAAATTTATGATATTTCGGAAAAACACCATCATCGCGATTTACGAATTTAACACATACCACTCTATCAAAAATATGCTTTTGAGTAAGTTCAATTATCTTTTGTGCAATTGCTTTCTTTTCGGGGCTACCAACAAATCCATTCTGAACATCAATAACTACTAAAATATTTTTCATATAAGTTTCACCCTTTAGAATTCTTTCTTCATTTTGAATTCTGAATTATTTTATTACGCCTTTTTTAAGAATAATATTTGCATATAAAGCAGACTCACTTGTTGCAATAATTGCATAAGCTTTTTTTGCTTCATCATAAAATTCGAAACGTTCGAACTGTCCCATTTTTGTTTCACCGTTGTTTTTATTGATAATTTCCTGGTACTCTGCCCAGATTGTCGGAGTTGGGTCACCTTTTGTTGTAGCCATAAGCATAGCAGGAGTTTCAACGTAACTGTCTAATGGCATAAGTTTTAAAATTGCATCTAAAAGTTCCGGCACGTTATGACCATCGCAACGAACGAGTCTTTGTGCGTTAGACGCTGCCGGGAAGTTACCGTCACCAATAACGATTGTATCACCGTGACCCATTTCGTCTAAGATTTTTAAAAGTTCTGGAGAAATAATATTTGGAATACCTTTTAACATAATTTTTTACCCCTTTGTTTAATTATTTTTTAATTTGTCTTATATCTGTTCCTATAAAGTTAATAACTTCAAAGGAATTAAGTCTTGAAACAACTCTTTGACCATAACGTTCTTCTAATTCTGTTATAGAAAGGTTAGAACTTATAATCATTGGTTTACCATTTAAAATTGCATTGTTTATTATCTGATAAACTGCAGTTTCTGAAAAAGCAGTTCTGAACTCTGTGCCTAAATCGTCAATTATGAGTAAATCTGCATTTTCAATTTCTTCTTCAATATCCCCGTTACTTCTGCCGAAACGTTCTTTTTCCATTTGCTTAATAATATTGTCGGCAGAGCCGTAGAAAACACTGTAACCTTTTTCAGTTACTTTATTCATAACTGCAAGAGAAAGATGAGTTTTACCAAGACCTGTGCCACCTGTAAAGAAGAAACTACCTGAATTTTTATTGAAATTCTCGCTATAAGATTTAAGAAAATCAGCAGATGCTTCCATATATTCTCTTGGTGAGTAACCAAAATTCTTATCTTTTTCCGTACTGTAATATTTTAAATCAAAAGTATCAAATGTGCTCACTGCAAGAACTGAACTACAAGAATATTCACTCATAGAAATCTTTTTAAGAAGTTCAAGGTGACAACTGCAAAGTTTGCCGTTTAAAATACCCGAATCGTTACAGAGTTTACAAGAATACTGTGGTTCTAAATAATCTTCAGGGTAGCCGTTCTTTTTAAGAAGTTCGGTTTTTTCTTTTTGAGCATTAAGATTTTTTTCTGCAAGGCTGTTAACGTTAACTGCCTTACCACTACCAAGACCTTTAATAACTTCAAGCGCCGCATCTCTTATAGTATTTTCAATTTCTAAAAGTTCAGGGAATTTCGTTATGAGTTGTTTGCGACGCATATCTGAAAGTTGTTCTGCGTTATCACGTCTTTTTTTAAGTTCTGCTTCGGCTTTTATGTAAACGTCTTCGCTGAATTTCATACCGTTGCCCCCTCTTTGTTTTTAAGTCTTTCTAAAATACTGTTTCTACCAACGTTATTTACGTCGTAAGATTTTTCTACTTTACCCGTAATTGTTTTTTTCTTTTTATATTCCGCATCAGTAACGGTAGTGATATTTAAAGCGTGCCACTTTTTAAGTAACTTGTTTGCTTCAGAGAAACTTTTACCACTTTCTTTTAATGCGTATAATATCATCTCGGTAGAAAATCCCCAGTTAACAGCCCACGCTCTTAAATATTTTGCTATTTGTGGCGATGGTTTTTCAGTATCGTAACCAACAAACGCTTTAATTTCAACAAATGTTTTCTGTATTGTTTCAAGGTAAGATATTTCAGAAACAGCCTCTTCTAAAGTATCAATACCATTTTTTGCCCAATCTTCTGCACGTTTTTTTATTGCTAACGAAGAAAGATTACCTTCATTTTTCTGGTAACTTAAAAGCATTATTATTAAATCAACTGAAAAACCGAAATAATCATAAATCATTAAAAGAAGTGCTTGTGTATCGTAACCAAAGGTACCTACAATTTTTTGTGCTTCTCTGAAAAGCACTGTTAAATTTTCATCTTCACTTATTCTTAAAGCCAATTCTCTTTGAGTCGGTTTTTTAACAGGAAGATTTTTTACAACTACTTTTGGTTTTTCTTCAGTTTCTTCGTAATCAAGAGTTTTAATCTGTTTTAAATTGCCCGAAGCTTTTTGGGCTTCTTCTTTATTTTCTTCATCGTCAGAAAATATAACGCCTTCTGTTTCCCAGAATTCAATACAATCACTTACGTCTTCAACTGAAAGACCTGTGCAAAGACTTATTTGTTTTTCATCTAAAACACCATTCGGATTTCTTAAAATAAACAACAAAACTTTAAAACTTGCCGAAGGGGCAAGTTTTAAATATTTGTCTATTAAATCTGTTGGAACAGCTGTTGCACCGTTTGAAAAATCTGCTTTTATTTTTATCATTTATTATTTCCTATCATTCAGGGAATTTTACCATAACAGCCAATGATTTGCCGTTACCGCCGTATGGAGCAATACCATCTAAATCTACGTTGTTTGATAATGATTCACCAACTACAACGTAACCACCATCTGCACCATTGCAAAGAGCGAGAGCACCGTCATTTTCTGTACCACCGAATGCACGAACCCATACGAGTACACCATATTCATTAAATGATGCTACAAAAATATCTTTTTTACCACGTGTTGTAATACCTTTGAAATCACGTGTTGAAGAGTTTGTTGAACCAGCCATAATGTAATTACCGTTAGGAAGTTCAATTACACTTGTTGCAATATCATTATTCTGACCTCTTACAGGAGTTGCAAAACTTATTGTAAGGTCCTTTGTATATTTAATAATATATGAATCATAGCCACCACGTGATGCTAAATCACCTTTAAAGAAACTATCCGGACAGGTTTCATTTGTATCTGCAGAATCAGATGTACCGCAAATAACAACTCCACCATCTGAAGTTGCTGTGATGCCCTTGAATTCATCAATTCCAGTACCAGCTATTGAAGTTTTCTTCATCATAACGCCGTCACTTGAATATTTAACAACACCAGAGTCACATTTGCCAAGTGCTGAGAACATTTTTCCAGAATAGAAATTACCGAGAGCATAAATTGAACCGTCAGTACCTTCTGCAACACCAACAAATGTATCCATATTACCACCAGCAAACTCTTTCCATAAAAGTTTACCAGAATCTGAATATCTCATAATAAATGCTTTTGATTCATTTCTGTTTCCGCCTGAACCTTCTGCATCACCGTCGTTGTTACCAGCAGAACCTACAATAATAGCATCTCCGTTACTTGCAGTAACAACGTCGTTTATAATATCAACAGTTGACGTACCGAATTTTTTAACCCAGTCAACTTTACCGTTTTTATCTATTTTATAAATAGCGCCGTCATACCAGCCAGAAATATCAAGATTTTCTATTGATTTACCATAACCTACTGCATAGAAGTCACCTTTGTCAGTAGGTGAAAGCGCAACGATTTCAAGTGAACCTTTATCTGAGCCAAATACTTTCTGCCAGATAACGTTACCTTCTTTATCGTACTTTGTAAGCACTGTATAAGGAACGCTTAAGTTCATATCTTTATACTGCGTAAAATCACCGTCTCGTGAGTTGGTAACGTTTGCAGTAATATAACATCCATCTGAAGTGAGAATTACGTCTTCATATTTATCGTTTGAAGAACCGCCCTGAGTATTTTTCCACTCAGTTTTTGCTGGTTCAACGTCAACTGTAGGTGCTTCTGTAATTTCAATAATTGTTGTAATCGGATTACCTTGCTCATCAACGCCAGTGTTACCCTTACCATCAGTAACAAGAACAGAAGTTGTACCAACACCGTTTGCGTTTGTACTGTTCTGATTACTTGTATTTACTGTAACTACTTCTGTTACAACGTTACCTGCCACGTCTGTTACAGCATTACCACTCGCATCTGTTACAGGAATTTGTGCAGTAACGTCTTCTGGAGAAACAGTAATTACTTCACCATTAACGTCTGTTACAGGAACGCCATTTGTATCTGTAACAACAACGTTATTTCCGTTATTACCACATGAAACAAGAGCAACTGCAATAATTATTGCTACGAGAACAAGAGCAACAATAGGAATAATAATTTTTAAATTTTTACCACTTAATTTTTCTTTTACAGGAATTGCTGTAATAACAGGTTTTTTCTTAACCTTTTCTTTTGGTTCTTTTTGTGGCTTTTGCTTTTCTACCTTTGGTGCTTTTGGTTCTTTTTTGATTTCAGGAACAACTGCAACCTTTGGTTCTTCTTTTACCTTTTCTTTTTCTGCCTTTGGTTCTTCTTTTTTTGTTTCAGGCACAATAACAGGAGCAACCGCAGGTTCTTCCTTAACAACAGGTTCGGTTACTTTAACTTCTTCTTTTTTATCTTCTTTAACTTCAACCTTTGGAGCAGAAGCCGCCTTTTTCTTTTCTTCAATAGTTTTTGCAGCTTTTGCCACAGCAGCAGATTGCTCACCCTTTTTCACACGCTTCATCGGTGGCGGGGCAGCTTTTTTCACTACTTCGTTTTCATTATTTACGCCATTTGGATTTGCTTTGTTATCCATTATAAGTATTGCCTCCAATATAAATTTCGAGAAAACCCCGAGTATAATTTCATATTCCAATTCATAATACCATAAATATATTATTATTTCAATCTTTAATCTCACAAAATTTTGTTACAATTTTTGTAAAAATATTAAGAATAGCAATAATTTTATATTCTATTTTGAAATATTACATAAAAACTGTACCCCATTCTTATGAAATATCTATAATTTTGAATTTTATTCGCATTTTAATCAAAAAAATCATTGAAAACGTAAAAAATATGTGCTATTATAACAAATACAGAGTATTTTGACTACATATAATTAAATTATGTAAACTTGTCGGGCTTTGATTTTATCTCGATATGAGGGAGGAATTCTTTTTGGGCAAATATTCTATAGAAAACATCAGAAACGTTGCTATTACCGGTCATGCTGGTAAAGGTAAAACTACTCTTGCTGAAGCAATGCTTTTCGTTTCTGGTGCAACAGACAGATTAGGAAGGGTTGCAGATGGCAACACAATTCTCGATTTTGATGCAGAAGAAAAGAGAAGAAAGGTTTCTATTTCTTCAAGTATGGCTTTCACAGAATGGAGAAACAGAAAAGTTAATATATTTGATACACCTGGTCTTTTTGATTTTGAGGGTGGCAGAAGCGAAGCAATGCGTGCTTGTGAAACTGTTATAGTTGTTTTCTCTGCTGGTAAAGGCATTGACGTTGGTGCTGAAAAAGCACTCAGTGCCGCAGGTAAAATGAATAAATCAAAAATTATTGCAGTTTCAAAGTGTGATGGCGAAGAAAGAGACTTCTACAAAACACTTGATGCTCTTAAAGTAAGATATGGCACAGCGATTTGTCCTGTTGTTATTCCATATATGGTTGGTGGCAAGGTTGATTGCTACGTTAACTTCTTACAGAATAAAGCTTTTAAATATACTGACGGAAAAGCAACAGAGTGTGCAATTCCTGATGATGCAAGAATAAACGAAATCCACGAAGCATTCACAGAAGCCGTTGCTACTGCTGATGATGACCTTATGATGAAATTCTTTGACGGCGAAGAATTCACACACGATGAAATCGTTGCCGGTCTTTCAAAAGGTGTTAACGATGGTACAGTTGTTCCTGTTTATGCTTGTTCAGGTTACACAACAGATGCTGTTGATTTACTTCTTAATGGTATTACAAAACTTGCTCCTGCTCCAAAAGGAGAAGAAGATATTGCTTGTGATGAAAACGGCAACCTTGCGGCTATCTGCTTTAAAACAGTTGCTGACCCATTCATCGGTAAAATGTCATTCTTTAAAGTTGTAGCTGGTAAGATTACACCTGATACTGCTCCTTACAACCCACGTACAGAACAAGTTGAAAAAATGGGTAAACTTGTTTTTGTTAAAGGTGGCAAGCAAGAAGACACTAACGAAATTTCTGCTGGTGATATAGGCGTTGTTACAAAACTTTCAGGCTTTAAAACTGGTGACACAATGTGTAGCCAGAAAGCACCTGTTACTTTAGAGACTGTTAACTTCCCTACACCTTGCTACTCAATGGCAGTTAACGTTGTTAAAAAAGGTGAAGAAGATAAGGTTGCTTCTGGTCTTCTTAAACTTGCTGACGAAGATGGCTCTTGCTCATTCGTTACAAATAAAGAAACAAGAGAGCAAATTCTTTCTGGTCTCGGTGAACAACATCTTGATACAATAGTTACTAAACTCAAAAATAAATTTGGTGTTGAAGTTGAGTTAACTGTTCCAAGAGTTGCTTATAGAGAAACTATCCGCAAGGTAGTAGATAAACAAGGTCGTCATAAGAAACAATCTGGTGGTCACGGTCAATTCGGTGACGTTTGGATTCGTTTTGAACCATATATGGGCGAAGAAGATTTCGTATTCAATTCAGATGAAGTTGTTGGTGGCGCAGTTTCAAAGAACTTCTTCCCTGCTGTTGAAAAAGGTCTTCGTGATTGTATTGCACAAGGTCTCATTGCTGGTTACCCAATGGTTGGTATTAAAGCTTGTCTCCACGACGGTTCTTACCACCCGGTTGACTCCTCAGAAATGGCATTTAAAATGGCAGCTCGTCTTGCATTCAAAGCTGCAATTCCTGAAGCAAAACCAACAATTCTTGAACCTATCGGAACATTAAAAGCTCTTATTCCAGATGATTATTTAGGCGATATTATCGGTGACGTTAACAAACGTCGTGGTAGAGTTTTAGGTATGGCTCCTGCAGACCAACCAAAAATGCAGGAACTTATTGCAGAAGTTCCAATGGCAGAAATGGGTGACTTCGCAATTGCACTTCGTTCAGTTACTGCTGGTCGTGGCTCATTCACACTTGAATTTGCCCGTTATGAAGATGCTCCTGAAGCAATTGCTAAGAAGGTTATTGAAGAAGCAAATATCTCTGATGATGACGAAGATTAATAATTAAACTTGATAAAATATGTTTCACATGAAACACTCGTTTTGTGTGAAACATATTTTTTGTTTCTCGTGAAACAAAGAGCGTTTAACAATTTCTTAACCTTTTTTATCATAATATTATTATCTAATTCATTTTCTGTTAATAAATATCGTCTATACTAAACACGTGCTAAGAAAGGGAGCCGCACCCGAGTATTAGTTACTTATCTTTAGTGTTACGCTAAAGATGGACCCCTCCTCAAGTAAACCTTGGTGATTCAGTGTTATACTGAGCACCGGAAACAACGACTGTCCCCTCAGTCGTTGTTTTCTTTTTTATTTGAATATTTTTAAAAATTCTGTCAATAACATAAATAATACTTATTGAAAGGATATTTATGTTATGAATAATGAAAACAAAACAAACACAAATAAAAAATTTAAAATTGCTTATGCCTTTACTTTTATTATTGCAATAGGTGCTTTGTTGTTTACTAAAATTTCTTCAGAAAAAAGTCTTGGGAATATAAGCAGTCTTGAAAACACAACTACAAAACAACAAATTACAACAACAGAAAAAATTGTTGTTGAAGAAACAGTAAGACAGAATTTAACCAACATTCCAGATACCAGAGAAGCAACAGAAGAAAATAAAGAAACTGAAAAAGATAAATATAATAAACCTTATAGCGATTATTATTGTTTGCCTTTTGGTAACCAGATTATAAAAGATTACAGCAATATGAACCCTGTATATTCCAAAACACTTGGCGATTGGAGAACCCATAACGGAATTGACTTTTCTGGTGAAGCCGGTGGTGCAGTTGTTGCAATTTCTTATGGAGAAGTTATATCTATTTATGAAGACACTCTTTTTGGAACTTGTGTTTTAATTGACCACGGTAACGGCGTTACTGCAAAATATTGCGGTCTTAATAAAGACACTCTCAATGTGAAAGAACATTCTGCTGTAAACAGTGAAGATATTATTGGTTATCTTGGAGAAATCCCTTGTGAAAAACAAGAAGGTGCACACCTTCATTTTGAAATCACTCATAACGGTGAACTTGTAGAACCGCTTGAACTTATGGGTAAATAGGTGTTAGGTGTTAGCCATTAGTTATTAGCTAATGGCTATTTGTTTTACTACTAAATAAAATACTTGTAATTTCATTCCAAATATGCTATTATGTATCTCATCAAAATTTGTCGAATTTGGAGGTACAAATAATGAAAAAGCATATTTCTAAAATTTTACTTTGCTTAGCTGTTGTTCTTTTCATAGTTGCTTGTGCATTTATGGCACCAGCTACAAGTGCAACAGGAACTTTGTGGGCACTCTTACCACCTGTAATTGCTATTGTACTTGCTCTTATTACAAAAGAAGTTTATTCTTCACTTTTTGTTGGTATTGTAGCTGGTGGTCTTTTAGCAACTGCTTTTAATCCAATTCACACGGTTGGTGCAGTTGTAAGCGATGGTTTTATAAGCGCAGTTTCAGGTAATGCTGGTATTTTCATCTTCTTAGTTCTTTTAGGTACATTAGTTGCACTTATTAACAAAGCAGGTGGTTCAGCAGCATTCGGTGAATGGGCTTCAAAACACGTTAAAACAAAAATCGGTGCATCTATTGCAACGTTCCTTTTCGGTGTTCTTATTTTCATCGATGACTATTTTAACTGCTTAACAGTTGGTTCTGTTATGCGCCCTGTTACAGATAAAACAAAAATTTCTCGTTCTAAACTTGCTTATTTAATTGATGCTACTGCAGCACCTATTTGTATGATTGCTCCTATTTCTTCATGGGCAGCAGCAGTTTCATCTTACGCTCCAGAAGGAGTTAATGGTATTACACTTTTCTGTAATGCAATTCCATTTAACTTCTATTCTCTTATGACATTCGTTTTCATTATTACTCTTACTTTAATGAAATTTGATTACGGTCCAATGAAACTTCACGAAGCAAATGCTTTAAAAGGTGACCTTTTCACATCTGGTCAGATTAAAGCAGATGATGAAGCTGAAAACGTTGAAAAAGGTAAAGGTAAAGTTATCGATTTAGTTTTACCAATTGTTTTCCTTATTGCTATAAGCGTATTCGCTCTTGTTTACGTTGGCAGATGTATGGGTGAAGAATGGGTATTCAATTATTTAGATTACGACCCATCATTAAGTTTTATTGATGCATTCGGCAACACAGATGCAACAGTTGGTCTTCCTTGGGCTGGTTTTATTGCACTTGTTGTAACGATTATTTATCTTGTTGCAAGAAGAGTTATTACATTTAAAGATGCTATGGACTGTATTCCAAAAGGCTTTATTGCAATGGTTCCGGCTCTTCTCATTCTCACAATGGCAACTACTCTTAAAAATATGACAAACCTTCTTGATGCTTCTGGTTTTGTTGAAAGCGCTATGGCAAACGCTGGTGCACTTCGGAACTTCTTACCAGCAATCATTTTCTTAGTTGCTTGCTTTATTGCTTTCTCAACTGGTACATCATGGGGTACATTTGGTATTCTCATTCCGATTGTTCTTGCAGTATTCCCGGTAGGTAGCATAATTGGTACAATCGGTATGTCAGCTTGTCTTGCAGGTGCTGTTTGCGGTGACCACTGCTCACCTATTTCAGATACAACAATTATGTCTTCTGCAGGTGCTCGTTGTGACCACATTAACCACGTTTCAACACAACTTCCTTATGCTATTACTGTTGCAGCAATTTCATTTGTTGGTTACTTAATAACTGGTATTTTAACAAGCATTAAAGGATTACCAGAATCTATAATTTACGTTTCTCTCCCAGTTCTTGCAGTAATTACTGTTGGTACATTATTTGTTATCAAATTAGCTACTAACAAAAAAAGTAAATAAAATCGAAACAAAAAAAAGACGTCATCTCAAAAGAGATGACGTCTTTTCTTTTTATTCTTTTATTTTTGTTAAAAACTCTACTGCCACACGAATATCAACTTCTGGCTTATCGCCTACTTCTCTTTCGATTGTAAGGAAACCTTTGTAGCCGATATCTGTCAAAGCTTCAAGATATTCTTTAAATGGAACTGAACCTTCACCTAATGGAACTTCAATAAATGAATCTTCAGTAACAATAACTTCTTGTTTCATACCATAAATAATTTCTGGGTCTTTGTAGAAGATTTGCTTACCATCTTTTGCGTGAGTATGAACTATGTATTTTTGAAGATTATAAACTGCTTTAACAGGGTCATCACCAGTAACCATAACTAAGTTTGCTGGGTCAAGGTTTACACCAACACCTGTTGAACCGAGTGAATCTAAAAACTCTTTTAAAACTGCAGATGTTTCAGGACCAGTTTCAATAGCAAAGTGTGCATCAATTGAGTCAGCATATTCTGCGAGTTCGTGACATGCTTCTTGCATAATTTTATATCTGTCGTGATTTTTATCGCCCGGTACAACACCAATGTGAGTTGTAACAACGTTTGTTTCAAGTTCTTTTGCAAGGTCTAAAATTCTTTTTGATTTTTCTATTTTTTCTGGGTTTCTTTCTTTGAATGAGAAACCACCACCACCTAAGTCGCCGCAAAGTGCAGAAATAATAAGTCCGTTTGATTTAACTAAATCAAGGAATTCTTTTCTCTTTGCACCTACAAGATTTTCTGGTGCCATTTCACCAGAAGTTGCATAAACCTGAATACCTTGTGCACCAACTTCTGCTGCTTTTTTAACTGCAGTAGGAATATCAGTTCTGAAGCTGTTGATGATTACACCAATTGGAAAATTGTACATAGTAATACCCTCTTTTTTTCTTTTTAGAAATTATTATTTTGACCATTATTATCAGTTGGTGCCTGATAATTCTGGTTTATTGGTTGTGTTGGTTGAATTGGTTGTTGCATTGGTTGTGTTGGCATATAAGAATTATTGATAGGTGCACCATAATTCATATTGTTCATATATGGTGACATACCCATTCCCATTATGCCATATTTGCTCTCATATTCTTCAAGAACTTTTTTATTCTTTGAGTATTTAACAATTACAATAACTGTAACTACAAAAAGAATAAAAAACGGAATCATAAACATTATTATACCAATTCTTGCAAATTTATTTGTTTCTTCATCTAAGAAGTTAAAATCTCCAGAACCAAAAGCATTATAGGTTGCTACTTGTTCTTTATAATCCTCTGCTCCTGTAAAATCAACTAAATTTTTGTGTGAATCACCTTTTAATAAAGTACCATTCATTGTAAATGAATCTACTAATTTTTGACCAAAACTTAAGTCTTCCGCATCATTTTCTAAAAGAATTGAATAAACAGTTTCATTTGTTGCAAATACATAACCGGTATAGTAATATATTTCTTCATTCATTGAACCAGCATCAACAACGTCAACACCCTTATACTTAATACACTTATAACCATTCAATTCTGAAAGTTCTGGAGAGAAAAGTTGGTCACCATTTGATATGTAAGCATAATTCAAAAGAATAGAGTAAAAGAACTTATTAACTTCTTCTATATCTTCTTCTATATTATCTATTCTGTTTTTATTTTCTAAAACAGAAATATAAATAGATTCGAAAGAATCATAATCGTCTTCATCATAAATTGTGTAAGTAAACCCTGTACCATATTCTTCATTATATTCATCTTCAGAAATATAAGATAATTCAAAATCTTCCGGAAGTTCTACATAAAATGCACTATTTATAATGGTATTCTCTTTTTGTTCACCTGCAAAAGAAATTACTGTTAATGGTAAAACCAAAATACAAACGGCAATAATTAAAGATAAAATTTTATTTTTCATTATAAATTACCTCCGTTATTATTTTCTTTTTCTGCTTCATTTTTAAGAGCATCATTAAATGCAGAAATATCCTGATTTTGTTGTGGCACATTGTTTACAGGATATTGTGGTGCAAAATTCTGTGGATTGTAATTATAATTTTGTGGTTGGAAATTTGCCCCGTTATTAAACCCTGCACCATAAGTAATTTCATAATTTTTGATTTGTTTTTTAATCTTACTGTTTTTAGAAATTAATACAATTAAAACAATAAGGGTTGGAATAAAGAGAAAAGAAGTGGTCATAAAAATCATTATAATAATAAGTGTTGATTTTTCAAGACCTGTTAGTTCTAAAACATCATCAACATCAATATCACCATTTTCAAGAGATTCTACAAAATCTTCTCCGTAAATGTTCTCGAGCAACTGCTCTTCTTCGTCTGAAAATTCGTATGCACCATCTGTGTAAACGAATTCGTCACTTGAAACTGTTTCTTCTGTTTTTTCTACTTCTTCACCTGTTGCAAAAACAAATGTAGAGAAACAAAAAACAAGAACAAGTGACATAAGAATTGCCAAAAGTTTTTTCATAAAAATTCTCCTGTCTTTTTATATTTTTTTAAGTATCATCATCGAGATAATTCTGATACATTAAAATCTCTGCTTCGTCTAACCCGTAGACTTCATCATAAATTAAACCAAATGTTTTTTCATATAATGTAAGAATAAATTTCTTTTTAAAATACATCTTTGCAAAAACAACAGTTAGTGCTACAACCACACCAAAAGGTATTATGAAGAAAAATAATAAGGTAAATAAAAGTGGTAAAACAGAAACGTCTATTGTTCCATTTTCAACACCTTTGTTAAAAAGTGCTATTGAAATAACAAGTAGCCATATTGCCCCTACAACAGATGATAAAATAATTTTTTGTTTTTTCGTAAGATTTTCAATTATTTCTTTAATTCTGTTCATTCTGTAACACCTTCGCTTTCTTCTGTTTCTTCTGTAATCAGAATTTCAGAAAATTCTGCTTTGTTGGTGTTATCATAAGTAACGTCATATTCGGGAACAAACACGGCAGGGTTATAATTATAACTTTCCGGTGGAATGTCTTTCATATCTTCCAGCACTTCTTTTGTAAAAACAACTCCAAAAAGTTTTTCATAAACATTTATTTTTTCTGATGTTTCTTTATATTTTTTAATAAAAAAAATCATTAAAAAAACAGTCGGGAAAAAAAGTAGAATAATAGTTAATATTAAATCAATTATTACCATTTTTTATTTTACTCCAATATTCTTTTGCCGCCTGCTCTTGTTTGTTATCACCATACTCATAATAATGAGCATTTTTGAGAACGTCCGGCAAATATTGTTGTTCAACCCATCTGTTAGGGTAATCGTGTGGATATTTATAAAATTGGCCCTTTACTTCTGCATCGTCACCATCAAAATGTTTATTCTGGAGTTGACGTGGAATTGGTCCAGATTTTCCCTTTTGTAAATCTGCTATCGCTTCATTTATAGCATTGTGAGCAGTGTTTGATTTTGGTGAGTTACACACAAGAATTACTGCATCTGCTAAAGGAAGTCTTGCTTCTGGCATACCAACTTGTAAAGCAATATCTGTTGCCGCTTTTACAATTGGTAAAATAGAAGGGTAAGCAAGTCCGACGTCTTCTGCGGCACACACTAAAAGCCTTCTTATAGCAGAAGTCATATCTCCCGCCTCTAAAAGTCTTGCTAAATAGTGAATTGCAGCATCTGCATCAGAACCACGCATAGATTTTTGAAAAGCAGATAAAATATCGTAGTGCTCGTCTCCTTCTCTGTCATAGCGCATAGCACTTTTTTGAGTGAGAGCTTTTGCATTTTCAAGAGTTATAATTCTCTTTTCGTTTTCTTTTGGTGGATTTGCAGAAAGCACACAAAGTTCAACTGCATTCAATGATTTTCTTACGTCTCCACCAGAAGCAGTTGCAATATGTAATGAAACTCCATCTTCAATCTGGAATTCTTCTTCATATTCTTCAGCTAAAATATTAAATCCACGTATAACCGCCTTTTCTGCTTCTCTTGGTGTAACAGCTTTAAATTCAAAAACAGAAGAACGGCTGAGAATTGCACTATAAACGTAAAAATAAGGATTTTCAGTTGTAGAAGCAATAAGTGTTATAGAACCATTTTCAATAAACTCTAAAAGAGTCTGTTGTTGCTTTTTATTGAAATATTGAATTTCATCAAGATATAAAAGAATACCATTAGGAGAATTAAAAGTATTAAGTTCATCAAAAATATCTCTTATATCCTGAGTAGAAGCAGTAGTACAATTTAATTTTCTTAAAGTCCTGTCAGTCTTTTTTGCAATCATTCTTGCAAGAGTAGTTTTACCCGTACCAGAAGGACCATAAAAAATCATATTTGGTACAGTACCAGAGTCTATTATATTTCTTAATGGTTTATTTTCACCGATTAAGTGTTCC
The DNA here is from genome assembly GCA_045533655.1 of Acutalibacteraceae bacterium. Classification (GTDB taxonomy): domain Bacteria; phylum Bacillota; class Clostridia; order Oscillospirales; family Acutalibacteraceae; genus DTU089. Next base: position 26,464 of record JAZSIE010000021.1, read on the forward strand.
TGCCCTACCATTTCTTCTATTGACTGTGGGCGAATTCTATCTGCAAGTGGTGTTGCCATTTCTTAAAATTTCTCCTAAATTTCAAATTCTATTGAATCGTATGTAACTTCAAAACCAAGTTCTTTTGCAACCGGTACTAAATCATCATAAATAAGTTTACCATTATGAGAAAAATGATGAAGACAAAAAACTGTATTTTCTGTTGCATTTTTCTTTAAAAGTCTTTCTTTAACGTCACAACAAGCCTTTAAACCCATATGATTGTTATATGCTTTTTCGTTAGTAATAATAGTACAATCAAGTGCTATAAAATCAAATTTTTTGTTTTTCTTTTCAATATATTCCCAGGTTTCTTCTAAAAAATAACCAGTATCGTGTGCGTAAAGAATTGCTTTGTTATCTTTTTCAATAATATAAATAACAGGATCCATTTCTTTTTCGTGGTCTGCCTTTAATGGTGTTACCTTATAATTTAAAATTTCGTACGTTTCAAAGGGTATAATTTCATTCCAGTTTATTGATTTTTCATCACGGTTTTTTGTTTTTTCTAAAATATGTAACGAGTCTTTCGCAGATGCTTTTGTAGAGTAAATCTGTAAAGGCTCTTTTTCATTTTCATTCATAAAATATGCATAACCAAAAGCTCTGTAATGAAAATCATAAGGGTAAAAATGGTCATCGTGACCGTGGGTTAAAATACACGCTTTTATATTTCTTAAATCGAGTCCGTAATTAAGAGTATGAAGATAAGTATCTGCAGAAAAATCTATCATCAATTCATTATTGATAACAGTCTGAGAACGTGTTCTTATATTTTTTCCACCTGCTTTTCTTGCTTTTTCGCACGTTTCACAAGAACAAAACATTCCAGGAAAACCTTCTGCCGCAGCAGTACCATAAAACTTAATTTTCATTTAAAAATCTCTCTCTTTTTGACTCTCTTTTTTAAAAATACGTTGTTTAAAATCTTCCAAAAAACGTGTATTCAATAAATCCAGCAATTATTGCTATAAACATAGGTGTAACGCCATATTTACTCTTTAAATAAGATTTCAATTGACTTTCTTCTAACGACAATTTTTTTGCTTTTTCTATATTTTTTGTAAGTTTTTCTTTATAAAGTTTTGTTGCAAACATTCCTAACAAAATTTTCATTGCAATAGATACAAATAACGTACTATATGCAATAACAGGAGAAATAGTTAAATTTTTACTAATCTCAATAAATTCTGACTGCGTTTTTGTAAAAGTAACATTCTGACCTGCATCATATAAAAGAACCTTTTCGTAGAACGTAGGGTCTTCCATATAACACTTATTCATTGCTTCAATATACTCTTCATTTGTTAAAATCGGAGCAATGGTTACACCTAAAAGTGCAATGTATATACATAACACTAAAAGTGCAAGTTTATACATTTTTCTGTAAACTGCCCAAGCAAAAGGAAAAACAAAAGCACACACGTTTAAAAGATGTTTTTTCTGTGTTCCTTCCATAATTAAAAATCTTGGCATATAATAATTCTGATTTTTTCCAATTGCTGCTTCATAGTAACTTGAAGGAGTATTATTTATAAGCACCTGGTCTGTAGATTTTCCGTTGATGTTTTTAAACAATTCTTCAATAGTGCTTCTTAAATTTTCATTATTTTTTGAATCATCACCATTAAATTCAACATTGACAACATTAACCACGTCTTTTGTATTTTTTATTTCATCATCAATCAAAATATCAATTTTTTCTTTTTCTGTTTCAACTGGTTCAAAAGAAAAACCTTCTTTATGAAGCGAAGCATTTTTACATTCACCTAAAGAATTATAACAATCTCTGTGATGAGGAGTTCCACATTCAGGGCAAACAACAATTTCATCGCTTTCTTTAAATTTTTCATTACATACAAGACAAATTTGATTTTCAAAACGCATTAAACTAACACTTTCCTTTAACTATTTTAAAAATATTCTATAAGTTATAAAAATCCAAAATATATATTACAAGAAATTTTAATAAAATGCAATATAATTAATGAAAAATTATCTACATAAGGTTGAAAAAATGTAGATAATATGTTATACTCTCTTAGAATAATTATATTATTATATATATATACTTATAAATGTAAAAATTTGGGGTGTAAAAAGATGGATAATTTATCCGAATTATGGCTTGCCGTTTTAAAAGAATTAGAGTCTTCGTTACCACAAGTAGTTATTGAAACATGGATTTCTCCACTCGAACCAATTTCTTTTGATGGGCAAGAACTTACTTTAAAAACTGTTAACTCTTTTAAAAAAGAAATTATTACAAACAAGTTTTTAGAAAACATAAAAACTGCAGTTGAAAAAACTTTATCTTTTCCTGCAGACATTGTTATTAAGACTGAAGAAGAAAATATTATTTCAGTAAGTGCAAATGCTGCAGAATCTTCAAAAGGTTTAGAATTAACTTTTGACAAATTCATTGTTGCTCCTACTAACCAGTTTGCATATTATGCAGCAAATACAGTTGCACAAAAACCAGGTAGCGTACATAACCCATTATTTATTTATGGTAAATCTGGTCTTGGTAAAACTCACTTGCTTAAAGCTATTTATGCTGAACTTTCTAAAAACAGACCTGAACTTAATATTCTTTACACAAACGGCGAAACGTTTATGAATGAAATGATTTCTCATATAGCAGAAAAAAATATGAAAGATTTTCACAAGAAATTTCGCTCACCAGACGTTTTGTTAGTTGACGATATTCAATTTATTGAAAATAAAGTTCAGATGCAAGAGGAATTCTTCTACACATTTGAAGAATTAATAAGTCAGGGTAAACAAATTGTTTTAGCATCTGACCGACCACCAAAAGATATTAAATCTTTAGAAGAAAGATTAAGCAGTCGTTTTCTTTCTGGTCTTCTTGCAGATATTCAACCACCTGAAATTGAAACAAGAATTGTTATTATCAAAAAGAAAGCTCAGCTTCTTGATATGGAAATGCCAGATGACGTTGCAGAATACATAGCAGAAAAACTTAAAAATAACGTTCGCCAGTTAGAAGGTGTTGTTAAAAAGATTTATGCTATTTATTCTATTAATAACAAAAAACCTACAATTGCTCTTGCAAATGAAGTTATTAAAGACGTTATTTATTATTCTCAACCAACCGAAGTTACAATAAAAAATATTATAGACCAGGTTTCACGTGCTTTTGGTGTTTCTGCTGAAGATATTCAAGGTAACAAGAAAAAAGCAGAAATTGTTAATGCAAGACAATTTGCTATGTATATTGTGCGTGAAGTTACAAACCTCACTCTCGATGAAATTGGTCGTCACTTTGGTAACAAAAAGCACTCAACTGTTCTTTATTCCTGTGAAGCAGTTGAAGAAAAAATATCAGAAAGTGCTCAATTAGATGCTATGGTTTCTGATATTATGAAAAATATTAAGGATGAATAATAAAAGTTATAAACAAATTAACAACAATTTACATTCAGTTATGAACACAATAAACATAACTTAAAAAACAAAAAAGTTATGAACACTTATAAAAAATGAATTTACATTCACTTTTATTTAATATCTCCAATAACATCAAGGCTTGTTAAAGTTTTTTACAAATTTACAGAGCCTATTACTACTACTAAAAATTATTCTTTTTATTTCAAAATTTTTTTCAAAAGGAGTTTTATTATGAAAATTACTTGTAATACATCTATTCTCGCAGATGCTTGTAACATCGTTCAAAGAGGTGTTTCTCAAAAAAGTACAATTCCTGCAACAGAAGGTATTTTTATGCAGGCTAAAAATTCAAGACTTACTCTTTCAGGTTATGACCTTGAAGTAGGAATTACAACAGTTATTGATTGTAGTGTTGAACAAGAAGGTAGCATTGTTCTTAATTCTCATTTACTTTGTGATATTTTAAGACGTTTACCAAATGATTTAGTTTCTATTGAAATAGATGAACATAATTTATGTAAAATTCACTCTGGTGATAGTGATTTTTCTCTTATTGGTATTCCTGCAGATGATTATCCTGAATTACCAACTGTTTCAGGTGGATTCCCATTTGCTATTAAAAAATCAATTCTTAAAGAAATGATAAGACAAACAATTTTTGCTGTTGCTGTTTCTGATTTAAAACCTGTTCATAAAGGAATTAAATTTGAAGTAACAAACAATAATTTAAGACTCATTTCATGCGATGGTTTCAGACTTGCTATAAGAAATGAAACTATTGATTATAATAATGAAGATTTAACATTTATTGTTCCTGCAAAAACATTAGCAGAAGTTACAAAACTTATTGAAGATAATGATGAACAGATAACATTAAATATAGGCAAAAAATATATTCTTTTTGAAGTTGGCAATTACAGAATTGTTTCTCGTTTACTTGAAGGTGAATTTTTCAATTATAAAAATGCTATTCCTTCAGACAATTCAACAAAAGCAAGAGTTAACGTAAAACAACTTATAAACAGTGTTGACAGAGCATCTCTTCTTATTACAAGTAAAATAAAAAGTCCGGTAAGATGTGTTTTTGAAGATAGTTCAATTAAAATTTCAAGTACAACATCTCTTGGTGCTGCTAATGATAAAGTTTCTGCTTCTATTGAAGGGAAAAGAGTAGAAATCGGCTTTAATAATACTTATCTTACAGATTGTTTGAAAACTGTTGATGTAGATGAAGTAAATATTGAACTTAACGGACCTATTTCTCCTATTATTATAAGACCACTTGAAGGCGATAGTTTTATTTTCTTAATCATTCCTATGAGATTAAAAAATGAACCAATAAATAACTGATAGGTAAAAATTATGAAAATTAAATTAAAAGTTGCTAAAAAAGAAGAACAAGAATTTATTTTAAAAGGTGAATTTATAAGACTTGATGACCTTTTAAAAAACGTTGGTGTTGTTCAGACTGGTGGCCATGCAAAAATTGAAATTCAAAATGGTATGGCTAAAGTAAATGGTGAAGTTTGTACTATGCGTGGTAAAAAACTTCGTACTGGTGACGAAGTTGAATATGAAAGAGTTATATACAAAATAAAATAATCGGTCAGGGAGAAATTTATGAAAATAAATTCTGTTACTCTCAATGACTTTAGAAATATTTCTGAAATAAGTCTTTTTCCAAATGATGAAGTTAACGTAATCTACGGGCAGAATGCTCAGGGAAAAACAAATATATTAGAAGCAATCTGGCTTTTTACTGGTTGTAAAAGTTTCAGAGGTAGTAAAGACAATGAGTTTATAAAATTTAATAGTGAATTTTCTAAAATTTCTCTCGATTTTACTGATAAAGTAAGAAATAAAAAAGCAGAAATTATAATAAGTGATAAAAAGAAAGTTTTTTTAAATGGTGTAGAGAAAAAAGGAACAACAGAATTAATAGGCGAATTTTATTCCGTTATTTTTTCTCCGACTCATTTATCACTTATAAAAGACGGTCCTGATGTAAGAAGAAAATTTTTAGATACAGCTATTTGTCAGTTAAAACCTAAATATGCGAAAACATTAAGTGCTTACAGAAAAGTTATTGCTGAAAGAAATTCACTTTTAAAAGACGTACAATATCATAGTGAACTTTTTGACGTATTAGATATTCTTGATGAACAATTAGCAAAATATTCTTCTTTGATAATAAGTGAAAGAATTAAATATATTGATTTACTATCTATTAAAAGTGAAGAAATATATTCTGGCATTTCAGAAAATAAAGAAAAATTAAATATTAAATATCTTTGTGGAAAAGAAGAATTAGAAAAAAAAGATATTAATGATATTTACGATTTATTATTAAATAAAATAAATTTTTCAAGAAAAGAAGATATTTTATTAAAATCAACTTCTGTTGGTCCTCACAGAGATGATTTAGAAATAAAAATAGATAATATCAGCGCAAGAAGTTTTGGTTCACAAGGTCAACAACGCTCTTGTGCTCTTGCTTTAAAACTTGGAGAAAGTGAAATTATAAAAGATATTACAGGTGAAAATCCTGTTGCTCTTTTAGATGACGTTATGAGTGAACTTGATGAAAAACGTCAGGATTACGTATTAAATCATATTAAAGAAAGACAAGTTTTCTTAACTTGTTGTGACCCGTCTCAAGTATTAAGGCTTTGTAAAGGTAAATCTTTCTTAATTGAAAGTGGAAAAATAAAAGAAGAAAAATAAAGGAAAAAGTTATGTATATTCATATCGGACAAGACACTGTTATTGTGGATGAAGAAATAATAGGTATTTTTGATATGGAAAATACTACTGTTATGAAAAGTACAGTTGATTATTTAAACAAGGCAGAAAAAAATGGTAATGTTAATAACGTTGCACCGTTTGAATTACCAAAATCTTTTGTTGTTACTAACACAAAAAAAGGTAAAAAAATTCATATTTCACCTGTTTCAGTAGGGACTATTTTAAAAAGAACAGAAAGTAAAATTCCTACATAATTAACTTTTATATAGATAAAAAAGATTATTAAAATACGGAGGTTATAGTTTTGGACGAAAACATTATGAAAACCGAAGCAGAATTAAAAGAAGAAGCATTAGAAAATGCAGTTGTATTAGAAGAAAGTAACATAGATACTGTTGTTACTGAAAAATATGATGCAAGTGCTATTCAGGTTCTTGAAGGCCTTGAGGCTGTTAGAAAAAGACCTGGTATGTATATCGGTTCTACTGGTCCTAAAGGTCTTCATCACTTGGTTTATGAAATTGTAGATAACTCAATAGACGAAGCATTAGCAGGTTTCTGTACTGATATTCAGGTAGAAATTTTACCTGGCGACGTTATTACTGTTCGAGATAATGGTCGTGGTATTCCTGTTGGTATAAATGAGCAACAATGTTTACCTGCTGTTACTGGCGTTTTAACAGTTCTTCACGCAGGTGGTAAATTCGGTGGTAGTGGTTATAAAGTTTCTGGTGGTCTTCACGGCGTTGGTTCATCTGTTGTTAATGCTCTTTCAGAATGGTTTGAAGTAGAAGTTTCACAAGATGGTCACGTTCATTACCAGAGATTTGAAAGAGGTAACCCTACTTGTGACCTTAAGGTTATTGGTGATACTGATAAAACCGGTACTTTAATCAGATTTAAAGCAGACCCGGAAATATTTACAGAAACAACAATTTATGAATTTGAAGTTCTTGAAAGAAGATTAAGAGAACAAGCATTTTTGAATGCCGGTCTTTCGATTTCTTTAACAGATAAAAGAAACCTTGACGAAGAAAAAGGTGAAGTTTACTGCTACGAAGGTGGTATTTCATCATTCGTTGATTTTGAAACTAAAAAACGTGGTTTAACTCCTTTACACGAAGAACCAATTCATTTTTCTGCTGTAAGTGGCGACAGAGAAGCAAATATTGCTCTTATGTATAACGACAGTTACAACGAATTAGTTTTAAGCTTTGCCAACAACGTTCGTACTATTGATGGTGGTACTCACGAAACTGGTTTTAAAACTGCACTTACAAGAGTATTTAATGATTACGGTAAAAAATATAATCTCTTAAAAGATAACGATAAAAAACTTTCTGGTGAAGACGTAAGAGAAGGTCTTACAGCAGTAATAAGTGTTAAACTTACAGAAGCACAGTTTGAAGGTCAGACTAAAGGTAAATTAGGTAATACAGATATTACTCCAATCGTATCAAAATGTGTTTATGAAAAATTAATGACGTATTTTGAAGAAAATCCTTCAGTTGCAAAAGAGATTTTTTCAAAAGCACTTGATGCTTCAAGAGCAAGAGAAGCTGCAAGAAAAGCAAGAGATAATGCAAGAAGAAAGTCAGTTCTTGAAAGCAACTCACTTCCTGGTAAACTTGCAGATTGTATTGAAAAAGATTCAAGTAAAACAGAACTTTACATTGTAGAGGGTGACTCTGCGGGTGGTTCAGCAAAGAGTGGCCGTGACAGAATGATTCAGGCTATTCTCCCACTTTGGGGTAAAATGCTTAACGTTGAAAAAGCAAGAGTTGATAAAGTTATAGGTAATGAAAAATTAACTCCTGTTGTTTTAGCATTAGGTACTGGTATTGGTGAAGATTTCAATATAGAAAAACTTCGTTACGATAAAATTATAATTATGGCCGATGCCGACGTTGACGGTGCTCACATCAGAACACTTCTTTTAACTTTCTTCTTCAGATATATGAGAGATTTAATTGAACAAGGTCATATTTATTTAGCACAACCACCACTTTACAGATTAAGTAAAGGTAATAAACACCATTATGCTTATTCTGACGCTGAACGTGATGAAATTATGGCAGATGGTACAAACTATGCTATTCAGCGTTATAAAGGTCTTGGTGAAATGGACCCTAATCAACTTTGGGAAACAACAATGAATCCTGAAACCCGTCTTATGCTTCGTGTTACTTTAGAAGATGCAGAAGAAGCAGACGAAACATTCTCAATTCTTATGGGTGACAAGGTTGAACCAAGAAGAGAATTTATTGAGAAAAACGCAAAGTATGTTAAAAATCTTGACGTTTAATTTAGAACTTTTAAATTTTTATAAGGAAGTATTAATAAATGGATGAATTAAATAACAATGTAGAAAATACGGGCGTTACTCAAGGTATAAACAATCTTCCTGACCCGTATTCAAATCAAAAAATTATTAACGTTGATATTAATAAAGAAGTAAGAACTGCATTCCTTGATTACTCAATGTCAGTTATTGTTTCCCGTGCTCTTCCAGACGTTCGTGATGGTTTAAAACCAGTTCACAGAAGAATTCTTTACACAATGTACGAGAATAATCTTACTCCGGATAAAGCATATCGTAAATGTGCCGACACAGTTGGTTCTGTGCTTGGTCGTTACCATCCACACGGTGACGCTTCTGTTTACGATGCAATGGTACGTTTAGCACAAGATTTCTCAATGAGATATATGCTCGTTGACGGTCATGGTAACTTTGGTTCTATTGATGGTGACCCTGCTGCTGCTTACCGTTATACAGAATCAAGAATGAGCAAAATGTCACTTGAAATGCTCACAGATATTGAAAAAAATACTGTTGATTTTGTACCTAACTATGATGACCGTCTTAAAGAACCTACCGTTTTACCATCTCGTTACCCTAACCTTTTAGTTAATGGTTCTCAAGGTATTGCTGTTGGTATGGCTACAAATATTCCACCACATAACTTAAGAGAAGTTATTGATGCTATTTGTTGTGTTATTGATAACCCAGAAGCAGAACTTGAAGATATTATGGAACATATAAAAGGTCCTGACTTCCCAACTGCTGGTATTATTATGGGTCGTTCTGGTATACGTTCAGCTTATGCTACTGGTCGTGGTAAAGTTGTAGTAAGAGCAAAATCAGAAATTGTTGAAGGTAAAAACGGGAGATTTAAAATTATTATTACCGAAATTCCTTATATGGTTAACAAAGCAAGACTTATTGAGTCTATTGCAGACCTTGTTAAAGATAAAAGAGTTGAAGGTATTGCCGATATTAACGACTATTCTTCAGATAAAACAGGTATGCACATTGAAATTGACATCAAACGTGATGCCAATGCTCAGGTTGTACTTAATAAACTTTTCTCATATACACAATTACAATCTACTTTTGGTGTAATTTTACTTGCTATTGTTAATGGCGAACCAAAAATTCTTACACTTAAAGAAATTTTACAGCAATATATTGATTTCCAATGTCAGGTTATTACAAGAAGAACACAGTTCGATTTAAAAAAGGCAGAAGAAAGAAAACATATTTTAGATGGTCTTAAAAAGGCTATTGATATTGTTGACGATATTATTGCAACAATCCGTGCTTGTAAAGGCGGTCAGCAGGAAGCAAAAACTGCTATTATGGAAAAATTTGATTTTGACGAACCACAGGCAGCTGCTATTGTGGCATTCCGTTTAGGTCAGTTAGCAGGTCTTGAAATTCTCAAGATTACTAATGAATTAAATGAATTAGAAGAAAAAATTAAAGAATATAGAGAAATTTTAGGTTCTCACGAAAAAGTTCTTTCAATAATAAAAGAAGAAATTACAGTTATTCGTGATAAGTTCGGTGATGAAAGAAGAACTGCTATTGAAAACGTAAGCGGTGAAGTTGATATTGAAGACCTTATTCCAGAAGAAACTTGTATGTACACATATACAACTATGGGTTACATTAAGCGTCAGCCGGTTGATTTATTCTCTGCTCAAAACAGAGGTGGCCGTGGCGTTAAAGGTATGACCCGCCGTGAAGATGACGTTGCAGAAACAATGTTTATTGCTTCTTCTCACGATTACGTAATGTTCTTAACAACAAAAGGCAGAGCATTCCGTCTTAAAGGTTACGAAATTCCGGAAGGTAGTAAAAACAGTAAGGGTATGAACATTGTTAACCTTCTTCCACTTGAAAATGGTGAGAAAATTTCTGCAATGCTCAGTGTTCCTTCTGATGATGAAGGCAAGTTCCTTTGTATGTTTACTAAAAAAGGTCTTATTAAGAGAACTGCTTTAAGTCTTTATAAAAATATCCGTAAAAATGGTCTTAATGCAATTTCTCTCCGTGAAGACGACGAATTAGTATTTGTAAAACTCACTTCAGGTAATGATGAATTACTTATTGCTACTAAGAAAGGTATGTGTATTCATATTAATGAAACAAATGCACGTCCATTAGGCAGAACTGCAACTGGAGTTAAAGCAATCACTTTAAGAGAAGGTGATGAAGTAGCTGGTGTTGCTGTTCTTCACGAAGGTGGTAAAGTTCTTACAGTCAGTGAAACCGGTTACGGAAGACGTAGTGAAATTTCAGATTATCGTTTACAATCCCGTGGCGGTAAAGGTCTTAAAAACTATCACGTTGAAAAATATGGTGACGTTACTGCAGTAAGTATTGTTGACGATGATGAAGATATTATTCTTATTTCACAAGATGGTATTATTATAAGAATTCCTGCAGATGCAGTCAGAGTTTGTGCACGTCCTTCAAAGGGTGTTAAGGTAATGAAAGTTACCGGTGAAGACAAGGTTGTTACACTTTCAACAACTGAGCACGATGAAGAAGAAGTAAACGGCGACGTTGAAGATGACGGCAGTGCAGAAGAAGGTGCAGGAGATACTTCAGGAGATAACGAAGATGAAGGTACTCCTGATGATGAAGCAGAAGTAGAAAACGTGTTAGACGACGAAGGTGAATAATAAAATGCCTGAAAACAGAAATACAGGTAGAAATTCAAATAATAATGTCGATATCGACGCTTACCTTGATTCATTAAGCCCAAAAATTTCAAATAAAAGAGATATAAATGTTTCTGAAGAAGAAATATTTGTAAAAAAACCGACTCCACCTACTTACAAGCAGGGAGTTTCTGGTCAACAAAGGCAAGTTAATCAAAAACCAGTGGGTGAAAGACCTGTTGGTGTAGGTCAGAGACCAGTAAGTCAAAGACCAATAAACAGGCAACCTGTAAACGGGCAAAGAGTGTCTTCTCAAAGAGTTAGTAGCAGAAATTCTGCTACTAATACACCACCGAGAAGACCAGCTCCACCAAAATACAAAGAAAATGGCAAATTTGTTGATGCAGAAGAAAGAAAAAAACAGAGTAGTAATCCTGTTTTAAGATGGTTTTACAATTTAAGTAAGGGTAATCAGCGTCTGGTTAAAGTATTTTCTGGTTTTCTTATATTTGTTATAATTATAAGTTCTGCTTTAGGAATTTTTATAGATAGCAAATTTGACAGAATGGGTAACGCCGAAAATTATGATGACGTTATTTATGAAGAAAATTTAGAAAATATAGACGATATTGACGGCGATATTAATGCAAGTAATTTTAAAGATGCATTAAAAATCTGGGCTACCACAGGTAATGACCAGAAAATGACAAGTAAAAACGTTGTTAACGTGCTTCTTATTGGTGCCGACAGCAGAAAAGGAACAAATACAGGTAATACTGATACTATGCTTTTAGTTTCTCTTAATAAAAAAACGAAGCAGATTAAACTTGTTTCTTTTATGCGTGACAGTTACCTTTATATTGAAGGAAAAAATAATTCTTATTGCTCAAAATTAAATGCCGCTTTTTCTATGGGTGGTCCAGAAACTTTAATGACAACAATAGAGAATAACTATAAAATAGAAATTGATAATTTCGTTATGGTTAATTTTGAGTCATTCAAAGCAATTATTGAAGCAATGGATGGCGTTACCGTTGATGTAAAAAAATATGAAGCTAATTATGCTAATAATCGTTATGATTTGTCAATGCCTTACGGTGATGACGTAACTCTTAATGGTGAAGAAGCACTCGCTTTTTGCAGAATCAGGGGTTGCGATGCTGATGGTGATATAAGCAGAACGAGAAGACAGCGTTCAGTTATTAATGCTATTATTAACAGAGTAACAAGTGCTTCTGTTTCTGACCTTAATAAATATCTTAATGTGTTACTTCCTTACGTTTACACAGGATTCAGCAGAAGTGAAATTCTCTCTTTAGGAATGAAAGCAATTACAAATGGTTGGGCATTTTATGACAGAAGTGAGTTGCAGATTCCTACAAACGATACTTGTCAGAGTGGTAGTATGGGTTCCTGGATTTGGGTTGTTGATTACCAACAAGCAGCACATATTTTACAAAATGAACTTTATGGCACTTCAAATATAACACTCGAAGATGGCAGAACAACGCTTATAGATATTTATAACGGAACAGCAGGTTCGGGCGGTTCTTCGTCAAGTAGTACAAGTAAACCTTTAGAAAAAGAAGAAGTTTCAACTACTGAAAATACGACTGTGCCTAATGAAATTCTTGAAGAAGAATTGACTGAAGATATGGATGCTCCAGAAATGGAAGAAACAGAAGAGTTTGAAGAAGAATCTACAACAGAAAATATTGACGAACCTGTAACAGAAGAAACAGAAGACGATATTGAAGATACAACATTAGTTACAATAGGAGACGACCAATGATTTTTCGTAAGAGCGAAAAAAATGAAGACATAATAAAACGAAAAAGTTATTATGGTTTTGCTAAATACTACCCTGGAAAAATGGGTACAAAAAAATATGTTATTGGCGAAAGTAAAGTAGCAGAAAAAAAAGAAAGAATAAGAAAAATACTTGTTTTTTCGGGTTTTGTTATACTCTTTCTTTTAGCATTCTTTATTACTACTGTTTGTATTGAAATATCTGAAAGACCAATAGGTTTTTAAAAAATAATAACTCCCACTAAAATTGAATATGTTTTAGTGGGAGTTTTACTTTTGAAAGGAGATTTTTATGTTCAGTATTCTTGATTATTTAGAAAATTATAAAGATATTAAAGTAATGGACGTTCATTGGAATAATTTAGATAATTTGCTCTGTGCAATTTTAGTTTACGTTCCGCTTGAAACTTATAGTGGCAAAAAATCTCTTAATGAATTTATTGAAGAAGCTGGAAAGGTAAAACCAGCACCAGAACAATCGGGTGAAATGGTAAAAACGGCATATCTTGCACTTGATATTATAAAAAATTCTACAAGATATAAAAATATGACTTTCAGTAATTTTATAAATCTTAAAACAGATAACACTCAGTTTGGTGCAGTTACTGTAAGGATGAGTGGAAAAACTGTTGTTTCTTTTAAAGGAACAGATTCTTCAATTATAGGTTGGATTGAAAATTTCAGAGTGACTTATTCTTACCCGACGTTTACACATAATCTTGCAATAGAATATTTAAAAACAAATACTCACAAAATTACAGAAAAAGAAATTTACGTTGTAGGTCATTCAAAGGGTGGAAACTTAGCAATAGTCAGTGCTATGGAAGCACCTGCGGGAATTTTCAAAAAGATAAAAACTGTTTATAATTTTGACGGACCAGGTTTAAGAAAAGAACAATTTGAGAGTGTTTCTTTTAAAAATCTTTCACCAAAACTTGTAAACGTATTACCAACAGGTTCAGTTGTTGGGGTACTTTTATATAATGATAATTATAACGTTGTTGAAACAGATGCTCTGGCATTTTCTCAACATTACCCTGTAAACTGGAAAGTTTTCGGTGAATTCTTTGTGAGTGGTAATATTTCAACCGTGAGTGCTCAACTTCACGAAAATACTACTGCAGGTTTTGAAAATTTAGACTCACAAAAAGTTCAGGATGCTTTTGAAACTATTTTTATGAATTTAGAAAAAAACTATTCTTCAAAGTTCAATTTCTCATTTGATGAAGCAATAAAATTCTATAAAAATCTCAAAAATCTCGACCCCGCAATTTCACAGAGTATTGAGCAAACACTGACTACAGTGCTTAAGAGTGTAGCGGGAAGATAGTAAAAATGCCAAAGGCATTTTTAGAATGCAGAATTCAGAATGCAAAATGCAGAATTATTGTAATTTGTATGGTTAATTTATCTTTTCATTTTTATCATTTATAAATATTTAGATACAAATAAAAAAAATTCTATCATTTAAAGTTTATTGTAAAACTAAAAATGATAGAATTTTGTTATTTCTATTAAGCAATAATTAAAATCAAATGCGAAGCATTTCCGAAATTCTGCATTTTGCATTCTGAATTCTGCATTTTTTTTATTGGAGCGAAGAGTTTACTGATTTTAAAACATTTATTATGGGAAGAATAAGTATTCCACACAAAAAATTGCTTGCTCCGTGAATTAAATCATACGGCAGACCTGCAACAATCCACGCTATTGTGCCGTTAAAATCAAGATTGAAAAACAGTGCTTGCGCCGGTGCATATAACGTACCAAATAAAAATCCGTGTAGTGCACAAACAACCATATATATAATTGGTGCTATTTTAGGATTCATATTCTTTGGTAAAAGCATTGTTACACCCCAGAGAATAGTCCATATATAAATATAAGGAATCCACCAGGTAGAAAATCCACCCATAAGACCGTCTAAAAATACGTAAACGTATAAAGGGTAGAGTGCTTTTTTTCTGTAAACAACCGTCATTGCAATAATGAAAACACCAACTAAATGTACGTTCGGTAAAAATTCCATTACCTTTTTAAGAGCGAAAACCAATGCACCGAGCATTGCAAATACTGTAATTTCTTTTACTTTAAGTTTCATTATTCTGGTTTAAACGTGTAAACTCCGCCTTCTTTAATAGGTGTGCTGTCTACACCTTGATTAGCATAAGCATTTTCTTCATAAAATGCCCAGTATTTTCCGTCTTTGTCGTAATCAAGTGTGATGCCGTTTACAGTTTTAACGTAAAGACCATATTCACTGTCATCACCAGCAATCAAACCATTTTCTACAAGTGCTTCACCAACAGTTTCTTTGTCAGTTTTAATCATGTAATGTGTACTGTTGCCGTCTAAATCAACTGCTATAAAAACAAAAGCGTTTTCGCCTTCGCCTTTAACTATTGCAGAAGATTGACCAGTTGTCTGTACTGGCTCTGTTGTGGTTGGTTCGTCTTGAACGTTATTAGTACATCCTGCAATAAAGAGTGCCATAACCGCAATAAGCACAACCAACAGAGTAACTAATAATTTTTTACTGAAAATTTTTGTTTTCATAAATTATCTTTCTCCTTTGTGGGTTTATTATTTTTTCAATTCATACTTCGGCTCTCGCAAAGTTTTAGAAAAGCTACAAATAAAAAGTATTTCGACTTGTGTTATATTCTTCACCTTCTCAAATTTAAAAATTCAATGGCTTGTCCACTTTTTGCGGTAAAAGTGCAGAAGAATATTTTAAATAACACTCACGGCGGCGTGCCCGTTCGGGAGTTACACCCGATTCCATTTTAAGTGTAGGTCTTTTGACTTACTTATAATATCACTTTTTAATACATAATGCAACAAAAAAGGCTATTTACAAAAATATGTAAACAGCCATTTTTAATTATTCAATTACGGAAACCAATTCTTCAAATGACTTTCTTTTCTTCTCTCTTAATTCATAATTTTCTTTTGGGTAACCGAGAGCAACAACAAGTCTTACGGGATGCTTCAAATCGCAAATTTTTCTTATTTTTTTATCATCAAGCCAACCTAAAATACAAGTTTCAAGACCCTGTGCCGTTGCTTCTGCCGTAAGGTAAGCACAGGCAATTCCAATATCAATAGAGCGGTAGTCGTTATCTTTAAGAATTGCACCAACACCGGCAGTTTTGTTATATGCTTCTTCAGAAATAACAATCATAACAGGTACGTCAGCAGTAAATTTATTCATACCCATTCCCCTTGTTGCTTCTGCAACTTCTTTTGCCTTTTCACCTTTGCAAACTGTAAAATGATAAGGTTGAGCGTTACAAGCAGAAGGTGAAAGAATTGCACTTTCTAAAATTGCCTTTATTTTTTCATCTTCAACTTGTTTTGTGCTATCGTAAATACGACATGATTGACGTGTTTTTGCTATTTCACTAAAATTCATTTTTTAAGCTCCTTTTTATAATCTTCTACCATTCTGCCGAGTTTTTTTGCTGCTTCACACATATATTTTGCCATATAAGGAACAATATCGAGTGGCATCTGGTCGTAAACACAGTCACTTTCTAAAGTTATGTAACCATTATAATCAATTTCTGCTAAAGCACGCGCTATATCATCCCAGTTTAAGTCAAACATAAATGGTGGGTAGTGCAAATCGTCAACTTCGTTATTGTCGTGGGTGTGTAAACACGCTACTCTGTTACCTAAAACTCTAATCATTTCACCAGCGGTTGAACCAACAAGACCACAGTGACCGATATCTACACAACAAGAAAAATGCTCTTTTGGTAAAGCGTCGTAATACTCTGCGAATTCTTCACCAAGACTGCAAACGTTAGTGAATTTTTTACCAGTTTCAGGGTTTGTTTTACCAAACATATTTTCAAGTGCAATTTTTACCCCTGCTTTTTTAGCATCTTCTAAAAGACTCATATAAAGTTCAATATTTTTTTCTTTCTGATTTTCTTTAAAAACAACGGGGTGAATTACAATATTTTCAATACCTAAAAGACCAGCAATTTCAATTGCTCTTTTTACTTTTGGTAAATTTTCTTTGTTGTATTCTTCATCATCTTCTTTAATAGTAGGAAATGGTGCGTGTGCCTGATTAAAGTGAAGACCAAGACTTTCGGCATATTCTTTTACTTTTAAAACGTGTTCTTTATAATCGTCTGTATTTAAAATGCAGTTTTCTTTTTCGTTCATACAGAACATAGAAAAATCTGCTGCATCGAAGCCAGCATCTGCAATAATTTTTAAAGACGTAAAAACGTCAAATCTGTCGGCTATTCTTGAAGAAGTTGTTGAAACTTTCATAAAATCACGCTTTCTGCTAAATATAATATATAAGAAGATTTTAGCCCTTATTTTAAGGAATGTCAACAGAAAAAACAATAATGTCACATTATGTTAAAATTAATACAATTTTCCAATTTTTTACATTTTTTTTGTTTATTATTTAACTATTTCTAAAAATCGTGCCTAAAAACCTAAAAATATTCATAACAAAATATATCTACATAAGTTATAATGTAATTAATGAGTTTCTATTTTCTATAATAGAAACAAAATTACTCGTAAAGGAGAAATTAATATGGCAAAAAAACCAGTCCAATTAGATGCCAACGGTTACCGTAAATTTGGTATGCGTGACAAATTAGCTTACGCTGCTGGTGACCTTGGTTGTAACATGAGCTTTGCTCTTAAAGGAACGGTTCAGACATTCTGGTTAGTTTATATGATGATGGAAACTGGACTTTTATCTATTTTACTTTTACTTGTTCAGGCTTGGGACGCTATAAATGACCCGCTTATTGGTGGTCTTATTGATAACGATAGACGCAAATATAAGATGGGTAAATTCAAAACATATATTTTTATAGGTGCTTGTGGATTACTTCTTGCAGGCGCAGCAGTATTCCTTCCATTCCCGAATGCAGAGAAATGGGTTAAAGCATGTTTATTCGTTGGTGGCTACATCGTGTGGGATGCTTGTTACACAGTTGCTAATGTTCCTTACGGCTCAATGCTTTCTCTTATTTCAGAGGATGCTGGTGAAAGAGCAGAGCTTTCAACATGGAGAAGTATCGGTTCAATGTTCGGCAATATTCTTCCAATGGTTATTTTACCAGCATTAATCTGGCAAAAGGTTAAATTTGATGGAACAACAAGTTTTCTTGATAAAATAGAAATTCCAGAAGGCTTTACACGAGAACAATTCCTTACAAACCCAAAAACGGGTAAAGCTTACGAAATTGGTGAAGCAGTTTTAAGCCCTGCAACTGGTGAAGAAGTACAGGTTCTTTTAGGTGAAAGAGTTTTCTTTGCTGCACTTATTATGGGTGTTATTGGTTTTATTGCATTTATGTTTATGATAAAAACAACTACAATCCGTGTAGACGAAAATGCAGTTAAAACAAATGAAGGTGGCGAAAAAATAAATATTATCAAATCATTTGGTAAATTTATGAAAAACCGCCCTGCAGTTGGTGCTACTATTGCTGCTATGGGTATGTTCCTTGGTATGCAATCTGCAACAACAGCAAATACAATTATGTTTGCAACATACTTTGGTAATGCAGGTATGTCAGGTGTTGTTCAGATGATTGGTTTCTTACCAATGCTTATCTTCTTACCATTCATTAAAAAGCTTGTTAATAAATTCGGTAAAAAAGAAGCTTCAGTTTATGGCACAATTGTTTCACTTGTTGGTGCTGCTATATTGTTTATATTCCCAACACTTGAAAACCATGATGCAGGATTAGTTGTTTATCTTGTAGGTCTTATACTTTTCGGTATTGGTATGGGTATTTATACTTGTGTTTCTTGGGCTATGATGGGTGACGCTATTGACTATAACGAATGGAAATTCGGTACAAGAGAAGAAGGTACAGTTTACTCACTTCACTCATTCTTCAGAAAATTGGCACAGGGTGTTGGTCCTTCAGCAGTTATGTACATTATGGGTCTCCTCGGTTATGTTTCAAAATACGGAACAATTGGTCAGAGCGCAGAAACAGCACAAAATATGTGTTGGCTTGTTGCTGGTCTTTATGCATTTAGTGCAATTCTTCAGTTTGTTGGTATTGCATTTGTTTACAACCTCGACAAGAAAACTCTTGAAACAATGACAAAAGAGCTTGAAGAAAGAAGAGCAAAATAATTAAATTTTAAAATAAGAAAAGGTCGTAGTCTTAATTGACTGCGACCTTTTAGTTTTTGGATTTTAGGGTGAAGGGAATTATCCGAACCGTGTTTTTTATAGACGGATTTCCGCTCACTCATCGTTAAAATACTCGCAAATCCGTAAAGGATTCGCTCCGTTTTTGCCTTGATTGACCAAAAATCCGTTCTATAAAAAATCTTCAACCTATAAAGCGAAAGATTTTTATTGGATTTTTGGTGTAGAGGGCAAAGGAAGGCTGCCGCCTTGCAAGAACGAAACGCCGGAAAAGCTTGAGAATACAAGGATTTAGGCAGGTTCGGATAACTCATTTCACCCTAGATTCTACGAAATTGTTTTTACTGCTTCGTTTACAACTTTTGAAGCAATAGGTAACGCCGTAGTGGAACCCCAACCACCATTTTCAACAACTACAACAACTGCAAACGGAG